>NZ_JBYTAP010000003.1:0-310306 GCF_058788335.1 Rhodococcus sp. FW305-130 | reverse complement strand
GGGTCTTGGGGGCTGGGAGATGTGGAGAAGGGACGGGGTGTCCACCACGTGGGGGACACCCACAGCCGACTTCTCCTTCAACGGCGTCTACGGAAAATCGCCCTAGAACGTGTCAGCGGCACATCGTCTCCGGGACGGAGAGCTCTAACGTGCATGGCAGGTCTTCAAGTAGCTCAGGAACGATGCCTGCAGCCCGGTAACGTGCGTCTCGTGCAACAACGCGGTCGAAACATCCTGCGACCGTCCCTTGCCATGCAACTGCTCCACGACGGCGAGAACGTTGCGTGACAGTCCGCGATAGATCGGAATTGGTCCAGTCAGTTCGGCTTCGTTCAGCGTAACGTGCAGCTGCGGCACAACTGAGCCCACGCCACGCTCGGGCAGCGCCTCGACCAGTGTGTGGATCTGGCTGTCAGCGTTCACAACTCCGGGACTACCCGCACCGAAGGTCGCGAATGGGGGCGCGTCGCGCAGCCATGCGTAGAGGGCGAAAAGGCCTCCGTACGAGTACCCGAAGAGTCCGTGCCCGGACTCGCTGACACGTAGCTCCGACGAGTACAGGCGAGGGTGGAGTTCGTTGGTCAGGAAGTCGAGGAAGACGTCCCCGTGGGTGTCTGCCAGCTCCTCGAGGTAGGCGTCCACGTACTCCTGGGTCATTGCACCCGAGTCGCGAGCAGCGGCAAGAGTAGCCATCATTTCTTCGCCTACCGGTTCCCCAGGCGGCACGAGATCGCGGTTGCGGAGCCGTGCCCAGTTGGCGGCCTCCTCACCGGCATATCCGACACTGACCTGAATGTACGGGGCGACCGTCAGGTACGGGTCTGCCTGCGTGACGATGAGCGGGGCGGTAAGACCTACAGCCCAGTTGCCGTCCATCACGTAGATCAGCGGTAAGGGATCCGTGGAGTCCGCGTAGCCGGGGGGTGTGGTCACCCAGACGCCGTAGCTGTGCCCCGACTTCGCCGTTATTTCGAAGTACTCCGTGTCTGCAAAACATCCGTGCAGCATTGCGCTCATCGAACGTCTCCCTTGACGATATTGCCGGACTTCACGACGAGAGCAGCCATGTCCGGATCGGCGAACACCTTTGCGTCTCGGAGTGGGTCTTGCTGCCAGGCAACCATGTCCGCCTGCATACCGACGCGGATAGTCCCGACGGTTTTCCCGATACCGAGAATGTCGGCATTGACGCTGGTGGCCGAAACGAGTGCATGCATCGGCGACTCCAACTCCGCGCGCAAGCGCAACTCCTCACCTCGGCGCTTTTGGTGCGGCCCGATGAGGTCCGAGCCCAGGCCGATCCTCAGGCCTGCTGCGCGAGAGGCCGCGAGCGCTCTGGCCATGCGTTGACGCACTCCGGCTGCACGTTCTCGTATTGCAGGGTCCAGGTCCATGCTTTCGGTGTCCGTCAACTGCTCGACCACGGCGAAGGTAGGGACCAGAGCCACGTCATGCTCGCGCATCAACTGGGCAGTCTCCGCGTCGATGTCGGTGCCGTGTTCCACGCACCGCACTCCCGCCCGCACTGCGTTGCGAATGCCCGCATTGTTGTGCGCGTGGACCGTGACGTAGGTGCCGCGCGACGCTGCTTCTTCCACTGCCACGGAGATTTCCTCGACGGTGAACTGTGTGTCGGTGAGGCGGTCATGGCCTCCGACGACACCGCCGGTGACGCACAGTTTCAGAAATGTGGCCCCTCGGCGGAACGATTCGCGCACGTTGCGTCGTAGCTCGTCGGCATTACCCGACATCAAGGACAAGGCGCAGAGCCCTGGAATGTGGTGCATGTTCCACAGCTCGGTCGGCTCCCATGCGGCCCCGTAGTAGCCGTGTCCACCGGTCTGGCACTGCACAGGACCACACGAGAGGACACGCGGACCACGCACCTTGCCGCTCGCAATAACGTCGACGACTCCGCCGTCGATGCCACCGACGTCTCGCACCGTGGTGAAGCCCGCGTCGAGGGCATCGCCCGCGGTGGCGAAGATGCCCGCAGCCAGTTCCGCTGCCGAGAGCTCAAACCCGAATTGCCTTCGGATCGGACTCGAAATACCCAGGTGGACATGAGCATCGATCAGCCCCGGAGTCAGAAGCATGCCGTCCAAGTCAACTGTCGTCGAACCCGACGGCGCCTGTCCGATCGCTGTGACAATGCCGCCACTCACGCACACGTCGACTTCGACCGGGTCGGTACCCGATCCATCCGCGACCATGCCGCCGGCAAACCATACGTCAGTCAAAGGGACCTCCCGAGCATTAGAAACCACTCTCCTAAACACTGGTGAATTCGATATGCGGTACCGTACTCAACAGTGGTGAACCCGTCAATGGAGGTAGCGTGAGATCGCCGGTTGGGGAGGGTCGAGAGCGACTGTTACAAGCACTGTTCGACGAGTTCGGTGAAACCGGCCCAAGTCCGAAGCTGTCGATGCGCCAAGTAGCGGAGCGACTCGGAGTGCACCACACGCTTCTGACCTATCACTTCGGATCACGACCAGGTCTCCTCAGCGCCGTACTGTCGGAAGCGCGCCGCCGTGACAACCTCGTCATAGCCGCGATGGGCAAGGATCTCGGGTTCCCGGCCCTGTGCAGGGCGATCTGGAGTTTCTACTCGAACGCCGAGCATGAAGATCGAAGCCGCACCTTTTTTCACCTGGCCGGACTTGCGGTTTACGAGCACAAAGCATTTCAAGATTTCGCCGCCGACCTCGACGACTTGGCTCACCTCCTCGAAGCGGCAGCACTTCGCGAAGGATTCACAGTGGTGGATGCAAAGCAGCAGAGCATCATCGCAACCGCATGTCTGCGAGGACTGTTGCTGCAGAGGTTGCTCACCCCCGACGCCGAGGTCGACGCGGCAGCCGAGCGCTTCATCACCTCGTTGACCACGACCACCACGTAAGGCCTCACAACCGATCACCCTCGTTCGAAATCACCGACGCGGGGCCCTTTGCCATTGGCTCGGTCACGTTTCGGCGCGAGCCGGGTCTCTGAACCCCGGTTGAATGGTGGCCGATCGCACTTTCGACATCTGTACGAGCGAAGTGCCGAAAGATGCGACAAGTGAACCTATCCCGACCCAGCAGACACACGACATCATCGACAAGTCCGATGATTCACATGAGTTTCGAAAGTCAGGATTGAATTGTGACCATTACCTTCCGTGCCGCAGAGTTGAACAGCGCAAGTGGGATCTTCCAGCAAGCACTGCTCGGCCAACCCAGTGCAGAGCCACTCGGCGGAGACATCATCACTCGTGCAGATGTCGAGTTCACCAGTGACGACGGCCGCATTCAATCCGGAGTCTGGGAGAGCGAACCGGGAAAGTCGCGGTGGGAGTTCCTCACCCGCGGCGAGATCATCACCATCGTCTCCGGCGCCATGACCGTCGAGGAGGACGACGGCGATCCCGTACATCTCGTTGCCGGTACGAGTGCAATCTTCCCAATCGGATGGAAGGGTACGTGGACGGTCACCGAGACCGTACGCAAGGTGTTCGTCGTATACAACGAATGACCAAGAGAATCCGCAACATCCGACTTTCACGGCCCGTCGTACGGACGGATCTCCCGACGCAGCCCACTTGCCCTGAGCACCTGTCGCTGAACTCCCGCCCTCACGGAATCCTCCGTGCCGATTACCCTCACATGGTTTCTGGCGCGAGTGATCGCCGTGTACAGCAACTCCCGGGTCAGTAGTGACGACGCTTCGGCCGGCAGCATCACCGATACCGTGTCGTACTGGCTGCCCTGGCTCCGGTGAATCGTCATCGCGTAAACGGTCTGCACCGACGAGAGTTGGCTCGGGTGAATCAGAAACGCATCACTCCCCCGCTGGAATGCGGCAATAGGAACGCCATCCTCACGCTGCACGATCACCCCGGCATCCCCGTTGTAGATCTTGGCCTCGTAGTCGTTGGCCGTCACCAACAGGGGTTGGCCCGGATACCACCTCGTCGGATCCAGGAATTGCCCTGATGCCGTGCCGACCCACTCCATCGCCTGCTGCGCCCACCGCCCGACACCGTACGGTCCGTCACGGTGCGCGCACAGAAGGCGGTGCGATTCCAGGCCTTTCAGGGCGCCGATCGCATCACCCTCCTCAGCCGACCTCGTCACCACCTCTGAACTCGCAACGATATCGGCGCGCAATGCGTCAACGTCCTCGGGAGAATGGAAGGAGACTGCGGGATCGCCACTACGCAGGATGCGCAGAACCTCAGCGGAATCTCCCGCTCGAACTGCCCTGGCCAACGACGCGATGGTTCCGTCGAAGCGGCGCCCACGTGAGAGTTGAATGATCCCGCCCCGCAGACGATCCTGCTCATCCGCACTCAGCGCCTCTTCGGAACCAGTGGCCGTGAGATCGTCACCCACCAACTGTGTCAGCGCCGGATTTCCACTGACTTCTACCGGGCGGGCGACAAGGTCAGCAAGAACAGCGCCGGCGTCGACTGAGGTCAACTGATCGGGATCGCCGACAAGCAGCAGACGGGCATCGGGGCGAACGGCCTCGAGCAGGCGCGCCATCAAGGTGAGGGAGACCATCGACGTCTCGTCGACGACGACCACGTCGTATGGAAGTCTGTTGGTCGCATTGTATTTGAAACGGCTCGAACTCCCCCGCTGCCAACCGAGTAGCCGGTGCAGGGTCATGGCCGCTAGTTCTTCGGGAAGGCCAAGGCTCGCGGTCTGCTCACGTACGGACTCTTGCAGACGTGCTGCGGCTTTGCCCGTCGGTGCGGCCAGCCCGATGCGAGCCTTCGAACCCAGTTCCTCCGACAGGAGAGCGAGAATACGTGCGACCGTATGGGTTTTGCCGGTTCCGGGCCCACCGGCGATGACCGTCGTCCACTGTGTCGCGGCGAGAGCAGCGGCTATCCGTTGACGATCAGGGGCGGTGGTCGGCCCGTTCTCGTCGACGAACAGCGAATCCAGGCGCGTTCGGACCGCTTTCAGGTCGGCGGGCGGCCACGTGGACGCACGCTCGTCGAGCACTCGCCGAATCGTCTGCTCCTGCAGAAAGTACCGATCGAGGTAGAGAAGCTCACCGTCGTCCGTGTCGACCAACCGGAGGGGCCTGAGCGGTCCGGCGTTGCCGCCGATCACCAGAGGGCTCAGGCGAAGGGCGGCAACGATCTCCGACGGTTCGGGCCACGGCAACGACGTGAGTTCGTCTTCCGTCGCATTGTCGACGCTCACATCACGCATCCGTCGTAGATCGAGGCACACCGAACCTGATCGCACGGCCCGAACTGCCAACGCCGCGGCTAGCATCACTTCTTCGGAAGTTTCACCGCCCAGGCTGCACACTCTCGTCGCGACATGAACGTCGGCGGCAACCAGAACCCCGGCTTCGTTGAAGATTCGCACGATCCCTTTGGCGCGCTGCGCCAATTGCGCCTCGGTCATCGAATCTTCTCCCCTACTGTGTGGGACGCATCAAGACCGGCCAGCAGATCCGATAGTTCAACCGTCAGCTGAGCAGGCGGTTTCCATTCGAATACACCACATTCCGGCGGACTGTCCGGGCCGAGCATCCCCCGAACGAATTGATACTGCGCACCCCCGAGATGGCGATGCGGATCGTAGTCGGGCAGTCGCCACCGCAGATACCGATGCAACGCAACCGAATACAGCAGCGCCTGCAGGGGATAGTGCGAGCGCATCATCTCCGTCGCCATGAGTTCGCGCGTGTAGTTGGCAGCCGTCAGATCGCCGCGGCCCAGCCGATTTGTCTTGTAGTCGACGATCACGAACGACGGGCCCGGGATCCGCAAGACGGCGTCGATACTGCCCGTCAGGAACCCGCGCATCGGTGACGTCTCGACACGGTCAAGATGGTCGGCGTACGACGCCAGAATGTCGTCCGGGGGAAGGTGGCGCCTCAACAGTTCCGACACTCCGCGAAGTGTGACACTCATCGACACCGGATCGTCGCCACCGGCCAGTGGGAGTTCGAAATCGAGTTCGGGAAGACGATCTTTCGGCGCGATCGTGGCCAAGGTTCCGAATCCCAGTGGAGTCTGCATCACCAGCAACAACGCATCCGCGAGTGCTTCGGAGTCGACCTCGGCCGCCCGAACCGAGACCGCCTCGGCGCAGCGTATACGGAGTTCCGCTCTCAGGTCTGAAGCAGCCGTGTCCACCACCTCGAGCACTTCATGCACCAGCGTGCCGAATGCGGCGCCCGCCGGAAGACCGTTCATCGGTGAAGGCAACGCCTCCAGCGGCGAGGGGGTGACGGTCCCGACGTCTACGGAATCCTCTGGCTCGTCGTCCTTTTCGGGATCCTCTACCTCACTGTCGGTGCTCGTGACCGCGTGGTGCGCTCCGGCGGTCAGTGCCGAGTACGACGTACGACGCCAGAGAGTGTCCAGGTCTCGATCGAAACGCGCCGCGGCCAGTTCGGTCACGTTCGCGGCTGCACCGGACCACTGGACGGGCGACGGTGGATGTGGACCTACTGGTTCCACCGAGATCACATCGGAAGCTGCTGCCGGCCACGTCGCGAGTCGTGCTGCGGTTGTACCGTCGTCGAGCACCTTCACTACCCGAGCAGGTTCGGCGATGCCGGGTGTACGTCCGAGCATCAACCGGTGCAGTGGCGAGCGTGAGGTCCCGTAGCTTGGCGCCCACCAGAGCACAAGTTGGCATTGCGCCCGGGTCAGCGCCACGTACAGCAGCCGCAGTTCTTCGCCCGCTTCTTCAGCCTCCGCAACAGTCTTTCTGGCGTTGTGCCCCGGGCCTTCCTGCCCACCGACGTCGAGGATGCGGCGCCCATCCGGATCGTGCAACAACTGCGTCGGAGAGTTGAAGCCGCCCACGCTCTCCCAACTGAACGGGACGTAGACGATCGGGAATTCGAGCCCTTTGGTGGCGTGCACGGTTGCGATTTGTACAGCGGCAGCATCGCTGTCGAGGCGACGGCTTCTGTCGGTGGCACTCCCGGACGTCGGGTCCTTGATCCGATCGGAGAGCCAGCGAACCAATGCGCTCAACCCGAACGCTTCCTCGGTGGCGACGCGGCCGAGAAGTTGTGCGACGTGCCGCAGATCGGTGAAATCTCGTTCGCCGGACGGGGCCGCGAGTACACGCTTCTCCAGATTCGTTTCGGCGGAGATCCTTTCGAACACGGCCGCGAACCCGACGCGTGCGAACAACCCGGAGTATGAGCGCAGTTGACCCGCGAGTTCCGCGACGACGTTGTCGCCGTCGACGTCCAATTCTTCGGCGGTGCGCCCGAAAATCGGAGAGAGGGCGGTCAACCGGACGCGATCGGACCGGTGCGGCTGCTCGATCGCCTGCAGCAGCCACAGCCACTGTGTTGCGCTGGGTGTCGCGAAAACACTGGAACCGCCGGTCAATACGGACGGTACACCTACGGCATCGAGGGCATCGCGAATCATCGCCACCTGCTTGTGGGTGCGCACCAATACCGCGACGTCTCCCGGCTCGACCGGGCGCGGATCACCGTCGACCGCCAAGCGGGCATCGCTGCCCAGCAGTCCGACCACGTCTGCTGCGACGTCGTCCGCGACGCGACTGCGAAGTCTGCCTACGGCCGGAAATCCCGAACGATTGAGCGGTCCGGCTCCGGTACGGGGCAGATGGCGTACACGCATCGGCACCGGGCCGGACAACCGAGACTTCTTGTGCGAAGCCTCTACTGGATGCGCGACGATGCCCTCGTTACCCAGTGCGGCGCCGCCGTAGAGGTGTTCGAGTGCCGCCAACAACCCTGGATCGCTGCGCCAATTGGTGGTCAACTCCTGGTGCGCATCCGCCTGATTGACCGCATCGAGATAACTCAGGACTTCTGCCCCGCGGAACGCATAGATGGCTTGTTTGGGATCACCGACCAGGACCAGGGTGGTGTGACCGTGGAAGGCCAACCGCAGAATGTCCCACTGCAACGGATCGGTGTCCTGGAACTCGTCGATCAGCACGACCTTGAACTTCTCGCGCACCCGACGGCACGCGACGGGGCCGTATTCCGGATCCGTCAACACGCCGTGCAGCAGCGTCAGGAGATCGTTGAAGTCGCGAATTCCTTTGGTCCGCTTACGTCGTTCAACCTCGAGACGAGCAGCCGCCGCGAACAGGACTCGCTGACCGGGAGCGGTCTCCTCCTCGCCGTCGGGTTCGAGAATTGCCTGGCCATCGCCGACTGCGCTTCGGGCAATGGCCAGCGCGTCCTTCGTGGAAAACGGTGGAGACGAGTCCGTCCGGCTGTAGCGGCTGAGGTACAAATCCGAGACGACCTCACTGATCAGGTCGTCGACCGACTCCACAAAAGTTGTGTCGGGTTCGCGTTCCCCGGCGATGCCGAGTCCGTCGAGCATCCTCTGACAGAAACTGTGGGTTGTCGTGATGGTGCCGGCGTCGAACTCCGCGAGAGCGCGCAGGAGTCGACGACGCCGCACGCCGATCTCCTCGTCGTCAGCTGTGGCGAGGTACGCCACCAGATCATCATCCGACCGCCTCGCCGCCTCCGGGTCGACCAGAGCGGCGGACACTCCGGCGAACCTCTCCCTGGCACGCTCACGAAGTTCCTGAGTGGCGGCCCGGCTGAATGTCACCAGCAGAACTTGCGAAATGTCAGCGAGACCTTCGGCAACACAACGGGTCGCGAGTCCGACGATCGCGTAGGTCTTGCCAGTTCCGGCGCTCGCTTCCAACACCGTGGTGCCGGTCGGTAGTGGCCCCAAAAGGTCGAAGTCCACGGGTTACTCCGCTCTTTCGTTGGTCAGCAACGGATCCCACAGTCGTCGGGCGAGAACTCCGAATCGAGTCGGTTCCTCGGCCCAGACGAATTCGTCGTCCGACGGCGGATCCGCAGCCAACTCCGCCAGTGTTCGAGCTTCTCCGAAAACGTAAGCGTTGCTCGGATCGATCATCTCGCCGTACTGCCCCGTCCACTGGGTGTCCGCACCGTTTGTCGCATCGTCGACCGACTCGCCACCAAAGCGTCGGCGCGCATATTCGGCTGAAGTAGCGGCCCACATCGGCAACGGACGCTGCAGCCCCCGCTCGCGTAGGTCCACCAGTTGCTGCAGGATCTCGGCCGCATTGCCTGGCGCATCGAGCACCGACCGTGCCGCTGCTATCTTTCCCCGGCCCCGTCCGATGGAGACTGCATCGAGCGCACCGGGTCGGCCGTGTGCTTTCAAGGCGAGCAGGTTGATCCAGGCCGTCATCCGATGTTTAGGCGCCAGTGAGGAATACGACGCCCGCACCACTGAATTGCCGTGCACACCGGTTACCGTTCCGGTGAGACGATGCCCGTCACCGAGGTCGATGTCGACGTCGACAGCCTCGGAGTCGCCCTCGAGGTGTGGCAATGCAAGACCGGCAAGTTGGTCTACCACCCACTCGACGTTGCCCAGAACCGAGGCGCCCAGGTTGTAGGGCGGCAAAGTACCGCGGCGCCACTCGGCTGCACGGAAATCCGCCGAGTTGCGTCCAGCCAAGCGCGAGAGAAGCATTCGGTCACCCAGAGCCCAGGTGGACAGTGGATCGAGCTCGGTTGCCAGCGAATCCGCGATGTCGTCGTCGAGTTCCGGTACCCGGACGCCTAGGCGCTGGCGCAGAAAACCACGGGCGGGGTGTACGAGGAAGTTCACCAGGTCGGCAAGGTTCACTTCCTTCGGATGCACCTCGAGTAGCTTGGCCGACAAGACTGTCGGCAATTCGATCGGTGTTCCGGCAGCAGCCCTGGCACCGGCCAGGGCTGCCGTGTCGAAGCTGAACGGCTTGTGCGGCACGAAGTTTCGATTGTCAAACGATTGCAACGGATGCCGTGTCAGCACCCCGTTCACAGCGTCCGGACCTACCGTCGCACTGAGTACGTCGAGAAGGCCGCTGAGGGGGATCGCCGGTGGTCTGACGACACCGGTGACCGGATCGGCACCGGTATACAACAGAATCAGATGCTCGCCCGCAGACATCACGGCATCGAGAAGCAGTTGCCGGTCTTCACTGCGCAGATCACGCTCCCCCACAACGGGATCACGGGACAAGATGTCGTCGCCGTCGACTCCACCGGTTCGAGGGAACACCTCGTCGTCGAGCCCGATCAGAACGACCACGCGATGCGGCACCGAACGCATCGGAACCATCGTGCACACCGTCAGTTCGCCGGTTCGGAAGTTGGCACGCGTAGGTCTGCCCGCGAGGCTGCGCGAGAGCATCGCGCGAACATCGGCCAGACGTAACACCGTCTCTCCGCCGAATTCGACAGCAGCTACCAGTTCGCGGTGGGCCCCCGCACTCTGCCAGGAATCGGCGGGCGCAGTGTCGGTCAGCAGATCCAGGGCCCGCATCAGCACACGAAGCCATTCGGCCGGCGAATGTGGACCGGCAAGATCGCGAAGCGAGACTGCCAGGCGATCTACGAACTCTGCGAAACGTCCACTCAGATCGATGTCTGTGCCGTCCACGTCATCGAGTGGCACCGCGAGATCCAACCAGGCATTTTCCGATTCGTCCGCGCTGACCCCCAACAAGATTCGGTCCATGGCGGTGTTGAAGGTGTTCTGCGGAAATGCATCGAGACCGAATGTGGCACGCTGCCGACTACCGATTCCCCAGCGAGCACCCGCTTCCGTCGTCCATTCCCGCAGTCTTTCCAATTCGTCGTCGCCCCACGAAAAACGTGTGCGGACGGGCTCAGCCGCTGCCAGGTCGAGAACCTCACTGGCTGTAGCCCGGCCGTCGGCCAATTCGAGGAGAGAGCCGAGAACGGCCAGGACAGGATTGGTCTGACGTAATCCGCGGTCTGCCAGCCTTACTCGAAGGAGATGCCCCGGGTGGCCATGGACGCCTTGCCCGAATGCAGCACGAACCAAAGGTGCGTACGTTTCGACGTCCGGGCACATCACGAGTACGTCGCGCGGCTGCAATGTCGGGTCGTCCTCGAACAATCGGAGCAGGCATTCGCGGAGCACCTCGACCTGCCGTGCCGGCCCGTGGCAAGCGTGGACCTGAACTGTCCCATCCGGTTCCGCTGCAACGCTGGGAGCACGATCTGCGATGACATCGGCCTTGACCGTCGCCAGGAGGGATTTCGGGCCGGCTGGTTCGGGAAGATGCACCGACTCGAACTCGGCGGCACCGAGGCTGATCTGAAGTTCACGAACGTCGCGAGCAAGACTCGACAGCAACGGATTGGCGGATATCAGCGCTGACCCGTCTTCCGAACGTCGAATCGTGCTCTCACTTCGAGGCGGTATGCGCGAGCTCATCTTGGTCCACAGCGCGGGGCTGGGATGCGGGAGCCAGATGTGCACGTCCCGATTCGCACTGAGTGCGCTCAAGATCATTCGCTGATCGACCGGCAGCCGGGTCGGCCCGAAGACCGACAGACGTTCCGGTAGGTCGACCAAGGCCGGGTCCTCGACCAGCGCGCGGCTCACTTGCCCCAGTCGCTCTGCGGGCCCCGGAACGTCGATCTTGTCCGCGACGATGCACCACAGACGTGCCTGCCATTCGAAATCCTCCGACAGCGCCAATCCGTGTCCGTCGGTCAACCGCCCGGCGGCCCAGTCGATCAGCATCTGCGGGCGTTGCGCGGCATAACTGCGGAAGAGTTCGGTGACATGTGTGGCGGAGGCAAACCGCCGACCTTCACGATGGCCTTCGAGATGCTTCGCCAGGACTCCACACCAGGGCTCGCCGAGGGACTCGTCGATCACGTCGAGAACCGTCCACACCAATCGCGTCGGCGACCATGGGTCGTCGTCAGCCGTGATTCCACTGACCGCGGCCACGGACTCCGCGACCAGGCGCGCGGGTGAAGGAAACGCGATGTTCGCAGAAATACCGTCCACTGCTGACGGTCCGGACGTGCCTAGCTGGGAGGACAGCCGCTGATTGAGCCAACGCTCGACGCCCTTGGCCGGCACCGCAACAGTTTCCCGGGCGAATGGATCCGACAGCGGTGTACGGAGGAGCGTGGCCAACGCCGAGACCAAGGTGTCCGAACGCTCGGCCCGGTACAACTTCAGCAATCTTCGCTCCCCTCACTCCGTCCAGACGTCCATCTCACCACGGCGCTGTGACAGGAGACGCCGAACCAGCCTCACGCAGCGGTGACGCGCAGGCAACATGACCGCAACCGGACGTTCGTACTGTGCGGGAATGACCAGTCCCGTCACCACACCTCGCCCCGCTGGAACCGGTCTCGACATCTCCGGCCTCGGCAAGACCTTCGAGATGGGTCGTCGGTCGGTGACCGCGCTGACCGACGTGTCCCTTCAAACCAGCGAAGGATCCTTTCTGTCTCTGCTCGGGCCGTCCGGATGCGGGAAGTCCACCGTTCTCCGCATCCTTGCGGGCCTCGACACTCCGACGTCGGGAACAGCACTTGTCAACGGACAGTCACCCGCCGAGTTACGCAAGCGCCGCGAACTCGGAATCGCCTTCCAGGATTCAGCTTTGCTGCCGTGGCGAACAGTGGCCTCCAACATCAAACTGCCGCTGCAGGTTGCCGGCATCGATCCCGACCCCGGGCTGATTTCAGACCTGATCGCGCTCGTCGGCCTCGAGGGATTCGAGAAGGCCAAGCCCGCCCAATTGTCCGGCGGTATGCGTCAGCGTGTGTCGATCGCACGATCGCTCGTGGTCAAGCCGAGTGTCCTCCTACTCGACGAACCCTTCGGCGCGCTGGACGACATGACCCGCCAACGGCTCAACATCGAATTGCTCAGGATCTGGACCCAGAAACCGGCGACCACGTTGATGGTGACTCACGGAATCGCCGAAGCCGTGTTCCTCTCCGACGTCGTCGCCGTCATGACGCCGAGGCCCGGACGCGTCCTCGAAGTCGTGCCGATCGACCTCCCGCGCCCGCGTACACCCGAGATGATGCGTACACCCGAGTTCCACGAGATCCACGACTACCTCTCCGGACTGCTCTTCGGAAAAGCAGGCGTCGCATGACAATTACCGATATCGAGAACGTCGCGACCGCGGCGGCGCAGCAATCTGTACCGCGCCGGATCCGATTGAAGCGTCCAACGTGGTTCGGCGGTGCAGTCGGCATCTGCGGACTGATCGCTCTCTGGTGGATTCTGGCGGCGGCCGGTGTTGCGGGAGGCACGATTCCGACGCCGTGGGTGGTTGTCTCGACGATGTTCGACGACGGTTGGTCGCTGTACGGACCCAATTTCACCGTCACGGCTTCCGGTGCGCTGCAGGGCTTTCTCTGGGGAAATCTGCTGGCGATCACGCTTGCCGTGCTTGTCGTCCTCATTCCGCCCATCGAGGGATTGGCCACACAATTGGCGATCCTGAGCTACTGCACACCGCTGTTGGCGCTTGGCCCAATCATCCTGGTCGTCTTCGGCGGCCGGACCCCCACGATCTTTCTCGCCGCGATGTACTGCTTCTTCACCACGATGGTCGGCACACTCGCTGGCCTGAGATCGGCCGACAAGACGAGTCTCGATCTCGTTGCCGCCTACGGCGGTGGGCGTTGGCAGAAGTTCACCAAAGTTCAACTGGTGAGCGCACTTCCGAGTACCTTTGCCGCCCTCAAGATTGCTGCACCCTCGGCTGTACTCGGTGCCATCCTCGGAGAGTATCTCGGCGGGGTGGACAGCGGGATCGGCGTCGCACTCACGGCCGCTCAGACGTCGTACAACGTCCCGCGAACGTGGGGAATGGCCATCGCCGCCGCCTTGCTCGCCGGCCTGGGATACGCCGTCGTCGCAGCGATCGCCCGGCTCGTCACCCCGTGGACGAGCGCTCCGGGAGCACAGAAATGACCGCGGTACGAGGAACATTGAGATTCCTCGCTCCGATTGCCATCGCCTCGGCACTGCTGCTTGTCATCTGGGTGGTCTTCCTCAACGCCTTCCCCCAGGTCGGCCCGCGTGTGGGAAAGACGCCGGCCGACGTCTGGGAGTACCTGTTCTCCGGTCCTAAATCCGCCGACGCTCGTTCGGGCATCATCGACAACCTGTTCATCACTCTGCGCGACGCCGGTGTCGGCTTTGCCGTCGGGATGACTGCCGCGCTCGTGGTGGCATCGATCTTCGTCGTTTCCCGCACTGTCGAACAGACTTTCATGCCCGTTGCAATGCTTCTACGATCTGTTCCTCTCGTTGCGATGACCCCGATCATCGTCCTGATATTCGGCCGCGGAATCGTGGGTGTGACGGTCATGGTTGCGATAGTGGTGTTCTTTCCGGCCCTGGTCATGATCATGGTAGGTCTGCGCGCCGCTCCAGCTCAGGCACAAGACCTCATCGCTGTGTACGGCGGGAGTCGTTGGACCGCATTGCGAATGGTGTCCGTACCGTCCGCACTTCCGGCGGTGTTCGCCGCCGCTAGGGTGTCAGTGCCCGGCGCGTTGATCGGAGCACTGATCGGCGAATGGCTCGGTAGCGGTCAAGGCTTGGGTTCGAGCATGATCAAAGCCATTCCGCGCTACCAGTACAACGAATTGTGGGCATCTATCGTGGTGATCACCGTGGTGTCGATCGTCCTCTACGCCGTGGTCGGGATCTTCGAAAGCATCGCTCTGTCTCGTTTCGGTCCTTCGGCGGGCAAGTCGTGACATCTGTTAACACGACCTCAACAAACTCTCTCTCCCAAGCAAACTGAACGAAACCGACTGGCCTTAGTGTTCCGATTCATGACGCCATTCAAGCCCGTCCGCCAGCTGGACCGCAGGGCCTTCTTCCGCTACTCCGCGCTGACCGGCATCGCAGTCGCCGGTAGTGCGTCATTGCTCGCGTGTAGCAGTGACTCCAGCAGTTCGAGTGGCGGAACCACGGACGACGGTTCCGAATTCGGAACAGTTGCAGTGCAGTTGTCCTGGATCAAGAACATCGAGTTCGCCGGTGAGTACTTCGCTCTCGACAAGGGGTACTACAAGGATGCCGGGTTCGGGAATGTAGACCTGGTGGCAGGTGGCGCAGCCGGTACCGGCGTCGAAGCCGGCTTGGACACCGGCAAGGTGTGGATCGGAATGTCCGCACCGCAGCTCACAGCACCCGCCGTACTCGACGGACTGGAGGCAAAGATCGTCGGGGCGACGTTCCAGAAGAATCCGTTTGCGATTGTCAGTTCCGCTGCGGCACCGATCAACTCACCGCAGGACATGATCGGCAAGAAGATCGGCGTCCAGGATTCCAATCAGCTCGTCTTCGGAGCTCTCCTGGCAGCCAACGGCCTGACCGAAAGCCAGATGACGATCGTGCCCGCGCAGTTCGATCCGAGCCCCCTGGCAAACGGCGAGGTGGACGGCTGGGTCTCCTACGTGACCAACGAGCCGATCACACTGGCCGCCAAAGGTTTCCCCAACGCCCACTTCCTCTTCGCGGACTACAACCTGCCGTTGGTCGCCGAATCGTTCACGGTTCTCCAGTCCACCATCGACAACGAGAGGGACAAGCTCAAGGCATTCCTGAAGGCCGAGATCCAGGGATGGAAGGATGCGGTCGCTGATCCGGCAGAGTCGGCACGGCTTGCCGTCGAGGTCTACGGCAAGGACCAGAACCTGGAACTCGAAGAGCAGATCAAGGAAGCCACCGCACAGAACGATCTTGTGGTGTCGGCAGATACCAAAGCAAACGGGTTGTTCACGATGACACCCCAACTGATCGAACAGAACATCGCAGCACTGTCGAAAGCGGGACTGGAGATTACGGCGGACCAACTGTTCGACATGTCGATCCTCGAAGAGGTGTACGCCGAGAATCCGGAGCTGATCTGACACCAGTGCCGAACGTTGATCCCAGATTTCTCGAGTTATCGAGTAGCTCCGACGCGGACGTCTGACGTCTGACATTAAGCACCAGATAATCAGTTCAGGCCTATGGGTTTTGACCTCAGGCCTCGGCGGTGCTGGTGTCGTCGACGGTTGCCCACGAAGTTCTGGGGGCACCACGGGTCGAGACCGTTCGCCCCAGCGTCAAACGAGCCCAACCTGGCGCAGCCAGTCGTCGAGTGCACCCCCTGCCTCGGCCACTGCCTCCCCCCGAGCTGTGAATCCGGCGCCAATGATCGCGTCGGGACACAGTTCTTCGTAGACACTCGGCACTCCGGACAGCCCACTGACCGCGTGAGTGGTGATCGGATAGATGGTCACGCCAGCTAAATCCAGGGATTCGACGAACGTGTGCATGATCATCGGTGCGCTGCTGTTCCACACCGGGCTTGCCAGTAGAACGATCGAATGTGTCCCGAAGGAGGACAGCTGGTTGGCAATGATGGGCCGCACGTCGTCGCGTTGCTCGTTCCTGTTCCTCTCGACCGTTTCCTCGTAGTCGAACGGGTACGGGTCGGCCGGTTCGATCTTGTGCACGTCGCATGAGAGGCGACTACGGATCATCCCGACCAGAACCTCGGTGTTGCCAATCTCGAGTTCGGTCCGATCTCCGTAGTAATAGTTCTCTCCGGATCGCGAGAAGTAGGCGAGTAACACCGACCCGGATGCTGCGCGTCGGGTCGGGTCGGTGGTCCGGCTAGGCGCAGTACTCGTTGGTACGTTCACGCCAGAATCGGGGGCGCATCCGGCTGCGATTCCGGCCAACCCGGCCACCCCGAGGGCGAGAGTGCCCCCGACGGCGGACCGTCGCGAAACTTGACGTGGTCGGTGGGATTGGCTGTGGGGTGTCTGCTGCATACGTCCAGTAAAGAGTGATTCGGCGGCCGAGGGGAGTTACTGGCGTACCAGGTACTGCCAGTGCCTGCCCGGAGGCTCGATGCTGTCTGCCACGTTCAGCGCATGCGCGGGTCGACGGAAGCGTGCACGTTGGCGAGAGCGCACACTACCGCGGTACCCAGAGTCCCGCTCCGATCGAAAACGGTGACGGTGCTCGTACTGATTCCGTCTGTTTCGACGCGATCCGTTGCGGCGAGGCCGATCTCGAGTCCCTGCGGTAGCCGGGCGAGCGCGAGGGTGACGTCGGCATTGATGAACTGCATGCCTGCAGTTCCCCAGTTACCGACCACGCTCGCCACATCGGCTGCGCTGGCAGCGAATTGAAAGGCTGAAAGCGCTTCGTCCTCCGCCACCCGAACTCCCAACACCCACATGATTTTTCGGGTGCCGTTGTGGTCGGATGCCGGAGTGGACACCCATCCTGTGTCATCGCTGTAATGCAGCCGCGGCTCTTCGGTACCCGGGCTCAGATCAGTCGGTGGACACTGCAGCTGGCTAGTCTGTGACCACACATCTGCGGTGGAGACATCCGGGTCGGGTTTGAGGAACAGTGCCCTGGCGGTGGCGACCTTGGTATCCCCTTGCAGCAGGTCTGCCTCGACAAGACTGATCCGTTTACCGGTGCGAATAATCCTGACGTCCGCGTGACATCTATCCATTGTCGCAACGCGGCAGAGTTCCAGTGTCCAACGCACCGGCCGGAATTCGGAGTCTGGCACGGCATGCTCGACGGCGCGCGCGAGCGCGCCACTGACAGCCAGCCCTCGCATCCTGTTCGGGCCCCAGTTGCCCGCCGCAGTGGGCAGTGGAGTTAGAACATCGCCGTGCGGCGTCCTGTCGACCGAGAAGAACGCCGGTTCGCCGGTCATGCGCGATACTCGTCATCGGTGACGTGCTCGAACCAGGCGGTGGTGGTCGAAGGGTCTTCGGCGTTGTCGAGCATTGCAAGGTGTTCCATGAACGAGTCCGCGGAAGCTCCGTGCCAATGCTCCTCGTTCGGCGGGCAGTAGAGCGTCTGACCCTGATGTGCTTCCATTTTCGTACCACCTCGAGTGCCGACCCAGGCCACGCCCTGGGTAATGTGCAGCGTCTGCCCCACCGCGTGCGAATGCCACGCCGTGCGCGCTCCAGGAGCGAATCGCACCTTCGCGACGGTCATGCGCTGACCGTCCTCGCGGGGAAACGCGATCGGGTCGAGCCAGACGTCCCCGGCGAATCGTGCTGCGGGATTCTTGACTGTCGGCTTCTGCGGGTCGATCTCCATCGTCTGCCTTTCGAGTCGTTGTGCGTGTGCCCCCGGATCACACCGACGGTACGACCCGTCGTGCCAACCAGGGAGGCACTGCTGTTACCTGTATCGGCAAGCCCTCCCACCCGCACGAGAGGCCAGGTTGACTGGTCTCACCGAAGACCCGAACGAAAGGAACATCGTGACCTCTTCCATTGCAGGTGTAGCCGTTATCACCGGAGCGTCGTCCGGAATCGGTGAGGCGACGGCGCGCCATCTCCACGCCGCCGGTTTCAAGGTTGCACTCCTCGCACGTCGGCGCGATCGCATCGACGCGCTCGCAGCAGACCTCGGCGACGGCGCGCTTGCCATCGAGGCTGACGTCACCGACCGCGATGCCCTCGTTGCTGCGGCGGAGCAGGTCAAGAAGGAACTCGGTGGCGCCGACGTGCTCGTCAACAACGCCGGCGTGATGCTCCTCGGGCCGTTCTCGGCGGACCAGCGTGGGGACTATCGGCAGATGATCGAGGTGAACCTTCTCGGCGCCATAACCACCACCGAAGTCTTCCTCGACCAGCTCACCGCCAGCGGCCGCGCGGACATCATCAATATCTCGTCCGTGGCCGGCCGCACCGCTCGGTCCGGAAACGGCGTCTATGCGGCGACCAAGTGGGGGATCAACGGTTGGTCGGAAGCTCTTCGGCAGGAGCTGCTTCCGACTGTGCGCGTCACCTTGATCGAGCCCGGCGTCGTCGCTACCGAACTTCCGACCCATATCACCCACGAGTCGACCAACACTGCGGTCAACGAGATGTACAGCAAGGCCGAGGTGACTGCCGATGACATCGCTGAGGTCATTGCGTTCGCCATCGGTCGGCCTCGTCACCTGGCCATCAACGAAATTCTCCTGCGCCCGTCCACCCAGGTCTGATTCTGCGAGTTACCAAGCGGCCGTCAGTAATTCGATGAGTTGCTGACGGTCCACGGCGCGGGGTCCGGTCGTGATCGACCAGTCGTCCAGTGCGTGGTCCGCGACCTCGGCGATGTCGTCGTTCTCGACGCCGATATCACGCAGACGGGTGGGCACCCCGAATACCTCGAGCAGGCGCTCGATTTCAGCGATGACACCGTCGACACTTCGGTCGACGATCCCGAGGCCTGCCCCCATGCCTGCGATACGTTCGGCGGCTACGGGCACATTCCAGCGCGTGACATGTGGAAGCATCAGCGCTTCGACGACGCCGTTGGATGCCGAGGACCTGGGTCCGATCGCATGCGAAAGCGCCTGTGCAAGTCCGCCACCGGTGAAATCACTACCTTGACCACTCAGCAACGACGACAGCATCAGGTTCAGCCGCGGCTGTGCACCCTTGGGGTCGGACGCAAGCCGGGGCAGCCACTCGTTGACGCCACGAAGCGCTCCCATCAGCAGGGCGTCCGCGAGGGGGTCGGTTGTACTGGATTGCAGGCCCTCGATCGCCATGGAGAATACGTTCAGAGAGGCCGACCAGGCGAGCCGTTCCGGTGCCGTCACGGCCATGACCGGGTCGAGGATGACCCCCTGCGCGCGCGCCTTCGGGTCGAACAATGCCAGCCGTTCTCCGGTCTCCGGATCGCGCACCGCAGCACCAGCTTTCGCGTAGGCGCTCGTCGGAGTACTGGGGACGACCCACTGCGGTAGCTTCGGAGCCGACAGGCGCGGGCTCGTAAGTTTTCCGTCGGCTCCGCGCTGGGTGCACAGCTCGCGGATGTCCTTGTCCTCGGCCAGCAGAATGGACGATGCACGCGCGGTGACGACCGACGATCCACCGCCGACTGCGATGATCGCGTCCGCTTTCATGTCTTCGAGGTACTGACGCGCGTTGTTCACCGCCGGTAGCGGGCTGTGCTCGACGACGCCGTCGAACAGCCCGACGAGTTTCGATCCCAGGGCGTCGTACAACCGCTGCATCGCCTCGGGGTAGTCGAGGATGGGCTTGACCGTGATCACGACCGCTCGGCTCGCTCCGACGCGGTCGAGCTCACGGGGAAGCGCGGACATGGCCTTCTCGCCGGCAAACGTGCGGAAGGCAGGTGTCGCGTGGCGCAATTCGAGGTTCGGAGTGTCGGTCATGTGAGTGTTTCGCTTTCTCGAAGTTCTGGATTGTCAGTCAAAAGGTGACGGTCAGAAGGTGAAGACGCCCTTGCCGGACGTCTGCTTGTCGAATTCCGCGTATGCCTCCACGGCGTCGGCGAGGGTCCAGCGATGACTGAAGAGATCATCGACCGGCAGATGGTGCCGATCGACGAAATTCGCGCACTGAATCTGCTGAACGCTCGACAGCGACCACGACGTGGCAATGGTGACCTGACGCGAGAGGAACTTGCGGACGTCGACCTCGATGCGCCCGCCGAGACCGACGACGCCCAGTCGGCCCCACGGGGCGAGAGATTCCAGCGCGGCAGTCGCTGCGGCTGTCGCACCGGAAGTTTCGATCGCCACCGTGGCTCCGCCGCTGGTGAGTTGCTTGATCATCGAGACCGGGTCCACCGAGCCCGAGTTGATCGTCTCCGCGGCCCCGAAGGCACGGGCCTGTTCGAGTCGGCTGTCGGCGAGATCGACTGCGATGACTCGAGCGCCACGCGCAGTGGCCAGCATCGTGGCGGATAAACCGACCGGCCCCTGGCCGAACACGACGAGGTCCGCCCCACCGACGTCGCCCACCCGATCGAGTGCGCCCCAGGCGGTGCCCGTACCGCAACCGATGGCGGCCGCCGCGATATCGGACAAGCTGTCGGACAGCGGCAGGACGGACTGCGTAGAGACCGTCATGAAGGGAGCGTGCGCACCGTGTGCCGACTTGCCGTACACCGTCGCCGGACCGGTAGTGCACATCTGTGTCCATCCCGACCTGCAGGCCTCACAACCGCCGCACCCGGCGTAGTGATGGACCATCACGCGTTGGCCGACGGCGAACCGCACGGGGTCGACGCCGGCACCGAGTTCCTCGATCACACCCGCCGGCTCGTGGCCGCCGATACACACCGGCGCGTCGGGCGCGCTCGCCTCTGCTCGGTAATAGTGGAGGTCGGACCCGCACATTCCGGAGGCAGTTACACGAAGCAACACCTCGCCCGGACCAGGATTCGGATCGGAGAAATCGCGCAACGAGATCTGCCGATCGCCTTCGAATACCAAGCCCTGCATCATGATCTACCTTTCGATTGCCTTCTTGGTTACAAAACTCAGATCGCGCCTTCGAAGTGGAGGGCTGCGACCTCGTCCTCCGTCATTCCGAGTTCGTCCCGCAGGATCGTGTCGGTGTCGGCACCGAGTCCGTGCGCACGATCCGGCTCGACCATCGGAGAGTCGGACAAAAACAACGGACTGCCCAGCGTCAACCACCTGCCAGACTCGTCGTCCATCCACCTCAGCACCCCACGCGCCTGAACGTGCGGATCATCCATCAGTTCGGCGAGGCTGAGCACCGGTGCGGTCGGGATTCCCGTCCTCGACAGAAGGTGTGCGACTTCCTGCTTGGTGTGCGCTGACGTCCACCGCTCCACCAGCACGTCCACCTCGTCCGAGTGCGCTGTACGACCCGACATGGTGCTGTACCGATCGTCCTTGGCATCCGGGTCGTCCATGACTCCGCACAACCTCTCCCAGTGAGATTGGGTGGGACACAGCACTGTCACCCAGCCGTCGGTGGTCCGGTACGCGTTGTAGGGCACCACGGCGAGCCCGCCGTGCCGGTTGCCCGTGCGCTCGGGCATGGCGCCGTTGCTGTTGATGTGACCGGCAATGTTCGACGACAGCGCCGGAAGGATCGCATCCTGCAGCGCGACCTCGACGTGTTGTCCGCGGCCGGTGTGTTCACGTTGATACAGCGCGGCCAGGACCCCGCTGAACATGTGGGTGCCTGCCATGAAGTCCACGACTGACGGTCCGGTGCGCACGGGTGCGCCTTCCATGAACCCCGTCGTGCTCATGATCGCGGTGCGGGCCTGAATTGTCAGATCCATCGCGGGTTCACCCGCATAGGGTCCGAACGATCCGAAGCCGGTTCCCGACGCCATGATCAGCCGTGGGTTGATCGCGCACAGAGCGTCGTATCCCAGCCCGAACCTGTCCATCGCGCCGGGCGAGAGGTTCTGGATGAGAACGTCGGCTTGCTCGACCAACTTGCGAACGATCTCTTGCCCCTTGGGATGCTTGAGGTCGACCTTCATCGCCCGTTTTCCGGAGTTCAGCATGGTGAACTGCACGGATGAGCCGTCGTGGTCGGCGCTCGGCAGCCGGCGGTAGGGATCGCCCTCGGGAGCCTCGATCTTGATCACGTCTGCGCCCAGACGAGCGAGCAACATGGAGCAGTAGGGGGCGAAGTAGAACTGACCTACACAGATGACCTTCACACCGCTGAGTGCCGGCATCGGCAGACCTCCAACTTCGTATTTACGGACAATGGTTTGTTATTAAGAACACTAGGACGGCCGCAACGTGCTGTCAATCACTGGGCGTCAAGTGGCCCACGCTGCAACATCAAGAGATCGTGAGCCTTGACACAGTCCGCAGGCGGTCGATACGTTCAAAGTATCCATAAATCAGGACTGATGTTTCTATATAAGAACACAGAATGGAGTGAGAACGAATCCCGTCATTCCTTCGGGGCCGACTCACCCCACCTGCACGAGACAACCGATTCGATCACTGCCCGCATAAGCGTGGACCGAAAGATCAATTCAAGAGGAGAAACGATGTCGCTCTCACCAGCAAATGCTTGGGCGTACCCGGAGAGCCTGAAGGAAGCGGACAGCGTGCCGATGCTCGTCGACGGCGCCTGGATCGAGGCCGCATCCGGCGAGACGTTCCCGACCTACGACCCGGGCACCGGTGAGGTGATCGCGAACGTGGCGCTCGCCGGGGAAAAGGACACCGATTTCGCAGTCGCTGCGGCGCGGCGCGCGTTCGACGAACAACGGTGGATGCGCCTGGCTCCTCAGCAGAGGGGCGCGATCCTCTGGCAGGCCGGGCAGATCATGCGGGACAACGTGGATGCTCTCGCCGCGCTGGAGAGCCGCAACATGGGAATTCCCGTTCCGCAGGCACGGTCGATGGTGCTCGAAGCGGCGGCTCAATATCAGTACTACGGCGGCTGGGCGGACAAGATCCACGGTCAGACCATCGATCTGGGACCCGGGGAGAAGCGCATCCAGGGTTACACGCTCCGCGAGCCGGTCGGCGTCGTCGCGATGATCGTCCCGTGGAACGCTCCCATCATCTCTGCGTCGAAGAAGCTCGCTCCCGCCCTTGCGGCCGGGTGCACGTGCGTGCTCAAGCCCGCCGACGAAACCCCACTGACTGCGCTGTGGCTGGGACAAATTCTCACCGAGGCCGGCGTGCCAGACGGCGTGGTGAACGTGATCACCGGCCCCGGTCCGACAGTGGGCGCTGCCCTGACTGCCCACCCGGATGTCGACGCCGTGGCGTTCACCGGTTCCACCGACGTCGGCCGAACCATTGTCCACGCGTCGACGGGCAACATGAAGAAGCTCTCGCTCGAGCTCGGCGGCAAGTCGCCGGTCATCGTGATGCCTGACGCCGACCTCGCCGCCGCAATTCCCGGAGTTGCGGGTGCGGTGTTCTGGAACACGGGCCAGGTGTGCGCTGCAGGAACGCGACTGTTCGTTCACGAGTCGGTCTACGACGAAGTGGTCAACGGTGTCGCGGCCGAGGGCCGCAAACTGCGCATCGGATACGGAACCCAGCCCGACGTGGATCTCGGACCGTTGATTTCCCGCAAACAGCTCGACCGGGTCACGTCCTACGTCGATGCCGGTGTCAACGCCGGCGCAACCGTCCTCTCCGGTGGCAACCGCGTAGGCGACGCAGGGTACTTCTTCGAACCGACCGTACTCGTCGACGTCGATCAGTCGATGAGCGTCATGCGCGAGGAGATCTTCGGACCGGTCCTCGGTGTGATGCCGTTCTCGGACATCGACGAAGCAGTGGCGCTCGCCAACGACAGCTCCTATGGGCTCGCTTCGAGTGTATGGACAGCGGACGGCTCGGTCGGCCACTCCATTGCCCGACGTCTACGTGCGGGCCGCGTGGGAATCAACGTCCATCGCGCCGGTGGTGTGTACATGCCTGCGGGCGGCTACCGGCAGTCGGGATGGGGCCGAGAGAACGGACTGGACGGCCTCGACAGCTACCTCGAGACGAAGTCCGTGGTGTCGACGCTGGCGTAATCCGCCATTGACCACAGCAGATACGGCATATAAGTTCTTAAATACGAACTTTCTTTTCTAATTACGGACGGACACTATGACGCAGACTGCAGAACCTGAAATCGGCAAGAGCCTGGCAGAGGGCAAGTTCACGGACGAGATGCTCGAGAAGATGCGTGCGTTGATCGGCACCGAGCTACGCACGGCCGGTTCCGTGAACAACGAATACGCCACACGTTTGGCAATCCTTCGGTTCGCCGAGGGCATCGGCGACGACAACCCGCTGTGGACGGACGAGGCATACGCCGCCGGCACTGCGCACGGCGAACTCATCGCTCCCCCGAGTTTCATCTTCGCCTGCCTCGGCTCCGTCCAGGTCGGATGGCCCGGACTGGGCGGCTTCCACGCCGAGACCAACATGGAGTTCCACCACCCCATCAGGGTCGGGGACAAGATCACCGCGCGCGTGGTGTTCGACGGATTCGACGGGCCCATCGACGCCAGCAAGTTCGCCGGCCGCCGCATCAAGGATTACCTGCGGCAGGAATACCGGAACCAGAACGACGAACTTGTCGCCACGTTCATCTGCTCCCGCATGCGATTCGAGCGCACCGAGATGCAGGCCAAGCGAGAGTCACGCAAGATCGAATTGCCACACCCGTGGACCGATGCCGAACTGGCGAGGGTCGACGCCGATGTGCTGGCGGAGTCGCCACGCGGCGCCGAGAAGCGCTACTGGGACGACGTTCAGGTGGGCGACGACCTCGGCATCATCACCAAGGGCCCGATCGGTCTGACGGACGAGATCGCGTTCGTCGCCTCCGGTGCCGCACCGATCCCCCGGCTCGCCGCACACGGTGTCGCTCTGCGCCGATACAAGAAGCACCCCAAGTGGGCATTCCGAGACCCGAACACGCACGCACTCGAGCCCGTGTACTCGGTCCACTACAACGATTACGCCGCGAGCCTCCAGGGCGCACAGATGGCCTATGACGTGGGCATCCAACGCACCTGCTGGCAGATTCATCACCTGACCAACTGGATGGGCGACGACGGGTTCTTGAAATCGCTGCACGACCAGTACCGTTCGCACGTCTACCTCTCCGACGTGGTCAGGCTCGGGGGCAAGGTCACGGAAAAGCTTGTCGACGGCGACGGCGATCATGTGGTCAAGGTCGAGACCTGGGCGACCAACCAGCGCGAGCAGTCCGTGATGCCCGGTTCGGCGGTCATCCGTCTCCCCTACCGCGCCGAGGCGGCTGCGAAGTGACCACCACGCAAGCCGCGAGATCGGCCACGTCGAAGTCCGAAAGATGGGGCTCCGACATCGAACCCGTGACGGTCGGCGACCTGACATTCCGGATGTACTCCGAGCGTCCGCACCGGCTGGGATCGCTCCTCACGTTTGCGTCCCGGTGGGGGGACCGCGCGCACATCGTGCAGGGTGAGCGGGTGGTGACGTTCGAGCAGTTCCGCGCATCGGTCGATGCCCGCGCCCACGAGTTCACCTCTGCCGGAATCGGATCCGGCGATCGGGTCGTTCTGCTGGGGTTCAACAGCCCGGAGTGGATCGTCAACTTCTGGGCCACCGTAGCTGTGGGCGGCGTCGCCGTTCTCGCCAATGCGTGGTGGAGCGAGGAAGAGTTGGTCAGCTCCCTCGAACTCGTGGAACCTGTGTTGGTCCTCGCGGACGAGCGCATCGCTTCCCGCGTTCCGGACCGATACAAGGTCGCCACGTGGTCGCCCACGGCCGATCCGTCGCCGACCGCAGCCACTCCATTCGTTGACCCAGGCACAGCCGAAGAGGACCCAGCGGTGGTGATTTTCACGTCGGGAACCTCGGGCAAGCCCAAAGGTGTTGTCCTGTCTCACCGTTCATTGCTCTCCGGACTGCAGATGCTGCTCGACATCACTCGGCGACTACCCCACCTGGTCGACGAGACGGCCGGCGAGTCCGCACTGCACACCGGTCCGATGTTCCACGTCGGCGGCGTCCAGACCCTGCTGCGGGCGATCTGCGTCGGAGACACGCTTGTCATGCCTGCCGGCCGATTCGACCCCGCCGAAGCCATCCGGCTCGTCGAGGACTGGAAGATCCGACGATGGAGTGCGGTGCCCACCATGGTCACCCGCGTGCTCGAACATCCCGACGTTCGGACTCGTGACCTGACAACGCTGCGAGCTGTCACCGTCGGCGGAGCCCCTGTCGGCGCAGAGTTTCTCGAACGACTGCGCACCGGGTTGCCCGGCGTCGAACCTCGCGTCGCCACCGGCTACGGACTGACCGAGAACGGTGGCCAGGGAGTGGCGGCGTCCGGCAAGGACACCGTCAAACACCCAGGGACGACCGGACGGGCTCTGCCGTGCGTCGAGATCTCCATCGCACCGCGACCCGAACTCCCCGACGGTGAGATCCTGCTGCGCAGCCCCACCCAGATGCTCGGTTATCTCGGCGAAATCGAATCCCCGATCGACAGCGACGGTTGGTTGCACACCGGCGACCTGGGACACCTCGACGACGAGGGGTACCTCTGGATCACCGGCCGATCCAAGGACATGATCATCCGGGGCGGCGAGAACATTGCCCCGGCTTCTGTCGAGGCCGCACTCGTACGCCTGCCCGAGGTCAAGGACGCGGTCGTCTTCGGGGTACCGCACTCGGATCTCGGTGAGGAAGTGGCGGCGGCTCTCGTACTCGAGTCCGATGTCGACCCGACGCAGTTCGGTGATCGACTGCGCGGCACCATCGCCTCGTTCGCCGTCCCCACGCGATGGATCGTCGTCACCGAGGATTTTCCGGTCAACCACGCAGGCAAGATCGACAAGAACGCCGTCGTTGCCGATGCACGCACGAAGGTGGAGTCCCGATGACGACTACAGCCGAGACCGTCACCACCGAGACGATCGCAGTCGATGTGCAAGGCAACGTCGGGATCGTCGAGATACGCCGCGGGCCACACAACTTCTTCGATGAGAACAGCCTGAAGGAGTTGGCGGACGCGCTCGTCAACCTCGACACAGATCCATCCGTGCGCGTCGTGGTTCTGTGCGCGGAGGGCAAGAGCTTCTGCGCGGGCGCCGATTTGCGCGGCGTCGATCAGCACATGCTGCGACGCGTCTATCGCGCGGCGTCGCAATTGTTCACCACTCGCAAACCGATCATCGCGGCCATTCAGGGCGCGGCGGTCGGCGGCGGACTCGGACTCGCGATGGCGGCGGATTTCCGCGTGGCCGGGCCCAGGGCACGGCTCACTGCGAACTTCGCTCGGCTGGGCTTTCATCACGGGTTCGGACTGTCGGTGACGTTGCCGGCGGCAATCGGCCAGCAATACGCACTCGACTTGCTGTATTCCGGCCGTAATGTCGACGCGGCGGAAGCGCTCGCGCTCGGGCTCGTCGACCGAATCACCGATGACGATCCCCGCACCACGGCTCTCGACTGGGCGACGGATATCGCCCGGTCGGCGCCGTTGTCCCTCACCGCAATCAGGTCCACCCTCCGGCGTGACCTGGCCTCGCGTGTGGTCGCAGCGCTGGACGAGGAAGCTACGGCGCAGACCGCACTTCTTCACTCTGCTGACTTCGCTGAAGGTGTAGCCGCATCCATCGGGAAGAGACCACCGGAATTCAGCGGATCATGATCGCCGACCTGCGGCGGACGAGGACCTACAGTGAGGATGAGGTTAAATGGTGGCTGTGACCGAGGAACCGAGTGCAGGCCAAGACCGCGAACCTCAGAACCATCGCACGATCGACCGTGTGACACGCATCCTCGAAGAGGTCGTCTACAACCCCGGCATGACCTTCGCCGAGCTGTCGCGCGCGATCGACGCGCCGAAGAGCTCCGTGTACGGCTTCATCCGTGGTCTCGTCGCCGCAGGTTGGTTGTATCAGGACAACACTCGTTTCTACATCGGACCCGCGTTGCACGGCTTGACCTTGGCCAGTGGACATCTGCGCGCCGGGTCCGTCACTGACGCCGATCTGCAGGCGCTACACGAGGCGGCCGGAGTCACCGTGTTCCTCGGAGTTCAGGCGGGAGACGATCTCATCTACGTCTCCGAGGTCGGTGCCGATCTCCTCGCGGGTTTCGCAGCTCGGTCCAACATCCGACGCGGGTTGCTCGAGACAGCCGGCGGCAAGGCGTTGCTCGCGGAACTGGCCCCCGAACATCGCGACGCCTATTTGCGTCGGCGTGGGCGCGAGGAGAACGATCTAGTCGACGAATTCCTCACCCAGTACGACGACATCAAACGCACTGGAATCGCCCAGAACACCTTGCACAACGGCACCCGCTACGCACTCGCCACCGTCGTGCGCGGCCCGAACGGGAAGGCGGCGGCCGAAGTCACTCTGGTCGGCCCCACGTCCCGCATGGAGCCTCGGGCGGACGAACTTCGCGCCCTGCTGCTCGAACATGTTCAGAAGTGGCAGAACCGCGCCACGAAGACCCGTTGAATCGTTGATTCAACGGGCGCCCGTTTCACATCGGGCGCAACGACTCGTCGAGCGTGAGCCATAGCGGCTCACCGGTGGATATCTGAATCTGATCCGCCTCGGACCTGGGTATGCCATGCAGGTGAATCAACAACGTGCGCAGCACATTCCCGTGAGCGACAACCAAAACTGTCTTTCCCGAACGTAAGTCGGGAACAACGGAGCCCGTCCAGTGCGGCAGCAGCCTGGTCGTAACGTCGTGGAGCGATTCCGTCTTCGGCACATCCACGCATGACGATTGGTAACGGATCTCACGGTCCTGCCCCCATGGCGATCCCGGTTCGAGGGGAGGCGGCGCCTCGTCGAACGATCGACGCCATCGCTTGAATTGATCCGCGCCGAACTTGTCTCGAATATCCCCACGGCTGCAACCCTGCAGCGCGCCGTAGTGTCGTTCGTTGAGCCGCCACGTGCGGCGTACCGGAATCCAGTGGCGATCCGTCGTGTCGAGAACGGTGTTTGCTGTCGAGATCGCCCGTCGCAGAAGCGAAGTGTGTACGACATCAGGAAGGACGGCTGCCTCTGTGATTGCGTGGCCGGCGCGGATCGCCTCTTCGCGACCGCCATCGGTCAGTGGAATGTCCACCCATCCAGCGAACCTGTCGTCGGCATTCCACGTGCTTTCGCCGTGGCGCAACAGGATCAGATGTGTGCCGGGCATACTGAATCTCCTCGTGTTCCACCGACGTCGATCGCCGCTGCGCCCGGTCGGGGCGCAGCGGCGATCGGGTCGGATTCTCTCAACTGGGGGTGGGGGCCGCGGATCGACGTGACACTTCATCCGAGTCAAGTTCGTACTGTTTGGTCTCACCGATCACGAGAACACAGATGATGGAGACCAAAGCGATGCCCGCCATAACACACCCGAATGCGAAGCTTCCCCAGGTGGAGATGATCGGTGTCGCGATCAGGGGCGGAATTGCTCCACCGAGCATTCCGGCCAGGCTGTAGCTCAATCCCGTTGCAGTATAACGGTATCGAGTCGCAAATTGCTCGGACAGGAATGCGCCGAGCGGCCCTGTCGCGAGCCCGGAGATGAACATCGTGACCGGCACGCCGAGGGCGAACGCAAGATGCGATCGGGTATCGAGAAGCGGGAACAGGGTCAGCGTCCAGATGACGGCTAGGACACCGGCGATCAAAATCATCCGGCGACGGCCGATACGGTCCGACAACACGGCACCGAGGAGAACGGCGACCGAAATCGCCACGCCGCCGAGAACGGCGATCGTCAACACGAACGGGCGTTCCAACTCCAGGGTGCCACTTCCGTAGCTGACCAGGTATGGACCACCCACGTAGGTGAGCGACAGGGTCATCGCGGTGGCGCCGGTGGCCAACAGGATCTGCAGAGGCTGATGCTTGAACGCGTCGAAGAACGGGGTGCGGGTGACGCCTACGACCTTGGCTTGCTTTGCGAACACCGGTGTTTCGTCGATCGAGAGCCGAACCCAGAGGCCGACACCGATCAGTAGGAAGCTGGCGAGGAACGGCACACGCCAACCCCAGTTCAGGAACGTCTCGTCGCTCATCGTCAGCGCCGTGATCAAGAATGTGGCATTGGACAGGATGATGGCGATGCCACCGCCGAACGACGGGAAGGATGACCAGAAGCCGCGTTTGGCTTTCGGTGAGTGTTCCGAGACGAACAGGACTGCGCCGCCCCACTCGCCACCGGCCGCGAGCCCCTGCAAGATGCGCAGGAACACAATGATGATCGGTGCTGCCACACCGATCGTGTTCGCCGTGGGCATGAGACCGACCAGAACGGTCGAGATGCCCATCAGGAGCATCGTGGCGATCAGCGTCTTCTTACGGCCGATCTTGTCACCGAAATGGCCGAACAGAATACTACCGAACGGCCGGGCGACGAATGCCACACCGAGTGTCGCGAACGAAGCCACAGTTCCAGCAGCGGTGCCGAGCGCAGGGAAGAACAACGTCGGGAACACCAGTGCCGCAGCGGTTCCGTATATACCGAAATCGTAGAACTCGATGACGGTGCCGACGAAGCTGGCTGCAGCCACCTTCTTCATCTTCGGTGGCGTGGTAGCGCCGGTCGACGGTGGCGGCACGGCGGGATCCGTGACTGCGTCCGATCTCTGTGTCATGGGGTGTAGCTCCTAGTTGGAGGGAATGAATCAGTCGAGATGCCCACCGGCGCGAAGAACTTCCTCGGCTACCCGGAAAGCCTCTCCGGCGGCGGGAAGTCCGCAGTACACCGCGGTCTGGAGCAGAATCTCCTTCAGTTCGTCGACGGTGCACCCATTGGTGAGAGCGCCCTCGATGTGGTGTGCCAGCTGAGCCGGCCGATTCAACGCCGTCAGCATTGCGATGTTGAGAATGCTCCGCTGCTTGCGGCTGATGCCGTCACGTGACCAGGTGCGCCCGAAGCACACCTCCTCCGAGTAGTCCTGAATGACGTCGTTGAAGGAGTTGCGCTTCTTGTCCTTCTTCTCGACGTAATCGGGGCCCATCAGTTCGCCCAAGATCTGACGGCCGGTTTCTCTGGTGGTGCTCAACGCGTGCTCCTATGGGGTAGAGGGTGGGGGAAAAATCAGCCGCGGTCGAGGACACTCTGGACCTCGTCGGCAGACAGCTTGATGGTGACGCCGGCGCGTTCGTTCTGGAGCTCCATCGGAGACTGCGAATCGCGTCCTCCCCATCCGCGCGAAAGCGCTTCCTTGAAGTCCGCCTGCGCGAGTTCGGCGAGTCGCATCGGAACGTCGTGCTCTTCGGCCAACTCGAGCGAGAGCCGAAGATCTTTGTCCGCCAACGCCAAAGCGAAGGAAGCCGGTTCGTACGCGCCCTGCAGGTACCGATCACCGATGCGGTCGAACGTGCGCGCGCGTCCGATGGCACCTTGACGCATCGCGTGCCAGAGCGACTCGGGCTCGACCCCGGCTTTCACACCCATTGTCATGACCTCGGCGATGGCCGCCCGGATGGTGATGCTGGCGCAGTTGTGGACGAGCTTGGCCACGTTGCCGGCTCCGACCTCTCCGACGTACAGGACCTTGTCTCCGATGGCATCGAGGATGCTGCCGTGCTGTTCGAACGAATCCTTGTCACCGCCGATGTAGATGGCGAGCTTGCCCGACTTGGCCCCTTTGGGTCCGCCACTGACCGGTGCATCGAAGAGTTCGATCCCGGCCGCGCGGCATGCGACGTCGACCTCTCGGACGACCGTCGGGGAGTTGGTGGTCAGGTCGTACCAGACGGCCCCGCGGTGCAGCGTGCTGATCAAACCGTTCTCGCCCAGCCCGACCTCTTTCATCTGGACCGGGCCAGGGAGGGAGGTGAAGACGATGTCGACCGACCTACCGAGGTCCGCGATCGACTCCGCCCACGTTGCGCCGGCGTCGACGAACTCTGTTCCACGGTCACGATCGAGATCGAAGACGATCAGGTCGTAGCCCGCCTTCAGGAGGTTGTGCGCCATCCCTGACCCCATACCTCCGAGGCCGATGAACCCTACCTTCATGAGCGATTTCCTCTCCTGCGTCAACCGAGTACGACACTGAACGGCTCTCCGTATTGTGCGTATATACGTATTTGTGTTCCTTATCAGGAACCAATGTGAACACTAATGTGGTCGCAGTCACTCGTCAAGGTGCACGGATCTCGCTGTCACATATGCGACCCCCAGGGAGCGCCCGACACGGAACAAGCAACGGAAACCAGATACGCGCCTTCGAGGACTGCGTGGATGAAACTCCATACAGGCGTGAGTGTTTCAGCGCACGCGCAGTGGAGCCACCTTCAGGTCAACCGACGAACGCAATGCGCCCCGCACCTCGAGGTGCGGGGCGCATCGGGCGACCGTTACTTACCGTTGCGTCGCAAGCGTTCCTACGTCGAGCACCATTCGGTACCGAACGTCTCCGGCGGCGACGCGGTCGTACGCGCTGTCGATCTCGTCGGCGCCCACTGTTTCGATTTCGGCGACGATCGAGTGCTCGGCGCAAAAGTCGAGCATCTCCTGCGTTTCTCCGATTCCGCCGACCAAAGTGCCCGCCAGCGAGCGGCGGTTGTAAAACAACGAGAACACGTCCAAGCTGACCGGATTGTGCGGAACCCCGAGCTGAACGAACGTCCCGTCGAGGGCCAGCATCTTCAGAAACAAGTCGTAGTCGAGGTTTGCCGGCACGGTGGACACGATCAGCTCGAAGGCGCCTTCGAATTCCTTGAAGATTCCGGCGTCGGTCGACAGACGATAGTCGTCGGCGCCAAGCCTGATCGCGTCGTCATGCTTGTCCATCGTCAGATCGAACACTGTGGTGTGGGCTCCGAGAGCCCGAGCGATCGCCACTCCGACATGGCCGAGGCCGCCGAATCCGACGATCGCTATCCGAGACCCCGGTCCCGCTTTCCAGTGTCGCAGTGGCGAATACATGGTGATCCCAGCGCACAGCAGTGGCGCTGCCTGGTCGAGCGGGATGGCATCGGGGATGCGCAGGACATATCCCTCGTCCACGACGATCTTCTCACTGTATCCGCCGAGAGTAATTCGCCCGTCTCGCCCCATGGAGTTGTAGGTGCGCACGTGATCTTTGCGGCAGTACGGTTCCAAACCCGCTCGGCAGTAATCACATTCGCGGCACGAGTCCACGATGCAACCGACGCCGACGCGGTCACCCACCGCAAACTTGGTGACATCGGAGCCGACCTTTGACACAACTCCGGCGATCTCATGTCCAGGAACGAGCGGATAGTGCGTGGTCCCGAACTCGCTCCGCGCCCGTGACACGTCGGTATGACAGATCCCCGAGAATGCAATGTCGATCACCACATCTCCGGGACCAGGATCGCGTCGCTCGATCACCACTGCTTCGAAGGGAGCTCCCGGGGCAGACGTGGAGCGGGCATTCACTGTGAACATCTCGTTGACCTCGTTTCGAAAAGTCTGCTGATCAGCCGACCGACTTGTACTCGAGGAACTCTTCGATACCGTACCGGCCGAATTCGCGTCCGATACCGGACAATTTGAACCCTCCGTGCGGAGCGTGCGGGTTGATCGGCGACCCGTTGATGCGTATACGTCCGGCACGCAGCCTTTTGGCGAGTGACTTCGCCCGCTCGGCGTCGCCCGCCCAAATCGCCCCTGCAAGACCGTAATCGGTGTCGTTGGCGATACGGAAGGCGTCGTCCTCGTCGTCGAACGGCACGATGACGATGACGGGACCGAAGATCTCTTCGCGAGCGATACGCGAGGTATTGTCACCCGAAAACACTGTCGGGCGGACGAAGAAACCCGTCTCCAGGCCCTCGGGGGCTTCGGGTCCACCGGTCAGCAGACGGACGCCTTCGGACAGGCCGGACTCGATGTAACCCCGGATACGATCTCGTTGATTCACGTTGGCAACCGGCCCGAGAGTAGTGGCGGGGTCGTACGGGTCGCCAAGAACGAAACTCTCGGCCTTGCGTACGGCGAGTTCTTCCGCCTCGGCGAGTCGCGCACGCGGAACCAGCATGCGCGAGAGACCACCACACACCTGGCCGGAGTTGCGGAACGCGTCGTCTATCCCGTCGTCGACGGCGGCAGCCAGATCGGCGTCCTCGAGAATGACATTGGCGGACTTACCTCCGAGCTCGAGGGCAACCTTCTTGACCGAGCGCGACGCCAATTCCATGACACGGCTACCAGCGCGGACTGATCCCGTCAGCGAGATCATGTCGACGAGCGGGTGCGTCACCAATGCTTCACCGACGACCGGTCCATCGCCGGAGACGAGGTTGAACACACCGTCCGGCAGTCCGGCCTCGGCAACCATCTCGGCGAAGATGAACGAACTCAGTGGCGCAACTTCGGTGCCCTTGAGAACCACGGTGCAACCGGCTGCAATAGCCGCTCCCGCCTTCATGCAGACCATGCGCATCGGTCCGTTCCAAGGCGTGATCGCGGCGACCACGCCGGCGGCGTCTCGCGTCACCGTCGTGTTGCCGATCTCCTCGTCCCAGACAATGGTCGGCAGGCTCTCTGCAATGCTCTCGAGGTCCTGCACTGCTCCTGCTGCCTGGGAAACCGCTGCGATGTGGGCGGGTTGTCCGATCTCGCTCACGATGGCCGCCGTGATCTCATCGGCCCGGTCGGCGGTGAGCTTCGCCAGCTTCTGCAGCACCGCAATGCGCTCCTCTACCGAAGTCCGGGACCAGGCGGGAAACGCGGCCGCAGCCGCTTTTACTGCCTTGTCTACGTCCTCCACCGTGCCCGCCGGAATCGTCGCAACGGGCTCCTCTGTCACCGGGTTGACGACGGTGAGGACATCGGTCCCCGTAGACGGCACCCACGCGCCGTTGATGTAGATCTGATCGCGTTCGATCACCAGACACACTCCTCGATCACCGAAATGGCGGTCGGTGGTCCGACCTTCCATTTGTTCAAATATGCGCACTGCAGTTCGTAATAAAGAACACCGCCGAGAGTAGCTGTGACCGACGTCGCACGTCAAGGTTCGACGAACGGCTCCGATCACGGGGCAGGGTCGGTTCAGCTGCAGTCGAGCTTCGGGGATGCCACACCCGAACTTCTCGACGGTAATGTCTTCGGACGCACAGAAGGAGGCACTGCCAGTACCTGTATCGACAGACCCTTCTCCTCTTCGAACCCGCGAGGTTGGCTGGGACGCGTAGCGATTTCCAGGACAACGGAGTTTTCGAATGAAGTGCGTGACCGTACGATGATCAGCCCGTCGAGGGTCACCCTGCCACGCTCGGCTGCGTTCGTAGTCGCGTCGGCATCACTGATGCTGATCTTCCTTTCCTCCGGTACACCTATCCCGCTGTACAACACCTTTCGCGTCGAGGACGGGCTGACCGACGCAGATCTGGCCCTCACGACGGTCACCTACCTGTGCGTGACCGCGCTGTCGCTCCTCATGTTCGGTCGCCTGTCCAACCATCTGGGGCGGCGCCCGATGGCGATCATGGCCATGGTTTCCTCGATCGCGGGCACTGCGATTCTGACGCAGGTCCACACGCTGCCCATGCTCGTCGGTGGCCGTGCACTTCAAGGCCTGGCGTGTGGGATCGCATCGAGTGCAATCGGCGCCATGGTGATCGATCTCGCTCCGACCCGGCGGTATCCATGGTTGCCTGCGGTGATCACCAGTAGTGCACCGGCATTCGCGATTCCCCTCGGAGCGCTCATCTCCGGAGCGCTCATCGAGTTCGGTCCGGCACCGCGCCAACTGGGCTTCACATCCGTCGCCGTGGTGCTCTCGTTCTTCACCCTGCTGATGTTCGCGTGCCCCGAATCCGGTCGGCGCCGACCGGGCGCACTCCGATCGCTACTGCCCCGCGTGCACGTCCCCACGGGAGCCGGACGCGCAGTGCTCGCCGCCGGCGGCACCCTGGTCGCAACATGGTCGTTCAGCAGCTTCTACCAAGCGTTCGCGCCTGGTCTCACCGCGGACTACCTGGGTACCACCGACGCCCTGATGATCGCTGTAGTGTTCGCGTCGGTCGTCATCCTGTCGCCGCTCGGCGGGATCTGCACCGGACGGTGGCGCCCCTCCTCGGCTCAGCGAATGGGTCTCGCCTTGTTCGTTGCCGGTGCCATCGGCGCCGTCGTCTCGCTACACTATGCAGCAATCGCGCCTTTCCTCATCGCCAGTGCCACTGCGGGTTTCGCACAGGGAGCCGCAAACAGCGGTGGTATGCGCGGCGTTCTGGCCGGCCTGCCGGCAGAAGACCGCGCCGGCACTTTGTCCACTCTCTATCTCATCTCCTACACCGGAGGTGCAGTGCCCGGTCTCGTCGCCGGGCGGTTGACGAATACGATCGCGTTGCCCGACATCGGAACCGGGTACGTCGTGGTCGTGATCGTTGCCTCGATCGTCGCTGTGCTGGCCGGACTCACTTCGTATCGACCGCCCTCACGGACCGATGACTTCCGACCTGATCGCGTTGCCCATGTGTCGTGAGAAACCGATTCCGACGAGCAGCAGTGCAGAGACCCCGGCGATGAACCACCCGGTGCGGTGCAGTCCGGCGTCGTCCACCACATTGCCTGCGGTCATCTGCAGTGTGACCACAGCGAGGTTCGCACCGATGAACGCCGCAGTGCGGTACATTCCGATCGCGGTGCCCACCTCTTCGACCGTGGTCACCGAGTTAACCAGGCTCTGATTGCCGATGTTGTTGAACCCATTGGGTATTCCGAGGACCAACGCAACGAGAGCGAGCACCACCAGTGGTGCCGTACTGCTCTCCACGAGCGCGATCAGAACACCCCCGACGCACAGCGCGAACGTGCCGATCAGCAACGTAACCCGTGGGCCGTACCGTCGATAGGTCCGGGCTCCCAGTACGGTGGCGAAGACGCTCATGCCGGCCACGGGCAGCATCGTCAGGCCCGCTTCGATCGCGGTCATCCCCCGCGAGTATTGCAGCCACTGCGGAATGCCGAAGAAAATGAGGTAAAAGCACGAATAGGTGACGAGTGTTCGTGCGAGAGTCGCACTGAGAGCCCGGTTTCGGACCAGAGCCCGAACATCGATGAACGGTTCCGTTGCCCGCCGTTCCCACCACACGAACAGTGAGAGGAACACGACCGCCACGGGGAGCAACCACCACGTCGGCTGCGCGCGCATCGACACCAACCACAGCATCGTTGACGTGATGGCCACCAGGAAGAGAGCAATACCCGGAACGTCCAACGCGTGCAGAGCGTTTCGCGCGGTCAAGCGGCCACTCTGCACTCCCCCGAGATCGGCGCGCAGTACCGCGATCGCACTGAGAACGACGACCGGCAGGTTGACCCACAGGATTGACTGCCACCCGAACGTACCTACCAACAGTCCGCCCAAGGTCGGCCCCAATGCAGCGACCGACTGACCGCACATGACGAGGGTGGTGAGGGCAGTTCGCGACTGTCGCCGGTAGCGCTCGGCGTACGCGCGCACCATGGTCATCGCGTTCGGCATATGTACCGAAATTCCCATCGCAAGAACGACGTACGACGCGATCAGCATCGGCACACTTGGCGCGAACATGCCCGCCAGCGACCCGAGCGCCACGAGCACCAAGCCCGCAACGAACACCCTGCGGGCACCCAGCAACACACCCAGGCGGCCCGCCATCGGCGCGCACACCGCTGTGGTGATGTACATGGCCGAGATGATCCACGACACCCCCGCCGACGACCCGAATTGGGCAGCAATGCCAACTATTGCCACTGCGATCATCGACGAGTTCAAGGGCTGGAGAACAGTCCCCGACGCCGCAGCGAAGCGCACTCGTACCGGAATCGCGCCCAGATGTGCACCGGAGGATACGGATGCCGTCACGTTGAGACCAGCGGTTGATCGACGTCGCTGCATTCAGACTCGATCGCAGTAGCGAGCCATCCTCGTCGCTTGCCGCCGACCCGATCCAAGTGGGCCAGAGCCTGCAACTGGTCGATACGACCGTCCATATCGGACCCTCTCGTAGTAATTGATCAGCATTGCTGCCCACTCACCCCAGACGGTGCGGTTGCCCGAATGGCATATGCCTGTAAAAACCTTGCCTTCAAGACATCCCAGAGCCGACAGCGGTTGTTCGATGGTGGTGTGCAACTCGATCCGACGCCGGACGCCTACCTGAGAAACCGGTGGTGCCGGAGAACCGAACTGATCCACGACTGAGCGCGGGCTCAGCCGTGAACCGACTGATATTCCAGGTAATCCTCGATGCCGTGACGTCCCATCTCCCGGCCGATGCCGGACAGCTTGAGGCCGCCATGCGGTGCACGCATGTCGATGGGTGCTCCGTTGATGCGAACGCGTCCGGTCCTGATGCGGGTCGCGACCGAGCGTGCCTTGTCCAGATCCCCGGCCCACACGCCGCCCGCGAGTCCGTAGTCGGAGTCGTTGGCTATCCGCACCGCGTCGGCCTCGTCGTCGAACGGAATGATCACCACAACCGGTCCGAAGACCTCCTCGCGTGCGATTCGGTCCTGATTCGTTCCGGTGAAGACCGTCGGGCGAACATAGAAGCCCTTCTCGCCCAACCCGTCCGGCCGATCCAGTCCCCCGGTGACCAGCCGTACGCCCTCGTCGAGGGCTCGGCCGATGTGACTGCGGACCCGATCGTACTGAGCGCGGTTGGCGAGCGGACCGAGGTGGGTCGACGGGTCCACGGGATCTCCCACCACGAAGGACTCCGCCTTCGCCGCGGCGACTCGCTCGGCGTCGGCAACGCGGTCACGCGGCACCAGAATTCGTGTGAGTGCCCCGCACGCCTGGCCAGAGTTCCGGAATGCGTCCTCGATGCCGCCCGCAATTGCCTTCTCCAGATCGGCGTCGGCGAGGATGATGTTCGCGGACTTTCCGCCCAGCTCGAGCGCGACTCGCTTCACCGAGCGTGAAGCGAGCTCCATGACCCGGCTTCCCGCGCGCACCGAACCCGTCAGAGAGACCATGTCTATATCGGGATGCAGTGTGATCGCCTCTCCCACTTCGGGTCCCGTTCCCGTGACAATGTTGAGAACACCGGCCGGAAGACCCGCCTCCTCGGTGTACTTCGCCAGCAGAAAGGGCGTCAAAGGCGCCACCTCACTCGACTTGAGTACTACCGTGCAGCCGGCCGCGATGGCGGCGCCGGCTTTGAGGCATACCGATCGGATCGGGCCGTTCCAGGCGGTGATCGCTCCCACGACGCCGACGGGTAGTCGGCGGACGTTCGCGGTGCCCACTTGTTCTTCCCAGACGACGGTGGGCAGAGCGTCGGCGAAGTTACGTAAATCGTCGATCGTGGTCTGGGTCGACGCCTTCTGTGCCCAGGCGCGCGGCTGTCCGATCTCGGCCACGATCGAATCGGTGACTTCGTCACCGTTGCGCTCGATGATGTCCGCTAGAGATCTCAAGACGTCGACTCGATCGGCGACCGTGGACGTCGACCACTCGCCGAAGGCGCCGAAGGCTGCAGCGGCGGCAGTGTCGACGTCGGCGCTCGTTCCCCGCGCCACTTGGCCGATCAGTTCCTCAGTTGCCGGATTGACGATGTCGATGAACTCCGTGGCCGTCGAGTCGACCCATTTGCCGTTGGCGTAGAACTGCTCGTGACGAATCATTGCTGCCCACTTTCCGTGAGTGTCGGGTCGATGACGGGTTTGATTGCGCTGAGATCCTGCATTGCGCGCAACGCATTCGAAACTTGATGCAGGCCGTACCGGCCGGTCAGCATCTGATCGAAATCGAAACGGTCCTGCGTCGACGACAGGAATTTCATTGCCTGCCAGTAGTGCGATTCGGACGCCGACATGGAGCCGATGATGTCGAGGTGATTTCGCATGATCTTGGACGGTTGGATCTCGGCGAGCTGAGGACCGACCTGACCGCCGATCAGGAAACGCCCACCTCGCCGCACCATGTCGAGACCCTCGGCGAACGCTGTGCGTCCGCCCGACCACTCCTGGACGATCTCGGCACCGTGGCCGCCGGTCAGTTCTCGGACCGCCGCCACACGGTCCTCGGACGAGGATGCGTCCTCGACCGAAACGACGTCGTGAGCACCCCACGCCGTGGCCAGTTTCAGACGGGCGTCGGGTGCCCCGACTACGATGATGCGCTCGGCACCCGACTGCGCCGCGAGCGCCGTGGCGAACAATCCCAGTGGGCCCGCGCCCTGAATCACCACCGTCTGCCAGGGCTGGATTCGGCCGAGTCGCTCGTACGCGTTGAACACCGTTCGGAGAGCACAGCTTCCGGCCGAAGACCATTCGGACTTCACGTTGTCCGGAACCAACACTTTCCTCGACGAGGGATAGACGTACGTGTACTCGGAAAACGAACCGACAAGGTACGGATACTGCTCACAGTTGTCCCCGTAGTGCTTGCGATTGGCGCACAGGCTGGGCTGGTTCGCGACTGCACAGAAGTAGCACGAACCGCAGCGACCGGGCCCGAACACGATGCGGTCTCCCACGGCTACATCTCCACCACCGACCAGCGGTACTCGCCCCTCACCGAGCGCCACCACCCTGCCAGTCATCTCGTGCCCGGGAATGACCGGCGGCACGATAGGGCGAATTCCGCCCGCGCTCAGCGAGCCGTCCCAGACGTGAACATCACTGCCGCACACCGTGGCTGCTTCGATACGAACCAAGGCGCCGCCTGGCTCCAGCTCCGGTATCGGCACCTCGCGCACTTCGAGATCGCCGCCGAATTCGGTGATCACTGCGGCCCGGCTGTACTCCGGGATTTCGTATTTGGACATTGATTCTCCGTATTCAGGAATAACTGAAGCGCCTGCAAACGCCTTCAATGACGATGACCGAACTTCATTGCCCGAACTGGCCTTTCTCCAGCACCTTCGGGTCGTGGCTGGGCAGAGGTGTCCATCCTGTTTCCCTCAGGAACGCCAAGCTCGCTTTGTAGGCGTCAAGGTCGGAGAACCGGCCCGACGGCAGCGACTCGTCGAAGTTGCGGTAGGTGTCCACACAATCGCCGGTGATAACGAACGTGCCCGCGCCGGTATCGACGCGGACTCCCTGCGAACCGGGCGAGTGGCCCGGCAGGGGCACGACGCCGAGGCCAGGCGCGAGTTCGCAACTGCCGTCGACGGTTCGGATCCGGTCTTCCGCCAACGAAAAGATGGGCGCTTCGTCAGCGTGAAAACCGTACGCAGGCATATGCGCCTCGCACGGAGCGTGTGCGTAAGCCAGTTCCTTCTCCTGCAACACGATTTCCGCGTTCGCGAACACGTTGTTGTTCGAGCAGTGGTCCCAGTGCAGGTGCGTGTTGATCACGAGATCGACGTCGGCGGGGTTCACACCGATCCTGTCGAGGACGTTGTCGATTCGATTCGATTCGGGCACCACGTATCCGAAGGGGGTCATGCGAAGGATTTTCTCCTCGTCGGCAGGGCCGCCGGTATCGACGATCACCGTCCGCCCACCCGATCGCAGGACGTACATGATGAGCGGCATGTTCAGCGTGCGGCCGGACGTGTCCTGGTAGTAAATGTGTTCGACCGGAATGTCTGGCAGTAATCCGAGTTCGACGGCGTCGATCGTCCATCCAGCCGAAGTCATTTTCACGCTTCCTTTGTCATGTAGTTGTTTCATTCGAAGATCGCCCGCTCCACGACCCGGAAGTCGTGGCTGGGAATGACTTCACAGTCAAGCTTTTCGATTTTGCGCAGGCTTTCGTCGTAGGCGACGAGGTCGGTGAAGAGCCCTACCGGGATGTGGTCCGCTTCGGCGTCGCCATTCCAGTTGTCGTACAGGTAGATACAGTCGCCGGCGATCAGGTATCGCGTCGACTCTGCTTCGACGAGAACGCCTTGCGATCCGGGCGTGTGCCCCGGCAGCGTGACGAGAGTGACGCCGGGTGCGATCACGGTGTCACCGTTCACCGTATCGATCCGGTCCTCGGCTCGCTTCCACGAGGGTTCGATGTCGGCGGAGATCTCGAAGTGCTTGCAGTGCCACTGAAGTGGGTTCCGTGCGTAGTCGAGTTCGGACTGCTGAACCAGCACACGCGCGCGCGGGAACAAGTGGTTGTTCGAACTGTGGTCCCAATGCAGGTGGGTGTTGACGACCACCGCCACGTCCCGCACGTCGATTCCGGCGGCTCGCAACACTTCCTCCGGCCGCTCTTCAGTGGTCTGTTCCATATTGATCTTGTGGTCGTCCCACGCACGGGCGAGGTCTGCGCCGGTATCGACGACAATGGGCGAATCCCCTCCCTCGATCACGTACATGATGAGGGGAAGATCCTGGGTCTCCCCGTATCCACGCAGGTAGGTGAACGACGGTTTCGGCAGGCCGTACACTCGCCCGACGCAGAAGGCACGGATGGTCAATGACATTGATGGCTCCAACGAATCGATTGCTCGGAACGGTGCTCGACCGCTCGATGTCTCCGGGTGATTCGGTCCACGGTTACGAATCGCCTGCACGGTCCAACCCGACGCCCGGCGGGGCTTCGTCGAGCGCACGGCTGCGCGTCTCGCGCAGGACGTAGGTGCAGATCAAACCGACTGCGGCATAGCACGCGAGGAACACTCCGAAGACCGCGCCACCGTACTTGCTGATCAGGGTTGCCGCGACGAGTGGCGGAACACCGCCTCCGAGAATCGCTGCGAGGCTGTAGGCAAGACCGGCGGCGGTTGCGCGGTATCGGGTCCGAAACAGCTCCGACAGGAACGATCCGCACACACCCCAGCCGTGTCCCGCGATAAAGAAGCTGACCGTGATCGCCAACCAGAACGCTGCCGGCGATCCGGTGTCCAGTAGCGGGAACAGAATCAGCGCCCAGGGGATGCCGATCAGGTTCACCACGAGCAGCACCGGTCGGCGACCGAATCGGTCCGACAGGATGGCCCCCGAGATCATCGACGCCCCGTTCACCACGTTGCCGAACACGCCCGCAGCGAGTACGCCCTGTTGGTTCAGATCGAGAGTCACTGTTCCGTAGTTGATCAAGTACGCGATGCCTATGTACCCGAACGCGAAGGACGACACGAAAGCTCCTGCGCCGAGCAGGATTTCCCGCCACTGGTGCGTCATCGCCTCCACGAACGGAAGGCTGCTTCGGCCCTGGCTCTCCATTTCGTCGGTGAATACGGGACTCTCCTCCAGCTTGAGCCGGACGTAGAGCCCCACCGAGACGAGCAGAATGCTGAGGAGGAAGGGCACTCGCCAGCCCCAGGCGATGAACGTCTCGTTGGACATGAGTAGGCCGGTCACGAAGAACGTCGACAGCGCGAGGATATTCGCCACCGCGCCGCCGAGATTGGTGAACATCGACCAGAAACCACGGCGCTCGCTCGGTGCGTTCTCCGATGTGAAGAGTGCTGCACCGGCCCATTCGCCGCCGGCTGCGAAGCCTTGAGCGATACGCAGGACGATCAGCACGATCGGCGCCACAACCCCGGCCGTAGCCGCGGTGGGTAACAGGCCGATGATGACCGTCGAGACACCCATCAACATCATCGTCGCGATCAACGTCTTCTTGCGCCCGAGGCGGTCTCCGAAGTGTCCGAACAGGACGCTACCGAACGGGCGAGCCACGAACGCGACGCCCAGGGTAGCGAAGGACACGATCGTGCCTGCATAGGTCCCCAATGCGGGGAAGAACGCGTCCGCGAACACCAATGCCGCTGCGGTTCCGAAGATTCCGAAGTCGTAGAACTCGATCACCGTGCCCATGAAGCTGGCGAACGCGACCCGCGACATCTTGTTCTTCTTCGGTGCGGACGCGTCCACCGTCGCCGTCGGTTCCGCAACGCCGCGTACGGCCGATGGGGGTGATGAATAATTCGTCAACAGAAAACTCCTCGTGAGCGAAAGGGCCTGAACGCAACCGCAGGCCTACCGAGTTACACACGATTCCGTATATACGAACTTTCAGTCCGAATTAGGAACGTAACGCAATGTAGCGCGCATCACATAGATGGTCAAGAGTGAAGTGAGCAGTACGGTGGGGTCGGCCCGAACGCATCGTCCCAAGCAGCCCCACCGCACGGTTGTCGGTTGGGTCGTCAGTTGTCTGCGACAGTCATCCGGCCAAGATGCCGGTCAGGCTTCGGACGTCATCCAGGCCCTCCAGCGCCATCGCAGACGTCACGAGCTCAGCAAACCGCTGTGCGCCCATGCGCGGTTCGAGCATCGACTGCCACTTCAGCTGCAGCAGGTCCCACGTGACATTGTTTTCGCGGAACCGATGCCCACGAGGATGTTCGATCAGCCGCGAGACTTCTCCGGAGTCGGTCCGGAGGGTGACCCGCGCCCCCCGGCCGTGCGGCTGCTTCCGTTCCAGGTCGTCGTCGACATACACGGTGACCGCTTTGCGAAGCCGAGAGACCTGCGGGCTCGCGAGCAGCGCAGACGAGTGTGCTTCTTCGAAGCCCAGTCGGCCCGCCACCATGGCGACGGACAACATGTCCTGCATGCAGATGGTGGGCATGTTGCGCGAGTCGACCACGCTGGCGGCGAACGAGGGCATGCCGACGGTGGCCGATCGCACCTGCTCTGCGGACAGACCGTTATCGGCGAGCAGACTCAATGCCGCTTCGACCGCCGAATGGATCGGATAACCCGCGGCGTAGAACTTGAAGTTCGCGCCGAACACGGCGTAGTCCTCACCGAGGCCGTCGGTCAGCGCGGATTCGCGACCGGGCTCACCCCACGTGTCGATGATGCCCCCGGGTGCGCCGAAGATGTCGTCGACGCCTTCGAGACCGGCAGCCGCTTGCAGTGCGCCTGCCACACCGGCCGTCGCCGGCTGCCCGCCTTTGGTGATGGATTTGCTGATATGACGGCGCTCACCGAAGAACGCGACTGGACTCACCGCCTGCCCCAGCGTGAGGGCGGCTGCGTGCCTGGTGGTGTCGGCGTCGAGCCCGAGTAGTTTGGCCGACGCGACCGCCGCTCCGATCGAATGCAGACACCCGGCGTACAAGCCGTGCTCCGACCGCATCCACGACAGGCCGCCGACCGCCGAGATAGTGCGACCCCCGGCCTCGAAGCCCGCCGCGACTGCGTCGACAAGGTCTGCACCGGAGGAACATTGGCGATCGGCCACAGCGACGGCGGCGGGGACGATGACGGTGGCCGGATGACCGGTGGCCCTGAAGTCCTCGGTCGCATGCGCGCAATCGAGCTCGGCCGCATGCCCGGCGGTGCCGTTGACGAACGCAGCCGTCACGGCCGCCATAGTGCGCGACGAATGAGCGATGCTGGACTCCCGTGACTCGCCGAGTGTGCCGGCGTACTGCAACGCAAGACGACCGGACGGAAGTTCCGCACCGACGTAAGCGCATCCCAGCTGGTCGAATATCAGCATCTTCGTGCGCTCCACCACGAGCGACGGTAGATCGGAATAGCGCTGCTCGACCAGATACTCGATCATCGTCGATTTTTCGCCGGTGCCGCCGTTGCGCGTCAATGGACGACCGCGGAAACTTCGCGCTCGGCCGCCGCAAGGAGCATTCCTGCCACATCCTCGGTGTGCGTCACCATCGCGTCGTGACTGGCAACCAGGGTCCACAACTCGAAGTTCGAATCGCCGGAGTGACTGCGCTCGAGCGCCCGCGCCGAGTCGATGTGTGCCACGCCATCTGCGTTCTGGCACAGTATGAACACGGTCGGCTTCTCCCACACGCGCCGCACCTCACCGAGTCGGTCGGTGTAGGTCTTAAACGGCTGAGCTGTGATTCTGGGATTGACCCACGCGAGGTCATCGGGATCGGTGATGCCCCAGTAGGACGCATCGGACGCGGGCACAAGCCATCCGTCCCCTTCCCGTTCGACGGTCCCCCTGATGCGCTCCTCTCGGCCTGGCGGTTGTAGGTCGAGGACCGACTCTCCCGACCTGGGCATGACCGCGTCCAAGAAGACGACCGACCGCACCCGGTCGCCGATCACCTCCATCGCGCCCGACCCGACCATTCCGCCATAGCTGTGCATGACCAGCACCACGTCGGTGAGGTCTTCGAACTCGAACACCGCCACCAGATCTTTCACGTGCGTGTCGAGTCCGACCTCCCGAGAAGCAAGATGCGCTCGGTCACCGAGGCCGGTCAGGGTCGGGGCGTACACCCCGTGACCTTCGGCTCGAAGCCTGTCTGCGACGCGCTGCCACGACCAGCCGCCGTGCCTTCCGCCGTGTACGAGGACGAAGGTCGGTTTCTTGCTCGTAGTATTCATTTCTTCTGTCTACCTTTCGATTCGACGCGCCTGCATCTGAAAAAGGAACAGACCGACTTTCTCGCCGACGCCTGTGCGTCGGCGAGAAAGCCAGTCTTGGGGAGGACTTTTGTTGTCAGCGCTCGGCTGTTTCTTTCCACATGAGCGCGCGGCGCGAGATCATGAAGACGATGCGGTCGAGGGCGAAGCTGATGGCTGCGAGCACTACCACCGAGGCGAAGGTGCCTGCGGCGTTGAACTGTGCTGCGTTGGACGAAAGCATGTACCCCAATCCCTCACTACCGGTGAGGAATTCCGCGACTACGACGCCAACGAGCGCGTGTGGCACGGCCAGCTTGAGGCTTGCCACCACCCACACGAGGGCCGACGGGAGTCGCACGCGCATCACAAGGTCCCATTGAGACGCACCGGCGATACGGACCTGGTCGATGAATTCTTGCTTGACGTCTTTGATACCGAAATACACGTTGTAGAAGATCAGGAAGAAGACCACGATCGCCGACACACCGACCGCGAGCGACCTCCCGATTCCGAGCCACAGGATCAGCAGCGGCACTAAAGCCACGACGGGAATGCCGTATGCCGCAGCGACGAACGGCTCGAGGACCATCGAGACGGTCTTCGACATCGCGAACAGGTAGCCGAGCACGAGGGCACTGATCCCACCGATGAGGAAACCCTGCGCGGCAGGCACCATCGTCGCCATGATGTTCGTCCACAGGCTGCCGTCGAGGATCCAATCCCAGATCTCTTCGGCCACCGCGGTCGGCTCGGGCAGATAGAACGTGTCAACGAGGGTGCCGGCCGCCACCGACCACAGAATCAGGAACACCACCACGGCGCCGAGCCGAGAGGACGTCTGAATCCACGACTTTCGCTGACGCTTCTTCTTTCCCAGCATGCTCGCTTTCGCCACTGCCGCGACGGCGTCGTCCCGGTCCGGGGTGACCACTTCTTCGATGTTCGTACTCATGGCGTAATTCCTCGCGCTCTCTGCAACGACCGGTGCAGCGTTTGGCCGATTTCGCGGAAGCCTTCGTCGAAACGTAGGGTGTCGGGATCTCGCTCCGGGCCGAGATCGATGGGAATGTCGTCGATGATGTGGCCGGGCGAGCCGCCGATCACGACGACCCGCTCGGACAGCAGCGCAGCCTCTTCGAGGTCGTGTGTGACGAACAGGACTGCGACACCGGTGTCGCGGACAGCGGCCCGCAGGTCACGCTGGAGTTGTGCACGCATCTGGGCGTCGAGCGCGGCGAACGGCTCGTCCATCAGCAGCAGTTCGGGCTTGTAGATCATTGCGCGAGCGAGCAGTCCGCGCTTCTTCATTCCGCCGGAGAGCTGCGCTGGGTAGCGGTGACCTGCGTGGTCCAACCCGAAATTCAGCAGCAGTTCGTCGACTCGGTCCTTTATCTCGCTCTTGGCGACCTTGCGCATCTTCAGCGGAAGACCGATGTTCGCGGCGAGTGTCAGCCACGGAAGCATGGTGTCTTCCTGTGTCACGTACCCGACCTGACGGTTGACGCTCGTGATCTTCTTCCCACCGAAGAATATCTCGCCGCGGTTCGGCTTCAGCGTTCCCGCAGTCATGTTCAGCAGCGTCGACTTCCCGCAGCCCGACGGGCCGAGGAGGGTGACGAACTCTCCTTTGTCGACGCGAAGGGAGGTGTCCGACAGGACATCCACATCGCCGGTAAAGCTGACGGCGACCTTCTCCACACGCAGCAGATCCGTGGTGTCGATCTCCCGGTCCGACACGGCGGGTGCGTTTCTAGTCTTGAGCAGCGCCATAAGTCACATCCTCGTAGTTGACATCGTCATATGCGGCTACTCCTTCGGGATCGTTCTCGACCCAGAAGTCGTAGGAAGAACGCGGGAAGGTCGGCGCGTCGGGGTAACCCCCCGCGGACTCCTCCCATGCCAGATCCCAGACACCTTGATCCAGTGCGGGGAAATACTCGGCCTTGAGGACAGGACCGAGGGCATCCCGTTCAGTCTTAAGTGCATCGAGCGCATCGGCCATCACGTCGCGGAACTTGTCGACGGACTCGGTGTTCTCGTTCACCCAATCGGTGCGTCCGACGATTGCGAGAACCGGAACGTCGGCCGTGGCTTCGATGTCACCGCGTGGACCCGAAATCCACACCACCGCACCGCTGTTGATGATGGCCTGCTCGACGATGCCGCTGGCCGTTGCGATCGCGTCGAACTGACCCTGAGCCAGCCCGGTCACCAGCGCGTTCGGATCCTGGATGCCAACCATCCTGACGTCCACGTCCGGGTTCATGCCGAACCTGCCCAACTCGTTCCTCAATAGGGTTTGGTAGGTCGAACCGGAGGGGTTGGTGCCGATGGTCAACCCACGAAGTGCCTCCATCCGTTCCGCAACGGGTGCATCAGGAGTGATACCCAGACGGGCGATGACGTCTGGACGGATCACCATGACCTGCTGATTGTTGGCGATCGAACCGAGGATCGTCAGCGGCGCCCCTTGGCGGATCGCCGCGAGAGCTGACGGTGGGCCCGCCAACGCCAGATCTGCATCTCGAGACAGCACCGCCTCGATGCTCAACGTGCTGGACACACCGGCCTGGTCGAGTTCGACGTCCAGGTCGTGAGCGGCGTCCAAGTCCTGCGCCGCCATCACGAGCGCAGTGGCATTCGTGAAGGTTGCGACGGACATCTTGATATCGACAGGCGTGACACCTTCGGCAGTGGTTCGTTTCTCGCTCCCGCATGCGCTGAGCGTCAAGATCAACGCCACTGCGGCAACGACGATACGCCTGGTTCGTGAGTCTGCCCCGGTAGCGCCGCAACTCGCCGCGGCGGTGTGTCTAGCCCTTCGCGGGTGCATAGGTCACATCCTCGTAGTTGGCATCTTCATACGCGGCAACACCTTTCGGATCGTTCTCGACCCAGAAGTCGTAGGAGGAGCGCGGGAAGGTGGGCTCGTCGGGGTACCCGCCTGCAGACTCCGCCCACGCCAGGTCCCAGACCCCTTGATCCGTCGCGGGAAAGTACTTTTCCTTGAGAATCGGGCCGAGGGTGTCGCGGTCGGACTCGAGCGAATCGAGCGACTCCCCCATGGCGGCGCGGAACTTGTCGACGACTTCGGCGTTCTCGTTGACCCAATCGGTGCGGCCGACCATGGCGAGAACCGGAACGTCGGCAGTCGCTTCGATGTCACCGCGCGGTCCCGAAATCCACACCACCGCACCACTGTTGATGATTGCCTGCTCGACGACACCGCTGGACGTCGCAACCGCGTCGAACTGCCCCTGAGCGAGACCCGTGACCAGAGCGTTGGAATCCTGGATGCCGATCAGCTTGACATCGTTGTCGGGGTTCAATCCGTACCGACCCAACTCGTTTCGTAGGAGAGTTTGATAGGTGGAACCGGACGGATTGGTTCCGATCGTCAGGCCGCGGAGGGCTTCCATGCGCTTCTCGATCGGCGCGTCGGGAGTGATACCCAACCTATCGATTACGTCCTGTCGAATCACCAGCACCTGCAGGTTGTTCGCAGTCGAACCGAGGATGGTCAGCGGAGCACCTTCGCGCATCGCGGCCAGAATCGACGGCGGGCCAGCCAGAGCGAGGTCTGCGTCGCGGGAAAGGACTGCCTCGATGCTCAACGTGCTGGAAGCGCCGGCCATGTCGAACTGAACATCGAGGCCGTGAGCTGCGTCGATGTCCTGTGCGTCCATCGCGAGCGCACCGGCGATCGTAATAGTCGGGATAGACGTGTTCACGCGCAGTGACGTGACACCGTCAACCGTGGCCGGTTTGTCGTTACCCCCGCAGGCTGCCAGCGCCAGAATCGAGGTCACGGCAATAGCGGCCGCGCGGCGGCTCTGCTTGGTGGGTCTCATAGGTACTCTGCTTCTCCTCGATGAGCCAGTTCGGGAAATCGCATCCCCAAAATGTTCGTATTTACGATCACATGGTTGTGATTACGGACATAGGAAAACTAGCATGTGATCGTCACCACGTCCAGAGTGAGCTTTGGGTCCGATTGGGCTAACCATTGACTCGACTTGCCACAGCCGACGCACACACTCGAAGCAGGGAGAACGAGCGAATTGATGCAGTTCAGTCCGTAAGACGTAAGATGTGTACGCACTCATCAGGTGAGAAACACGACCGCGTTGCCGATGTTTGCGGGCACCCCGACGCGCTCGGCCGCATGCTGACCCCACGGGCGCTGAAATAGGTCGCAGGCCAAGTAACCCGCCAACTACGTCACGGGAGGTCAATGCCGAGATGTCGCGTAAAAGTCTCCGTGGTGACGAACCCTGAAGGTCAGTGTTTTCCGATTGTGGTCGGTAGCCGATCTCACGCCCATCGTGATGGACACGAGCACCACGAATAGGCGGTCAGGAAGAGAACTTTACAGCCCTTCCGGTGACCTGTTTCCGGGCCGGCGAATCGCAGATGAGATGGCGAGAACGATCAGGACCACCACCGCTTACTGCGACTTCACAGGAATATCCCTGTTGCGCATTCTCAAAGCGGTCGCGATTCCAAATATGTTGCAACACTGATTATCACAATGACAATTGCGAATATGACTACGTCTTTTCGAGTGATCCGAGGATCGAATTCGTCATCATTTCCGTCTAGGTCCGTGCGAGGGCCCATTTGCCGATCACCACCAGAGTTGCCGCTTCCGCTGCGGCGATCAGTCGTTCCGTGTAACCGAACGTGACGACGTCCCACCAGTCGACTCCAGTTGCCGCGTCAGCACCCAGGGCATAGACGAGTGGTACAAAGGCCAGAATCGATATCACTCCGGCGATCAGCGTTCTCCGGGCACAGCGTGCATGATTTCGATCCCGAAGCCATGGCCGCGCAAGCAATATCGCTGCGACCGGAAGGCTGAGAAATGCCAGAGCGCTGGCCGCCCAGTGGATGATGCCACTGATGCTCACCGGCTGGGACCAGTCTTGCTTGGGAAATGCTGCAATGCAGATCAGCCCGATGATCCACATTGCCATGGCGGCAGCAACGCCCGATTTCCAGACGGTGAGTTGTCGGCCGATGAGGGCGATCAGAAATCCGGCTGATCCGGCCGCCAGAAGGACTACCGCAGCGGTGAAGATCCAGCGACCGCCACCGAGACCGTGTGCGCTGATAGTTGGTTCGAGCCTGCTGCCGGTTGTCACGATCGCGTGGACATCGAGTGACAGGAACAGCACAATGGACACGATGACGATGCCGAATCCTCCTTCGGCAATTCGCCTCGCTGGCCTCGATGTGGCCAGTTCTCGTTCTGCTGAATCTGTCACAGGTCGATCTGCCTTCGTGGGAACAGCAATGCTGTTGTGTCGGTGATCATTTGCCGAACATGCTCTGCGCCAGCGAGGCCAGCACTGTGACTGAATCAGGGAAGCGGCGCTTCGATACCGGTAGCAACCAACGCGCCGGCCGGCAGCCGATCTCCCTGAATCGGAATCGACGCGATTGCAGTGTTCAGTTCTCGGAGTTCGTCAGGACTGAACGAGACTTCTTCAGATCCAAGGTTTTCGATGAGATGCGGCGTCCTAGTCGTGCTCGGAATAGGCACAATCCACGGCTGTTGCGCCATCAACCACGCCAGCGAGATTTGCGCAGGTGTGGAACCCTTACGTACTGCCCAATCTTGAAGCAACTGGATCAACGGCATATTCGCGGCCATCGCGTCGGGGGCGTTGCGAGGCACAGCTCCACGGAAATCGTCGGCAGCAAATCGAGTGAAGGGACTGATCGTCCCCGTTGTGAATCCCGCTCCCAGCGGAGACCACGGCACGAAGCCGATTCCCAATTCTGCACACAGAGGCAGGATCTCGGCTTCAGGCCCGCGCCACAGTACGGAATATTCATTTTGGATCGCCGTCAGCGGTTGAACGGCGTGTGCCCGGCGAATAGTTTGCGGGCCCGCTTCCGAGAGTCCGAAGTGGAGCACCTTTCCCTCGTCGATGAGGTCCCGCACAGTACCGGCGACGTCTTCGATCGGAACCGCCGGATCGACTCGGTGCTGGTAGAGCAGGTCGATGCGATCAGTTTTCAGTCGCGCCAGCATCCCTTCGACAGCCCCGCGAATATTGTCCGGGCGGCTGTTCACACCACCAAGACGCTCACCCGTCGCGAGGTCGATATTCCATCCGAACTTCGATGCCACTACAACTTGGTCACGGATGGGTTCGAGCGCTTCTCCCACGATTCGTTCCGATTCGAACGGACCATAGGCTTCGGCCGTATCGAAAAACGTGACGCCTTGATCAGCGGCGGTTCGGATCAACGTGACCATATCCTCGCGGCTGGTGACCGGGCCGTAGAGCGTGCCGACCATGGTCTGGCAACCCAGTCCGATACTCGAAACCTCCAAGGATCCGAGCCTCCGGCGATCGGTGAGCGTGGTCGCCGCTGCGACGGCTCCTGCTCCGCTAGTGGCGGGAGATGTCGACTGGTCCGATGCCGTTTGGTCGCTCACGCAGGCAGTTGCCATCCCGGCAACGATCGGCACTGTGGCCAGACCGGCAGCTCCCAGCAGGAATTTACGACGGCTGGCACCGGCGGGGGCGTTTCTCACAGAAACTCCATTTCTGTTTGATGTCACAGTCCTTGAAGGACTTAGGGCTAAAGAAATGGCCTTATTCAGGTGGCACCACCATCAGCTGCGCAGTTAATAAGGCCGATACTCGGCACCTCGACGCGCCTCGCAGCGTGGACAGGCCTTTCTTCCGCACCGAAGACATCCACGGCATGGCAGACGTCATCGCCGACATCTACTCGAGAGCACTCTAGGTACTACGCCGGTCCGGACAGTTGGAAACGTCCACGAATGGCGTCGAGGTCACTGAGCACGCGTGGAGACTCGACGGCCAGTGGCAAGTTGTCGCGATCAAGTGGCCCGTCGAGAGTTGTTTCCGAATCCGGTTGAAGTGCGGCAAAAAGCGGAGTGAGGTCGCTCTGAGCCTCTCCCTGCTCAGCGACGAGTTCGAACGTCTTGTGGTCGGCCGTGTCCGCGTTCAGAGCGGCGATGAGGACTTCTGCGATCTGCTGGCGGGAGATCACGCCGTCAGAGGGATCACTTGCCCACCGTCGGTCACCCTGCAGCATGCCGACGTGATGTTCGTCTGGTTTGTTGTAGTCGAACCACCCCGGCCGCACGATCGTGTACGGCAAGCCACTTGCCCGTACCAGGCGTTCACCGCGGCGCTTCCAATCGTGGCCGGGCGTGGGTTTGGTGACGCCGATCGTCGTCATCAGGGCAATCCGGGCCGGATGCTTCAAAGCGTCGAGCACGTTGCGGACAGCTCCGTAGTTGATCTGCTCAGCTTCACCGGCGCCGCCGTAGGTGCCATGTGTGAAGACGATCCCGTTGACTCCGTCGGAGACTTCCCCGAGCGTGTCGGGTCGAGTGAAATCGCCGACAGCGATTCGGGTGCCTTCTGGGAACAGGGAGGACTGGGCCGGGTCGCGAACGAGCGCCGTCGTGTCCAATCCGACGCGCATGGCTTCGGCCACGACAAGCTGGCCGATACTGCCTGATGCTCCGACAATGAGTACCGAGTCCACCGAAAATCGTTGATCCATATTTTCGACGCTACGGCTGAGAGGGCCGAAGTGGGAGGAACCGTTGATACACCGATACGCAGTCACCCCTTCCTACTCGGGCACGCGCGCCTGTTCACGAATCTTCGCGATGGCGTCGTTGAAACCATCGGCGCAACCGCTGGCGCCGGCCAGAACGCCGACCTCCGCCTCATCGAGGCTCTTACCGATCACCGCTTCCGGTACAGCGGCAGCGAACCGCTCCTGGTAGCCGCGAGAAGTGTCGTTGTTCTCCGGCATCGGTTCGACGGCGACATCGCTGATCGTGTCGTCACTGAGCGTGACCGTGATGGTCATGTACGACGGCGCGCCACCGTAAATACCCCTCTCGGTAAAAGTGCCGTCTTCGTATTCGTTACTGCGCGAGTCCGTTTCGGCGATGCGAGAGCCCGTACCGTTCGACGGCGTGGTGGTGCCGGGATTGCTGCACCCGACAACATGCAACAACACGGTCAGCGATGCGGCCGCGACAAAGGTCGCGCGAACAAAGTTGTGAGACTTCATAGTTCCCCTTTCTGATGACTGTGAGCTGAGTTTCGGTACACGCCGGTATGTCAGAGGAAGAGCTCTCCGGCGAAGTCGTTCGACCATTGCACTCTGCCGTCGGCAAGCATGCGCACCCAGCTGAACTCGAAGGAACGCAAGGACTCTGGGGCACTGACAAACAATGCGGTCGCCAGCCCGTCGGCGGTCGCAGCGTCAGCGGCCATCACCCAGGTTGCGATAACGTCGGTAACAGGTTGCCGAGTCCGTCCGTCGAGGACGTGGTGCAGCCCCTTCCCCCAGGCACGCCGGGTGGTGGCCGAGGCACACAGTGCTGCGTTCCGAAGGGGAACGGTGCCAATGACTCTCCCTGGCAAAGAAGGATGTGCCAGGCCGACGGTGAGCGGTTCCGGTCCGCAGTGTCGCAGATCGCCACTCCCGTCGACGAGGAATGCTCCGATACCGACATCCAGCAGCGTCTGGGCGATGAGATCGACCAAGTGTCCCTTGCCCGCCGCACCGACGTCGATCACCACCGGACGAACGGTGGTAATCGTGGACTCAGTCCGGTCGATATCCGAAAGCCAATACTCCCTGCGCTGGCGTCGAGCGATCCCGACCTCGTCAGGCGCCAGTGTGTAATCGGCGTCATAACCGAGCAGTTCGAGATCGCGTCCGACGAGCGGATCCACCGCGCCGCCCGTCGCGGCAACCAGCCGGTCGTACAGTTCGAATAGCGCTACGTCACACTCAGGGAACTCGTACTGTCCGCCGTTTTCGGCGTGCGCAATCCGGGTGATAAGCGAGTCCGCGCGGAATCGGGACCAGACGTGGTCGAAGTCTTCGGTGAGCGCGCCGATCCTTTGTCGCAACCCATCCAGCACCGGGTTCTCGGTTGTGATCGCCCAGTCGGTGCCGATTGCTTTGAACCGAAACACCGATCGAGCGTCCGCCCTTTTCACTTCTGGCCCCGAGACCTGGGGTCCATCCGTCTCGTCCGTTCAGGCCTCAGGGATGTCCCGGTGGAACGCCTCGAGGGTCACCGAAACCGGGTCGGGACCGCCGCGCACGCCAGTGTTGAGCGCGTCGATTGCACCGAGTTGGGCGGTGCTGAGTTCGAAGTCGAACACATCGAAGTTCGACGCGATCCGCTCCGGGTTGACGGACTTGGGGATGGCCGACCGCCCCTCCTGCACATGCCAGCGCAACATGACCTGCGCGGGAGTCTTGCCATGAACGTCTGCAATCTCGCCGATCACCGGATCATTGAACGTCGACCTGTCGCTGTCGCCTCGGTAGCTGGTGATCCCTCCCATCGGTGACCAAGCTTGGGTAAGCACGCCGTGCTCCGCATTCGCCTTCTGCACCTCTGGCTGAGTGAAGTAGGGATGCACCTCGACTTGATTCACCGCAGGCACCACATCGGTCTGTTCGAGAAGCACTGCGAGGTCGCCTGGCATGAAATTACTGACACCGATCGCGCGAACCCTTCCATCCGTCAGCAGCGTCTCGAGCGCCTTGTAGGCGCCGACCGTCCTCCCGAAATCGGTGGTGAGGGGCTGATGCAGCAAGAGCAGGTCGATTTGTTCGACACCAAGCTTGCCCGCGCTCTTGTCGAACGCATGCAGAGCCTCGTCATAGCCGTAGTCACTGATCCAGAGCTTCGTCTCGATGAACACTTCCGACCGATCCAACCCACTGCGACGGATTCCTTCACCCACCTCTCGTTCGTTGAAGTAGGAAGCCGCGGTGTCGATCAGTCGGTAACCGACGCGCAGCGCCGCGGCTACGGACGACGATGTGGTCTCCGGCGGGGTCTGGAAGACTCCGAAACCCAGAGCGGGCATTTCGATTCCGTTGTTCAAAGTGAGATTCATGCTCATTTCCTTACGTCTGTTTTCGGTGGTGTCGTGGCAGCGAGACTGCCGAGGAGCTTGAGACGGTCTTCGGAGGCGCTGCCAGGTTCAGCGGTGTAGGCGAACATGAACCACTCCGGATTCGCCGGAAGGCCCATCGCTTCGTAGGACAATTCGAGATCGCCGACCGCAGGATGGTGGATACGTTTGATCCCCGCCCGATGGTGGCGAACATTGTGAGCTGCCCACCTGCGCCGGAAAGTCTCACTGCGCGTGACGAGTTCGCCAATCAGATCGGTCAACCGCCGATCGAGCGGATTCTGCCCGGCGTAGATGCGGAGCGTCGCGACGATGTCGTCGGCATTGCGCTCCCAGTCGGGGAAGAAGGTTTGCGCCGCAGGATCGAGAAAGGTGAATCGGGCGGAGTTTCCCTGGTTGGCCGGGTCATCGAAGAGGGGCGCGTACAGCGCCCGCCCAAGTGAGTTTGCGGCAACGAAGTCCATGCGCTGATCCCGCACCCACATCGGCGCGCCCGTCACCGAATCCAGGAAACGCTGCAAGGTGGGTTTTACGGTCTGCTCTCCGGGCCGGGTGCGTCGGCGCGGCGGTGGGGGTCCAGCGGCACGAGCAAGGTCAGCCAGATGGTCGATCTCGGCGTCGTCGAGCTGAAGGGCTTTGGCGATGCTGTCGAGAACTTCCGAAGAAACACCGGCCAGGTCGCCGCGCTCCATCCGGGCGTAGTACTCCACGCTTACACCAGCAAGAAAAGCGACTTCTTCTCGGCGCAGTCCGGACACCCGGCGACGACCGCCTCCGATAATCCCCGCCTGTTCCGGCTTGATCCGGTCCCTGCGAGTGCGCAGGAACTCAGATACTTGTGCACGATGGTCCATACCGTCGACGGTAGAGGCAGTGTTCCCGTTGTGGGAGGAACTGCCAATACACGGATGAATTTGAGCTTCCTTGCAGCTTCACAGTGCGATGAACGGGCCCGACATGGTTTCTTCTTCCGGTGGTCTGACGATCTGACCGCCACGTCAGCCGAAGATCGACCTCAGATTCGCATTGATCAATGTATTGAGCCGCTTTCGCATCCTGACAACCTCTGCCTCGGACGGTATGGGATCTTCGAGGAAGAGCGTCCAACGCAGCATCGTGCTGTTTCCGACCGCCTCGATGTCGAATCGGATGACGGCGTCGGGGCGGTCCGGCCAGATCGACGACCAGATCACCAGCCCCGGTTCTTCAGCCCTGACGATCTCCGGTGCGATCTCGCTCTCGAGAAGTTCCAGCCAGTGCCGGGCGGGTTGGCGGTACGGATCGATCAATGCCTCGAACATGAAGCGCGCAGGCGGCGGCTGGCTCCGGCGCCTCGTCGCGACTTGCCGCATGGCACGAGCGTAACCGCCTCTCAAGGGCATACCTCTGCCTTCGCAGTGCTGGATCCACGAAAACTGGGATAAACCGGGCATCGACGGAGGACACTCAGGAGCACATCCGTCTGGGAGGGCCGCTCATGCGTAAACGCCATCAGGTTCTGCTTGCAGTGTCCGCAGCGATCGGGCTGTCTCTGACGCCGATCAATGCGTCGGCAACACCGAGCACGGGAGTACACGGTGAAATTCTCGGGCAGGTGACTTTCGACGGCAAGGACTACATCCTGCGTCAGATCACCATCGACCCCGGCGGTTCCACCGGTTGGCACTTCCACGACGGGACGCTCTACGCACTGATCGCGCAGGGCACGTTGAGCCACTACCGATCCGATTGCTCCGTCGACGGGATCTACAGCGCCGGAAATACTTTGATCGAACCGAGCGGTTCAGATCATGTGCACATCGGAAACAACTCGCAGACAACACCATTGGTACTCGAGGTCGTCTACGTCAATCCGGCGGGCAGCCCCCTCTCCGAAGATGCTGCGCCTCCCAACTGCCAACTACCCGGCTGACGGCGCCGAAGCGGTAAACCGCACCGGCATCGATTCGAGACCGGACACGAAGTTGGCGGCACGCCGCTGCAACGGCGCGTCGGTGGCAAGTGCCATTCCCGGCAGCCTGGCGAAGAGTTGCTCGAACATGATCCGTCCCTCGAGCCTGGCCAGCTGATTACCCAGACAGAAATGCGTTCCGAAGCCGAAGGCCACGTGTGGATTCGGTGTGCGGCCGATATCGAACCGTTCGGCGTTCAGGAACACGGACTCGTCGAAATTTGCCGATTCGAAGAGCAGCAGCATCTTCTCACCCGCCTTCAGTTGCGCACCGAAGAAATCGGTATCACGGGTCAGAGTTCGAGCCATGTTCTTGATCGGCGAGGACCACCGCAACATCTCCTCCATTGCCAAGGGAATGGCATCGGGATCGTCGGCCAGCGCTCGATGCTGGTCCGGATGGCGCAGCAGCTGCTCCATGCCGCCGCTCAGGACGTGCCGTGTGGTCTCGTCACCGCCGATGAGTATCAGTAGGGACTCGTTGACGATTTCCTGATCGGAGAGGGCCTCGCCGTCGACCGCACTGTGAATCAATGTGCTCACCAAATCGTCGGCCGGCTCGCTCCTCCGCTCGGCAATGGTTCGCATCATGTACGCGGTGAAGTCGACATACGCAGCCATCATGGCCTGCAGTTGCTCCTGGGAAGCGTTGCTTCCCAATGCCTTCACCAGATCATCCGACCACCGCAGAAACAACGCGCGTTCCTCGGGACGGACACCCAACATGTCGCCGATGACGGCCATGGGAAGTGGTGCGGCCAGGTCTGCGACGAAGTCGGCTTCTCCTTTCTCACAGACGGCGTCGATCAGTTGATCGCAGATCTCCCGGATACGGCCGGCCTTGGCTTCGACCTTCTTACGTGTGAAACCCACGTTGACCAAGCGTCGACGCGTGAGGTGCTGCGGGTCGTCCATGTCGATCATCTGCGGCAACGGACCCGTTTCGGGGCGGATGCCGCCGGCGTTGGAGAACAGTTCGGGATCCCGCTCGGCTGCGACGACGGCGTCGTAGCTCGCGGCCGCGGTGATTCCGTTGGCGTCGTCTCGGTACACGGGCTCGTGATCACGCATCCAGGCGTATGCGTCGCGCACATTCCCGAGGTCTCCGCTGTAGAAGCGTCCGTCGATCAAATCGAAGGTCGGTCTGGTAGCCATCACTCCACCTCTCGCACAACCCTTGCCACAATAAGTAGAACCTGTTCCTATATAGCGTGGGGCGTTTTCACCGAAGCCGAACCGGAAAACCTCCAGAATCAGCACGCGAGCCCGCCGGAGCAACGACCAGGAGACACACATGGACGACGACACCGCCTCAGCGGGCATACCCACTTTCACCGGCACATCGATACTGGTGACCGGCGGCGGTAGTGGCATCGGTCTGGGCATCGCTCGTTCGCTGGTTGCGTCTGGCGCTCACGTCACGATCTGCGGACGCAACAAGGAGAAACTCGAAGCTGCCGCCGAATCGATCCGGCAGTCGAGTCCGGAAGGATCGGTCAGCGTCTCCCCTACCGACGTCACGATCGAGGCAGACGTCGTCGCCGCTGTTGCCGCGGCGGTCTCCGTCACCGGAAAGCTCGACGGAGTCGTGGCCTGCGCCGGCGGGAACGAAACCATCGCACCGGTCACGCAACTCGACGTCGACGCGTGGCGCCGCACCGTCGACCTCAACGTCACGGGGACCATGCTGACGATCAAGCACGGCGCGCGGGCGCTGGCGGCAGGCGGCGGTGGATCCATCGTCGCGATCTCGTCGATCGCCAGCAGCAACACACATCGCTGGTTCGGCGCGTACGGCGTCTCGAAGTCCGGCGTCGACCACCTGGTGCAATTGGCGGCAGACGAACTGGGCGCCAGCAACATTCGTGTCAATGCGATCCGGCCGGGTCTGACCCGAACGGATCTGGTCGCGCTCATCACCGACGGTGGCCCCATCCTGGACGATTACCTGGCCAACACTCCGCTCGAACGCGTCGGCGAGGTCGAGGACGTCGCCGGACTCGCTTCCTTCCTCCTCGGACCGCAGTCCACCTGGATCACCGGGCAGATCATCAACGTCGACGGAGGCCAAATGCTGCGCCGCGGACCGGATTTCCGCTCGATGCTCGAACCCGTCTACGGATCCGACGGACTCCGCGGGGTGGTCGCGCCATGAGCTACACGATTCTGGGCAAGAAGGTCGAGATGCCCGTCGAAGTTCGCACCGCGTCGGCCTTCATGGCGTTGTACTCGGTACCCAGCGCAACGGCGCAGTCGATCATCGATTACACCGGCTTGACCGTCCTCCAATACCGTCCCGGCCGGGCGCTGTGCGGCCTGGTTTTTGTCGACTACATCGATGGGGATCTAGGGCCGTACAACGAATTCGGGGTGACGTACATGGTGCGCAGCCACACTGCGCCTCCCGAAACCTCGGTGCTGGGAGATCTACGTTCGCTCGCTGCCGGAACTGCAGGGGCACTCATTCACGAGTTGCCGGTGGACGGAGAGTTCACCAAGGCCGCCGGCCGGGAAATCTGGGGATTCCCGAAGGTGCTCGCCGAGTTCGACACCGAGCACGTCGGCTCGGTCAAGCGCGGATCCGTCTCGCGCGACGGCAAACTCATCACACAGTTGAGTGTGAAGTCCGGCGTCAGCGTGCCTGGCGGCGGAGCCAACATGTCGTTGGCCGCGTACTCGCATCTCGACGGCGCAACCAGGTGCACGTCGTGGGACATGGCGCCGACCGGCGTCAAATCGCGCCCTGGTGGAGCAGAGGTTCAGCTGGGTAGTCACCCGATGGCGGCGGAGCTTCGGAAACTGGGACTCCCCCGCCGGGCCCTGATGACCACGACCATCAAAAACCTGGCGATGACGTTCGGGGAGGCGACAACGATCTGAGTGTCGGCCGACGGCGCCCCTTTCGGTCACGTGTGACTCGGGCTACACTCCTGGACGGTTGACCAACTCGCGTCAGACCGCCCGAAAGGACACTCGTGCAGATCACCCGACGCACCGTACTGGCAGGCGCTGCCGCCGCACCTGCGCTCGCCGCTCTGTCGACGAACCACGCCGTCGCAGCTTCGCCGGCACGCACCGTTTCATCCGCACGCACCGACAAGTCGTCGGCGTCACTGCAGGTGGGCGTCGGAATTTCCGACGTGACCGGACCGGTCGCCGAAGTCGGCATGATGGGCTACTCGAGCTTCGACCAACGCGCCGAAGGCCTGCACCAGCGAATGCGCGCACGCGCCTTCATCTTCGAGTCCGGCGGGTCACGGGTCGCCTACGTGTGCGTCGACAACTGCATGATCTTCCAGTCCGTTCACGACGAGGTCCTACGCCGGCTGGCTGGGAAATTCGGCGAAATCTACACCGAACGCAACGTCATGTTGACGGCCATCCATTCACACGCGGCATGTGGTGGGGCCTCGCACAACTACGCGTACAACCTCGCAGTTCTCGGCTTCGAACTGCAGGTGTTCGAAGCCGAGGTCAACGGCATGGTCGAGGCGATCAGCGCTGCCCACGAGAACCTGGCGCCGGGCTCCGTCCGTTTCGGGCGGTCCGATCTCACCGATGCCAGCGTCAACCGATCGCGAGTGGCGTTCGACCTCAATCCCGAAGAGGACAAGGCCTATTACCCCGGTGGCAACGATCACCACATGCGTGTCATGCGGATCAGTCGGGGCAGCAAGGACATCGGGGCGATCAACTGGTTCGCCACCCACTGCGCCTCGCTCACGAACGAGAACCATCTCATCTCCGGGGACAACAAGGGCGCCGCGGCGTACTTCTGGGAGCACGACGACCGGGGTGTGCGTTACCTCGACGGCGACACCAGCTTCATTGCCGCTTTTCCGCAGACCAACAGCGGCGACATGTCACCGAACCTCTTCCTCGAGCCCGGACGCGGACCGACCGAGGACGAATTCGAGAATGCACGCATCATCGGGCTGCGCCAGGTTGCGGCGGCTCAAACTGCCTTCGGCTCGGCCTCCGAAACCGTCACTGGTGGTGTCGACAGTCGGATCATGTACCTGGACATGGCAAATCAGGTGGTGAGCGGAAGATTCACCCCGGACGGGCGCGAGCACCGCACTGCACCGGCAGCGATCGGTGCGGCAATGAGCGCCGGAAGCGTCGAGGACGGGCCGGCAATTCCGATCTTCCCCGAGGGCACCCGAAACCCCATGATCGACGCCTTGGGCGGCATGGATGCTCCTGTGCCTCAATGGCTTCAGGATGCACAGGCCCCCAAGCTCGTAGTCGTTCCGGTCGGCCTGCTGCCACCGGGCGGATGGGTGCCGAACGTACTCAAGATCCAAATCCTGCGGATCGGCCAGTTCTACATCGTCGGTGGCCCTGCGGAATTCACCATCGTCTCCGGATTACGAGTGCGTCGAACCGTCGCCGAGGAGCTTGGAGTTCCGCTCGAGAACGTCATCTTCCAGGGCTACGCGAACTCGTACTCGAGCTACTGCACCACGCCACAGGAATACGATTCGCAGCAGTACGAGGGCGGCTCGACGATGTTCGGCCGTTACACACTGCCGGCCTATCAACAGGGGTACGCCGCTCTCGCAGCCGCGATGCGCGACGGCACCGAACCTCCTCGCGGCCCCGCGCCGGCCGACCTGTCCGGGTTCCAACCCAGCTTCGGACCTGGCGTCGACTTCGACGAGCCCTTGCCGGGAACACAATTCGGCGATGCGACCGTCCAGCCCGGCGACAGCTCACCGGGTGCGCAGGTTGCCGTCGAGTTCGTCACCGGCCACCCCAAGAACGACACTCACCGAAACGGGACCTTCTACGAGATCCAGCGAAATACCGGCGGATCCTGGACACGGGTCGCCGACGACAACGACTGGTCCACCAAACTGCACTGGCGCCGGGTCGGGAGCAACGGTTCCGTCGTTCGCATCACGTGGGATGTTCCGGCCGATACTCCGGCGGGTACGTATCGAGTCCAACACTTCGGTGCGTCGAAGGCTCGGGGTAGCGGCGCGATTTCGCCCTTCTCCGGGGTGACCGCCGAATTCCGCCTCACCTGACCCGCGTGAACGTATCGCTCCCCTTGTTGGACAAGGGGAGCGATACGTTCACGCGATGGGGTCAGAGCGCAATGGCCAGGTTCAGGCGGCGGTCGGGTGCAGCGAGGTGCTCGACGTCGACTGCTCTGACGCTGCCGGGCGGTCGATCTTCGCCGCGACGATCAGGACCAGCAGACCGGCGACGGTGACCGCCGCCCCCATCCAGATCGGGGAGGTGAAGCCGAGTCCCGCGGCGATGGTGATTCCGCCCAGCCATGCCCCGAGCGCGTTGCCGACGTTGAAGGCGGCAATATTTGCACCCGATGCCATGGTCGGTGCGGCCGACGCGTAGTTCATGATCCGCATCTGCAGACCTGGAACCGTCGCAAAACCGAAGGCGCCCATGAAGAACAGCGAGATCACGGTCATGACCTTGCTCTCGGCGGTAGCGGCGAACACGATCAGAACGACGGTCAGGATCGCGAGAATCCAGACCAGCGCCTTCGTCAGCGAGCGGTCGGCCGCCTTGGCACCGAGGAAGTTACCGACGAACAGGCCCGAGCCGAAGAGGATGAGCAGCCACGGAACGCTGGACGTCGCGAAGCCGGTGACCTCGGTGAGGGTGAAGGCGATGTAGGTGAACGCTCCGAACATTCCGCCGTAGCCGAGGATGGTGATGGCGATCGAGAGCCATACCTGCTTGTTGCGGAATGCCCCCAACTCTCCGCGCAATCCGCCGCCGGTCGTGCTGGCGGGCGTCGTCGGGACGAGTGCTGCAATTCCGATGAGCGCGATGACGCCGATAACGGTGATGGCCCAGAACGTCGAGCGCCATCCGAGTTGCTGGCCCAGCAGAGTGCCGAACGGAACGCCGAGAACGTTGGCGATGGTCAGGCCCGCGAACATCATCGCGATGGCGCCAGCACGCTTGTTGGGCGCGACCATATCGGCGGCAACCACCGAACCGATCCCGAAGAACGCACCGTGGCACAGTGCCGCGACGATGCGTCCGCCCATCATGACCTCGTAGGAGGGCGCGAGCGCGGACATCAGGTTGCCGATGATGAACAGCACCATGAGCGAGAGAAGGACCTTCTTGCGCTCGAAGCGGGTGACGGCAGCGGTCAGGAGGATCGCGCCGATCGCCACCGACAGTGCGTAGCCCGAGATCAGGTAGCCCGCGACGGACTCGGTGACCTCGAAATCAGCCGAGACCTCGGGCAGGAGGCCCATGATGACAAATTCGGTGAGGCCGATCCCGAACCCGCCCATAGCGAGGGCAATGAGACCCAATGGCATCTCGATGTTCCTTTCACAGATTTACGCGTAAGCCGTTAGCGGGCGTGTGCAGTAGTTGCAGGCGCGCTATAAATAGTTGCACGCGCGCGCTACATGCGCAAGCTGGTAACCTGGAGTCGCAGGAAACGGACAAGGAGAATCACATGGGGATCGCCGACGACGCCGTCGAAATCCGTTCGCAAGGGTGGCGCACGCTCGCAGCACTGCACGGCGCCCTCGACACCGAACTGGAACGCGCGCTCCAGCGTGAGCACAAACTGTCCGTCGTCGAATACACCGTGCTCGACGCTTTGAGCCGCCAGGACGGCTGGCACATGCGGATGGCCCAGTTGGCTCGCGCTGCCGCACTGAGCAGCAGCGCCACGACGCGCTTGGTCAATCGACTCGAAGATCGAGGACTACTGACGCGCATCCTGTGCGCCGACGACCGCCGAGGCATCTACACCGAACTGACGCCGGCCGGCCGCGAGCTTCTCGAAAGCGCACGGCCGACGCACGACGCCACCCTCGAGGCCGCACTCGACGAGGCATGCAAAACACCCGAACTCGCGCCACTGGTGCGCGCGCTCCACGAACTACCCGTCGGCTAGAAGTCTGCCGGAAGCAGGGCACGCTCCTCGATGCCCGAGACCACCTGAGCGACAAACACACTCGCATCGACGACCGCCCGCCCACCACGCGCAGGGACCAGAACGTCGACGGTGCCGCCGTGCACCTCGTTGTCCCCGATCACCGCGATGTACGGGTCACGGTGAGTGCGTGCCTCGCGGATGCGACGTCCCAACGATCCGTCAGGCGCGATCGCCACTCGAACATCGCGAGCCTCGAGATCGGCCCGCAAACGCTCGGCCTCAACCTGGTGCCGGTCGCCGACGGGCAGAATCGAGACTTGGTTGGGTGCCAGCCACGGCGGCATCCGCCCTTCGAACCTTTCGATCAAAAGCGCAGTCATGCGTTCCATCGACCCGAGCAAGCCCCGATGGATCATGACGGGGCGAGCCTTGGATCCGTCCTCAGCGGTGTACTCGAGGTCGAACCGCTCCGGTTGATTGAAGTCGAGTTGCACGGTCGAGAGTGTTTCCTCGCGGCCGTGCGCGTCTCGCACCTGGACGTCGATCTTGGGACCGTAGAACGCTGCCTCCCCCTTCGCTTCCACGTACTCGATCGAGCGTGCATTCAGCGCCTCGCGAAGGTGATCCTCGGCGTCCGCCCAGTGCTCGTCGGTGCCGAGGTACTGCCCCTCTCCCCCTCTGATCGAGAGTCGGTACCCCCGTTCGGCAATCCCCAGAGTCGAGTAGCAGCGCTCGATCGCGTCGAGCGCGACGATCACTTCCACTTGCACTTGTTCACGACTACAGAAGACATGTGCGTCGTCGAGATTGATCTGTCGGACTCGACTCAATCCGCTGAGAACTCCGGAGAGTTCGCTACGGAACATCGAGCCGAGTTCACGAACGCGGAAAGGTAGCTCGCGATAACTACGACCGCGAGCGGCGAATACCTGAGCGTGATGAGGACAGTTAGCCGGACGAAGGAGAAATGACTCTCCGCCTATCTTCATTTCGGGGAACATGTCTTCCGAGAACTTGGACCAATGACCAGATCTTTCGTACAACTCTTTCTTCGCCATAACGGGGGTATAGACACCCCGGCAACCGGAGCGCGCTGCTTGTTCGGCGGCGAACTTTTCGAGTTCGTTCCTGATGACGGCGCCGTCCGGTAACCAGAGCGGAAGGCCGGCTCCGACTATGGGGGTGGTGGCGAAAAACTCCAGGTCGCGCCCGAGTTCGCGGTGGTCAACGCTCATGAGAGCTCTCCAAATCGTTCAAGGGGAGACGCACACGGAGCGACGAAACAGGAAAGCCCCGGGGCGATAACTCCCGGGGCTGAAAGGGTTCGGTCAGCAGTTGCTAAACGATGCGCCGGAAGAGAACCGGCGTCGTCGTGTTGTGCGCAATACTGACCATGTACGTGAGGTTACATCAACTTCCTACCCACCTACAGCCCGAATTGTCGGGCCTCTATGCTGACGCAACTGGGAAGGCGCAGCAGTAGCCAACGAAACACCCACGAAGAGCGAAGTTTCGGCAATCATGTCCGAACGTGAGGTTCTCGGATATGAGGAGGATGTGCGACGGTGCCGGACCACTTGCTCGAACAGTTGATCACCATTCCTTTGTTCACCGGAATCATCGGGTACATCACCAATTGGTCGGGCGTCCTGATGCTGTTTGCGCCGATCAACTTCCACGGGATCAAAGTGCCCGGCCTCAAACTGCTCTTCCCGTTCCTCCCCCGACGCGTCCAGGTGATCCCCGCGATCACCAGCGACGGCAGATTCGGTTGGCAAGGCATCGTCCCCTCGCGGGCGGAGAAGATGGCGTCGATCGCCGTCGACAAATCCCTCGCGAAAGTCGGCAGCATCGCCGATTTCTATCGCGTCCTGGACCCGGACAGCATCGCCGAGCACTTGGTGAACATCTCCCGCAGTGAAGTGCGCGGCGTGGTCACCAGAATCATGACGGCCGAGAATCCTCAGCTGTGGCACAACCTTCCGACGTCGGTGAAGGAAGCCGTCTTCCGCAAGGTGGAGGACGATCTGCCGGCTAGCGTGCGCATGATCACCGACCGCATCGAAGAGGACATCGACGAGTTCATCGACGCGAAGCTGATGGTGATCCGCTACCTCTCCTCGCATCCCAAACTGCTCAACGACATCTTCCGCACGATGGGCAACAAAGAGCTCAGGTTCATGCAGAACTTCGGCTTCTACTTCGGGTTCCCGATGGGCTTCGTGCTCGTCGGAATCCTCCATCTGGTTCCGCAGTGGTGGGTGCTTCCCATCGGTGGCGTGATCATCGGGTACATCGTGAACTACCTCGGAATCACGATGATCTTCGAACCGATCACCCCCAGCCGTTGGGTGCCGTGGCGGCAGGGACTTTTCCTGAAACGTCGCACCGAGATCATCGCCGGGTACGCAAAAACCCTGGCCGATCACGTCGTGACGCTCGAGAACATCGGCACCGAACTCCTCGAAGGTCCCCGCTCGGACCGAACGCGGCGGATGCTCGATCAGGTACTGCGCGAATCCGTCGACGACGCCGCCGGCTGGGCAAAGTCGGTGGTCAAGATGACCGTCGGTTCGCAGAGCTACAAGCGTCTGCCCGGCCTGGCCACCACCGAAGTGCTCGATCTGTACCCAAGGGTCTTCGAGGACGCGGAGTTCGCCGAGAGCCAGTCGGAGAAGATTCGTGTCTTCGTCACCGAACGCATGAGCATCCTTTCACCGGAAGATTTCAGTGAACTACTACGCTCAGCCGTCAAACAGGACGAGTGGCTGTTGTTCGTACACGGGGCCGTGCTGGGCTCGTTTGCCGGTTTCCTGCACCTCGCAATATTCGGAGTATGAGTCGGAGTATGAGTATGAGTGAGCACGACCATCGCCTGATCGTCGAAGCGGAATCGTACGACTGGGCTGCGGACATCGCGCCGGTCGAATCCGTCGAAAAGCGTCTGATCCGCAGCCTTGTCGGGCTGACTGCCACGACGACGCTCACGTCGATCAAGCTGACGGGTTGGGCTTTCGGAACGGCGAAGGAGGCGACGCGGCAGATCGTTCAGGCTGCCGCCGAAGCCGCGGCAGAGGCCGCTGAATCGGCCAATGTTCAATCCGAACGTCGGGCCGAGAACTCCAGCGGAGACGGCTCGCGGACCGAAAACCTACGGGCAGCAATGGCAACTCGAACCAATCGCAAACAGAGTGTCGAAGCCACTCTCGCGGCGCTGCGGGCACGCGGCGACAGGTTGCTGGACCGTTCCGCGGACGTGACCGATCGCGACGATCTGCACCCGGCCTACGACCGGATCCTCGACGAAATCGCGCCGGACGAAGCTCGAATTCTTCGGTTGCTGGCCACTTCAGGTGCGCAACCGAGCGTGGACGTACGTACGGCGCGGCCGTTCGGCGTCGGCTCGGAGATGATCGACGAGGGTCTGTCGATGATCGGAGAACTGGCGGGATGTCGCCATCTGGACCGCATCAGCGCGTACCTGAACAACCTGCATCGGCTCGGTTTGGTGGCGTTCTCACGCGAGCCCGTCGAGGCCGACCGGTACCAGGTGGTCGAGGTCCAGCCGTCGGTGATCGAGGCGGTCAAGCGAGCCGGACGATCCAACAAGATAGTGCGTCGTAGCATCCTGCTGACGCCGTTCGGTGACGACTTCTGTCATACCTGTTTTTCTCTGTAGGGCCTCCGGCCCCGTGAGTGGTTAAGGAGCCCCTGGACTCCTTAACCACTCACGGGGTTGCCACTACAGCCAGGTATCTTCTGTCGTGGTCGTCAGGAACGCTTCCAGATCGTCACGCCAGGTAGCCGGCACAGTCTTGTCCGGCTCGATGCCTGTGTACTGCCCGCGGTAGAAGAGCAGCGGGCGTTCGGTCTTGATCTCACTCATCGACGACACACGGCCGAAGACGACGTAGTGATCGCCGCCGTCGTGGACGGTTTCCACCGTGCAGTCGATGTGGGCAAGCGACTTGTCGATGATCGGTGACCCCAACGGTGATGGCGTCCAATCGATACCCGCGAACTTGTCCGGCTCACGCGACCCGAAACGAGCACACACCGCCTGCTGTTCCTCCGCCAACACGTTGACGGCGAACTTCCCGGTCCGCTCGATTGCCGCCCACGACCGAGAACCCTTGGTGGGGCAGAACAACACCAAAGGCGGGTCGAGTGACAGGGCAGCGAAAGACTGACACGCGAACCCGACCGGCTCACCGTCGTCGACTGTCGTGATGATGGTGATACCCGTGCAGAATTGCCCGAGAACCGTGCGGAACTGGCGTGGATCGATAGCCTGCTCCGCACTCACCGACGCGTCGGGCGAACTCACGGCTTCATTCCCACCGTGAAGTCGTGACCCCACAGGCTCACGGCCGTGCTTTCCCTCGCGATCCAGTTTTCGTCCTCGACCTCTAGCCCCTCACAACCGAATTCGATGTCGAACCCGCCCGGAGTCTTCATGTAGAACGAGAGCATCTCGTCGTTGACGTGGCGGCCGAGAGTCGCCGACATCTTGACCTTCTTGCGCAGTGCCCGGTCGAGGCACAGTCCGACGTCGTCGGAGTTCTCCACCTCGAGCATCAAATGCACGATGCCCGTCGGGTTGGGCAACGGCAGGAACGCCAAGCTGTGGTGACGCGGGTTGCAGCCGAGGAACCTCAGCCACGCCGGGTCGCCGTCCGCGGGCCGGCCGACCATCTGCGGAGGCAGACGCATCGAGTCGCGAAGCTTGAATCCGAGTACGTCGCGGTAGAACCGCAGCGAAGCATCGTCGTCGTCGGTGGTGAGCACGACGTGACCGAGCCCCTGCTCTCCCGTCACGAACCTGTGCCCGTACGGGCTCACGATCCGGCGGTGTTCGAGAGCAGCGCCGTGGAACACCTCGAGGGAGTTGCCCGAGGTGTCCTCGAACGCGATCATCTCGACGACGCGACGGTCCTTGAGCTGCTCCGCCGTGCCTTCCTTGAACGGAACACCGGCTGCCGACAACCTGTCACGGATATCCTGCAGCTCAGCCGCATTCGCGGTTTCCCAGCCCGAGACGAGCAGACGGTCCGTGTCGTTCGGAACGATGACAAGACGCGCCGGGAAGTCGTCCATACGCAGATACAGCGATTCCGCGTCGACGCCCTTACCCTCGATCATTCCGAGGATCTTGAGTCCGTATTCGCGCCACGCAGCCATGTCGGTGGCCCCGATGCGCATGTACGCCAGAGATCGAATACCCATCATTTACCTCCGTCGAGCAGGAAGTCGGTTGCGAGCCGGTTGAATTCGTCGAACTTCTCGAGCTGCGCCCAGTGACCGCAACCGCCGAAGACGTGGAGTTGCGCGCGCGGGATCATCTTGAGCGCAACCAGTGCGCCGTCGAGGGGGTTGACCCGATCCTCACGGCCCCAGATCAGCAACACACGCTGTCGAAGCTTGTACGCCTCGCGCCAGAGCATGCCAAGCTCGAAGTCACCGCTGGAGAAGGACTTACCCATCGCCTTGGCCGCAGCCAGCGACTCGGGAGTGCTGGCGGCAGCAAAGCGTTCGTCGACGAGTTCCGGCGTGATCAGCTTCTGATCGAAGACCATGATCCGCAGGAACGCTTCGAGGTTCTCCCGTGTGGGCTGGTAGCTGAACTTCCCGAGGTTCTTGACGCCCTCGGTGGGGTCCGGCGCAAACAGGTTGACACTCAGACCGCCGGGGCCCATCAGAACGAGGCGACCCGCACGGTCCGGGTAGTCGAGCGCAAAGCGAACAGCAGCGCCACCACCGAGCGAATTACCCAGCAGGTCAACGCGACCGGTGATCTCGAGCGTATCCAGAAGATCATTGAGCGCCGACGCACTGTGCACGAAGTACTGCGGATGCTCCGTCGGCTTGTCGGACTGCCCGTAACCGGGCTGATCGACGGCGATGACGTGAAAGTTCTTCGCCAACACCGGAATGTTGCGGGCGAAGTTCGACCACGACGACGCGCCTGGGCCACCGCCGTGCAGCAGCACGATGGTCTTGTCGTTTCCGACGCCCGCCTCGTGGAAGTGCAGTTTCAGATCGGGGCGCACTTGCGCGAACCGCGAAGTGGACTCGTAGGTGAGAGCTTCTTCGGTGGTTGTCACTGAGCCTCCTCTAGAGCATCGTGTCGGTGATCGGCAGACCGAATTCGCCGGTTCCGAACATGACGTATGCGCGTTCGGGATCGTTCGCGGCGTGGACGCGACCAGCGTGGGCGTCGCGCCAGAAACGCTGAATCGGAGTGCCGTTCTGCAGTGCGGTGGCACCAGAGTTCTCGAAAAGCTTGTCGATCGAGGCGATCGCACGGCCAGTGGCGCGCACCTGGTCGCGTCGAGCGCGCAGCCGCAGTTCCATCGGAACCTCTTCGCCTGCAAGGATCAACGCGTACTCGTCGGCGACGTTGCCGGAGAGCTGACGCCACGCGGCGTCGATGTCACTGGACGCCTCGGCGATGCGCACCTTGGCGAACGGATCGTCCTTCGACTTCTCGCCGGCGAACGCAGCACGAACACGCTTGCCTTGATGCTCGACGTGCGCTTCGTAAGCGCCGTAAGCCATTCCGACGATCGGCGCCGAGATCGTGGTGGGGTGAATGGTTCCCCACGGCATCTTGTAGACCGGTGCAGTGTTCTTCTCGAGGCCCGGGGCGGTCAATTCGCTCATCGCCCGGAAGCTCAGAACGCGATGCTTGGGAACAAAAACATCCTTGACCACAACCGTATTGGAGCCGGTTCCACGCAGGCCGACCACATTCCACACGTCGTCGATCTGGTAGTCCTCGCGAGGAATCAGGTAGCTCACGAAATCGACTGCGCGGCCGTCCTTGAACACCGGACCACCGAGAACGGCCCAGCTGGCATGGTCACAACCCGAGGACCACGCCCACGCACCGTTGACCTTGTATCCGCCCTCGACTACTTCACCCATACCCATCGGAGCGTAAGAGGACGAGATGCGCACGTCAGTGTCGTTGCCCCACACGTCTTCCTGCGCCTGCTGAGAGAAGAGGGCGAGGTGCCAGTTGTGTACGCCGATGATCGAGGAGACCCACCCTGTGGAACCGCACGCGCTGGCGATCTTCTTGACCGCGGAGTAGAACAGCACCGGATCGGCTTCGTACCCGCCCCACTGCTTCGGCTGCAGCAAGCGGAAGAAGCCCGTTTCCTGGAGCCCCTTGATGGACTCGTCGGGGATACGACGCAGATCCTCGGTCTCCTGTGCGCGCTCGCGCAGTGCCGGCAGTAGTGCGTCGAGCCTCTGCATCACCTCGTGGCTGTCATGGTTACCCACTTCGACGCTCCCGTCTTCCTCGATCGGTTGGTTCACTTACACTTGAGACTAGAACACGTTCTCTTTTCTGTCGAGACGCTGACAAAGGTCCCGTTTGTGGCCGCAATGCTGTAACAAGTGCCCCCAAAATCTGGCGGAACCGGATCGAGTTCTATAACGTGTTCTACTAACAGCTAGAAGGGATGTGAGGTCACAATGGCGCAGATTCGCGAGATCGACGTCGGAACGGTGCAAACTCGTTTCGCCCGCGGTTGGCACTGCCTGGGTCTACTGAAGACCTTCAAGGACGGCAAACCGCACGCGATCGAGGCTTTCGGTACGAAGCTCGTGGTGTTCGCCGACAGCAAGGGCGACATCAAAGTTCTCGACGGATACTGCCGTCACATGGGCGGTGACCTCACACAAGGCGAGGTCAAGGGCGATTCCATCGCCTGCCCCTTCCACGACTGGCGCTGGGGCGGCAACGGAAAGTGCACCGGCATTCCTTATGCCCGCCGCGTGCCTCCGCTCGCACGCACCCGCGCGTGGACGACCCTCGAGCAGAACGGTCAGCTCTTCGTCTGGAACGACCCCGAGGGCAATCCGCCGCCCGAGGAGATCGTGATTCCTCGTATCGAGGGTGCGTACAGCGACGAATGGACCGACTGGACCTGGAACTCCATGGTCATCGAGGGGTCCAACTGCCGCGAGATCATCGACAACGTGGTCGACATGGCGCACTTCTACTACATCCACTACGCCTTCCCGACGTACTTCAAGAACGTCTTCGAAGGTGAGATCGCCACTCAGTACCTCAACACCACCGGCCGTCCCGACATCGGAATGGCCTCCCAGTACGGCGGCGACACGCTTCTTCGCTCCGAAGCTGCGTATTACGGACCGTCGTACATGGTCAATCCCCTGTGGAACAGCTACAGCGGATACGAGGTCGAGAGTGTTCTGATCAACTGCCACTACCCGATCAGCCCGGACTCGTTCGTGCTGCAGTGGGGCGTGACGGTCAAGAAGCCGACGGGTGTCTCCGACGAGATGGCCGACAAGTTGGCCGGCAAGTTCACCGAGGGCATCAGCGAGGGCTTCCTACAGGACGTCGCGATCTGGAAGAACAAGACCAAGATCGAAAATCCCCTCCTCTGCGAAGAAGACGGCCCCGTCTACCAGCTACGACGCTGGTACGAGCAGTTCTACGTGGACAAGGCCGACGTCACCGAGAAGATGACGCAGCGCTTCGAGTTCGAGGTGGACACCACCAAGGCAAACGAGGCCTGGCACGCCGAGGTCGAGGAAAACCTCGCACGCCAGAAGGCCGAGAAGGAAGCTGCAGCAGAAGCGGCAAAGAAGGAAGCAGAGGTCTAATCGTGAGCGCCTCGATCGGAACCGACGCACGGTGGGCTCGCTGGGCCAAGGCACCGGACTTTGCCGGGCAAACGGAACGGCTCGAGGCGATCGCGGCCCAGACGATCGAGGACAAGCACGAATACCTCGACTCGGGTCTGCAGGAAGTCGACTGCAAGGCATGCGGTGCATGCGTACTTGTTCGCAAGAACACGTACAAACACACCAGCGTGCAGTGGACTTCCGACCCGGCGCTGCGTTGCCACACCTTCAAAGAGGCAATTGCTTCCGGTCAGTCGACGGCATTGAAAGACGGTTGCCCGAAACTGCACGACAGCATCGCCGACGCAGTAAGGGACGGCACCATCACGGTCCGTGATCCCGAGGTCAGCTGACCTGATTGTGTAGAACGAGGGCCGACCCACCACGGGTCGGCCCTCGTTCTACGTTCCAGCGACTGTGCGTCCGTCAGGCAGGCGGTCGCACCTTTCGTGCGGCCACCGCGTAGACGTCGCTCGACGTGGTGAGAGAGTTCTTTCCGCTGGCCGCCGGCACTCCCCCGCGTAGATTCACCGCCCAGTTGAGCGCACCGAGCGGTCCACATCCGCTAGCTCCCGGCGCCGCAAACACAGCATCCGAATGTGGGACTGCCGGGAACACTGCACCGGGGAACTCACCGATAGGTTCCGACGGAGGGTTTCCGGTTGTGGTCAGGTGAAGGTTGATCGGATTCGAAACCGAACCGATGTAGCAATCGTCACCGAGCAACGGATTAGACAGTTTCAATCGAACAGGCATGGTGAGTTCCTGCTCGAGAACCTTCAGATCCGGGACTCCCACCGATTCCACCGTCGCGCTGATCTGAGTCAGTCCCAGCGGAGTATCGATCCCGAGAGCACCTCCGGGTACCGAAATCGGATTGGAATAGACCCCGTTGGACCCGTCCTGCTTGGCGACGAACGTCTCGATGAAACTGTTGTCCGGCTGGGTCGCGTATTTCACGCCGCCCGCAACCTTGAGACTTCCGTCCGGGATCGGCACCGAAAGCGCGCCCAATTTCATGGTCCCTCCGCGAACTACGACGCTGGCGCACGTCGTCACCTCGAGATCCTCGATCGGGCACGTGCCCCAACCGTCGAAGGTCAACGGATCAACCTCTGCCGCACCGGAGGAACCGAGCGATCCGCTGCCGGAAGACCCTGACGATGATTCGTCGGCGATTGCCACACCTGCACCGGCCATGACAAATGTTGCAACTAGCGCAACTGTCGACATCACTCGAGACTTATTGCGACTCTTCATCTTCGAAACCCTCCACCGTTGACGGAATCTGACGAGAGCCGCCCACGGGCTGCACCTCGACGCACGTCCGGCACGCTACCGAGAAGCGGGACTTGGATTCACACATATCGGCGAAACTTCCCACCAAAGAACTACGGCGATCAGTCTCGATCGAACTTCCGTCCTAGCTCGGAAACCGTATCGATCCTGTCGGCTCAGTTCGGTTCGACTGTGCCCGAACCGATGACTTGATCGAGGAACGGCCCGAACATCTCCCCCAGGTTCTCGGCGATCTGATCTGGAGTACCGAAGGACAACGTCACGTGACTGATCGCCAGACGCACTATCGTGCTGCCGAACATCTCGGCATGGATGCGGTCGACGTTCGCCCAACTGGTCATGAAGATCTCGGCCAACCTCGCGCTCGCATGTTCGAGCAGTGGAGTCCCGTCGGTGGTGACCAGGCTCAGCAGGTCATGTTGCGGACGAGGACCGACAATACTGACCACCATCGGATCCCGGGCACCGGCGTCGAAGAATGCACGGAAGGCCGCCGAGACCGCACCTCGGGGGTCCGAATGGTGCAGCGCTACTTCGCGTTCCACCTCTTCGAGGAACTCGTCGACGAAACGGATGAGGTATCCGGACGCCAATCCCTGCCGGGACGTGAACTCCTTGTACAACGTCTGCCGGCTCATACCCGCAGCTTCCGCGATATGCGCCATCGTGATGTCGTTCCACGATTTCTCGGTCAAGAGTTCGCGTGTGGCGTCGAGCGCTGACGCACGGAGAAGTTGACGAGCTGCCTCGTGGTACGGGACACGGGCACGAGCGGTGGACATATCGGGAAGATTTCCATCGCCCGTGCTCGGTGTCAAAACGGTGGACACGCAAGCAACAGAAGTCACGAACTCAGAGCACCGGTAAGGCGACAAGACCCGCCGCAAGTTCGGTCAGATCCCTGTTCGAATCGGCGAGTACGTCGGCGCTGATGTCCGGGGAGCGTTCGATAAGGGTTCGGACGGCGCGAATGTCCTTCGGCCGGCCCACGCTCACAGCACCGACGATATTTCCATCGCGCATGCAGATCGCAGTGAAGTCATAGGAGTCCAAGTCTCCTCGAACAATCACGGTGTCGTCCGCGCCTGGCCAACCAGCTACTTGAATGTTGCGGCCGAATTGGTTCGACCAACTCCATGGGACGGATTCGAAAGGTTCCGCCTTCCCCACAATGGTCTTGGCAACTGCGACGGCGTGGTCCTGCGCAGTGTTCCAGTGCTCACCACGGTGCATGCCGCCGAGAAAACCGTTGGGCACGTTGGCCACATCGCCGATCGCGTACACACCATCGACAGACGTTCTGAGGTATCGGTCTACCGTAATCCCGTTGTCCACTCCAATACCCGCAGCAGCAGCCACATCGGTATCGGGCAAGGATCCGATTGCGACCACGGCCAAGTTCGCTGTCCACTCGCGTCCGTCACGCGCACGTGCGGTGACGCCGTCGGCACCCGTCGTGAGCGTCTCGAGGTCGACTCCCGTCTGCAAGGTGACGCCGCCCAAGTTGTGCAGCGCGGCGATCTTCTCCGCTATCGACGGTGGAAGCAGCCTGGACAGGGGCACGGGTTGTGCTTCGAGAACCTGCACACTGCAACCCAAGTCGCGTGCCGTTGACGCCACCTCCGATCCGATCAAGCCACCGCCGACCACCAATAGCGAGGATCCTTCGATCAGCTGGGATTGCAAGCGTCGCATGTCTGCGATATCCCGAAGATAGTGAACGCGCTCAGAATCTTCCGCGGTCAACCGTCGGGACCGTCCACCAGTGGCAAGAATCAGAACGTCGTAGTCGATGCTGTCCCCGTCGACTAAACATACTGTGCGGGAATCTGTGTCGATACTCGTGACAGTCACGCCGATCCGAAGGTCGATACCCTGCTCGGTCCAGAAAGTCGGCGGTCGCAACCGAACCCGATCGATCGACGCTTTCCCGGACAGTAGTTCCTTCGACAGCGCCGGACGTCGGTACGGCTCCTCCGTTTCGGAGCCGATCAGGATGATGCTGCCGCCGAACCCTTCTTTGCGTAGGGCCTGCGCAGCACCGGAACCGGCGATGCCCGTGCCCACGATCACCACGGTCCGGGTGTCGGGTTCACTGACCGCTGTCATCAGCGGTCCACCTCGACCATCTCGAAATCGACTTTGGCAGCACCACAATCAGGGCAGGACCAGTCTTCGGGAATCTCGTCCCAGCGAGTACCCGGCTCGATACCGTCGTCGGGCCAGCCGATCGCTTCGTCGTATTCGAACCCGCACTGGAGGCAGCGGAACAATTTGTAAGCAGTGGCAGTCTCGGACATCGGTTTTCCTTTCACCGGTGGGTATTTCGATCAGGATTGCGTGACGAGGGTGAAGTCGACCTTCTCGCGGACGCCGCAGTCGGGGCAGCACCAGTCGTCCGGGATACTCGACCACGCGGTACCTGGCGGAAAACCCTCTCGCGCAGCGCCTGTCGATTCGGTGTACGTGTAGTCGCAGATCGGGCAGATGTAGGCGTTCATGCATTCACCCCGTAGGCCGCGAGGATCTTGGCGCGCTTCTTCGGCGCGATGTTGACCTGGGTGATGTCACCTCGGTAGTGCTCGAGGACGCGGTGGTCCATCACCTTGCGCCACAGGGGTGGAACGGTGGCGAGCATGATCATGCTGGCGTAGCCGCTCGGGAGCTGAGGGGCCTCTTCCATGCTGCGAAGCGCCTGGTAACGACGTGTCGGATTCGCATGGTGATCGCTGTGCCGCTGCAAGTGATAAAGGAAGACGTTGGTGCAGATGCGATCACTGTTCCAGCTGTGCGCCGGCGTGCATCGCTCGTACCGTCCGCTTGCGGTTTTCTGACGCAGGAGTCCGTAGTGCTCGAGGTAGTTGATCGCTTCGAGCAGCGAAAACCCGATGAACGCCTGGATCACGAGGTACGGCGCGATGCCGATCCCGAATACTGCAAGCGCGACACCGAACAGAACAACCGACATGAGCCAGGCGTTGAGCACGTCGTTCTTGATGCTCCAGTGCGTGGTGCCCAAACGCTCGAAGCGGGTCTTCTCGAGATGCCACGCCGACTTCAATCCCCCGCCGACGCTGCGCGGCCAGAAACCGTAGAGGGTCTCACCGAAGCGCGAGGTCGCCGGATCTTCCGGAGTCGACACTCGCACATGGTGGCCACGGTTGTGCTCGAGGTAGAAGTGACCGTAAGCACTTTGTGCGAGAACGATTTTGGACAACCAGCGCTCGACGCTCTCCTTCTTGTGCCCGAGTTCATGGGCTGTGTTGATGCCGATTCCGGCCGTCACACCGATCGTCACTGCGAGTCCGATATTGGAGAGAACGCTCAAATCCCAACGTGCCCAGATGTAGCAGGACAGGAAGAAGGCCGTGTACTGCAGCGGCAGATAGGCGTAGGTGCACCACCGGTAGAAGCGGTCGTTCTCGAGTTCGTCGATCACCTCGTCGGGCGGATTCTTCCCGTCCTCACCCGCCAGGATGTCGATGACGGGAATGAGAGCGAACGCAATCAGTGGGCCGGTCCACCAGAAGACATTCCATCCGGTGGCGGTAACAAGCCCCACGGCGATGAAAGTTGCCGATGACGGAATCAGCGCCAACAGCCACAAGTAGCGTTTCCGGTCTCTCCAAGTTGCGAGCCGACCATCTGGCTCGGTGTACACCAACGCCGCCATCGAATTCTCCAGTTCTCGTTCGGATCAGTGAGTGCGTCCTGCGCGGCAACCCGCGACACGAACAACATCTATGTATAGAGAGTGGACAAATTGCGGTCTTTTGTCAACGATTTTGAAGGTAAAAGTTTTACAAACATGCTGATTTGTACACGCTGGAAGCTCGGGGAGGGCCAGGTGTCGCCTTCGGAATCCCCGGTCGATCCGCTCGCCAGAGCGCAGTTCTCATCCTTGACGGGCGATCCCCCAGCGCTCCAACCGTGATTGTGTGGTCGAAGTCGGCGCGCACTGCCACGCCGCGACCGAGCGAGAGGATCGACGATGGGGCACTACGACGACTTGGCGGACTCGAAGTTCGAGACCGGATTCCCGACTCGCGAGACTTCGATCTCGTTGCGAAACGAGTTGGTGTTCCAACGAGCCGTACAGAGCTATCTGTGGTCATTGCCGGCGATCAACATCTGGGCGATGAAAGAGGGTTCGGAATCGACGTTCGGTGCCGGATACAACGTCCTCCCGATATGGCAAAACCGAATCGATGCAAAGACTCTCGTGACAACCCCGAACTTCGACGTCGTTTATGCCATGGGATATCTCGATCTCGACAAATACGGCCCTTTGGTCGTCGAGGCCCCGGCGGGAGTCCAGGGGATTTTCGACGACTTCTGGCAACGTCCGATCGTCGGCCCCACTATCGAGGGACACACTTGGAAAGGTGATGTCGGCTTGGCGGGGCCCGACGCCGGATCCGGTGCGACATACGTGCTGCTGCCACCCGGGTACTCCGGGCCGGAACCGGCCGAGGGATACATCTACCGCTCACGCACCAACAACGTATTCCTTTTCTGGCGTGCGTTCTTCGCCGATCCCGCCGATTTGTCTCCCGCTGTCAACCGGATCGAGAGCACCGTCATCTATCCCCTCGGACAGAAGGACGGCGCGTTACCCATGCAGTTCCCTCGCGCTTCAGGGGTGGAATGCAACATGCTCTTTCCACAGGACGGCACCTACTTCGAGATGCTCGACAGGTTCATCCAGAGCGAGGCCGTGGACCCCTATGACCTTGACCTGCGCGGCTTTCTCCACACACTCGGAATCGAAAAGGGAAAAGCATTCGATCCCACTCCTGACGACCGAGAACTTCTCGACAAGGCCGCTCGCACAGCATTCAAGATGTCCAAGGTGACCGTGACCAGCTTGCTGGCGCTCGAACCGGGGGGCACCTACTATCCAAATCAACCGTGGGTCAACACTTTCGCCGGCGAGAATACCGAGTTCCAATCGAGCGGCACATTCACGAATCTCGAGCAGCGCGGTGCGTTCTTCACTGCGGCGTACTCCAATTCACCTGGCATGGTCGTGAACATCGTCGACAAGGGCGCAAAGTACCCGGCGACCATGAAAGATTCCGAAGGAAACTGGTTGGACGGGGGGAACTCGTACTCACTTCATCTACCTCCGGACTTGCCCGCGGCGCTTTTCTGGTCAGTTGCTCTCTACGACAGCGTCACCGCGTCCGGCCTCGACAACGGACAACCCTTCCCCTCGGTCAACACGATGGACAAACCAACGATCAACCCCGACGGGTCACACGACATCTACTTCGGGCCGACCAAGCCGAACGCTGCAGACGAGACGAACTGGCTCCGAACTCTGCCGGGAAAGGGCTACTTCGTGATCCTTCGTCTCTACGGCCCTGGCAAGCCATTCTTCGACCAGACATGGACGCCAGGTGATCTCGAGCCGATACGCTGACGCCTACGCGGAAATGGCCATTTCGCGAATTCACTACCCGGTTCCTCCGCCTGCCCCAGCACTCGGCCGAGTGCGTATTGGATCAGAATTCGAGGAACCGAGGGCGCAAAAGTGCACCGAAAGGCGCTCGAGCTTGGGGTGAAACGTACGACGCTTCGCCATGCCGGGAGTACAGGCGATCGTCCTCGTAGCGCGGAAATACGTGGACGTGGTGGTGCCAGACGTCCTGGTTGCCCGCCGGTTCGTTGTGCTGCCTGGTCGAGACACCGTCACAGCCGTATTCTTCACGAATTGCAACAGCCACAGCCTGAACCAGGTCGAACACCGAGTGCCCGACGCTCGTGGGCAAAGTGTAGAGATTCTCGAAGTGTTCGATCGGTGACACAAGTACGTGGCCAGGGTTGTCCGGCCACCACTTCGGGGAAATCCGAGCAATTACATTGTCGGTTCGGGCGACGAGGTCGGTCGACGCGTTGTACTCGTCGAACTCACCGAGCGCGTAGCGACAGAACGGGCAGCGGTACCCCGGCGGCTCATGATGCAACTCGTCTGCCCTCACCTCGCGATCTTCCCACGATCTTCGATCCATGCAGGAAACCCCCAAAATGTCCGATTAGGGTCAATTTCCCCAAAACAGAAGTTCGCTTGCCCATACTGAAATGACCGACTGTCCCCGACGTGAGTGGGTCCTCATGGATACCGACGTATTGGTAGCGGGCGCCGGCCCGATCGGTTTGACCACCGCGATCGAGCTGCGCAGACGCGGCATCTCCTGTCGAATAGTCGACCCCCTCGACGAACCGCGGCAATACGCGAAAGCCGTCGGGATTCAGCCACGCACTCTCGAACTTTTCGAGAACATGGGGGTGCTCCGCCATGCACTCGACGCCTCGACACTGATGCGCGGTCAGATCATGTACACGAACGGCGTCGAGGTCGCCCGCGTCGACCTCACCCTCCCCGAGGACGTTCCTTACTGGTTCCTCTGCCTCCCCCAGTACTCGACGGAGCGCATCCTCACCGAGCGACTCGCCGAGCTGGGGACAACCGTCGAACGCGGAGTCGGTCTCACCGCATTCGAACAATCCGACGGCGCCGTCACCTGCACACTCAGCGACGGCAGCACCGTGAATGTCCAGTATCTGGTGGGTTCCGACGGCGCTCACAGCGTGGTCCGTAAAGGGCTTGGCCTGAGCTTCGAGGGCGGCGCGTTTGCGGAAAGCTACATGCTCGGTGACGTCGAAGTCGACTGGTCGATCCCCAGCGGCTACTCCGTCCGCGCCAACCACACCACCGACGACGGAACCACCGACGACCTACTCGTCTGCATCCCACTTCCCGGACACAAGCGGTACCGCATGTCGATGCTCGTTCCGGACGATTTGATGCCGGACGAATCGTCGAACAAAGCCTCTGTACAACACGGTTTTTCAACCGGCAAGACACCTGAACTCCATCACATCCAGGCCGTGCTCGACAGACTGTCCCCAGAACCGACAACCACCTCGATGCTGCGATGGTCCTCGGTCTTCCGCATCAGCCACCGCATCGTCGACGCTTACGGTCGCGGACGGGTTTTTGTCGCCGGCGACGCCGCGCACATCCATCCCCCGACTGGCGCGCAGGGCATGAACACCGGGATCCAGGACGCCCACAATCTCGCATGGAAGGTAGCGCTCGCCGTCAAAGGCGTTGCAACAGCAGATCTTCTCGAGACCTACGATGCCGAAAGACGTCCGGTCGGTGAAGAAGTCGTCGGCATGACCGTCCGAAATGCTCGAGAAGGAATCGGTTCGCGAGAGTCCTCGATCGACACGGCAATGCGGCGCCAGGCTCAATTGTTGATCGACTACTCGGAGAGTCCGCTGAACACCGGGCGTGATTCTTCGAGTCCACACGTTCAACCGGGCGAGCGTGCACCCGATGCCCGCGGAATGCGCCGAGACGGTGTGCAGTATCCAATTCGGTTGTTCGACTTGCTGTCCGGAGTCGACCACACGCTACTGCTGACTTCGGACGGATCCACAGAGAGCATCAACAGCCTCGAGAAGGTCGCCGACGCCGCCATTCGATCAGCGCACCGCATGTTGGACGTCTACGCGATAGTGCCACCGGGAACCGTGACCGTCGATTCGTTGGTGCCGATCATCGAGGACAACGACTCGCAGGTATGCGCCGCGTATGGGGTCGAAGGTACGGCGGCGCTGGTCATTCGCCCCGACGGCTACCTCGGATTCCGTGGTCACCCGGAGAACGTTTCCGACTACTTCGCAAAAGTGTTTGCCGTCAATCAGGAATGAGCGAAGCGAACATCAACCGGATCTCGGGTGAGAGCTTCATCAACTCGACGTATCCACCCAATGGCCCGGCATCGAGGTAGGAGAACTCCATGCCGGCGCCCTCTACCCGACCTTGTTGCACCACCGACATTCCGCGACGCTCGGCCTCTAGCAACGTCGCCTCGTAATCGTCTGGAACCCAAGCCATGTGATGAACTCCGACGCCGTGAGTCTCCAGGAACTCCGTGTACAGGTTGCGTCCGGACACTGGTTGGATCAGCTCGAGCTGTTGGCTGCCCGCATATCCGATCGATACGTGCACGACATAGTCCGCGGGCTCCCCGCGATACGTTGTGGTCTCGGGGCCAAAGACGATGCCTGGCATACGCAGCCACCGCTCCACTCCCCACTGCCGAGTGAACTCCTGTTCGGCAGCCTCGATGTCCTCGACCACCCAGCAGATCTGGAAGATCGGTCCCGAGACCAACGGGTTCATGCCATTTTTCCGTTGTCGACCGAGTAAACGGCCCCGTGTATCGCCGAGGCGTCGTCGGAGGCCACGAAAGCCACCATCTTCGCAACGTCCTCGGCTTCCATCAAGCCACGCGGCGACGCAACCTTCATGACGAGATCGAAGTCGACTCCGTCGGGGAAAGTGAATCCGGTGACTTGAGGAGTCATCATGCCGCCGGGGCAGATTGCGTTGACACGCAGAGACTTTCCGGTGAACTCCATCGCCATCGCACGGGTCAGTCCGATGAGTCCGTGCTTGGCAGCACAGTATCCAGCCGAGTACGCCTGCCCTTCCAGCCCCGCGATCGAGGAGACGTTGACGATGTTGCCGCCCCGTTCCAGCAAGTGCGGCAGTGCTGCTCGGGAAAGGAAGAACGGTCCGTTCAGATTGACCGCAAGGTCATGTGCCCATTCGGAATCCGCAATATCCGCCGTATGACGAAGCGAGTGCGATCCCGCCACGTTGACGAGGATGTCGATACCACCGAGCGCGTCGACACACGCTTGCACGGCCACATCACACTGAGCAGAATCCGAGACGTCCGTCGCTGCGTAACGACGCTCACCGTCCGTGCCGACCACCTCGACCATCGACTGCCGCAGCTTTTCCTTGTCACGGGCGATACCGAAAACCTGTGCGCCCCTGCGGTGGAGGATCTCGGTCACCGCGCGCCCCAATCCTGAGGACGCGCCGGTCACCAAGGCCACTTTTCCGGCCAGTACGTCTGCCATGGCCTAGGAAGCCGCTGCTTCGCGCTGGAGTTCCAGCGCGATGTCGATCAACTGATCTTCCTGGCCGCCGACCAACTTGCGCTTGCCTGCGCGCACCAGAAGCTCGGCAGACGACACTCCGTACCGTTCTGCCTGACGCTCGGCATGCTTGAGGAAGCTCGAGTACACGCCGGCGTAGCCCATCATCAGCGCTTGACGATCGAGCAGGCATTCCTGCGGCATTGCCGGGCGCACAACATCTTCGGCTGCATCGGCGATGGCGAAGAAGTCGATACCGGTCTTGACGCCGATCTTGTCGCAAACACCGACGAAGGCCTCGACCGGGGCGTTGCCGGCGCCGGCACCGAACCGACGGGTACTACCGTCGATCTGCTTGGCTCCCGCACGAACTGCCGCAATGGAATTGGCGACGCCCAGGCCCAGGTTCTCGTGGCCGTGGAAGCCGACCTGAGCGTCGTTGCCGAGTTCCTGAACCAGCGCCTCGACGCGATCGGATACCTGCTCGAGTACCAGCGCGCCGGCCGAGTCGACCACGTACACACACTGGCAACCCGCGTCGGCCATGATGCGAGCCTGCTTGGCCAGCTTCTCCGGCGGAATCGAGTGAGCCATCATGAGGAATCCGACTGTTTCGAGTCCACGCTCACGCGCGAGGCCGAAGTGCTGGATGGATACGTCTGCCTCGGTGCAGTGAGTTGCGATGCGGCAGATGGACGCACCGTTGTCCTGTGCGATGACGATGTCGTCCTTGATGCCCAACCCGGGCAGCATCAGGAAGGCGATCTTCGCGTTGGTCGCCGTCTCGACTGCAGCTTTGATCAGTTCCTGCTCGGGAGTCTTCGAGAAGCCGTAGTTGAAGGAGGACCCGCCGAGGCCGTCGCCGTGAGTGACCTCGATGACCGGCACTCCGGCTCCGTCGAGGGCACCGACGATGGCTCGTACTTCTTCGACGGTGAACTGATGACGCTTGTGGTGGGAGCCGTCGCGCAGTGACGTGTCGGTGACGCGGATGTCCCAGCTCGAATCGAAATGAATCATGTCGCTCATGCCTTCACACTCAGAAGCTTCTGGGCGATTTCCTCGCCCACCTTGGTGGCTGCTGCCGTCATGATGTCGAGGTTGCCCGCGTACGGCGGCAGGAAATCGCCTGCGCCTTCGACCTCGACGAACGTGGTGACCGTTGCATAGCCACCGGAAACGACGCTCGGTTTGTCGAACTGCGGTTCGTTGAGCAACCGGTAGCCGGGCACGTACTGCTGGATGTCCTTGACGACACGGTGAATGGAGTCGGTGATCGCGGCCTGATCGGCGTCTTCGGGGATAGCGCAGAAGATGGTGTCGCGCATGATCATCGGCGGGTCTGCGGGGTTGAGGATGATGATCGCCTTACCGCGCTGTGCGCCGCCGATGGTCTCGATACCGCGGCTCGTGGTCTTGGTGAACTCGTCGATGTTCGCGCGAGTTCCCGGGCCGGCGGACAACGATGCAACGGAGGCGACGATCTCGGCGTACGCCACGTCGACGACTCGCGATACCGCATAGACGATCGGGATGGTTGCCTGCCCACCGCAGGTGATCATGTTGACGTTGGGTGCGTCCAGGTGCTCACGCAGGTTCGCGGGCGGAACCACAGCCGGGCCGACCGCGGCCGGAGTCAGGTCGATGGCACGGATACCGGCGGCCTCGTAGCGTGGTGCTGCCTCGCGGTGCACGTATGCCGACGTCGCCTCGAAGACCAGGTCCGGTTTCTCCGCCTGGTTCAGCAACCAGTCGACGCCCTCGGCGGAGGTCTCGAGTCCCATCTTGCGGGCGCGCGCCAATCCTTCACTCTCGGGATCGATTCCGATCATCCATCGCGGTTCGAGCCACTCGGAACGCTGCAGTTTGTACAACAGATCGGTACTGATGTTTCCCGATCCGACGATCGCCACACTTGCCTTGGTCATGACTACTCCTACGTGAACTGAAGAGAGACGGAACCGAGGCCGCTGAACTCGGCTCGGAAGTTGTCGCCTGGATGAGCGTCGATCGCTCGCGTGCACGAACCCGGCAGAACGATGTCGCCGGCCTTGAGCCGAACTCCGAACGTGTCGACCTTCTGCGCCAACCACGCGACAGCGGTGACCGGGTTACCGAGAACCGCATCGCTGCGCCCCTCCGCAATCCGCTCGCCGTTGCAGGTCAGCACCGCATCGATCGCCTTGATGTCGATGTCCGACGGGCGAACTCGTTCCTTGCCGAGAATGAACCCGGCGGAGGACGCGTTGTCCGCGATGGTGTCCGAGAGGCCGATCTTCCAGTCCTTGATCCGGCTGTCGATCAACTCGATGGACGGCGCATAGGCGACAGTGGCGTCGATGACGTCTTGTTCGGTGCACCCGGCGCCCGCCAGATCTGCTCCCAGAATGAAGGCGACCTCCACCTCGACGCGTGGGAAGCAGAAGCGCGACGTGTCGACCGGACGGTCCTCGAACTCTTCCATCTCGGCGAGCAGGTGACCGTAATCTGGCTCGTCGACGCCCATCATCTGCTGCATCGCCAGTGACGAGAGCCCGACCTTGTGTCCGACCACCTTTGCGCCACCGGCAACACGACGCCTGATGTTGATGAGCTGGATCTCGTAGGCGTCGACGACGTCGATGTCCGGATACGTGGCGATCAGCGGGCTGATCGGAGCGCGATCCCGTTCCGCCGAATCAAGATGGTCGGCAAGTTCGCCGCGGATCTGCGTCGAGAGCATCGTTCAGGCCTTTCCGACTGTGGAGAATGCGGCTGCATGCTGACCGGCTCGTCGTCCGGAGAACACGCAGTCGGCGAGCGACAAGCCGCTCACATACGAGTTGGAACAGATACCGACGGCGGTACGGCCGGCGGCATACAGGCCAGGGATACCCTCCCCGGCCTCGTTTTTCACCATGCCGGACGATTCGTCGACCACCAATCCACCGAGCGTGAGCATCGGGCACGGATTCATCATGTTGGGCTTGATCGAGACGTCGTACATCGTGAACGGCGCAGACAGTATCGGCCTGACGAAGTCCGACGGTTTGCCCATCGGATCAGGTTGTCCGGCAGCGGCAGCGGAGTTGTGCGCGTCGACGGTGGCTTGAAGGCCGGCGACGTCTATCCCCGCTTTACGGGCGACCTCGGCAATGGTGTTGCCACGCACTGCGGTACGCATCATGCCAGTGGTCTGTACCCGCTGGAACCACATCGACTGGTCACCGATCTGCGATTTCGCTTCGCGAACGAGTTCGGAATCTGCCAGCAGCCAACCGATTCCGTTGCTCTTCTCTGCCATCGCCTGACCGAGAGCGGCACCGTAACGTGACTCGTCGACGATTCGCGCACCGGATTCACCCACCAGGATGGAACCGAGAAAAGCACTCGGCGGGACGATGAATCGCCAGGCGGAAACATTGCCGAGCTTGTCGGTGGCTCCCCCGGCTTCGATACCGAGGTTGATGCCTTTGCCGTCGTCCCCGGAGGTGCCGAGCGGGATACCGCCCTTGTAGGCGGGGGCATGGGTGCGCATCATCTCGCGATTGGACACGAAGCCGCCGGCGCTGAGGATCACGCCGCCGCGTGCCTGGATGCGAATCCGCTTAGCGTGCTTCTTCTCGATCTTCGCGATGAGTGCGTCGAGAATCGTGCGCAACTGCGGCGCGTAGACGCCGGGCTTGGAGGACAGAGATCCGAGCGTCGCGTGACGGCGACGAACTCCGGCAGGTGCGTCACGAAGAGTCAGTACTTCGACGCCGATCACCCGGCCGTCCTCGATGATCAGCCGGTCCGCTCTCGTCTGGCCGAGCAACTGGACGCCCTTGGCCTCCGCGGACTTCGCGAGCGGGCCGTAGAGCATCTTTCCCGACGTGCCACGCCCCTTGGCGCGATGGCCGCGCGGAGCAGGTTTTGCGATGTCACGGAACCCGCCGGCAGATTCGCTGCCCGAGAAGTAGAGGTAGTGCTTGTTGCTCGGGTACGACGTCTTGTACGGACAGAGTGAGGCCTCGAACGGGACACCGTGACTGCGCAGCCAGTCGATCGACGCCGGGCTCTCGTCGACGAACCGGCGCAGAGTCTGCGGCGTCACCGCGTCACCGACCTCGCGGTTCAGGTAGGCGAGCATGGCTTCGGGACTGTCATCGACACCGGCTTCCTTTTGAATCACGGTGCCGCCGCCGGCGTAGTAGATTCCTCCGGAAATCGTGCTGGCCCCACCGCCGAGCGCTCGGTCGATCGCCAAAACCGACGAACCGGCCGCTACCGCTTCGAGGGCCGCGCTGGCGCCCGCCACACCGAACCCGACCACAAGGACGTCAACCGAAGTATCCCAGGTCACACCGCACCATCCTCAATCTCACTGCAACGTGTTTCGTTATCAATGACAACGTCCGGAAATACTTCCTGGCAGAAAGCATGGACTGACACCCCCATCATTCTATAACGTGTTCTACATGAGCAAGCAGGAATACGACATCGTCGTCGTCGGCAGTGGTGCCGCAGGTATGACAGCGGCCTTGACCGCAGCCCACCAGGGCTTGAGTGTGGTCATCGTGGAGAAAGCCGCCCACTACGGCGGATCGACCGCCCGTTCCGGTGGTGGGGTCTGGATCCCCAACAACGAGGCACTTCAGGCGGACGGTGTCACCGATACCCCGGAGGCCGCACGTTCCTACCTGCACAGCATCATCGGCGACGTCGTCGCTCCCGAACGCATCGACACCTATCTCGAGCGCGGTCCCGAGATGCTCTCGTTCGTGCTGAAGAACAGCCCTCTCGAACTGCAGTGGGTGCCCGGCTACTCCGACTACTACCCGGAAGCTCCCGGCGGACGCCTCGGTGGCCGCAGTGTCGAGCCCACCCCGTTCGACGGCAACAAGTTGGGCGCCGACCGCAAGAACCTCGAGCCCGACTACGTCAAGGCCCCCAAGAACTTCGTCATCACCCAGGCCGACTACAAGTGGCTCAACCTGCTGATGCGCAATCCTCGCGGACCCCTGCGCGCCATGAAGGTCGGCATGCGATTCCTCGCAGCCAAGGCCACAAAGAAGGATCTGCTGGTTCGCGGCCAGGCACTGGTCGCCGGTATTCGACTCGGACTTCAGTCCGCCGGAGTACCCATCCTGCTGAACACCCCGCTGACCTCCCTGTACACCGAAGACGGCGCAGTTCGCGGCGTCAACGTCCTAATCGACGGCGAGGAGCAGGTCATCCGCGCTCGCCACGGAGTTGTGTTGGGATCCGGCGGATTCGAGCACAACAAGGAAATGCGTGAGAAGTACCAGCGCGCACCCATCGGCACCGAATGGACCGTCGGCGCGAAGGCAAACACCGGCGACGGTATCCGCGCAGGCCAAGAAGTCGGCGCTGCAGTCGATTTCATGGACGACGCCTGGTGGGGCCCGTCCATTCCGCTGACCGGCGGACCGTGGTTCGCTCTCTCCGAGCGCACCCTCCCGGGCTGCATGATGGTCAACATGTCGGGCAAGCGCTTCGGCAACGAGGCTGCTCCGTACGTCGAGGCAACCCATGCGATGTACGGCGGTGAGTACGGTCAGGGCGAAGGCGCCGGCGAGAACATCCCGACGTGGATGATCCTCGATCAGCGCTACCGCAACCGCTACACGTTTGCCGGTATCACTCCCCGCTCCCCCTTCCCCGGCCGCTGGCTCAAGGCCGGCATCGTGGTCAAGGCGGGAACAATCGCCGAATTGGCCGAGAAGACAGGGCTTCCCGTCGCATCGCTGACCGAAACCGTCGACCGGTTCAACGGCTTCGCACGCAACGGCAAGGACGAGGACTTCGGACGCGGTGACAGTGGTTACGACGCGTACTACGGCGATCCCCGACTGAAGAACCCCAGCCTCGCCGAAATCAGCAAGGCTCCGTTCTACGCCATCAAGATGGTTCCGGGTGACCTCGGCACCAAGGGTGGTATCTGCACCGACGTCAACGGCCGAGCACTACGCGAAGACGGAAGCGTCATCGACGGCCTCTACGCCGCTGGCAACGCGAGCGCTCCGGTCATGGGCCACACCTACGCCGGACCAGGCGCGACCATCGGTCCCGCAATGACTTTCGGTTACCTGGCAGTACTCGACATCGTCGAGCGTGCGAAGAAGGCTGAGAGCACCGAGGCACCGGCAGCTGAAAAGACGGCGGTCGACCATGCCAATTGATCCGAAGATCGCACTCGGCGCCGAGCTTGCGCCACAAGAGTTCTCATGGACACCGTCGGACGTGCAGCACTACCACCTGGCACTAGGGGCAGGTGCTCGGCCGCTCGATCCGAACGAGCTTCGATACCTCGACGACGAAAAGCCTCAGGTACTACCCACCTTTGCCACCGTCGCCGCCAACTTCCACGCCACCGAAGCGCCGAAGGTCTCGTTCCCCGGCGTCGAAATCGATCTGGCGAAGGTAGTCCACGGGAGCCAGGAAGTCACTGTCCATCAGCCGATCCCGGCAAGTGGAAGTGGCCGCACCACAACTCGAATCGCCGAGGTCTGGGACAAGGGCAAGGCCGCGGTGATCGTGCAGGAATCCGTCACGGTCGACGCCGAGGGCAACCCGCTGTGGACAGCTCGCTCGTCCATTTTCGCCCGCGGCGAGGGTGGTTTCGGGGGTGAACGTGGTCCGTCGGAGTCGATTACGCTTCCGGATCGCGAAGCAGATGAGACAGTGGTGACGCCTGTGCTTCCACAGCAGGCTTTGCTGTACCGGATGTGTGGTGATCGGAATCCGTTGCACTCGGATCCGCAATTCGCCTCCGCGGCAGGCTTTCCAGCGCCTATCCTGCATGGACTGTGTACTTACGGAATGGTCTGCAAGACCGCAGTGGATACCATGCTCGACGGCGACAGCAGTCGGGTAGCCGGATTTCGGGCCCGCTTTGCCGGGGTCGTATTTCCCGGCGAGAACTTGAGTATCCAGATCTGGAAAGACAATGGGCGACTCCTGATCTCAGCTTCCGTACTGGAGCGCGAAGCTCCTGCCCTGGCTGACGTAGTTCTCACTCTTGTCTGATACCAACCTGTCTGATACCCACCTGTTAGAACTCACCGTAGTTCTCGAACCCGATGGAGTAGCCCGAAGATGACGGCACAAGACGAAAAGTTCCGACTGTCCCGACGAGGTTTCATGGCCGCTGGAGCCGGCGCCGTGGCAGCGACCGCATTCGCCGGCTGGACGCCGGCCTACGCCGTCCCCGCCGGCTCCTCCGGCTCCGCGGGTGGTCCTGTCTCCACCCTCACGCCGCCGCCTGCCTTCCCCGAAGGCATCGCGCTGTACCAGCAGGCGTATCAGAACTGGTCCAAAGAGATCATGCTCGACGCGATCTGGACCTGTTCGCCCAAGACGCCCGAAGACGTAGTCCGCCTCGCCAACTGGGGTCATGCCAACGGCTACACCATTCGTCCCCGCGGTGCCATGCACGGCTGGACGCCGCTGACCATCGTCAACGGTGCGCCGGTCGACAAGGTCATCCTCGCCGACACCACGGTCCACCTCACCGGCGTCTCCGTCAACGCCGGGGGCAGCCCGGCTACCGTCACCGCAGGACCCGGCGCGACCCTCGACGCCATCACCACCGCACTGCAGGCACAGGGCCTCGGGTTCGCGAACCTGCCGGCGCCCGGTGTGTTGACCATCGCCGGCTGCCTCGCCGTCGACGCTCACGGTGCAGCGCTCCCCGCCGAAGGCGAAGCACACGTTCCCGGACAGACTTTCGGCTCGCTCTCCAACCTCGTCACCTCCCTGACCGCAGTGGTCTGGAACGGCAGTGAGTACGCGCTCGAGACGTACGCGCGTAGCGATGCAGCGATCAAGCCGCTGCTGACTCACCTCGGACGCACCTTCCTCACCTCCGTGACCTTGCAGGCCGCTCCCAACTACCGCATGCGCTGCGTCAGCCACACCGACATCGGTTGGCAGGAACTCTTCGGTGCCCGCGGAGCGTCCGGACGCACCTTCGAGAAGTTCGTCCGCGAAAACGGTCGCGCAGAAGCAATCTGGTACCCCTTCACCGAACGCCCGTGGATGAAGGTGTGGTCACTTGCCCCCACCAAGCCGCCGTTCTCGCGTGAGGTGACCGGGCCCTACAACTACATCTTCTCCGACAACCTCCCGGAGCCGGTCACCGACATGATCGGGCAGATCAACGCCGGAAACCCGGGCATCGCACCGGCATTCGGGCAGATCATGTACGCCACCACCGTTGCCGGACTCGCCGCGACCTTCTCCAACGACCTGTGGGGATGGTCCAAGGACGTCCAGTTCTACATCCGGGCCACCACCCTTCGTCTGACCGAGGGCGGCGGAGCCGTCATCACCTCCCGCGCCAACATCGGCCAGGTCATCCACGACTTCACCCAGTGGTTCAACGGTCGCATGGAGTACTACCGCTCTATCGGACAGTTCCCCCTCAACGGCCCCGTCGAAATCCGTTGCTGCGGACTCGATCAACCCTCGGACGTCGAGGTCGACTCGGCAGGCGCCCCCACCATCTCGGCCATGCGCCCGCGCCCAGACCATCCGGAATGGGACACCGCCATCTGGCTCAACGTCCTCGGCGTCCCCGGAACCCCCGGCATGTTCGCGTTCTACCGCGAAATGGAACAGTGGATGCGTAATCACTACAACAACAACGACGCCACCTTCCGCCCCGAGTGGTCCAAAGGCTGGGCGTTCGGCCCCGACAAGCCGTACACCGACGCCCCCATCATCACCCAGGGCCTCCCCCAGACCTACCGCGACGGCGTCCCATCGAGCGACAACTGGGACACCGCCAACGCCGCATACAACGCGTTGGATCCGCACAAGGTCTTCAGCAACACCTTCCTGGACCAGTTGCTGCCCTGAGGTCCAAGCACCAGGCACGCACTCTGACAACTCGACGGTCGTCGCCACTCCCCTACTTTCGGGAGTGCGGCGGCCGTCGTGCGTTGCAGTGAGCGGGATGAAGTAGTCCCCCCCATCCCGACCAGGCAACTGCCTCAATCGCGATCAGGATGGATCGCCTCGTGCATACTTTCCACTGCCCTGGCATGAGTTGAGAGCTCGGATCTAGCCGACCGAATCGTGGCGCTGTCGCTGCGTGCCCCCGGCTCGGACGACGACGAGTCCTCTCCGGGGTTCGACGCGCCACCTCCGGGCTGCTCGGAGGAGCCGGTGCGCTCTTCCCTCTCCGCGCGGGCACGCAACAACGACTCGGACTTCGGGGTATTTCGCATCGGAGCATTGTCCCAGATTCATCTCCCATGACTCACATGGAGCGCTCTCACCCCCGGTGACCAGGCCGTTCCTGAACTCCGATACCTAGAAAGTTCGCAACAAAATATCTACAGCGGTCAGGGTAGACATTCTCGCGAGGCTGTTGTATCTTTTTTCTCGTAGCAAGGAACGAGTCAAGAGATGCGGGAGAGATGAACTACCCGCAAGCAGTACCGCAGGGCAGGGACGTGCCGGGGCCGAATTCGTGTGTGAGTGTGTAGTCGGACCCGGCACCCCCCTTCAAAGCGGCTACCGGATGTCTTGTGCGAGTCCGGAAGTTCGAAAGAATGCAGTTATGTAAGTAAGTTCAACCCCATCCGGCCCCCGGCGCACCTCGCGCCGGGGGCCCCGTCCGTTCAGCGAAAGAAGCGAGCCATTCCGGCAGATACACCACCGGGGGACCCCTCCGGCAGATTCGACGACGAGAACTATCCTGCGTACAGCATGGGACATGCGGCCGAGATCCTCGGTGTCAGGCAAGCTTTCCTTCGTAGCCTCGATGCCGCGAAACTGCTTACCCCACAACGCTCTGAGGGCGGACATCGCCGCTACTCCCGGTACCAGCTGCGCATCGCGGCCCGCGCGCACGAACTCGTAGCCAACGGCACGGCGCTCGACGCGGCTTGCCGCATCATCATCCTCGAAGACCAACTCACCGAGGCTCGTCGCATCAACGCCGAGCTCCAGCAAGCGCAGGACCGACGAGCGGAATCGGACGCAACGCCGGACTGAGGACTGACGTGATCAGGCACTGGGAGTAGCAGTCACCCCTAACCGTCAATCTGTTCCCTCCCCCTTCGAACTGCGCTAAATTCAGTCAATTGGGACATTGCTAGGCGTCGGTTGCTCGATTTCCACATCGAAGGGATCGCAGGCATGAATTCCTCCCACCACCGCACTCGGGTGCGGCTAGCTGCTCTGTCGATCGCCTTGACCCTTGCCATTGCAACCGCTGCGTGCAGTTCCGACGAGGACTCGGCAACAAACACGAGCAGCGCATCTCCCAGCACCGCGAGCAGTCAGGAATCCAACGAGATCGCGGACCTCGTCCGCCGTCAAGTGGCCGACTTGGGCCTCAGTGCCGCCGTGTTCGGAGTGTGGCGGGGCGACGACGAGATTGCTCTCGGTGCCGTCGGAGAGTCCCCTATCGGAGTTCCGGCGACAACCGACATGCAGTTGCGCGTCGGTCAGCCGATGGAACCGATGCTCTCGACAGTTCTGCTGCAACTCGACGAAGAGGGAACGCTTCCCCTCGATCAACCGATCGCGAAGTGGGAACCGAACTTTCCACGCGCAGAGACCATCACTCCACGAATGCTGGCCAACAGCACGTCGGGCATCTCCGACTACGTGACCGATCCACAGTTCCTCAAACTCTTCACGGACAACCCGATGAAAGGCTGGACTTCTCAGGAGATCCTGAATCTTGCCAACTCCCGCCCACCGCTGTTCGAACCCGGCACCGGTTGGGCGTACGCGCACAGCGACCTGACGCTGCTCGGCGACGTCATGGAGAAAGCGACTGGAAAACCGCTGGGCGACCTACTTCAGCAGCGCGTCTTCGATCCACTCGGGATGGATCACAGCAGCGTTGTGCTCACGTCGCAGATGGACGAGCCGATTTTGCACGGCTACACCAATGAACGCGGAGTATTCGAAGACTCCACTTTCTGGAATCCGACGGCTTTCCTGCACAGCGGAAACATGAACGCGCCTGTCGCCGACGTCGGAAAGTGGGTGCGCGCACTCGGAACGGGAGAGTTGCTCTCCGACAAAGCTTTCGAGCAGCAGATGGCACCGACGACTGCGGGCTTGGGAAGTATGACGGCGGACAAGTTCTTTTCCTTCGGGACCGGGCACCTCGACGGTTGGCTTGTGATGAACCCGTCGTACGGCGGCTACAACGGGCTTGCGCTCTATTACCCCGACTCGAAGACGACGATCGTCGTCTACGCCACGCTCGGGCCGACAACCAACGCGGACCTCAACAACGCCGTGCCGATGGGCAAGGCGATCGGAACCCTCCTCGAACCGGATCACCCACCGCAGGTCCCGACGCCGTGACGCGCCACACACGCTGGTAGCAAACAGCGTCGGTCGGCAACTTCCTGTTTACGCACGGATTACCTCCAGGACTTATCGCCCCATCACCATTCTCTTCAGTACCGAACGAAACGCGTCGGACCGCGGGTTGTCTCGCCAGTGAACGAGAACGTAGATAGATGGGGACAGGCCCGATGAGGAAATACGCGATGTCAGTGGCATGCACGGTTGCAGTCACAGCGGGGGTGACTCTTGTGATGTCGGTGCCTGCCGGAGCGGACCCGAATGACAGTGGGTCGTGCCCTGCCGGTGCGGTATTCGCGGTCGGCGGAACGTGGGATCCGACGGGACAAACGACGCAACCCGTCACCGACCGCTACGTGGCCCAGGGTTACGCCTCCAAGCCGGTGACCTACCCCGCCAGCTTCTGGCCGCTCGGCGATCAGACGTACGACCAGAGCGTTGCCGCCGGCGCCCAGACGCTTCGCACTGAAGTCAACGCTTTCCACGCTCAGTGCCCGGGCAGCGAGATCGTCGTCACCGGATACTCACAGGGAGCGCGTATTGCCGGCGACGTTCTCGGTGACATCGCACGCGACGGATCCATTCCGCAGTCGCAAGTCGAAGGCGTCCTCTACGCCGACCCTCGCAACTCGGCCGGGGGCATCGAAACCGTAGTGCCCAATGTCGTTCCGGGAGCGACGATGTCCGGAGCACGCGGCGGATTCGGAGACATCGCAGTGCAGGAAGTCTGCATCGAGGGTGATGGCATCTGCAACATGCCCAAGCCGCGTGATGCGCCCGAGGTGTTCGTGGATTCGGTCTTCGGCTACTTCACGAAGCACAACACCTATACGCCGATGATGTCCGAGCCCGCTCCGCCTGCTCCCCCGGCACTGCCGCAGACGCCGTCTGTGCCACTGCAACCCGCTGACGTTGCCACTGCGATCGTGACGCGGGTCGTCGAGAACATCACTCCGTATCTGAGCGCTGCACTCGCCACCGTACTGACGAAGTAACGCGATACCGCCTGTTCGGTTGACTGAAAGTCGACCGATTCGTACAAGTCGAGAGCCACCGGCATCGAGCACCATCGATCACATGCTCACCTTCATCGTCAGATACGGGTACGTCCCGTTCATGCTCTTGGGAATCAACGGAGCCGCAATCGCGCTGGCGGCATCCGGCGCGCCGAAATGGTCACTGGTGGCATTGATTCTCTTCGCAGTGGCCTGCTCTTTCGCGGCCGAACGGGCGCTTCCCTACGAATCTTCGTGGAATGCCCCGGGACCGGACAGGTTTCGCGACGCTGTCCATGCGTTTGTTAACGAATCCCTCATCTTGGTCAGCGTCGCGGTAATCCCGTTGATGGCCGCGGTGATTCCGTTCGACGGGCTGTGGCCGAGCGGTCTTCCGTTTGTCCTTCAGGTCGTCTTCGCAGTGTTGGTTGCCGATTTCGGCATCACCGTGGTGCATTTGATCAGCCACAAGGTTGGATGGTTGTGGCGTTTCCACGCGGTTCATCACAGCCTCGAACGGTTCTACGGTATGAACGGACTGATGAAGCACCCCGTGCATCAGACTTTCGAAACCGCCGGCGGCGTCCTGCCACTGATCCTCCTCGGGATGCCCGTTCCAGTTGCCTCGGCGCTCGCGGTTTGTGTCGCTGTCCAACTCCTGCTTCAGCATTCGAATGCCGATTACCGCATCGGCCCCCTGCGTCCGATACTCGCCCTCAACGCCGGCCACCGATTCCATCACCTGAAGTGGGCGGGAATCGGTGACGTCAATTTCGGTTTGTTCACTCTGATCTGGGATCACCTTTTCCGCACTTATTCTTTCGATCCGGAAAAGCGCTTCAGCAGTGACGATCTCGGAATGGCGGCCAAACCCGACTACCCGGACGACTACCTCGGCCAGTTGGCCGAACCGTTCCGGAAACAGAACTGACGGACGATCGGTGGAGATTCAGCCCGCGAGTACCCGTCGCATGACGGGCTTGGCTGCAAACGCACTGGCCAACACCAACGCGATCCCCACAGCCAGGGTGACGCCCAACTGAACCAGCGCCATCGGAGTGGTCAATACGGCTGCCCCTGCCAGCGGGAAGAGGAACAGCAGTGCAGCGCCGGCGCCGGCCAGTGCCATCACCACCACGGGAGTGCGAACGTGCCTCACGCGGGCGCTGTCCATCACCTCGACAGGTGTGCCGGCCAAAGTCAGACTCCGATACAGCTCACGGTTGTCGAGGATCCCGGATACCTGGGTGAGCGCAGACGAGATGGCCGCCAACGTGAATGTTGCTCCGAGAGTGAACAACACCCCGGTTCTCATGTCCGCGAACAGGAACTCCTGCCCTGGCTGCAAATCCTGTCCTTCCCCGTTGCCTATCGCGGCGAGGAGAGATGTGCCTGCGGCAACAAAGCTGGCCATCGTCACACCGCTGACCGTGCGCCACACAGCCTTCGGATTATCCAAGACCCGACGCGCCGCAATCAGCGAAGCACCGTCTTTGGCGCATTTGAGCATGATCCGTCCAAGCAGCGAAATGACGAACGGACCGACCAACGCAACAACGCCGAAGCAGAGACCAAGGCCCACCAGGATTGCCGCGATGCTTGCCGCGGAGCCCCCGAATGCACTCCATCCCACAAGGACCCCCACCCCAGCCACAGCGAAGATCATCTTCGGTGCGGCGCTGGGATTGCCCGCCGTGACGCCCAACGGGCTCACGAACACCTGGCGCATCCCGAGCATCGACGTCAAAGCAGCCAGGATGGTCATTCCGAATACGATGCCCACCAGCGGAAGTGCGCCTACCCAAAGCTCACTCCACTCGAATGTCCGACCTTGAAATCTCAAGAGAGCTACGAGCGGCAACGCGAGGAGGTATCCCACCACACCGATCAACGCACCGGCCAAGCCCTGGATACCCGATTCCGCAGCGCACAGCGCAACGATCTGGCGAGGGGTGGATCCGATGAGTCGCAGCGAGGCGAGTCGTTCGTCGCGACGGCGCGCGCCCAAGCGGGCCGCCGCCAGACCGAGAGTGACGGCTGGAACGATCATCAACACCGAAGCAACCCCTGCGAGCGCTAGGTACGCCTCGGCTTCGGGTTCGCTCGATCTGCCCGCGAATGCACCGTAGCCGCCGAGCACCGTCAGCAACAACGTCGTCGAGGCGGCAAATGCGGACACTGGGAGCGCGAAGGTACTCAAGGCCTTTCGCCCTTCACCGCGCACCGTCATCAATGCAACGCGCGCTGTGGCCTTCATGCCGCCACCTGTGTCCCGACGAGCGAACCGGCCTGCATCATCATCGTGCGATCACACCACCGAGCGACTTCCGCATCGTGAGTGACGACGACCAACGCAGAACCGATCTGTTGAGCCGAATCACGCAACACCCTCATCACTTCCCAACTCGTCCGCGCGTCGAGGGCACCGGTCGGCTCGTCTGCGAAGAGAACTGCGGGTTTGGTTACCAACGCTCGCGCAATCGCGACACGTTGCGACTGCCCACCCGACATCTGACCCGGGCGACGATCCTGCAGCCCATCCAGCCCCAAGGGCGCGAAGAAGCCGTGCGCCGTCCGCTTGGCTTCTGCGATGGACAACCCGTTGAGTACGAGAGGCAGCGCGACATTCTCGATCGCCGGAAGCTCCGGCAACAGTTGGCCCGATTGAAAAACGAACCCGTACGACTCCCGTCGGAGCCGGCTGCGGTCGTTCTCACCGAGGTTCTCGATATGCCGGCCGCTCAGCAAGATTGCTCCCGAGTCGGGCTTGACGATTCCTGACATGCAATGCAGCAGTGTCGACTTCCCCGATCCTGAAGGACCCATGATGGCCGTGGCAGTACCGGCGCGCACTTCCAGCGATACACCTCGGAGCACCGGAACGTCGCCGTACGACTTGCCCAGCGCGTGGACCGACAGGACTGCGGGTGCTTGTGCGTTGTTCATGATTCCACCTTCTCGTGAACCCCTCGCGAACACATCGGCCCAGCGCACGATCTTCGGACTGAGCTCGGTCCTACCGGAGGATGACCGGACCCCGAGCTCTGTCAGGGTCGTCACTATGATTTCCGACATGACCTGGTCCGGCGCCGTCCACATGCAGCCCGGAATTCTCATGTTCACCGGCGCAGTGGGATCCGCGCACATGCATTCGCACGCCGCTGTTCAGATCATGATCATCGACGACGGGGACGTCACGGTCACGGACGGGGACGGCCACAGTGAAGTCGTGCGGTCCGTGGTCATTCCATCCGGGGCGGTCCACGCGTTGTCCGCCTCCGAGGGTGCGTGGGGACGGGCGATCTACGTTGACTCCACCACCGGGATGGGTCTGCGCATCAGGCCACCGGAGCCGGGCCGCGGTGGTGTGGCCGACTGGTCGGACCGTGGGCAGACCGCAGTAGCGATGACGGACCGCGGCGCTGATTCGGATCTGGAATACGCAGCGAGGCTGATCGATTCACTATCCGAACGCGAAAAGGCGTCGAGCCTGCGCGCTCTTCACCCGGCCCTCGAGCATGCCCTGACGCTACTTCCCGAGAGAATCTCGGGGCAGGTCACACTGACGGACATCGCCGCCCTGGTCTCCATCTCGCCCGGACGGCTGGGAAGAATCTTCAACGATCAACTGCAGATGAGCTTTTCGACCTACATCCGCTGGTTACGGTTACGACGTGCCATGGAAGTGATGAGCAGTGGCGCAACCCTGACAACCAGTGCACACGAGGCCGGTTTCACCGACAGCGCCCATCTCAACCGTATCTGCCACAGCATGTTCGGGCTCACGCCCAGCGCCGCGACCGGCGGCCTCACCTGGAATTGACGCTACTCCTCAACTGACGCTGTCCGTCCCCGTTGACGCTGTCCATCTCCGTCCTCGCGAGCAACGACAGACGACTGTAGAGGCGCGCCAATCCGGGAATGTTCCGAAGACTGCCCGCAACGTCCTCCACACCGGCAGCGGCATACACCGTCAGTCGCGCATCGACGTCGTAGAGAACATCGACGACATTTCCGAAACGGCGAAGGGCAAATTCCGAAGCTTCGGCGAGCACCGGTACTCCGAAGATCACCCAGTCGTCGAAGCGGGAGGCGAGCTCGAGATAGTCGGCAGCCGAGGTCGAGCCAGCGCACAGCACCTCGAAGTCGAACCAGACAACACCGTCTCGAATCGCCGAGCACTCCAATGTGCGTGTGCCTATCGTCAATTCGACACTTTCGCCCGAAGGCCACGTGATTCCCGAGCCGACGAGGAATTCCCCTGTCGCAAAACGGTAGTCCCCGGCACCTGGCTGACCCGCCGTCCGATAGTCGACGGAGCCACCCAATTCGATCACCTCGAGAGTCCGCTCGATCAACTCGATCGACGGAACGAACTGCTCGTGAAAAAGCGGATTCGGAAGAAGATCGGTCGGCGGGACATTCGACGTGACAACAACAGTCACGCCTTTCGCGACGATTGTGTCGAGAACCCTTGCCATGAACATGGCGTCGGCGACGTCGTCGATGTGGAACTCGTCGAAACAGAGCACGCGGATTCCGTCGACGACGTGGTCCAGTGCCGCGCCCATCGACCCGAGTTCGTGCGCCCGAGAGTGCAGATCTGCAAAGAACCGATGAAAGTGAATGCGCCGCTTGCCGACTCGGATGCTCTCGTAGAACTCGTCCATGAGCATCGTCTTGCCGCGGCCGACGCTACCCCAGAGGTAGATCCCTCCGCCGACCTCACCGCCGGATATCCGGGCTCGCAGGGCATCGAGAGCTTCACGTGCCGCCAACTGCTCTTCGTCCAGTAACATGAGGCTCCTCTACATCTGTAGAGTCGAGGCTAGTGACCGAAGGCAAATCGAGTCAATGTGACCCTCACGACGCACCATCTGCAGCATGCAACTCCGGCAGCATGCAACATCGACAGCAAGGAACGACATGAAGCCCGATCGCAGAGCCCTCATTGCGGCATCCGCCGTCACGATCATCGCCGAGCAGGGCCCGCGTGCACTCACCCATCGGGCGATTGATCAGTCCCTGGAACTTCCTGCCGGTTCGACGTCGTACTATTTCCGCACTCGCGAGGCACTTCTCGAAGCAACCGCATTGCACATCGTGCACCGGTCACGTTCGACTTTCGGCGAACTCCGCGAGAGGCCCAGCGATCCTGCTGCCCTGACGGCCGAGTATCTCGACGATCTTCTCTCGCACCGCAGACACGAATTGATCGCGCGCTATGCACTACTCGTGGAATCTCCCCGAGATTCGGCATTGCACCAACTCCTCGAAGGCAGTCTGTTTTCGCCGGAGAAGGCAAGACCCGTCTTCGAAACCGCTGGTGTTGGCGACCCTGATGTCTCTGCCGCAAATTTCCTGAGCCTGCTGGAGGGCTTGATCTTCGACTATTGCCTGGGATCACGTAGCCGGGACCCTCACTCCAGCGAAACCGTTCGGCAACTTCGGATCCCGATCGACATCTACCTTCGCGGAGTGGGGGTCATCTGAAAGACTTCGGTCAGCAGAGGCTTCCGGTACAGGGTTGTCGACCAGAGAACAGCGCCGCAACAAAGGGAGTGCTGTCTGGAACCGAAGCCGGGACGGTTCCCAGATGATCAGTGGGATAGGTATGGAATGCAAAATCCACACCGTTGGCAGCGAGGTCAGCCGCGAACTTCAGTGTCAGCGGAGCCGGAACATCGATGTCCGACAACCCCTGACCAATGAAGAACGGGCGGTCGTATCCTGCGGTCGGCACAGTGAGCAGTTCACGCGCAGCCTCCGTGAATACTGGATTGTCCAGCGACTTTGTCAGCACCTGCCCGAGTGTGACGGTTCCGTACTTCGTGCGCGCCTCGGTGTAGCACATGTTGTTCTCGACGTCGTCGAGGATGGTCTTGCCGAGCGGGGTCAGATACGAGTCGATGTCGATGTCCGGCCGCGAAGCACGCAGTCCGTCAAGAACGTTCGCGATGTAGACCGTCGCACCCTTGAGCGGAAGCGCCGGGAAAGCCGGACCACCGAGCGGTAGAAGATTTTCGATGTTCGAGGGGACACCAGTGGCGACAGCGCCGCGGTAGTCCAGCTCCGGCGCGTAATCAGTGGCAAGCGAAGCGGTGAACATAGTCGCCTGCCCGCCCTGCGACTGTCCCATCGCAACCCATTCGCTCGACAGGTCGTCGTCGACCGCACGAGCGGCGCGCACCATGTCCACAACGCTGTGTGCAGCGGAACGACCGTCGAGATACGGGTGAACACCAGGTGTTCCGAGCCCCACGTAGTCGGTCGTCACCACCGCGTATCCCTGCTCCAGCCAGTGACCCAGATGCGTCGCGGTCCGTTCGAGCGGAACACTGCTGCTCGGCGCACACTGATCCGCCACACCCACCGTTCCGTGCGCATAGGAGATGACCGGCCAACCACCCTCGGGCGGAGCTCCCTCTGGGCGATACACCACACCGGCGCTCGTCATCGGCGCGTCCTTCGGGCCCGTCGACCAGTACGTCACCTTTGTTGCGCTCACGGCACCCGGGATCACCCGATCGGGACCGAGTAACTCCCGACTCACGACAGCACCCGGAGCATCATTCGGTTCCGCTCCGGCCGGCGCCGCAACTGTCAACGCCACCAAAGCACTCGCACTCAGCCCGACGAGCGTCCTACCCAGTCGCTTACTCACGTACTTCTCCTACGATTGCGGTGACGGTGCATCTGTGGTGATCGGCCCCACATCAGCCGATCGAGTTCAGACCATAGAACAGCCTTACCAATTGGTCAACCTAGATTCCCATTCCGCATCTACCGTCGTGACACGCCTGCTCGGGTAGGGTGGCGGTGTTCGATACGTGCAGGTCCCAGCGAGATCAGGAGGCCGAAAGGCTCTCTCATGTCAGCACCTGATCTCCCGACCTTCCCTGCTTCGCAGCAGAAGTCGGTGGCCGCGATTCTCCGAGCAGCAGGTTGCGTATTCGCCGAAGACGAGGCTCGCCTACTTCTTCACACCGCACGCTCTCTCGATGAACTCGACGCGATGGTCGACCGACGAGTTGCCGGCGAACCACTCGAACCTGTCCTCGGATGGGTCGAGTTCTGCGGCTTGCGTATTCACATCGACTCTGGAGTCTTCGTCCCACGCCGGCGCACCGAGTTCCTCGCCCGGCAGGCCTGCTCACTCGTCGTCTCGGGAAGCGTCGTCGTCGACATGTGTTGTGGCTCAGGAGCTGTCGGTACCGTCCTGCAGTCGACGCTCGATGCCGTCGATTTGTACGCGGTAGATGTGGAACCAGCCGCGGTGCGGTGCGCTCGCCGAAACATCACACCGCCCGAGCGCGTACTCGAAGGCGATCTCTTCGAACCACTACCAACGGAATTACTCGGTCGCGTGGATGTCGTCGTTGCCAATGCACCTTACGTCCCCACCGATTCGATCAGGCTGATGCCGCCCGAAGCCCGTCTTCACGAACCGCTGGTCTCGTTGGACGGCGGCACCGACGGACTGGACCTGCAGCGACGCATCATCGCGGACGCTGCGCCGTGGCTACGACCGGGTGGCTGTCTTCTCGTCGAGACGAGTACGGAGCAGGTCGAAATGACTGTTGAAACATTCACTCGAGGAGGGTTTCTCACTCGAGTGGCAACCTACAGTGAGACCGCGTCGACCGTGGTGATCGGTCAGTGTTGAAGGCGATCGGATCCTGGCGTGGACCACTCCCGAGCGCGGGCGGCAAAGCCGTCGACAAAAAGCCCGAACGCACGATCGACGCGGGCCCGGTCCCCAGTGGCCAGAAGATCCATCGACAGACCCCGCATTTGCGAGAGCAACAGAGTAGCGACAGAGGCAACATCGTCCTCGGGGCAACCCGCTTGTCGTAGACCGGCTTCCAGTGCCTCGATCCAATCGCCTACAAAACGGTCCAGGAACCGTCCGTAGCGTTCGCGGTCGCCGAGCGCGAGGGCGTAAATCTCGACCATCACTCGGAACCGCGGCAGGACCTCCGGCGTCGTACGTTCGGTCCACCACGCGGTCAGCACTGTCGCCGGATCGACCCCCGGTTTCATCGGAACCGCAATCGGAATGGACTCACCACGCATGTTCTCGATGACCTCGGAGAGCAGGTTCTCCTTGCTCTCGAAATGGTTGAGCAACGACGCATGCGACACACCTACGGCCTTGGCGAGCTGCCTCACCGTCAGTTCCCCGACACCGTTGTCGATGACATAGCGGGTCAGCGCGTCGAGCAACTCCTCACGTCGCCCGGCGTATCTCAGGCTGCGTTTGTCGATGCGTTCGGGCTCCGGCACATACCCACCCTACCGGCCGGAATCACCAGGTCAGCGGCTGACTGCCTTCTGATACCGACGAATAGCGAACGGCACGAAGACGATCAGCAAACCGAAAGTCCACAACAGCGACGCGATGACCGGATTCTGCAGTGGCCACGCATCCGGAACCGTCATCGCAGGATTGGTATTGCCGAACAATTCACGCACCGCCTGAGTCACCGCCGACACCGGATTCCATTCGGCGATCACTTTGAGCGGGCCGGGAAGATTGGTGGTCTCGACAAAAGTGTTCGCGATGAACGACAGCGGAAAGATGACGATGAAACTCGCGTTGTTGAACACTTCCGGCGTGCGGATCCAAAGCCCGACAACAGCCATGACCCATGACAATGCGTACGCGAAGAACAGAAGCAGCGCATACCCGGCCACCGCCTCGAGGAAGCTGGAATGGATGCGCCACCCCACCAGAAGACCGGTCAACGACATGACCACCAAGCTGATGACGTTGATCAACACGTCACTCGATGTTCGGCCGGTCAGCACGGCAGACGGGGCCATGGGCAGCGATCGAAATCTGTCGATGATTCCTTTCTGAATGTCTTCGACCATCCCCAAACCAGTCCAGGTTGCACCGAATATGACCGTCTGCGTGAAGATTCCGGCGATCAGGAACTCTCGATACGACGTGCCCGGGACGGAGATCGCGCTGCCGAACACGTATGCGAACAAGAGCACGAACATGATCGGCGACAAAGTGGTGAACACCAGCAGATCCGGAACGCGTTTGATCTTGATCAAGTTTCGCCTGGCGATGGTCAAACCGTCTTCGAGCGCCATCTGCACGGTCATTTCTGATCCTCCAGTTCAGCCTGGTGCCCGGTCAGTGTGAGAAAGACATCGTCGAGAGTGGGCCGGCGCAGACCGACGTCGAACACCCGGATGCCTCGTGCCGACAGGAGATTCAGCGCTGCGACCAACGCATCGGTGCCGTCGTCGACAGGAACGGTGACGCGACGGACATTCTCTTGAACCTGAATGTCCCCCACGGCAAGCGAGCGCAATTCCTCGCGGACGATGTCGAGATGCTCGACCTCGTGCACACTCAGTTCGATGCGCTCACCCCCGACCCGAGCCTTCAGCTGATCTGCAGTACCGCGCGCGATGACCGAGCCGCGGTCGATGACGGCGATCTGGTCGGCCAACCTCTCGGCTTCCTCCATGTATTGCGTCGTGAGCAACAGTGTTGTCCCCTGCGCCACCAACCCTTCGATGACATCCCAGAGGCCGAGTCGCGCACGAGGATCGAGGCCGGTGGTCGGCTCGTCCAGAAACAACACCTGCGGCCGAGCAACCAATGCGCCGGCGAGATCGAGACGTCGCCGCATTCCGCCGGAATAGCCCTTGACCGGCCGATCTCCAGCCTCGACGAGATCGAACTGCTCGAGCAATTCACGCGCTCGGGCCTTACTGCTTCGGGCGCCGAGGTGATACAGCCTCCCGACCATGTCCAAGTTCTCATAGCCCGTCAGGTACTCGTCGACCGCGGCATACTGACCCGAAGCACCGATCTTGGATCGCAACGCCCGCGCATCCTCGACCACGTCCAGCCCGGCAACCTTGGCGCGTCCACCGTCCGGAATGAGCAGCGTCGTGAATATCCTTACTGCAGTGGTTTTTCCGGCGCCGTTGGGGCCCAACAGGGCCATCACCGAACCCTCGCGCACTTCCAGGTCGATGCCGTCCAATGCCGTGACGTCGCCGTACTTCTTGACCAGCCCCTCGGCCACAATCGCTTCGGTCATGAGCCCTCCCGCATCGGTAATCCGTCGGTAGTCCGTTCCCCAGTGTGACCCAGGAGGCCGACACATTCCAGGAAATTTCGTCAGTTGTCCGGCTGCAATCACCTCCCTGGTTTCGCCGGTGCCTTTCGACCACGAGGTACGGAACAGACCACACGTCCCAGTCCTGTCCAATACAGCCGATAAATTTCACCGACCTTTCGACGGATATATACCGGAAAGAAAAACCCGAAATTCTTGAACAAAGACCGCTTTCAGGTATTCATGATGAACGCGGCAGCGTTACACTCGTACAGCAAGTGACACTCGGGCCGGTGACGGTTGACTTATGGTGTCGAATCTCGAATTACAAATCAGACAGAGGCCGAAAAGAATTGAATCACCGATTCAGTGCACGCGGGGAAGACTCATACTTCGGGGGATCGAGAAAGGCTGACTGTGCCATGAGTATCAGAACTCGATACATCCGAACTCCGTGGATCCGAAAAACGGCGAAATATTCCTTCGAGACCATCTGCTTCACCCTGGCCGTGATTGTCGCGGCCGCACTGATCGCCGCGTACAACACACAACCGCGCTCCGCGCCGACGTACACGCTTACCTCGTTCTCGGCGAATCCTGAATCTGCAGCGCTGCCATTCGACATTCCACCCAAGTCAGCACTGAACGGAAAGTTGGTTTTCGCTCACTACTTCCCGCCCTATCCGGTTTCGATCGACAATGCGAATCCGTCTGGCGATTACTATGCGACACAATATCTTACGGTCAACGGCGAGAACAACAAACACGTTCGCTACGGGGGATTCCTCCGCGATCGGCCGACACCGCGGCAACCCATCGCCGATACGCAGTGGCGCCAACGCGACCTCGAAAACGAAGTTCGTTCGGCAATCGCCGCGGGCATCGACGGATTCTCCGTCGACATCATCGCCAAGGCAACCGACACCAGTTGGTGGGGTTCCACCGTGCCCACCGCCCTGATCAAAGCGGCCGCAGCAGTCGATCCGAATTTCAAGATCATGCTCATGCCTGATATGAACGGCGCGTTCAAAAACATGACCGCAGCTCAAATGGCAGCCGAGATGAAACCGTATTCGACCATGGCATCATCGTTCAAATTGAACGACGGACGGCTCGTGATATCTCCATTCCTTGCCGAAAACAAGACAGCGGGCTGGTGGTCGGAGTTCATCACTCTTATGAAGAATTCTTACGGCATAAATGTGGCATTTGTTCCGGTTTTCCTCGACGCTGCAGCCAACCGGAATTCTTTTGCATCGATCAGCTACGGGATGTCGAATTGGGGTAATCGAAATCCGGCAGGAAATCCGCTCTCGGGATCGAACCCGAACTCTCCGATGGGACTTGCCGCTGCCGCTCACTCCTTGGGAAAGATATGGATGCAACCAGTCGCCTTCCAAGATGTTCGTCCAAGTCAGTCGATCTACGACGAGGCACAGAATTCACAGAATCTGCAGAACATGTGGCAGATTGCGATTGCGTCCAACAGCGAATGGGTACAGCTCGTCACCTGGAACGACTACAGCGAGGGAACGTCGTTCGCGCCCAGCGTCGGCCATGGGCGTGCGTTGCTCGACATGAGTTCCTACGGGTTGTACAGCTTCCGCACCGGCGCCTCACCCGCGATTGTTCGCGACACCGCGTATCTCATCTACCGCAATCAGTCGGTCTCCGCGGTCCCCGTCAATCGCTCTGCTGCCCCTATGACACTGCGCCAATGGTCGTCCCCCGCTCGCGATACCGTCGAAGTCCTTTCCTTCTTAACGGCGCCGGCGGTCGTCAAAGTGACGGTGGGAACCACGACAACCACCTGCAATGCCCCGGCCGGGATGAGCAGCTGCATAGCACCGTTGAAAGTAGGTTCCATCAAGGCTTCTGTCGTTCGCGGCACTACCGAGGTGTCCCGGGTGAGTTCGCACGCTGCGGTAACGGCCACCCCGTACAACCAGAATCTCGAGTACCTGGTTGATTCCAGTCGAAGATAGCGGTGACGACGAAGATCGGGTCAGTCCGTCGACTCACCCGATCTTCGTTGCGCCATCGGTTTCGGCTGCAATTGGTAACTCGGGCAGCGATACCGCCCCCGTCCGCTCCACCTTCACTGCCAACGTCACCGCGGCGGCCAGTGCTGATACGCCCGCTCCGATCCAGTACAAAACCGCGAACGAATGCAGGGTCGGCACAGCGCTCGCACCGATCACCACCGTTGAACTGGCCAATACCGCTGCCGCAACGGCGCTTCCGGTGGAGGTACCGACCGAACGGAGCAGGCTGTTGAATCCGTTGGCCGAGGCAGTCTGATGGATCGGCGCAGATTCGGTGATCAGAGTCGGCATGGCCGCCAGGGAAAATGCCACACCGGCCGATACCACGGCAGCGCCGATCACGATATTGACCAACGTCGGCGCCAACAGCACACGCAAGACATATCCGATTGCAATGACGATCGCACCCGACGCCAACGTAGCCTTCGCTCCCCATCGCCTCGTCACTTTGGACGACACCGGCGCCAATCCGATCATCAGGACTCCGCCCGGCATCATCGCCAGTCCGGCTTCGGCAGCCGAGAGTCCGAGACCGTCCGCCGACGCCACGGGCAACTGAAGTTCCTGCGTTGCCGCCAACGCGCTGATGAACATGGCAAAACCGAGTAATACTGCGCAGACGTTCGAAACCAGAATCGGAGCGCGAAGGGAAGTCCGCAGATCGACCAGCGGTGCCGGCGTGTGCAGTTCCCACGGAATCCATCCACAGAGCAAGACCACGCCGGACGCGATCAGAACCAGAACCTCGGGGCTTGCCCAGCCCCATTCGGTTCCTTTCGAAACGGCCAGCAGCAGTGCAGTCATAGCGAGCGTGAGGACTGTGGCTCCCAGAAAGTCGAAGCGTCCGCGACTCTTCACAGTCGATTCCGGCACCACCAGCGGCAAGACGACTATCAGTACGACCCCGAATCCACCGGTGACCCAGAAAAGCGCGGGTAGTCCCCAGTGCGCCGAGATCACCCCAGCCATCGGCATACCGAACATGCCACCGATCCCCAACGTCGCACTCATGAGAGCTACTGCACCACTGAGCTTTTCCGGAGGAAGGACATCGCGCATGATGCTGATTCCGACGGGCAGAAGTGCCGTCGCGAACCCCTGCAACGAGCGCCCGAGGATCAGTAACCAGAAACTCTGGCTGAGCGCAGCAACCATGCAGCCGACGATCATCACGGCAAGACAGACGAGCATCATCGCGCGCTTGCCGAACATGTCGGCGAGTCTGCCGATGAGAGGGGTTGCGACGGCACCGGTCAGCAACGTCGAGGTCACCAGCCAGGAAGCGGTGGACGACGATACTCCCGATGCCGTCGCGAACGCAGGCAGGACCGGCACCACCAAGGTCTGTTGCAGCGCGACCACCACACCGCTCAGACTCAGGACGCCGACGACCCACCCGGTCCGCGCTTTCGCGCGAACAGTCTTGTCCGTCAAGCGTTCGAGCGAGCGGCTACTCCGGCGTCGACAGGAACCACGATGCCACTCATGTGGGCACTCGCGTCGGCGGCGAGGAACAGGACTACTCGCGTGATCTCGAAGGGATCCAGCCAACCGACCGGCTGCGCATGCAGAGTCGCGTACACGGGTTCGACGTCGTCTGCCGTCGGCGATTCGAGGTCAGGCCGCATCATTGCGTACATCATGTCGTTGTGAATCATCGGCGTCGAGATATTTCCCGGTGCAATAGCATTCACGGTCACACCCGAGTTGGCCAGTTCGAGCGACACACTCTTCGTCAAGCCGATGACGCCCCATTTGGAGGCGCCGTACGCCGCCATCTGGGTGCCACCTGATCGACCCATCATCGAGGAAATCGTGATGATGCGACCGTAACCACGTTCCGCCATTCCACCTGACACGGCCGCAACGGTGTTGAACACACCGGTCAGGTTCGACGAGATGACTTCGTTCCACTGTGCCGACGTCATCGACGTGATCGGAGCGGGCACGGACACACCGGCATTCGCGACGGCGATGTCGACACGGCCGAACTCGGCTTCAGCGCGGGCAACGAGCGCGTCCATTGCGTCGCGATCAGCGGTGTCTGCCTTGACGGCAATGCACCGACGACCGGTGGCTTCCACCAAACGAACAGTTTCCTTCAGATCCTCCTCGTTTGCGAGGGGGTAGGCGACGACATCACTGTTCTCGCACCGGTCGCAGATCACGATGTCCGCGCCACGCTCCGCGAATGCGACAGCGTGGGCGCGCCCCTGACCGCGTGCGGCGCCGGTGATCAGTGCAACTTTTCCTTCGAAGCTGCCTTCGAGGCTGTTCATGCCGTCTCCTAGTTCGTCGTATGCAAGCGTGCGCTGTACTGCATGCGTACTCCGAACGCGCCCGAAAGAAACAGTCGATCCCGGACAGCGGGAATCCAGCCGATCACTGGTAAACGGCGGTCTCGAATTCCAGGTATCCGTTGATGGATCCAGCGTCCGCGAACGGCAGAATCTGCGTTGCCCAGAACCCGCCGACGCCGGTCTGCCGGTCGATCCAGTAATAGAGGTTGGCAAGACCCGCCCAAGCCAGCGATCCGGCCGGCCTACCGGTGGGTGCCACCTCTTCATTTGTCATGAAGGAGTATGCCCATCCCTTGGGTACACCGGGGAAGAATTCCGCATCGTTGGACAGCGTCGGGAGAACTCCGGGCAACAACCCCACGTGCTGGCCTTCGAGCCCGTTCTGAACGGCTGCAGCTACCGTCTCCGGCGACAACACGCGACCGGATGTGCCCGCGCCGTCGTTGAGCCACATACGAATGAACTTCATGTAGTCGCCGACAGTGCCGTGCAAACCGTGACCACCCATGTGCACCTCGGGTTCGGCCGGAAGCTCGAATCCGATGAGCGGAGTGAGGCTTCCGTCGCCCTCGCGCTGATGAATCGGCGCAAGTCGATCCTTCATCGACGGGCTCATCGTGAATGCCGTATCGGCCATCTCGAGAGGTTCGAAGATGCGCTGACGCATGACATCGCCGAGTCGCTGACCTCGAATCGACTCGACGACCTGTCCGGCCCAGTCGATGTTGGTGCCGTACTCCCATTTCTCACCCGGGTCGAAGAGCAGCGGTGTCGTGAGCGCCGCTTTGCTACACGTGATCACGCTGGGCTGCCCATGTTCCTGCGAGAGCCGGTTGTACGACTCGTTGAAGAAGTCGTAGCCGAACCCTGCAGTGTGAAGGAGCAGCATGCGAGTGGTGATGTCACGCTTGGGTTCCCGAAGAACGGGGTTTCCGCCGGCGTCGAAACCGTCCAGGACCTTCAGCTCACCGATGTCGGGAACATAGGTCGCTGCAGGTGCATCGAGATCGAGCAATCCCTCCTCCACACATTGCAGGACAGCGGTACCGGTGATCGCCTTGGTGGTGGAGAAGAGCGCAAAGGTTGTATCGAGGGTCATCGGAACGCCGGAACCGAGAGTCCGCTCGCCCGCAGCACCCTCGTAGATGTTGCCTTCTCGATCCGTGATCATCGCGACCACACCCGGGACGCGATCAGCCCCCTGAGTTGCTCGCGCCAGCACGTCGTCGAGGCGCTGCTTCGAAAGGGGCTTCCGCGCAATATCTTCGATCGTCACTGCATTTCTCCATCCGACTTGCAACTTGTCTTGTCGAACAGAATGTAACGGCGATCACACACCCGGCTCTGCCTCGAAACGGCAGGAAAACTGTCTCGTTTCGGCAGAACCGGGCAGAGTCTGGAGTCAGCTCTGGGGCGCTCCGATATTCACCAGCCAGGAAATACCGAATTTGTCTGTACAGGCGCCGAATTCGTCGCCCCACATCTGCTTCTCGAGCGGAACGCTGACCGTACCTGTTCCCGACAGTTGCTCCCAGTACCCGCGCAGCACATCGCCGTCGTCGCCGCTGAGGCTGACCGTGATGTTGTCGCCGGGGTTGTACGGCATGCCTGGCGGAGTGTCAGCACCCATCAGGGTGTATCCCTGATCGGTCTCGAGCATTCCGTGCATGATCTTGTCCCCGCCTTCGCCGGGATTGCCGAATTCACCGAACGTGCTCAGCGCCAGCGTGCCACCGAAAATGCCCTTGTAGAACTCCAACGCTTCACGCGCGTTACCGTTGAAACTGATGTACGGATTGAGTCGAGTTGCCATGACGTACTCCTAGCTCGTGGGATTGCTGTCACGTTCGATTTCAATCCTTGCAGAACGCTCCGACACGAAACAACGGATCATCGCAGTTCATCGAGTGCGTAAACCGATCGTCATGACCGTTCAAACAACTGTCCTCAGAGTGGGTTCCGAGTCTCGGAAGGCAACTCTCCGAACCGTTTCCGGTAGGCGGCCGCAAACATGCCCAGATTGACGTAGCCCCAGGCGTTTGCGATTTCGGAGACGGTTCTCCCCTCGGAACGCAACAATTCGCTGCGTACCCCCTCCAGTCGACGCGCGCGCAATCGTTGCCCCGGCGTGGTGTCTCGGTACCGCCGAAATCCCGCAGTGAGCGCCCGAACACTGACACCCACCGCAGCCGCGATCTCGGACGCCGTCGGCACCGAGCGCGCGAAGGTATCGATGTACTCCTCCGCCGATCGCACGTATGCCGGTTCGGCGGAGGCGACGTCGGCGCCGAGTTGCAAACCGGCCTGCGTCGCCCACTCGTCGAGAAGCTGAGCCGTGATGAGTTCTTGAACCCTGGCGCCCAGCCTTTCACTCGACATCGCGTCAGGCGACTCTGCAATCGCGCGAACGACGTAGTCCATCAATGCGAGCCAACTCGAGCCACGCCCGCCGATGGTGCACTTGTGCCGCCACAGACGATCGTCGGGAACCGCCCCGTACCACTGCTGGGCGTGGTCGGCGACAAGCTGATGCGGCACAGTGAGATTCAGCTGCAGATGATCCGCGTCGAATTCGACGAAATAGTCGGTCCGACTACAGTCGGCGACAAAAGTCTCCCCCACGGCAGTATTTGCCGCAGCTCCCCGGCCAAGGGCATGTCGGCCGTTGCCTCTGATAGTCGTCAGAACCAGAATGTTTCCGGCCTCAGGAGAACATTCACCGACAGAGACCGGAATGCCGTAGCAGAATCGGGTGACGTCGATCTTGCCCACCGCCGCCGAGTACATGTCCGAAGCCGGCTTCAACCGACTTCCTATCGGCGTGACCGTATACGGCATGTAGATGTTGTCGGACCATTCCTTGATGCGGTCCCAGTCCCGAGAAAAGGCCTGGTGATGCTGCATAGTGGGCCGGCCGGCCGCGTCGATGAGCAAGGCATCCTCGAACATGGTTCGAGTATCGCACCAGGGCCCGGGAAGGTCACGAAAAGTGAGCTGACGCGGTCTATGGCTGTACGGCGGCAGATCGTGTTGCAGCAAAAAGCAGCGAATCCACCGCGGTCCCCCGGATCACCATGTGTGCCCTCATCCGCCCCTCCTCCACCATTCCGATTTTGGTGAGCACCGACGCCGACGCCGAGTTCTCCGGACGACACGTTGCCTGCACGCGCTGTGCTCCAAGGCGAGCGAAGGCGAGTCCCAGGACCGCGCTCCCTGCCTCGGATGCATAACCTCGTCCTTGGGACTTCGGGTTCACGACAAAACCGAGTTCCGCCCGCCGGTGCGCGGCGGATACTTCCCACACAGCTACGGAACCGATGACCGTTCCATCAGCCTTCGACGTGATGGCCAGGGTGAACGTGCGACGTTCGACGAGCTCAGCTTCGAGTGCCGCGTCAGCCAGGAATGCCCTGGTCATCGCGGGGGTGTTCGGCCCCCAATCAACATATCTACAGACGGCAGGGTCGGACGCGTACTGATGGACGGCATCTTCATCCGCGGCAGTGAAATCTCGAAGAACAAGTCGTTCCGTAGTCAACGTGAACATCCAGCGATCCTAGAGCGAGCCCGAAAGCACCTCTTGACTCGAACGCATGTTCGAGTATGATTCGGGGAGGGGATCGGGGGATTCAATGAGTGTTCTGTTGTCGGATGTGGTGTCGGGTTCTGCGGTGGGGTTGCGCGGACGACTGTGGCGGTTGTCTGCTTCTGAGTTACGTGCCGCTGCGGTGTCGGCGAGCGCGGAGATTCTGCGGCTCGAGGCCGTTCGGGTGGCGGTGGTCGACGAACTCTCGATGCGGCCCGATGATCAGCTGATCGCCAGCCGCGGTGTCGGTGCCTGGTTGGCGGCGAACACGATGCTGCAGGTTCGGGACGGGAAGAAGATCGCCGCCCTCGGTGCAGCGCTACGACCGTTTCCCGCGGTGACGGCCCGGTTCGACGTCGGGGACTGCTCCTTCGAGCACGCCGTGCTGATCGTGGCGTTCTGCGAATCACCACCGAAGGGAATGCCGGACGAAGCGCTCCCTCGCTGTATCGACCTACTGTTGGCTGCTGCTTCCGGTGTCGAGGCCACGACCACGAAGGTCCGCAACGTCATCGCGACCTTGGAGCGCATTTTCGAATCCGATGAGATTCCGCCCGCCGAAGACATCGACCGCAACGAGCTCCGCATCGCGTCGACATTGAACGGCCGGGTGGTGGTGCGCGGAGATTTCGACGCCCTCACCGGCGAAATGCTGTTGTCGGCGTTGTCGAATCTGACGATGCCCACCCCGGCACCCGATGGAACCCCCGATGCCCGGTCGGCAGCGAAGCGGACCGCGGACGGGTTCACCGAACTGATCCGGCGTTACCTGGACTGCGCGAAGACCGGTAACGATGGTGGCCAGCGTCCGCACGTGAACGTGCACATCAACGCCCGCGATCTCGCGGAGCATCGGGACTGCGCCGCAACACCCGCTGCTCCTGATGGTGGAGCGGCTGTGTCGGATCTCGACGTCGGGCATATGCCCTGGCTCGGACCACTGTCCGTCTCGCAGACCAGACTCCTCGGTTGTGATTGTTTCCTGTCGACTGTTCTGCTCGATGATCACGGCGCGCCCTTGGATGCGAGACCCGGGAAACGGTTGGTCACCGCGGAGCAGCGAGTGGCGTTGATCGCCCGCGACAGAGGCTGCGCGTTCCCCGGCTGCACGTGTGTACCGGCCTGGACCGATGCGCACCATATTCGGCACTGGGCGAACGGCGGGCCGACGGTGATGAACAACCTTGTCCTGCTGTGCCGTTCACATCACCGGCTGATGCACCGCAAGTCCGGGTTCGTCGGGAAGTGGGTGATCCGGATCGGGGTCGACAACAAACCGTGGTTCATCCCACCACCCTCGATCGACCCGCAGCGGCATCCGCGGCCGGCGAACACCACATTCAAAACCTGAGGTAGTACTCCTCGGGCACAACAGAACACGGCCCAGCACCGCATCGAAGGAAACCTCGGTGCGGTGCCAACAGGCCGTGACGCTTGATGAAGCTGTGCTCACAACGATCAGCGAGTCAGAACAAGCCCTGATGTCGGAACGCCCGTTCCCGCAGTCACCAGTACATTCTCGACGGAGTCGACCTGGTTGACCGAAGTACCGCGGATCTGCCGAACTCCCTCGGCGATACCGTTCATCCCGTGGATGTATGCCTCGCCGAGCTGTCCACCATGGGTGTTGATCGGAAGCTTGCCTCCGAGTTCGATTGCGCCACCGGCGATGAAGTCCTTGGCCTCTCCCCTACCGCAGAAACCGAGTTCCTCGAGCTGCATCAGAACATAGGGCGTGAAGTGGTCGTAGAAGATCGCCGTCTGCATGTCCGACGGGCGCAGCCCACTTTGTGACCAGAGTTGATCGCCGACAAGGCCCATCTCCGGTAGGCCGGTCAAACCGTCGCGGTAATAGCTGGTCATGATGTATTGATCTGCCCCGCTGCCCTGTGCCGCGGCAGCGATAACGGCAGGGGTGTTCTTCAGATCTTTGGCTCGTTCTGGCGAGGTGACGACGATGGCGATGCCGCCGTCGGATTCCTGGCAGCAATCGAGGAGATGCAAAGGTTCAGCGATGAATCGCGAGTTCTGATGGTCCTCGAGGGTGATCGGTTTTCCGTAGAAGAACGCCTTCGGATTGGTGGCTGCATGCTTACGGTCCGCGACGGCGATTCGACCGAAGTCCTCGCTGGACGCTCCGTATACGTGCATGTATCGCTGCGCGACCATCGCGACAAACGATGCGGGAGTACCCAATCCGTGAGGATAGGAAAAAGCGTTGTCCGTTCCCGACGAATTGACCTGCGCCACAAGGCCGGAGTTCACCTGCCCGAAACGCGCACCCGATCGCTCGTTGAACGCACGGTAAGCGACGACGACGTCTGCGACGCCAGTGGCGACCGCCATGGCCGCCTGCTGAATCGTCGCCGCAGCGGCACCGCCACCGTAGTGAATACGACTGAAGAACTTGAGGTTCGGGATACCCACCGAACGAGCTACTGCCACTTCGGTGTTGGTGTCCATGGTGAACGAGGTAAGACCGTCGACGTCGGCGGGTGTCAGACCGGCGTCGTCCAACGCGGCTTGAACAGCCTCGGCGGCCAGTCGCAGTTCACTGCGACCGGATTCCTTCGAGAAATCCGTGGCTCCGATTCCGACGATCGCGGCCTTGCCGGACAATGCGCTCATTCAATGTCTCCGTTTTCAATGTCTCCATTCGAGCCCGACGCCGGAAATGCCAGTGTGACCTGCGCAGTGATGTGATCTCCCAGACTGTTCTTGCCGACCACCGCGAGCGAAACGAGATCCTCGTCGTAGGAGGTCACCGTGCCGGAGAGCGTCAAAGTGTCGTAGGCGTACCAGGGGACCCCGAGGCGGAGCTTGATCGACGTGAGTACTGCCCGCGGTCCTGCCCAGTCGGTCACGAATCGCTGCACCAGGCCGGTGTCCGTGAGGATGTTGACAAAAATGTCTTTCGAGCCGCGTTTCTGTGCGAGATCACGGTCGTGGTGAACATCTTGAAAGTCGCGGGTAGCGAGCGCTGCCGAGACCACAAACGTCGGGTCGCCGTAAATCGAGAGCTGCGGAAGAACTTCTCCCACAGTGATATCCGTCGTCAAAGTCATCGTCACTCCTTCCCCGCAGAAACCACAGGAACCGCCGAAACCGCAGAAGCCCCAACCGGCTGCCAGGCGTACAAAGTCCAGGGAGTTCCCCCGGTCTCGTCGTCTCCGGGGAAGTCGAAGTAGATCGCCTCCACCTCCATTCCGATCGACACACTCGAGGGATCGACGCCGCGCAATTCGCCGAGCATCCGCACACCCTCAGGCAGTTCGACCAGGGCAACGACGAACGGCAACGACCGACCAGGAACCTTGGGCGCGTGGTGAACGACAAAACTGAAGACCGTTCCCCGCCCTGACGCGACCACGTAGTCGGTCTGCTCCGACTTGTCCTTCCAGATCGCGGGCACTGGTGGGTGCTGCACCGAACCATCCGCACGCAGTTGAATACGCAACTCGTGTGCGGCGACACCGTCCCAGAAGAACTGTGTGTCGAGAGACGCCGTCGGGCGCAGCATCCGAGATGCGTCCAGGTCCGCAGGCACGTCAGTGGAGGGACGCTCACTTACCGGCGGCGCGAACTTCAAGATCCGGAACATCATCTCCGAGACCAGTTCTTCGCCGACCCGCCAGAAGCTGCGGGTAGTGAAGAACCACCCTTCACCAAGACCTGTCTTCTTCGGTCCCACTACGTCTTCCAACACCGAGGAGATGGTGACTTCTTCACCCGGCTTCAAATAGCGGTGGTAGATCTGATCGCAGTTGGTCGCGACGACGGACGTGAATCCGGCCTCGTCGAGAATGTCCGTCATCCGGCCCAACGGATCGTCGGCTTCTCGAATTGCCCCCAGACCGCGCATCGTCCATACCTGCGCCATCGCCGGCGGCGCGACTATTCCGTCGTGTCCGGCGGCGCGGGCGGCCGATTCGTCGACGTAGATCGGGTTCTCGTCACCGATCGCCTCGACCCAGTTGCGGATCATCGGCAAGTTCACGGGGTCCCGGCCGGCGCGAGGAGCGCTTGGCCCGTCCTCTCGAACCCGCTCGGCAGCAGTGAGAATGGGATCTGACACGATTTGTTTCCTATCTCGGAACGCGGGGAAGCTTCAGGCCGGCGGTAGCGATCAATTCACGCATCACCTCGTTGACTCCACCGCCGAAGGTGATCACCAGGTTGCGCTTGATCTGCATGTCCAGCCACTCCATGAGATCAGCCGTTTCGGGATCGATCGGATTTCCGTACCGTCCGACGATCTCTTCCGCGAGTCGACCGACTCGCTGGATGCGTTCGGTCGCAAATACTTTGGTTGCCGAAGCGTCGGCAATGTCCACCGACTCCGAATCACTCGATGCCACTTGCCAGTTGAGCAGTTCGTTGAGGCGATACGTCGCGTGAATCTCACCGAGCGCGCGTCGTACGTCAACGTGATCAAGCAGGTTTTCACGCTTGGCCCAATCGAAGACGTGGTCGTAAATCCCTGCGACACGACCTGCCGGACCGAGCATGACGCGTTCGTGGTTGAGCTGCGTCGTTATCAGGCGCCAACCCTGATTCTCTTCACCCACAAGCATGTTCGCCGGAACGCGAACGTCCTCGTAGTAGGTGGCATTGACGTGATGCGCACCGTCGCAAGTGATGATCGGGGTCCAGGTGTAGCCGGGATCTTTGGTATCCATGATCAGGATCGAGATGCCGCGGTGCCGTGAATCGGCAGATCCGGTCCGCACGGCGAGCCACACGTAATCGGCGTCATGCCCGCCGGTGGTGAAAATCTTCTGGCCGTTGACGACGTACTCGTCACCATTTCGTGTCGCCGAAGTACGCAGGGCTGCAAGGTCGGTGCCGGCTTCCGGTTCGGTGTAGCCGATCGCGAAGTGCACTTCACCGGCGAGGATCGCGGGCAGGAATTTCTGCTTCTGCTCCTCGCTGCCGTACTTCTGCAGAGTCGGACCGACTGTCTGCAACGTCACCGAAGGCAGTGGGACATCCGCCCGCACAGCCTCGTTGACAAAAATCTGCTGCTCGACTTCACCGAACCCACGTCCGCCGTACTCCACCGGCCAGCCGACGCCGAGCCAACCGTCCTTGCCCATACGACGGATGACCTCACGATAGGTAGGGCCATGCCGCTCCACACGCATGATCTTGGCCTCCTCGGGCGAGATCAGCGTCGAGAAGTAGCGTCGAAGTTCAGCTTGCAATGCGCGCTGACTGTCGGTCAGATCGATGAACACCGGGCCCCCACGAGGTCGAGTCGCTGCGAAGCGCCGCCGAGCAGGCGCGCCAAGTCTTTTGCAGTCGAGTAGTAACGATGAAGCGGATACGTGACGTCGACGCCCAGACCGCCGTGCAGGTGGTGAAGCACCTGCATTGTGGCGGGTACTTCCTGGGCGATCCAGTACGCCATGACGTCGAGGTCCGACTGGGCATCCAGGCCCTCCGACACGCGCCAGGACGCCGACAACGCCGCGACGTGAAGAGTCCGCGAGGTGACATAGGCGTCGGCGATCTGCTGTGAGACCGCCTGGAACGTTGCGAGCGGCTTGCCGAATTGCTCGCGTGAGCCGACATGTGCCGCAGTGAGATCGACGGCACCGGACACCAAACCGTCTGCAACGGCTCCGATACTCGCCGTAGCGATCCGGTACAGCGTCTGGACGGCTTCCTCGCCGGCACCGAGAAGTTCACCGACTGCCTCGTCCATGGTGACTGCGAACTCGGGACTGCCGGACGCACTGGGTGTCGGCGTCAATGCGACGCCGGCGGCGGTCGGATCGACGAGCACGACTCCGGCGTCGGTTGGCACAAGAATTCTGTGTGCGCTCGCCGCGAAAGGCACGGCAAGCACCGTCCCGCTGACGCGATACCAGTCGCCCGACTGATGGGCGGTGGTCGACGGCTGCGCCGGGAATTGCTGACCCGGCTCACCGAGCGCCGCGGTGAACACCCGTCCGGCGCTGACTCCGGTGAGCAATTCGTCCTGCTGAGCGTCGGTCCCCAGAGCGACTATGGGGAGTACGCCGAAGCCGAGGGTTGCGAGAGCCGGAATGGGAGCGGCGGCTCGGCCGACCTCGACGAGAAGAGAGCCGACGTCGGTGACCGAGAGGCCCTCGCCGCCCAGACGCTCGGGCAGTGCCAACGTGAGCAGGTCGGCTTCGGCGAATGCCGCCCAGAGCGCGTCCGGCTCCAGTTCGCGGGCAAGGAGCGCGGTAGCCACCTCGGCTACCGCTTCCTGGGTTTCATCGGGAGTGAAGTCCACGCTGGCAATCCTGTCTCTGATGTAGAACGTGTTCTAGTTGTATCACCAACGTGGACATTTCTAAAGGCCTCTACTCACGCCGTCTAATCACGGGGCAGACCCAGAATTCTCTCCGCGGCGACGGTCAACAGAATCTGCGTGGTGCCGCCGGCAATCGACAGGCATCGCGTGTTGAGGAACTCACGCGAGAGCGGACCCTCCACCCATCCGGCTGGGCCACCCAATTCCATGGCGAACTCTGCGACATTCTGACGCTGGCGCACGCCCACCAGCTTGCGGACGCTCGACGCCGGGCCCGGATCCTGACCATCCAATTGCCGCAGTGTCGTGCGCAATTCCAGCAACGAGCCCACCATGGCGGTTCCGATCAGCCCACCGAGCTTGTCTGCAACCACAGGATCGGGATCGCCCGCCAGCTCGAGCAATTCCTCCATCGCACCGCCGAGCGAAGAGCCCCCGCTCATCGCGACTCGCTCGTTGGCGAGGGTCGTTCGGGCCAGTTTCCAGCCTCCGCCGAGCTGGCCGACGACGCAGTCGTCCGGCACGAAGACGTCGTCGAGGAAGACTTCGTTGAACAGAGCATCGCCGGTGATCTCACGCAGCGGCGAGATCCGAATCCCGGCCGTCTTCATGTCGAGAAGGAAGTACGTGATGCCCTTGTGCTTGGGAACCTCGCGATCGGTTCTGGCGAGGCAGATGGCCCAGTCAGCTTCACGCGCAAGCGAAGTCCAGACTTTCTGGCCGTTCAGCTTCCAACCGCCGTCGACCTTCTCCGCGGTCGTACGCAGCGCGGCAAGATCCGAACCTGCGCCAGGTTCACTGAAGAGCTGACACCAGGTGATCTCACCCTTGAGCGTCGGTGTCGCAAATCTTTCGATCTGCTCCGCACTGCCGTGCTCGAGGATGGTGGGAACTGCCCACCACCCGATCACGAGATCGGGCCGGCCGATACCGACGGCCGCCAACTCTTCCTCGATCAAAATCTGTTGCGCGGCCTTGGCGCCCCGGCCGTACGGCTTCGGCCAGTGCGGCGCAAGGTAGCCCGATTCGGCCAACGCGTTGCGCTGTTCGGATTCAGGCAGCGCCACCAATTGCGCTACCTCTTCGCGAATGTCGGACCGGTCGGATTCCAGCTCACTCAAGTCGATCTGAAGGTGACGCCGTGCGCCGCCGATCGTCAATTCAGCGACGCGTGCGCGCCAGCGGGACGATCCGCCCAGAATCTGCCGGAGCGACAGTGCTCGGCGAAGGTAGAAGTGCGCCTCGTGCTCCCAGGTGAATCCGATGCCGCCGAGCACTTGAATGCAGTCTTTCGCCGTGTCGACAGCGGCGTCCAGAGACACCGCGGCCGCCACCGCCGCCGCGATCGGAAGTTCGTCGCCCGACTCGGCAGCGACCGCACCATCCCAGGCGACAGCTCCGGCATTTTCCACTCGGCACAGCATTTCGGCACAGATATGTTTGATCGCCTGGAACGAACCGATGGGCTTTCCGAATTGTTCGCGAATCTTCGCGTACTCCACCGCAGTACGCAGACTCCACGCCGCAATTCCGGCAGCTTCGGCAGCCCCAAGTACCGCCGCTAGGTCGGAAACCGATCCTGGCGCAATGTCATCGAGGATTCGGTCGGCGTCGACCGTCACTCGGTCGAAGGAGACTCGCGCCAGTGGTCGCGACTTGTCGATCGTGTCGACCGCTTCGTAGGTCACACCTTCGCTGTCTCCGTCGACGAGAGCCCAGACGACACGCGAGCCTTCACCTTCGGACACCACGCCTGCCGACACGAGGACCGATACGCCCGAGTCTCCACCCCAGGCGTAACCTCCTTCGCCATGAAGCTCGATGCCGCCGGACGCATTCGCCGTTGCCGCAACTGGACTTTCGTCCAATACGACGGCACACGGCAACGCACCGTCGGCGAGCATTTCGGACCAGCGTTTGGCAGCGGGCGACGAACTACGCCCAACCACCAGAGCTGCAAGCGCAGTCGTGAGAACAGGACCCGGCACGAGTTCGATTGCCGCCTGCTCGAGCATTGCTGCGAGATCGACGATTTCGGCTCCGGCTCCGCCTACCGATTCAGGAACGGCGACCGAAAATATCCCGAGAGACGCGAACTCGGACCATTTCTCCCGCCACGAAACTGCTGGTCCACGGCGTACCATGTCCATCGGCGTGGCCGAGCGAGCCCAGGCCTCTATCGATTCCTGGACCGCCCGCTGTTCATCGGTCGTGGCGATTGTCACAACTGGTTCCCGCCTCTCGATAAGTGACACAATTGTTTAGAACGTGTTCTAATATGACACCTGGCCAAGAGTCAAGGCGCGAAGGAATTTGTCGATGACCACAACATCCCGATCCCGCTCCAACGCGGTTGCTTCTGCAACGCTCGGGGACGACGATCTCAGCTCCAACGCGCAACGTGAACGCCGCAAGCGGATTCTCGACGCAACCCTCGCCCTGGCGTCCAAGGGTGGCTACGAGGCTGTTCAAATGCGCGCCGTGGCCGAGCGCGCCGACGTCGCAGTCGGAACGCTCTATCGCTACTTCCCGTCCAAGGTTCACCTGTTGGTGTCCGCTCTGGCACGCGAATTCGAGAAGATCGATTCCAAGGGCAAGATCCCACCTGGAACCAGCCCGCTCGAGCGGATGCAGCTGATCCTCAGCCTCATCACCCGCGCGATGCAGCGCGATCCGCTCCTCACCGAAGCCATGACTCGCGCGTTCATGTTCGCCGATGCCTCCGCAGCGGCAGAGGTCGATCAGGTGGGCCAGTTGATGGACCGCCTCTTCGCACGAGCGATGACCGAAGAGGAGCCGACCGAAGAGCAGTTGGCAATCGCGCGCGTGATCTCCGATGTGTGGCTGTCCAATTTGGTGGCCTGGCTCACGCGACGTTCTTCGGCTACCGATGTCGCCAATCGACTGGAATTGACGGTTGAACTGCTGCTCGGTGATGGAACACGGAAACCCGAATAGACATCCTTTGTCGCATCTGTCATTTTTGCGCTGATCTGGCAGAAACGTATCGAGCCAGGAGTCGCTGCATCACCTAGATTTGAAGAGGTGAGCGCACAAGATCTGTCCATCGAACTCCGCCGAGCGCTGTCGGGCGTGGCACGCACGCCGCGTCTGCTCGTAGCCTCCGACTACGACGGGACGATGGCACCCATAGTCGCCAACCCGGACAAGGCGTATCCCCGCGCGGAAACGGTGCGTGCGCTCCGCTCCCTCGCCAGCCTGGCGTCGACGACTGCTGCCGTGATCTCGGGCCGCGCCCTCAAGGATCTGGCGGCGCTGTCCCGGCTTCCCGCCGAAGTGCAATTGGTCGGCAGCCACGGCTCCGAGTTCGACATCGGATTCGTTCACGCGATCGACGCCGACGCCAGGAAACTGCTCGACGAGATCGTCACCGAGTTGGGCCGAATCGCCGCCGATACCCCCGGCGCAACTGTGGAGAAGAAGCCCGCCAGCGTCGCCTTGCACGTACGCAACACCAGCGCCGACGACGCCGAGAAAGCGCTCATCGCCGTTCGCACCGAATCGGCCCTCTGGCCGGGTGTTCAGGTCACCGAGGGTAAGTCGGTGGTCGAGTTGGCGGTCATCGCCACCGACAAGGGCCACGCACTCGACTTGATCCGCCATCAGGACGGCGCTACCGCTGCCGTCTTCATCGGGGACGACGTGACCGACGAAAAGGCGTTCAGCAGGCTGCAGGGGCCGGACATCGGAATCAAGGTCGGCAGCGGGGACACCGTCGCCGACTATCGCGTCGACAGCACCGAGGATGTCGCTGCTGCTCTGGCGTTCCTGCTCGACGAGCGTCGTACGTGGCTTTCCGGTGCCGACGCTCCGCCCATCGAGCGACTCTCGATGCTCGCCAGTCCGCGCACCGTCGCTTTGGTGACCCCGGATGCGACGCTGACCTGGTTGTGTCACCCGGAACCGGATTCCGCGGCGGTCTTCGCGCACCTTCTCGGCGGAACCGGGGCCGGCCACTTCTCGGTCGGGCCTCGCCGAACAGCCTTGCCACTGAGCCAGAAGTACATCGACAGCACGATGACCGTTCAGACCCGCTGGGCGAGCCTGTCCGTCACCGACTACCTCCCGCACGACGTCCCGCAGGGGCGAACCGACCTGACCCGCATCATTTCCGGTCAGGCAGACGCGATCGTCTCGTTTGCACCCCGTCCCGAGTTCGGCCAGGGTCAGGTCACGCTCGAGGTCGTCGACGAGGGCATTCGGGTCCTCGGCACCAACGAGCCGTACGTGCTCCGCTCCCCTGGTGTGCTGTGGAACATCGCCACCGACGGAAACCAGCAGACTGCCCACGCCATCGTCGAGCCGTCCAAGGGCGACGTCGTACTCGAATTGCGCTGCGGAACAGAAGAACTCGGCCCTTCCGAAGTTCCGGAACTCGAGCGTCGAGCGACTTCGGAGGCGTACTGGTCCGATTGGGCCAAGACGCTCGAACTGCCGAAGCTGAAGCCGGACTTGATGAAACGCTCTGCGTTGACCTTGCGCGGGCTGGTTCATGCCGATTCCGGTTCCATCATGGCCGCCGCCACAACATCCCTGCCGGAAGAGATCGGCGGAGTCCGCAACTGGGACTACCGCTACTGCTGGTTGCGCGACGCCGCCCTCACCGCAACAGCTCTCGTGAGCGTCGGATCCACCGACGAAGCCGAGAACTACCTCGACTGGGTCCACCGCGTGCTCGAAACGCTGCCGGGACCCGAGCGCCTGCACCCCCTCTACACGCTCTACGGGACCTCGCTACCGCCAGAGGCCGTCATCGATTCACTTCCCGGATACGCCGGCTCCAGACCGGTCCGCGTCGGAAACGCCGCGAATCAGCAGGTTCAACTGGACGTGTTCGGCCCGATCGTCGAATTGATCGTCGAACTGGCGAATGCACGCGAAAAGGCCGGTGCTCCCGATCCTTTGAGTGACCGCGACTGGGAACTGGTGTGCGCCATGGTCGAAGCAGTGCAGCGGCGCTGGTTCGAACCGGACCACGGCATCTGGGAAATTCGCGACAACCCGCGCCACCACGTCTATTCCAAGGTGATGGGTTGGGTCACCGTCGACCGCGCCGTCGATCTTGCTACTCGCTTTTCTCGCGAGGCTCTGCCCGAGTGGGCGGAACTGCGTGACCAGATCGCCGACGAAGTACGACACAAAGGCTGGAAGGACGACGTCCAGTCGTACACCGCGGCCTACGACGGTACCGATCTCGACGCCGCTACTCTGCACATCGGGCTGTCGGGACTGATCGATCCGACGGATCCACGCTTTGCAGCGACCGTCGTAGCCACCGAAGCTGAACTACGCAGCGGCTCAACGGTATACCGATACCATCACGACGACGGTTTGCCCGGCATCGAAGGTGGGTTCCACCTCTGCGCCGCCTGGCTCGTCGAGGCCTACCTACTGATCGGACAACGCCTGCAAGCAGAGGCACTGTTCGATCAGTTGGTCGCGGCAGCGGGTCCCACCGGACTACTCGCGGAGGAGTACGACCCCATCGCGGAACGCTCGCTGGGCAACCATCCCCAGGCGTACAGCCATCTGGGATTGTTGCGGTGCGCGCAACTCCTGGCGTGAGCGCTACCCCTTGATCCGACCTGATGTTCGCCCTGCCAGTAGTTCGGTGTCGAGCATCTCGACTATCGGAACGCCGGATCCAGACGGCGACATCAGGAGCGCACCGGCGCGCCGGCCCTTCTCTTCCTGGGGCTGGCGCACCGTTGTCAGTGATTCGCGCAGCGCCTCGTCGACGCCGTCGAATCCGGTGATCGACAGTTGGCCAGGTACATCGATGCCCTGCCAGCGCGCCCAGTCCAAGGCGCCGAGAGCCAGCACGTCGGTGGTACAGACCAGTGCGGTGATCTCAGGGTTGGTCGCGAGAGCTTCCGCCGCCGCCGAGTGCCCGGACTGCGATGTGTGGACGTACCGCTCGATCACCGTGAGTGAGAGTGGGTCCATGTCGGACGCCACCATCGCGTCGCGCACTCCTTCGATCCGCTCACGCTGGACGTGGAAGTGCGGGGACTTGAGTCGTTCCTGGCTGACAACGCCGTCCATCCGGTCGCGCCCCAGCCTCATGCAGAGCACGCCGATGTCACGGTGGCCGAGCCCGATGAGGTAATCGGCGACCTTGCGCATGGCAGCGCGGTCGTCGATGCCCACGAGGGATGCACCGGGAATCTCGCGCGGCTGGTCGCACACCACGATCGGAATGTGACGCTCGAGCACGGCAGCGAGATACGGATCGTCGTCGGCCACGGAGTAGACGACGAAGCCGTCGACGCCCGCCTGCTGGACCACGGCTGCAGCATCCACCTCGTCGCGGCCGGGCCCGGCCGGGATGAGCAGCAAGCCCTGGCCGGCGTCCTCACACGATTCCGAGAGACCGGCAAGGAAGCTCATGGCGGCCGGGTCGCGGAACGAATAACTGAGTGCTTCGGTGAGCAGGAGACCGACGGCACCGGCTTTGCGAGTTCGCAAGGAGCGGGCGACCGGATCGGGTCCGGGATATCCGCGTCGCTTGGCCGCTTGGAGCACTCGATCCCGCAGCTCGACGGAGAGCTGATCGGGTCGGTTGTACGCGTTCGAGACTGTAGTTCTCGACACATTGAGCTCGGCGGCAAGCGACGCCAAAGTGGCTTGACGGCGTGGCTGACGGGACCGGGGCATAAACGGACGTTAGCCGTAGTGCCCGCAGACGGCGCGTTGGGGCTGAACCGAAGGTGAACTACCAGCGACTATGCGCTAATGTGTAACGGTAACGGTTTCCAATAGCATTTAGCCCAGCCTTTGTTCAGGAGAAAAGCACGTGCGTTCGTCGTCGAAATTCCGCACCGCCACCGCCCTCGCGGCCGTCTCGGTCGCCGCAGCATTCGCGCTCACCGCGTGCAGCTCCAGCTCGTCGAAAGACGAAGGCATCACCGTCGTCGCATCGACGAACGTGTGGGGCGACGTCGCGCAGGCCGTCGCCGGCGACAAGCTGACCGTGACGTCGATCATCAACGAGCCGTCCGCGGACCCGCACTCGTTCGAGGCGACTCCCGCCGATGCCGCCAAGATCACCGACGCATCGCTTGTCGTCTACAACGGCGGCGGCTACGACCAGTTCATCACCGACGTCCTCGACGCGGGCAAGGGTGAGCAGAAGACGGTCAACGCCTACAACCTGCTCGACGGCGGCATCCACGCCGGCGAAACCGCGGGCGAATCGCATGACGGTCACACCCACGGCGCAGTCAACGAACACGTCTGGTTCGACATTCCGACCGTCGACGCCGTCGCACATTCGGTTGCCGATCAGCTGAGCGCTCTCGATCCGGACAACGCGGCGACCTACGAGGACAACGCGAAGGCATACAGCCAGAAGCTCGCCGGCGTCACAGCGATCACCGATTCCATAGCCGCTGCCCACGCAGGCGCACCGGTGGCGCAGACCGAGCCGATCGCGCACTACCTCCTGGTCGCAGCTGAACTGAAGGACGCAACTCCCGAAGAGTTCACCAGTGCCATCGAAGACGGCAACGATCCTTCACCTGCCGCAATCGCCGCAACGCGCCAGCTCCTCTCGGAGAAGCAGGCCCGCGCACTGGTCTACAACATCCAGACGCAGGACAAAGTGACCCAGGACATGCGCACCACAGCCGAAACCGCCGGAGTGCCCGTCGTCGAGGTTACGGAGACTCTCCCCGAGGGCCTGGACTACATTCAGTGGCAGACGCAGACCGCGGAGTCGCTCGCAAACGCCCTCTCTGCCCAGTAATTATTTGCCCCACCATTTCCGAGAAGAACCGATCGGCTTGTGACAGAAACTTCCGCGAATACTCCTGTGCCCCCTGGTAACACCGTGCCTTCTGATAACACCGTGCCCGCTGTGACGCTGAAGGACGCTCGATTGTCCTTCGGTGCCCGCACCCTCTGGGACGGACTCGATCTCGAGGTACAGCCAGGCGAGTTCATCGCCGTACTCGGACCGAACGGGTCGGGCAAGACCTCGCTCCTGAAGATTCTGCTGGGCCAACTACAACTCAGCGGCGGTAGCGCACAGATCGTCGGCACGCCGGCACGGGCCGGGAACTCACACGTCGGGTACATCCCGCAGCAGAAATCCATCGACGACGGCCTCCCGCTCCGCGGCCGCGACCTGGTAGGCCTCGGCGTCGACGGTCACCAGTGGGGTACGGGCCTACTGCGCCGGGGGCGTCGCCGCAAGATCGTCGACGACGCCATCGCACAGGTCAGCGCCCAGTCGTTTGCCGACGCTCCCATCGGTTCCATGTCCGGCGGTGAGCAGCAGCGACTGCGGATCGCACAGGCTTTGGTCGGCGACCCGCGGATCCTGCTGTGCGACGAGCCGCTGCTCAGCCTCGACCTCGCCAACCAGCACCTGGTCTCGACGCTGATCGACAAGCGTCGGCGCAGCCATGAAACCGCAGTGCTGTTCGTGACGCACGAGATCAATCCGATCCTGCCTTTGGTCGATCGAGTGCTCTATCTGGTGGACGGCAAATTCCGGATCGGGACGCCGGCCGAAGTGATGACGTCCGAGGTTCTCTCGGATCTGTACAACACCGACGTCGAAGTGTTGCAGGTTCGTGGCCGCCTCGTCGTGATCGGCACCGGAGACGCCATCGACGCGCTCGGCAGCGCAGGCGGACTACGGCCGGGAGAAGGCGTTCACCATTCTGATGAGGATCACCACCAGTGAGTAACAAGTTCACCGACGCGATGTCGCGGATGTTCGACGTGTCCGCCACCGTCGACCTACTGCAGTACGACTTCGTCCAACAGGCGTTGATTGCCGGTGCCATCCTCGGATTGTTGGCAGGCATTATCGGGCCGCTGATCGTGAGCCGTCAGATGTCGTTCTCGGTGCACGGAACGAGTGAGCTGTCACTGACGGGCGCATCCGCCGCACTTCTCGTCGGTGTGGGCGTCGGCTTCGGTGCCATCGTCGGATCCGTGGTCGCAGCTGTGCTGTTCGGGCTGCTCGGAGCCAAAGCGCGCGACCGAGATTCGGTGATCGGCGTGATCATGGCTTTCGGTCTCGGCTTGTCGGTGTTGTTCCTCTGGGCGTACGACGGTCGCACGGGAACCAGCTTCTCACTGTTGGTCGGACAGATCGTGGCGCCGGGAAACAGCGGTCTCGAACTTCTGCTGCTGTGCGCGGTCATCGTGATCGGCACACTCGGATTCATCTACCGCCCTTTGCTGTTCGCAAGCACCGACCCCGAAGTTGCTGCAGCTCGCGGCGTTCCGGTTCGGGCACTGTCGATCGTGTTCGCAGTGTTGGTCGGCATCACCGCAGCACTCGGCGTACAGATCGTCGGTGCGCTGCTGGTGATGTCGCTGCTGATCACCCCCGCAGCGGCCGCCGCGTACGTCACGGCAAGCCCACTCAAGGCGACAATTCTCTCCGTCGTGTTCGCCGAACTGGCAGCCGTCGGCGGCATCCTTCTCTCGCTGGCACCCGGCGTTCCCGTCTCGAGTTTCGTCACCTCGGTCTCGTTCGTGATCTACCTGATATGCCGACTCTTCGGATCCGCACGTCGCAAGAATGCGGGACGGATTCCGGCGCACGCCTGAACACCGAGAGCCCATACCTACCTAGAATCGAGGTATGGGCTACAGCGTTGATCTGAACAGCGACCTCGGCGAGGGCTTCGGAGCCTGGACTCTGGGCGACGACGACGCCATGCTCGAACTTGTCACCAGTGCGAACATCGCCTGCGGATTCCATGCCGGTGACCCGACAACGCTGTTGGCGACTTGCGAATCCGCAGCCACCCGCGGCGTGCGGATCGGCGCGCAGGTGGGTTACCGAGACCTCGCCGGTTTCGGCCGACGCTTCATCGACATGTCCCCGAAAGACCTCACCGCCGACGTCATTTATCAAATAGGGGCACTCGACGGTTTGGCTCGCGTCGCCGGATCGCGGGTCACGTACGTCAAACCCCACGGTGCGCTTTACAACGCAATAGTCCATCACCGACGGCAGGCGCGGGCCGTGGTCGCCGCCGTCGTTGCCTACGACAGTTCGCTACCTGTTCTCGGACTACCTGGTTCGGTGTTTCTGGAAGAGGCGCGCGAAGCCGGCCTCGACGTGGTCGCCGAGGCTTTTGCCGATCGCGCGTACACGGCAGAAGGCACTTTGGTCCCCCGCACCGAGTCGGGCGCCGTTCTGAACGACCCGGCGCTTGTTGCAGAACGGGTTCGGCGAATGGTCGTCGACGGCGAGTTGGATGCGGTCGACGGGAGCACCCTCAAAATCACCGCGGAGTCGGTGTGCGTACACGGTGACAGTCCGGCAGCCGTCGACATGGCCGCAGCGATCCGCGCTCTCCTCGAATCCTCCGACGTCGAGATCACGCCGTTCACATGATCACGATCCTGCCAGCCGGTGAATCCGCAGTCCTCGTCGAATACGACGAACTGCCGAGCGTGCTGGGCAACTTCAGGGCTCTCGACGCCAGTCGGATCCCCGGAGTGATCGATCTGATTCCCGCGGCGCGAACCATCCTGATCGAGTACGACAACACGATTACCGGACGCAAACTCGTGGAGAAATGGGTACGTGGGGCCGTACCCATCGAACTCACAGCAGATGAGAGCGGGCCTGCTGTCGCGATTCCGGTCCGCTACGACGGCGACGATCTCGTCGAAGTGGGCAAGCTGACCGGACTCGGGGTCGACGGTGTCATCGAGGCTCACACGTCTGCGTCGTGGACCGTCGCGTTCATCGGTTTCGCCCCCGGCTTCGCGTATCTGACCAGCAACGAGAGAAAGCTCGAAGTTCCACGTCGATCGGACCCGCGCAGGCAGGTCCCGGCCGGTGCAGTCGGGTTGGCCGGACCGTTCTCGGGCGTCTACCCGCGTAGTTCCCCGGGCGGCTGGCAGTTGATCGGAACGACGGAACTGTCGGTATGGGATGCCGAGCGCCGCCCGCCGGCGCTGCTTCTACCCGGCACCACAGTCACGTTTGTCCGTGCATGATTTCGGTGCAAGCATGATTTTGGTGTCTTCATCGCGTTGTTGCGGGACAATGGATTCATGGCCTGGCTCGAGGTAGTGCGTACCGGCCCGCTCGCCACAGTTCAGGACCGCGGGCGGAGAGGCTACGGCGCTCTCGGGGTCGGCAGATCCGGCGCCGTCGACATGATCTCGCACGACAGCGCGAACAGACTCGTAGGCAACACTTTTCGAGCAGCAACCATCGAAGTCACCACTGGGGGTTTTGCTATGCGGGCCGTCGGTTCGATGACGGTGGCAGTGACAGGCGCGCGGGTGCCGCTGGTCGTCGACGGACGGCCGGCACCTGACTACGCGAGCATCCACCTGGGCGGTGGCAGCACTATCGAATTGGGTTACAGCACAACCGGGTTGAGAACGTATATCTCTGCACGCGGTGGCGTCGACGTCCCACAGGTACTCGGCAGCAGATCCACCGACACACTCTCCGGGCTCGGGCCGCCGCCGCTCGCCGCCGGCGATCTACTCCTCCTCGGGGCAGAGGAAGGGACGTGGCCCACCGAAGAGTTGATTCCACCGCCCGCACCTGCACTCGGCGCGGTTCCGATCGAGATCACGCTCGGCCCCCGAAATTCCTGGTTCACCGCCGCATCCGTTCACGCGCTCCTTCACACCACGTGGAAAGTCACCGAACACACCAACCGAGTCGGGGTCCGGTTGCAGGGCCAAGGGCCTTTACATCGCTCACGCACCGAGGAATTGCCGAGCGAAGGCGTCGTGATGGGATCCATCCAAGTGCCGCCAGGCGGCCAGCCCGTCGTGTTTCTGGCAGACCATCCCGTGACCGGCGGATACCCGGTCATCGCCGTCGTTTCCGACGCAGGGATTGCATCGCTGGCACAGCTGCGGCCCGGCAGCACCATTACCTTGAAGGCCACTACCAGGCCGTCCTAGCGCTGATAGTCTCAGCCGCGCCAGCAATGCTGCCGGCGGCGCTCGGCCGTCGCCAGAACCTGAAGGACTTTCACACTATGAGCCCTAAGAGCAGCACACTTGCTCTCGGAATAGCGTCAATGATCACTGCTGCACTCGTCCTGTCCGGATGCAGCAGTTCGGAAAGCGGCGACGCTGTCTCCAGTGATACCAGCACCAGTGAGACCACTGCTTCCGAAAGTTCTGCATCCTCGTCGTCTGCCGCTGCCGCGACGCCGACCTTGAGGGACGGAACACCGTTCATCGGTGAGCGGACGACGATCGAAACCGGCGACGACCCCGAAGCGCCGAGCATCAGCGTCAGCCTCCCGCCGAGCTGGACTCACGGCGAGAACATCCCTGCCGGCGTTACAGATGCGTTGTCCAGCAACAGCCAGGAACCCAGCGGTTTCATGCCGAACACCACCGTGACGGTCGAAAACCAAGGCACCGCAACAAAAGACGAGGTTCTTGCCGCTGCGCGTGAAACGATCGCCACCCTCGACGGATGGACCGAGGTGAAGTACACCGAGATCGACGTCGACGGACAGCAGGGGTTCCGCCTCTCCGGAACCTGGACCGCCCCAAACCTGGACGTTCCGCTCTACGCCGTCATGACAGTCGTCGCTTACCAAGCCGACGACAACTCGCCGGTCTACCTGGTCAGCTTTGCGAATCAGTTCACCGACACGACGAACATGCAGACCTCCAACCAGGTGGAGGAAATCAACACCTCGATCGAATTCGGCTGAGCACCTCATGATTTGAGCGCTTGATCACCGACCAACCGCGGCGGGCCGAGACTACGACAGTCTCGGCCCGCCGTTTCACAATTCTCGGCTAACTCTTCCCGAACAGTCCGCTGAGGGAACCGAGGCCACCACTCAACGAGCCGAGCGATCCGGTTCCGCCACCGGTTCCGGGGCCAGTGGGATCAACCGGATCAACGGGATCAACCGGGTCAACGGGATCGACCACATCCGCGGCGCGGACAGTGATGGACGGGCCCAAGTTGGCGAAATTCGCACTCGACTGGAATCCGTTGCCCATCACCGTGGCACCTACCGCCAATCCACTTCCGTACACGGTTCCCGGCGCACACGAAGCAGTGACCGTGTAGCTGGTCTTCATGGTCACCGGTTTGCTGCCGTTGTTGATCCAGCCGGCACTGGTCACCTCGAGCGTCGTGGCTGTCAGTTCCGGCGTTTCAGTGGTTTCGGTCATCGTCCCGCCAACGTGAAACTTCGTGACCTTCGCCGAGCCCGGGACAAAGGTCAAGCATGCGGCATGCGTCTCGGTGAACCTGCTGATATATCCGTCGATTCCGCTCTTCTTCGACACTGTCGTGTAAGTGATCGTGTCACCGACCTTCGGGGACGCATTGTCCACGGTGCGAGTAAATGTGTAGGCACCAGAAGTTGCCGTCTCGGCAGTCGCGACTCCCGCACCCAGCGCGCTTGCGCCCACAGCAAGAGCAATCACCCCCAAACCAGCTCCAACGGTGGACAGTCTACGATTCCTGGATCCAAACTTTGCCACGAACAATCTCCACTCTGTGAGGTTCCAGGACAACCGAATTCGTTGATTACTGAAACTTGTTGCAACCCGACTCTCGAAGTACGATACAGTCGACCTGGACATTCGCCCAGCTTTTCGCCGACTTGGTCGCCAATCAGTTAACAACAGGCAATCAAGGTCGAAAAAGTCCTCTCAATTCGGACTTTTCCGTAAATTCTGCCGAACTGACACATAGGCAAGCGTCCGATAGGTTTCAATGGTTACCACGGCGCAACCTTTGAAGAGTCATCCCCATCGCCGTCAGCGTGAACCCCTCGAACGGAGAATTTCATGTCACGTTTCTCAATGCGCAAAACACTCACCGGAGTAGCAATCGCTGCGCTTGCAACCAGCGGACTTCTCATCGGCACCGGAGCTGCGCACGCAGATGCCGCGCACCCGAAGACCAACACCGTGACTTCGAACCAAGTCACGATCACCAAGAGCGTCGTAGGCGACGGAGAAGTGGCGCCCGGCGGAAAATTGACCGTCCGCACCACGGTTTCGGCCAACGGCCATCCGGACTTCTTCGTCAACAAGTTCGTCGACCGTTTCCCGGCCGGATACACCTACATCAAGGACAGCGCCTCGATCGATTCATGGCACTTTCTCGGACTGACTCAGAAAACCGAGAAGGTGTCCCCCACCGTCGACAATGCGGCGCGCACCGTCACAATTCCCGATGCGGGTTGGAATGTCTCGATCACCGGCAGCAAGACAGTCACTTTCGAAGTGAGCTACTTGGTTCCGGACAACGCACAGCCGGGAACTTACGTCGAGCTCCCCAGTTCCATCGGCATCTCGCTGTGGGGCAGTGATCAGAACATCGGCGATGTCTACGCCAAGATCCGCGCCAAGAACCCCGGCGAGGCTGCCGCATCGGGCTCGGCAGATCTGGGCTTCGGCTCTTCTGACGGCGAGGGCGGAACCGGTTCGGCCGGCTCCTCCATCCTCGACAACCCGGCCGGCTTCATCTCCGACATCATCAGCGGTGTCCTGGCCAACGGCAGCTGATTCACCTGCTCCACCTGTAAACACTCCGTCGGGGAATGTGATCGAGGGTGGCATCGAGTCTTCGGACTCGGTGCCACCCTCGGCCTTTTGTCGCGACCGCACTCCGTCGTGCCCTGCGTCGAAGAACCAAATAGGAAAGCATTACCTAAGTCATTCGCGGTATGATCCACCGATGAGTTCCACAGGATTTCCGTACTGGGCTGTGCCGGCAGGCCGGTACGTTCCGCTCCCCTTCTCGATGACGACGTCCACCATCGGGCGCGATCAGAAGCGCGCGTGGCGTGAGATCCGCCATCCCGAGCACGAACTCCTGTGGGGCGCTTCCGGAGAGATGAGCGCGTACATCGACGACGTTCGTTGGCAGATCCCACCGACGGTCGGCATGTGGATTCCGGCTGGAACTCCACGGCGCATCACGCTCGGCGCATCCACCGAAGCTCGTTTCACCTATTTCCGGCCCGAGTCGTTCCCCCACCCGTGGACGAAGCCCGCGATCATCGGCATCGACGACGTGGTCAAGACGATGCTCATCCATCTGCACCAGCGAAACATGCCTACCGAGGCTCGCTTGCGGGCGGAATCCGTAGTCTTCGACACGCTCGCGCCCATCGAGGCGGCTGATGTCGCAGTGCCGATGCCCGCCGATCCCCGGGCCCTCGCCGTTGCACGCCGCTTGATCGCCGACCCCGCCGATCAACGCGGGCTTGCCGATTGGGCCTATGTGGTCGGCGGAAGCCCCCGTACCCTGAGCCGCGTGTTCTCTCAGGGAACGGGGATGTCCTTCACCGAGTGGAGGATTCAAGTTCGCGTCCGCGCCGCGATGTCCTATCTCGCTGCGGGCGTTCCTGTTTCGACGGTTAGCCGTCGCGTCGGATACGAAACCCCCAGCGCCTTCACCAGCGTGTTCCGCAAGGTCACCGGACGAACACCGAAGAACTATTACTCGGACGCGTGCGAATTGTCAGCCTAACTGGTCAGAAGCCGTTCATCTTCGAGACCAGTTCGGCGAAGGCATATTTGACGCTCAGCGACGTGGGCGAAGCCAGTGCCATCACTCGGGCCAGACCGAGCTGCTGAATCAGCCTGCCGTCCTTGACTGCCGGCAGGTCGGCAAACAACTTGTCCCCCATCAATCCGGGGAGCCCCTGACCACTCGCGTCGTTGAGCACGATCACGTCCGCGTCCAGTTCGTTGTACTGTTCGCGCGATGCAGTCACCGACCCCTGGGTGTCGCCGCACAGCTCTGCGCTTCCGGCCGACTGCTTCAGTCCGAGCTGGGACATCAGGATGACTCTGCCGTCGTCGGCGCAGTAATTGGTGAGGCCGTCGATGTTTCCCGACAGGAAGGTCAAGGTTTTCCCGTTCAGATTCGGGGACCCAGCAGCCAGGTCGGCTATGGAATCGTCAGTTTCCTCGATCAGCTCAGCCGCCCGCTTCGGTTGTCCGAGTACTGAACCGATGGTCGACATCTGCTCCTGCCACGTAGTCGCCCAGGCGGTCTCCTTGAACGGAATCGTGGGTGCGATCTGAGAAAGACGTGCGTAGTCGTCTTCGGTGATTCCCGAGACCACCGCGATGATCACGTCCGGCTCCAACGCCAGGATCTGCTCGAACGGCACACCGGAAGTGCTGTCGAGCAACGTGGGTTCGACGTCGCCCAACACTTCTTCGTCCCACGGCAGGATTCCGTTCTCCAAGCCTGCCCCGCTGAACGACTCCATGGCGACGGGCGTCTTGCCCAGTGCGAGGACCGAATCCTGGCTGTTCCAGCCGATGGTCACGATCCGCTGAGGTTCGGTCTCGATGGTGGTCGAGCCGTACGCATGGGCGATGGTCGCCGGCAGCGCGCCGGCCTCGGCCAACTGCGTCGTGTCCTCCGACGCTGTTGACTCGGTGCTGCTCTGGCAGCCTGCGAGCAGGGCAATCGCGGCCAACGCAGCCACTATTCGGGTAGTGCTTTTCATCTTCTGTCAGCTCTCTTCGCAAACGTACTTGTTTCGACCAGGCAGGTATATCGAGACCTGATCCCGGTAATGGGGTGTCGATACTCCATCTGTCCGCTGCCGCGTAGCCCTTGGCATCTGCGAGCACTTTCCACACTCGCTCCGGCTCTACCGTAGAACTGCACAACGAGTGTTCAGATCTGGGCGAGGAGTTTCACGAGTGTCAGCGCTGCCCGAAACTCGTTCCGGTCCGATGGAGATGATCAGAGTCGGATCGTTCTCCTCCGGACGCGGCCCGCGACTGGTTGCAGCCGTCACCGGCCAGGCGTCGTATCAGGTAGCTCAAGCCCTCATTCCGGTGCTGATCGGTACCGTCGTCGACCGTGCAATCGGAAAGTCCGACAGCACAGCACTTCTCATCTGGCTTGCTGTGTTGTGTGCTCTGTTCGTGGGACTTGCTCTGTCGTGGCGCATCGCGGTTCGCCTGAACACGCAGGTCTTCGTCTACGGCGAACACGACCTACGATTGAACGCTGCCAGACGGGTACTCGATGCCAGAGGCATGCAAGCTCAGCGCTCGACGGGTGAAGTTCTCACCATCTCCACCTCGGACGCCTCACACGTCTCGGGCTTCTCCTGGGTTGTCGCCGAACAGGGCTCAGCTTTTGCGGGGCTCGCCGCGGCAGTGATTTCGCTTGCCTTCGTCTCGTGGCCGCTCGCACTGATCGTCGTACTCATCACTGCTGCGCAGCTCGTATTCATTCACAAGATCAGCGGTCCACTGGACGAGCGTGTGTATGCAGAGCAGAAGAAGGCAGCCGAGGCAGGCATGCTTGCAACTGATTTCACGCTGGGCCTGCGAGTACTGAAGGGTTTCGGGGCTGAGCCCACTGCCCTGTCGCGATACGTCAAGGCGAGCCGGGCGTCGATGAAAGCAGCGATCCGGACGGTCAGAGCAATGTCCAGTCTGACCGCGCTCAATTCCGGGGTCTCCGCGTTGGTGCTGGCGTCGGTCGCACTTGGAGCCGCGTGGATGGCGCATCAAGGCACGATCACCGTGGGCAACTTCGTCACCGTTGTCGGCTTGAGCAGGGTCATTGCCGGTCCGATGGAAACTCTGGGGTTCTTCGGTGCAGAACTCGCTGCCAAGCGAGGCTCCGCACGCAGGCTGTCCGAACTCCTGGCCGAGCCGCACCTGATCGAATCGCCGCCCTCCACCGCCCCGATCAGCGCTGTCAGAAGTGAAGACGCCCTGCTGATTTCGACGGACAACGGAACTGTCGTCTCAGCTCGCCGCGGCGAGGTGGTGGGCGTGCGCGCGGACGATTCCGCTCACCGACTGGCACGCCAACTCGCCTTTCAGACTCCGCTGGACCCCGACCGCTACTTCGTATTCGGCACCGATGCAACCGAACTCGGTCCGGACGGAGTTCGCGATCAGGTGTTCGTCTCCGCTCATGAAGGAACCGTGTTCACCGGCACCGTCTTCGACAATCTGGCTGCACCGAACGTCGACTCGTCGGCAATGACGTCATCTGCGCTCGACGACGTGTTGACGCATCTGCCCGACGGCCACCTCTCCGAGGTAGGTGAGCAAGGAAAGAAACTCTCCGGAGGTCAGCGGCAACGCCTTCTCCTCGCCCGCGCTTTGCATCAACCCCAGCCGATCCTGGTCCTCCACGAACCCACCACTTCCGTGGACTCTGTCACCGAACATCGAATTGCACACTCACTGAGAAACTTTCCCGACAAGGCCATTGTGGTGATCACCTCGAGTCCGACCTTGCTCCATTCGTGTGACCGTGTCGTCACGATCGACCACGCCGCTCGGGACGGAGACTCACTGTGACCGACACCCTTCCGGATGCATCTGCTGTTCCGGCTACATCTGCCTTGCCGATCGCGTCGACCACACAGACGGTCCGCGCATTGATCGCACTGCTTCGGCCACGGGGGCGAGCGCTCGCACTCACGACCGTCGTACTTCTCTCCGCTACGGCCTGCGGCCTGTCCACCCCGGCGCTGCTCGGGCTCATGGTCGATGCGGTTACGGAGGGCAAACCGTTTGTCTCACTTCTGCGTATCACCGCATTCATGCTCGGTGCAGCGGCAGCAGGAGTTGCGCTGACTTGGTGGAGCACACAGCTTCTCGCGAATGTCGCGCAGAACGTGCTGGCCGATCTTCGTGAGGACGTGTTCGCCGCCACGCTCGCGCAGCCGTCGCCACTGGTCGAGGATGCCGGAACCGGTGATCTGATTTCCCGGGTCTCGGGTGACGTCGAAGCGGTCAACACCGTTATCGCACGGGTGCTGCCCGCAACGGTGTCCGCCCTGTTCATGATTTCACTGACGCTTGTCGGTGTGGGAGTGATCGATTGGCGATTCACCGTGGCAATCGTTGCCGTTGCACCAATTCACTATTTCGCTCTTCGCCATTTCCTCCGACGCTCCGGACCCGTCTACCGACGCTCTCGCGCTGCGCAGGCCAGGCGGGGACAGCAGCTCATCGAAACCCTGGGTGGTGCAGGTACTGTCACTGCCCTGCGTCGAACCGACGAGCACATCGGCCGAATCGCCGAGACCTCCGAGCATGCCATCAGCTTCGACATGCAGGCAGTTCGACTGCGCACCAACTTCTTCGCTCAACTCAACGGCGCCGAACTGCTCGGACTGGCCGCGGTCCTGAGCGTCGGCTACTGGCTCGTGACCACGGGATCGGTGTCCATCGGGGCCGCTACCGCCGCTGCGCTCTACTTCCACAGTCTGTTCAGCCCCATCGCGGTATTTCTCTCGAACATCGACGAATTGCAGGATGCGGGTGCCAGCCTGGCTCGCCTGATCGGTGTCACCGCGATGCCCGGGCGTCCCGCGGGCAATCCTGCCTCGGCTCGGTCCGCACCCATCGGAGTCGACGTGAAGCGGGTTTCTTACTCGTACGACAACTCCACCCCGGTGATCGATTCGATCTCGATCTCGATCGCACCGGGGGAACGAATCGCCGTCGTCGGCAGCAGTGGTGCCGGAAAGACCACACTCGCCAAACTGATTGCCGGCATCATTCCCGTCGGGGACGGGCGAATCACCGTCGACGGCACACCGATTGACGACCTGAGTGATGCCGAACTTCGGCACAAAGTCGTCCTGGTCAGCCAGGAAGTTCACGTGTTCGTCGGGACGATCGCCGACGATCTCCGGTTGTGCGCACCAGATTCGGACGATGCAAAGATCACCGAAGCCGTCGAAACGATGAAAGCTCAATGGATCCATGAGCTTCCGGACGGGCTCGAGACCAGGGTCGGGGCGGGCGGGTACCAGTTGACGGCGGCACAGGCACAGCACATAGCCCTCGTCCGGCTGGCTCTGCTCGACCCGCCCGTCGTCATCCTCGACGAGGCGACTGCCGAAGCCGGAACCACTGCAGCAGGTCTACTCGATCAGGCAGCCGAGCTCGCAGTCACCGGCAGGACTGCCGTGGTGATCGCACACCGCCTGAGCCAAGCAGTCCGCGCCGATCGCATACTCGTCATGAGCGGTGGCCGCGTGGTCGAGAGCGGGACACATGACGAACTGATCGGCGCGGACGGTTCCTACGCTGCACTGTGGGAAGCCTGGTCGGTACGGAGCTAGAACCCCGCCAGGCTCACCTGAAAGCCGTTACAACTCAGCTGCTACGACGCCTGCGGGCGATGTCCGCCAGGACGACTCCGGCGGCAACCGAGGCGTTGAGCGACTCGACCGGACCCGCCATCGGAATCGACAGGATCGCGTCGCAGTTCTCGCGGACGAGGCGCGAAAGGCCCTTGCCCTCGGAACCGACCACGATCACCACGGGACCGCTGCCGTCGAAATCGTCGAGAGTGGTGTCACCTTCGGCGTCGAGACCGACGACCTGAACACCCTTCGACGCCCAGTCCTTGAGCGTGCGAGTGAGGTTGGTTGCCCGAGCAATCGGCAGACGAGCGGCAGCACCGGCGCTGGTACGCCAAGCGACAGCACTCACGCTCGCGCTACGACGCTCCGGAATCACGACGCCGTGTCCACCGAAAGCTGCGACCGAGCGCACAACGGCACCCAGGTTGCGGGGATCGGTGATGTTGTCCAGCGCGACGAGCAGAGGGGGCTCGGCGTGCTTACGTGCCTCGGACAGAAGATCGTCCGGGTGCGCGTAGCGGTACGGCGGAACCTGCAGAGCGATGCCCTGGTGAAGACCGTTGGCGCTGAGGCGATCCAGATCCGAGCGCGGCACCTCGAGGATGGAGATACCGGCGTCGGCAGCCCGCTGAACGGATTCCTTCAACCGGTCGTCGCTCTCGGTACCGACAGCCACCCACAGCGCCGTCGCCGGAACACCCGCGCGCAGGCACTCCACCACCGGGTTGCGACCGAGCACGGTCTCGGGACCGTCGAGAACCTTGCGGCCCGGACCCGGACGGCCACCGCGGCCCTGGTTCTGCTTCTCGTCGGCCCGGGCGGCGCGCGCTGCACGCTTCGCCGCTGGGTGCTTGGTGCGTGCCTCGGCGGGAGGCGTAGCACCGCGGCCGGCGAGACCACGCTTGTGCTGGCCACCGGAACCGGCAACCTGGCCCTTCTTGGTGCCGCCCTTACGGACTGCGCCGCGCCTGCTCGAGTTTCCAGCCATTGTTACTGCCCTGCCTTAAGGGACCATTCGGGTCCGTCGGGAGTATCGGTTACTTCGATACCCGCCTTGATGAGGCGATCGCGGACCTCGTCCGCCACCGCCCAGTTCTTTTCCGTACGTGCCTGCTGCCGACGATCGAGATCGGCCCGCACCAACACGTCCAAAGCTTCCATTGCCGTCTCGGTGTCGCCACCGGACTGCGTCCAATGCTCGTCGAGTGGGTCGACGCCCAGGATCGCGAGCATGGCCCGCACCTGACCGGCAGCCACCCGAGCCGCGTCGAGATCACCGGCAGCGAGCGCGGAATTACCCTCGCTCGCCTTGCCGTGAATCTCGGCCAACGCGATCGGCACCGACAAGTCGTTGTCGAGAGCCGCCGCGAAACCTTCGGTCCAAGTACCGAGTTCGACGCCACCCGCACGCTTGTGTGTGCGCAGGACGAACGACTCGAGCCCCTGGTAGGACTTCGCGCTTTCGTCCAACGCCTCGTCCGAGTACTCGAGATTGGAACGGTAGTGCGCACTACCGAGGTAGTACCGAAGTTCTTGCGGACGAACCTTCTTGAGCACGTTCGGCACAGAGAGAACGTTGCCCAACGACTTGGACATCTTCTCGCCACTCATCGTGACCCAGCCGTTGTGCAACCAGTACTGAGCGAAATCGTCGCCGGCGCACTTGGCCTGCGCAATTTCGTTCTCGTGGTGCGGGAAGACGAGATCGCGTCCACCACAATGGATGTCGAATGCCGCCCCGAGGTAGAACTCCGCCATGGCCGAGCACTCGAGGTGCCAGCCCGGACGGCCAGGTCCCCACGGCGTCGGCCACGAGGGCTCACCGGGCTTGACGGCCTTCCAGAGGGTGAAGTCGCGAGGATCGCGCTTGCCCTCGGCCGCACTCTCGCCCTGATGAACGTCGTCGAGTTTGTGGCCGGACAGTGCGCCGTACTCGGGGTAGCTCTGCACGTCGAAGTAGACGTCGCCGCCCGCCGCGTACGCGTGGCCGTTCTCGATCAGGCGTTCCATCATCTCGACCATCTGCGTCACGTGACCGGTGGCCCGCGGCTCGATGGACGGCGGCAGCACACCCAGTTGGTCGTAGGCCCACGTGAACGACCGCTCGAACGTCGCCGCCCACTCCCACCAAGGTCGACCGGCGCCGGCGGCCTTGTTGAGAATCTTGTCGTCGATGTCCGTCACGTTGCGCACGAAGGCAACGTCGTTGCCGTGCGCCAACAGCCAGCGTCGCAGCACGTCGAAAGCGACGCCGCTACGAACGTGCCCGATGTGAGGATCGCCCTGAACTGTCGCCCCACACAGGTACACCGATGCATGTCCGGGGGCCAACGGAACAAAATCCCGAAGGGCCCGCGTACCGGTGTCGTATAGGCGCAGGGTCACGACCAGCGATCTTACCTGTCGTGTTCGGTTGTCATGACCAACGCGGTGGCCATGGCGGCGATCCCCTCGCCGCGACCGGTCAAGCCGAGCCCGTCCGTGGTGGTCGCGGACACCGAAACAGGCGCGCCGAGAATGTCCGAGAGCACCTTCTGTGCCTCGTCGCGTCGCGGCCCGATCTTCGGTCGGTTGCCGATGACCTGCACCGCGGCGTTGCCGACGGTGAACTGGTTCACTTCGAGCAGTCGACGAACCTCGGCAAGCATTCGAGCGCCGCTCACGCCGTCCCATTCGGGCCTGCCGGTGCCGAAAACCGAACCGAGGTCGCCAAGACCTGCGGCGGAGAGCAACGCGTCACAGAGCGCGTGGACGGCGACGTCGCCGTCCGAATGCCCCGAGCACCCGTCTGCTTCCTCGAACAGCAACCCGGCCATCCAGCAAGGTCGGCCGACCTCGATGGGATGAACATCCGTGCCGAGACCGACGCGCATCTATTTTCCGTCCTGTGAGTCCGCGCTCAACTCTGTCTCCGAGATCAGGAGCGCCCGTGCAAGGACGAGGTCGAGCGGAGTGGTGATCTTGAAGGCGAGAGCGTCGCCGGGAATCGTCTGCACCGAAACACCGAGACGCTCCACCAGAGCGGCGTCGTCGGTCGCGGCGACATCACCGGCGTCGTACGCACTGCGCAGGACGTCGGTGGAGAAGCCTTGAGGAGTTTGAACCGCACGCAACTCCGAACGCAGAGGCGTTCCGGTGACTGCGCCGAGTACGTCGACCGACTTGATCGTGTCGGTAACCGGGAGTACCGGGATGACAGCGGAGCTGCCGGCTCGGAGAGCGTCGACGACGCGCGCGATCAACGCCGGCGGCGTCAATGCCCGCGCGGCGTCGTGCACGAGTACAAAATCTGCATCGCCGGCAGCACTGAGACCGGCTCGAACCGAATCGGTTCTTTCGGCACCACCACCGACGACGTCGACGTCCGATGCACGACCGAGGTCGGCCACGACGGATTCGACCAGTTCAGGCGGCACAATGACAACAACGCGGTCGATCGCTCCGGATTTCCGGAGTCCATCGACCGCGCGTGCAAGCATGGTGCACCCACCGAGTTCGACAAATGCCTTGGGCAATTTCTCGCCCAATCGCACTCCCCGACCTGCGGCAGGTACCAGGGCTATTACTGCCACTGTCAGCTTTGTTGTGTTGCAGTCAGGACGCGGCCGCGAGGACCTCGTCGAGAATGGTCTCTGCCTTCTCGGTGTCAGTGCCCTCGGCGAGCGCGAGCTCTCCGACGAGAATCTGACGAGCCTTGGCGAGCATGCGCTTCTCACCAGCGGAAAGCCCGCGGTCCTGCTCACGACGCCACAGGTCACGAACAACTTCTGCAACCTTGTTCACGTCACCTGAGGCAAGCTTCTCGAGATTTGCCTTGTATCGACGAGACCAGTTGGTGGGCTCCTCGGTGTGCGGTGCTCGCAGAACCTGGAAAACCTTGTCGAGGCCTTCTTGGCCGACCACGTCACGAACTCCGACGTACTCTGCGTTGTCTGCAGGAACCCGTACTGTGAGATCGCCTTGAGCGACCTTCAGAACCAGGTACTCCTTCTGCTCACCCTTGATGGTGCGGGTTTCGATAGCTTCGATCAGCGCCGCACCGTGATGGGGGTATACGACGGTGTCTCCGACCTTGAAAATCATGTGTCCCGTGCCCCTTTCGATTCCACTAGTTTAACACGTGAAAGAACCGACCACTCATCAACTGTGCAGGTCAGGGGCATCCTTGCTCGAGCGTAGGGGTTGACAGGGCTTGTTGTACGTGCATTCAACTGGTCTGGAGCACCCCTGCATAACCGACTGAAAGCCCACGCAGACAACCGTTGTGGCGACCCGACGGCCAGCCCGCGGGACCTTATCTACTACTCTGCCTAGTGGAGTGCGAACCTGACGCCGTGGAGGACAAATCGTGACTGCTATCCGTAAGCCGACTCGTCGAGTCGCTACCGCCATTGCACTGGCTGCAGGCGCAGCCATCGCGCTGTCCGCTTGCGGTTCCGGACAGGTGAGCCAGACCGCCGTCCAGCAGGCCGCCGTGAACGGCAACAGCGCCGACCTCGGTGAGATCGCACTGCGCAACGTGCACATCGCCTACCCCTCGTCCGAGGAATACAGCATCGAGCCGGGCGGCAACGCCGTGCTCGCGTTCACCGTCGTGAACGACAGCGCCGAGACCACGGACAAGCTCGTCAGCATCACCACCGATTACGCAGCACGCGTCATCGCGGGTGAAGAGGTAGGTGGCTTGACGATCAAGCCGCAGACGTCGCTGCAGGCCGGCCAGTTGCCCGCAGGCGAAGGTGCCGCGACCGAGGCAGAGACCCAGATCAAGAACAACGAAGAGAACGACGACGCACCCGCTGCGCTCACTCTCGTCGTTCTGCAGGACATCAAGGCAGGCGTTCGCCCCGGCTTGACCGTCCCGATCACCTTCAAGTTCGAGAAGGCCGGCTCGGTCACCGTCGACGTGCCGGTCGACGCAGGCCCGCAGCTCGAGCGCAACGAGTCGGACAAGTCGCCCGACGTTGCAGAAGCCGGGCACTGAGCCCCGAATCACCAAGGCGCACACTGCGCTTCGCAGAACAACTTCAGAATCACACTAGAGGCGGGGTCCATGTCGGACCCCGCCTCTAGTCTGTCCCGGTGGCCAAAGTGAAATCGAACTACCGATGCTCCGAATGCCAGTCGGTAGTGCCCAAGTGGGTCGGTAGATGTCCGGACTGCGATTCGTGGGGCTCGATGACCGAGGTCGCGGTAGTGGCACCCGTCGCCAGTCGCGCCGGCGCATCACTCGCCAAAGCGGGATCGAGCGCCGTGCTCCCTACGACGCCGGCCACGCCGCTGACACAGATCGACAGCACCTCGACGCAGGCCAAGCCCACCGGGATCGGCGAGTTGGACCGCGTCCTCGGCGGTGGCGTCGTACCTGGTTCGGTGGTGCTGCTCGCGGGCGAGCCCGGAGTCGGAAAATCGACGCTACTTCTCGAGGTCGTCTACCGCTGGGCGATGCGCAGCGCGGATGATCGAGCATTGTACGTCACGGGCGAGGAGTCCGCCGGTCAGGTTCGACTTCGGGCAGATCGCACCAACTCTGTCCACGAACGGATGTATCTGGCGGCCGAATCCGATCTCGCGACCATCCTCGGCCACATCGAGCAGGTCAAGCCGACCCTGGTCATCGTCGACTCGGTGCAGACCATGCTTGCTGCCGACGTCGACGGAGTCGTCGGCGGCGTGACTCAGGTCAAGGCCGTCACCAGCGCCTTGACCTCCCTGGCCAAGGCCAGTGGAATCCCGGTGCTTCTGATCGGCCACGTCACCAAGGACGGCGCCGTCGCCGGACCGCGCTCGCTCGAGCATCTCGTGGACGTGGTTCTGCACTTCGAGGGTGACAAGCACTCCACGCTGCGCATGGTCCGCGGCGTCAAGAACAGATTCGGTGCGGCCGACGAGGTGGGATGCTTCGAGCTGAGCGAGCAGGGCATCAACGAGATCAGCGATCCGTCCGGCCTGTTCCTGCATCACCGCGAAGAAGCTGTGGAAGGCACGGCCGTCACCGTAATGATGGACGGTAAGCGACCGCTACTCGGTGAAGTTCAGGCCCTCGTCGCCGCCACGCCTCTACCGACACCTCGTCGAGCCGTCAGTGGGCTCGACACCGCCCGCGTGGCCATGGTTCTGGCCGTGTTGGAGCGCCGCGTCGGGGTGTCGATCTCGAAGGCCGACGTCTACGCGGCGACCGTCGGCGGTATGCGGATGACCGAGCCGGGTGCCGATCTGGCTCTCGCGATAGCGGTCGCTTCCGCTGTGAAAGCCAAACCTGTCCCCAAGGGGCTCGTCATCCTCGGCGAGGTCGGACTCGCCGGAGAGGTTCGACGAGTTGCCGGCGTGAACCGACGGCTGATCGAAGCTGCCAGATTGGGATTCACCAGCGCCATCGTGCCGGTCGATTCCGGCCCGAACATTCCCGGCATGCGCGTCAACGAAGTAGCGAACCTGGCCGAGGCACTCGCCTATGCCGGATTGATGGGCGGCAAACAAGCCCCGTCTCGCCCCAAGCTCACTCCGGTGAAGTGACCGGCCTGCGGCCGACTACCGCGTCAGACCGACGAGGTGCCGAACGGGGAAGTCGGTTCGCCGTCCACGAACTCCTTGGTCTTGGCGAAGTGTTCCGACGTGATGGTCAGGAACAGTCCGCGGGACGTTCCCACCACCGTGTCCGGATCCGCTGTCGGACCTTCGACGATCACCGCTTCCGCGCTGGTGTAGACCTTGCGGCGCACAACGCCGTCGATGCGAGCCCGAAATTCGAGCACCGATCCCAACGGGATGGGCCGGGCGAAGTCGATCTCGAGGTGCCCGGTCACCACCGGCGAGCCGAGAGCCATGCATGCCATGCCTTGCGCCTCGTCGAAAGCCGTCGACAAAATACCGCCGTGAATGACCCCCGGACCGCCCTGATACTTCTTGGCGACCTCCAGACGGCCCGTCACTTCCAACCCGTCACCAGCCCTGAAACTCATCGCCATTCCCGCAGGCTGGTCGTCGCCGCAGCCGAAGCATTTCGACCAGTGCTGAGGCAACTTCTCGCCGGCGGCCGGAAAGAATTCGACCGGCTCCGGGACAGTCAGGTCATCAGGCAGGGTCCAGGTACTACTCATGGATAGGTAATCTAAACGGGGATCAGTCCGGCGCAGGCATCGGACCCGACCGAAGTGACATCGACCTCAGCAGGGAGTTTCTCAATGATCAGTGCGATGGCGGACACACAGTCGTCGTCGGCATTGCGAGAGACCATCGCCAGGTTGGCGCCGGGTACCGCTTTGCGAGACGGGCTCGAACGAATTCTGCGCGGCCGTACCGGCGCGCTGATCGTCCTCGGATACGACGAGGAGATGGAAGCGCTGTGTGACGGCGGATTCAACCTCGACGTGGAGTTCGCACCGACCCGATTGCGCGAGCTCTCGAAGATGGACGGCGCGGTAGTCCTCTCGACGGACGGCACACGCATCGTGCGCGCCAATGTCCAACTGGTTCCCGATCACAAGATTCCCACCGTCGAATCCGGCACCAGGCACCGTGCCGCCGAGCGCACGGCAATTCAAACTGGCTATCCCGTGGTCTCGGTCAGTCAGTCGATGTCGATCGTCAGTGTGTACGTCGGTGGTATCCGGCACGTCATCGACGGCTCGGCCACCATACTTTCGCGCGCCAACCAGGCCGTCGCGACGCTCGAACGATACAAAGCGCGACTCGACGAAGTGACACGGCAACTGTCGGTGGTCGAGATCGAGGATTTCGTGACTCTGCGCGACGCGTTGACCGTCGTACAGCGACTCGAAATGGTTCGCCGTGTGTCGATCGAAATCGAGCAGGATGTCCTCGAGCTCGGCACCGACGGTCGCCAGCTGGCACTGCAGCTCGAAGAACTGGTCGGCGACAACGACATTGCACGTCAACTGATCGTTCGGGATTATCTTGCCGGCCCCGAACCCATCGGCACGACGGCGATGGACAACGTCCTCGTCGCACTCGATCGTGTCACCGACGCCGACCTACTCGATCTCACGACTCTTGCGCGTGTTCTCGGCTATCCGGGCACGATCGAAGCCCTCGACACTCCGATGACTCCTCGCGGATATCGCGTACTGATGCGTGTGCCTCGATTGCAGTTCCATCAGATCCACCGGTTGGTCGGATCCTTCGGCACTCTCCAGTCGCTGCTGGCCGCTACGGCTGCCGATCTGCAGTCGGTCGAGGGCATCGGCGGGCTGTGGGCCCGTCACATCCGTGAGGGACTTTCCCGGCTCGCGGAGACGTCGATCACCGGATCGTTCAACTAGCGGGCCTGTTCGGGCTTGCCCGCTCTCACGCGATGTTGAACGGCTCCGGGGAGCTTCGCAGTGCGCCGAGCTGACCGACAACCGTGTACGCGCCTGCGCCCACCGGATTGCGCTCGGGGTTCTGCGCGGTCGCGCACTCGGGGGTCGACGTCGTGGCCGACCAGGCGACCTTGAACGCAGCTTGCTCGCCGGGAGCGAGATTGCGTACGTCGGCTGCAGGCTGGGGATAGCAGTCGACGTTGGACCACAAACGGGTCTTGCCGTCGATGCTGTAGACGAGCACCTGCTGCAGGCCGCCCGCCAGATCTCGATCACAGGGTGCCGAACCGATGTTGGTGATGACGATCGTGAAGGACGGCTCTTCACCGGGAGCGAAGGTCGCCTTGTCTGCGGTCGCCTTGACTGCCAACGACGAGTCCGCGCACTGACCAGCCGGGACCGGAGCGCCGGTGGTCGACGAGGACGATGCCGACGTCGACGATCCCGAAGCCTGCGTGCCCGAGCCACCTGATCCACCCGCAGCACCGCCACCCGAACCACCGTTACCGTCCGGCGCGTTGGAGCCGGAAGGGTTGGGGGTGAAGGAGACGTCCGTCGTCAGCGAGGAACTCGCAGCGGCCGAATTGGCCTCAGGAGTATCGCTTCCACCGCCGAAGAGGGCGGACGCTGCCCAGATGATCAACGCCAGTGCAATGACGGCGGCACCAATGGCCAGCGCCCGGCGACGCCAGTAGATCTCGGGGGGCAGTGGTCCATTCGGTTCCAACACGGACTCAACGGTAGTTGGCGCAGGGTCCACTAACCGTCAGCTGAGGCGGCGTGTCGGTACCCATTGTCTGCTACCGGGTATCACTGCCCCGGAAGATCTAACCCTCGACGGTCTCGACGCTCTCGCCGATGTCGCCGACCGCGCCCTGAACTCGCATGTGACCGTCGGACAATGTGTACGTGACGCCGACGATCGCGCACGCACCGTTGTCCACCTTGTCTGCGATGATCCGCGACCTCTGCATGATCAACGAGCCGGTCTCCACTACGTGTCGACCTTCGAGTTCGTCGACGGTGGACAAGCCTTCGTTGCGACCCATCAGGATGGAGGGAGCAACGCGCTCGACCACGCTGCGAATGAAGCCGTCGGGAACCGCACCCTTGTCCAGAGCGTCGAGCGTTGCCTTCACCGCACCGCAACCGTCGTGACCGAGGACGACGATGAGCGGCACGTTGAGCACGTGAACGGCGTACTCGATCGAACCGAGCACCGAATCGTCGAGCACGTGACCCGCCGTACGCACGACGAACATGTCGCCGAGGCCCTGATCGAAGATGATCTCGGCGGCTACGCGCGAATCACCGCAACCGAACAGCACCGCGGTGGGGTGCTGCCCATCGACGAGCTTCGCGCGATCGGCGATTCCCTGGCTGGGGTGAATGGACGCGTCGTTGACAAATCGCTCGTTGCCTTCGCGAAGGGACTTCCAAGCGGAAATGGGGCTTGATCGTGGCATTCACTCATTGTGCACCCGTCGCATTTCGGACTCTCGCCGGGAAGGTTGCGTAGACGCAAACGGAAGCTCCGCGTCCACATTCACGCCTTGTGATGGCGTGCCCGAATTGGAACTTACTTCAGAGTCAGTTTCCTGATACCGTCTCCGAACGTGACCTGGAGCACTTCGACCTTCCGAGTGTGATCGAAGAAACCCGACCAGAACGATTCGGCCGGAAAGGGGGATGGCGTGAGCACTGAAGTTGGAACAACCGGGGACGCAACGCCTGCCTCCCCCGCCAAGACGAACATGTTCTCGAACCTGCTGTCCGAGATCGGACTGCTGTTCACCTTCACCGTTCGCGTATGCGTCGCCGCTTTCACAACTCTGCGACACAAGCGCCTCGCCTGGCGTGAAGCGCTCGACCAGATGTGGTTTCTCGCCCACGTCACCTCGGTCGCTTCGGCACTGGTGATGATTCCCCTCGGCGTGGGCGTAGCTCTCCAGATCGGTTCGCTCGCAGACCAAATCGGCGCGGGTTCATACAGCGGTGCAGTCGTCGCGTTCCTCATCATCGGACAGGCCGGACCGCTGGTCTGCGCCCTGATCATCGCCGGCGTCGGCGGTTCCGCAATCTGCGCAGATTTGGGAGCGCGCACGATCCGCGAAGAGATCGATGCGCTCGAAGTACTGGGCCTGCCGGTGTTGGAACGCCTGGTCGTGCCGCGGATGATCGCAATTGCCGTCGTCTGCCTCCTGCTGAATTCGATAGTTCTCGTGATCGGTTTGGGCGCAAGCCTCTTCGTTCACGTCCTGATACTCGACGGCAACGCACAGAGCTTCCTGCGCAATCTCGTTCAATTCAGTCAACCGAGCGACTTCGCCGTCTCCGGTATCAAAGCCGTTGCCTTTGCTCTCATCTCGGGAATCGTGGCCTGCTACAAGGGCCTGACCGTCAAGCGCGGAGCTCAAGGCGTCGGCGACGCAGTCAACGAGACCGTCGTGCTCTCGTTTGTCCTCGTGTTCGTCGCCAACCTCGCAATTACCCAGTTCTACCCGCTGTTCGTCTCGGTGAAGGGTGCCTACTGATGCACCTGCCCATCGCAATTCGTGCCAAGCGGGCCAGTTCGCGCACCGTCGACGGTCTGAGTCGACTCGGCGATCAGTTCACGTTCCACGCGCGCGTCATCATCTCGATTCCGGCAACCCTCAAGCGATATTGGCGTGAAGTCGCCCGTCTCGTCGCCCAGGTAGCATTCGGTTCGGGCACCCTGCTCGCCGGCGGCGGCAGCGTCGTCGTGATCTTCGCGATCTCGTTCTTCGCAGGTTCCCAGATCGGACTCGAGGGCTACCGCGGACTCAACCTCGTCGGCCTCGCACCGCTGTCCGGCGTGATGTCCGCCATCGCGAATACTCGTGAGGTCGCACCACTCGTTGCCGCAATCACCTTGGCTGCCAAGGTCGGAACTGGATTCACCGCGCAGCTCGGAGCCATGCGGATCTCCGAGGAAATCGACGCACTCGAAGTCATGGCGATTCCCTCGCTGCGATACCTGGTCACCACCCGAATGATCGCGGCGCTCATCGCGGTGGTCCCGCTGTACCTGGTCGGCCTGTTTGCTTCGTACATGGCAACGGCGCTCGCGGTGATCCGGGTCAAAGGCCAGTCGGAGGGAACATACGGCTACTACTTCAGTCTTTTCCTCTCGCCCAACGACATCTGGTTGTCGTTGATCAAAGTCATGGTGTTCGCGGTCGTCGTGACCCTCGTGCACTGCTACTACGGTTATACCGCGACGGGCGGACCTGAAGGCGTCGGGCGAGCAGCCGGGCGAGCGCTGCGCACTAGCATCGTCTTCCTGGCCTTCACCGACGTCGCCATGACCATCGCGCTCTGGGGACTCAAACCTCAGGTGCCCGGGTTGACCGGATGATCGTCACGGGCACCAGTCGAATTGCACTGGCACTGCGTGGTTTACTTGCGATAGTCCTGCTGATCGTCGCCTACGTCTTCTTGTTCAGCAGGGGCACGGACACGTTCAGTTCCACACCGCAGGTCAGTGCTGTCGTCCCTGCCAGCGCCGGTGCGCTGCGAGTCGGATCCTCGGTTCAGTACCGCGGCGTCGTCGTCGGTTCGGTCGCCGATATCGAGCCTGGCACCACCGCTTCCACCATCTCACTCGCAATCGACGAGGGTGCATTCGAGGACATACCGTCGACAAGTCAGGTGCGGCTGATGCCTCGCAACATCTTCGGCGACTTCTTCGTGGACTTGATTCAACCTGACGGTCTCTCGCGCGGTCCTGCTCTCGCGCCGGGTACCGAGTTGGTATCAGATCAGTCCGAAGTCGCGGTCCAGCTCTACCAATCGATCTCACGGATCTACTCGCTCGTTTCTTCCCTCGACCCCGCCGACATCAACGCGGCGCTCACGGCAGTCTCGGATGCGATGAGCGGCAAGGGAAACCAGATCGGTGAGTCTCTCGATTCAGTCCACCAAGCGTTGGTCGGTGCGCAGCCCGTCATCGACGGACTCGGTGACGACCTCGACGACATAGCCACGCTCGCCGACAGTCTCTCGACGAGTGCGCCCGACATGCTCGCCGCATTCGAGAACTCCATCACCACATCCAAGACCGTCGTCGAGAAATCCGACGGATTGGCGGGGCTTCTGCGAGCAGGCACCAGCACGGGATCTGCTGCCACGAGTCTGATCGGCGACAATCGCGACCGCCTGATCACCTTGGTCGACGACGCCGATTCCCTCACCGGTGCAATCACTTCGCGGTCGGACCACATCACCACCTTCTACAACGGCCTGCGCAATCTCACGATCAAACTCCCGCCCGCATTGGCGCACGGCCCGTGGCTCAGCACTGACCTGCGCCTGTCTGTCACAGATCTGTATCCGTACGGAAAGACCGACTGCCCACAATACGACGGGACCCGCGGCCCCAACTGTCCTGCCGCCGCGACCGCGTTCGGCGGAACCGTCGGCCCGGTCGGCAGCCCTGCCGAACAATCCCTGATCTCAGCTATCACCCAGGGCAGTACAGCTTTGGACACTCTCGTGGCGGGGCCGGTCTTTCGCGGCACGACGGTGGTGGGCGGATGAGCGTGAAGAAATCTCTGATCAGGTTCGGACTGTTTGCCGCGCTGTCGATTCTCGCCACCGTGGTCGTGGTGAGCACTCTGATCAACCCAGTCTCCGGGTCTAGTTCGCAGTACCGGGCCGTCTTCGTCAATGCCTCCGGCCTGGTCACCGGCAGCGATGTTCAGATCGCCGGGGTGCGAGTAGGGCGCGTCGACAGCGTCGAGTTGGTGAACAACCAAGCCGTCGTCGGCTTCGAACTCGAATCTACACAACGTATTCCGACCGACGGTCGGGCTGTGGTGAGGTATGCAGATCTGCTGGGGGCACGGACGATCTCGATCGAACCCGGACAGGGCGAACTCGTAGCCGGCAACTACCTCTCCCCCGGAGCCACAATTCCCGTGGAACAGACTCAGCCGGCGATCGACCTCACCGACATCCTCGGCGGTTTCCGTCCCCTGTTCGACGCACTTGACCCCGCAGAAGTCAACGAGCTTGCCGCACAAGTCGTCCAGGTATTCCAAGGACAAGGTTCCACCATCGAAAGCCTGCTGGAGCGCACAGTTGCCGTCACCGAGAACTTGACGTCCCGAGACGCGATCTTGGACCAACTACTGACCAACCTCGACCGGGTACTCACCGTCACGACGACGAATCGACCCAACTTCGTCGAGATGATCAACACGCTCGACACGCTGGTAGGCGGTTTGGCACAGGATCGCCAACAGATCTCGGCCGCAGTTGATTCCGCAGGTTCCCTGACTTCTTCCCTTCAGGACTTGGTGACGCGCGTGGAACCGGACTTGGCTGGCGCGCTGACTTCGATCGATCAGTCGGCCAGCGTCGTCGTCGACAATCGTGAGTCGCTGGCGACCGGTATCACCGCTTTCGATCAACTGTTCACCCAATTGGGAATCGCAATGAGCTACGGCAGTTGGGCGAACATCTACATCTGTAATTTCCGGCTCAGCGCGCTGGACCAATCGGTGACTCTCGGCGGCCCCGAGCGTTCGGCGGTGTGCCGATGAACTGGCTCACCGTCAAGAACCCGGTCCGCAACGGAATGATCTGCATTCTCGTCGGAGTCTGTGTCGTTCTGGCCGCACTCGTTGTCCCTCAATTGATCTTGAAGGTCAAGACCAACAAGTACAACGCCGTGTTTGCCAACGCCACCGGATTGACGCAGGACGATCCGGTCAACGTCGCGGGAGTCCCGAGCGGGGTGGTCACCTCGTTGGCGGTCAGCGGCAACTCTGTTGAAGTCACCTTCCGACTCGACGACGGCGTCACTCTCGGCGAAAACTCGCGCGCGGACATCAAGATCTCGACTCTGCTCGGCCGACGCTCGCTCGACATCACTCCGAACGGATCGCGCTCGTTACCCGGAGGTTCGACCATTCCCATCGAGAACACGAGTGTTCCGTTCACCCTCGACGATCTCGGACGAGGAGCACAATCCACTTCGGAAAACCTTGATCTGCAACAACTGCGAAACATGCTGACCGTGGTGTCCGACAACTCACCGGACGATCCCGAGCTCATTCGCCGCTCGCTCGAGGGAATCGACGCACTCTCCGGAGTAGTCAACGACAACGACGTTGCGCTCCGTTCCCTTCTCACCGGAGCGCAGCAGACGACCGCAACACTGATCGAGCAGAAGGACACTCTGGAAACCCTTCTGGGAAATGCGGACCTGGTGATGGCCACGATCGCCGACCGGCGAGATGTGCTGAATGCGCTTGTACAAGACCTCAATCAGTTGAGCACCACACTTGCCCAGTTCCTGGGTGACAACCAGGCATTGGTCGACTCGGTCATGGGAGACATCCACGAGGTGACGGGAGTTCTTTCCGAGAACGAACAATCACTGACCACGTTGCTCGACAACTTCGCCCCCAGCGTTCGGTACGTCACCAATGCGACCGGTAACGGCAACTGGCTCGACCTCAACTCGCCCTCCACCCTCATCCCGGACAACTGGTTGTGCGTCGTCGGGCTCGTTCAGGGGTGTCGATGACCACGACCGTCAAGAAGCTCGCCGTGCTGGCAGCGATAATGATCTGCGCGATCGGTGCGGTCCTGTTCGTCACGCGTGACGAACACCAACTCACTCTCACTGCCGAATTCACCTCGACAGACGCCATCTTCACCGGCAACACGGTGACTATTCTGGGAGTTCCCAGCGGGAGGGTCGAGAGCGTCACGCCGGAAGGGTCCCGGGTACGAGTGGCGATGAGCCTGCCATCCGGAACACGCATACCGGCCGACGCGCAGGCCTGGGTCCTGTCTCCTTCGGTCATCAGCGACCGAACGATCGAACTCGGCCCCGGCTACGAGGACGGTGAGTTCCTCGCGGACGGCGCAGTGATCCCTCTCGAACGAACTCACTCCCCTCTGACATGGGACCAGCTCACCGCATCGGTGAACGAACTGACGGTGGCGCTCGGCCCTGGCGCGGACGGCGGTGGGATCGGTGACCTCATCGGAGAAGGCGCCCACGCGTTGGACGGCAACGGGCAAGCATTCAACGATGCCGTTCGGTCCATCTCACAGGCTAGTTCGGTACTGGCGGGTGCAAGTCCCGACATCTCCGAACTCGTGAAGAACCTGAACACCCTCGTGCAGTTGATCGCGGACAACCAGACCAAGGTCGACTCGCTGTCGAATTCGGTGACAGTCACCGCCCGCGCGTTCAGTACCCAGCGAGATGACATCAGCGGGGCGCTCGATTCCCTGACCACGTTGCTCGGACAGGTCTCAGCGCTACTCGCCGAACACGGCGAGGCGGTCACCGCCGATCTGGGTGCGCTCGCACAGTTGGCCGGTGCAGTCGCGACCAAACAGGACCAACTGCGCGAGATCATCGAAACGGCACCAACGGGATTCGAGAACGTCGCCAACCTCGTCACCGAAGAAGGCCGAGCCAGAGCGCGATTGAACGTCGCCACCGATCTCTCACAGTTCGACACGACGCGAGAACTGTGCGAGAAGATGCCGATTCCGCTGTGCACCGGGCCTGGGATCGTCAATCCCATCGAATTTCCTTCGGCAGGCAGCTCCGACCTGGCACGCATCCTCGGTGGGGGCAACTGATGGCGTCGAACAAGTCCGTGGTGAGCGTTGTCGTGGCACTTGTCATCGCGGCGCCGTTGACCGGCTGCAGTCTCAACTTCCAGCACCTCCCCCTCGGGCGCGGTCTGCCAGGAGAGTCGTACCCGCTGAACATGGAATTCGTCGATGCGTCATTACTCCCCGTCGGCGGCGAGGTGCGGATCGGCCAGGCAGTGGTCGGCAGAGTCACGTCGATGAGCGCGGAAACATTTGCAGCCGTAGTACATACAGAAATTGAATCGGACATCGAACTGCCCGCCGGGACCCGCGCTCGGATCGAGCTGTCCACCCCGATCGGCGACGCATTTGTCAACCTCGAAGTTCCGGTCGATCCCACGGGCCCCAGGCTCGAACCAGGTTCCACCATCGCGCGATCGGAGACCGTGCGCGGACCCGATGTCGCACAACTGCTCGGCGCCGTCGGAACTCTGTTGAACGGCAGTGGGTTGGCGCAGGTCAAGAACATCGTCAGTGAGGCTGATCAGATTCTCGACGGCAGGGAAGAGACGATCCGCGATCTGCTTGCGCGCCTTGACACTTTTCTCGGAACACTTGACGACCGAAAGGAATCGATCAATTCGGCACTGAATTCACTGAACCGGCTCAGCGCTCTGATCGGTGACGAGAGCGCCACCATCGACGAAGGCTTGCGAACACTCACACCCGCATTGGGCGTGATCGCCGACCAACGACAACCGCTCCTCGATCTACTCGACGAAACCGATCGGCTCAGTACCGCAACCAATTCCGTGCTCGACCAGTCGGCCGACCAGATCTCCGAGATCACCGGACGACTGTCACCCATCCTCGACCAGTTCTCGGCAATGGGCCCGACACTGAGTGAGACCATGTCCAACCTGGACAACGCAAGAGCGCTCCTCGAGCGCGCCAGCCCAGGTGATTACGTGAACATCGACCTCGACGTCGATGTCGAGGGCACCGTGACCGGGGTGCTCAACGAGATAATTCCGGGCGCCGCACCGCCACTGCCACCTCTGCCCGCCTCCGATCGGGAACTGCCGATCACGACACCCCTGCAAGGAGGAACGCGATGAAGAACCGAACCGTCTATTTCGAGATCGTCGCCTTTCTCCTCATCGCGGTGGTCAGCACGACGTATGTGCTCCGACAAGTAGGTGCCGGAGATCCCTTCACCGGAACGTTCTCGGTCACCGTCGAATTGGAGAACGCGGCCGGAATCGCTCCGGGTTCGGAAGTGGCCTATCGCGGAGTCACCGTCGGCGACGTCGAGTCGGTGGAGGTGGACTCTGCCCAGGACCTCGTCGTGATGACGTTGAGCATCGCCGCCGACCAACAGATACCCAACGATTCGCATGTGGCCATCAGCCAGGACACCGCCGTTCCGGTATTGAAAGTTCAGTTGTCCTCGCAGACCGACGGCGGCCCGTATCTGGTTGAAGGTTCGGTTGTTCCGACTGAGCGCACTTCGATCCCGGTCGCGTTGGGAACCGTGATTGCGAATTTCAACGCTGCTGCCGACACCGTCGATCCGGCAGATCTGCGTACCCTCTCGCACGAACTCGGTGAGGGATTGAACGGATTGGGTCCGGATCTGCAGGCGCTCGTCGACAACTTCGACGTGCTCGCGCGCACTGTCCAAGCCGATCAACCGCGTGTCAACACACTCGTCGAGAACTCGCGCTCACTGTTCACTGCGAACGAGGAAAATGTTGACGCTCTTCCCGAAGTTGCGCTCACACTTCGCCAATTGACAGATCAGGTACGAAACTCCGATCCGCAACTGCGCACACTCCTCGATCGAAGCCCGAGTGTTCTCGACAATCAGATACTGCCTCTCATCGAACAGAGTCGTGAGCCGTTCAGTCTGCTGTTGGCCAATTCTCTCGTCTCCACTCAGATCGTCACTGCACGGATGCCCGCCGTCGATGCCTTGTTGGTGGTGGTGCCCAAAGGATTCGAGAAGTTCGGAAGTATCGTCAAAGACGGACGCGCACAGCTTGATCTGATCACAGCACTCGGCCCGGTCTGTATCTACGACACGCCCCGACGATCGGTACAGGACACCTCACCGACCACGCTCGACAAGAACCAACACTGCGCGGACCAGTCGGGCCGGATCCAGAATCGCGGTTCGCAGAACGTCCCCACCGGAGCTGGAACGATCGACGGGGTTGCCGAATACGATCCTGCCCTCGGCACCGTTGCGACCGGTGACGGAACGTCGATTCGTCTGGGCCTCAACGGTGGTCAGAACACCGTTCTCGGTGACAACTCGTTTGCCGCACTACTAGTACAAGGAACGCAATGACCGAGACACCCCAGTCCGAGACACCCCAACCCCAGACCCCCGAGAGTCCGACACCCACAATCGCCGAAAAGCCCAAGCGGCTTCGCAAGCAGACCTTGTTGATCGTTGCCGGCGTCCTGGTCGTGGTCGCGGCGCTCGGATGGGGCGCATTCGCGACCTGGCAGAAATCGGCCGACGAAGACGCGCGTACCAGCGCACTGGACAGCGGACGGCAATTCGCCACTGATCTTGCGACGTACAACTTCCAGAACCTCGATCAGAATCTTTCCGTGGTGCGTGACAACTCTGTCGGCGAGTTCGCCGGTCAGTACGCCCAGGTGGCAGCCAACCTGCAGAACATGATCGTGCAGTATCAGGCGACCTCGTCCGCTCAGATCATTTCAGCCGGACTGGCGAGCAGTGATCGCGACAACGCCGAGGTGCTCGTGTTCCTCGATCAGACGATCACCAATACCAACTCCCCTGATCCGAGGATCGACCGTAACCGCATGCAACTTTCTCTGGTCCGCGAGGACGGCGAGTGGAAACTGAGCAACGTGCAGTTGTTGTGACTCAAAGGTCTGGCGTCACAGGCAGCCGTGTCGGTGACTGCCGATAAAGTGGCCTCCAGAAGTCGACGTGTCCTTCGTCGACCAGGAGCACAGGTTCGAGGAGTGTGTCGGTAGCAGTGGCAGTGGAATCTTCGGTGCTACTGAAGTGGTACTCCGAGACGGCTCGTGACCTGCCGTGGCGACGCGAGGGCGTCAGTGCCTGGCAGATCCTGATGAGCGAGATCATGCTCCAGCAGACGCCGGTGGTGCGCGTTGCGCCCATCTGGGAAGAGTGGGTGGAGCGCTGGCCGGTACCGTCCGCGATGGCAGCGTCGAGTCAGGCAGAAGTACTTCGCGCGTGGGGCAAACTTGGTTATCCACGACGCGCGCTTCGGTTACACGAATGCGCGGGCGTCCTGGCCGCCGAGCACGGTGACGTGGTGCCGGAAGACATCGACACCTTGCTCTCCCTACCGGGAATCGGTCCGTACACCGCCCGCGCCGTGGCGTGCTTCGCCTACGGACAGCGAGTGCCGGTGGTGGACACCAACGTACGACGCGTGGTTGCGCGAGCCGTCCACGGCAATGCGGAACCAGGCAATCCGTCCAACACACGCGACCTCGCCGACGTCGCGGCGCTGCTGCCACGGACACGAGCGCGCGCCGCCACCTACAGCGCCGCTCTCATGGAACTCGGTGCACTGATCTGCACTGCGCGGACGCCGAACTGCGAGAACTGCCCTTTGCCGAACTGCGCGTGGGTCGCTTCGGGCAAACCGGCACACACCGGACCGCCCAAGAAGGTGCAGAAGTTCGCGGGCACCGATCGCCAAGTTCGCGGAAAATTGATGGCCGTTCTGCGCGAGAGCCACCGTCCGGTCGAACGCGCGCAACTCGACATCGTCTGGCCGACCGATCCTGGTCAGCGTGACCGCGCACTACATTCCCTGCTGGTCGACGGACTGGTCGAGCAGACCGATGACGGCCTGTTTGCGCTGGCTGGAGAAGGTACGCCCTAGCCCACTCGCATCGGGTCGCATGCTTCTGCTGGTTCGACGGTCTGGGGTGGTGCAACTTCAGGATCCGAACGCCGAAACGCAGCGGGAACGACGGGTACCACCGGGTCGCAGGGCGGGAGCGTCAGGATCGGTAGGGCCGCTCCGGACGGTGGCCCGCTCGTCGGGTTCGCCGGCTCGGCGCCGACGTTCGGGCGATCAGTGGACACCGCTCGCGACCCGTCCGGCGACAGAGCGATCAGCAATCCCGTCAGCATGAGCAGGAGCGGCAGCACTATCGCCGCCGCCCACCGGATTCTGTTGACGGGCTGAACAGCCGCGCCGCCAGCGGACCTGACCTCGCTCCCCCGATCGGCCGCCACCAGCGCAGCGCCTATCGCCAGTTGGGCGCGCTCGCCGAGATACAGGAAGCCGAGCCCTGCCGATTCGGCGGCTTCGGCGGACAGCTGCCGAGACTCTTCCTTCACCAGCATCGCGACGAGCATCTTGGGCACGGGGTCTCGTTCAGCGACGAGCAGGTCCAATGTCGCAGCAAATGTCGAGCTGTCTGTAAGCAACTCGGCGGTTGCGTAACGGTGCGCCGAGTCCACGACGCCGGCGCTCGGATCGATGGCAGCGATCACAGTCTCACCGCCGTCCGGCCAGAATGCGAGAATCGGCGAAATACCATTCAGGGCGTCGACCGTCCGCAAGTAGGCAATGCGAGCGTCCAGACCGTTGACCAACTCGATGTTCTCGAAAGTGCTGGAGGACAATGAATCCGGGACAAATTCGCGCACGTCCGCGCGCTCGCACAGCACTCCGAGGACGGTGGGGCACAGGTTCGAGCGCAGGGCCCGACCGGTGGCGACCTCGGCAGCGGAGGCGAGCGCGCGTGCCGACGCTTGCGCAGAGGGAACAGTCCCGTTCGCGCCCCACGGATGACGGAACTCGTCGATCGAGCCCAGAAGGGGTGTGTCCGCATCTACGAGAGCTGTTGAAATGGAATTGTTTTCGAATACCACGCCCAGGCTTTCACGCACTGGATCCTCCATTGACTGTTTCTAACTGGTTCTGAACTGTTTCAGGTGTTGCTATCACTGTGGAGCTGTATCAGAACGTCAGGCCACCGACCGCCATTGCGCCTGGTTCCAACACCACGTCCACCGGCGCTCGGCCGTCGACCGTGACGCGATACGTCCCCGGCAGGAGTCCGACAAACGAGAAGCGACCCTCGAACGGTTTCACCGTCCGCGCTGTCGCGTGCCCGCATTGATCGACGCCGTTGATCACCACCGCCTCCGAGATGCCCGACGTCACCAGACCTGAGATCCGACCATCTGCCGAGACAGCTGTCCCCTGGTCTCTCCGACCACCAACAGAATTCCCTTGTGGATCACACACTCCCGGGGTGGTCGCCACCCGCACGGTGACATCGTCCGACCGCACGCGAGCCGCCCCTCGATCTGCGGTGACCAGTGCAGCAATCGATAGACCGTCGGCGTCTTCCCGCTTTCCCGCAGTCATCGTCGCTGTCCGGGTGAAGTACCGGTCCGCTTCCAGATTGCCTATCAGGCAATGTAACCCGAACTCGTCGACACCCGAGCCGTCTCCGCAGTAGTCAGGCACGGACGGTAGAACGAAACCTCGAGGCACCGGAAGCTGCACGACCACGTCCGAGAGCGGGTCGCCCCGGACGCCGATGTCTACGACATACGTCACCGGATCACCTTCTCGGACAATACCGTTGGACGGTCCGGAATCGAGCCCTGGGCCGTCACCGGGATCGAAGGGCGGCGCACCGTCAATCGCCGTCAACTCGACTGTGAAGGGAGAAGCGGACTCTCCCTCGGCTGCCAATCGAACATCCGACTGCATCGGTAGCGCACCGAGCGCAGCTGCGCCGACAAGTAACACTCCTGTCACCACGACTACGCCTCGCACTCTTCGGGCGCACGCTCTCGGTCGGAGTCGGACCGTAACCGCCTTCGACCACACCTCTGACAGACGAGTTCTCACGACGCTCCTTCGATGGCCAACCCTCGGGGCCCGGTCGGGCACTCTCGACCAGATTTGGCGAATCCCGAGCTACGTTCAATAGAAGTCGCTCGAGGGACTCGAAAGCCAATGGTGACGGCATGATTATGTGGGTGAACTTCTCTCACCCGGGGTGAAGTCGCGGGTGAATTGCCCGGGATGACACGCTCTGGATTCGCACCAGCTACGCTCCTCCCTGTAGATAGATGGATCGAGACAATCCGCCCAAATCCGCCAATTAGCGTGGGGCGTGAAAGCAGAAAGGGTCCGCGTTGATGTTCGGGAGGGACGGCCACGACTGGGCAGCTATTCCCGAAAGGCGCACTCTCACCGAGTCGATTCCTCGGCAAGCATTGTTCGCGAAACTGGATCGACGCGCCGCTCTGACCGTCGTCCGTGCACCGAACGGCCACGGGAAATCGTCGTTGATCGCATCGTGGCTGCGCGCCCATCTGGCATCCGAACGAATACTCGTCTGGGTCTCGGCCCCACAGCCCTCGTCGACACTCGAAGATTTCTGGGCCGTTGTCCTCGATCGAATCCACGCTGCCGGAATCGCACTGCCCGACGTCGACGATCTCGCCGATCCTTTCACCGCTGCCGCCAAATCCCTGAACGCCCTCAGCCGCCCCGTGCTGCTCGTGCTGATCAGGCCGGATCTGATATCGGAACCAGAGTTGGACGATCAGTTGATCGATCTCCTCACCCTCTGCCACAACCTGGACCTCGTGGTCACGCTCTCGGGATTCGGCATGTTCGCCGAGCCATACCTTCTCGACACGGATCACGAGGTCATCGGCGCCGATGAGCTGTTGTTCACGACATCCGATACCGCCCAATTGCTGGAACAGGCGGGGGTGCGCACGGCTGAGGGTGATGCAGAACAAATCACATCCCTGACGGGTGGGCTGCCCGCATTGGTTCGCGCCGCAGTCGCCGCCGTCAGGGACTCACGTAAAAGCAACCGTGAGCGAGAGATCAAAACGAACACCACGCAAGCGATAGACGATTACGTGACTGATTCCGTTCTCGCCACCGCTGAGCGCCTAAAGCAACATGAGTTCCTACTCGCGACCGCCTTTGGTCGATCGATCACCGTCGGCGTCGCCACAATGCTGTTCGAGTCCCAGCGCCCTGACACTGCCGAAACCGTTCATGAGATCCGCTCGCGGCTGGTGACGCTGGAGACAGCCGGCTTGTTGTCGCGCGTCGAGGCCGAAGCCGACGAAACATGGGAATTGCCTCCCGCCATTCGACGATCGATACTCGCGCACCACACTCGCGTGGGAATCGATCCATCGCAACGTCTTTCATTCCTCGCTCACAATCGACTCGACAACGGTCATCACGCGTCGGCGCTGGACTACGCGGTCGAGGCACAGAACTGGACCCTGGCAGTAGACATCGTCGAACAACATTGGGTGACGATGATCGTGCATAACCTGGACTCGGTTCGCGCCGCCCTCCAACGGATTCCGGCGGAAGCTGCCGACAAGCACTCTGCCGTTGAGGCCGGGCGCGCCTTGTTCACGATGCATCCGAGCAAGCGATCCACGGCAATCGACTTGCTACCCGAATCGCCGGCCGAACTGTGGGAACTCGGCGCCCAACCCAGCGCGAAGGACGCCTTGAGCATCGCCTGCGTTCAATCGATCATGCTCAGGATGGCCGGTGAATACGGGCTCTCGGCAGAGACCACCAGGCGGCTGTCTCACCTCAGCCGCAGTGCGCTGGAAAACAATCCGGAAGCGGTCAGCGCACAACTCCCCCTGATGCGACTTCAATGGGCGATCAATTTTCAATTGAGCGGCAGGTTCACCGAATCCACGATCAAGGCTCGAATGGCATACCACGGCGCCCTGTCTCACGGAGTCGACTTCATCGCTCGCAACTCTGCGGGTAGTGCCGCCCTGAATTGGGCCTTGGCAGGTGAGCCGCGGCAGGCCAGACACTGGTTCGAACTCGAACAGAAGCATCCTGACCCCGGGGGTTGGCTCGAACCTGTAGTCAAGATCGCCGGCTTGACGGCACGGGCTCTCGCCGCTCTCGACACACTCGACTTCGGTGACGCACGTATCGCACTGACCGAACTCGGCGTTCCGTCCGACACCGAGGAGCTATGGGCGTTCGTCGTCTATGCGCACAGCCAATTCGCCCTGACTCAGAGCAGTGCATCTTCCGCTCTGTCCTTGCTCCACAACGCGATTGGAGTGCATTCCAAGCAGTACACGGCCACGTCTTTCGCGCTTCCTCTGCTGCAATCCGCAGAAATCGATCTCCTGCTCGCACTCGGCGAGGGAAACAAGGCGACGGCTCTGGCCAAGGAAATTGCCGATCCTGCAGCCAACCCGTGGACGCTCGCGTCGGTGGCGCGTTTACGTCAGCGAATCGGCCAGAACGAGGCCGCTGTGGCGCTGTGTCATCAGTTCGACTGGTCTGGCGAATCCTATCCGCGGGCACAGATGGAATCGCTTCTGGTGCAAGCGGTTGCACACTCCGAGTTGGGTGAGCCACGCCTCGCCTCTCAAGAGTGGTCCAGAGCGTGCAGTATCGCGGACCAAACCGGACTTCTGCGTCCGTTCGCGACCATTGGATCGGCGGACGTCGAGAAACTCGAATCGATGGCAGTAACAAAATCGCGTGCACTCGCCGAGTTCTCGAAAAGTGCTCCTGCGGAATCATTTCCGGGATCCGTACGTATCGTGGAGCTGACCGAACGCGAACAGAAGGTCCTCTCACTCCTGGCGCTCGGCATGGGATCGGCCGCGATGGCCGACAAACTCTACGTGTCCGTCAACACCGTCAAGACTCAACTGCGCACTCTCTACAAGAAGCTCGACGTACACAATCGAAACGAAGCGATCACGAAGGCACGTCAGCTGCGCCTGCTGTAGTCCCGTGTCGGATCTGATTCGGACTACATTCTGTAGGCATGAGCACCGATACCTGTGTCTTCTGCAAGATCGTCGCGCTGACCGAGCCGGCGATTCTCGTCCACGAGAGCGAGACGACTCTTGCATTTCTCGACGCCCGACCGGTGAGTCGCGGACACACCCTGGTGGTCCCCAAGCGTCATGCAGAAAACCTCGATGCTCTCGAAAGCCACGAGGGCGCAGAGATGTTCCGCGTCGGCACGCTCATCGCCGGAGCTCTACGCCGCTGCGACATCGCCGCTGACGGAGTCAACTTTCTCGTCAACGACGGGCGTGCCGCGGGCCAAACCGTGTTCCACTCGCACCTCCACGTCGTCCCCCGCCATCGCGGCGACAAGGCGAAGTTCGCTGCCGGACTCCTGGCCAGGCGAGCCGTCGAACTGGAGCAGGTGGGCGCGTCGATCCGCAGTCAGCTCACCGTCTGAAGGAATTCCGTCACCACTTCGCGATAGCGCTGCGGTTGATCGTCGTGAACCAGGTGGCCTGCGTCGGCAATACGTACGTACCGAGTTCCCGGCCTCTCGGCCATCTCTCGCATCTGTCCCTCGGGGGTGATGGTGAACTCTCCCTCGATCAGCAAGGTCGGCACGTCGATCGCCTTCCACTGATCCCAGAAATGCCTCGTGCCCCACTCCTCCGAGATGTCGCGGAAGGTCGACACCTCGCCGTGCAGGTACCACCCGTCGTCGCGGCGGTCGAAAGAGTCGAGAAAGTACTGGCCGGCGACGGGCCCGAAGAATTCCTTCATCGCGTCCTCGGAAGCAAACGGCTGCGGCCACGCCGAGATCATCTGAGCCCAATCCGCGGCGGTGCGTCCGCGAAAATCCGGAGCCATGTCTTCGAGGACCAGTGCACAAACCTTTTCGGGATGCGATGCGGCGAAGCACCACGCGTGCAGAGCCCCCATCGAATGGCCGATCACGATCATCGGCTCCTCGATGGACGCAACGGCAGATGCCAGGTCGTCGACGAATGCCTCGGTGGTCAGCTCTGACGGCGCGGGCCGGCCGTGACCGGCGGCGTCGAACGTGTAGACGTGGCCGAACTCGCGGATCCAGGGCACCTGGCGTCGCCACGTCCTCGAGCTGCCCATGAGGCCGTGCAACAACAGAATCGGTTGTCCTGTTCCACCTTCGTCATGCAACACGAGTGTCACGGTACGCGGTGAAGGTGCGCGGGTAATGTCGCTTGCATGGCAGTCGTGAAGATCAATGCAATCGAGGTCCCCGAGGGCGCCGGCCCCGAACTGGAGAAGCGCTTCGCAGCACGCGCTCATGCAGTCGAGAACTCCCCGGGCTTTCTCGGATTCCAACTCCTCCGCCCCACCGCAGGTGAGAGCCGCTACTTCGTGGTGACGCAGTGGGAGTCCGAGCAGGCGTTCGCCGATTGGCGTGACGGCCCTGCCCGCGAAGCCCATTCCGGCGAGCGTGCGAAGCCCGTCGCTTCGGGTGCGTCGTTGCTCGAGTTCGAAGTTGTTCTGGACGTCGCCGCAAAGAGCTGATCTAGAACGATTGTGCCCGCCTTGGCGGGCACAATCGACGGTCATCTCGGCTTACGCGTTGACACGGTGCGGGCAGTAGTGCAAAAGTTCGCATGTAAACGCGATGGTCCGACAGGAATCCGGTGAAAGCCCGGAGCGGTCGCGCCACTGTAATTCGAGGTGAAGTGCCTTTTTCGGCACGACTATTTCGACAGCCAGACACTTCGGCCATCGCATGGACCTAGGGGACGCGAAAATCCCAGGAGGCTTCGATGGCTCTCGCCTATTCTCCCGATACGTCGATCGATTCGACTCGTCTTGCTTTCCTCGCCGCTGCAGTAGTTCTGTTCGCGATGCTCGCTCTCTACCTGGTCGGATTCGACCAGGGCGCTATCTCTCGCACCGGCATGTACATGCATGAATTGATGCACGACGGTCGACACTTGATGGGCCTGCCGTGCCACTAGTCGACAATTTCACGAAGCTTCTCATTCGTGGTTTGTTGGCTGGTTTGATCGCAGGCATCCTTGCCGGCGGAGTTGCATTCGTGCTGGGTGAACCGCACGTCAATGCCGCCATTGCGATCGAAGAAGCCAACAGCGCCACCGGTGAGGTTGCCGGCGAAGCCGCTGGGCATTCGCACGGTGACGAAGAAGAACCACTGGTGAGCCGCGACGGGCAGCGCGCCGGGCTGTTCCTGGCCACAGCGCTGGCCGGACTGGCACTCGGGGCGATCTTCTCGGTCGTTGCCAATTACGCTCGACGACTCACCGGAATGTCCGGGCCGTTGTTGGCGATCACCATCGCCGTCGGTGGTTGGCTGGCCATCGAGGCCGTGCCCTTCTTCAAGTACCCGGCCAATCCGCCGGCCGTCGGAGATCCCGACACCATCAACCAGCGCACACTGCTGTGGCTGGCCGCCGTGATTCTCGGGCTACTGTCCGTCACCGCGGCAGCAGCGGCGGCAAAGGCAGTTTCCGGGCACGAGTTCCTCAGCGTGCGCATCGCTGCTCCGGTGGCTGCGTTCCTGGTGATCGCCACGATCGGTTACGTCTCGCTTCCCGGCATCAACGAGGTGGGCGAGGACTTCCCGGCAACTCTGCTGTGGGAGTTCCGACTTTCCTCGCTCGCTACGCAGGCGACGCTCTGGCTCGTACTCGGGTTGGCATTCGCCTTCCTCACCGAGCGCGCGACCAAGAACACCGAAGTAGCAAAGAAGTACGCCCTTCGCTGATCCTGCTGTGCGCCTTTATTAACCGCGGGCGGTTAATAAAGGCGCACAGCAGTTCTATTTCAGCTCAGATGATGCACTTCCTGCAGTCCGTACACCGGCGTCGGGATGCCCTCGTAGCGCGCCTTCAACTGCAACGCCAAGTACAGCGAGTAGTGGCGCGACTGGTGCAGATTGCCTCCGTGGAACCACAGCGCTTCCTGCTGCGTCGGCTTCCACATGTTGCGCTGCTCGCCTTCCCACGGTCCCGGATCCTTGGTGGTATTCGAGCCCAGGCCCCACACCTTGCCGACCTTGTCGGCGGTGTCCTGGCCGATCAGATCCGCCACCCAGCCGTTCATCGAGCCGTAGCCGGTCGCGTAGACCACCACGTCGGCAGGCAATTCCGTACCGTCTTCGAGGATCACGCTGTTCTCGGTCAGCTCACGAATGTTGCCGTGCGCGAGCTTGATGTCCCCGTTCGCGACCAGTTCGGCCGCGCCGACGTCGATGTAGTAACCCGAGCCGCGTCGTAGGTACTTCATGAACAGACCTGAACCGTCGTCACCCCAGTCGTGCTCGAAGCCCGCCTTCTCGAGGCGATCGTAGAAATCCTTGTCGCGCTCACGGATTGCGTCGTACACCGGGATCTGGAACTCGTGCATGATCCGGTACGGCAGCGAACCGAACGTGAGGTCCGCCTTGTGTGTCGTCATGCCCGCGGCCAGTGCTCGCTCCGAGTACAGATCGCCCAAGCCCAAATCCATCAGCGAATCCGACTTCACGATGTGCGTCGAGCTGCGCTGCACCATCGTGACGTCGATGCCGTTCTCCCACAGTGCGCCGCAGATGTCGTGCGAGGAGTTATTGGCCCCGATCACGACGACCTTCTTGCCCACGTACTGATCCGGGCCGGGGTGCTTGCTCGAGTGGTGCTGATCGCCGAGGAACTTGTCCTGCCCGGGGAACGTCGGAACGTTGGCCTTGCCGGACATACCCGTCGCCATCACCAACTGCTTGGGACGCAACGTCAGCTTCTCGCCGTTGCGGTTGACCTCGACGGTCCATTCCTGGGTCTTCTCGTCGAACGACGCAGAGGTGCAGGTCGTGGAACTCCAGTACGGAACCTCCATGACCTTGGTGTACATCTCGAGCCAGTCGCCGATCTTGTCCTTGGGCGCGAACACCGGCCAGTTGTCGGGGAACGGCATGTATGGCAGGTGGTCGTACCAAACCGGATCGTGCAGGCACAGGGACTTGTAGCGTCCACGCCACTGGTCGCCCGGCCGCTCGTGGCTGTCGATCACGATGGCCGGAACTCCGAGTTGGCGCATCCGGGCACCGAGGGCGATGCCTCCCTGTCCGCCGCCGACGATCACGACGTAAGGCTGTGTGGTGTAACCGAGTTCGCGATCCTCGATCTCCTTCTGCTCGGCCCACGTGATGCGGTTCGGGTCTGCTCCGTGCTTCGCTCCACGAGGCCGGCGAGTGCCCTTACCTTCTTCGTGTCCCTTCAATTCCTGCAACGACGTCAGCAGGGTCCAACCTTCATCTCCTTTCAAACGAAGGTGCCCGTGCGCGCGACCGGTTGCAGTCTCGAATTCGATCCAGGCCGACGTGACGCCGTCGGCTTCGTCGGGTGTCTCGGTGGTCCGGAATCCCGAAGGATCGGTGTCGTCGAGACGCTCGGAGAGCATGTCGGCAATCTGCTCGCGACCTTCGACGGTCTTGATGTTCCAGGTGAACGACACCAAGTCGCGCCAGAAGCTGTCGAGTGCAAATTTGCCTGCCACACGCTCGATGTCACGAGCCGCGAGGGCCGACTCGAAATCCGCCAGCCAGGCGTCGACGCGTTCCTGAGGTGTCACCGCCGTCAACTTCACCTCGGGGGTGACTGCGGAATCGATGGTTTGCGTCATCACTTCTCCTTGTTTGTGAATGTGAGACACAGCACATCCCATAAGTGGCCCCGGTCACAAGCGTTGCAGTCTGTTGCAATCAGCGGGCGCGGTGCCGCCGCCCGATACCGGTTACCCGCACCGATGTGCGGGCAACCGACTCACCCCTCAGTAGGCTTGAATTTGCCGAGTCCCAGCGACTGAAATCCCACGACGTAGAACAGCGTCCACAACACGGCCCAGTCCACGAAACCCAGTGCATTGCCGTGTAATCCGTCGACAACTGCCGGCTCGTGAAGAATGTGCTCTGCCGCAAAGCGGTAATAGAACAAGAATGTGACCACCGCGAGCGCAAACGTGAGCAGCGCGCGGATCGCCAGGTTGACCCCGTCCGCAAAGCCCGTGGGCTTGTTACCGAAGGCGTTGGCCCAGAAGATCATCCAGAAGGCCCAGCACACACCGAGCTGCGCCGGGAACTGATGGACCACACCACCCAACTCGGCAACGGCATCGCTTCCCACCAACACCTTCACGACCGGAAGTGCCACGAAGTACAAGCCGGTTCCGACGGCGAAGTTACCGATCGTGGCTGCGAGCGCCGTCTTACCGCCGCCGCCGAACAGTCGCCACGGCCAGTTGTCGAGCGTCTGGCCAGTCAGGATCACGACCACCACGACGCAGTAGAACCATCCGAGTGCGGTGTCGACGGTCATCAACGGATCCGTGGCGGACAGCGACACGGACGGCAGACCGAACACGAAGTACAGCGCCAGCGTCGGGACGGCGACAAACGCGATCTCACACAAACCCACCAACGGCTGCTTCATCCCGAGGGAAGTCCACGGCCAATGCTGCCAGTTCAGGACCACCATCACCCAGGTCCCGAAGCCGAAGAGCACGAACAGCGCACCCGCGAAATATCCGAGGCCGCCCTCACGATCGGCCGCGAAATCCGGGTACAAACTCCCCAAGCCGTTTGCCAGGAGCCACGTCACCACGACGGCGAAGACCGCGGTCGCGACCATGATCGCCAAGCCTTTCGCCGGCTGTGGGAGTCGATCGAAGCCGGCGAACTCGCAATTGAAGCCGATGAACACAACAAAAAGGATTGCCCAGAAAAGCGCCGCGTTGAACGGCAGAGGATAGAAACTCCAGGGACTGGTGGTCGGATCGGCCAGAAGGTACCAACTCGCCACGGCCAGCACGAGAACGATCACGAGGTTCGCGATCCCGAACCCGATCCAGCGGCGTGACGGTTGTCGGCTCGGCGTGGCCGGTTCCGTGGGTGTGTCGACTGTAGCGGTCATGTGCCCTCTCCCAGATTGTCTCGCAAGATGATTCGCGAAGTGGTGGCGCAACTATGGAACCGTCGCGCGGGGTACCGGGAGGGTTGCCGAGGGTTGCAACTGCTGTCCGATTTTCCGGAATTGCAACACGGTGCAACCCTTCCGCATTGTGGTCGCCGTCACATACAAATCACTCACCGGTTCACAACCGACTGGTTCACTGCTTACGAGGAGATCTGCATGAGCATCACGGGCAAGGTAGTACTGGTCACCGGCGCCGGCCAAGGAATCGGACGCGGAATCGCTCTCCGCCTCGCCCACGACGGCGCCGACATCGCGTTGGTCGACCTCGACCAGACCAAGCTGGATGCGGTTGCCGACGAGATCAGACAGATCGGTCGTCGTGCGACGACGTTTATCGCCGATGTCAGCGATCGCGCGCAGGTTCACGCCGCAGTCGAACACGCGCACAGTGAGTTGAGCGGATTCGACGTCATCGTCAACAACGCGGGAATCGCTCTCGTCGGCCCGATCTCCGATGCGACGCCGGAAGAGGTCTCCAAGATCTGGAGCGTCAACGTCGACGGTGTCCTGTGGGGAATTCAAGCCGCAGCGGCAAAGTTCCAGGCGCTCGGTCAGCGCGGAAAGATCATCAACGCGTCGTCCATCGCCGGTCATGACGGGTTCGCCATGTTAGGTGTTTACAGCGCAACAAAATTCGCGGTCAGGGCCCTCACTCAGGCTGCGGCCAAGGAATACGCGTCCGACGGAATCACCGTCAACGCGTACTGCCCCGGCGTCGTGGGCACCGACATGTGGGTGACGATCGACAAGAGGTTCGCCGAGTTGACCGGTGCGCCAGAGGGCGCCACCTACGAGAAGTTCGTCGGCGGAATTGCGCTGGGTCGAGCTGAAACCCCCGACGACGTAGCCGGTTTCGTCTCTTACCTCGCTGGGCCCGATTCCGACTACATGACCGGGCAGGCCGGTCTCATCGACGGCGGTCTCGTCTACCGCTGACCGAGGTGTCTTCACTGAAAGCGGCGTCTTCGCCGAAAGCGGTGTCTTCACTGAAAAAGCGGTTGCCAGAGCCTGCGATGCCGCCCGGCGAGGATCCTCGCGACTACGCGAGGACCCTCGCCGCGGTGTACGACGCGACGATGGCCGGAGACCGCGCACCGGCCCGCCCAAGGGACGTGGTGCGCCAATCGTGGCAGCGCCTGCGCGAACTCGGTATCGATCCCGAGCACAGCCGGGTCGAACCGTCGATGGACGTCGCCGAACTCGATCTCCGTCGTCGTGAGTCCGGACTGTACGACGTACTCGACGACGTGACACGCGGACTCGAATCGGTCACCGCGAGCGGTGAGAACATCATGGTCGTCGCAGATCTTCGCGGAACTGTACTGTGGCGCAGCGGTTCCCATCGCGTACTGGACCAAGCTGCGCGTCTGGGATTTGTCGAAGGGGCGAACTGGGCGGAGGACAACGTCGGCACCAATGCCATCGGAACGGCATTGGTGTCACGACAGGCGGTTCAGATCTTCTCGGCGGAACACTATGCGCGCAGCCATCATCCGTGGACGTGTGCGGGGGCGCCCATCCGCGATCCGCGGGACGACCGTGTCATCGGCGTCGTCGACATCAGTGGTCCTGCCAAGACCGTCCATCCCACGACGCTCGCTCTGGTCGACGCCGTCGCACGCCTCGCTCAATCACACCTGCGCGACAAGCATCGGGACAATCTCGATCAACTACGTTCTGTTGCAGGGCCGATGCTTGCACGAAGCGGATCACCCGCATTGGTGATCGACACCCACGGATGGGTCGCAGCGGTCGACGCGTTACCTCATCGCTCGCGCGTGCTGCTCCCCGCAGCTTTGGCTCCCGGCAGGGCATGGTTCCCGGCCCTGGGCCTGTGCGAACTGGATCCGCTTCCCGGCGGGTGGCTGGTTCGACCGATCGCCACCGGCGAGAGAATCAGCGCGCCCACGGTGCATATCGATCTGCGCGATTCCGAGAACATGTCGGTGACCGTCACGTCGGGTTTCGGCGAATGGGCATACGCCCCCACCCAACGACATGCGGAGATTCTGTTCCTCCTCGGATCCGAGAGACGGGGACTGACTGCATCGCGGTTGGCGCAAGATCTGTTCGGCGACCCGGCCCGCACGGTGACCGCGCGGGCCGAGATGTCGCGTCTGCGAAAGAACCTCGCCGGAGTTGTTGCAGCGCAGCCGTACCGGTTCGTCGATGCAGCGCACGTGACGTTGTCCTGCCCAGTGAACGGCGCACATCTGTTGCCGTTTTCGAATGCCCCGGCGGTGCGTGCCGCTCGCCTTACTCAGGCCGGTTCGGAGGCCTGAGTGAGCAACTGCAGAAACACCTCTTCGGGCTGAGCGCCCGACACGGCAACCGCACGGTTGGCGACAAAGAACGGAACGCCGCTGACCTGCAGTTGGCGGGCCATGGACAGATCTTCGCGGACAGCCTCCGCTGCGGCATCGGAGCCCAGTTGCTCGCGCACGACATCGGCGTCGAGGCCGACGCTCACGGCCAGCTCGACCAGCACCTCACGGTCGTCGATCACCTTGCCGTCGCTGAAGTGCGCTTTGAACAGCGCTTCGAGGAGCTCGTTCTGCCGCTCACCCGCGAGATGCAGCAACCTGTGCGCATCAAAGGTATTGGCGGCGATCACGGTTTCGAAGTCCAAGGTCAACCCGACCTCGGCGGCCGTCGCGCTGACGTGGGCGAACATCTGACGTACCTGATCAGGCGCCATCCCCTTCATTTCGACCAAGGCGTCGAGTTCGGTTCGGCCCTCTCCCACCGGCGTCTCCGGAGCGAGCTGGTACGAGCGCCAGATGACGTTGACGCGGTCCTTGTTCTCGAAACGATCCAGCGCCGAGAGGAACCTGGTCTTTCCGATGTAGCACCACGGACAAGCGACGTCCGACCACACTTCGATGGTCACGTCTTGGTCAATCACGATTTGATCAGTCACCGAAGGTGCAACAACGAACAGGGTCGGGATTAGTCCCGAGTCACGTCACAAGGCCACACCGGAACGCGATCAACGATGCACTCACGCGGTTGGGCACACCCAGCTTGCCGAACAGCGAAGAGATATGCGTCTTGACGGTGGTCTCACCGAGGTACAGCCGCTCCGCGATGACACTGTTGGCCGCGCCTGTCGCCAGGATTGTCAGCACTTCGCGCTCGCGCTCGGTGAGCGAAGCGAGCGGAGTCTGATCGGGCGCTTGCCGACGCGGCGACGAGGCCACGATGGCGCGCAGAGAATCGCAACTGAACAACGAGTGGTCCGACGCCACTACCCGCACTGCCTGCTGGAACGCCTGCGGAGCTGCGTCCTTGCTCAGGAAACTGTGCGCGCCCGCCTCGACTGCCTGCACAACCATGTCGTCGACGTCGAAGGCGGTCATGGCAATGACCTTCGGTGGATTGCTCATGGTCATCAATTCACGCGTGGCCTCCAAGCCACCGACCCGTGCCATTTTCAGATCCATCAGCACCACGTGGGGACGAAAACGAGTGACCTTGGCTGCGACCTGATCGCCGTCCTCGGCCTCGGCAACCACCACGATGTCCGGCGCTGCTTCCAGGATGTCCTTCATCCCGCGCCGAACCCACGCGTCGTTGTCGACGATCAAAACTGTGATGCGCGAGTCAGCGTCCATAGTGCGCTCAGATTACCCAGAGCCCCCGACAGTTAGAGGGTGGGAGGGCTACGACGACCAGGGCACCCAGCAACTGACGAGGAAATCGTCCCCCAACGCGCCTGCCTCCACCTTGCCGCCGATCTCTCGCGCCTGTTCGGCCAACCCGCGTAGGCCGGATCGAGAACCGATCGACGTCATGGGTGCAAGCTCGCTCAGCTTGTTGCGTGCGAGGATGCGGATTCCGTCGTGCGGCGACCCGGTCACGGAAATGACGAGCATCTGGTCGCTCGCGTACTTCTGGACGTTGGTCAACGATTCCTGAACGACGCGATAACAGACATGCCCCGCCAACATTCCGACATCACCCGGGAGCAACTCGGATTCGAGACGGCAGTGGATGCCTGCCGCGCGTGCACTGTTGACCAGGTCACCGATCGCGTCGATCCCCTGGTGCCCACCGTGTTCGCGGCGATCACCGCTTCCCCTGAGCACTCCGACGATTCCCTTCAATTCGTCCAAAGCCTCGTGGGCGGTGGTTCTGATCATCGCTGCGGTGTTGACGACCTTCTCGGGATTGTCTGCCGCGCTGACCTGCAACCCGCCGGCGAACAACGAGATCCGGCTCAAACTGGCCGCGATCGTGTCGTGCATGTCGCGAGCGATCCGCGTTCGTTCCTCGGTGCGAATCATCTCGTCGCGCATCACGTCGGTTTTCTCGGTGGCCAGATCCCGTACGTGCTCTGCCTCGACGAGTTCGGTTCTGGTCCGAATCAGGAGCGATAGCGCCACGACAATGCCGACCATGACGGCTGCGACGAGCCACGGGATCCAGATGGCGACGTCGTATTGAACAACCACCGAACCGTCTTTGGGTTTCGCGGTGCCCATCGTGAGAACGGAGTACTCACGATTTCGAAAAGCGTCGTAGGTCAACGAAATTCCGCACACGACGAAGACAGCTGCCGCGGCTGCTGCAAGCCGAGGCCCACGCGCGATCCGAGCAACGGCGAACAACGCGATGAGCGCCGCCGTCGCATCGGTGGGGAAGAACAGCGGGCCGACCAGCGTGATCGCCAGAACCACCCAGGGATGTTGATGGCGCCAGACAAGCGATATCCCACCGGCCACGCCCAGGACGAACCCGATCCCGACCAATACCGGTGGCATATTTCCCGACGCGCCTGCGATGCCCACCGTCATGAAGGAACAGAAAAGGCTGAACGCGACGGCGGCGGTAGTCCATACGCGTCGTCGCACAACGGTTCCTTTGGTGGTGATCACCGAGCAAGCGTATCCACCGCCACCGACGCCTCGAATCAGCCGAACGGGTGGACGAACCGTCAAGCTCCGACCGAAAGGATGAGGCTCCCCGATCTTTCGACCGAAGCGGTGAGCGGTCCCCACATCGTTGACTTGTGCCATACCAACTCTCGAAAGGCGCACATCATGCGATCACTCCGTACTCCCCTCGCCCTCCTCGCCGTCGGCGCAGCCCTGTTCGCAACCATCGCCTCTGGCGAGACCGACGAAGCGAAGAAGGTCGACGACAACGGTTCTTCCGCCGCACCCGCGGCTGCCTTCGGCATCGGTGACGTCGTCGAACTGGGCGACTGGCGCGTCCAGGTACATGGCGTTGTCGATCCCTATGTCTCGACCAATCAGTTCATCACCGCGGATCCCGGAAACCGCTACGTCGTGGTCGACACCGAGGTCACCAACAACAGCGACAAGCCGTCGACTGTGTCATCGATGATGTGCTTCGAACTGCAGGACTCGACCAACAAGTCGTACAACATCACGTTCACCGACAGCAGCACGTCGAGTGTCGACGGAGAGCTTGCGCCGGGTGCAGCCAAGCGAGGCGAACTGGCGTACGAGGTCCCCGAAGCCGCCACCGGTCTTCGCCTTCAGTTCAAGTGCGACCTGTTCTCGTCCGGCTCGGCAACCATCAACCTGTCGTGAACCGCCCGGGCGATCTGCTGCTGAGTCCGTGGGCGCTGGTCTCGGTGTCCGTCATCTTGGTCAACGACCACGTACTCAAAGGGGCATTCGGGAACACGATGACGGGCAAGCTGTCCGACGTCGCCGGCGTGTTCCTGTTTCCCTTGCTTCTGCTCTCGGTTCTCGAGGTGCTCAGACGAAAGCTGGCGGGGCGAGCAGCGATCGCCTGGTCCATCGCGGTCACGGGCATCGGCTTCGCCGCGGTGAAGACGGTCTCGCCGATCGGCGACGCGTACGAGTGGGTGATCGGGTTTTTCCGCTGGACCGCAGGAGGATTCCGCGGCGAGCTCTTGCCGATCGTGGTCTTTCGTGATCCCTCGGATCTGTGGGTGCTCCCGATATTGTTCGCAAGCTACCTGGTCGTCACACACAACCGCACTCGGGCGCCGCAGGGGGCGCCCGAGCACGAGGTGATCAGTCCAGTGCTGCATCCAACGTAATGTCGACGCCGGTCAGTGCCTTGCTGATCGGGCACGTTTCCTTGGCCGCCTGGGCAACCTTGGCAAAACCGTCGGCGTCGAGGCCATCGACCTCGGCGCGAACGGTGAGCTTGATTCCGGTGAGCTTGAAGCCGACCGTGTCGGGGCCCAGCGACACGTCTGCGGTGATGTCGAGGCTCTGCGGTGTTCCGCCGGCCTCGGCGATCAGTGCCGACAACTGCATCGCGTAGCAGGACGAATGTGCCGCGGCGATCAGTTCTTCGGGGCTGGTGGTTCCGCCGGCTTCCTCAGCTGCGCGCTTGGGGAACGACACATCGAAGGTCGCGACACCCGAGCTGGTGAGTTCGACCTGTCCCGACCCGGCTTCGAGGGTGCCGTTCCAGGCGGTGCGTGCGGTACGAGTTGGCATTGCTGTCCCTACTTCCGTCTTCACATGATTCGGTGAACGCCTTGCGATCACGAACCTACCCGCGATACGTGAAGTCACACCTACTGTTTCGGACTGCGCTACCCCAGGAGAGTCGCGGTCAACAATTTCTCGACGCGTGCTTGCGCGGAGTTCTCCGAGGAAAAGTGCACGATTCTGCCGATGTCGAAGACCAGACCGAGCGCCGCGTGGACGAGGAACCGCGCTTGGACGATCGTCAACTCCGGCCGCGCCTCGACGCACAAGTGCGCCCACTCCTCCACGTTGAGCCGCTGGATGTTCCGCAACTCGGTCCGCGACCGGTCCGGCAAGCTGCCGATCTCGGCGAAATACACCGCCAACAGTTCGCTTCTGCCGAACGACACCTCGACGTACATCTTGGCCAATGTCTCTACGGCCGCGAGTGGTGTCTCCGACTCCGCCAACGCCGAACCCAACGTCATCGTCAGGCGATCGGACGCCCGATAGAAAGCCGCGGCGAGCAGATCGGCCTTGCTCGCGAAGTGCCGGTACACGCTCGACGCGTTGATACCCGCTGCGGCGCCGATCTCCTCGATACTCACGTCGTGATAGCCGCGCTGATAGAACAGCAATACGGCTTCCTGAAGCAGCACTTCACGTTTCGACGTCCAGGCAAGACCGGGTTTGCGTTCGGGCGCCTGTTTCTTGCCGCCGCCCTTCGCACCAACGGGCAACTCGACGCCGATGACCGACCAACAAGCTGTGAGAATCAACGATTCGATCTGCTTGGCGGACAACGCCGATCGATGACCGGTGATACTGGCGATCACGCTGAGCACAGCCGGTGCGATCAGCTCGACGTCGGCCGGGGCCAGTTCCGGGCGCACTGCGGCCAACGGCTCGGCAATCCGAAGATTGAGCGTGCGCATTCCCTCCCGCAATTGCTCACGATCCTCGTCGACCAGGTACCGGCCCTCCCAACGGTAGAGCCCTCCCCTACGCCGATTCTCGATCGTCGCGCGGATGACCCCCACCATGGTGGAGTTCAACTGCTCGCGTGGATCGTCGTTTCCGTGTACCGCGGGATCGCTGGCATCCAGCAACGCCTGGGTCAGGTTGTTCACGGTGTAGACGAACAGCGCGTATTTCGTGGGGAAATGACGATAGAGGGCCGGCCCGGAGATCCCGACCTTCGCTGCGATCTCGTCGATGCCGACCGCGTGGTAGCCACGTTCACTGAATGCCTCCGCGGCAGCGGCCGCGATTTGGGCCTTCCGATTCTTCGGACGCGTTCGTGGTGCAGAGCCACTGCCGCTCACGGAGACGCGTGTCTGTCCGGGCACCTGACCCTCCACTTCCGTTGCTTTCTTCCGCTGCCTTCGTCCGCTGCACCGCACTTCTACGGGCGCGAGTCCGAACGGACCATGTTAACCGTCGCGAAGGTCGCAATTCGCGCCCGGTACGGCTTCACCCGAAACCCTACAACGCGGCTGTCACGGCGGACGGATTCCGGAAAAAGAGTCTTGACACCCGCTCTCACACCGGTGTTATGTTAGTGATGATTCGCACAAACTTGCACGCAGTCCGCTGGCGGGCTCGTTCCATGCAGCGCAGGATTTTTCTTCGCCTGCAATAGGGTTCGATGCCGATTGACCGATCGTAAGAAAGTAGTTGTGAGCAGATGATTCGCACTCGCTTCACCGAGATGTTCGGCGTAGACCATCCGATCGTGCAGGGCGGCATGATGTGGGTAGGACGCGCAGAACTTGTTGCGGCCACGGCAAATTCCGGCGCCCTGGGGTTCCTGACCGGCCTTACCCAACCCACTCCGGAAGACCTCGTCAAGGAAATTGCTCGGACCCGCGATCTCACCGACAAGCCTTTCGGCGTCAATCTCACGATTCTGCCGTCGATCACGCCGCCGCCGTACGCCGAATATCGCCAGGCGATCATCGAATCCGGGATCAAGATCGTCGAGACGGCCGGTTCCAATCCGATCGATCATCTTCCGCATTTCAAGGACGCGGGCGTGAAGGTGATCCACAAGTGCACTGCAGTTCGTCACGCGGTCAAGGCCGAGAGACTGGGCGTCGACGCCGTCAGCATCGACGGCTTCGAATGCGCCGGACACCCAGGTGAAGACGACATACCAGGGCTGATTCTGATTCCGGCGGCCACGCAGCAACTCACGATTCCGGTGATCGCGTCGGGCGGAATCGCAGATTCCCGCGGTCTCGTCGCGGCGCTTGCGCTCGGAGCAGACGGCGTCAACATGGGAACTCGATTCATGTGCACCGTGGAATCTACTGTAGCGCAATCGGTTAAAGAACAGATAGTCGCCAACACCGAGCGTGACACCAAGCTGATTTTCCGAACCCTGCACAACACCGCACGCGTAGCAGCGAATGCGATCAGTGCCGAAGTCGTCGACATCGAGGCGCGCGGCGACGCGCAGTTCAGCGACATCCAGCATCTGGTCGCCGGGGCACGCGGGCGCAAGGTCTTCGAAGATGGCGATCTCGATGCAGGCATCTGGTCCGCCGGGCAAAGCCAAGGGTTGATCAACGACATCCCGACCGTCGCCGACATGATCGACCGCATGGTCTCGGAGGCCGAACACCTCATCACCTCACGGCTTTCCGGATTCGTCACCGCTGTGAGCGCGGCATGACCGCCACCGCCGAGACGGGCTTTCGCTCCGAAATCACCGACGGTGTACTGCGATTGACCTTCGACCGCCCGAAGCGGATGAACGCGATCGATCTACCCACGATGACTGCTTTCGCAGCCGCCGTCAGAGAGGGCGGCGCAGACCCGAGAGTTCGTACCATCGTGATCACCGGATCCGGTCGAGCGTTCTGCACCGGAGCCGATCTTGCGGCAGCGGCCCTCAACCCCGCAGACCCGAAAGTTGTCATGGATGCCGCGACTTCTCTGATTCGCGCCATCACCAGCGCCCCGGTCCCGGTGATCGCCGCGGTCAACGGCCCGGCAGCCGGCGTCGGAGTGTCCATCGCCCTGGCCGCGGACCTGACGTACGCAGCATCGAGCGCCTATTTCCTCCTCTCGTTCGTCAACATCGGCCTGATGCCCGACGGCGGCGCCAGTGCGCTGGTGCCGGCAGCGATCGGACGTGCCAGAGCGGCCGAGATGGCGTTGCTGGGCGAGCGGGTTTCCGCCGAGGACGCAGAGCGTTTCGGGCTCGTGTCCCGCACCGTCGCAGACGACGCGTTCGACGCACTCGTCGACTCGGTCGTCGATCGCACGTCGAAGGCTCCCCGACGCGCACTCGAACTCACCAAGCGCGCACTCAATGCGGCGACGCTGGACCGCCTCGATGCCGCGTTGGAGCTCGAAAATACCGGTCAGGCAGAACTTCTCACCGGCGACGACTTCAAAGAAGGCGCGATGGCGATGCTGCAGAAGCGCGCACCGCACTTCAAGTAGTCGTTGCGAATTTTCGTTAACAAAACCACTGTGAGAATCGACGGCTCACTGTAGCCTGAGTCACACAATCACCCACGCATGAGAGGAACCCATCGATGGCCTCCACCGATGCAGTCTCCGAGGCGCAGCGTTCACGCCGCACCAACTGGAACAATCAGATCGCCAGGCATGCGCAGATGATTCCCGATCGCACCGCGCTGCGATTCTTGGGCGATTCCATCACCTGGAGCACCCTCGACGCACGCGTCGAGAAGCTGGCAGACGCTCTAGCCCGACGCGGCGTCAGCTTCGGCGACCGCGTGCTCATCCTGATGCTCAATCGCCCCGAATACCTCGAGATCGTGCTCGCGACCAACGCACTGGGCGCGATAGCTGTTCCGGTGAACTTCCGTCTCACGCCACCCGAGGTCGCTTACCTGGTCAACGACTCCGGCTCCAAAGTCATTGTCGCCGAAGGACCATTGGCTCCACTGGCCGGAGCCGCGCGTGCCGTGTCAGAGGGTATCGACATCTCCATCACCGTAGGCGCCCCCGCCGAGGGTGACAGCCTGAACTACGAGGACCTGATCAGCGAGGCGGGCGAGCCGCACGCGTTCGTCGACATCCCGGACGACACTCCTGCACTCATCATGTACACCTCGGGAACCACCGGTCGCCCCAAGGGTTCGGTGCTCTCCCACTCCAACCTGTCTTCGCAAGCATTGACCTGTATCAGGGCCTTCCACCTGTTCAATGCCGATTCCATCGGCTTCTGCGCGTCGCCCATGTTCCACATCGCGGCCCTCGGTTCCATCGCGCCGAGCCTGCAACTCGGCACGACCACGGTGATCCATCCGGTCGGCGCATTCGACCCTGGTCAACTACTCGACATTCTCGAAGCCGAGAAGGTCACCAGCTTGTTCCTCGTGCCCGTGCAATGGCAGGCCGTGTGCGCAGTGCAGAAGGCGCAACCTCGAGCACTGTCGCTGAAGAACATCTCGTGGGGCGCCGCACCATCGTCCGATACCATCCTGCGGGCAATGGCCGAAACCTTCCCGGACGCGTTCAATGTCGCAGTCTTCGGTCAGACCGAGATGTCGCCCATCACTTGCGTTCTCGACGGTGAGGATGCGATTCGCAAGCTCGGATCCGTCGGTCGGGTCATCCCGACCATTTCGGCCAGGGTCGTCGACGAGAACATGGACGACGTGGCGCCCGGTGAAATCGGTGAAATCGTCTACCGCGGGCCCACGATGATGAGCGAGTACTGGAACAACCCCACCGCCACCGCTGACGCCTTCCACGGTGGATGGTTCCACTCCGGCGATCTCGTTCGAGTCGACGACGAAGGCTTTGTCTACGTCGTCGATCGCAAGAAGGACATGATCATCTCCGGCGGAGAGAACATCTACTGCGCCGAGGTGGAAAACGTTCTCTACGAACACGAATTGATCGTCGAAGCGGCCGTCGTCGGTCGCCCCGACGCCAAGTGGGGTGAGGTGCCGGTAGCGATCGTCGCGATGGCGCCAGGTTCAGCCGTGGACCTGACCATCGAGGAACTGAGCAGCTTCCTCAATGATCGTCTCGCGCGTTACAAGCACCCGAAGGACATCGTCGTCGTGGAAGCGCTGCCGCGCAATGCAAGCGGCAAGGTCGTCAAGGGCGAACTGCGAGAGAAGGTTCGAGCGGTCGACGCAGTTTCCTGACTCCACACGCAAACGGGTGGCACCTCCAGCGGGGTGCCGCCCGTTTGCGTGTGCCCGTCAAGCGCTCTGCGAATGCAACTTCCGATGCAGTTCTCGCACCAACGGAACCAACTCCGGCACCGGACCTTCGACCGGGACGTTCGGCGCAACCTCGTTGACGGACAGAGACTTCACCGGCGCCGGGGCCGCACCCCACTCTGCGAGCCAGTCGCCGAGTTGAGCCGAAGAGCAGATGTAGACGATACGTCCGAGGCCCACCCATGCGTGCGCAGCCGAACACATCGCGCAGTGCTCCCCCGAGGTGAATACCGTTGCCGTCGAACGCTCTTCCGGCGTCAGATACTGAGCCGCCCACCGAGCCAGCTCGAACTCGGGGTGGCGGGTGTTGTCGCCGCCCGCGATCCTGTTTCGATCTTCCGCCAGAAATGTTCCGTCGGCCGCTGCCAGGACGGAACCGAAAGGTTCGTCGCCGGCATCCAATGCTTCCGTTGCCAATTCGACGCAACGACGCAGGTGACCCAGTTCGATGTCGTTCATGTGTACGCCCTCTCCCGTGATACACGAAACGGGCGGCACCGGTGAGGTGCCGCCCGTTCGTTACTTACTCTGCTGTACTACTCTGCTGCGCTTTCGCTTTCGCCGGCCTTGGTCAGCTCGATCGGCGGTGCGTCCGGCACGTCGATCGGCTTCTTGGTGGGCGTGAACGTGAACTTCGCGTCCTCGCCCGAGCCTTCGCCGTCCCAGTTCTCGACGTCGACGAGCACGATGTGGCCGGGTCCGATCTCTCCGAAGAGGATCTTCTCGGACATCTGGTCCTCGATCTCGCGCTGGATGGTGCGACGCAGCGGTCGTGCACCCAGTACCGGATCGAATCCGCGCTTGGCCAGAAGCGACTTGGCCTTGTCGGTGACCTCCATGGCCATGTCCTTGTTCTTGAGTGCCGCCTCGACGCGAGCGAGCATCAGGTCGACCATCTGAACGATCTGCTCGTTCGTGAGCTGATGGAAGACGACGATGTCGTCGATACGGTTCAAGAACTCGGGACGGAAGTGCTTCTTCAGCTCGTCGTGAACCTTGAGCTTCATGCGCTCGTAGTTCGACTCCGTGCCCGTTCCCGAGCTGAAGCCCAGGCCGACTGCCTTGGAGATGTCCGACGTACCGAGGTTGGACGTGAAGATCAGCACCGTGTTCTTGAAGTCGACGGTACGTCCCTGACCGTCGGTGAGACGGCCGTCCTCGAGCACCTGCAGGAGGGTGTTGTAGATCTCCTGGTGTGCCTTCTCGATCTCGTCGAACAGCACAACGCTGAACGGCTTGCGGCGCACCTTCTCGGTGAGCTGGCCACCCTCTTCGTATCCGACGTACCCGGGAGGGGCACCGAACAGACGCGAAGCGGTGAAGCGGTCGTGGAACTCGCCCATGTCGATCTGGATCAGAGCGTCGTCGTCGCCGAACAGGAAGTTGGCGAGCGACTTCGCGAGCTCCGTCTTACCGACACCGGACGGGCCGGCGAAGATGAACGAGCCCGAGGGACGCTTGGGATCCTTCAGACCTGCACGCGTACGACGGATCGCCTTCGAGACGGACTTGACTGCCTCTTCCTGGCCGATGATCCGCTTGTGCAGTTCCTCTTCCATGCGGAGCAGACGAGTGGTCTCCTCCTCGGTGAGCTTGAAGACGGGGATTCCGGTCCAGTTGCCCAGAACCTCGGCGATCTGCTCGTCGTCGACCTCGGCGATGACGTCCAGGTCGCCCGCACGCCACTGCTTCTCACGCTCAGCGCGCTGAGCAACGAGGGTCTTCTCCTTGTCACGCAGGTTCGCAGCCTTCTCGAAGTCCTGCGCGTCGATCGCGGATTCCTTCTCGCGACGCGCGTCGGCGATGCGATCGTCGAATTCGCGCAGGTCCGGCGGTGCAGTCATCCGACGGATGCGCATTCGCGCGCCCGCCTCGTCGATGAGGTCGATCGCCTTGTCCGGCAAGAAGCGGTCGTTGATGTAGCGGTCGGCCAGCGTCGCCGCTGCCACGAGAGCACCGTCCGTGATGGAGACACGGTGGTGAGCCTCGTAGCGGTCACGAAGACCCTTGAGGATCTCGATGGTGTGCTCGACGGTCGGCTCGCCCACCTGAACGGGCTGGAAACGACGCTCGAGAGCGGCATCCTTCTCGATGTACTTGCGGTACTCGTCGAGAGTGGTAGCACCGATGGTCTGCAGCTCACCGCGGGCAAGCTTGGGCTTGAGGATGGAGGCCGCGTCGATAGCGCCCTCGGCCGCGCCCGCACCAACGAGGGTGTGCAGCTCGTCGATGAACAGGATGATGTCTCCGCGGGTGTTGATCTCCTTGAGAACCTTCTTCAGGCGCTCTTCGAAGTCACCGCGGTAACGGCTGCCGGCCACGAGCGACCCGAGGTCGAGCGTGTACAGCTGCTTGTCCTTGAGGGTCTCGGGGACCTCACCGTTGACGATTGCCTGAGCCAGGCCCTCGACCACAGCGGTCTTACCGACACCGGGTTCACCGATGAGAACCGGGTTGTTCTTGGTACGACGCGAGAGAACCTGCATGACGCGCTCGATTTCCTTCGAGCGGCCGATGACCGGGTCCAGCTTGCCTTCGAGGGCAGCTTGCGTCAGGTTGCGACCGAACTGGTCGAGCACGAGCGAGGTGGACGGCGTGCCGGCCTCTCCGCGGGTGCCACCGGTTTCGGTGGGCTCCTTGCCCTGGTAGCCCGACAGCAGCTGGATGACCTGCTGGCGGACACGGTTGAGATCGGCACCGAGCTTGACCAGAACCTGGGCTGCTACGCCCTCACCCTCACGGATGAGACCGAGCAGAATGTGCTCCGTACCGATGTAGTTGTGTCCGAGCTGCAGCGCTTCGCGCAGACTCAGCTCGAGGACTTTCTTGGCGCGCGGTGTGAAGGGGATGTGACCGGACGGAGCCTGCTGGCCCTGGCCGATGATCTCCTCGACCTGGCTGCGGACTCCCTCGAGGGAGATACCCAACGACTCCAACGACTTGGCTGCAACACCTTCGCCCTCGTGAATGAGGCCGAGAAGGATGTGCTCCGTGCCGATGTAGTTGTGGTTGAGCATCCTGGCTTCTTCTTGAGCCAGGACAACAACGCGCCGCGCGCGATCGGTGAACCTCTCGAACATCGCTCTCCCTCACACTCTCCGGCGGGCAGGTTCGAGACCGGATGTCTCGTCCCTGGTCGCCGCGTTTCGCTCCGGCACTACAGACTGATCGCCTCGCCGGTCAGCGGACTGACGTCCACGAATCGACAAAGGTTGCACGACCCCACTTATTACTCTAGAGGGCGCGAAGTCCACCTGCTGCTCCTCCACCCGATTGGCGGCGGAAGCCGGACTGCTTACCGTTCACAACGTCGCAGCTGAGGGAATCGTTTCCCGGTTCCTGTACGCCTGAAGCGAACAGCGATTTTCGACGCCTGATCAGCCGAATATCGGGAGTACCCGAGTGCACGGCACCTCACGCGGATTCGACGGATCAAGCGCGTTGAGCGTCAGAGTCGCCGTTCGCTGCGACGCCACCAGCGCGATGTGATCCGACAGGTCCTGCTCGCAACCGTCCTGAACAACTATGTTCGACGCGTTCGACGCGGCCAGTATTCCGCTGCTGTACGGAACGACCACTTGATCGAACCGAGTCACGATGTTGGTGTACTCGACGTCATCGGAGTAGACGCCCGCGTCGCGCAGTTCGGTCACGAAGGTGGCGTTGTCGAAATCCGGTCCCCCGACGCCTTCCGGCGGCCCGACCTCCGAGCCGTCCCACAACGGAGCGATGGAGACGATCTTGGAAACCTTCGCGTCGCCGCCGAGAAACTTGGCGTAGTACGCACTTACCGTCGTCCCCTGAGAGTGTCCGATCAGGTCGACCTTCGAGGCACCCGTCGCAGAAAGAACGTCATCGACGAAGTCCGACAGCTGCCCTGCGCTGTCTCCGAGTGGTGCGAGACCGCCGGCTGCGGAAATCGGCCACGGCTGGTCCGTTCGATTCCCGAAGGTGAGCGCGAAAACGCAGTATCCCTCGTTGGCCAGTACGGGTGCGAGTACGCCCCAATTGGTCTGACGGTTGGCCGCCGTCCCGTGCACCAGGACGACTGGATCAGGATGAGCAGCGGAAGGCGTGCACGAGAAGTCGTTGGTGCCAGGGGCCGATCCGCCCGGGTTGGTCGCTTCGAGGGCGATTCCACTGAAGAAACCGGACGGAACGGGAAGAGGTTCGTTCGCCGACGCAAGAGGTGCGGCGGTCGCGGCCACGGCCCCCGCCAGAGCGAGCGCACCCACGCATGTTCGAATCCCCACCGAAGGCCTCCACATATTGATCAACCCACGACGGGCAATACCGAGTTGCACGGTACCGGCCGCTGATGCGCGGGATCGAGTGCATTGAGAGCAAAAGTCGCCGCGCGCAACGATGCCGCGATGGCGAGATGATCGGAGATGTCTTGCTCACAACCGTCCTGGACGACGATGTTGGTTGCGTTCGGCCCGGGCTCCAGCCCATTTGTATACGGCAGCACCAGTTCGTCGTAGCGCGTCGTGATGTTCGTGTAGTGAACGCCCGGCGCGTAAACGCCTCCCGCACGGAGATTTTCGATGAACTCCGAACCGGCTCCCATGTTCAGGCACGCCTTGCAGATCGGGAATCCTGCCTGTGCCGCCTCGGATACCCCGAGTTCGCGAAGGCTGCGGCCGATACTTGCCTGCTCGTTTCCGAGGGTTCCCTTCCACAGCGATGCCACCGAGACGATGTTGTCCACTTTGTCGGCACCGCCGAGGAACTTCGCGTAGTACCCGTTGATGATCGTGCCTTGCGAATGCCCGACGAGATCCACCGACGTTGCGCCCGTAGCGCCCAGAACTTGATCGACGAAATTCGACAATTGTTCTGCGCTGGAAGGAATTTCCTGCATTCCACCGATGGCCGACAACGGCCACGGCTGCTCGGGGAAGTTTCCGTACGTCAGCGCGAAGACGCAGTAGCCCTCGTTGGCGAGCAACGGCGCATAGGTGGCCCAGTTGGTCTGCCTGTTTCCACCCGTTCCGTGAACGAGCACAACCGGATTGGGATGTTCGGCAGTAGGTTTACACAAAAAGTCATTGGATCCCGGAGCTGAACCGCCAGGATTTCCCAACTCCTGAGGAACACCGGCAAGGAAGGCATTGGGCACGGGCAACGGGGCCTGAGCCGAAGCCACGGAGGTGAACCCGACAAGCATCAGAGCGGCAAGAACCACGCCCCCGAACAACCCGATTCTGTGCACGACCGACTCCTCTACGAGAGATGCGAACCGTGCAGACGCTAACAAACTAGAACGCGTTATCAATCCGTTTCGGCAAAATGCGCCCGAATCCATTCGCGATCCATTTCAGACGGCCTTTTCGTAGGCTCGGCGCACCTCCGTGGAAATACGACCGCGGGCCGAAATCTCGAAGCCCGCACCCTTGGCCCATTCGCGGATGGCGGCACTCTGATCGCGGTCCGCAACGGGACGGGATTTGGTCACCGCTCCGTTGACCGATTTGGCGGAATTCGACTTTCTCGCATGAGGAATCCACTTTTTCAGTGCATCGCGCAGTTCCGCGGCGTGGGCGGCGGTCAGATCGATTTCGTAAGCAACTCCGTCGACGGAAAACTCCACAGTTTCGTCCGCGGGCGATTTTTTGTCCAGATCGTCAACCATCGTGACAACAACCTTTTTCACCACGACCATTCCTCCCCAGATCCTTCGATAAGCAGCGACAATAGCACCTGGACAAACGTCCTGTCTTGGCTCGTCCGGATGATTGGGACTGATCTCCGCCGGGTATGCCAGTCGGCTTGTCTTGCGACAAAGACAGTGCCGATACATTCCTTGCGCGCATCGGGGATGCATCCAGACGTGGGAATCATGACAGACGACGGCTCGAGACAAGACCTCTACCGAGCGCAATCTTCGCCTCCAAGAACGGCACTCTCGCCAGCATCGCTTACAGCGGACCCACGAATTTCACCATCTCCGGACGCCCTGCGATCCGGTACACCGCAACCGTCACAAATATCCCGGCGGACAACGAATGCGATCCGCCCTCAGCACAATTCGATGTCGTCACCACACCCGGATACTCCACAGCCGAGGTCATGGTCCTCCTTGTCCAGTCGGATCAGGGACTACCTGACGCACTCAACCAGGGCACGATCGACCAAATCATCGCAACAATTCGAAAGTCCGAAACTCAGGCGACCGCGCATGGATGAATCCTTTGCCGCAGGCGAATGTCGTTGGGAACAAATCGAATCCCAACTACGAGCGCTCCCCGCTGAGCTGATCGAGCTGAAGAATTCACCCAGATTCATCTGGTTTTCGGCACCGCCGATAGCCGACGACGACGCCGACTGTGAACCGTATCGAATACCTTGGGAGTGCCCCAACTGAAAAAGGTTCGGCCGCAACATGTGCGGCCGAACCTTGATCGAAGTAAAGCTAGCGAGCGGACGGACGAACGATCGGGAAGAGAATCGTCTCGCGAATACCGAGACCCGTCAAAGCCATCAGCAGTCGATCGATTCCCATGCCGGTGCCGGTGGTCGGCGGCATGCCCTGTTCCATCGCGGCGAGGAACTCCTCGTCCAGCACCATCGCTTCGTCGTCGCCTGCCGACGCGAGGCGCGCCTGGTCGACAAAGCGCTCACGCTGGATGACGGGGTCGACAAGTTCGGAGTAGCCGGTCGCCAACTCGAATCCGCGGATGTACAGGTCCCACTTCTCGGTGACACCCTTCTTGCTGCGGTGATCACGAGTCAGGGGCGACGTCTCGACCGGGAAGTCACGGACGAACGTCGGCACGTACAGCTGATCGCCGCACTGGTGCTCCCACAACTCCTCGACGAGCTTGCCGTGGCCGTAGCCCTTGTCCTTGGGAACCTCGAGGCCTACCTTCTCCGCCAGAGCGAGAAGCTCGTCGACCGTCGTATCCGGCGTGACCTCGGTGCCGATGGCAGCCGACAGCGACGGGTACATCTCGAGAACCTGCCACTCGCCACTGACGTCGTACTCGGAACCGTCGGCGAGGGTGAGGACCTGCGTGCCGAATGCTTCCTGCGCAACTTCCTGGACGAGCTCACGAATCATCTTCGCGGAATCGTCGTACGTGCCGTAGGCCTCGTACGTCTCGAGCATCGCGAACTCGGGCGAGTGAGTGGAGTCGACGCCCTCGTTGCGGAAGTTGCGGTTGATCTCGAAGACCTTCTCGATACCGCCGACGACGCAACGCTTGAGGAACAGTTCCGGCGCGATACGCAGGTACAGGTCGATGTCGAGGGCGTTGGAGTGTGTGACGAACGGGCGAGCTGCCGCGCCGCCGTGCAGCGTCTGCAGCATCGGCGTCTCGACCTCGAGGAAGCCGCGGCTCTCGAGCGCATTGCGCAGCGCACGGACAACAGCGACGCGCTTGCGGGCGTTGTCGCGAGCCTCGGGGCGAACGATCAGATCCGCGTAGCGCTGACGCACCCGGGACTCTTCGCTCATCTCCTTGTGAGCGACCGGCAGGGGGCGCAGCGACTTGGATGCGATCTGCCACGCGTCGGCCATCACGCTGAGCTCACCCCGACGGGAGCTGATGACCTCACCGTGGATGAAGACGAAGTCGCCGAGGTCGACGTCGGACTTCCAGGCGGCCAGTGCCTCTTCGCCGACGCCGGCGAGGCTGATCATGGCCTGCAGCTGGGTACCGTCGCCTTCCTGCAGAGTCGCGAAGCACAACTTGCCGGTGTTGCGCATGAAGATGACGCGGCCGACGACGCCGACCAGCACGCCAGTCGCCGTGTCCGGCTCGAGTTCCGGGTACTCCGCGCGGATCTGCGCGAGCGTGTGGGTGCGATCGACCGAGACCGGGTACGCCTCCTGCCCCTGCGCGAGGATCCGTTCACGCTTCTCGCGCCGGATACGGAGCTGCTCGGGGGTGTCGTCGACTGGCTGGGCTTCTACATCACTCACGGGGTACAAGACTACTGGGCCGTGTCCACCGCGTTTGTTGCTGGTAGCACCGCGGCGACCGCGAGCACGATTCCCGACAGGAGGTACAGCGCAACCCTGACGTGATTCCACACCGTCCAACCCGCCTCGTACGACGCCCATGCGGCTGCATCGGTAGCGCTGACCGAGGCAAAAGCGTCGTTGCGGGGGACGTGGTAGATCGCTGTCACCGCGAAGGACGCGAGCACCCCGACACAACCGACAACGGCAAGGACCCAGCCGTCCGGTCTGGAGATCGCTGCCCAGATTCCGGCGGCGATCGCGGTGAGCGCCGATCCGACGAGGGGCAGCATCAAGGCGCTCCGCGGAGCTTCGACGTTGATCGCCTGCATCGACGTGATCGCGGCGTGTGCATCGACCGACCGCAGAGCGGGCATTACGAAGGATGAGAACGCGAACAACGCGCCACCGGCAACGAGCGCGCCGAGCGCAGTCACGCCGACGAGCAACTCCAAGAAGATCTCGGATTTCTTCACGACCAGACCCCCGTTCGAGCAGCCTCGGCGGCAAAAGTGGTGAAATCTCGAGCGGGTCGTTCCAGGACCTCTTCGACGACGCCGGTCACACTTTGATTTCGTCCGTCGAGAACCTCGGCAAACAAGTAAGTGAGCAACTCCACGACATCACTCGGGACGCCAACTTCTGCCATGCCGCCGGAAAACTGTTGCAGTCCAATTCTTTCGAATGACACCGCACGCCCCGACACCGCCGAAATCGCCTCAACGGCCTCCGCGAAGGTGAGCAACTCCGGACCCGTCACCTCGAGAACTCGGCCGAGGAAGTCGGTTCGAGTCAATGCGGCCACCGCCACGTCAGCGAGATCGTCGACGTCGATGAACGGCTCCCCCACCTCGCCTACGGGAAGTTCCAGGTGGCCTTCCCGAATCGGATCGAGTAGATACCCCTCACTGAAGTTCTGGGCAAACCAGCTGGCCCGCACCACAGCCCATTCCAGACCGGTGTCGGCCAGAACCTGCTCGGCTTTCTGCGCCGCCGGTTCACCGCGCCCGGACAGGAGCACCATGCGACGAACCCCTTCGCGGTACGCAAGCTCCGCGAGTTCCTCGATGTGGGTGCTCGATTCCGGCACTGCGAGGTCCGGCGCATACGTCACGTATGCCGCTTCGACACCGGACATCGCGGGCTGCCACGTCGACTGATCGTTCCAGTCGAAACGCGTCCCGGATGTTCTCGACGCGATTCGGGTACGGATTCCCACCGCCGTCAGCCTCTGCGCAACGCGCGCACCGGTCTTGCCGGTACCACCGATCACTACTGCCGATTGAATGTCGCTTGTTGTCGTCATGAACTCATTCGATCGCGCGGCGGCAATACGATCCATAGCTGAAGGTCGCAAAAACATACGTCAGCGTCTACCGTCGAAACATGGATGCATTGTCGATGATGCTGGCCGGATCGCGGGCGGAGGGCGCTTTTCTGCTGCGCTCGCTGCTCGATCCACCGTGGTCATTACGTATCGAAGACCACGCACCGATCACCGTGCTGGTTCTGGTTCGCGGCACCGCAGTTGTCGTGTCCGACACCGGACAGACCGAAGATCTCGAGGCCGGCGACATTGCGCTCCTGCGCGGCCCCGATCCCTATACGGTCGCCGATCACCCGGACACCCCGGTCCACGTACTCATCGACGAGGCACAAAACTGCGCCGCGGTCGACGGATCACCGCTCGAGGACATGTCAGTTCTCGGCGTTCGCACCTGGGGCAACTCGACCAGCGGCCAGACCGTCATGCTCACGGGCACATACCGTTTGGACTCCTATGTCAGCCGTCAGATCCTCGACAGCCTGACACCCGTCGCGGTAGTGCGACGCAGCCTGGAAACCACGCCGATGACGACGCTTCTGGAACAACAGATCGCCGCCGACGGGCCAGGACAAGAAGTGTTGTTGGACAGGCTCCTGGACCTGGTCCTGATCTCGGCGGTCCGTACATGGTTCGCCGAGAACCCGAATCGATCACCGCGATGGATCAAGGCCTACGAGGATCCCGTCATCGGGCATGCCTTGCGGCTCATACACAATCGGCCGGAACACCCCTGGACGGTCGCGAGCCTGGCCCAGGAGTCCGGCAGCTCACGAGCGGCCTTCGCGCGCCGGTTCACCGGTCTCATGGGGATCGGACCCGTCGGCTATCTGACCGAGTGGCGCTTGTCGGTGGCGGCAGATCTACTCGCAGACCCGGCACGAACGGTGTCCTCGATCGCGCGAGAAGTGGGCTACTCGAGCCCCTTTGCGCTCACGACGGCCTTCACCCGCCATCACGGAATGAGCCCGAAGATCTACCGCCAGACCCGCTGTGCGCCTTTATTAACCGCCCGCGGTTAATAAAGGCGCACAGCAAATACCTCAATGAGCCGAAACCGCCGCCAACTCGCGGGAGCAATGACGAACTCCACTGAGCGCACCGAGCAGTCCGGCGGCCTTGATCGCCTGGTACCCGCCCACGAGATCGGTTGCCTTGTGCAGACCCAACTGCTGCAACGACGCTGCGGCCAGGCTCGAGGTGTAGCCCTCGGAGCAGACGATTACCCACTCGACGTCGTGGTCGGTGGCCAACGCGAGGTGTGCGCTGCTGGTGGGGTCGAGTCGCCACTCGAGAACGTTCCGCTCGATCGCGAGTGCGCCGGGAAGAGTTCCCTCGATGGCGCGCTGCGCCTGCGGGCGAATGTCGACGAAGATCGCCCCGCGATGAAAGGCTTCGGTGAGCTGGAAGACGTACATACGATCGATCTGTGCGCGAGCGTCGTCGAGCATTTGGTCGATGGTCATTTGGTGCCCCCCTCGGGCAGGTCGGTCAGCTCGGTACGGGTGCGACGAAGAGTCCGGTGATCCGTCACTTCGTAGAAGGACATTGCCGTCAGTGGCGGCGAGTAGGCATGAACACTCAGAGTCGGTGCATCAGAGCTGATTTCGATCGGAGCACCAGGAGCATCCGTCGAACGCACGACATCGTGAACCCAGCCGAGCGGGAACGAAGCCTGGTCGCCGGCGTCGAGCTGGCGTTCCACCAAGGCGTCACCGGCCCAACGGAATTCGGTGAGAGAACCACTGAGGACGGTCAATGCGCCGAACGAGCCTGCGTGGTCGTGCAATTCGGTGTTGCGTTCGGGTACCCAGCTGATGAGCCACACATCGACGTCGTCGTCCGCATGCAGGCGGGTGGACCAACGATCGAGCGTCGGGAAGGCGTCGGGGATGAGGTGGTCGAAACGGCCGTCGAGCACGCCGTTCGCTCCCTCGTCGGTCAGTCGCAGCAAATCGGCCGGGCGAAGGCGGGTAGGCAACGACGCACCACTCGGACGGCGTCCGGACACCCCACGATTAGCGCTACGACCTGCGGAAACAGCACGATCAGCAGCGAGAGTAGGGGTCAAAACAGAGAGATCTGCAGAATATGTGGATAGCACGAGCTAGCTCCAAGGAATGTGAATTGGTCAAGGCAGCGGTCAGCCTCGACAACACTCCTGAGCACCCATGCAGCGATTCACGAGCACCATTGTGGCATAACTTTTGCAATCGCGAAACTGCTGGAACGAAACCATCGATCAGGCGACCGGTCGTCGACCGGATCCACGACGCGCCTGATTGCGCTCGAAGACCAACCTCAGCCCCTCGAGAGTGAGGTCCCGTTCGAGGTGATCGATAGTGTCGGATTCGGGAATGATCAGCGGTGCGCTGTCCCCGGTTGCGATCACGGAGACGTCGTCACCACCGAACTCCGGCAGTTCGTCGCGTACGCGGTTGACCAATCCGTCAACGAGGCCGGCAAAGCCGAATACCGCACCGGACTGCATGCATTCGACGGTGTTCTTGCCGACCACCGAACGCGGGCGCACCAATTCGACCTTGCGCAGCGCAGCGGACTGCGACGCCAAGGCATCGGTCGAGATCTCGAGTCCGGGCGCGATGCAGCCGCCCAGAAACTCACCCTTGGCGGAAACGACGTCGACACAGGTCGACGTACCGAAGTCCACGACAATGCACGGACCCTCGTAAAGATGGTGAGCGGCAAGACTGTTGACGATCCGGTCGGCCCCCACCTCTTTGGGGTTGTCCACCAGCAGTGGCACACCGGTGCGAATACCCGGTTCGACCACCACGTGGGGAACGTGACCCCAGTACCGCTCCAGCATCACGCGGATTTCACGCAAGACGGACGGCACTGTCGACAGCGCCGCAACGCCGGTGATCTCATCGACATGAGTACCCAACAGCCCACGGAAGGTCAACGCCAACTCGTCGGCAGTCATCCGAGGGTCGGTTCGCATTCGCCAGTCCTGCAACAGCTTCGAATACTCACCAGTCCCGGAAAACAACCCCAGAACGATATTGGTGTTCCGCACGTCGACCGTGAGCAGCATGGATTACACCAGGCTGGATTCGCGCGAGGCCTCGAGTGTCGACAGCATGCGCGGGGTGATCAGACCCGAACCCTCCGGCGCGTGAGCCGGGTCTGAGCCGAGTTCGATCTGCTTGTTGTCGGCATCGACGAAGACGACGCGCGGGGAGTATTCCTTGACTTCCTGCTCGTTCATCACGCCATAGGCGATGAGGATTACCAGGTCGCCCGGCTTGACCAGATGCGCTGCCGCACCGTTGATTCCGATGACACCGGTTCCGCGCTCGCCGGCGATGACGTACGTCTCGAGACGCGCACCGTTGTCGATGTCGACGATGCACACCTGTTCGCCCTCGAGGAGGTCTGCGGCGTCCATCAGATCCTGGTCGACGGTGACGGAGCCGACGTAATGCAGGTCGGCGTGAGTCACGGTGGCGCGGTGGATCTTCGACTTCATCATTGTGCGAAACATATCCAGGTCCTTACTCGTGAAAAGTGCTCAGTGAGACAGCAGGTCGTCGATGGCGTCGGCGGATGGGTCGGTGTCACGCTCGAGGAAACCGGTTCCCACCGCGACACCGACGTTGTCGATCAAACGGGTGGTTCCGAGCTTGGCGGCCACTAACAGTCGGCCGTCACCTCGCTCGGGCGCGGGGCCCAGATCGACGCCCCGAACCTCGAGGTAGTCGACCTCGATTTCCGGAACAGCTGCCAGAACAGCGCGTGCGGTTTCCAGAATTGCTTCCGCTCCCCCGGACGCCGCGTGTGCACCGGCGATCAGAGCAGCGGACAGCGCGACCGCTGCAGCGCGCTGGCCCTCGTCGAGGTAGCGATTGCGAGAGGACAACGCGAGGCCGTCGAACTCGCGGACCGTCGGAACTCCGATGATCTGTACATCGAAGTTGAGATCCCACACCATCTGACGGATGAGCGTCAGCTGCTGGTAGTCCTTCTCACCGAAGTACGCGTGATTGGGTGCCGCGATCTGCAGCAGCTTCGCCACAACCGTCAGCATTCCGGCGAAGTGAGTGGGGCGCGCTCCGCCTTCGAGTTCGCTACCCAACGGACCCGGCACGATGGTGGTGCGCTGGCCCCGCGGGTACATCGTCTTGGCGCTCGGCGCGAACACCAATTCGACGCCCTCGGCACGAAGCAGGTCGAGATCCGCATCGAGAGTGCGCGGGTACGCGTCCAGGTCTTCGCCCGCACCGAACTGGAGCGGGTTCACGAAGATGGAAACGATCACGACGGCGCCGGTGACCTTGGCCTGACGAACCAATTCGATGTGGCCCGCATGCAACGCACCCATCGTCGGAACGAGCGCCACCTGACGCCCGACACCTCGCAGTGCCCGCGAGACGCGCCGAAGCTTGTCCGGATCGTGGTGCACCGTCAGTTCGCCGCGCTTGTATCCGCCCTGCAGATCACTCACGACGGTCACCTCCCGTTTCAGTCAAGATGTCGAACAATTCGGTGGGGGCGCCCCCCCGCTGGGCCGATCGCAAGGACATCGCCCGATAGCCGGCAGCGAGCTCCGGATCCAGTTCTGTCAGTACGCGCAAATGTGTGTCGACAGCAGCAGCGTCGCCGCGTGCCACCGGGCCGGTCAACGCCGAGGGACCGCGTCGTAGCGCGTTGTCCAAGGCTGCCGACAGCAGCGGCTGCAGGACACGCTCGGCCACTCCACCCGGATCTCCGTCGACCAACTGTTGACCGAGCAGCTCGTCACCCTGCAACGACGCTCGCAGCGCCTCGACGGCGTCGACCACGAGCGTGACCAGGTGATTACTGCCGTGAGCCAGTGCCGCGTGGTAGAGCGCGCGGTTCTCCTCGCGCACTCGGACGGGCTCGCCGCCGATCTCGAGGACCAGCGACTGCGCGATCGCGTAACCGATGTCGTCGGCAGCAGTGATTCCGAAGCATGCCGACGACAGCCGTGCGGTGTCCTCGTCGTGACCGGTGAACGTCATCGCCGGATGGATAGCCAAGGGCAGCGCGCCGAGTTCGGTGAGTGGAGTCAGGATCGCGATCCCGTTGGCACCGGACGTGTGGGCGACGAGCGTGCCCGGCTTGACCGCTTGGGTGGCCGCGAGACCTCGAACAAGATCCGCAAGCTGGTCGTCAGGAACGGCAAGAATCAGCAGTTCGGAGCGAGCTGCGACGTCGGCAGCCGGAAGAATTTCGGTATCGGGAAGCCGCTTCACAGCGCGGGCGACCGAGGCACTGGAGACGGCGGAGCAAGCGCTGACAACATGACCGGCTCGCTCCAATGCGGCACCGACAGCTGTTCCGACCCGTCCTGCTGAGACAATTCCTACCGTCAATCGCGCAGGTGCAGGCCCATTAGTGATCCCGAAGGAAGTCACCGGATTCCTCTCGTTCGTTCCAGTCCCGCTCGGCGGGTACCAGACGTTCTGCGTCCGAGGATATCCTTCGCCCGAACCGTCATGCCATGGCCGGGCGAGTGATCTGCGACTCAGTCCTCTCGGCGACGACGTCGACCGGAGCCTTCGGACGGGTTGTTCGAACTCAGGTTCGCCATTATTTCGGCGACGGTCAACCCGTTGGAATGAGCACCGCTCGCGGCATCTTCCGGGGCAGCGCGACGACGACGGCGAGGCTCTGCGTCAGGCTCCGCAGCGGGTTCAGCTTCCGCGACAATCTCGGGAACAACCTCGGGCGCCTCTTCGACGACAGCGTCTTCGATGACGGCGTCTTCGATGTTCGGGGCCTGGGTGGGAGCCTTGATTTCAGGCTCGACCGGCGCTACCGGTTCCGGATCCTTCTCCACCGGAACGCCTTTCACCGTTCGTGCCTGTGTGGAACCCACCGGGGAACTCTTCGGTGCCTGGTTCCCGCTCTGATTCTGCGGCTTCTGCGTCTCTTGTGGCTTCTGCGTCTCTTGTGGCTTCTGCGTCGGTATGACGCGCGGCGCCACGAAGCTGCTGTCACGCCACGACGTCTCCGCGAACACGACGGTTGTCTCAGCAGTCACCGGATCGTCGTTGGGCGATGCCAAGCCGCCGACGTTCGGTGCCGGTTGGCTGGGTCCGTTCTGGCCGGCGCCGGGAACGTACAACCCCGACGGTGCCGGCTGGTACGCGCCGTACGAACTACCGCCAAGTTCCGGTACTCGCGTGGAATCGGTCTTGAGCGCGGTCTGTTCGGGCAGCAGTCCACCTTCGAACAGTGCTTCGAGGTTTCGGCGCAGCGCCACCAATTCGGCGCGCAGCCCGGCCAGTTCCTCAGCGTCCGCGGTCACCTCACGTCGCACGCGACCTTCGACGCTCAGTTCGTACTCACGTCGAGCCGAAATTTCACGTTCGAGCTGCAGTTCGTACACGGTCTGCAGATCGGCAACCTTGGCTTTGTCCAGTGCCGACTCACGCCGATACTTGGTCATGGCGATAGCGCCGAGGGTGGCTGCCCACAGAGCGACGACCAGTCCCACCCGAAGAAGCTGAACGCTGTTGCTGAAGATCAGAAACAGCGAAGCAATGACAGCAAGTGCCAGAAGAGCAGCAATGATCATCTGGCTCGCGCTGCGCTTGCTTCGGCGCGCAGACTTCGATCGACCAGAATTTGTCATGGTTGCCAGGGTACTTGCCGAGACCGGGGTCGCCACGTACCTCGGTGGGTGATTTGCCGACCAGGCTGTCAGTGCGCGGGCTCGTCAGGTGTATCTTCCGGCGTCTTGCAACAATGTTCGAGCCACAGAGCTGCCGCTACCAGCGCAATTGCGGCGCCCAACCCCACCCACGCGCCCGGCGTGTCGGAGGCTGCGGCCTGCAGAACCGAGCGCTGTGGGATGAGATACACCAGCACTCCGACCCAGACACCGACGGTAGCTGAACCGACCAAAGCGGATGCTTTGGCCAATGCCAGCGCTCGGGCGGCGGTGATGGGATGAAGCTGTCTGAGCCCGTCTCCGACCTGACGGTTCTTGACGCGTGAACGAATGACAAAAGCGAAGACGGCCTCGGCAACGGCCACGAAGTACAGCGACGCTCCCGCATAAACGGGGATGGGCGGCATCGAACCGTAGAACACGCGAATCAGAATCCAGGTCGCCACAGCAGCAACCGCAGCCAGAACCGCGAGTTCACTGATCCGGGTCGGCTTCAAACCCTTGCCTTCTTCGGTCACCGCGCAAGCACCACATCGGTAGTGCGCACACCTTCACGCTCAGTGCGATCGAGGCCGTCGAGAATTTGTGCCACCGACAACTTCTGGCCGTCGACGATCAGCGTCGCGTCAGGCTCGACGTCCAGCCAGGGAACGAGCACGAATGCCCGTAGATGCGCTCGCGGATGCGGAAGGGTGAGCACGGGATCGGAACTGACGACGCCTTCGCAATCGACCACGTCCACGTCCAGGCTCCGGGGTCCCCAACGCTGTTCGCGCACCCGGTCTGCAGCTTCTTCGAGAGCTTGCGACCGGCGAAGCCACTCAGCGGCGTCGGCCTCGGGATCGTCGACCACCACCACCGCGTTGAAGAAATCCTGCTGCTCGACGCCACCCCACGGCGCCGTCGAGTAGACCGGTGAGACAGCAACGACGGCGCTGCCCAACCCGTCGACAACGGACTGCAGGTGAGCCACGCTGTCGCCGATGTTGGAACCGATCGACAGAACAGCGCGCGTCATGCCGATCTGGTCCGATGTGCGACGACGGCGACGTCCGCAAAAACCAGCGGAATCGGTGCCGACGGTTTGTGGACCACGACCTCGACGCTCTCGACTCGCGAATCTTTCATGACGTCGTCGGCGATCTCAGCGGCGACAGTCTCGATGAGATCGCGCGACGGGCCGGCGACGATGGCTGCGGCGGCTTCCGCCAACTCGCCGTAGTGCAGGGTCTGGGTCAGATCGTCCGACGCCGCGGCGGGAGCCAAGTCCATCCACACGGTGATGTCGATGAAGAAGTCCTGACCGTCACGCTTCTCGTGGTCGAACACTCCGTGATTGCCGCGAACCTTCAGCCCGCGCAATTCGATTCGGTCCCCCATGTCAGGCCCTTTCTCGTCCACGGTTCCAGGCGTCGACCACGGCAATGGCGTCGAGCGAGGCTTGTGCGTCGTGCACCCGAACTCCCCAGGCACCCTCACGTGCTGCAAGGGCCGAGACCACGGCCGTCGCAGTCTCGCGGCCACCAGGCGGACGGGGATTGCCGTCGGGATCGCTGAGCAGAGACCCGAGGAACCGCTTTCGGGAAGCGCCGACCAGTACCGGGAATCCGGTCGCGTTGAACTCGGGTAGTGCACGCAACAGTGCCCAGTTGTGGTCGGCGTTCTTCGCGAACCCGAGGCCGGGGTCGAGGATGATCGACGACGAATCGACCCCAGCCTTCAACGCCAGATCGACCTGCGACAGCAGTTCGTCACGGACGTCGCGGACCACGTCGTCGTAGTGATCGGCGCTGCCACGATGGACGTAGTCACCGGCCGAGCGCCAATGCATGAGGATCCAGGGCACTCCGGCGTCAGCCACAACGGATGCCATGTCGGGGTCTGCGCGACCGCCCGATACGTCGTTGACGATGCATGCGCCCGCTTCGATCGCGGCGGCGGCCACGGAAGCACGCATCGTGTCGACGCTGACGCGAATTCCGGCTGCCACGAGTTCTTCGATCACCGGGGCAATACGGTCCGCCTCGAGTTTCGGATCGACGCGGGTGGCTCCGGGGCGCGTCGACTCGCCGCCGACGTCGACGATGTCGACGCCTATGCGTTGCAGTTCGAGCCCGCGAGCGATCGCCGCGTCACGATCGAGAAATTGACCGCCGTCGGAAAACGAATCGGCGGTGACGTTCAGAATCCCCATCACGACCATCCGGGCCGGATCGCTACCTGCAACGGGAGCCGCGGACATCTCGCTCACTTACGAAGGATGAGGTCCAGCGCTTCGGACCGTGAGGCCGCGCTGGATTGCAGGAGCCCACGAACCGCAGACGTGGTCGTGCTGGCTCCAGGCTTGCGGATACCGCGCATCGCCATGCAGAGGTGCTCGGCTTCGATGACGACGATGGCTCCACGCGGATCGAGCTTGCGCATCAAAGCATCCGCGATCTGACTGGTCAGGCGTTCTTGAACCTGCGGACGCTTGGCGTACAGATCGACGACGCGCGCGAGCTTCGACAAACCGGTGACCTTGCCCGACTTACCCGGGATGTAGCCAACGTGAGCAACACCATGGAAAGACACCAGGTGGTGCTCGCACGTCGAGAACATCGGAATGTCTCGCACGAGCACCAATTCCTGGTGACCCTCGTCGAAAGTTGTGTTCAACGCGTCGTCGGGCTCGGAGTACAGACCCGCGAAGATCTCCTTGTACGAGCGCGCAACCCTGGCCGGCGTATCGAGCAGGCCTGGGCGCTCCGGATCTTCACCGACCGCGATCAACAATTCCCGTACGGCAGCCTCTGCCCGCGCCTGATCGAACGGGCGGCCCGTTCCGAGCGACACCAGTTCACTGGCCACATCATTCACCGACAACCGAACTCTCCTCGAGAATTGTTCACAGGTCCCCCGCCGCAGAGCCTAGTGGCGCAAGGTCAGCGGGATCCGTCCGGTCCGTCCCAGCGAGCGGTGCTCGGGCCGTCGTCCTCAGCCGAATGATGCGGCGGCGGAGTCTGCGGCTGTTCCGGTGCGGGGCTCTGCCACTGGTTTTCGCCGGTCGGGTTTCCCCGGTTCGGATCGGCGAAGGGTCCACCGTCCGGGTACTGCACCGGGTAATCGGGCTGCGCGGGGTAACGGCGGCCGGGGTGCGGCTGCTCGGGGTACGCCTGCTGTCCCGGGTGCGGCTGACCGTACTGCCCCTGATCGGGCTGGGGCTGACCGTGTTGGGGCTGACCGTACTGGCCCTGCGACTGGTTCGGCGGGGTCGGATTCTGTCCACCGGTGTACCCACCCGACTGCTGTCCGGGGTACGTCGGCGACGGGTTCTCACGCGGAGGCCAACCCGGTGCCGACCATCCGGCGGGCGCTCCGTAGTCGGGTGTTCCCGGTTGCGGAGTCTGCTGCGGAGCACTCGGCTGCGGGTACGAGGGCTGTGCGTAGCCGTTCGAGGGTCCCTGGTTGCCGTTGTTGGGAAGACCACCATTGTTGGGGATACCGCCGTTGGGTGCACCGCTGTTGGGTGCGCCTGCCTTGACGAGAACAGGTGCAGCAGCGGGCTCCGGCCACGTTTCGCCGCGCTCGATCGCGAGTTCGCGCGGAGTCTTCACCGGCGGACGATCCGAAGGCGTGCGCCCACCGAAATCGTTGAAAGCCGTGATGCGCGGACGCTTTTCGACGCCGGCAAGGATCTTCTCGAGGTCCTTGCGAGTCAACGTCTCACGCTCGAGCAGTTCGGTAGCGATGAGGTCGAGCGCATCGCGGTACTCGTTGAGGATGGCCCACGCTTCGGTGTGCGCCGCCTCGATGAGGTTGCGCACCTCCTCGTCGATTTCGCGGGCGATCTCGTGCGAGTAGTCGGACTGAACGCCCATCGAACGGCCGAGGAACGGATCCCCGCCCTCCTGTCCGTAGCGAACCGCGCCGAGCTTGGCACTCATGCCGTATTCGGTGACCATCGCGCGTGCGATCTTGGTCGCCATGTCGATATCGGACGACGCTCCGGTGGTGGGCTCGTGGAACACCAGCTCCTCGGCGGCGCGTCCACCCATTGCCATGACGAGACGGGCGATCATCTCGGAACGCGTCATCAAACCCTTGTCGTCTTCGGGCACGGTCATCGCGTGACCGCCGGTGCGACCGCGAGCGAGGATCGTGACCTTGTAGACCGGCTCGATGTCAGGCATTGCCCAAGCAGCCAGCGTGTGACCGCCCTCGTGGTACGCCGTGATCTTCTTCTCGTGCTCGCTGATGATGCGACTCTTACGCCGCGGTCCACCGACAACACGGTCCACCGATTCCTCGAGCGAGGCTTCGGTGATGACGGTCCCGTTTTCGCGTGCGGTGAGCAGCGCAGCCTCGTTGATGACGTTGGCAAGATCGGCGCCCGACATTCCGACGGTCCGCTTGGCGAGGCCTTCGAGATCGGCGTTGGGATCGATCGGCTTGCCCTGCGAGTGCACTCGCAGGATCGCACGGCGACCGGCGAGGTCGGGGGCGCCGACCGGAATCTGGCGATCGAAGCGTCCCGGACGCAGCAGTGCTGGGTCGAGGATGTCGGGGCGGTTGGTTGCGGCGATCAAGATGATGCCGGTGCGATCACCGAAGCCGTCCATCTCGACGAGCAGCTGGTTGAGCGTCTGCTCGCGCTCGTCGTGTCCGCCGCCCAGTCCTGCGCCGCGCTGACGACCGACTGCGTCGATCTCGTCGACGAAGATGATGCAGGGGCTGTTCTGCTTGGCCTGCTCGAACATGTCGCGAACGCGCGAAGCACCGACACCGACGAACATCTCGACGAAGTCCGAACCGGAGATGGTGAAGAACGGGACGCCGGCTTCGCCTGCGACAGCGCGAGCGAGCAGCGTCTTACCGGTTCCGGGAGGGCCGTACAGCAGCACACCGCGCGGAATCTTGGCGCCGAGCGCCTGGTAGCGAGCCGGGTTCTGCAGGAAGTCCTTGATCTCGTACAGCTCTTCGACAGCCTCGTCCGCACCGGCGACGTCGGCGAACGTGGTTTTCGGCATGTCCTTGGTGAGCTGCTTGGCCTTCGACTTACCGAATCCCATGACTCCGCCGCGACCACCGCCGCCCTGCATCCGGTTCATGACGAAGAAGAAGATGCCGAACAGAATGATCATCGGCAGCACGAACAGAAGGATCGACGTCAGCCAACTCTCCTGAGTGACCGTCGTGTTGAACTTGTCCGCTCCGGCGCCTTCGACCTTGTCGAAGATCTGCTCCGACGCACTCGCGGGGTACTTCGCCAGGATCTGCGTCTTACCGTCGGTGGCGTCGTTGCCGTTCTTGAGCCACAGACGAACCTGCTGCTCACGGTCGTCGATCTGCGCCGACTCAACATTCTTGGCGTCGAGTTGGGAGATCGCGACCGAGGTGTCGACGGTCTTGAAGTCGCGGGTGTCGTTGCTGAAGTAGCTGAAGGCATAGATCACCAACAGCACGACGGCTACGAGTAGCACGTTACGGAACACAGTCTTACGGTTCATACAGGTCGGCCGATGTGGCCGGTCCTTTCGAGAGTGCGGGTCTGCCAGGTCGCCTTCCGGCTGCCAACCGGACACCTGCAGGTTACCGCGATCGGCCCCATCGATGCCCGCCAGCGGCCGTGCCGCTTGGTTGGAACGGTCGTCACTGTGTTCAACGTGCGCATTGCCGATCAGGTTCCCGGGCTACGTCGCAGCACAGTTTCCTGTGAGCGAACATGCTCATAGTGGTTATCGTGCGCTTTTCCGACGCTCGTCCGTCGTTATTCGTCAGGCCGTTTCGGAGAGGATTCCCGCAACAGCGTCAGCGGCGCCCGATTGGTCACCGTCGATGATCCGGTGCGCGAGCTGATCGAGTCGCGCAGACAGTCGCGCCGAGGACTCGGGCACGTCTGCCTGCTTGGCGATGGTGTCGTCGAGATCAGCCAATAAGCCGCCGCCGGCCAGGTGCCTGACGCAGCGCCATGTCTCGGCGAAGTTTCTCGCGGTCCCGTCGTCGGTCAACATCGCGACCCGAAGCGCAGCGTTGGGATTCGACGCCGCCGCCCGAGCCAGGCCGGCCATGATCGCTTCCCTGGCAGCAGTCAGTTCGTCGACAGTTCGGTCTTGCAACCGCACTCCCGAATCCGCAGACCTACCCGCGTCGGGCGTGGGAGCTTCGCGAATCACCGCTCCGTTACCGTGCTGAATTTCGACTCTGCCCCGAATCTCGAGGGCCACGAGCGCTTGAGCCAGCGACGCGCGACTCACGCCGAGTTCGGCAGCCAGGCTGCGTTCGGGAGGAAGCCGATCGCCGGGCGAAAGGCCTTGAGCCTCGATGAAATTCGAAATGTGCTCGGCCAACTGCTCATACAGACGCGGACGCTTCAATCGTCCGGGCAGGCCCGAGCGCGAGCCGGGCGATGACGTCGAATTCATGCCTCGGAGTGTACTTGACAAATGGAGCAGTGGCAGAGAGGCTAGGCCAATTCCAAGTGATGCAGACCACAAGCTGGTCGCGAACGGATTGAGAGTTCGATGGCAAATGTCATAGCCCTGTCAGTACTTGTCCTGGTGTTCGTCATATCCACCGTGAGGTCGGTGAACATGGGTGCGCTTGCCCTGGTGGCTGCCTTCGTCGTCGGAACACTGGTCTTCACTGTCGATACCAGCGAGATCCTCGACGGCTTCCCGGCCAGCCTCTTCGTCATCCTGGTCGGCGTCACCTACCTGTTCGCGCTGGCCAGAAACAACGGCACGGTCGACTGGATCATTCACGCGGCGGTCCGTGCGGTCAGAGGACGAGTAGCCCTCGTGCCGTGGGCGATGTTCGCGGTGTGCGCGGCCGTCACCGCCATGGGCGCGGTCAGTCCCGCTGCCGTCGCCATCATCGCGCCCGTGGCAATGGGCTTCGCCACCCGCTACCGGATCCACCCCATGCTGATGGGCTTCATGGTCGTCCAGGGCGCAACGGCGGGCAGCTTCTCCCCTATCGGAATCTTCGGTGTGATCACCAACGACGTCATGCGGCAGAACGGCCTCCCGTCCAGCCCGGCCTTGCTGTTCGTCTCGACCTTCGCGGCCGCAGCCGTTGTTGCCGCAATCGCGTACGTCTCGTTCGGCGGTCGCGCATTGATTGCACGCGGCGCCTCGGAGCGCGTGCTTGTCAGCGCAGTCGGCAACGCGTCTGGCGGTGGCGACACCATCACCGGTTCGGGTTCCGGCGACAGCTCGAAGGGTGGCGGCAAGTCCTCGGGTGGGACCGCTCCGCACGAGGGAGCACTCAATCTCGAGCGGCGACTCACCCTGCTCGGACTGGCGTCGCTTGCACTCGGCGCCTTGGTCTTCGACCTCGACGTCGGATTCACCGCACTGACCGTCGCGGTACTTCTCACCCTGATCTTCCCGGCCTCCGCCCGCGGGGCCGTCGACAAGATCAGCTGGGGCACCGTGCTCCTCATCGGCGGAATCGTCACATACGTCGCACTTCTGCAGAACCAAAACACCGTCCAGTGGCTCGGGGATTCGGTTGCACACGTGGGCATTCCACTTCTCGCAGCCTTCTTGATCTGCTTGATCGGCGCGATCGTGTCGGCGTTTGCATCCACCACGGGAATCCTCGGCGCACTAATCCCTTTGGCAATTCCCTTCCTCATGACCGGCCAGGTCAATGCAACCGGCCTGGTTATCGCACTGGCAATCTCGTCGTCTCTGGTCGATTGCAGTCCGTTCTCGACCAACGGCGCGCTGGTGGTGGCGAACGCCGCTCCGGAAGAACGCGACGTGGTGTTCGGGCTGACGATGCGGTGGGGCATGACCATCATGGTCGTGACGCCGATCCTCGCCTGGCTGCTGTTCGTTGTTCCCTGGTCCGTCTGAATCTTCGCTCAAAGAAAGGGAACTCGCGATGAACAGCGAATCCACACTTTTACGCTCCCTCGACCCCCACACATTCGACGATCACGGAGCGGCGGTCAGTTTCGGCGAAGGCGCAACCCTCTCTCGCGCCGACCTGTTGGCCGCCGCCACCGCGGTCGCCGATCGAATCCACGGTGCACAGCGAGTGGCAGTACAAGCCGCCGCCGGCCTCGAGACAGTGGTCGCCGTCGCCGGCGCGCTGATCGCCGGTGTTGCCGTGGTCCCGATCCCACCGGACTCCGGCCCGCTCGAACGTCAGCACATCATCGCCGATTCCCAGGCCGAACTGATACTCGGAGACGGACCGTCGGATTCGAGTATCCCGTTGATTCCCATCGATATTCACGCGCGATCTGCGACGTCCTATCCCGAACCGGGCGCGGCAGCTACCGCACTGATCATGTACACCTCAGGAACCACAGGAGCGCCGAAAGGCGTCGTCCTCTCGCGAGCAGCGATCGCAGCAGATCTCGACGCACTTGCCCACGTGTGGAATTGGACTCCGGAGGACACACTCGTCCACGGACTGCCCCTCTTCCACGTCCACGGGTTGATTCTCGGCGTGTTGGGCGCCTTGCGCGTCGGTTCGCCGCTGATTCATACCGTCAGACCAACTCCGGATTCGTATGCCGCAGCGGGTGGCTCGTTGTACTTCGGTGTTCCGACCGTCTGGTCACGCGTGTGCGGTGATCCCTCGGCGGCAGCAGCATTGCGATCCGCACGCTTGCTCGTGTCCGGAAGTGCACCACTTCCGGTTCCATTGTTCGAGCGGATGAAATCGCTGACCGGATTGGCTCCCGTCGAGCGCTACGGAATGAGTGAAACCCTCATCACCGTCAGCACGACACACGACGGCGAACGTCGCCCGGGTTGGGTCGGGCACGCTGTTCCCGGAGTCAGGACGAGGTTGCGCGGCGAGAACGGCGAATTGTCGGCGCACGACGGAGAGCAGCTTGGGCAACTAGAAGTTGCGGGAGCCGTGCTCTTCGACGAGTACCTCGGGAACCCCTCGAAGACAGCGGAATCCATGACCGAGGACGGCTGGTTCCGCACCGGCGACATCGCGGTGATCGACGACAGCGGATTCCACCGCATCGTCGGCCGCGAGTCGGTCGACATGATCAAGTCCGGTGGATACCGCATCGGTGCAGGCGAGGTGGAACAGGCACTTCTGGCATACCCCGGTGTTCGCGAGGCCGCCGTCGTCGGTGTGCCGGACGACGACCTCGGCCAACGCATAGTCGCCTTCATCGTCGGAGACGTAGCCGACTGCGCGGTGGTTTCGGACTTCGTCGCCGAATCACTGTCGATCCACAAGCGCCCTCGTCAGGTTTGTCTGGTGGACAGCTTGCCCCGCAACGCTATGGGCAAAGTCCAGAAGAAGCTGCTGACGCTCTGAAGGCAACTCGCTTGCGCAATCGACGCGGTGCGGTCGTGAGTTCTGCACGACCGCACCCGATACCAGCATCGAGACGGCGGTACAGCACCGATGCGCCTCAAGGTTCTCACTCGCACTCGCACAGTTTGCCGCCAGGCTGCCCCGTCACTCGCGGAAGTCTTTTCGTTTTCACGAATCGCCGAGGACCCGATCGCACCCTCTACGAGGATGGTTACCTTGCCAGCTCCCTGCGTAGGTCAAAGTCAGCCATCAACCTTGAAACCAAACGAAGCTGAGCTAGATAACTACCTACCGCCCGTGAACTCGATTGCAGCATCTCTTCGACGGTAAGCGTCCAAGGGATTCGATGCCTTACGAATCAGGGCTTCCCAAGTCCGTAGGTGAACTCTCCAGAACTCCAGTTCATCGTCGCGTGGTACTTGTATCCACTCATCATGCCGTCGCCCTTATTCTCGTTGGCTGCGAAGCACTCAAAGACCGTGGTTTTTTCAGATAGGTCATCAGTCGAACCACCCCCGACAGGGGAACAGGACACCGAAATAATCGGACCGTCCATAAACCCTTTCGTAACGTGATCCTCAGCCATTGTCTTGACGCTGCTTTCAATATTGGTCACCGCCAAGATACGTCGGGCGCGTTCGCTAGCATCCTTACTCTCCTGAGCGGATTTTTCGGCGGCAACGCGGGCAGCTTCTTCATCGGCCGCCAACTGAACCGCCGCTGCCGCTGCATCCCGCTCAGCCTTCACGTTGGAATCATGGGACAGTTTCCAGACTGTCCCGCCGACCGCCGCGAGAAGAACAATCGCCAGCGCCGCTATCAAAACCTTCTTCGGTGGCCGCTTTCGCGATGTGGGCGAGTCCTTCGAATCCGGCGCAGGCAGGGGTAGCCACTTTGTCCCATCCCAGTAACGTTGACCGCCCGCTGGATCTGGGTACCAGCCCGCGGGTATCTGGTCAGATGGCTCGGACATCGTCGTGCTCCTTCATTCCTGGATAGAACCGATCACACTGGTGGGTGTGGTTGGAAATTGCCAAAATTAGCGAATCTGTCCCATCCATAAATCTTGAATGCAACGCGTTCGGGACCGGTCCGCTGAAACGGATTTCGTTAGTTCAATCAGAATAGAGAGTGATACCGACAAACCGTCCAGTTTTGGAGATCGAGCGCCACCCTATCGGAACAAAGGACGAGCCTTGGACCTACTACCTCGCCTTTTCCAGAACGAAACTCACCTAACCGCAGCACCTAGTCGGCGAGTACCCCGACTTCAGCCGTACGCCGTCGATGAACTTGCCAGCACGGCCAAAATATGAGGAGCCGTCGAAAGCGCATCGCTACGCCTACCATCGGCGATTGATCGAGAGATCAATCCGTCGACGCGGAATTTGCGTGTTTTATGGGTACGTTCAAGCATCGCGGCTACTTGTCGGAGACACGTGACATCGCCATGCTTCGAGTCTGTGGCCGTAGCCGTAGCCGTGGACACGTCAGCAGGAACTTCGAGATGCCTCAACGGAAATCGCCGGGACACCATTCGCTGATCTGCGAATTGAACCACTTCACAGCAATTTGGTATGCCACGCAGGGATGCAGCTGCGTTATCCACGTCAGTTCACAACTCGGAAATCAAATCCATCCCGATCCCAACACAAAACTGGAACGAACCGCTCAGCGCCCCGACACGAAACCATTTGGAGCACGACGATGTCTTGCCCAGGGTCCGCGCCTGAGCCGCACTCCAGGCGCGAGCAGGCTCAGCCGCCGTAGACCTCAGGGTCCAGGGTGCCGATGTACGGCAGATCGCGGTACCGCTCGGCGTAGTCGAGGCCGTAACCGACGACGAACTCGTTGGGGATGTCGAAGCCCACGTCGCGGACGTCGACGTCGATCTTGACGGCGTCCGGCTTGCGGAGCAGGGTGACGACCTCGAGCGAAGCGGGATTACGCGTCTTGAGGTTGCGCATCAACCACGACAACGTCAGGCCCGAGTCGATGATGTCCTCGACGATCAGCACGTGGCGACCGGCGATGTCCTTGTCGAGGTCCTTGAGGATGCGGACGACGCCCGAAGACGAGGTCGAGGATCCGTAGGAGCTCACGGCCATGAATTCCATCTGCGACGGGATCGGCAGGGCGCGGGCGAAGTCGGTCATGAAGAAGACCGCTCCCTTGAGGACGCCGATCAGCAGGAGATCCCCTTCGGGGGCGCCTGCCGGGTAACGCTTGGCGATTTCCTCAGCCAGTTCCGCCGTTCGTGCACGGATCTGTTCTTCGGAGATCAGTACCGATGCGATGTCGCCCTCGTACACGCGTCAAACCCTTCGTCGGTCTTCGAATCCGAGGATCAGCCTGCCACGTCGCCGGGCCGCCACCAACCTCGCCTCCGGTGTTCCGCCCCCGATCGCGACGCCGCCTTGCCCCCGCCAGTCGATCACCAGGGCGTCGACCGCCCGTAACTGTTTGTCCGTCAATGCTTTTGCGCCGCCCTGCAGCAGCCAGGCTCGCAGAGCGCGTCGGCGGATTGCGGTGGGCGCTTCGGCAAGTGTGTCCACTTCCACTTCCCCGTCGACGACAGCCCGTAGAAGTAGGGCCTCGGCGTACTCGTCGAGCGCCTCGCCGTCCTCACGCAACTGCGTCGCGGTTCGGGCCAACGCCTCGGCAACTCCCCCGCCGAGAATTTCTTCGAGCAGCGGCAACGCCTCGTGCCGCAGACGCACGCGAGTGAACTCGGGATTGTTGTTGTGCGGGTCCTCCCACGGCGTGATGCCCAGGTCGACGCAGGCCGCCCTGGTCACCGACCGACGGATGCCGAGAAGCGGCCGTCCCCAGGGAGCATCGAATGCAGCCATACCCTGAATCGATCGCCCACCGGACCCGCGGGACAGTCCGAGAAGGACGGTCTCTGCTTGATCGTCGAGCGTGTGTCCGAGCAGAACCGGGAGGTCAGTCCTGGCGTCGCGCAGAGCGCTGTACCGAGCCTCACGCGCAGCGGCTTCGAGGCTCCCACCTTCCGCTACGTCGACGGTCAGCACCGTCGCGGTCCGGCAACCCAGCGCCAGCGCCTGGTCTGCGGCCGAGCGCGCGACGGCATCAGAACCATCTTGTAACCGATGGTCCACGATCAACGCGTCGACAGAATCGGTTTCCGCCACGGCTGCTGCGGTCAGCGCCAACGAATCGGCGCCCCCGGACAGGCCGACGACCACACGGCGTCGTGGCTCGAATGCGAGCGTCCACGCCCGCACAGCCTGTCGCAGCGCCAGTAGGGCAGGCGTCTCAGGCAGCAGCATCTAGCCGAGAACGCGCTTTACCCACGCGTCGGGATTGTCGATCTCGTCGAGCAACGGCAAGGTCTCGGGCCCGGTCCAGATGGTGTTGAACTGCTCCATGCCGACCTTGAGAACTACCGCGTCGACGAAGGCCTTGCCGCGTACGTACTGCGCCATCTTGGCGTCCATGCCGAGAAGCATCTTGATGATCCGCTGCACGGGGTTGGACTTGCGCTGCCGACGCTTGTCGAAGGCCGCGCGGATAGTTGCCACCGACGGCACCACGGCGGGGCCGACGGCGTCCATCACGTGGTCTGCATGCCCTTCGAGGAGAGTGCCGAGTACGAGCATCCGATCCAGCGCGTCACGCTGGGGTTCCGCCTGCGAAGCACGCAGCAGGCCGATGATCCCGCCCGCCGTCGCACCGTCACTGGAGTCGGGTTCCTTCCGCGAGCGCAGCTCTGCAGCAAGGCGCCCGACAACGTCGGTCATCGACTCGTCCACCGTCGCACCAAGCGTTTCGACGGATTCCTTCATGTACTCCGCTAGCCACGGTGAGGACGAGAACTGAACCCGGTGAGTGACCTCGTGCAGGCAGACCCACAACCGGAAGTCACTCGGGTTCAGCCGAAGGGACCGTTCGACGGAGACGATGTTCGGTGTGACCAGAAGCAGGGTGCCGTGCTCGCCGGTGAACGGGTCGTACTGCCCGAGGATCGCCGAAGACAGGTACGCCAGCATGGCGCCGGCCTGCAAGCCCGCCGGCTTTCCGACGATGAGATTGCCACTGCCGTCAGGGTCGGCGCCGGTGAGATGCGCCATCGACCGCGAGGCCGCCGTGATCCACCCGGCCCGGTCGAGCACGTCAGCGGCCGGGACCGGTAGACCGTCGGCCAAACCGGTCACTTCACGAACCGGCAGTTCTGCACGCTTGGATGCCTCGGCGAGTTCTGCGGTTGCCGTCTCGGCCGTGTAGCGAGACATCGCGGGGCCGCCGCGCGCCAGTTTTATCCCGGCTTTGGCGGCAAGACTCCAGTCGACGGCACCACCGAGCGGAGCCGAGGCTTCATCATCTTGTGGAGTCTTTTCGGCCACTATTGGCACCCGCAATTCCTCAATGCTCCGGCAATCGCGTCCAGGGCAGGACGGCTCACTTCTGGCGGCCGGTCATTGGACATCAGTGCGAAGGTGAGCACTCGCCCGTTCTGATCGACCACGAACCCTGACAACGCGCTGGCCGTCGAGAGAGTTCCCGTCTTGGCCCGTACCCAACCCGCACCGGTTCGGTTTCCGGACGCGTAGCGGTCGGACAAACTTCCTGTTCCGCCGGCCACCGGAAGGTAGTCCAGCAGCGGACGCAGTTTCGGATCACCGTCACCGGCCGCCGCCGTCATGACGCGATCGAGTACCTGAGCGGGAATGAGATCGTCGACGGAAAGTCCGCTGGAATCGTGCAGCGAAACTCCGGTGTAGTCGAACCCGGCGGCCTGCAGGGTCTTGCCGGTCGCGTCGACGGCTCCGGTGAACGAGGCTTCGATTCCGGAGGCAATCGCGACCTCACGCCCGATGGTCTCGGCGAGCACGTTGTCGGAATGTTCCATCATCTGCAGCAGCCGGTCGCTCAGCGGCGCCGACTGCACGGTGGCGATCGGCTTGGCACCGGCAGGCGCCGCGCCGAGACTCACGTTGGCGGGATCGACACCGAGGGCCTGAGCGAGCACCTTACCCGCGTCCAACGCGGGCGTTTCCGAACGCGGCGACTCGTCTTGAGTGCCGTCGTACCGACCGCCTTCGATCATCACCGATTCGATCGGGGTGATGTAACCGGCCGCGATGTCAGCGGGGAACCACCCGGTGGCCATGTTGTCGCCCTTGAACAAACTCGAGTCCACCACGACGCTGGTCACCGGCGTACCGGCAGCCTTGATCTGGTCGACGAGATCCGCGATGTGCGCTGCGTTGGCGTAGTACCCGCTCTGCCCCTTCGGCGTCGCCGTCAGCGTCGGGTCACCGCCGCCGACCAGAACGACCTGCCCGGGGCTCGCTCCGGGGACCACCGTCGTGGCCAGCCGGTGGTCGAGCGGCAGCTTCAGCAGTGCCGCCGATGCGGTCAGCACCTTCGTCGTGGACGCAGGCGTCATCGGCGTCGACGGGTCTGCGCTCCACAGAATGTTTCCGGTGAGCGCATCAGCGACTACTCCGGTGAACTTCCCCAGATCCGGGTTGGCCACGGCCGGGCCGATCGCCGCTGCGATTCCCGACGCGCTCGGGATCGGTGCGTCCGTCGGGACGGGCACCACCTGAGGTGACGGCGTCACGAGCGCAGGCTGCGGCGACGTAGTCACAGTCGCGCTGCCGGCTGTGTCGTTCGACGTACCAAGTTTCACGACGACAACTCCGGCGACGGCCAGTACAACCACTGCACCGACCGCCAGAAGGATGCGGAAGTTACGCCGTCGACTCTCTTCCAACGAGCCGATCTTCTTCTTTCCTTGGCCCGCCAACGCCCCTCCGTCTGTGCTCTGCCTACTGGGTGGTCAGGCAACCTTATCCTTGACCCGATATCCTTCCGACGAATCATTACCGACACGACAGCGAGGAATCGGCGTGGAGTTCGACGTCACCATCGAGATCCCCAAGGGTCAGCGCAACAAGTACGAGGTCGACCACGTAACCGGTCGCGTCAAACTCGATCGCTACCTCTACACAGCTTTCGGCTACCCGGCCGACTACGGCTTCATCGAAAACACCCTGGGTGAGGACGGCGATCCGCTCGACGCCATGGTCCTGCTCCCCGAGTCGGTCTTCCCCGGCGTCATCGTCGAGGCTCGCGCAGTCGCGATGTTCAAGATGGTCGACGAGGCCGGCGGAGACGACAAGGTCCTCTGCGTTCCGGCCGGTGACCCCCGCTGGGATCACATCCAGGATCTGGGTGACATCTCACAGTTCGAGCTCGATGCGATCAAGCACTTCTTCGTCCACTACAAGGACCTCGAGCCGAACAAGCACGTCGAGGCAGCCAACTGGGTCGGCCGCGCCGAGGCAGAGGCCGAGATCGAGGCTTCGATCAAGCGTCTCGCTGCCGACGGCGGTCACTGAGCTCGAGTTCTCAGGCCTTACGAAAATCCCCGCACATCGGAAGATGTGCGGGGATTTTTGTGTGCTGTTTTTACTCACCCTTGCAGTTTCTACTCACCCTTGCAGTTTCTACTCACCCTGGAAGACTGGCGGGCGCTTCTGGAAGACGGCGGTGATGGCCTCGGTCAGATCCTGCGAAGGCAGGAACGCCGCGTTCCAGGCTGCGACGTAGCGAAGGCTGTCGTTCACGCTCGCGCTGCGGGTGTGATCGAGCACGTCCTTGATCCCGTGGACCACGAGCGGCGGATTGAGCGCAATCTCCTTGGCGGTCGCGCGCGCCGCGGCCAGTACAGCGTCGGCATCTTCGAAAACGTCGTTGACGAGGCCGATCTTCTCGGCGCGCGCTGCGTCGATGTCCTTGCCGGTCAGAGCCAACTCACGCAGGTGTCCGTCGCCGATGATCGCAGGCAGACGCGCGAGGCTGCCCATGTCTGCGACGATCGCGACCTTGACCTCGCGGATGCTGAACTTGGCATCGGCACTTGCGTAGCGGATGTCCGCCGCCGTGATGAGGTCGACGCCGCCGCCGATGCACCAGCCCTGAACAGCTGCGACGACGGGCTTGCGGCAGTCTGCGACGGCATTGATACCCGACTGCATGCGCTTGATCATGTCGTGGAATTTGGTGCGCGGACCTGCCTGAGCCTTGTCTGCGAGGACGGCACCGAATTCACCGCTCATCGCCGGCAGGTCCAGTCCGAACGAGAAGTGCTTGCCGGAACCGGCGATGACGATTGCACGCACCTCGGGATCGGCGTCGAGGTCGGCGAAGATTTCGGGGAGTTCATTCCAGAAATCCGGCCCCATCGCATTGCCCTTGCTCGGCCCGATCAGCGTCACCTGGGCGATGTTGTCTTCGCACTCGACGGTGAACGCATTCCAGCTCTTCAGTTCAGTCATTACTCAAGAGTAACTAAAGGTCGAGCTCAGCCGAAGACCCCGCCCTATCGAAGGCGCTGCCCTATCGAAGGCGCTGCCCTATCGAAGGCGCTGCCCTATCGAAGACGCTGCCCTATCGAAGACGCTGCCTTCATCCGAAGATTCCTGCCTCGTCCAGGACGAGCACTACGAGCGTGACGGCCATCAGGGCGAACATGATGAGCATCGCCATCCTGGCCGCCCGCTCACTGGTCGGCGGGAAAACGCGCTGCGCGGGATGCTCTGCCACGTACTCGGACAAGGACATGGTCCTGGCACGTGAGCGTGTCGGATTCTGTACCGCTGCTGTTGTAGCCATGTCGGTGATCCTTTCAACTACGCAATCTCAGTCAGGTACCCCAAAGGTGAAGTACCCGACTGAGTTCGACTTCTCCAATGTAGACCCGCAGACCGAAGAAGTCAGCGTGAGTTTCGTGCGAATTACCTGAGAGTCAGTCCACACAGGGAATGCCGCCATTCGCGTCGGCCCGGATGGGTGATCCCTGCGCTCCCGTATCGGGAACGGTGCCGGCGGATACCGACGAGTCCGACTGCGCCGGAGCGGCCGAGAACACGGTCTGCGCATTGTCCTCACCGATCAGTACAGACACTGATTCGGCCGCTGCCTGCTCGTTAGGCACTGCGGCCACGCCCAACTGCTCGGCCAGCGCCTCTGCGACGGCTTTGGCGCCGACTCCATAGCTGACCACCGACTTTGCCGTCGCAGCTGCGGTGCTCACCTCTCCGACTTCGACTCCCGACGCTTTCATCGCCGCTGCCAACGCGGCGCCCAACCCGTCCGTCGCGGTTCCGTTGCGGATATCCACAACTTCGTTCCCGGTCGAGACAGCAGTGTCCATCGCAGGTGCAGATGCCGAGTCACCTCCCGCGAAGATCCGCGACACTTCACTACGCAGACGCGCCGGATCGACCATGTTGACGTCCTGGCCGTCGACGGTCTCGTATCCCTCGATGGGCAGGGTGTAGAAGTCGATGTTCCCACCTGCGAGAGCGCTTGCCTGAGAAGCGAATCGGACGGGATCCATGGCAGAATCGATCACCACGTCCTTCTTCACCACGTCGGCCAGTGCCGTCATCTTCGGAATGTTTCCGATGACGCCGGAGCCCTTCAAGTTGGCGATCACCGCGCTGATGAAAGCCTGCTGCCGGTGGGTGCGATCCAAGTCCCCGTTGTCCAGGCCGTGGCGTTGACGGACAAACGAAAGTGCCTGTGACGCATCGAGAGTCTGAACCCCCGCCGGGAAGTTGGCGCCCGAGAAGTCATCCTGCACCGGATTGTTGAGGCACACCTGAACAGGGCCGATAGCCGAGACGACGTCATAGAAGCCCATCAGGTTCACTTCGGCAAAGTGATCGATCGGAACCTTGAGCAGATTCTGCACAGTGGTCAGTGTCGACCGCCGACCGACTTCACGCGCTTGCTGTTCTCGTGCAGCAGGATCCGTCACACCGTCCGCTACGAGTTTGGCGTCCGCATCAGCCTTCGCCATTCCGTAGGCTTCCTTGATCTTGGCCATTCCATAGCCGGGTACAGAGACGTAATCGTCGCGTGGAATCGCCACTGCACTGGCCTTGCCGCCATCGCCCGGAACATGGAGCAGGATAAGCGTGTTCGTGTTGTACCCACCCACATCGCTGTCCCCTGCGTGCAACTTGTCGGTGACGAACTCTGCCGGCAGGTCACTGCCGTCCATCGCCTTGCGACTGTCGAGTCCGATCAACAAGATGTTGGTATCCCCGTCGAGAGAACTTCCGGCGTCCTCACCGAGGGCGGAGAGCGCATCCGACCGGTACAGCCCCGACGTCAGATCCGACTGCACGTACCACCCGATTCCGACGCCCACCAGAATCGTCGTCGACAGGGACGCCGCCGCCAGCTTGCGCCCTACCGAGAGCGTCGACCGCTGCGGTTGACGCCTACGCCTGTGCCTGGTTGCCGAGTGTCGAGGTCGCGGTTCCACGGCCGACACGCTATCCACCGTTCCTGAGTAGAACCTGTCGATACCGGACACGGCTGGTCATTCGCTGAAAGAACGCTGAGAATGAAGTCCGAATTGGGCGAATTTGCTCTAGGCTCCGCCCTGTGGACCGCCGACGCTTCCTCAGTGCCCTCGCAGCAGCAACTCTGACCGGAACCGCCGCAGTGACCATGGGAACCGCTTGTTCGTCACGTTCGGTCGGGACGGCGGTCGCCGCAGCCGACGAGCCAGCAGACCCCGTCCCTGTCCCAGATCTCCCGCCTGCCCTGTTCCCGCCTCCACCGCCGTCCGCCCGGGTGCCGCTGCCCGCCGGCGGATCGTTGACCGCCCTGCCCGGTGGCGGAGATCTGCTCGCACTGACGGTTGACGACGGCGCCAGTTCCGAAGTCGTCCGCCTCTACACACAGTTCGCAAAAGACACCGGCATCCGTTTGACGTACTTCGTCAACGGGCAATACAACTCGTGGACCGAAAACGCCGGACTTCTGAGACCGCTGGTCGAGAGCGGACAAATTCAGCTCGGCAATCACACCTACTCGCACCCGGATCTGACGTCCGTGTCCAAGCAGCAGATTGTCGACGAGCTGACGAAGAACGGCACGTTCCTGCGCAACACCTACGGCGTGGACGCGGCGCCGTACTTTCGGCCGCCGTATGGAAGGCACAACGCGACAGTCGATTCCGTGGCCGCGAGCGTCGGCTACACCGTACCCACCCTCTGGTACGGGTCGCTGTCGGATTCTTCGTTGATCACCGAGGAGTACATCCTGCAGATGGCGAACCAGTACTTCAATCCGGGGGCCATCGTGATCGGACACCTCAACTATCTGCCCGTGACCCACGTGTATCCGCAACTGGTGGACATCATCCGAAGCCGGAACCTGCGGACCGTCACGCTCAACGATGTCTATTTGAAGCCGTGACGCCGTGGTGACCTCAGCCGACAACGAGGTTCCGGCCGACAACAGGGCTCCGTCTGTGAAACAACGCACCGAGGCCTGGCTGCTCGCGGACATCACCGAGGAACCCGCCGGACATCTGGGGCCACACCGGATGGCGCCGAAGAAGGAGAAGCGCCACCCGTGGTGGAAGGTGATGTGCCTGACGGGTGTCGATTACTTCTCCACTCTCGGTTACCAACCCGGTATCGCGGCGTTGGCGGCCGGCACGTTGGCTCCCATCGCGACAGTCGTGTTGATTCTACTGACGCTGTTCGGTGCGCTCCCGGTCTACCGGCGAGTGGCTCGCGAGAGTCCGCATGGCGAGGGTTCGATCGCGATGCTCGAGAAGCTGCTACCCAAGTGGCGCGGCAAGATCTTCGTTCTCGTGCTTCTGCGCGAACCGGAGGTGCCCCCCCGGTTGGGGGAAATCGCGGCCGAATCGTCGGCAAATCTCACTAGGGTTAGGTGCGTGTCCTGATGGCCGACGTCCTAACGCTTCCGGCGATCCGGAACGGGAACGATTCGAACGGTTCATCGTGCGCGGACCTGGCGAGCGGGATTGCCATTTTTGGACCGGCAGCATTTCCGATGACGGGTACGGAAGAAACTGAGCGGAATTACATCGGGTATACATTCGACCGATACCGACTTGGTGCACGAGGAGCAAACAGATGCCGGAGCCGTTCGCGATCGAGGTGGACTCCTTCTACAACACGATCGTCCTGCGATCACCGGATGACTACGAACCGCTCGCGCCAGAATGGTTTCCCACCGAACCCCAGTTGGTGAACAGCGGAGCAGGCCGGTTCGTCATCCACACCGGTGGACGCGGACTCGTACGCGTGACAGTCTCCGCAACCGACACGCCCGCAGCCTAGTTCGGCTCCACGTCAACCCGGGTAAGGCTCGTCGAGAGCGCGGAGGCGACGAGGCCGTCAAGCAAGCTGAGCGGAGGTTGCATCAAATGCAACATTGATGCATCTGTTTCGGCGCCGATTGCCGTTATGTCCGGTGGTCAGTGGTGTCCGGGGAGGTCGACTGGCGGATGTGCAGTATTCGAAACGTGCTACATTCCCAGCCTCTTCATCGCCGCCCGATTCAACCGACGGACCGTGAGATTGGCCTATCATATTCCCATCACGGCTGAGGGCTCGTCATACTTCATCCAGAAACGCGCCCGCAATCGATATCGGATCCTCTCGTCCAGGTCGCACTTCTGGATGACCTCGCAAGCATCAAGCAGAAGTGCACGGTCGATGTCTGGTGGAATCGATGGCCTCGCACGCCGAAGTTCGAGTTGGTCGTCACCGGTAGCGCTCTCGTGAAACGCTGCGAGAACGCGTGAGACAACGTCATCGATCAGTTGACCTTGCTCGTCATTGTCGCCCCAGTACCCGGGTGGGCTGTGATCGGAGGACCACGTCGAGACGCTATAGGCCAGAACACTTTTCGGTCGTGGATCCGACGGGACGTGCGGGACCTTCGCGAGGTCCAGCGGGGTTCGGGCAGTTGGCCGCGCCGCCGCCGCGACGGCGGGGGTTGACGTGGACGACTGGAGCGGGGCTATCGGCGCCGGCACGGGTTGGCGATCGACTTCGACCACTGCTGCATCGACCGCCGCGCCGTCGATGTTGTCGAGTTCATCGACAGCCGGATTAGGTGCCGACTAACACCATGCGCTTTACCCTCGACAGTCGGTACAGCGAGCAGCAGGACCTGGACTCCATGCACCTGGGCTTCCTCGACTGCTTCGGCGAGATCATCATCGCCGGAGACGAGAAAGAACACGTCGGATGCCCTGTTGCGTGCTTGGGCCACGAGGTCGAGGCCCATTCGAAGGTCGACCCCCTTCTGCTCAGCGTTGACACCGAACCGTCCGAGTCGGAGCTTCACTTTGGGGAGCTCGCCGATGCGTTCCTGCTGTGCATCCGGAATCCCGTTGCGGGCCGAGTCGCACCAATGCACCCGCAGCATCGCAGTCCTGCCTTACTTCCGCAGCTGCCAACAGTGAGCCGATCAGTTTCGAGTAGTCGACATGGATGCCGCCTCGCAGTGAAGTGCCGGTGACACGAGTCGCAGCAGAGGCGAGGAGATACCCGGCATCGATGTAAGAGCGCAGGTCGACCGCATGCGACATTATGGCACGCAGCCAATCACCGCCCCGTCCAATCACAATCAGCCACTAACTGAGGCCAATTCAATACATCAAGAAAGAGTTTCCGCGATTAGCACTAAAGTAGTAGTACTAAAGTTCAGAGCTTCAGTTCTCAACCTACTGAATGGTAGGGAATTTGCAGGAACCGTCACCAGAAACAGATCACTACGTCCACGATTTTTAAATTTCTAGAACGGGTTCCATCCCGCCGAATAATCAGCTATGGTGATTCGCGTCACCCCAAAGATGCAAGGTTCGCGAAAATGCTTTGAGACGCCCGGTTTGATTACGATCAAACATTTAATGGCCACTCGACGTCCATTCGGAATCTCACATCGGGGCTGGCTGGGCTTCATGGCTGCAGATCATCGTCGGCTACTCGCGTTCCGACCTGACTCCTCAGTGCCCAATTTTCGTGGGGTGCAAACCGACTTTTTTGTCAGACCGCACAGCGAGATACAGGTGACCTTGTTAAGAACAGAAAGGTTCGGAACATGAACATCAAGAGGATTTCGTCTGGCGCCCTCGCCCTCGCAGGAGCATCCGCCATCGCTTTCGCTGGGCTCGCATCGGCCGGCCCGGCCGTGCCGGGCGTTCCCACCGCCGACAACCAGGTCTGCGGAATGGCTTCAGATCCCGCAGGAAATGGCGTAGCAGGCGTTGTCATCAACGGCACTGTAGGTGGGGTGGCCATGCCGATCTCGGCCACGACGAATGCGAACGGAAGCTACTGCGTCCAGGGCACATCCACCCTCGCCAATGATGTCATCGGCGGCGCCAAGGTCCAAATCTTCGCTACCGCACCCGCCGGCAAGACGATTACCAGCTCCAACCCCTGGTACTCCACCACGTTCGGAACTAACCAGATCGATACGTGGATCTTCTTGGCCCATCTCGACTCCACGTACAACTCTGCGGTCGGATTCAACTTCACTACATCATAAGGAGGAATAAATGTCAGTAGAGTTCCTGCGTGCACTCAAGGCTCTCGTAACCGGTTTGACCCCAGTTCTCGGCGGTTCACTTGATGGCTTGAACGCGATGTCCATGAATAGCAACTCGGATGGTGGTCTGTGATGGGTTCGGTAGCCGAGGCGACCTCGTCATTGGGTCAAACCGTAGTTCAGATGGTTCCCACTCTGTTCATGTTTTTGATCCAGACCCCATTGGAGCTATCCATGGGATTCAAGGTCTAGAAAAGGAGAGCGCGATGTCGCTTGAAGCAACGTCAGTCGATTTGATGGCACTTGTGCGGAAAACATGGATCGGTTCCATGAACCCGTTACGAATGTTCCTCTTGGCACTCTCCTAAGAAAGGACCTGGATGATGCTAGGAAACTACTGGAATGGTCTCGTGAACCTAGTTCTAGGTTTAACAACGGTCATGGTTGTCGGACTGGACACCGCCTCGAAACAAGGGGCTGGATGGTCTAGTCTGGACTCTGCGAGTAGCAATTGACAGTGATCTAAGCGAGACTGCGTGGGCGTGGCCGGATTCCGGCCACGCTCACGTGCTTTCAAATGGTGCCTGGACCTGCGCTTTTCGAACTCTCGCCGAGTGCTTGGCATCGCACAGTCGCGAGCATCTCGATGCAGTCGCCGCCGAGCTCAACAACCGGCCCCGCAAAATACTCGGTTGGAGTACGCCCGAAAATCGCCTCCGCGGTTTGCTCTATAACTTGTCTCCGTAACCATCGCGACCGAGTTGCACCATCGTTCAACGCCGGATGAACTGCCACCCTGACCAGGTGATCGTGATTCGACAGGCATGGTGGCGGCTGCTCTCGCAGCCCGTCTAACCACGTCGTGGGCTGTATGCAGCCCACGCGCAAGTCGATCCTGGCCGAGCCCGAGGTTTCGTACAGCCCCTGACCATTCAGGAGCCTTACAGTGACGTCCCTCGAAATCACCACTGCACGCAGCGACCGTCTACGCGACGACATCGCCGAAAACCCGAGCCGATACCGAGTCCTGACCGGTGAACGCCCCACCGGCCCAATGCATCTCGGACACTACTTCGGCACCCTCGCAGTAAGGGTTCGCCTGCACCAACGCGACGTCGACACGTTCATCATCCTCGCGGATTACCAGGTCATCGCCGACCGCGACGCCATCGGCGAAGTCCGCGACAACGTGTTCAGCGCAGTGCTGGACTACCTTGCCGCAAGCATAGACCCGCAACTAGCGACGATCTTCACTCACTCCGCGATACCCGCACTTAACCAACTCGTGTTGCCATTCCTGAGCCTGGTCACCGAGGCCGAGTAGCACCGCAATCCGACAGTCAAGGCCGAACACGCCGCATCCGGGCGTGCCCTCAGCGGTCTCCTGCCCATTTACCCGGTCCATCAGACCGCGGACATACTCTTCTGCAAAGGCAACCTCGTTCCAGTCGGGAAAGACAACCTCCCACACGTCGAAATGACCCGTGTCATCGCGCGACGCTTCAACGACCGCTACGGCCAGGTCTTCCCCGAACCTCAAGCGCTGCTTACCTCGAGCCCCGAAGTACCTGAACTCGACGGCAGAAAGACATCCAAGAGCTACGGAAACGCCATCACACTGTCGATGACCGCCGACGACACCGCAGCGGCAATCCGCAAGGCACCGACCGACTCACAACGCCGCATCACCTTCGACCCGATCAACCGCCCCGGGGTATCCGCACTGCTGACCACAGCAGCATTGTGCTCAGGTCGCGACGAGAATGACCTCGCCGACCAGATCGGCGACGCCGGCGCAGGCGCACTCAAAAAGCTCACCACCACGCTCGGGAACGACTTCCTCGCCCCTCACCGGCAACGCAGAAACGACCTCGCCCAAGACCCCCACCATGTCGCCGACGTCCTGCGCATCGGAAACCAGCGCGCGAACGAAATCGCCCAACAGACCCTCGAGGAAGTCCGAACCGCAATGGGCACCATCTACTGATCGACTCCTACCCATAGCGCACTCCAGTAGTTTGGACATTCACCGGGTTGCGACGATCCCTGGAATCCGCCATCGGGAGTGTCTGATCAACGGTGGATCCGACCTCGGTATCGGTTAATTACTGTTGAGGGTGATGCGTGCTTCGAAGGTGATAGCGAACGCGTTCAGCGCTGGCTTCCACCTCATCGCCCATCGCGCCTTACCTTTCCCAGTCGGGTCCAGAGCCCGAGTCGCCAGATACAAGCATTCGAGCGCCGCCTGCTCCGTCGGGAAGTGCCCACGAGCACGCACAGCACGCCGGTAACGAGCGTTGACGGACTCGATCGCATTGGTCGAGCAGATCACCCGCAGGATCTCTTTCGTCGTAATCCAAGAACGGAACGAACTCGGTCCAGGCGTTCTCCCACATCCGCACGATCGCTGGGTATCGCTCACCCCAAATTCCGCAGAATTCGATGAACCGTTCCTTCGCCGCGGACTCCGACGGAGCGGTGTAGACAGGTTTGAGATCACGGGCCATCTTGTCCCAGTACTGCCGTGCCGCGAACCGAAAGGTGTTGCGTATCAAATGAATGATGCAGGTCTGCACCACCGCGAGTTCCCAGACGGTGTTGATCGCATCCGGCAACCCTTTCAGGCCGTCGCACACCACGATGCACACGTCGGCGACCCCGCGGTTCTTGATTTCGGTGAGCACCGACAGCGAAGAACTTGGCGCCTTCGCCTCCGTCCCCGGCCCAAATCCCGAGGATGTCGCGTTCACCGTTCACGGTGACCCCGATCGCGACAAACATCGGCCGGTTGGTGACCTGACCGTCGCGGACTTTGACGTGCACCGCATCGATGAACATCACCGGATACACAAGATCGAGCGGCCGGTTCTGCCATTCGGTCATCTCGCCGACAACCTTGTCGGTGATGCGGGAGATGGTGTCCTTCGAGACCGTCGCACCATAGACGTCCTGAAAGTGCGCGGACACATCGCCGGTCGTCAACCCCTTTGCAGTAAGCGATAATACAATCGCGTCGATCCCCGTCAGGCGTCGTTGCCGCTTCTTGACGATCTGCGGCATGAACGAGGAATCGACATCCCGCGGGACATCGATCTCGACCGGCCCGATCTCGGTGAGCACGGTCTTCGATCGCGTGCCGTTGCGGGAACTGCCGCTACCTCGGCCGGCAGCATCGTGCCGTTCGTAGCCGAGGTGCTCGGTCATCTCCGCGTCTAGCGCGATTTCGAAAACGTTCTTGGTGAGCTGATTGAGCAGCCCGTTCGGGCTCATCAGCTCCACGCCCTGCTCCTTGGCTTGTGCCAAAAGTTGCTCGGCCAGCTGTTTCTGATCCTCCTCGTCCGCCATGGGATCCAGTTTTTCGGTCATGATCGATCCTTCCCACCAAGCTCAGCTCGGCGTGTCGAACCAAGACCGGATCAACCGTTTATCTGACAGTCCCCTCACTAGCGAGTAAGTCGTCAGAGCGATTCTTCGGGTTTGGGTGTGCGTTTTGACCATCGCCATACCGGACAGCACGGAACGGGCTTCTGGGCGTGACTGACGTGGAGAAACTTAGCGAAAAGTTTCCAATTGGGTGTCCCGTCGGCGAACGTGGGTGTGAAGATCGGGTGTCGAGATGCAACACCGCCGGCAGAACACGGGATCCAGGTTGATCTTCTGGTGAAGGCGGGTGTGGATCGCGACCAGGCTTATGTCGATCATCGTGTCAGCGGCGGGCAGGCTCGTCGGCCAGGTTTGGATGATGCGATCAACGCGGCTCGGGCCGGCGACGTCCTTTGTGTGACGATGCCTCATTAACTGTCGCGCTCGGCGAAGGATCTGCATGAGCCGGTAGAACGGATCGCGGAGAAGGTGTATCGCTGTCAATTGACGGTCAGTTGTACGACCCGCGCGATCCGATGGGGAAGATGTTCATCGGCTTGCTGGGGATTGATGACGGAGTTTCGAGTCGGATCTGATTCGTGGCCGCACTCGTGACGCCCTGGCCGCCGCGACAGCTGCTGAGAAGAGAAAGGTGCGTCGGACAAGCTCACCGGCTGGAGAAAAAAGTCAGTCACGATCGGGTCTTTTCTTCCAGAGGCTCCCGGTCTGGAGCCTCACCGGTTGCCGCGGGTCGGGCTCCTTCGATGTGTGGGTCAGCTCGTTACGCCGCGTTAAGAATCTGAAAACTTGGTGAGCAAACCTTCCTTTCCCAGGTGAAGCGGCGGATTATCGAAGTGGCCGCGCATCTGGTTACCGCGCGGCATGTCGAGCGCGCCTGAAGGCACAACGGGCCGGGAGGTCACATGCTGCTACATCAATCGATCGGGTTGGGGCGCTTCAACGAACTACCGCGGCAGAAGGCAGTTCACGCACTGTTCGAGTGCTGCTGCTCGCTGACGTGGGCCGGGTGGGTCAGCGACGGACGTCCGTTTGCCGATCACGCGGAGATCCTCTCGCGCGCCGAGGACGCGATTCTCAACCTCTCGGACGTCGACGTCGAACGCGCCCTGCAATGCCATCCACCGGTCGGCGTCCGTAGGAACAGCGTGCCGTCCCACCTCGAGCAATGCTCGATCTGGGTTCCGGACGACGCCGTCATGGCAACCATCTATCGCGCCGGCGAGGAGTACGAGCGGAACTTCGGCTTCCGGTATCTGTGGTGTTCGCACGGCCACGACGCCGACGACCTGCTCGAGAACATCGGCCAGCGCATGTCCAACGAACGGTCCGTCGAGCGCAAGGTCTGCGTCGACGAGCTCGCCAAGATCACGCGGACGAGGATCGAGCGCATGCTGGGACCCGAGGACGGTTATCCCGAGTACTGAAAAGAAAAGCGGGTGCGGCGCTTTCGCGCCGCACCCGCTTTCATGCTCTGAATCGATCAGAGATCGAACTCGGCCGGAGAGATTCCGACTGCAAAACACATGTCGCGTACGACGCCGCGCTCGTGCTCGTCGAAGTTGCCGTCCGCGCCGCCGATGATGATGCCGATCTGGATGACCGCGCGGGCCTGATCCTGCTTCGACTTGAGCTTGGCGATGGTCGCGGTTGCCTCGACCTTGCCGAACTCGTAGTCCGAGGACAGCTTGCTGCAGTACCAGTCGAACTGCTCACGAAGCTCGTCCGGCGGGAAGACCGCGAGCGACTCGTTGCTCATGATCAGCGCGGCGGTCTTCTGACGCTCCGACGGATCGATCGAACCGTCTGCGGCGGCGATCAACGCGCACATTGCCATGCTCGCGTTCTTGAATTCCTTGTTCTGGAACTGGCTGGTCTTTGTCTTGAGCTGGCCGTTCATCTCCTGAGCCTTAGCCTTCAACTGATCCCAGAATGCCATGAGTCTCCTCGAGTATTGCCGCCACACACCGCGCGTGGTCGTACCACCACTCTGCCTGTGCGCTCGGCAATCCGCCATCGGCCACTAGGTGCGGTCGAACACTGCCAGAATTCGCGACTCGGAGATCGGGTCGAGCACGTCCGGGGTGAAGTGCCATTGCGTGCGGGTCCACGGATCGTGAACCTCCGTCTGCCCTGCTGCCGAAAGATGTTGGCACCCCTCGGACAGTGCGGCGACGGATTCTTCCGCGAAGTTCGACTCGTCCTCTCCGACAATCAGTATCGACAAACCGATTGCCGGTCCGCGTTCGGCGAGGAACATGATGGTCTGTGCGTCTTCGGCGGAGTATCCGTGCGGGAAATCGCTGAGGATCAACAGGCGCAGGGAATTGGGGCCATCTGCGACACCACTCATTCGCGCGAGTTCGCCCATGTCGACGGCCTCGGCCAGTGCCCGCAAGCGCGCCGAGATCTCGGTGTGAGCGGTGATGACCGGCCCCGCGAGCATCGGTGCCAGTCGGTCGGTCAGTGGCGTCAGCGAGCCGGTCAGATCGACGACGTCGAGTAGCGGCATCGGGCCGGCGGCCATGACGCGCACGGTGACGGCACTGATCAGACCGAGCGCTGCTTTGCTCGACGTACTGTCCACCCAGATGGGCCGACGCAGTGGGAGCGGGACGCAGTAGGGAACGGTGAGCGTGCCGCGGTCCGGAGCCGAAAGCTCGCCAAGACGCATACCGTCGCTGACGGCCGTGATCTGGGCCGGATCGGTTGTACCCGCCCACGACACCGACTTCCACGACGCCATCGACCGTGGGAGCACGCCGTCGATCACGCCGAGTTCGTGCGCAAGCTGAGCGCTGTCGCGGGCGTGATTGTCCCGCGCGAGTGAGACGAGGTCGTCGTGACGCTTCTGTGCGGCATCGCGCGCCGCCACTCCCGCTGCCGAGTTCCGCAACGACGGATCTGCGACGGCTGCGGTCAGATCCTCGTCCAAACGGGCAAGCGCGTACTCACTGCTGGAGACGAAGGAAGCGGCAGATCGGGAGGCGTCCTCGAAGATCATCCACGCACGCTCGAGGCCGCGGCCCACCTCCAACGGCTCCACCGCGGAGTCCCACGCGGGCGCGGCTGTCGGGGCTGGTTGTGCCGGCTCGTCGTCGACCTCGACGCCGTGCACCGAGATCAGTTCCGCCAGACCACCCGCATAGCCCTGCCCTACGGCCCGAATCTTCCAGGCACCGGACTTTCGGTACAGCTCCCAGCAGATGACCGCTGTCTCGGTGCCTGCGGTGGGGATCGCGAATTCGGCCAGGACCGAACCGGATTGATCGCTCAGGGTGGCGGAGAGCCCGGCCGTGCGAAAGGCTCCCGCGGCCGTCGCTGCCGGATCCACGCTGACGATGCACAACACTGCTGCGGCATCGGGGTGAAGTCGATCGAGTTCCACCCGGATGCCGCTCTGGTCGAGTTGCACTCCAGCGGTGGATGGTTGGTTGTAGAACACGAAGTCCTCGGACGTCAATGCCCGCAGGTTCGCGTCCGCTACCAGCGCCGACACGTCGAACGGCGTCTGGCTCTCGGCTCGAAACGTCACCACGGGCGCCTGCAGCGGCGCGTTCTGTCCGGGAACAAAAGTCATACCCACAGCAGCGAACTATGCCATGACCGGGCTCTCTCGGTCAGCCTTGCAGGTCCGCCACCACTAGATCGGCCACCGCGGTCATCCCGGCGTCCGTGAAGTGCAAGCGCTGCGCCGTCGACTCCGAGAACAGGCCTTCGAACCAACGCTGATCTGCACTCGCGCACGCATCGTGCCCGCCGGCGATGCTCGCCGCCGCAATGTCGACGGTACGGACACCGTGGGCGTGGGCGACCTCGTCGAACTTCGTGTTGTAGCGAGCGAAGTAGTCCATGAACCAGGATGCGTCGGCGTCTGAGAACGGGATGTTCGGCCAGCATCCGCGAGTGGAGATCATGCCGCCCTCTCCGATCAGGTAGATGCGAGCGTTAGGCGCGCGCTGCGTGACCGCGGTCAGGATGCGATCCAATTCTCCGGCAGCCCGGTCGATTCCGGACTGGGCGACGGAATTCGCGAGCGGGTCGTACCGACATCCACGATCGGTTCCTGGTCCCGGAGCGACGCACAGGGGGCCGAGGAAGATGCTGTTGGAGTCGTTGCCGCCGATCGAGATGGTAATCAGGTCGGTGTCCGGGTGAACGGCATCGAGCTGGACGGGCCAGTAGTTCGGAATCAACTGTGGGGTGTCGATGATGTTCTCGGCGCGTGCCGCGCTGCAAGAGACATCAGCGAACTCGGCCACGTCGAGCGCCCGCGAGATTTTGCCCGCGAAGTTCTCGTACGAACGCGAGCAGGCGTCGGGGTACATCGGTTCCAGCCTTGGACCGGAGGCGCGGGAGTCACCGAGGGCGACGTACTTGATCCCGGTCTCGGAAAAACCTGCCGGCGGTGCCGACTGGGGTACCGAAGCCTGCGCGATTCCGGTGCTCACGAGCGCCAGCACAACGCCTGCGACGGCCGCCGCCCGACCGAGAAGTTTCCCTCGAGTGATCATCTACTGTGCCAAGTCCTCTCGCGCACGGCCGCTCGACTGACGGCTCGACATGCCGCATGAGGTTAACGCACGGAGGGGACAACGATGTCCGGTTCGGCGGACGGCGATCGAAACCACCTACCGCCGAACCGGATTCATCTCGACTATGCAGTCTCGACTCAAGCAGTGAGGAAACGTCCCAGCTGCGGCGCAGCTTCTCCTGCGTGCTTGGCCTGGATACCTTCACCGATGGCCTGCAGCTTCCATTCGCCGTTCGCGCGGTACACCTTTGCCATCACCATTCCGGTGAAAGCCATGCCGCCCTGGAGCGTGTATCGAGCGAGCTCGGAGTTGGTGGTGCTGTCCACGAGACGGCAGAAAGCGTTGGAGACCTGCTCGAACGTGTGTCCGCGGTACGAGGTCACGGTGAAGATCACGGTGGTCACGTGAGCCGGGACCCGCTGCAGATCGACAAGCATGACCTCGTCGTCGCCGTCTCCGTCGCCGGTGAGGTTGTCACCCATGTGACGGACCGAGCCGTCCTTGGACGTCAGCTGACCGTAGTAGCAGACGTCGACGAGGTTGCCGTCGGCGTACAGGAGTGCCGAAGCGTCGAGGTCGACGTCGGCGGTACGGCTTCCGAACAGACCGCTCTTCTTGATCGGATCCCAACCCAGACCCATCTGGATCATGGTGAGCGCGACGCCGCCCTCCTTGCGGAGCGTGACCTTCTGGCCCTTGGTCAGGCTGACGGGGCGTCCCTTGACCAGGCTCACCTCGGGCTGCTGCGCCGGCGGCTGGTTCTGCACGGGAGGCGCCGGGGGTGCCTGGTTGTACGTCGGCTGCTGGTTGTACGCAGGCTGCTGCGCCGGCGGGTAGGCCGGCGGCGTCGGTCCCTGGTTGTAGGCGGGCGGCTGGTTGTATGCGGGCGGGGCCGGCGGAACCGGCGGCGCGTTGTACGAAGGCTGCTGCTGCGGCGGCTGGTTGTACGCCGGCGGAGTAGGAGCGACGGACGAGGGCGGCGTGATCGGAGCCGGAGCCGCGACCGGAGTGGGCGGCGGCGCGGGTGCATCGTCGACGGACACACCGTGATCGGTGACCAGCGCGGCAAATCCACCCGCGTACCCCTGGCCGACGGCGCGCACCTTCCACGCACCCTGGCGTCGGTACACCTCGAGCGCGATGACGATGGACTCGGTGGTGAGACCGTCGATCACGTACTCGTACAACACGTTCCCGGCCGCGTCGGAGACCCGAGCGGTGGGTGCAGCGCTGCGCCCGAAGTTCGACGAAGCGTCGTCGAGCGTGATCACGGCGCGAACCTGCTCGATATCGGCAGGGACGCCGGCGAGCGAGACTCGGAGTGAGGCAATGCCACCCGGGTTGGGCACCAATTGCACGCCGGGTCCGGTCGGCTGGTTGAAGAAGACGAAGTCGGCGTCGGAACGAACTTTTCCGTTGCTCGTCACGAGGAGCGCAGACAGGTCAGCGGCTGCAGCCAGCTGAACCGACACAACTACATCCGAGACGTCCAGCGGGCCGTTCTGCCCTTTGGCAAGCGATACAGACAACTAAATCCCCTTCATAGAGAGCGTGTATTACCCGAGCGCGGAAGAGAACCACCGCAATATCTCCGCGCTCGCTGCGATACCGGACCTTTCTGTCACAGTAACGGTCGGCCGTTGCCAATTCAGTTCTTCCAGCTCACCGTGCCTCGGCCGGATCGCGAAATCGGAGTATTCGAGCATGTCCGCATCCAATGCGCCGTCACCTGCCGAGATCACGACTGCGGATTGATCCAGATCACCCGACTCGACCAGTCTGCGGCGCACCTCTGCCAGTGCACGTGACTTCGACACGGCGTCGGGCATCGTGTAGATCTTCCGGCCTTGACGCGAAACGTTCCAGCCCCGCGTCACGCACCAGTGATTCCATTCGGTTTCGAATTCACTCGGCATCACGGCCAGATCGACGACCAGGTACGGAAACAGGTCGTCGGCAACACGAATGGAGCTGACCCAGCTCGAGTCGATCCGCGATTCCAGTTCCGCCTGAACCTGCGGCAACTCGGCGCCGGACTTGCTGGTCGAACGGTCGATCTCGTTTCGCCACTCGCGATCGGCTTCGCCGTCCACCAGGATGTTTCCGCCGTTGCTCGTAATGGCGTACTTCCACGGTCCGCCGGGAAGATCGATCCGCTGGAACTGTGCGATGGTCCTGGTGGTTGTCGGAATCACCGGAACCCGCGAGCTCAGCGCGGTCAGCAGTTCGATCGATTCGACGCTCATGTGTGAGAGCGGACCGCCGTTGTAGTACTCGACGCACAACGGGCTCGGCGCCGAATCCAGGTCGGAGCCACTGGGATCGCCGCCGATCGCGGCCTGCGAATAGATCATCGTGCGGTCCAGATCCGTAGCGATCAGGACCTGGGACGCAGCGGTGTCCGCACGGCTCACGTGATGTCCTTGATCAGCCCGACACACGAGTAGGCGAGGTCGGGTACCACCTCGACCGGAACCCCGCGGGCCTGCGCCAACAACCGGATGTGTGCATGCTCCGGGGCGTCGAGTTCACGCACCAGAACCTTCCAGGGGAGCCGGCGCAGCAACACCCTGGTTGTTTCTCCGACACCGGGTTTGACGAAGTTGACCGTCGAGATCCCGTACTCGGCTTGCACCTTCTCCACCGACTCCCAGCCGGCCCAGGTTGGCGTCCGGTCGGAATCAAGCACTGCAGCAAGAGAATCCGCTGCGGCGCCGCGAACCGAATCGAACTCGGCCGAGACCACGTCGAGCAACCTGTTGGAGACGTCGACGTCGGCAAGGTCGGCGTAGAACTTGGCGCCGTGGAAATCGCCGGGCCCGATGAGGGTGTCGTTGAGGACTGTTCGTGAGACCAAGCCGGACACCGTCGAATTGAGGCACGCCGACGCGATCAGGAAGTCGTCGCGGGTTCCGTACGTTCGCACGCAGTGTCCGGGGTCGGCGAGAACAGCCAGATCGGAGTCGAACTTCGCTCCGCCTGCCTCGTGGTACTCCGTCAACGCTGTGTCGAGTTCGCGGGCGATGGCGCCCTTGCCCGTCCAGCCGTCGACGAAGACGACGTTCTCCGAGTCGTGATGGTGCGCAAGATAATCGAGTGCGACGGAATCGATTCCTTTGCCACGGACGATGGACACCGCGTAGTGCGGCAACGTCAACCCGCGGGTCTGCTGGGCCCAGCGCCGCATCAGAATCCCGATCGGTGTTCCGGCCCGGGCGAGTGAGACCAGCGTGATGTCACTCCCCCGCTCGGCCAAGACCAGGTCCATCACGGTCCCGACAGCGCGCGCCAACCGTGGAGCGCTCTCGGCGAGCACCGTCTCGAAAAGATCCCGGTATGCCTGATCGGGTTGGTACTCGATGGGGAGAGACTCGGCATAGTGCGCCTCACCCGACTGAATACGCTTCTCGCGCACGGATACATCCGCTTCGAGATCCACGTGCGAGAGATCCTTGAGCAGCCACTTCACTTCGCCCGGCGCGTACGAACCGAATTCGGGCCCGACCAATGGTTCGTTCATGACGAGCCTCCTGCTCTGGATTCTCGCAGCGCCGACGGATCGGCCCCGCGAACGGTGGCAACCAGGACGTCGGTGCCGGAGTTCCGCAACACCTCGATCACCCCGTCCATCGCCGTCAACCGATCGGTATCGGCGGGCTCGTCCACGACGAGCAAGGCAAGGGCGTCGACCGCCGCGTCAGGCCACTGCGCGTTGTAGACGTATCGGGGTTCGTTCTCGCCCAGTTCCGGTGCCGGAAAGGTGAACCCGCGACGCAGCGGGTATCCCGGCACGTCGACGACGTAGGCGGGTGAACGCGTCGTGGTCTGGTACCGAACCGCTCGCCCAGAGCTTTCCAAGCCCGCGGCGATGCGCAGTGGCAGGTACATCAACTCCTCGTGACCGATCACGATCACAGCACGCGACGCGTCGATCGACGATCCGAGAATGGACACCGCTGCCTCGACGGCTGACTCGAATGCCGCGGTGTCGCCATCGAGAAAACCGTGCCGGCCTCCGTCGGGGACTTGCGCGGGCCACGGCAGATCCATCCGAGACAGCGTGCCGCGGCGATCACCGATCGGGTTGAGATCCGGAGCATCCAGCGCCGTGACGCGCTCGGTCAGGCCGTCGGGCAGGACCGTCGAACCCGAAGCGAGAGAGACGTAGTCGATTCGTACACCCAGTTCCGTGGCCGCGGCTTCGCTGGCGGCTCGGTGTTCCTCGGTTCTCATGTCCACCAGCGAGGCCACGACATAGCGGCTGCGCGGGCATTGCCCGTGCAGTGCCCGGATGGCATCGATCGCGGTGGCGCCGGTGGAGATCTCGTCGTCGACGAGGACCAGTGGCAGGTCGTTCTCGAACAGTTCGGCGGACGTCGGCTGCATCAGATGGCTCGTGGCGTGCGAGTGCCCCTCCTCGAATCCGGCGAGCGTCGCGGCACCTGGTACGTCTCGGCGCGTGGAGTGCAGGTAGCAGTGAGCGTGCAGGCGAGCTGCGACGCAGTGGCCCAAACCTGTTGCGGTTTCGGCAAACCCGAGCACGACGACGTCGACACCCTCACCGAGGGTTGTCCGCACCAGATCGCCGAGGTCGTCGGCAGCGCCGATGACCACGGACGGCTCGGTGGGCACGTGCTTTCCCAGCACGGTGGACACCAGCAGATGAGCGCGACGCGGATTCCGCCGAAGTCCCGGGATCACCAGATCGGGCACCGAATGCCCGAGTGACGAATCACCGTGAACGAGGTCCAAGCCGAATTCTGCTGTAGCCCAGGGAACGTCCCGGGACTGGACAACCTCTGTCATCGATCGACCAACGCCGTCAGCAACTCGACAAACGTGATCCCCTTGTTGGTCACACCGAACACGTGAGCGCGGAGCGCAGTCTGATGGGCCCAATTGCGGTGCGGCTTCATCTCGTTCATCTTGTTCCGGTAGCCGGAGGCCTGCACTCCCCCGGTATCGGCACCGAGAATGTCGAGGGCATCATGGTACTCCTCGTGCGTGACCGCGGAGAGAGCATTGACCGCCGCGACGTGCGACGGGTGGATGACCGTCTTGCCCTGGATTCCATTGGCTCGGTCCAGCGCGATCTCACGGAGCAGGCCGTCGAGGTCGCGGCTGACGAGATGCTGACGGAACCGGACGGCGTCATGTTCCTCGAACGGGGTGGCGCGCAGCATCGGCCGGAACATGCGTTCGTGATCGGCGAAGTACTCCCACACCGGCCCGGTGATGACAAAACCCGAACCGTCGGCACGCCCGAGGTAGTTGACGATGTCGGCGATGACGTCGACCACCACGCGCACGTCGTAGATGGTCAGATCGCGGTCGCGGCGGATACCGAAGGTGCTGCACATGTCGGTGGCGCCGATGCGGACGGCAAGGATGCGCTCGCGGTGTTGCGCGAGAATCCCACTGATGGTGCGCAATTCGAGATCACGTGTATCGCGGTGAACCAGCGCGGGTGATTCGAGTACCGGCATCGCGTAGAGATGCTTACCCAGCAACTCGGATGCGTCCGCGACGGCGTCGAGAAACACGGGGCCGGACTCGCTGCCGAACTTCGGGATGACGAACCCGGTGAGCGCGGCGCGCCCCTCGGTCAACGACGCGGCGACCTTGTGGATGTCCGCGACTTCACGAACCCGCACGAACAGCAGCATGCCGACGGCGTCGGTGGACGCGATCTTGTCGAGAGCGTCAACCGCGTTCGCTCGCGCCGATTCGACCTCGTGATCAGCGACGGCGTCCTCGAGATCGAGCACCATCGAGCTGACGCCCTCGGACGCACGCTTGACCACGATGTCGGCCAACCCGGCTCGAGTGGCAGGAACGTAGAGAGTTGCACCCAGAGCAATCGCGAGCAGATCCCTCTCGTCGGAATCCGCGAACGACCGAGGCGCATGCAGGAACAGTTGCTCCCGCACGTCATCCTCGAGATGTTGAAAGTGCTGCATTTCTCTTCTCTCTGTAACCGCAATCAAGTCCATGAAACGACCCCCTGTGACAACGCGTCGAGCAACTCCGATCCCCCGATCGGCCCGACCATTCAGTTTTTGCCGGCTCGCGCCCGCATCTTCTCGACAACTTCGGTGATGAACGTCGATACCGAGTCCAGCTGTAATACATACGACCAGTAGTCCGGATGAGTTCCCGACAGTGACGCACTCGCTCGCTCGATCCTTGCTAGTTGAGCATCGAGTACGGAGCCCCACTCCGCCACCAACCCTTGGTTAACAGCGAACATCTGGGCGTCTTTCAGCCGGAAACGAACCTCACGTTCCTTTTGGCTCGGATCTGCCCGAACTGCACGCAGAGTAGCGAGACGGTCCGTCACGGCATCGGCGCACGCTTCGGCGTCGGCGAGGTGAACACGTGCTTCGGCCATCAAAGCCAGTGCATGTTCGGGGTTTCCCGCAGCCAGCGACTGCTTCGCTTCCTTGAGATCGATGTCGGCCTGATCGATATGCGCTCGACTGCGACTGCTGTTGTCGACGAGGTCAGCGGAACTCGCGGCGTTGAACTCGCGCAGCAGTGCGGAGTACGCCGGGTCGAGGCGGTCCACTCGAGTGCGCACTGCCGACAACCTGGTCGAGACCGAGGAGATCGTCATCTCGGCACGGTGCTGGGTCGACGGGGCTTCTGCCAATGCTTCCTCGAGCGCCGATACCGCTTCGCGGACACTCTCGGACCGCGTGCGGACTGCGTCGGCGCGACCGGATGAGCGCGCGTTGTCGAGCGCTGCAACCGCGTCGTCGAGGTGTTCGGAGGCCGTCACCACCGACGGGTACTCGCGATAGCGCTGATCGGTGGCAGCCAGTTTTTCCCGGACGGCGTTTGCCAGGGTTCGGGCCTGTTGGCCGAGGACGGGAATGGCGGACATCGTGACCGTCGCCTGCTCGAGGTGCGCACGATGCCCGTTGTAGAAGGCGTCGACGCCCTTCGCCGCCTCGACGAGTTCGGCTACCGACTTTTCGAACGCCGCCCGAGCACCGTTCGGGTTCTGGTGGAGTACCTGATCGTTGCCATAGCGCTCGGAGGTGTCGAGGTAGTCCGACGCAGCCTGGAAGCACCGATCCCGAACGGGTTCCCACGCAGCGCGCAACCCTCGCTCGGGATACAGCTCGGCGGAAGCGTCGACTGCTGCCGACGCGATGGTCTGCCGCTTGTCCATGTCGAGGAACGCCGAAACCATGGCCGTCTGCGCCTCCCGCGCACGACTGACCGACTCCCCCACTCTTGCCCCCCGATTGAAGCGCTCCGACCATCTTCCCACCACGATTGAATCCTACGGGTCCAGCACTTCGCTTCTCGGTTCGTAATTCTGCTGTTACGGCGAACACACCGGAACTGCGGTTAGGGTGGTGGAGGTAAACACACTCCCAAGACGACTTCGCGTCGTAGTGGGCCTTGTCTCTCCTCTTGAAAGGACCCCTGAATGGGCGTCAGCTTGACCAAAGGCGGCAATGTCTCTCTCACGAAGGAGGCCCCGAACCTGACTGCAGTGGTCGTCGGCCTGGGCTGGGACGCGCGTTCCACCACCGGCGCTGCTTTCGACCTCGACGCCAGCGCAATCGGCGCAGGCTCGAACAAGAAGGTCCTCTCCGACCAGCACTTCATCTTCTTCAACAACCTCCGCTCGCCCGACGGCTCGATCGAGCACAAGGGTGACAACACGGACGGCGAAGGCGAAGGCGACGACGAGCAGATCGACGTGAACCTCGCAGCGGTTCCCGCCGAGATCGAAAGCGTTGTCTTCCCCGTCTCGATCTACGACGCAGAGGCTCGCTCGCAGTCCTTCGGCCAGGTTCGCAACGCGTACATCCGCGTCGTCGACAAGGCGAACGGCAACGAGCTCGCTCGCTACGACCTCTCCGAGGACGCTTCCACCGAAACCGCCATGGTCTTCGGTGAGCTGTACCGCAACGGTGCAGAGTGGAAGTTCCGCGCAATCGGCCAGGGTTACGCATCCGGCCTGTCCGGCATCGCGCGCGATTACGGCGTCAACGTCTGATCTTCGCTCTCGACGAGCTGACTCGGGGAAGGTTCCGCAGTAGTCTGTGGAACCCTCCCCGTTTTCACGTTCGGATGCGGTGAGAGACCGCTTGCAGTAACCACTCTGCATTGACCAACTAGAAAGGGCCACGCTCCGTGGTACTGCGAATATTCGGTTTATCCATCGCGATCTCCATCATCGCGATGATCGTCGCGTTCATCTACGGCGGACCCGAGGCACTGTTCCTCGTCATCATCCTGTCGATTCTGGAAATCTCGCTTTCCTTCGACAACGCCGTCATCAATGCCACCGTTCTGCGAAGAATGAGTGACTTCTGGCAGAAGATCTTCCTTACCATCGGCATTGTCATCGCCGTCTTCGGTATGCGTCTGGTGTTCCCGCTCGTGATCGTCTGGGCTGCTTCCGGGCTCGGACCCGTTGCTGCGCTCGACCTCGCGCTCAACCCGCCTGCCGACGACGCCGCTTACTTCGCCAACGGCGAGCCGAGCTACGAAACCATCCTCACCGACGCTCACCCGCAGATCGCTGCCTTCGGTGGCATGTTCCTGCTGATGCTCTTCCTCGGCTTCATCTTCGAAGAGCGTGAGATTACCTGGCTGTCCTGGCTGGAGAAGCCCCTCGCTCGCATCGGCAAGCTCGATCAGCTCTCCGTCGTCGTAGCCGGCATCGTCCTGGTTCTCAGTGGTTCTTTCCTCGCCGCTGACGACAAGGTCTCCACCGTCATGATCTCGGGCGTTCTGGGCATGATCACCTACATCGCGGTCAACGGATTGGGTGAACTGTTCAACTTGCCGGAAGAAGGCGAAGAAGAGGAGACCACCAAGTCCGGTGGTCCCACCGAATTCGCGAAGGCAACCGGCAAGGCCGGCTTCTTCCTGTTCCTCTACCTCGAGGTCCTCGACGCGTCCTTCTCCTTCGACGGCGTCATCGGCGCATTCGCCATCACCGCAGACCCGATCATCATCGCCCTCGGCCTCGGCTTCGTCGGCGCGATGTTCGTCCGTTCCATCACGGTCTTCCTGGTCCGCAAGGGCACGCTCTCCGATTACGTCTACCTCGAACACGGTGCGCACTGGGCCATCGGCGCTCTGGCCGTCATCTTGATGGTGTCCATCGGCGTTCACATCAACGAGATCATCACCGGCCTGGTCGGTGTCTTCTTGATCGGCGCTGCTTTCATCAGCAGCCTCATTCGCAACAAGCGAATCGCGAACGCAGATCCGAAGTTGGACGAGAACACTCCGGCAACTGTCTGACGTTCTTTTTCGAAACGCCCGCGACCAATTGGTTGCGGGCGTTTTGTTTGTAATGCCTGAATTGAAACTCTCTGCATTCACAGCCGCGCGCCAATTGTTCAGCCGCGCGCCAAATTCAGCCTGCGGGTGAACAATTGCCCTGCGGGTGCGAAGAACCTATTTGTAAGGGAAACCATGAACGAGATAGTCATAGAGCGCGCAGCGGACGAGGACGCCGCGGAAATCCTTGTTCTACAACGCTGTTGCTGGGTCTCGGAAGCAATCTCCAACAACAGCATGGACATACCCCCGCTCCACGAGGACCTACCCACGGTCCGGGCCTGGGTTCAGGAGTCGACTGTCTGGACCGCACGACGCGGCGGTCGGCTCGTCGGGGCCGTGCGAGGCACAGCCGACGGAACCGCATGGCAGATAGGGCGCCTCATGGTGGCACCGGACTTGGCGGGCAACGGCCTCGGCCGACGCCTCTTGCAGCACGTGGAACAGAACGCTCCGGAGCACACCACAAGTTTCGAGCTGTTCACCGGAAGCAAGAGCGTGCGGAACATTCGCCTGTACACCCGAGCGGGCTACTCCCAATTGCCGCCGGACCCCAGCCACATCCCCGGAGTCGTCTACCTGTCCAAGCCGAACGCCATCAACTCCGACCGAACGGCGATACTGACTTCTGTGGTGAACATTCGCGTCGCAGCGCAGACAGACTTGCCGTTCTTACGTGAGCACGACTCACACATCTCAGCCGAGGAACTCGCGTCAGTGGTCCAACGCGGCCGGACACTCGTCGCCGAGGACAGCGGGAAACCAATCGGATGGCTCCGCTGGGGCTTGTTCTGGGACGAGATTCCGTTCATGAACATGCTGACCGTCCTGTCTTCGAACCGCGGCCAAGGCATCGGGCGCGCTTTGGTCACAGATTGGGAAAAACGCATGAGCCGCGCGGGACACTCGCAAGTCCTCACCTCCACACTCGCCGACGAATCAGCCCAGAACTTCTATCGCGCAATGGGATACACCGACGCGGGAGTTCTGTTACTCCCAGGCGAGCCCTCCGAAATCTTCCTACGCCGAGACCTCGAGCCTGCGCCCGATCTGACCGATCCCCACATTACCCGCGAGTAATATATGGTGGTCGTCACACCGCGATCTCAGGGTGGGGCGTGGCACACCAATGTGGAGGACGAGTATGTCGTCAAGGGTCTTATCTCGCACAGTTGTCGGAGTACTCGCGGTTGCACTGACAGGCGTCGGTGCACCGGCAGCACTCGCGCAGCCGGCTCTTGCCCAGTCCCCTGATGACAGTTTCTACAGCTACGAGGGCGCGGCGCCTCTCTCGTCGTACGCTCCAGGCGCGGTCCTCGAGACTCGCACCGTGCCGTACACCATTCTCAACATCCCGACCCCGATACAGGCAGTGCAGGTTCTCTACCGATCAACCGACGCCCTCGGTCAGCCGTCGGCCAACGTCACCTCGATCCTGCGCCCGGCCAACGCTCAACCGGACAAAGTTGTTTCGTACCAATCCTTTTACGATTCACTGAACCCCGACGACAGTCCGTCGCGGGCTATCGCGGGCAACACCCCGATCGGAGATTGGACGCCGAGTGGGCGTAATTTCAACGTCGGCGGAACCTTCACGTCCATCGAGGCAGCCTTGTTCGGGCCGCTCTTCGCCCTCGGCTACACGATCGTCGTCCCGGACACCGAAGGCCCGGATGCAAACTTCGCTGCCGGACCCGAATACGGGATGATGACGCTCGACGCTCTGCGTGCGGCCAAAGATGTCCCGGAAACCGGAATCACCGACGACGCAGAGATCGCGCTGATGGGGTACTCCGGCGGAGCGATCGCCACCAACTGGGCTTCGATCCTCGCTCCCGCGTACGCACCGGAGATCAACGACAACTTGATCGGTGCCGCGCAGGGCGGCGTGCTGGTCAATCCGGCTAACAACCTTCGCTACGCGAGCGGAAGCATCGGGTGGGGCGGCGTCGTCGGTATGGCAATCGTCGGCGTTGCGCGTTCGTACGACATCGATTTCGGAAAGTATCTCAGTGACCGTGGACGCGACGTCATGGCTCGACTCGAAGACGCGTCCATCGGCAATGTGCTGGCACAGTACCCCGGTCTGACCTGGCAGGAACTGGTCAAGCCCGAGTACGCCGATCCCAATACGGTTCCCGAGTACGTCGATGTCGTGAACAAGATCAACATGGGCACCGCAGCCACACCGACGATTCCGATGTTCATCGCCCAGGCAGCCAACGGCACCATCGAGGGCACCCAACCCGGTGGCCCCGGCGTCGGAGCGGGCGACGGCGTCATGATCACGGGCGACGTCCGTACCCTCGCACGCAAGTATTGCGACGCCGGCCTGCCGATTCAGTACGACCAGTACGACACCATCAGCCACTTCCTCGGCGCCATGCTCTGGCTCCCCGGTGCGCTCACCTGGATCGACGACCGATTCACCGGCAAGCCTGCTCCGTCGAACTGCGCGAATATCGCACCGGGGAACTCTCTTGCGCCGCAGGAACATGCACGCTAGCTGACCGAGACCTCGAATCTACTTCGACGGCTCCACCTCCCAGCGAACGTGAGTCACCAACGGTTCCAGGCTAAGCCGGCTGACGGCGGATTCCAGGAGTCCGTCGTCACGCTCCGCTGCGGCCAATTCCGCGACCACTCGTACGCGGTCGCTGTCCGGGATGTCGAAGGACTGCACTGACCGGAGCTGGAACTCCGGCCTCGAAATGGACTGCACGGTAAGCCCTCTGATGTGAGCTTCGGCGTCACCGTGGCAGGTCACCTCGAAGGTGTAGTCAGCCGGCGGTTCCTCGCGCCCGGTGCGGGCAGGCTGGTGATCCATCATCCGGCCCAACGGCCTCAACAACGTGTTCGCCAACATGATTGCACCGGCACCGAACACCGCAACCCAGTACATTCCGCCGCCTGCCAGCGCACCGACGGCGGCCGTGGCCCACAAGGTTGCGGCGGTGTTCAGGCCGGTGACCGAGGCTCCCTGCTTCATGATCACCCCGGCACCGAGGAAGCCGATCCCCGAGACGATCTGCGCTGCGACGCGTGTCGGATCAGCGTCCGGGCCCTGAAACCCGTACGCGCCCATGATCACGAAGAGCGTCGCACCCAAGCTCACCAACGCGTTGGTTCGCAGACCCGCCATCCTTGCGCGCCATTGCCTTTCGATCCCGACGGCAGCGCCGAGGACGAGTCCGAGCGCTATCCGCACAAGGATGACGTGGATTTCCACGGTGAACTCCTAGAGCCAGGTCGCGAATCGACGGATGAACATTCCCTTGGCCACCTGCGTGATGACGCAGTAAGCCGCGAGAGTGAGGACCAACCACGGGAAGTAGTTCCACGGCAGTGAAACCAACCCGAGGGAATGGCCCCAGGACGTGAACGGGAACACCAGCGCGAAGACGCAGGCGGCGCCCGTGCTGAGCAGTACCGGAAGCGAAGCACGCGACTGGATGAATGGGATCTTGCGGGTGCGGATCATGTGAACGATCAGCGTCTGCGAGATCAATGACTCGATGAACCAACCCGATTGGAACAGCGCTGCATGCTCGGGAGAGTTGGCAGCGAACACGAACCACATCAGCGCGAAGGTCGAGATGTCGAAGATCGAACTGATCGGGCCGATGAACACCATGAACCGGCGAAGGCTCTTGGTCTCCCACTTGCGGGGCTTCGCGAGGAAGTCGTCGTCGACGCGGTCCCACGGGATCGTGAGCATCGAGAGATCGTAGATCAGGTTCTGCAACAACAGAACTACGGGAATCATGGGGATGAACGGCAGCAAGGCACTGGCGACGAGCACCGAGAAGACGTTCCCGAAGTTCGACGACGCAGTCATCTTGATGTACTTCTGGATGTTTCCGAAGGTACGACGCCCTTCGATGACTCCTTGTTCGAGTACGCCGAGGTCCTTCTCCAGCAAGATGATGTCCGCGGATTCGCGGGCGATGTCCGCCGCTGTGTCGACGGAGATGCCGACGTCCGCCGCCCGAAGTGCGGGTGCGTCGTTGACACCGTCACCAAGGAAACCAACCGTGTGGCCGACCCGGCGCAGCGATTCGACAATGCGTGCCTTCTGCATCGGATCCGTCTTCGCGAAGACGGTTGTCCGCTGCACCAACTCGTCGAGGGCGTCGTCGCTCAACGCTTCGATCTCGGCGCCGGATACAACAGTTCCCACGTCGATACCGACTTTGCCGCAGACGGTTTCGGTGACCAGTTCGTTGTCACCCGTCACTACCTTGACCGCGACTCCGTGGCTCGCGAGGGCTTCGATCGCCCCGGCCGCAGATTCCTTCGGCGGGTCGAGGAAGGCCAGCAGTCCGACCAGGGTCATACCCTCTTCGTCGGCCGTCGAGTACTCACGGCGCTGCTCTTCGACGACTGTCTTGGTTGCCACCGCAAGCACTCGCTTGCCCTGACCGTTCAGTTCCGCGACCAGACGGTCGACTCGGGCCAGCCATCCCGGCGTCAATTGGTGGGTCACCCCGTCCAGTTCCACCGATTCACAGACCGAAAGGAGCTCTTCCACTGCACCTTTGGTGACGATCAGATCGGCGTCGCCGTGGTCGACCACCACGGAGAGTCGACGGCGCTTGAAGTCGAAGGGAATCTCGTCCACCAACCCGTGCCGACGCGAGATCTCCTCGACCACTTCGGGACCGGCGGCCTCGATCACCGCGTCGTCGAGAAGACTGCGCAATCCGGTCTGATTCACGGAATTGACTGCCGCTAGCCGCAATACGTCCTCGGACTTGCGTCCGGCAGTATCGAGATGCTCACCGAGAACGATGCGGTCCTCGGTGAGAGTTCCGGTCTTGTCCGTGCACAGAACCTCCATGGCGCCGAAGTTCTGAATCGCGTTGATCTGCTTGACGATCACCTTCTTGCGCGACATGTGGAGCGCACCCTTGGCCAGGTTCGCAGTCACGATGAGCGGCAACATTTCGGGGGTCAACCCCACCGCAGTGGCGACGCCGAAGAGTAGTGCTTGGCTCCAGTCCTTGGTCAGTCCGTTGATGATGAACACCGCGGGAACCATGATCAGCATGAACTTGATCAGCAGGTAGCTGACACTGCGCACCCCGACGTCGAAGCTGGTTTCGGGTCGCTTGGACGCCAATTGTGCTGTCATGGCACCGAAGTAAGTCCGCTTGCCGGTGTGCACCGCGACGGCGGTGCCGCTGCCCGACACGACGGAAGTACCCATGAACCCGATGTTCTCGGCCTCGAGCAGCCGATCGACGTCGATCCCCGTCGACGGTTCCGCCGACTTCTCGGCCGGCATCGACTCACCGCTGAGCATTGACTGATTGACCTGTAGATCCTTGGCCCGGATGATGCGGACATCGGCCGGGATCATGTCGCCGGCGGCAAGCTGGACTACATCACCTGGCAGTAGCTGCTCGATCGGAATCTCAGCCGTGACCACGGTGTTGTTGATCTTGCGGGTGGCCGCGACAGTTGTCGTGACCATGGCCTTGAGTGCCTCGGCAGCCCGAGTCGAACGGTATTCCTGCCAGAACCTCAGGGACACACTGACAAAGATCATCAGCCCGAGGGTGATGATGCCCTCGTAGGAGGGACCGTCTTCCGGGTCTGCCCACACCACGTCGGTCCCGACCATGATCAGGGCGAGGAACACCAGGATCAAGATGAACGGATTCTTGAAAGCTTGCGCGAACTGCACGATCGCCGGTGCCGGGCGGTCGTGGCGGACATCGTTGCGCCCGTATCGCCGACGAAGATCGTCGATCTGATCGCCACGAAGGCCGTTGGCCGTCGTAGTCAGATCTGCGAGAACGGTGCGCGTGTCCGAGGCCGAGTAGTCGACCAATTCCTGTGCGCTTTCTTTTGCCAGGACCGTTGAAGGTGTTTGTTGTGCACTGTTTCTCGTGGGCCGTGGCCGCAATGCGAGAACGGAAAATGACATGACGAATCTCCTCGACTGCCAGCGTGCACGGGACAGTGCCAGTGCATGAGGGCAGCAGAATGCGCTGAACGACAACGGAAGTCGTCAGCGGACGCGACAAAGTCGCGCAGATGAAACCGAGGGTGCGAAGGTCAGAGACTGACGAGCAAAATGCCGGGGTGAGCACCGTCGGTAAGAACAGAAGGATGGGTCGAATATCGACTCGGCGGGTCGTCCACGATGGTCACCTCCTGAAAGTTCGGGGCGTCCGTTGACGCCACACAAAGTACATGCGCACAGCACACGCCAGGAGAACCGAATATCGACGTACTCTCGCCTTCGCCGGAAGAAACCGGCATCAAGCTGCGAAAACACCTCCACGTCCGAGTTTTGGCACTGCACGACGTGTCCCGATCAAGACCGGGAAGCCACTTTGGATCACCCCTTAAGCCGGGGAGATCTGTCCTAACCTTGGGCGTCTCTCGACGTCGTGAGATCAGTGGCCTGTGTTCGTGCAGAAGCCTCACCTAACGAGGTACTGCACCCAGAGGGTAGTTCTCAAATCTGTTGCCTGTCAACCGAGCAACTCAGACGGCGGGCAATCCTGCCCGTGCGACGGCGCCGGCGAAGAGTGCCGTCACGGCGGCACCCATCACGCTCTGATCAACTTCTTCCGGATCCACCGAGTGCTCGAGAACGAGCCCGGATATCAAGGCCATCAACGAGATTGCAGTGGTCCGCACATCGAAGGAATCGTCCACTCCCCATTCGCGGGCACGTTCACCGATCAACTCCACGAGTTGACTGCGCAAGTGGCGACGCTCACGTAAGTACGCCTGAGCGATCTGCGGATCACGTCCGGCGAGCACTCCGAATTCGAGGACGAGCAGTGACCACCCCGGGTCGTCGACCATCCACGTTGCAATGGCCTCGCCACCTTTGCCCGCCGCGTCGGCGGGGTTCATCCCGGCGATCTCGGCGAGCACACGGCCGGCCAGTTCGAGAGACCGTTGCGCGAACAGTTCGGCGAACAGATCCTGTTTCGACTCGAAGTTGGAGTAGACAGCCCCCTTGGTGAAGCCCGCTCGGCGAGCAACTTCAGTGAGACGTGCAGCACTGAATCCGCGCTCCGCAAACTCTTCCGCCGCAGCGTCGAGCAGTCTTTGCCGCACCACGTCACGTCCGGGGCGGGTTACCGGCGTCCAGTCCGGTTGACGAGATTCAGTCACGATACCTAGAGTATTCAATACCTCGGGTATTGACAAGCTCTTTACTTTCGACAAGATCAGGACTCTTTCGTGACCACTACGCATCCGGCACACGCCGCACCAGACAACAGCTCCACCCACGACGAACACCACCACGACAATCTGCTCGTGAAATACGGCGCACCCAAGGTGATGGCCGCGCTGTTCGTCGGCGTGCTCCTGCTGCAGATGGGCTTCATCCTCAGCTACGTCGCCGCCTTCCATCAGCCGACTCCGCGAGACATCGAAATCGCGGTCATCGCCGATCAGGGCACACCGGACGGCATGGATCAGCAGATCGCCGACAAACTCAATGCCATCGACGGCAGCCCGCTCGACGCTCAGGTGGTCGACAGCACGGCGACCGCTCGCCGCATGATCAACGACCGCGAGATCCAGGGCGCGTTTGTCATCAATCCGGCCGGACCGGACACCCTGATCACCGCGAGCGCGGGCGGCAGCTCCATCGCGACATCACTCGAAGCGGTGTTCACGAAGGTCGAGGCGACGCAGGACCGACAGTTCGTCGTCCGCGACGAGATCCCCGTCGGAGCGCACGACAACCGCGGCCTCTCCGGCTTCTACCTCTCGGTCGGCTGGGTCGTCGGCGGCTATCTCCTTGCGGCAGCCATCGGACTGTTCATCGGTGCGCCGAAGACCCTCCGCCAGGCAAGCGCGCACACGGGCGTGATCGCGATCTACTCGATCATCTCGGGAGCCCTCGGCGCACTCATCACCTCACACGTGCTCGGAACTTTCGCGGGCCACTGGTTCCCGCTGTGGATCCTGGGAACAGCCGTGGTGTTCGGCACCGCCATGTTCACACTCGGATTGCGCGCTGCCATCGGCGTTCTGGCAGTCCCGCTGGCTATCGCCGTCTTCGTGATTCTCGGCAATCCCAGTGCGGGAGGCGCATTCGGCTCCAACGTGATTCCCTCGTTCTATGCCGCCATCGGCCGATGGATCACACCTGGCGCCGGCACCGAAGGCGTGCGGAGCATCGTCTACTTCAACAACGTCGGCGTCGGCCAGCCTGCTCTGACGCTTTTCCTGTACGCGCTGATCGGTGCGGTCATGCTGTTCGGCTTCACGATCCGTCGTAACCGAAAGTCCACCGACACGACGCCGACTCCAGCTGTGGCGAACGCCGACTAGTCCTAGTCTGAACTCATGACGAGCCTCCTCCACCCCAACGCCTCGCACGTCGCCGAAACACTGATCTCACGGGGTCACCACGGCGTCATCGTCACGCAGCCCGAAGCCACGCACACCGCGGCCGAGGCAGCGGCGGCCGTCGGGGTGGAGGTAGGCGCGATCACCAAGTCGCTCGTGTTCCTTCTCGACGACGACCCGGTCCTACTGCTGGTCTCCGGCGCACATCAGGTCAATCTGAAAGCCACCGGCGAACGCCTCGAAGGCAAGCTCACGCGGGCGCCGCTGGAAATGGCGAAGTCGGCAACGGGCCAGCCGATCGGTGGGGTCGCTCCGCTCGGGCATCCCACCAACCTGCCCACCTACATCGATACCGCCCTCGAGCAGTACCCCGAATTGTGGGCTGCTGCCGGGCACCCGAACACGGTCTTTCGCACGACGTACTCCGAACTCCTTCGAATCACGGCCGGCCTCGCCGTCGACATGGACTGACGCACTTCAGCCAACCCGGTCCGAACCCACTCAGACGTGCGTCCACCTATAGTTGGACGCACCATGTGCACTGCAACCAGGACCCCGGCCGGTAACCACTGGCGTCGACGACACGTAGATCTGTGCCGCACCGACGCATGTCTGTGTATGCCGAGCGCAGTCACCTCGACCACACCGCACACCTCGAGTTCCAGCCGGAGAGTTCCCGTTGTCTGACAAGCCGAATGCCGTTTCCAGCCACACCACCCCCGACGTCCCCGAAGTAGCAGCGACGCCCGAGTTGTCCACCGGCATCTGCGCCGGTGACTACCGTGCAGCGCTTCGCCGCCACCCCGCCGGTGTCACCGTCGTGACCCTCGATTCGGGTACCGGCCCGGTGGGTTTCACCGCCACCTCGTTCTCGTCCGTCTCCCTCGAGCCGCCGCTCGTCTCGTTCAACATCGCGGAGACGTCGTCGAGCATCAATGCACTCAAGGCCGCCGAGTCTTTGGTTATCCACCTTCTCGGCGAACATCAGCAGCATCTGGCCCAGCGCTTTGCGCGTAGTGCCGATCAGCGTTTTGCAGACGAGTCTCTGTGGGCAGTGCTCGACACCGGGGAGCCGGTTCTGCACGGCACCCCCAGCTGGATGCGCGTCAAGGTCGACCAGTTGATCCCTGTCGGCGACCACACGCTGGTCATCGGACTCGTCACGCGGGTTCACGCCGAAGAGGACGACGAATCCGCTGCCGCACCGCTGCTCTACCACGAGGGCAAGTACTACCGCCCCACTCCGTTAGGTCAATAGACAACTGTGCGCCTTTATTAACCGCCCGCGGTTAATAAAGGCGCACAGCAAGTTACAGCGCTACGTACTTGGTATCGAGATACTCGTCGATACCCTCGGTTCCGCCTTCACGGCCGAAGCCCGATTCCTTCACGCCACCGAACGGCGCCGCAGCATCGGAGATCGCGCCGCGATTGACGCCGACCATGCCGGTGTCCAGCTTGGCCGAGACGCGCATCGCACGGTCGATGTCGCGGGTGTAGAAGTACGCCACGAGGCCGTACTCGGTGTTGTTCGCAGCCGCGATCGCTTCGTCTTCGGTGTCGAAACCGACCACTGCCGCAACGGGTCCGAAGATCTCTTCCTTCAGCAGGCGCGCATCGGCGGGCACCTGATCCAGAACGGTCGGGGTGAAGAAGAAGCCGGCTCCTTCGGGCGCCGATCCACCGGTGCGAACGCGAGCGCCCTTGGACACGGCGTCGTCGACGAGTCCGGTGACGGTTGCGAGCTGCTTGGTGTTGATCAGCGGTCCGATGTTGGTGCCCTCGGCGTCACCGGCGCCCACCTTCAAGGCCGCAACCTTGGCGGTGAACTTGTCGGTGAACTCCTCGCGCACCGAGTTGGCGACGTAGATGCGGTTGGCCGCGGTGCAGGCCTCGCCGCCGTTACGCATCTTCGCGAGCATTGCGCCGTCGACAGCTGCGTCGATGTCGGCGTCGTCGAAGACGATGAACGGTGCATTGCCACCGAGTTCCATCGACGTACGGAGCAGCTTGTCAGCAGCGTTGCGCACCAACAACTTTCCGACGCCAGTGGAGCCGGTGAAGGTGACCTTGCGCAGACGCGCATCTTCCATCAGCGGTCCACTGATGGAGGCCGCGTCGGACGTCGGGAGGATCGAGAGCACACCGTCGGGCAGACCGGCATCGGCGAACACCTGACCGAGGAGCTGCATGGTCAGCGGCGTGTCCTCGGCGGGCTTGACGATGATGGTGCAACCGGCAGCCAGCGCCGGTCCGATCTTGCGTGTGCCCATGGCGAGCGGGAAGTTCCACGGGGTGATCGCAAGGACCGGTCCGACGGCTTCCTTGGTGACCAGGATGCGACCGTTGCCGGCCGGAGCCTGCGTGAAACGTCCGCCGATGCGTACTGCTTCCTCGCTGAACCAGCGCAGGAATTCGCCGCCGTAGTTGACCTCACCGCGGCTCTCTGCCAACGACTTACCCATTTCCAGGGTCATCATCAGCGCGAAGTCCTCGGCGCGGGCGTGCAGCAATTCGAAGGCGGTGCGCAGGATCTCGCCGCGTACACGTGCCGGCGTGGCCGCCCAGTCTTCCTGCGCCGCAGCGGCGAGGTCGAGCGCACGGATACCGTCGGCAGCGGTGGCGTCGGCTACCTGGGCGAGTTCCTCACCCGTTGCCGGGTTGTAGACCGCAAAGGTCTTCTCGGCCGGGACGAGCTTGCCGCCGAGCCAGAGACCCTTGGGTACCGAGTCGAGAAGATCCGAGACGTTGGACATGTCAGTTCCCCTGTGCTGCAGTGCGAATAGCGGTCTCGAGGACGGTCAACGCGTCGTCGAGCAGCTCTTCGGAGATGACCAGCGGCGGGAGCAGACGGATGACGTTGCCGTAGGTACCGCAGGTGAGGATCACGACGCCGGCAGCGAGGCATTCGGCGGCGATCTTCTTGGTGATATCGGCGTCCGGCTCCTGCCCACCGGGCTTGACCAGCTCGATGGCGAGCATGGCGCCGCGACCGCGAACGTCACCGATGACGTCGAGTTCCTTTGCCAGTGCGTTCATTCGGCCGACGACGGTCGACTCGATGGTGCGTGCGCGGCCACAGAGGTCGAGCTCGCGCATCTGGTCGATGGACGCCAATGCAGCGGCGCAGGCGACGGGGTTACCGCCGTAGGTGCCACCGAGGCCGCCGGGGTGGACGGCGTCGATGAGCTCGGCGCGGCCCGTGACAGCGGCGAGCGGCATGCCGCCTGCGATGCCCTTGGCGAGAGTGACCAGGTCGGGGACGATACCCTCGTGATCGCTGGCGAACCAGGCGCCGGTACGAGCGAAGCCTGCCTGAACCTCGTCGGCGATGAAGACGACGCCGTTCTCCTTGGCCCACGCGACGAGCGTCGGGAGGAATCCTTCTGCGGGAACGATGAATCCGCCCTCGCCCTGAATGGGCTCGATGAGGATGGCGGCCGTGTTGGCAGCACCGACCTGCTTCTCGATCATCGTGATGGCGCGCTGTGCGGCCTGCTCACCCGTGATCTTGGAGCCGTCGACGTTGAGGCCCTCGCGGTACGGGTAGGACATCGGGACGCGGTAGACCTCGGGGGCGAACGGACCGAAGCCGCTCTTGTACGGCATGGACTTCGATGTCAGTGCCATCGTGAGGTTGGTGCGGCCGTGGTACGCGTGGTCGAAGACGACGACTGCGTCGCGACCGGTTGCGTGACGGGCGATCTTGACGGCGTTCTCGACGGCTTCTGCGCCGGAGTTGAACAGCACGGAACGCTTCTCGTGGTCACCGGGGGTGAGCTCGGCGAGACGCTCGGCGACCTCGACGTAGCCCTCGTACGGAGCGACCATGAAACAGGTGTGGGTGAAGTGCGCGACCTGATCCTGAACTGCGGACACGACGGCCGGGTTGGAAGCGCCGACGCTGGTCACCGCGATACCGGCACCGAGGTCGATCAGCGAGTTGCCGTCGACGTCGACGATGACTCCGCCGTCTGCGTCGGCGACGTAGACCGGGAGGGTGGATGCGACGCCGGCGCCGACGACCTTCTTACGGCGTTCGGCGAGCGCAGCCGAGCGCGGGCCCGGGAACTCCGTGACGATGCGACGCTCCTGCGGAAGCCGGTATTCGATTGCACTCATGTGACCACCCTCTCGGTTGTGTATTGCATTCGAGTATGCGACGCGCGAAGCATCGCAAGCACTGCCGAAATGGATACCCGAAGCTTCAGGGCTACTCCATATCGGCAACGACAGCTAGCCTGGATCAGGTGACGGTTCCGATCTCGTGGCTCTTGCGCCAGAAACACCTCTCGCTGGCTCTGCTCACCGACCGAGCAGCTGCCACCCACCCCGTCACGTTTGCGCAGGCCACAGAGCTGACGGACCCCACCCCGTGGCTTTCCGGCGGCGAATTGGTGCTCACCACCGGGCTGGCACTGGTGGGCGCGGACGCCACCGACTACAGCGAGTACATCGACCGTCTGGCCGCCGCAGAAGTATCGGCTCTGGGATTCGGGACCGGCCTTTCCCACGAGAGTGTGCCCGCAGACCTGATTGCCGCCGCCCGCAGTCGCGGGCTCCCCCTGCTGGAAGTGCCGTTCACGACCCCGTTCGCGGCGGTCACGCGCGCGGTGATGACCCGTCTGAGCCAGCAGGAATACGAATCGGTACTCCGCGCGGCAGAAGTACAGACACGCATCACCCGCGTTGCGCTGCGCGGAGGCGTGTCTGCCATCGTGCGTGAACTGGCCACGGCCACAAAAACTTCGGTGGCGTTTGTCGGAGATCGGATCACCGCGGTGCATCCGGCAAACCAGAAGTCGTTGATCACCGAGGTTCGCGCGGTCGCGGCGACCACCCGCGATCCCAACGCTCCGGCGTCGATCTCGCAGAGCACACCCGAACGGACGCTGACACTGTCCCCCGTCGGCGTCACCGACAGCTGGCACGGCTACCTCGCAATGGCGGGCGCCGGGCCCCTGAGCAATATCGACAGAGTGTTGCTCGGGCATGCGGTCTCGCTGCTCACTCTCGAACTCGAGAAACCGGTTCGACTACGGGCCGAGCGAACTCGACTCAACGCCATGGCTTTCGGGCTCTTACTCGACGGCCGAATCCCCGAGGACGGTGTGCCGTCGTACTTGGACGAAGCGAGCGATACGCACGGCAATGTCCGTGTCGTCCACGTTCGCGGATCCGGACTCGGCCCTGTTCTTCGCGAACTCGACAACGCTCTCGCGCGAGCAGGCCGGCCGTTGTTCGCGCAATCCGAGGACGGTTCGCTGACCGTCCTCCTTCGCGGAACCGACACAATCGACACTGCCAAAACACTACTGGCGCAGCTCTCCCCCACCGAGGCGAAGACGGTGCGTGCCGGAATCAGCACCCCTCACCGTCTTCTGGACGCACCGCGCGCACTCGTCCAGGCCCGCGCCGCGGCCAATCTCACGACGGCCACTGCCCGCATTCTCGAGTTCGACGCTCTGAGTGGTTCGACGATTCTGGCATCCGAGCCTGCCCGTGAGGCACTGATCGCAATGGCTGCGGACACCATCCCGGTGCTGACGGAACACGACCAGGCACACGGGACCGCGCTGGTCGCGTCTTTGCGCGCCTATCTCGAGGCGAACGGCCAATGGGAATCGGCCGCAGCCGAACTCGGTGTTCATCGGCACACCCTCCGAGGTCGCATCGCACGCATCGAGGAACTGCTGCAATGCGACCTCGGACAGGCCAGGGTCAGAGCCGAACTGCTGCTATCGCTACTCGCCTGGGAGGGTCGCTGAACGCTCCGCGGCGTGCACCGAAGCGAAACTGGACGCACCGCGAACGAGTAGTTCGAGTTCGGCGTCGACCGTGCAGAGACGGGCGGTGTCCAGCGCTCCACTGCGGCTCACGCTCGACATCAAAGCCGTGAACCGGCGCACCGCTTGCGGATTGGCGGCGGTCCACAACTCGACGACCTCCGGAATACCTTCTCCGAGCGCTCCGGACACGAGGTCCGCGAAACGCGCCGTCAACCTGGCGTGGACGGCAGCGCTGCCCATGACCTCCCAATGCGAGGCACCGACGGCAACGTCGACGCCCCCGAGAACGTCGCCCAGATCGAGGGTGTCGGAGAGTTCCCGGTAGATCGCAGCCGCGGCCTGAACCGTCGTATTCTCCTGCAACGCAATGTCAGCCAGGGCGAGCGCCCCGAAAGACGCCTCGATGCGGTCGCTGGCCGACAGCCCTTCGGTGAGAGCCCGCACCGGCGCGGCCCATCGATCGATGTCGGCTCGCGGGTTCACGGTGAACCGGCCGGCTGCTCCCGGACGACGCAACACCCAGCTCATCTCGGATTCCAACAACTGCTGCAAGCGATCGAGAGCCTGCAACTGCTCGGTGGCGCGCAGCTCCGAGTTCAAGATCTCGCGCCGAAGTTCCTCGGTGCCGAGCACTTCGCTGACCACTGCGTAGGCCAGAGCCGCTTCCGGACTGTGGACTCCGAGGTGTTCCTCCAGCCGGAACAGCACGCCGGGTCCGACGCGGTTGACCAGTTCGTCGACCACCGAGGTGATGATGATGTCGCGGCCCAACCGATGTGCGCGGACCGCGTCCGGTGCCGCCTCGACGACGGAGAGCGGGAAGTACTGCGGGAGACGATCGGCGAAGATCTGATTGTCCGGGACGGTCGACGCCCCCAATTCCGCCGTCAGCACGTTCTTCGACTGCGCCACCAGCACAGCAAGTTCCGGACGGAGTAGGCCCTGCCCGGCTCGCGCCCTGACCGCCAGCGCCTTGGCGTCCGGCAATGATTCTTCGAGGCGCTTCATCGCGCCCGCCGAGACCAGGTTCTCGATCAACCGTTCGTGCTGATCGAGTAGGGCGGGAGCGCGGTGCTCGGCCAGGCTGATCGCGAGGGTCTGATCTTCACTGGCCTCGAGTACCGATGCGGCTACCTCGTCCTGGGCCGCCGCGAGTAGTTCATTGCGCGAGGTCGCGTCCAACTCTGCGAGTGCGATCTTGATGTTGACCTCACGGTCCGAGGTAGCCACGCCTGCCGCGTTGTCGATGAAGTCGGCGTTGATTCGTCCTCCGCCAGCGGCATATTCGATGCGGGCACGCTGGGTGAAACCCAGGTTGCCGCCCTCACCCACCACGGTTGCACGCAACTCGTCAGCGCTGACGCGAACTGCGTCGTTGGACGGATCGGCCGCGTCGACGTTGCTTTCGGTCGACGCCTTCACGTAGGTACCGACGCCGCCATTCCACAACAGGTCCACCGGAGCGCACAGGATCGCTCGGATCAGTTCCTGCGGAGTCAGCTTCTCCTCGGCGATACCGAGGACCTGACGCGCCTCGAGCGGAAGGCGGATCGACTTAGCGCTACGCGGCCAGACGCCACCACCAGGCGACATCACGGTGCGGTCGAAGTCGTCCCAGGACGAGCGCGGCACGGTGAAGAGGCGAGCGCGTTCGGCAAACGTCGTCTCGGTGTCGGGGTTCGGGTCGATGAAGATGTGGCGGTGATCGAATGCCGCGACCAGACGGATCTTGTGCGAGAGCAACATTCCGTTACCGAACACATCGCCGGACATGTCACCGATGCCCGCGACGGTGAACGGATCGGTGTCGACATCGAGGTCGCGCTCGGCGAAGTGGCGTCGAACCGCTACCCAGGCGCCGCGAGCGGTGATGCCCATCGCCTTGTGGTCGTAGCCGGCCGAACCGCCGGAAGCAAAAGCGTCGCCGAGCCAGAAACCACGTTCGACGGCGATGCCGTTCGCGACGTCGGAGAACCGTGCGGTCCCCTTGTCCGCCGCCACGACGAGGTAGGAGTCTTCACCGTCGTACTCGATTACTTCTGCCGGGTGCACCGCTGCGCCGTCGACGATGTTGTCCACCACGTCCAGCAAGCCGCGGATGAAGGTGCTGTACGACTCCTGCACCTGCGCCGGGGTCGGTGACGACGTGCCCCGAACCACGAACGCACCCTTGGCTCCCGAGGGAACGATCGGCGAATTCTTCACGCTCTGGGTCTTCATCAGACTCAGAGCCTCGGTGCGGAAGTCCTCGTATCGATCCGACCAACGCAGGCCACCACGGGCGACGGAGGAGCTACGCAGATGCACGCCTTCGACATTGGGTGCGCTGACGTAGATCTCGCGGAAAGGAACTGTCTTCTGCGGGGTGGAGAGCAACTGCGAGTCGATCTTGAACGACGCGTACGGCAGCGGTTCGCCGGCCTCACCGCGCAGGTACCAGTTGGTGCGCAGAGTCGCCTGCAAGAATGAACGCACACCGCGCAAGACGCGATCCTCGTCGAGAGTGTCTGCACCGTCGACTGATTCGTCGATGGCCGCCGCCGCGGTGGCCACGGCCGTCTCACGCGAACCTGCTACTGCGGGATCGAAACGCGCGGTGAAGAGTTCGATTGCCTGCCGTACGAAGAGCGGCTTCGCTGCCAACACTCCGACGATGTAGCTCTCGGACAACCCGATACGAGCCTGAGCGAGGAAACGGCACGCAGCGCGCAGCAACTCTGCGTCGCGCCACGTGATGTCTGCTCGTCCGATCAGACTGGAGAATGCGTCCATACGGGTCTGTCCGGCGATGACGGCTTCGAAGGCGTCCGCCATCTTCTCGAGCGCACTGCCGTCGAAGGTGCTCGGCTCGAAGGTGAAGTAGTGTGCCGAACCCAGAACGGTCGGAAGCGGGCGGTGCGTCGAAACTCGGAGTCCGAGGGACTCGAAGTTCTCGCACAGATCGGAGAGGGAGGGCTCTCCGGACGGCCACAGCACCACACAGGTCAGATCGTCACTGTTCAGGGCATCGCTGTTCGAGTCGTCGCCCTGACGGAAGACGAGTCGCTGGCCCGCTGCTGCCAATTCGGCGACCAGTTCGAGCGCCGGGTCACCGGATCGATCACCGCCCGCGGGTCTCGATTCTGCAGCTGCGGTTTTGGTCGCCGATGATGTGCTCGCCATTGAACACCCTCCTGGAAATTATTGGATCCGAACACTTTCCAGTGTTGCGTGGATCACCGGAAAGAGGTCGTGCCCGATAGGAGTACCAACCCCTATCGGGCACGACATTTCGGCAGTTGCGGTGAGCTCAGTCGCCCAACCTGATCGGAGCGAGCTCCTCGAACACGTCGCCGGGTCCGGGATTCTCGGTAGGCGCAGCGCCGCCGAGATGGTTGACGACGCCCCATACCGCGTTGATCGCGGTCTGGATCGCGCCCTCGGCCCAGCCGGCAGTCCACGACACGTCGTCACCGGCGAGGAAGATTCCCCGATGACGCGGTTCGAGATCATTCTGCACGAAGTGAGAGAACAGGCGCTCCTGGTACCGGTAGTGCCCCGGAAGGTTCGCCTTGAACGCACCCATGAAGTCGCGCTCGGTTTCCCACGACAGCGTCACCGGGCTCGAGATGATGTGGCTGCGGAAGTCCACGCCTGGGTAGATCTCTTCGAGCGAACGCAGCATTATGTTCATGCGCTCGGTGGCATCGAGCGCCAGCAGCTTCAGCGAATCGTCCGACCAGGTGTACGACAAGCAGATCAGGCCTGGCTTGCCCTCGCCTTGATCGAGCAGGTAGGTGCCGCGACTCATACGGTCGGTCAGTGTCATCGACACCGAATCACGGCCGGTCACGGGATCCTTGTCCTTCCAGAACGGGCGGTCGACGAGAACGAACACCTTGGTCGAACCCATGTAGTGAGTTCGCTCGATCGCAGTCCAGTGGTCGATCGGGAACAGATCGTCGTCACACCTGATGTTGTTCAGCAGCATCCAACTCTGCACTGTCACAACGGCACTCGCATATGTGCGAATGAAACCTTCGGAGTCCGTGACCGTGATGTTGCCGGGCTCGGTACGCCGGAGTTCGGTGACGCGGGGACGCGTCTCGCCGTCGTTGAGCGAAGCGACCGTCGTACCGGCAGGCCAATGCGCCATGTGCTCCGGGGCGCGGTTCCACAACCGCATCGGCAGCTGCTGCGATCCACCGACGATGCCGCGGTGGTCGTCGTCGGCGGCCGTGATGACCACACGAAGGATTTCGAGGATCGAGTTGGGGTAGTCGGTATCCCAACCACCCGTACCGAATCCGACCTGCCCGAACACTTCCCGCATATGGAAGGACTTGAAGTGCTTCGACGCGGCGAGGAATCCGTAGAACGTCTGGTCGTCGTAGCGCACCACGAGGTCGTTCCAGATCCGCTTGATCTCTGCGGTGTCGCGGTCACGAATGGCCTGCTGCAACGGAATCAGATCGGCGTGCTCTTCGAGAGTGCGCTGCCAGGCTTGCGCCACCTCTGTGTAGATCGGCGGCAGATCCTCGAGAGTGTGCGCGTAGTGGCTCTCACCCTTGAGATCGATGACGGTGCTCGGCGTGACCTCGGCAAGGGGATTCGGGAACTCTTCGGTCTGCAGACCCAGTTCGTTCAGATAGTGGAACAACGTCGTCGACGACGGTGGGAAACGCATTGCGCCCATCTCGGCGACAACCCCGGGGTGCCCGTCGAACTCGACCGACCGCATCCGGCCACCGATCTGATCAGCTTCGTAGACAATCGGTTTGAGACCGACCTTGAGCAACTCGTAGGCCGCGATCATGCCGGAGAGTCCACCACCGATCACGGCAACTTCTGTACCCAGTGCCAGATCGGGCACCGAGCCGAGTCCCGCCGGACTGGAAACGTAGTCGTCGTACGGGAACGGAAAATCCGGCCCGAACATCGTGAGGGGCGGCTGCTTGCCGGGTTCCGAGGAACTGTCCGGAGCTACTGGGATGGTCATCTACGGTTCTCCTTGGAGACAGTCGTGACAGAAAGGTCTGGATACAGATCGAGGCGTCGATCGTCGAGATGCGTGTTGAGGGTGCGCGATTGCGAGACGGTGGCGGCGGCGATATCCGCGAAGAGTAATTCCTGGCCGCCCCCGGCCCGCGCCAACTCGGCACCGTCGGGTGCGATGGCGCACGAGAGACCGCAGTAGGTCAGCTCGGTTTCGGCGCCGCAGCGGTTGACGTAGGTGACAAACATCTGACTCTCGTATGCGCGGGCCGGAACCACTTGCTGCGCAATGTGTTCGTACGGAGTCATCAACCCCGTCGGCACGATGAGCCATTCGGTACCGGCGTCGGCATGGGCCCGAACCGCTTCGGGAAATTCCACGTCGTAGCAGATCAACAATCCGCAGCGGATGCCCTCGAAATCGAACCCGACCACCAGGGTCTCACCTGGCCGGAAATGTTCGCGGTCGAGCGTGCCGAACAGGTGTGTCTTGCGGTAGTGCGCAATCGAAGTGCCATCGCGGTCCACCACCTGCACGCTGTTGTAGACGTCTCCCCCGTCGAGTTCGGGGTAGCCGTAGACGACGGCGATGCCTGCACTTCGAGCAATCTCGGCGACGGAATCGAAGATCGGGCCGTCGGCCGGCTCCGCGCGCAGCGACACCAGTTCGCCGATGTCGTAGCCGGTTGCGGACATCTCCGGCGTCAGCAGGATCTTCGCACCGGATGCCGCAGCCTCGCGGGCAGCGGTGTCGATTGCAGCGAGGTTGAACTCCACCGACGCAAAGGTGTCCGGGGTGGTGAGCGGACCTTGGAACAGGCCAACTCGAACTGAATCGACATGCATGGTGCGCTCCTTCAGGAGTTCCGTGACGCCAATTTTCGACGGTGTGTGTGACGGGGACAACTACCAGCGTGACGGGTGCCGCCAATCATGTCAACTCTTGTTTCCTAAGAATCAACATTCACAGATTCGGGTCTCACGAAGGCGACGCGCGTGGCCCTTCCGGCAATGCCGGATTCAAGACCCACAGAACCTTCGCCAGAACCGAGCCTTCGGCCTGAAAACTATGGTTGTGCGTCGGCGTGAACGTGAAGGAATCGCCCGCCGCAAGCACGACGTCCTCGGCATCGACGGCCTCACCGTTCGGATCCGTCCGACCGCCCTCGAACGAGACCCGCAAGCCGCCCTCCAGCACGTGCACGAAGTTCACGTCGATCGGCAGACTGTAGAACTCCTGACCACTTCCGCCGCCTGGTTCCAGCTCGCCGAGCAGCACCTGAATTCGACGCTCGTTGGTAGGCGTGAGCAGGTACTCCGTCATCTTTTCGCCACCGAAGCTGATTTGCGGCATGGCGTCGGCGCGGACTACTTCACCGGCGGACGCATTCTCGAACAGGGATCCGACGGGGATCTCGAGCACCGCGCACACCTTGATCAGGGTCGCCACCGACGCGTTGACGTGATCGCGCTCGAGTTTCGAGAGATACCCCTTCGTCACACCACAGGCCTCGGCCAGGTCGTCGAGGGTCAACCGCTTCGATTGACGTGCCGCCTTGAGCCTCGCCCCGATGCGCGGTCCGACCGGCTCGACCGCTTCCTTCGCCTTGGCCACTGAACCCACTCCTTCACGACCGCCGTGTCCCTTTCAGGAAACAGGGGTTGACAACCGAGCCTCTTGAAGAAACCATACTTGCTCAGAGAGCTACATCACTGAAGGGCGCCCGGTGTGCGCCGAATCGAGAGCAGGGACCTCTGCACATGGCTACCAACAACCCCGGATCGTTCATCGGACCCGTCGACGCCACGCGCGTCCCCCGCTACGCCGAGCCGACCACTTTTGCGCGTCTGCCGCGCCTCGACGAGGTCTCGCGCGCCGACGTGACAATCCTCGGCATCCCCTTCGATTCGGGTGTCAGCTACCGACCCGGCGCTCGGTTCGGTCCGGGGCACATCCGCGCTGCGTCGAAGCTGCTGCGTCCGTACAACCCCGCGCTCAAGGTCTCGCCCTTCGCCAACCAGCAGGTAGCCGATTTCGGCGACATCGGCGTCAACCCCTTCGACATTCAGGAAGCTCTCACGACGGTTCAGTCCGCCGTCACCGACCTGCGCGCCGACGGTTCCTCCGTGCTCACGCTCGGCGGCGACCACACCATCGCACTTCCGATCCTGCGCTCACTGGCCCGCGATCACGGCCCGATCGCCGTCCTGCACTTCGACGCTCACCTCGACACCTGGGACACCTACTTCGGTCAGCCTTTCACCCACGGCACCCCCTTCCGCCGCGCCAGCGAAGAAGGCCTGATCGACATGGAGCGTTCGCAGCACATCGGTATCCGTGGACCGCTCTACAGCGAGAAAGACCTCGAAGACGACCGCGTCCTCGGCTTCCAGGTGATCCGCAGTGACGACTACGAGGTCGACGGCGTCGCCAGCATCGTCGAGCGCATGCGTAAGCGCCTCGACGGTGGCCCGGTGTACGTCTCCGTCGACATCGACGTGCTTGATCCCGCACACGCTCCGGGTACCGGAACACCCGAAGCGGGCGGCATGACCTCTCGCGAATTGTTGAACACACTGCGCGGGTTGGTGGGACTCAACGTGGTCGGCGCCGACATCGTCGAGGTAGCGCCGGCGTACGACCACGCCGAGATCACCGGTATCGCAGCGGCTCACGTCGCTTACGAGTTGCTGTCGGTGCTCGCACTCAATCGCTGAAGCAGCACAACGGTATCCGTGGTGTGATGCATCTCGGGGTTCGCGGGAAGATCACGTTCCCGCGACTCCGAGACCAACACCTTCCAACCATCGGTGAACAGCGACTCCACGTATTCGGGTGTATGCAGCATTGCCCGATGATGTTCGGTGGGCGACTCGTGGGGCGAGTGGCCCACGATCAGCAAATGCCCGCCGGGCGCGACCAGATCTCCGAGAGCACGGAACAATTCCCCGCGCGCGGGTTCGAGCATGTGGAAGAACTGCGCGGACACCAGATCGAACGAGCGCCCCTGCGGATCCCACTTCGTCAGGTCGGCTTCCAGCCATTCGATGTCGACGCCCTCGCCCTCGACGTGAGCCTGGGCGCGGCTGAGCGCAACCGACGATATGTCGGTGCCGGTGACCTTCCACCCGCGACGTGCCAACCACAAAGCGTCGGCGCCTTCGCCGCAACCGACGTCGAGTGCAGTGCCCGGTTCCAGGTCGGAGGCTTCGGCAATCAACTGTGGGTTGGGATTTCCGCTCCAGCGCGCGGGGCGTTCCTCGTACAGCGAGTTCCAGAACTGTGCGTCCGCCTTGGCGTACGGATTCTCGGTGGTTTCAGAGTTTTCGTGGTGATTGTGGTGTTCGTGGCTCATGCACCCAGGATGAACGACCTTCCACAACCCACGCAACCATCTTTGCCGAAACAGCAACTTCTCCATTTCGACGCTCTGCTAACGTCACGCTTCGTGGCAGGTGGATTTCCCGTGTTTCGTCTCTACTGCAACTCGGAGGGCTCACACCTTTTGTGTTGTGCGCATTTCCCCGAGTTCAGCGGTTCGAACGCGGACGAAGAGTTCACCACCCAGCAGAGTTTCGACCGCGCAGTCGAGAAGATGCTGCGCGAAGCGTCCTTCGAACCGACAACCCTGACGTTGGTGGGCGAGCAACAGGGATATCCAGTCGGAGACCACCTGTTCGATGCGACGGTTCCGCGAACCGGCAGAGTCTCCTTTGCCTTTCAAGAAGCCGGACCGCCGTGGATCGTTCTCGGCCTCGATGTTTCTTCTGAAAAATTCTGGTCCGAGATCGACGAAGACGAAGATCTCCTCGCCCTCGGCCCGATCTCTCCGTTGACGTCGGTCCCTGCCGTTGTACTCACTGCAACCGGGTGGCCACGGCAAAATGACCTCGACTCACCGTGACCTGAACTGGTTCATCACCCCGGTTCTCGTGAGATCGAACAAAAATCGGCATGATTTTCGTGAAGATCGACCGAGATGCCCGTCACGTCCTACGCCAAGATTTAGCGGTCACACTCGACCGCGCCCTCTCGAATTTCGCTCGGGCCCTGGCTCCTTCACGGAGGCACAATGAAACACCGCTCTTATCCGGCACTTGCAACGGCCGCGGGGCTCGCACTCGTGTTGTCGGCTTGCAGCTCGGGAGACACGTCCTCGGGCTCCGACGGCGGTGAACCTCTGACAGACGGAACCTTCCGTTATGCGTTGCAAGCCGATCCGGGTGCACTCAACCCGATCATGTCCGGCTCCGCGGCAACCGCTGACATCTCGAGGCTGGCCTACGACTCCCTGGTCTACCAGGATCCGGACACCAGTGAATTCAAACCGTGGTTGGCAGAGAAATGGGAAGAGACGCCGACCTCCGCATCCTTCACCATCCGCGAGGGAGTGACCTGTACCGACGGGTCGACGCTGAACGCGCAGACCGTCGCGAACAACATCAACTTCGTGGCCGATCCGGCCAACGGTTCACAACAACGCGGCACCACGGTCCCCGTAGGCGCTTCGGCCACTGCCGATCCCGCGACCCGCACCATCACGGTCACCACTCCGGCGCCGAGCCCCTTCCTCCTCCTCACGGTCAGTCGCCTCCCGATCATGTGCGACGCCGGACTCGCGGACCCGACCGCCTCGAACAAGAAGTCTCTCGGTTCCGGCATGTTCGAAGTCACCGAAGTCGCCGCCAACGACCACTACACGTTCCAGCGTCGTGACGGCTACAACTGGGGCCCCGACGACACCACCTCCGACACACCAGGTGTCCCCAAGACCGTCATCGCTGTCATGGCACCCAATGTCAGCACCGCCGCAAACCAGCTTCTCTCCGGCGAACTCAACGCATCTCCGATCGCCGGTCCGGACAAGGACCGGATCGAAGCCGCCAATCTGGACTCGATCAATCGCCCGATGCCGTCCGGTCAGATGTACTTCAACCAGATCGCGAACAATCCCACCAGCGATCCCGCCGTTCGCAAAGCACTCGTCCAGGGAGTCAATCTCGACGATCTGGCAGAAGTTATCACGGCCGGCCAGGGCACCCGCGCAACAAGTCTCGTCGGTATAGAGCCCCGCGCCTGCGTGTACGACTCCGTCACCGGCAACATTCCGGACTACGACGTCAGCGCAGCGAAGGCAACCTTGGACGCGGCCGGCTGGACCGCCGGGTCGGACGGAAAACGAAGCAAAGACGGAAACTCGTTGACACTCCGCCTCTTCTACGCAGGAGGCGAAGAGGCTCGCAGCGCAGCAGCCGAACTCGCTCAATCTGCATGGTCGGATCTCGGCGCAAACGTCGAGGTAACGGGAGCCGACCAGACCAAAGTTGTCGACGTCATGCTCAGCGGTAAAGACAACAATCAGTGGGACATCGCATGGATCCAGATCAACAATTCGATTCCCAGCGGGTTCACCCCGTTCTTCACCGGACCTGCTCCGGCAGCCGGTAAGAATTTCTCTTCGATCAACAACCCCGCCTACGAAGCAGCGGTGGCCAAGGCTTCCGGGTTGACCGGCGACGCAGCGTGCGCAGAGTGGGCAGACGCCGAGTCGCAGATCACCAAGACGGTGTCCGCGGTGCCGTTCGCGAATACGAACATGAGCTTCTACTTCAACAAGGCCGGGCTCGCATTCGGTAAGTCCTTCATCGGGTCTGCACTGCGTCTCTACCAGTAGTCCGATCGATCGATACCCTGTGGCAACGAGATATGTCAGATCAGTGCGATCTGACGTATCTCGTTGCCACACCTATCGTCTCGTTGTCCAGCTCGACGTAGGTCAGCTGAGGAATCGTGGACGCAAGTTCCGTGAAAGCCCATTTCGCAACGTTCTCGAATGACGGACGGAAATCGAAAATCTCCGGCCAGACACCGCTCGCCAATCGCTCGGCGCACCGATCGACAGACTCGTCGAGAGCGTCCGTGTCGACAAACCATCCACGTTCTCCGAGTTGGTCGTCCTCGAACGAGAACCCGACTCGCATCGTCACGCGAAATCCCTCGACGGGCATCAGCGGCGGCAAATTCTTTGCGTCCCGCACGGGTGCCGGAAGCCGCCGGAAACCCTTGCCTCACAGCGAATGTACGACGGATCTCGATGCTGAACATGACGACCACGGTATCAATGTTCGTCGAGCACAGTTCTACGAGCGAACGAGCCTCGCAATCGCGTCGGTCGCTTCCTTCACCTTTGCCTCCGCCTCGGGACCACCGTCAACGGCAGCTTTGACGACGCAGTGGCTGATGTGGTCCTCGAGCAGCCCCATGGCCACCGCGTGGAGAGCCTTGGTCATCGCCGAAACCTGCGTGAGAATGTCGATGCAGTACTTGTCCTCGTCGACCATGCGCTGCAGGCCGCGGGCTTGACCCTCGATGCGACGCAGGCGCCCTAGGTAGTCGTCCTTGGCGGTGATGTAGCCGTGGGAATCACCCGTGCAGCACACATCGCCGGTCGTATCATTGCCCGGGGCACTGCTTGGAGCGTTGCCCACTTCTGTCGCTTCCGACATTCGATGTCCTCCTGTTCGTCAACGCGTGACTTCGCAACAATTCTCGTTACCGGGGCGATGTGCGGATACTCTTCGACTTCCGTTGTCTTGCAGAGCAATCACTGCGCACATCGCCACGCATTTCGCTACTGCACGAACAGATGGGTGCATGGTGATCGCCCATGCCCGTTTTCCCGTTGCTGCGAAACTCATTCGGTCTCAGTGCCCGTGGTGCGAGTGGCTCGAGTGTTCGGCCCCAGGCGTGGTCGCATTGTCGGCAGTCAGAGTGAATTCCGCCGTACGCACCACTTCGCCATGTTTGAAGTCCAGGAACAACCGGTAGTCCTCAGCGCTCGGCATGTTGGCGTAGAAGGTGATTGCCGGTCCAGCCGGCGTGACACCGTCACCCGGATGACCATCCGGATGCACATGGAGATAGGCGAGGTCGGAGGCACGCAACGCGACCAGATGCCCGTACGCGGCAAGGTAGGGCTGCAAGTCTGTGACTGGGATTCCGTCACGACTGACCGAGAGCGTGAGCTTCGATGTCTGGCCGGCATGGGCCGCGCCTTCGAGAGAGACGGTATAGCCGTCGACCGTCGTGACGGCAGCAGCGGCGGGCAACGGCCGAGGATCATAGGACCCGGCGACGCGTACATCCGCACTCAGCGTCATTCCGTCACCCCCGTCCGGGGTGAAGTCAGCGAAGACTCGGTAGTCTCCCGCGTGATCGAAATCGACTGACACACGCCAGTTTCCGTTCTCGTCCAATTCGGGATGCACGTGTTGGAATCCGGTCAGGTCCAGACCGACCACGATCAGATGCAACTGCTTGTCGTGGGTGTCGGTGTACCTGGTCAACGGAGTTCCAACCGAATCCAGGATCCGGAACTGCAAGGGGACATGGCTGCCGACGGCCGCCTCCGACGTTGCCAATTCCAGTGTGTAGCCGTTGCCGCTGAACATCTTGCCCTCCAAAGTTTGGGTCGGCAGCACTTCCGTTGCCGTCTGCGTCGGGTTCGACACTCCTTGAATTCGAACCTGTTGCAATTTGTACCATACCCCCCTAGGGTATGCAACGAACTACTCGAACACCCTGAATTCACTCGAAGGAGATCCGATGCGCATCTACGCAGAGCGCCGGCCGAATGAGTTCCAAGAACAGCATTTCCCCGCGCACCTCAACGAAGCGCTGCGCCGATGTCGCCCAGGCTCGCTTTCGACACCCCCTGACCACACGAGCATCACCTATACCCCGTACAGGTAAGGAACTCAGAATGTCCACACAACCGAAATCCACCCGTAAGTGGTGGGCGTTGGCGTTGATCGCCGCCGCTCAGTTCATGGTCATCATGGACACCTCGATCATCGGTGTCGCTCTCCCCCAGATGCAGAGCGATCTCGGCTTTTCCCAGGAAGGCCTGACCTGGGTCTTCAATGCGTACGTCATCGCATTCGGTGGGCTACTCCTCCTCGGCGGCCGCCTGTCCGACCTGTTCGGCGCCCGCAGAGTGTTCTCCGCTGGTTGGCTGATCCTGCTGATCGGTTCCGTTGTCGCCGGTGCCGCCGGTAACGTTGCCGTCGAACTTGCGGGCCGCGCCGTTCAGGGTGCCGGTGCCGCACTCATCGCACCATCGGCGCTCACCTTGCTGATGATGCTGTTCGGCAGCACGCAGAAAGAGATGACCAAGGCGCTGTCCATCTACGGCGCTGCCGCCCCGGCAGGCGGTACGGCCGGAGTGTTCCTCGGCGGCGTCATCACCGAATACACCAGCTGGCCTTGGGTGTTTTACCTCAACATTCCCATCGCCGTCATCGCGCTGATCGCTACTCCCCTCCTGATGCCGAACGCACCGGCACGTACCGGGTCGATCGACTTCCTCGGCGCACTCGCTGTCACCGCAGGTCTTGCTGTCGGAGTCTTCGGCATCGTCAGAGCACCTGATGTCGGATGGGGATCCGGGCAGACGTGGCTGGCGCTCGCCGTTTCGGCCGCTCTGTTGGGTGCATTCGTGTTGATCCAGTCCAAGCGTCGGGAACCTCTGGTGCGTCTGGGAATCTTCAAGGCGCCCAACCTCGGTGCCGCGAACATCGCTCAGCTCGTCCTCGGCGCTGCCTGGATACCGATGTGGTTCTTCCTGAACCTGTACCTGCAGCAAGTGCTCGGATACAGCGCCTTCCCGGCCGGTGCGGCGCTGCTGCCGATGACGATCTTCGTCATGCTCGGCATGGTCGTCGTGGCACCACGGGCCATGGCACGCTTCGGTGCAAAAGCGATGATCGTGACCGGATTGCTGGTACTGGGAATCGGTTTGGGTTGGATGTCGTTGATCCGGCCCACCGGCAACTTCTGGGTCGACGTACTGCCGGCGTCGCTCGTGGCTGCGGCAGGTATGACGCTGGCGTTCATTCCCTCACTCGGTACGGCGATTTCGGCTGCACGCCCGGAAGAGGGCGGATTGGCTTCCGGCATCGTCAACGTCAGCTACCAGGTCGGCTCGGCTGTCGGCCTCGCGGTGATGACCGCGATCGCAGCAGTGTTCGGCGCTGATCAACTCGGTGACCTGACGGAGTTGACGAACGGTTTCTCCGCCGTGTTCCTGGGAGCAGCCGCCATCGCAGTGGTGGGCGCAGCAATCACCGCGGTCGTGATGCGGTCGACCAAGGTCGACGATCCTCGAACCGTTCAATCCACCGTCAATTCTTGACCAACTCCGGTGGTGGGTTCGGCCGGCTGTCACCAGCCGAACCCACCACCGGCGGAACCACTTAGGACTCGTTATGTCGCGCCTTGCATCTCTCACACCCGCCACCGCTGTCGGTGCATCTAAAGACCTTCTCGCCGAACTCGTCAACCGTCACGGACAGGTCGGTGACATGGTCGCGGCGATGGCTCATTCGCCCGCCGTACTGGGTGGCTATCTGCAACTCAGCCGGGCAATGAAGCGAGCGAAACTGAGCCGCAAGATCACCGAGCGAATCTCGATCGCCGTGCAGGTCCAGCAAGGTTGCGCTGTTTGCCTCGAAGCCCACGTTGCCGCCGCGCACGCCAACGGCGTCGAGGCGGACGAGATCGAGCGTGCCCGCGCGGGCACGTCCGCCGATCCTGCCATCGCGGCAATGATCGACCTCGGACTTCGCGTCTATCGGGAGCCTGCCTCGATTTCAGACGAACACATCGCGGGCCTTCGAGCGCACGGCTACGGTGATCGCGAGATCGCTGACGTCGTCGGAATCGTCGCCCTCAATGTCCTGACCGGAGCTTTCAATCTTGTCGCGGGAGTGAAACCAGATGAACCGGACCGCTAGGACCGCACCGGAACGGAACAGCATGCGTCTGTTCTTGATTCGCGACTATCGCCTGCTCTTCAGCGCCCAGATCATCGCGCTGTTCGGCACCGGATTGGCGACGGTTGCGCTGGGTCTACTCGCCTACGAACTCGCTGGGCCGAGCGCCGGAGCTGTGCTGGCCACCGCGCTGACGATCAAGATGTCCCTGTACGTCGTGATCGCTCCACTCGCGGCGGCGTACGTCGACCGGTTGCCGAGACGGGCTTTCCTCGTTGCCCTCGACGCCCTTCGTGCAGCGGTCGTGATCGCATTGCCCTTCGTCAGCGAGATCTGGCACATCTACGTGCTGGTAGGCGTTCTCCAAGCTGCGTCGGCAGCGTTCACTCCCACGTTCCAAGCGGTCATTCCTGACATCGTGACCGACGAGGCCGATTTCACCCGCGCACTGTCGGCATCGCAGGTCGCTTACACGATGGAAAGCCTGCTCAGCCCTGTTCTTGCCGCAGTCGCACTGTCCTTCATGACATTCAACCTGTTGTTCGTCGCCACCTCCGTGGGCTTTGCGGTCTCGGCACTGCTCGTGCTGGCCACCCGAATCCCCAACGCTCGCCGGAGTACTCACCGCAAGGCGTGGGATCGGATCGCGTCGGGGGTGCGAATCTTCGTGACCACACCGCGACTGCGCGGCATCATGGCACTCAATCTCGTGGTGGCAGCAGCCGGTTCGATCGTCGTGGTCAACACAGTCAACTACGTCCGCGACGAGCTCGGTGGAACCCAATCCGACGTGGCGTGGATGCTTGCCGCGTCAGGCACCGGCACGTTGGTGACCGCGCTGCTTCTTCCACGCGTTCTCGACAGAACCGCTGAACGCACTGTGATGACAGCAGGTTCCGTTGTCCTGGTCGTCAGTGCCAGCGCGGCAGCAGCCCTCGCCGTGGCCGGTGTATTCACGTGGATGCTCACTGCCGCAGTGTGGGCACTCGTCGGCGCCGGGATGGCCATGATCGTCACGCCGACCGGAAAAGTACTTCGGCGCTCCGTCGAACCCGCAGGTATACCGGAGGTATTCGCAGCCCAGTTCTCCCTGTCGCACCTTGCCTGGCTTGTCACCTATCCGATCGCCGGATGGGTTGGTTCGAGCGCGGGATTTGCGGTCACTTGGAGCATCCTTGCAGCGCTTGCCGCAGTGGGAGCCGTTGCAGGATTTGCACTTTGGCCTCGGGAGACAGTTGCTGAATTGCCCGTACAAGCGACGTACGAAACCACGCGAGGCGAATGCACCTTGGCGGCCACCCAGTGCGCATGCGCTCGCACCGTCTGATGTCGACGGTCTACCCGAACCCCGATTGGGCCTCAACGAAAGTGGTGGTGCAGCCATCGCCTGCACCACCACTTTTCGCTCAGCTCACGTCAGCGTACTTCCGCGGATTTGCGTCGAATCGAGGACCACAACCCTTGCAGCAAAACCAGTACCGATTACCTTCGTAGTCACGGAACAGGCCTTCCGCTTCGGCACGCGCCTTTTCGATCACACTGCCGGGCATGACCCGACATTCGACGAGTTCACTGCTGCCAGAGTTGAGTAGGTCTTTCCCACCGGTCGGCATCGCCGTACCGACAGTGCCTACAGCGCCATTGGCGTCGGCCTTCGGGGTATTTCCACAGCCACAACTACTCATTGGGATTCCTGTTCTTTTGCTGGACGGATGTGGCCCGGAAAGCGAGCCCGACACAACCACCAATATACCCCCTATAGGTATATTGGAGATAACTTGAAGGTCTGCGCGTACAGCGCCTCGACACATAAACCATTGCAGGAGAACGAATAATGCGTCCTCAGCCTCGGATCACCTGCAGCATCATGACACAAGAAGCATCATACCTACTGGGGGTATAGGGTAGGTCTGGCATCGACCATCCATGTCCGCGAGGTCGTCGACGAAGAGGCGCAATGAAGAACTGGAAAGCAATCGGCAGCAGCCGATTCGCCGTAGTTGGAGCTTTGCTGTTGGTCGGCGCGCTCTGGGGAAGCTCGTTCCCCCTCGTTGCTGTGGCAGCACCAACACTCGGCGCCGTCGGCACGACGCACGGCCGCTTCATTGTTGCAGCGTTGGTTCTCGCACTGATAACGGCTTCCAGCAGATCGACCTGGCGCGCGGTCGGTCACCGGTTTCCTGCATTCCTACTGCTGGCAGCCCTCAACGTCGCTGGGCCCCTGACGCTTGTCGCAACTGCGATCGTCGGCCTCAACTCGTCGACGGCGTCGATCCTGAATGCCACGACGCCGATGTTCACCGTATTCGTCGCCGCTTTCTGGCTTCGACAAAAGATCACCTGGCGAAAACTCTCGGGGGTCGCGATCGGCATCGTCGGCGTCTCGGTGCTCGTCGGTGGAATTCCGTCAGCGATCGACAGTCGCGCAATGCTGGCCATTGGCGCATCTTTGACCGCGGCGCTGCTGTACGCAGTCGGAGGTGTCTACGCACGAAAGTCGTTCCAGGACACTCCACCGATGACACTGGCCCTCGGACAACAACTTGCCGCGGTTGCCCTATTGGTTCCCGTGTCCGCCGTCGCTCCCCCACCGGGGCCCATAACCGTCGGTCCACTCATCGCCGTGGCAGCCCTGGGGCTGGGGGCTACCGCCGGTGGCTACCTGGTCTACTTCTGGATAATTCGTCAGGCGGGTCCAGTCGCGGCATCGGCCGTCACTCTTCTCGTTCCGATTTCGGCATCAGCCATCGGAGTGCTGTGGTTGAACGAGCCTGTTACCTTCGCGCTCGTTGGCGGTCTTGTCATCATTCTTGCCGGAGTGGGCTTGCTCCTGGATCTTCCGCCGACGCGAGATCCATTGCGCAGGGTTGCCCCGGGGCGGGCGGCTAGCGCGGACAAACGGCCGGTCAGCGGCTGATCGGAGCCGTCCAAAGTCCGACCAGCGCGTCGACGAGGTCGGTCGTGAAGTCCTCCCATGACGTGACCGCTTCCGGCCCCTCTTCGGCAAGCGTGCGCTCCCGTTCGGCGAACATGTGCACGATCGCATTGCGTCCGATGTCCGCGCGGGCGCGTCGAACACTCATCGGCATGTCGGCCAGACAGTCAGAGAGTCCCCGAAGCGTCTCCTGCAGGGTGGGCGAGGCCAATACCTCGTCGTAGACGATTTTCCGCAGGACCGGGTCGGTGAGAATCTGTGCACTGAACCGCGCGTACCAAGTCGGGCCACCCATTTCGGCGTAGTGATCGGTCGACGCCCGAACCAGACACGAAATCCAGTCACGAACGTTTGTGGACCCTTCGATCTCACACAGCAGTTCGCCACGCTTCTTCTCGACCTGCTGGGAATGCTTGTTCACGATCGCGCGGACCAGATCGGTCTTGGTCCCGAAGTGGTATCCGACGGCTGCATTGTTGCCCTGACCTGCCGCTTCACTCACCTGGCGGTTCGAAACCGCGAAGACTCCGTGCTCGGCGAACAGCTGCTCGGCGACGGCGAGAATGCGGTCTCGGGTTGCAGCAGAGCGCGCGGAATTTGCGGCGCCGCCGACGTCGGCCGACGCGTCCTCAGTCCTCGTAGTCATGGACACCATCATCCTCGACCATCCGAAGCTGCTCGGCACCGGAGATATTCGTCACGATCGGAGGCGCACCCTTCCGTTAAGTCAGTCACTTGATTTAACTTTAGTTCAATCAACTGACTTAAACCATTATTCGTTCTTCCTCCGATGGAGTTACCGCAATGTCGTCAACCACTTCTCCACCACCGACAACGCCGCCACAGACAACGAAGTCGCCAGCCACCACCGCAGTGGTGGCTGTTCTGGCGTTTTCCGGCATCGTCGTCTCGCTCATGCAGACGCTGGTCATCCCGATCATCCCGCATCTGCCCGAGTACCTGAACGCGCCGGCGTCCGATACCGCGTGGGCTGTGACCGCCACGCTGCTCGCCGCCGCCGTCGCCGTCCCGACCATGGGCCGCTTGGGCGACATGTTCGGCAAACGCCGTCTACTCCTGATCAGCATGGCGCTGTTGGTAACCGGTTCGGTGGTCGGAGCACTCAGTTCGAGCGTTATCCCCCTCGTTGCCGGCCGAATCCTGCAGGGTCTTGCTGCCGGCGTCATCCCGCTCGGTATCAGTGTGATGCGCGATGTACTTCCGCCCAAGAAGCTCGCCGGCGCTGTTGCGATGATGAGCGCTTCGCTGGGAGTCGGTGGCGCTCTGGGGCTTCCGATCGCGGCTTTGATCGCCGAGTACGCCGACTGGCACGTCCTGTTCTGGGCGTCAGCCGTGCTCGGCGCGCTTGCGGCCGTTCTTGTTGTCGTCCTGGTCCCCGAATCGGCGGTTCGCACAGGAGGCACGTTCGATTTCGGCGGAGCAATCTCACTCTCAGCCGCCCTCATCGCTCTGCTACTCGCAATTTCCAAGGGTGGCGACTGGGGTTGGACGAGCACGCTCACGCTTTCCCTGTTCGGCGCCGCGATCCTGATATTCGGATTCTGGGCATGGTGGGAACTACGCACCCCCAAGCCGCTGGTGGATCTACGCGTATCCATCCGCCGACAGGTGCTCTTCACCAACCTCGCATCCATCGTGTTCGGATTCGCGATGTTCGCCGCCAACATGGTCTTTCCCCAGGTAGTCCAGCTGCCTGAAATCACTGGTTACGGCCTCGGCGGTTCGATGCTCACCGCAGGTCTGGTCATGGCTCCCTCCGGCATCATCATGATGCTGATCTCTCCGCTGTCCTCACGCATCACCAATTCGCACGGCCCCAAGGTGACGCTCATGCTCGGCGCCATTGTGGTCGCAATCGGTTACGGCATCGGCATTTTCGCCATGCACTCGATTTGGGAACTGATCGTGATCGCAGTAATCATCGGCGCCGGTACCGGTATGGCTTACGGCGCAATGCCCGCTCTCATCATGGGGGCTGTTCCTCCGTCCGAGACCGGAGCGGCCAACAGCTTCAACACTCTGATGCGCTCCCTCGGTACATCATTCGCCAGCGCCATCGCGGGTGTCGTCATCGCCCAGATGACCATGTCCGTCGGTGGGACAACACTGCCGTCGGAGAACGCTTTCCGCGTCGTCATGGCCCTCGCTGCCGGATCCGCCGTCATCGCACTCGTCCTGGCCGGTTTCCTCCCTCGGTTCAACGGCTCCAACTCCCGCAAGGAGATTGGTAGCCAGCACACCGATACGTCCCCGACCACGTCGAAGGAATCCGCCCCGACGCACTGAGCAAGTGCGCAACACACACAGCACGGCCCCGGCGGAGTTCAACTCCGCCGGGGCCGACGCGTTTCACACATTTTGCGGTTGATACACCTGCAGACGACAGTTTCGTGACATGCTCCGTTGAGATGGGTGCTCGTTCGATACTCGGGGAAAGGATGCCGCGATCGCCGCTCCTCGTGCTGACGTCGCCCTTGCCGTCGCCGCTGCTGCCGTCCTGGGCATAGGCGTCGGTGTTCTTCTTGCCGATGTCGTCGCCGGCCTGGCTGCAGGTGCCGGTGCTGCAGTGGTATTTCGGTTTGCACTTCGGATGATCAATACCCGAAAGTGAGCGTTTGCCGAGGGTCCTACTTCAGGACACGGATCGCCGAGCCCGGAAGGATTCCGCTCGACGGCGGGTAGATCGACGTTGCGCCGTTGAAGAACATGTGAGCGGGAGTCGTGGATACCGGCAGCAGGTCGATGTCGTTGAACAACGCGCGCTCACTTTCCTCCCAGACCTTGCAGGACTCGTCACCGGGAAGAAGCGAAGCCTCAGTGGACAATTCGATGTACTTCTTGTTGTCGAGGGAAGCGAAGTTCACTCCTTCAGGTTTGGGCGGGCCGGTGAAGTACTTGGCAAAGATGCTCGGCGTATCACTCCCCAGCGTCAAACCGATGGAAACGTCCCACGACGACAGGTCGGTGGTGCTGAATGTGTTGGCAATGACGAAACTGTAGTCGCCGCCGGTCAGTTTCACCTTCGCGCCCAGTCCTTCCCACTGTGTTGCTACGTATTCCGCGGCGGCAGAGTTTGTATCGCGTGAGTTGTTGAAAATTACGTTGAGGGCAAGCGGTCGACCGTCCTTCGTCAGGAGGCCGTCGGGACCCGCCTTCCAACCTGCGTCGGACAGCGTTTTCTTTGCTGCATCGACGTCGAAATCGGGGATCGTCCCTTCGACACTGTTGTAGTCGCAGGCAAGGGGTTCCGAAACCGCGAGGGCGCGTGCACGGGTTCCTTTACCGCCGGTGGTGATCTCGGTGTAGTCGTCCAGGTCTACTGCCTGCACAAGGGCCTGCCGTACAGCACGGTCTGCCGTGGGTAGGGCCGCGAAATGATTGAAGATGAACTCGCCGGACAACGTGGTGTAGGTCTTCGAATCCAGACCCGCTGCCAAGACTCGTTCCTCGTCCGAACCTGTCACCGCCGCGGCATTCACTCCACCGGTGAGAACAAGATTCGCCGTCGTACTCGGATCGGTGACAATCTTGATCGTCACTGTCTTCGGCACCCCGAGAGTGTCGGAAGTGGTCTCACCGTTCGGACTCCAGGTGTAACCGTCGCGGCGTTCCATCGTGATGTGATCGTTGGGAACAACTTCGGTGACCTTGAACAGACCCGTTCCGTTACTACTCGAACGGATACTGGCCGGGTCTTCGAGCGTCGCAGCGCACGGAAGCCGCATCGAGCCTATTCGGGAGAGCAAGAAGGGTGCCGGTTCGGCTGTAGTGACCGTCAGTTCGTCACCGTTCGCGGACGCGACCGTCGACGACGGTACGGTGGATCCTCTTAGCGGTGAAGCGTTTTCAGGGTCCATGACCCAGTTGATGTCATCGGCTGCGGTCTGCGCGGTGAAGGAAGTGCCGTCGGCACAAGTGACGCCCTTCTTGAGCACGAACTTCAGCGTGTTTCCTTCTTCACGCCAACTCTCCGCCAGATACGGACGCACCGTGCGGGTTTGCGCATCGATGTCGATCAACGAATCGTACGAGTACGCGTTCACGATCTGAGTCGACGTAAGGTTGGTGATCAGAGGGTGCAGATTTCCGGGATCGGCGTTGATGACAGTCGTGAAACTGCCGTCCTTTGCATACTCACCGACCGAACCTTCGGGACTGGATGCGCCGCCACACCCGGCCAGAGTGAATACGCCAACGCTGATAACTGCTGTCGCGGAGACAGAACGGGCTTTCATACGAGCCGCCATCTACTAGGAGTTGCCATGGCGACAATCGTGCGGGACTGACGTGGTCTGTATCTCGTTGAAGTTCCCCATACAGTCGGCCGTACTCTGTTCGATTGTCACTATCGACCGGGCAATCGCAGGCGCTAAGTGCGACGCCATCGTTGACGACTAAGTACGACGCTGCCGTTGACGGTGATTCGCGACGTTGATTCGGTTGCCGCACAACGCCGGCATGCAGTAGCGGCGTCGCCCTCCCCGGCTTGTATCGACAAACACCCCGTTGCACGTCGGCGACGCGCATGGGCGGAATCGTTCGTACCCCAATGTGCGCAGAGTCCCCAGCAACGAGTAGCCGATCAATAATGTTAGTTCGCCCGTGAGATCGATTCTTCTGTCCGGTAACGCATTCCATCGATAGTCGAACTGGGCATCAGGCACGAGTCGAACGTGATGCGGGACAGTCTGCAGGAGTTGATCAGTGCGATCAACGAGCTCATCAGAAGTCGGAGCGTCGAGAATCGAACGAATCGCCTCTCTGAGTGCCTGCACGTCGGCAAGTTCACCGCCGGTAAGCCGACGCCCGTTGCGGAGCGCATCCGGCGAGAGTCCATGTTCATCCAGTAGATCGTGAAGCGCCTGAGGATCACGCAACGCGTCGCCTGCCTCCACCCACACGCGGGGCGAGGTGTTGACCAGGTCGGTCGCGAACGACGCACCGACGACGTAATCGTCTAAAACTACTTGCATCCCTTACCGTCCTGCCTTACCGTAATTGAATAACCCAACTTTACACCTTACGGAGGCGGCGGGATGAAACATTGCGCAGACCACAGACTGCCCGAGATACTCCGAGACACTCATCACCGATTGCGCCGCGCCGGCACCGTGGCATCGGAGACGCCTGTCGTCGCTGCCGATCTCTACTGGTCGATCGGCGCACTCGCCCAGTGCCTGACCGCGATGGACGAGGTCATTTCACAACTTGGAATCAATGCCCGAAAGCAGTTGCGAGCTGGAAAGTTCGACGTCCAGAGCGGACCGTTCGAAGGAGAGCCCGACGCCGCCTTACTCACCGCAGTTCTTGCGCTCGCCAGAGCATCGAGTAGTTGCGAACCGGTTCAGGCGGCAATCGGCAACGCTCAGATCGCGGTGAGCGATCTCGTCGTCGCGAGGACTACCAGCGCCTGAGACTCGGGCGGGCCACCCGCTCCCAGTAGAGACTGTATGGTTGGTTTTCGGCATCCGCCGAGAGCGTCGAACAGCAGGGACCGGGTTTTCACTGTGAGTACAGGGACATCAACGATCTACGAGGACAGGACCGTCCGAATCGACGATCAGGGCGTCACGATCCGCCACTATTACTTCCCGTTTGTCAGCAAGTTCGTTCCGTACTCACAGATCGAATCCGTCGACCTCGGAGTCATGTCATGGCTGAGTGGACGCTTACGAATTTGGGGAACAACAGATTTCAGCTCGTGGTACAGCCTGGATCTTTCACGCCCGTGGAAGGAGACCGCGGTGGTACTCACCCTCGCCGGCCGCGGAGCGCCTTCATTCAGCCCCAAGGACGCAGATCGCGTCGAGACCGAAATCCGCAGTCGCATCGGATCGCACGCCGCGAACTGACTAGCGAAACTCGGATTCGACGGTAACGATGTCACGCCAGTCGGTTCGACCGAACAACCGCGCCAGTGCAGTGAACAGAACGTCCGGGTCGATGACGCTCTCGGCTGAGTGCACACCGACCCGATCCCGAATCGTTCCGTCGGCCAGCCTGGAGACCACCTGAGCAAGGCCGAGCGCCAAGGGGATTCCGGTTGCACCGGCCATGTCCGACAGTAACTCCGATACCGGTGAATCGTCAGCGATCCGTGCCACGACGCGCATCTCTCGACCTTCGCGCACCCCGGTCGCCGAGGCGAAAAACAACGGCAAGGATCCATGACCGGCACGCGTGAGCATTCGAGGCGCAGCACGGATCATCCGCCGGAGCGAGGGCTTGCCCAATTCTTCAGCAGCCGAGTCGAGATCGATTCTCCCCTTGTCGATATCTGAGCGGAGAACGTCGAGAAACGCCACGGTTTCCGGTGTGATCACCATCAGATTTGCCGAATGCCCTGCAGGATTGATGGTCCGATGAAACATCACCGGCTCCGGATGCCCGACCACGTAAGCGTTCCCCCGACGTCCGCCGGGCAGTTCGAGTGCGATGGAACGCAATGGTTCTTCGTTGACGATTCGCCCCGCACGAACCACTGGAACCGTGCCGCTGATCTGCTGCATCCAGTGAACGGCCGCTGCACTCAGTGTGTCTACCGACTCGTCCTCGCCCTCGACATCAACCGGCCAGGCTGTGTACAGATCGTCGACCACGTCCAATCGCGAGACTGCCATCGCGGCCAGGAGGTTACTCATCCCGGGACTTGCGCCCATGCCGACTACCGCACAGATTCCGGCTTCCCTGGCAGCACAGTCCAATTCCAGCATGTCGACGGCAGGTTCCCAGTCGTCGCAGATGTCGAGATAGTGCGTCTCGGTCTCGATCGCTGCCTGGAGAACGCCGACACCGAAACGGAAGAACGGGCCGACGGTATTAATGATGACGTCTGCGTCATCCAACAATTCACGTAGCGTGCGACCGTCCGTGACGTCGATGCTGCGCGCCTCGACTTGCGTTGACGCCTGCGCCAGTTCAACTGAAAGACGCTTCGCAGCATCGATATCGCGATCCGCGACTACTACCTTGCCGATTCCCGGCAATGTTGCAGCAAGACGAACTGCTGCCGAGCCCATGGCACCGGCACCGCCCAGTGCGACAACCGTGACTCCGTCAGCCATGAATTCCCTCCAAAAATGCAGTCTGATCCGCTAGATAACCGGGAGCGAAGATAGAACGGGGAGCAAGGACGGCCACCAGAGCCGACATCACTTCCGAGTCGTCGAGGTCCTTCTCCACAATCGAGTGAGTGGCGTCGGGATACTTCTTGACCACCAGTTGCCCTGGCGAGTCAAGTAATTCGCGGTACACCCTTTCGGTATCGGCCACGTCGACGTTGACGTCTTGTCCGCCGATGATCAAGAGCACCGGAACCCTCACGGATTCGAGATCGGCTCGCGCATCCGATCGGTAGTTCTTTCGAATGAAGTTCCACCGGTCTTCGGTGAGACCGTCGGCCTCGCCGGAGGCCACGAGATCGTCGTACGATGCATCACGGGCCAACTGATCCAAGTTCTTCGCACGATCGACCCGCGCTTTCTCGAACTCGTCGGCCGACGCATTTCTCTCGGAAAGTTCGGCTAGGGTATTGAATTCGCCTTGTTGGAGCCAGTTGATCGCGGGACCCACGGCAATGACGAACGCTACGTCCGGGTCGAGGTTCACCACCTTGGGCATCACCCACCCTGCCTGGCTTGCACCCCACAGACCGATACGAGACGGATCGATATCCGAACGTCCCCGCGCCCACTCGATTGCCGCTTCCGTTTCTGCCGCGCGATCGTCCATGCTCTGGTCGAGCCAATTGCCCGGTGCCCCATTCACCCCCGGCTTGTCCCAGGAGAGTGACGCGTACCCCGCCTTTGCGAACGCCTCCCACACCGGTCGATAGAACGTCTCATGTGTTGCATCGACCGGGCCGTCTCCGTGGACGAAAACCACGAGCCCGAAGGGACCGTCACCGTGTTCGGGCAGTGCAAGGACTCCCTGGAGCGGCACCGATCCCCCGGTGATCGTCACTTTTTCCTCACGGATGTCATAGGTGTTCTGGTACAGCGTCCAGCCCACCAGAGTCGCGATCAGAACAACGACCACCGCCAGGGAAGTAACCATCCACCTGCGTAAACGAGGCTTACTCTTGCCCTCGCTCATCGATTCCGCTGCCATCTTCCCGCCCTAACGTACGAATTTGAAACGATCGTATTGCATTCGATAGTACAGTTGTGGGCGAAGATGTCGAGAAGCGAGGAAAGGACATGGCGATGACCGACAGGGACGTCGATGTACCCACGAGGATCTTGATCGAGGGACTACTGCGCACGGACGGAACTGTCGACGGACGCACCCTTTATGCCACCGCCGACGCCCTCGACAAAACTGATCAACAGGTTCGGCTGTGCATCAAGCGGTTGGTCACCGAGGGGAAGTTCACTCAGGAAGGTCGCGGGCGGCAGGCCACGCTACGAGCAACGCCGAAAGCCGTGCGCGAGATGGAACCCGACGTCGAATTCGTTCGGCTGGCCTATCAACAAGACCGCGACACTGTGACGCCGTGGGACGGGTATTGGCACCTGGCCGGGTTCGCAATTCCGGAGTCGTCACGGAAAGCGCGAGATGCGCTGCGCACCAGGGTCGTTTACCTCGGCGGCGCGCTCGTCCAGGGCGGTCTGTACGTCTCGCCGCACGCCTGGGAACCGTATATTCGCGATGCGGCCGCCGAACTCGACGTCGAACAGCACCTGTCTTCTCTCACCACTCGAGATCTGAAAGTGGGCATGCTCGTAGACCCCGTGAAGATTGCCGCGCAGTTGTGGCCACTGGACCAGATCGCTGACGGATACGAACGGCTGCTCGACGTAGCGACCGCACGCCTGCACAAACTGCAGAACGGTTCCGGTACCGATGCTGTCACGATGACCATCGAGCTCGCGGCGGAATTCACGCGAGCCATGGAACCGGATCCGCTGTTGCCGCCGGAACTACTGCCCACCAACTGGATCGGCACGAGGGCTCGGTCGATCACTGCGCAATGCTGGACGCTTCTGGCACAGGTGGACGGTGCCGACGAATTACCGTCGCTGTTCCACCTGTACGCAGATGCAATCGGTGACGATCAGGACGCAAGCGTGCGCTGACGGGGCGGCAGTCCGAAACGCCCGAGAACCTCGTCGACTGCGGTGGACGGTGTGACAAGTCCGCGATCCTGAAGCCACGGAATGGTGCTGTCCACCAGATGCTCGAGCGTGCGAGGCAATGCGAGAGGCAGCAACGTAACGCCGTCGGCGACCTCGGCAGCTCGGATATCGGCGATCAAACTGCCGAGACCGGAAGGCGTTCCGACGTAGTGAAGCGAAACGGGAACCCGCGGCGCCGTCAACGCGCTGTCCAACTGTGCAAGCTCTTTACGGGCGGAGCGAGCCTCCGGCGCGATCAGAATCTCGAGATCGACCAGTACTGCGACGCTGTCGGGATCGCGTCCTTCTTCGGCGACAGCAGCGCGTATCCGTGCACGTTCGAGCTGTGCCTCACGCAGGTCCGCAGCGCGAATCCGAACCACATTGGTAGGGAATGAAGCTAAATCGAGAGCCTTTTCGCCCTCGGTGAGGTCCACCCAGTAGTCGCCGCCGATGATGGGCAGGTTGCCGGGTGCGCCCTCAGCTGCCGGATGGTGACCGGATCCGGTCAACTCGACCGCTACGTGCAGAGAATGCGAAGCGCGTGAAGACATGTGAGACCTCCGAAAATCAGAAAAGTATGGGATGAGCGAGACGAATCGTCAGCTCGAACACATTCCTGACGAGGTGCGGCACAGATCGACATGGCGACGGCACCACTGACCGAGAGTGATGCTCACTCTCGAAGGGGTGGCGGGGAAATCCGCTGGTGCCATGGCTGCCATGCTAGTTGTCCGTTCGAGTTTTCGGGGACCGAGCTCAGCTCAGACGCACTCGGCTGCGCCGGCGTTGTCGTCTGCGGCTCCGAGGAAGGGGCGGGTCTCGGGCACGGGGTTCCACGCACCGGCAGTCTTGGCGTAGTTCCAATCACGCTGATTCGAAACCAGGATGTTCACGGCGTCTACCAACCGCGTCACGTCGTCCGAGCTGCTACCGAGGCCGAGGCTGGCGCGAACTGCACCGCCGGTGAGGCCGAGGCGTGCGAGAACCGGGTGTGCGCAGAAGCGACCGTCGCGAACTCCGATGCCGTGCTCGGCGGAGAGGAATGCGGCGATTTCGCCCGCTTCGAATCCGTCGACGGTGAAGGTGACGATTCCGACGGCGTCCGGTGCGTCATTCCACAGTCGCACGAGCGAGACGCCCTCGATGGCGGACAATCCGTCGGTGAGCTGGGCCGTGAGTGCCTTCTCTTGCTCGGCGATGACGTCGAAGTCCAGCGCGTGCAGGGTTTCGCATGCGGTCGCGATGGCTGCCGCACCGAGAACGTTGGGGGAACCTGCCTCGTGGCGGGCAGGCGCGCAGGCCCACTCCGTGGACTCGATGGTCACCTCACGCACGGCGCCGCCGCCGGCGAGGTACGGCTGAGCCTCGTCGAGCCAGTCACGGCGTCCGACCAGAACACCCGCGCCGAAGGGCGCATAGAGCTTGTGACCGGAGAAAGCGATGTAGTCGACCCCGCATTCCTGCAGGTCGATGCGACGGTGAGGAGCCAGCTGAGCTGCGTCGACGAGGATACGTGCGCCGCAACGATGAGCGATGTCAGCCAAGCGTGCAATCGGCAGGATCTCGCCGGTCACGTTGGAGGCACCGGTGATTGCGAGCAGCGCTGCAGGCTTGGTGCACAGTTCACCGATCAGACGCTCGATCGTCTCTTCGATGGTGTCTGCAGCGGTGACGATACGAGCGTCGTTCCACGGCAACAGGTTTGCGTGATGCTCGACATCGAGGACGACGGTGCTGCCGGGGACGCACTGCGCAAGCAGGTTCAGCGAATCGGTGGTGTTCCGGGTGAAGACGACAACCTGATCGTCGGCACAGTTCACGAAACGAGCAACGGATTCACGAGCGTTCTCGTAGGTGAGCGTGGAGATCCGAGACGCGTAGCCGGCACCGCGGTGGACGCTGGCGTATGTCGGCAGCAACTCGGCGATACGGTCGGTGACCTGGGCCAATGCCGGCGCACTCGCGGCGTAGTCGAAGTTGGCGTAGGAGCATTCGCCGCCCTGAACCAATGGAACCTGCAGGTCAGCACCCGAAACCTTGGCAATCGCGGTGGTGCGGCAGGTGTCGGCACTCAATACAGCAGTCATCGAAGACAATCCTCACGTTCAAGGACTCGTTCGTCGGGTGATGGCCCCGGAAGAGTCCGCGCTTGCCGCATTCGTTTTCGAACGCAGCCGGGTCGTCACCCGGAGCACCCCACCGCGGAGGAGGGTTGCCGACCAGCAAGCCGGGGCTGAACACTGGTACTCGTGACCTGGCAACGAGGATGGCAGGAACCTCCCGTGCTTGTCAAGACGAAGCCGCGAAGATCTCCGTCAGGGCGCGATGGTCCGGCAAGCAAGGTGGAGCGCGAGTCTCGTTTCCGGATCTGCGAGATCCACCGAGAGAAGGCGCTGAATTCTATCGATCCGACTCGATACGGTGTTGCGGTGCAAGCCCATTCGGGTTGCGGTGTGAGCCAGAGACGATTCTTCGTCGAGGTACGTCGACAAAGTCTCGAGCAACTCTCCATTCGAATCGCGTAGCGGCGCGAGCAGTGCCGCGGCTGCGGGCTGAAACGTGTCGGTTCGCGTCCACGCCAGCAGCAACTGCGCCAGACCCAGGCGGTCCACGTGCAGGAAGCGGCCTGTCTGCGACCTCGAACCCGCGAGCCGAGCGGCATCCCCGGCCTCAGACAGGGACGCACCGATTCCAGCCGGACCGTCGTGTGCGCGTCCCACACCGACCCAGGTCTCCATCGTGGGTTCCAACCTCGCCTGAGCTGCACGGATGCTCTCGGCGATCCTGGTGATCGACTCCGGTCGCGGCTCGCCCGGCAGAGTGGTCCACGCTGCCCAGCCGTCAGCCTGTTCCACGACATTGGCGTCGATTCCCTCGGCGGCGAGGGCGTCTGCGACCTCACTGCGCCTGGCCACCAGGTCGACCTCACCGACCGCCAGGACTTTGATGCCGATATGCCATCCGTCCAGTGCCCAACCCGCGTCGAGTGCGCGCCGGAGCAGTCCGGGTGTGGCGTCTGCTGACGTGTCGATCAGTTCACCGAGTAACGCGCTACGCCGGCGCGCTTCACGCTCGTCGACCATGCGTGCAACGGCCAGTCGGTGCCCGGCAGCCAACGAGGCCACGTCGAGAACCACTGAGAGAGAAGCCTCTTCGACGCTTTGACGCACCGGGAGCAGCACCGCCAGCCAGGGCTCTCGGGCTGCGCCGGACATCACCGGGCACGCAATCAGGACCCCGCCGGAGTCCAATTCAACAGTGGTGGGCGCCCCGCGGCCCGACAACATACCGGCGGCTGCTCGATCAGCATCGGACAACAAATCGGCGCCGGTCAGCGGGCGTCCGGACGCGTCCAGGAGGATGAACGAACGCTGAAATGTGTTCAGCAGCACCGACAGAAGATTCTCGACGCTTCCGCCGGCCCGCTGGCCCGCGTGTGTCGCCCGCAGTACCGCGTCGGCCATCACCGCCCGCGAATTCGAGAGAAGATCACGAAGATCCACGCTGAACTGCCACGGGTCGGATACTCCGAGCACCACCAGTCCGAGGCGATCGGCAAGCAACGAGAGATTCGCATCCTCCGCCGCAGTGCTGTGTACCGCGAGCACCCGGCAGCCGGTCGCCGCCGTGCGTCGAAGGAGAGCGTCGAATCTCCACTCCCCGAGGTCGATTCGATCGAGAATCACCAGAACTGATCCTGCACCCGCCGCACCCGACACGGCCTCCGCTGACTGTGCCGATTCCCCGGTGAGCGCTCCCACTGTCGTCACGACGGGATCACCTTCGCCGGCAAGTCGATACAACCCGACAAAGATCGGGTTGTTCAGCAACGCCGACACACTCGCGCTCATTGCGCCTCCATCAGCACTGCGTCATGGTCGATCCCGAAGGCCCGCGGGCCGACAACTTTCAACCTGCTCACATCTTCCGCCCACCACTGAGGGCCGGGCAGAACCAACACGGCCACATCTTGCCCCTGGTGCACTGATTCGCACGAGACGAAGGCACCGGTCCGGACGTCGAGCAACGTCACGATGTCCGGACATGTCGCAATCATCTCGCCGTCCGACGCGACGGTCAGGAACTCACTTTCGAATTCGACTCGTATCACCGCAGAATCGTGTTCGAGAATCACGTTGCCCCGACGATCGCCGGCGTTCGGGCGACTACGACGCACCGCACGCACCCGGCCTGTCCCCATTACTCGCCCCCCGGAGCTTTCGGCGATCTCCCGCCAACTGCCGAGGGTCCCGACGTGCTGACCCAGTTCATATGCTCGGGACAGAGTTCCCGGAATGCACGCCTCCTGCACAGTCCGCGCATCGATCGACGCGATCGCCAGAGCGCCCCAACCGCTGGTTCTCCCGATCAACGACCGCACTGCTACCTCGGCGCCCAGCACATCCACTCCGTCGACGACGGTAATGAGGCCGCCGGGCTGGGCGAGAGTGACCGGGCACAATTCCAACCCGGCTGCGGCGAGAGAGAAGTGATCGAGCCGAGGCATCGCTCGACCGAGCAGGTCCGCGTCGACCACGGGAATCCCCAACGCCAACGCCGCCGCAATGCCGGAGAGAGCGTTGAGTCCACCGCCTTCGAAAGTCATCACCGCGGTCGGACGTTTACCAGTCCACCGCGTCAAAGCTGCTGCAGTGTCGGCAAACTCATGCCCGGAGGGCAGTTGCTCTTCCAAAGCCAGGGCCGATCCGACGATTCCCACCGGCATGATCATCGCCCCGGACGGCAACTGGTCCGGCGCGATGACTTCTACCGACGTTGACGTCATCAGTGGACGCAGCATTTCCACGAACAGGCGTGGATCGCCGCCCCCACCGCAGCCCAAGACCACCGCCCCCGCTGCGATCGCGTCGAGGTCGGCCTCCCGGACCGCGTGCAGCCTGCTCACGGCTCGCTATTCTGCCAGTACAGGTTGCTCGAGTGTCTCCACCGGCAGGAACGGGCGATCGAGTCCGAAGCTTGCCGGGCCGAAGACCGCCAGTGCCTCCGGTGTTCTCATGATCGGCGGAGTCGCGATCCCGATGACCGCAACTCGCTGCCCGTACCGCAATCCCTCGGTGGTGATGGGCTCGGCAGTGTCGGCCTCGACGATGCAGATAAGGTCTGGCACGATCGCCACCATTACTCCGGATTGCACGGCGATCAGATTTTCGTTCTGGAATTGAACTTCCAGCTCTTCGTCTCCGACGCCGGCGATCCGCACCGAACCTCGAGCGAACCCCTCATCGGTTCGCCGGTCGACATCGATCACCTTGCCGTGAAAGAGAACTCGCCCGTATCCGTAAAGCGTGTCGGAGAGACCGTCCACCAGCGCCTGAACCGGGTCCACCCGCTGCTCACGTGAAAGCCTGATGGACCGACCGATGGCCAAGGCCAACGACAGAGTCCGTGGGATCGCCGTCCGCTTCACATCTGCACCCGTCATCGAGTACTGCGCGATATGCGCCATCCCACCGAACCTCGACGTCACCCCGCGAGCGAGGCCCTCCAATCTGCTGTTGTCGCTGCCGGTGTCGAAGATCGCCACCTCGTCGTGCTCGTTCGCCATGGCGAGCGGACTCGCCGAAATCCCGTACACCGAGAAGGTTTCCATCTCGAGCTGAGGAAAGGCTCGTCCCATCCCGTCGGCGTCGACAACCGGCAGTCCGCGCCGCGCTGCCACCAGCAACGGAATCATCGAATTGATCCCGCCGCACTCCATCGGCATCGTGGCATCTGCAGTTCGCCCCGTGTGCTTCTCCAACGTGATCAGCGCCAGCTCGGGTTCGGTTCCGCGCGGCATCTTCTCGACCACGACGGTCGGTGCACCCATCTGCGCGACGGGGATCACCCACGCGTCGTCGTCGAGCTCCTCCGGATCCAGAATCGTGATTTCACCGGCTTCCCCGAGCGCCTGCGTGACCAACATCTTGCCGACGAACGGATCTCCCCCGCCGCCGGTCCCCAACAAAGCTGCGCCCCTGGCGAGGTCGTCGAGGTCTGCCGTTCGTAGTGTCCAACTCATCGTGAGCCTTCCTGACCGGTGGAGACCAGACCACTGTGCAGTGCCAAGTCACCGACTGCCTTCACTCGAATACGTGTTGCGTTGCCCGGCAGATACGGAATCGGGACCTCGTCGAACTCCACGATCTGCACCGACTCGGGCCGTGCGCCTGCTGCGACTGCCCGATCGATCGCCTCCTGGCGAGCGTCGTCGGCAAGAATCTGCCTGCGCCCGTCCCGTACCGCTTCGACTCGATCTACCTCACCACTGACCTGCGCGATCGCAGCGCCGATCGCATTGGCAACGTCGAAGCGCTCAGGACGAATCACCGTTCCCAGGCCGGGAAGTTCGTGCTCCAGCAAAACCGATCCCCCGCCAACCGCCACAACGGGAAGTGGATCCGACGTGGTCCGCATCTGTTCCACGGCGTCGGCGACCCGGCGCGAGATCCGGTCGAGTGCCGTCGACACCAGACCGCGGTCGAGGTGCGCCACCGCACTGCGATCTCCGACGTCGGCCAAGCCTGCCGCGACGGCTATGTCGGTGGCCGTCAACGTGTCACCGCCGAATACGAGTGCCCGTGAACCCAATTCGTATCCCACAGATTCGGGTCCGACTGTGAGTCCGTCCGCATCCACCAGCGAACCACCACCGATACCGATCGAGAAGACGTCCGGCATACGGAAATTGGTCCGTACCCCCGCGACCGTCACCTCCGTGGTGGCTTCTCTGGGGAAACCGTTGGTCAGTACGCCCACGTCGGTAGTGGTGCCCCCGATGTCGATCACCGCACAGCTGGCCAGACCGGACAGAACAGCGGCGCCTCGCATGGAGTTGGTCGGTCCCGACGCGAAAGTCGCCACCGGATAACGCCTTGCGTACTCGATGTCCATCAAGGTTCCGTCGTTCTGGCTCAGATACAGCGGTGCGGCGATGCCGTGCTCGACCAAAGAACTGGCAAGACCGTCGACGATGTGATCGGCAAGCTCGCGCAGCGCAGCGTTGATGATGGTCGCGTTCTCCCGCTGGAGTAGACCCACTCGACCGATCTCGTGAGAGAGCGAAATTGCGACGTCCGGGCCGAGTTCCTGACGCACGATCTCCGCTGCCGCCGCTTCGCATTCGAGATTGACCGGAGAGAACACCGACGATATTGCGACCGAACGAGTACCGCTGCGAGCCATGTCGGCGGCATGGCGACGAATCTCGTCGGGATCCAGCGGTGAGATACGACGACCGTCGAACTCGTGCCCACCGTGAGCGAGGTAGTGCCTTCCTTGCACAGCGGAGACCAGGTCTCGCGGCCACCCCACCATCGGCGGAAGCGCTGCGGTCGCCGGAAGCCCCAATCGCAGAGCCGCTGTTGGTGCAAGTCCTCGCTGCTCGATGAGAGCGTTGAGAAAGTGCGTCGTGCCGATCATCACTGCTTGAACAGCGCTGGGAGAGAACGAGTACTGCTGCTGCAGCGCCGTCAGAGCTCCGCCGATTCCGCCGGTGATGTCCTTGCTGGTCGAGTGTTTGACATGCCCGATGACGGTGGTCCCGTCCATCAGGACCGCATCGGTGTTTGTACCACCGACGTCGATTCCGATTCGCATCGCGAACTCCCTTCTACAGTGTTTGCAGTGCTAGTGCGTGAGCGCAGATGTTCCCGAAGGCTCTTGCGGCGCTTCGGTTGTGGTGCGTCCGACCCCGCGAATCAGGCCGAGTCGACCCGCGACGACGTAGAGAACGAATGCCGAGGCCACCGCGTTGATGGACGGCAAACCGAAGGTGCTGTAATGCCCGATCAGCGCCGAGACGATCCAGATCACCAACGTGGCCGGTACCCAAGTGGGCGCCGAGTTCGGGAGGGTACCCGCGGCTCGACTCTCCTCCAGGTCCTTGCGCCAGGTCTTGACGATGAAGTACTCCGCCACCATGATTCCGGCGATCGGCGGGAATCCGACGCCCAACAGGATCAGGAAGTCGGTGAACGAGTTCAGGATTCCGGCAGCCGCGAGGATCGAACCGGTCACGCCGACCACAGCTGTGACGACGGCGCGATTGATGCGTCGCCCGAACACTACGTCGATGAAGTTCACGATGCCGAGCCCCGAGCTGTACAGGTTCCAGTCGTTGATCTTGAAAGTTCCGAGAACAATGATGAGAACGCCGACCCAGCCGACCGACGACAGGATGATCGTGGCGATGTCGGAACTGCGAACGGCATGCGCAAGAAGTACACCGGTCAATCCGATCACGTATTCGCCTAATGTGATTCCGACGAGTGTCTGCTTCACGACGTCACCCGCCGTGCGGTTGAATCGCGTCATGTCGGGTGTGATCACTGCTCCGGCAATGAAACCGCCTGCGACGATGGTGGTTCCGGCGAGGAAGCTGAGCTCCGGTCCGGCTGGAGCAGATGCCATCAGATCTGACAGCGAGTGATTGCGCAGTTCGGCGATGACGGCCCAACCCACCAGAAGCAGGAACAGGGGAACGGTGATGTTTGCGATCAGCTGCATCGAGCCGAATCCGCGAAGGACTATCGCGGTGATCAGAAGGCCGAAGACCAGGGCCCACGCCCATTGCGGCAGAAACGGCATGATTCCGTGCAAACCTGATGCAGAGACAGCAGATTGGATGCCGAACCAACCGATCAGGCTGACTCCGATCACCAGGCCGATCACCGCGGAACCAGCGTGCCCGAATCCACACCAGCGTGCGACCACCGACGTGTTGAGCCCTTCACGAACCCCGATGATGCCGATGAAAATACAGACGACCTCGAGAATCACCGCCCCGACTGTCAATGCCCAGAAGGCATTCCAGAACGTCATGCCGTAGCCGAGCGTCGCACCGAGCAGGAACTGTGCGAGCGCCGATACCTGACCGAATCGCTGTACTGCCACCGAGAACCACGAATACCGTGCTTCGTCGGGAACGCGGGTGAGCGCGTAGTCGTCACCGTCGGACACTTCACCGCCGGCGGCGGTCGTTGATGTGTTTTTCATGACGGACTCCTCGAATAGTTGGGAAGTGTTCTCGGAGAAGACGGTACGAATGTGGTCGGGGTCACGCCTATGGGCGAATTGGCGTTTCTTCGTGTTACGACAATGCATTTCGCACAGTCGTCATTTCACACAGTCGTCAAATGGCACGGTCTAGCGCAACGCGTACCCGCCGTCGGGGTACAGCGTGGAACCCGTTGTGTACGTGTTGGTGAAGAGATAGAACACCGCTTGTGCGATCTCGTCTTCGTTCCCGACGCGGCCGAGCACGTTGTTCTCCGCACTCCAGGTGAACGCCGCCTCCCGAACCTCCGCCGGACGCTGAGCCCAAAGATGCCCGTCGATGGTTCCGGGAGCAACGGTGTTGACGCGAATCGGCGACAGCTCGACCGCCAGCCCCCGTCCGAGCCCCTCGATTGCCGCATTGGCCGCAACGTATGCCGCGGCAGCCGCGGGTGGCCGCACACTGGCAGCACCGGACATGAGGACCACCGATGCGGTGGGTGTCAGCTTGTCGAGCGCAGCGTGCACGACGCGGTACTGCCCCCAGAACTTGGAGGTGAACGGCGACGCCGCTTCCTCGACACTCTGTTCACGGAAAGAGCCGACCTGGTAATCGGCAGCCGTGGTGAGGAGAGCGTCGACGCTGGGGATGTTGGTGAAGAACGCTTTCACCGAGTCGTCGTCGGAGGTGTCGACTGTGAACCAGTGCGCCGCCTCACCCAGCTGCGTGGCCGCTGCTTCCAGCTTGGATGTGGTTCGGCCACCGAGAACTACCTGCGCGCCGGCGTCGACGGCAAGCTGCGCCACCCGCAGCCCGATGCCTGTTCCGCCACCGATCAGTACGACGGTCTTGTCTGAGAGAGGAGAAGGTGTCGTTGTCATTTAGCGACTGTAAGGCTCACCGAATTGTCCCGACATGTGCAGAATGCACAGATTTCACTACGCCACGGTGCTAAGTATCCAGACTAAGCCGGTAGAGACTGCCACCCCCGGGGATCTCACTTGACTGAGTTTGCTGCGTCGAAACTGCCGTCACATGCACTCCTCCTTCGAGTTCGCTTGTAACAAAACAACTCCCACGACCGAAAATGTCGGTGAACCACAACCGCGAAGGGAAGTAACGAATATGGGATCAGCAGATGTCATGGCCTGGCTCGCCGAGGGTTACCTCGCCGGCGACCCGATTCGCTATCCGCTCTACGTCGGATCGATGTTCCTCGCGATGCCGTTCCAACTGATCGGCGTAATTCTGGGTCACCCCTTCTGAGTCGCCCCTATTGAGTCACCCCTTCCGAATCGTCACATCAGGCCAGGGCGGTCGACGTAGAACGGCCAGGGTTGCGATCACCGCGGCCGCCAACCCGATGAACTCCCCCATCAAAGCCGCCCTGGTGTGATCGACGGCCGGTGACCACGACGGCTCACCCTCGTGGATCGAGAACACTCCCACTGGCACCGGTATCGGGTCGCCCCGCCACTGCCGGTGTAGTCGCGAAACCGTGATGATCGTCGATCCGTCGCTGGTCTGGTGCGGTTCTCCGAAGATCATCGAGGTCCCGGAATCCGCCCGAAGTCGCTCCACCGCATCACGAATCTCCATGATCTCCATCGTCGCACCGAAACAGCAGCCCTGTGCGAGTATCGGTCGATGGCCGAGTGGTGGAATCCGAGCAGGCGCGTCGAGCGATGGTGGCAGACGATCGTGCTGGTTTGGCTACTCGTTTTCTTCGGCCCAAGCACCATCGACAAGGTCATCACAGAACCCACAGCTTGGAATTGGACATTCCTCGCAATCTGGCTTTTCGCGACGGTCGGGTCTGCTTACTACGCAGTCCAAGCCTGGCGAAACAGGAACAAACCTCAGTCGGTGTGGTGGGAAGGGACAACTGCCCCCACCGAAATCCCTGCCGACGACGTCCGTAGTGCACTCGCGTCGACTGACGACCGTATTCCGGCAATCAAGGCACTACGCGAACTGCATCCGGGCTTGGGTCTGAAGGATGCGATGGATCTGATCGACGCTCAGCGGGGCGAACAGGGCCCGCATCACTGATAGTTGCGACCATCACAATCACAGTTAGGTATCGACACCTGACCGCCACGATCGGGCAAGCACGCCAGGAGTTAACCACCTGACAGACAGGCTGTTTCGCCGAGTTTGACAAATGTGGTCAATCGGTGAGCGTCGACTCGACCGATTCAACTCACCGTACCAATCGAATTCGCCGTTCAGCATTCCACTCATGGCCCAATGCCACTATTACCCAACGATTTACAACCGGAACTACGGCATCCAGTGAGAACTTTCGCGACAGTGCAGCATCTTTCGTCCAGTTGAGTTGACCGAAACTTGACGTTACGTTGAATTTCAAAGCAATAGCCCGGTCTTGACCTGCGATGGTGTGAGCGAAACGCCCACCTACGCGTGACACGTGGCCGCCCTGATGGGCGCTGTGAATGCCTGAACGTTCGAGGAGTGGAATGACTGCGGTCAAAACTGCGTGGCGTGAACTACGGAAACCCGTGTTCATCCCCGCGTCGATAGTGATCTTTGCCCTGATCGCCTTTGCCGTGATCTACGCGGGAACCGCCGCGGATGCTTTCGAAACACTCAACAACGTGATCAGCGACGGCGTCGGCTGGTGGTACATCCTCTCGGCCACCGGTTTCGTGATCTTCGCGCTGTACTGCGGAATCAGCCGCATCGGCAACATCCGATTGGGACGTGACGACGAGCAGCCCGAGTTCGGGATGCTCTCGTGGTTCGCGATGCTCTTCAGCGCCGGCATGGGCATCGGGCTCGTGTTCTACGGAGTAGCCGAACCACTTTCGCACTACGTGACCCCACCCGTCGCCGGGCAGATCGCCGGATCCACGGACGCCGCAGCCAATCAAGCCATGGAACTGACGCTGTTCCACTGGGGCTTGCATGCATGGGCGATCTACGTCGTCGTCGGCCTTGGTCTGGCGTACATGACCTACCGAAAGGGTCGCCCGCTCTCGATCCGTTGGCTGCTCGAGCCGCTCCTCGGACGGGCTCGCATCGAAGGAAAGATCGGCCACGCCATTGACGTCGTCGCCATCGTCGGCACGCTGTTCGGTGTCGCGACGTCGCTGGGCTTCGGTGTCCAGCAGATCTCGGCCGGCCTCGACTACCTCGGCTGGGTGGAGACCGACAACTGGTTGGTCATCACCATCATCGTCATCGTGACGGGCATGGCGACCTTCTCGGTCGTCTCCGGTGTCACGAAGGGCCTCAAGTGGCTCTCCAACATCAACATGATGCTCGCTGCCGCGCTGGCCCTGTTCGTCCTGATTCTGGGACCGACGCTGTTCCTCATGCAGTCGTGGGTGCAGAACCTCGGCGGATACGTCCAGGCCTTGCCCGAACTGATGCTGCGCACGTCCCCGTTCGCCGAAGACGGCTGGCAGGGCGCATGGACCATCTTCTACTGGGGTTGGTGGATGAGCTGGGCACCGTTCGTCGGCATGTTCATCGCGCGCATCTCACGCGGCCGCACCATCCGCGAATTCGTCTTCGGTGTGCTGCTGGCCCCGACGCTGGTTGGTTCGTTGTGGTTCACGATCTTCGGTAACTCCGGCATTCTGCGTCAGCGCAACGAGGGCACGATGCTCGACGCATCCGGCGCAGTGGACACCAACACGTCACTGTTCACGCTTCTCGACGGACTTCCGCTCGGAACGATTTCGAGTGTTCTCGCGATCGTCGTGATCGTGTTCTTCTTCGTCACGTCCGCGGACTCCGGCTCGATCGTCATCGACATCCTCGCGACCGGTGGCAGCTTGGAGACCTCCAAGATCACGCGTGTCTACTGGACGTTCCTCTCCGGTGCCGCGGCCGCAGTTCTCCTCATCGTGGGTGGCAGTGGATCGCTCACGGCGCTGCAAACCGTTGCTATCGCCACGGCGGTACCGTTCTCGGTCATCATGGTGCTGGCATGTCTGTCGATGCTGAAGGCGTTCCGATACGAGGTCGCGTCGGCACCACGCTACCTGCGGGTTTCTACAAATGCCTCGGCATCGACCGACGTTCCGCAACCCACCGAAAAGCGGCTCCGCGATCTGAAGATCTCGTCGACCTTCGCCGGGCTCACCCCGTCACAAAGCGGAATCATGACGGATCCCTCCGACGCCCACATGCTCGTCGCGGTCCACGAAGTTCCCGCCCATGCGGTCAACATCGACCCGGATACCGGCGCCGTCGACTTCTCCGAGGAATCGAAGGTCATCGATCCGCTGGGCGGAGAGGTGTTCGACACACCCGAGTTCGCCGACTCTGCAGAAGGCCACGCGCAAGCCGCCAGTACGGACTGACCGGCACGTTCGGCATGTTGCATTAGGCATATCTGTTCACCAACTCGCAAACTTGTCATGAGACTTTCAACTCGACAGTTCGCAGGACTCTAAGTTTCGTGAGTAGAACAGGACCAACGGGTTTGCCACTCCAGTCGCAGTCGGAGACGGAACAATCTTTCGGGATTCCGTCCGTATTCCTACGGTCGGCGCATGCACCTGCGCCGCGCACGCTCATCGACATCGTGCGGGCCTCAGCCGAGGCCAACCCGGAAGCACCTGCCATCGACGACGGCGACACCACACTGTCGTACTCGGAGTTGCTCGACGAGATCGCGCTCGGTGCGCGCTGGCTCGGTGATGCCGGCGTCGGCGCAGGTGACCGCGTCGGAATCAGGATGCCGTCAGGTTCGCGTTCGCTGTACGTCGCGATCCTGTCGATCCTCGCGGCGGGCGCCGCCTACGTTCCCGTCGACGCCGACGATCCGGAAGAGCGCGCCGAGTTGGTGTTCGGCGAGGCGCAGGTAGCGGCGATCATCACCGGCGACGGAATCCAACCGGGGACGGCGCCGAAGCGGCTCGAACATCCACCGGTTCGCGAACCCGAACCCGAGGACGACGCCTGGATCATCTTCACCTCAGGATCCACCGGCACCCCCAAGGGCGTCGCGGTCACTCACCTCAATGCCGCAGCCTTCGTCGACGCCGAGGCGCGCATGTTCCTCCAGGACGAGCCCATCGGGCCTGGTGACCGCGTCCTCGCGGGACTCTCCGTGGCATTCGACGCGTCCTGCGAGGAGATGTGGCTCGCGTGGCGCCACGGCGCCTGCCTCGTCCCGGCTCCTCGTTCGCTGGTTCGCAGCGGCATGGACCTCGGCCCGTGGCTGGTCTCGCGTGACGTCAGCATCGTCTCCACTGTGCCGACGCTTGCGTCTCTGTGGCCGGCCGAGGCCCTCGAAGCCGTTCGACTCCTGATCTTCGGCGGCGAAGCCTGCCCACCCGAACTGGCAGAGCGCCTGGCCGTCGAGGGCCGCGAGGTCTGGAACACTTACGGCCCCACCGAGGCAACCGTCGTCGCCTGCGGCGCACTGATGGACGGCAAGAGCCCCGTCAGCATCGGCCTCCCCCTCGACGGCTGGGACCTTGCCGTCGTCGACGCCCAGAGCAATCCCGTCGCGGTCGGCGAGGTGGGCGAGCTGGTGATCGGCGGCGTCGGCCTCGCCCGTTACCTCGACCCCGCGAAGGACGCCGAGAAGTACGCGTCGATGCCCTCGCTCGGGTGGGAACGCGCCTACCGAAGCGGCGACCTGGTCCGGCTCGAGACCACCGGCCTGATGTTCCAGGGCCGCGCGGACGATCAGGTCAAGCTCGGCGGCAGGCGCATCGAACTCGGTGAGGTCGACAACGCCTTGCAGAATCTGCCGGGCGTGAGCGGCGCTGCCGCAGCCGTGAAGAAGACGGCAGCCGGCAACCAGCTCCTCGTCGGGTACATCGCCAGCACGGATCCCGACTTCGATCTCAAGGCCGCTCATGCACTGCTCAGCGAGCAGCTACCAGCAGCCCTCGTGCCGCGTCTGGCGTTGATGGACGAACTTCCGACGCGTACGTCAGGCAAGGTCGACCGCAATGCGCTGCCGTGGCCGTTGCCCGGCGCCGGTGAAGATGCCGGGGCCGCGTTGGGCCTCGACGGCACCGCTGCCTGGGTTGCCGGCCTGTGGGGATCGATCCTGGGAGCCCAGATCACCGGACTCGACGACGACTTCTTCGAAGTGGGCGGCGGATCCCTCTCTGCTGCTCAGTTGGTGACCGCCCTGCGCGAGCGGTTCCCCGAAGTGACCGTCGCACAACTCTACGACCATCCACGGTTGGGATCGCTCGCCGAATATCTCGACGAATTGGCACCCACCGAAACTGTGGAGCCGCGCATCGTCGCTCCAACACCCTTGAAAACTCAGCTGGCGCAGATCGCCGTCACCGTTCCACTCACGACGCTCACCGGACTGCAGTGGGTGACGTGGCTGGCGATCGCGAACAACGTCCTCGGCTGGTTCGTCGACGTCAGCTGGGCACCCACGGTCTCGTGGTGGTGGATCCTGTTGGCGTTCATCGTGTTCATCACGCCGATCGGCCGTATGACCATCGCCGTCGTCGGGGCGCGCCTGCTCCTACGCAAGTTGGAACCAGGAACGTACCCGCGAGGTGGTAGTGAACACCTGCGTCTGTGGATAGCGCTGCGACTCACCGAAGCCAGTGGCGCAGCCAACCTTTCGGGCGCACCGTGGATGCTCTACTACGCCCGCGCCCTCGGCGCCGACATCGGCAGCGGCGTCGATCTCCACACACTTCCTCCCATCACCGGCATGCTCGAACTCGGTGACGGCTGCTCCGTCGAACCCGAAGTCGACCTCTCGGGCCACTGGATCGACGGCGACGTCATTCACATCGGTGAGATCAAGATCGGCGACGGCGCCTCCGTCGGTTCACGCTCGACGCTTCTGCCCGGCGCGCGTATCGGTCGGGACGCCGTCGTCGAACCCGGATCTGCGGTGTTCGGCCGAGTGAAGGCAAACCAGCAGTGGGCCGGATCCCCCGCCACCAAGGTCGGGAAAGCGAATCATCCTTGGCCGGCCGAACATCCGAAGCGCGCACCCGGCTGGGTGCCGGTATACGGCGTCACCTCGGTCTTCCTGGCCGGTATGCCGATCTTCGCTCTGATGGCCGGAATCGCATTGATCGGTTGGTGGATCCGCGACACCGACACGCTCGCGAGTGCAGTGCTCCAATCGCTGATCATGCTTCCCGTCGCGACCATCCTGAGTTTGCTCGTCTTCGCAGTCGTCACACTGGTGGCCGTTCGTCTTCTCTCGATCGGGCTGACCCCCGGCTACCACCCTGTCCGCAGCCGCATCGGCTGGCAGGTGTGGGCGACCGAACGCCTGCTCGACTCGGCCAGAACCTTCCTCTTCCCGCTCTACGCGAGCCTGCTGACGCCGGGATGGCTCCGCCTCCTCGGCGCCAAGATCGGCAAGAACGTCGAAGCATCCACCGTGCTCCTCCTTCCCAAGTTCACGACGGTCGCCGACGGCGCATTCCTCGCCGACGACACCATGGTTGCGAGCTACGGCCTCGGCGGCGGCTGGATGCACATCGAACAGGCGAAGATCGGCAAGCGTGCGTTCCTCGGCAACTCCGGTATGACCGCACCCGGTCGACGCGTCCCCAAGAACGGTCTCGTGGCGGTTCTGTCGGCCACCCCGTCCAAGGCCAAGTCCGGATCATCGTGGCTGGGTAGTCCACCGGTACGTCTGAGAAGGGCTGCCGGGGACACCGACGCCGCCCGCACGTTCAATCCGCCGATGCGCCTCAAGATCGCCCGCGGAGTGGTCGAAACCTGCCGACTGATCCCCGTGATGGTCACGTTCGGCATCGGTCTCGGTGTTCTGTTTGCACTCGAAGCACTGGTCGGCGCCGTCGGATTCTGGTTCGCGGCTCTGTTGAGCGGCGTAATTCTGCTCGTCGCCGGAGCAGTGGCTGGCGCCATCACCATCGCCGCCAAGTGGATCGTCGTCGGACGCATCGCCAAGGTCGAGCATCCGCTGTGGAGTTCGTTCGTCTGGCGCAACGAGGTAGCCGATGCGTTCGTCGAAACCGTCGCGGCGCCGTGGTTCGCTCGCGCAGCGACTGGTACTGCCGTACTCAACATCTTCTTGCGTGGGCTCGGGGCCAAGATCGGCAAGGGCGTTTGGTGTGAGTCGTACTGGCTACCCGAGGCAGATCTTGTGACTTTGGGCGACGGAGCGACAGTGGAACGGGGGTGCGTCGTGCAAACTCATCTCTTCCATGATCGGATCATGTCCATGGACACCGTCACCTTGGGAGCAGGAGCAACGCTGGGACCGCATTGTGTCGCGCTACCCGCAGCCGGGATCGGCGCGGGAGCGACGGTAGGGCCTGCATCTCTGGTGATGCGAGGTGACACCGTTCCGCCCTCCACCCGCTGGCAGGGCAATCCGATTGCACCGTGGGTGGCGTCGTGAAGCCGAACAGAATGCTCGAAGAGCCGCTCGATCCGTACCTGCCACACAACGGCAACCGCGGTTACCGCGTGTCTCGGTACGAACTGGAACTGACGTACAAGGTCTTCAGTAACCGTCTCGCCGGCAAGGCAGTCATCACCGCTGTCACCACCGAGAGCCGATCCAAGTTCAGCTTCGACCTCGCGCAGAACCTGCAGGTGTCCAAGGTGTCCGTCAACGGTGCCCGCGGCACCAAGTACGCGCACTTGAACAACAAGCTGATCATCACGCCGTCTACCAAGATCCCCGCGGGCGGTGCCCTGTCGGTCACCATCGCGTACAGCGGCAACCCCGAGCCGATCAAGAGCCTGTGGGGCGAAGTCGGCTGGGAGGAACTCGACGAAGGAACTTTGGTCGCAAGTCAGCCCAACGGCGCGGCGTCCTGGTTCCCGTGCGACGACCATCCGATTTCCAAAGCGTCGTACCGCATCTCGATCACCACCGATTCCCCGTTCTATGCCCTCGCCAACGGCAAGCTGATCCGCAAGCAGACCCGTGCGAGTCAGACGACGTGGGTCTACGAGCAGACCGAACCGATGGCAACCTACCTGGCGACGATTCAGATCGGTCAGTACGAGCACCGGCAGGTGAGCGCCGGGCCGGTACCGGTCTTCGCCGTTCACCCACCTCGGCTGCGCGCAGCGTTCGACGTCGACTTCGGGCGCCAACCCCAGATGCTGGAGGTCTTCGGAAAGCTGTTCGGCCCGTATCCCTTTGCCGACTACACCGCTGTGGTCACCGACGACGAACTCGAAATCCCCATCGAAGCGCAGGGACTCTCGATCTTCGGAGCCAACCACTGCACGGGTAGGCGCGGTTCCGAACGTCTTGTCGCACACGAGCTTGCCCATCAATGGTTCGGCAACAGCCTCACTCTCGGGCAGTGGTGCGACATCTGGCTACACGAGGGCTTTGCCTGTTACGCGGAGTGGATCTGGTCCGAGAATTCCGGTGGCCCATCCTCGAACCAACTCGCGACCAACGCCTATCAAGGGCTCGGGCGTAAATCTCAGGACTTGATCGTCGCCAATCCCGGGCCTGCCCTGATGTTCGACGATCGAATCTACAAGCGGGGCGCGTTGACTCTGCACGCCCTGCGCGGCGTTCTCGGAGACGAGAAGTTCTTCGAACTGATTCGCCAGTGGACTACGAAGCATCGGCACAGCACGGTCAGCACCGAGCAATTCACCGATCTCGCTTCACGTTTCACCGACACCCCACTGCGCCCTCTCTGGGATGCTTGGCTGAATCAACGCCCGCTACCTCGGCTTTGACGCTTTCCCCCAGCCGTAGCACCACGCCGAAACATTCCGAATGCGCCGATTAGCTTTGTCTTACCTTTACTATAGAGGTGGGCCGAGGGACGACCCCGACAACACAATTCTCAGGGCACGCTTCCTCGACAGGTAGATCGGGGGATCGATGTTCGTTGTATTCACAATATGTTTCGTGATCGGGGTCGTCGCCCTGATCGGAGCCTTTGCCGTCGGCGAGGTTGCAGATCTGGGCGGCGGCCACGCAGACGGGCTGCCATTTCTGAGCCTGACAACTTTGGCCACAGCACTTTTCGGATTCGGCGCCGGCGGCGTAGCTGCCACTCTCGCGGACGCTCCGACGTTGGTAGCGGTGATTGCAGCACTCGCACTCGCCGCCGTTCTCGTTGTCGTCACGCGCGGCCTTCTTCTCCCCTATCTCCTTAAACAACAAGATAATTCGCACATCGGGCGCAATTCATACCACGGACTGTTGGGCACGGTCACCCTCACCATCGCAGCCGAAGGTTGGGGAGAAGTCTCGTTCGTCGACGCCGAAGGCAATCGCGTCCAGGCCAAGGCCGTCAGTGCACAGCCGATGGCGCTCACCACCGGCACCACCGTCTACATCGCCGATGTAGACGATCAATACCTTCACGTCGTCACGGTTGACGACGCGATCTAAGGACTCGATACATGCTGCCAATCATCATCATTGCGGTTGTAGTCGCAGTAATCATCTTCATTGTTCTCCCCGCGATCTACGTGAAGAACTACGTCAAGGTCCCGCCGAACGAAGTGGCGGTCTTCACCGGACGAGGCAAGCCGAAGGTCGTCCGCGGCGGTGCCCGGTTCAAGATTCCCGGCATCGAACGTGTCGACATCATGTCGCTCGAGCCGTTCAACGTCAGCATCAATCTCAAGAATGCGCTCTCCAACGACGGTGTTCCGGTCAACGTCGAGGCAGTCGGCCTGGTACGAATCGGTTCCGCCGACGAAGCGGTTCAGACAGCGGTGCAACGATTCCTGACTTCCGACCTGGACGAGCTCCAGCAGCAGATCAACGAAATCCTCGCGGGCAGCCTGCGCGGAATCACCGCGACCATGACGGTCGAGGATCTGAACTCCAATCGCGATTCGCTTGCGCGCAGTGTGGTCGAGGAGGCAGGCGGCGACCTCGCCCGCATCGGCATGGAAGTCGATGTCATCAAGATCGCGGGAATCTCCGACTTCAACGGCTATCTCGAATCGCTCGGTCAGCGCCGCATCGCCGAGGTCAAACGTGATGCCGCGATCGGAACTGCTGAAGCAGAGCGTGATTCGCAGATCCAGTCAGCAAAGGCGCGACAGGCAGGTTCCGTCGCACAAGCCGAGGCCGACACCGCGATCGCGAGTGCAAATCAGAAGCGCGACGTCGAACTCGCTCGCCTGCGAGCACAGACCGAAGCCGAGAACGCAGAAGCCGACCAGGCCGGACCTCTCGCGCAGGCAACAGCCGAGAAGGCCGTCGGCATCGCACGTGAGCAGGCCGAGGCGGCCCGCGTCGAAGCTCGCACCGAGGTCGAGCGTCGTCGCGCCCAGCAATCGGAAGCGGCATTGCAGGCAGATGTCATTGCACCGGCCGAGGCCGAACGCCAAGCCTCCATCGCACGCGCAGAGGGTGAGCGACAGGCCGCGATCCTCCGCGCCCAGGCACAGGCTGAGTCAGCAAGGCAGGCCGGCGGCGCTCAGGCCGATGCACGAAAGCTCGTCGCCGACGCTGTTCGCTCTGAGCAGCAGGCTGATGCCGACGGCCTTCGAGCACGTCTGGAAGCCGAAGCAGACGGCCGCAAGGTAGCGGCCGACGCCGTCCGTGCCGAGCAACAAGCCGAGGCGGATGGTTTGCGCGCCAAGCTCGAAGCCGAAGCTGCCGGTAAGCGTCAGATCGCCGAGGCGCTCAATTCCTACACCCCGCAGGCCGCGCAGTTGCTCACTCTGCCCGATGTTCTGGCGGCGTTGGTCGACGCCACCGCAGCGGCGGCGAAGCCGGTCGGCGACATCGACCGCATCTCCATCGTCGGCGGCAGTGATGGGGCCCAGGGTTCGATCGGCTCGATCCTGGGCATCAGCCCCCAGGTGATCGCCGGCGTCATCGAAACTCTCGAAAGCTCAGGCGTCGATATCACCGGATTGCTCAACGGCCTGAACAAGACCGCATCGGTTCCGGTTGGTTCGGTACACAATTCGGTCCACAATTCGGAAAACGTTTCCGCAACTGTGGACGCGTGATTTCGCCCCGGTCCGCCGACTCTCGCAGGGGTCGGCGGATCGGACGGCATCACGCGCTCGGAAGATGTGAACGCGACTTGAAGAGAATCAGAATCAAGCAGGCAGCGGCGGCGGCTGATCCGAACAGAAGAGTCACCGTGTAGCTCAGCGCCGGAATGCTTTCCGACAGCATCGCCAGCAACGCAGGCACAGCAAAACCGATGTAGGTGATCGAGTAGAACACCGCGGTCAGTCCTGCCAGATCGTCCGGCCCCGCGATTCGCTGGATCTCCAGCAACCCGGAAACCAATGCCATGCCGTACCCGCAACCGAGGATCGCTGCAGCCACGATCGCGATCGCCACGGTCAGCGTCGACGCAACCAGAGCAGCGCCGGCCATACCAACCACCAGAAACACCAGAGCCACAACTGCGCCGCGCGCGCTGCGGTCGGTATCGATCTTTCGCCCCAACGACTGAATCGCGAATCCGCATGTCAGCGCGACCATGCACAGTAGAGCCGAAAAGGCCACGGGCGCATCGCCACTGTGCCCGGTCATGAGCGCCGGAATAACTGCATACGCGACACTGGCAGCACCGAACACCCACGGCGCCAACGGAACAACGACGTAGAGGAATCTACGATGACCTGCCGAAGGGATCTTGAGGTCGTCGATCAACCTGCGACGGTCGGATTTCGCCTGTGCCGGTCGTGTTTCGGGAGCACGCCACAGCGCCATGGCGGCGAGGACGGTGATCGCGATGTGCAACACGTACGCCAACACACTCGGCATGGGCGCCCACTGCGCCAAGATTCCCGCGGCACCCGCCCCCAAGGCGAAGCCAGCGGTCAGACTCATCGCCGCTCGCCGAGCACCTGCGCCTTCCGACGCCGCCGAATCCCAAGGTTGCGTGGACAACTCCTTGACCCAGGAGCCGCCGACGGCCATACCGATCCCCAAGGCGATGCCGCAGAGGATTCTTCCCAGAATGAGAGCGGCAGCGGAGTCGGCCCCGAAAGCGAGCAGCGTCGAACCGGCGATCGCGATGATCGGCGCGGGGAGCATGATCGGGCGTCGACCCAATCGATCGGACAGCGGGCCGCCGAGCAGCAGGGCCGGCACAATTCCGAGGACGTAGGCGAAGAGGAAGAAGTCGACCATCACCGGCGAATAGCCGTGGTCGAGTCGGTACATCACCAGCAGTGGCGTGAATTCGTTTCCGCCCCAGGCCGCGGCGAACATGCTGGCGGCAACGGTCAGCCACAGCCATTTTCCGCCGGTGCCACGTTCACTGCCTGGACGACGTTCGGCTGCGGTCCCAGCGTCTATTGTTTGGGTGCTCATCACAGAGTTCCTTCGAAGCCGAGGCCGTGCACCTGGCGCATGTGTGTGAGGACGGCAGCGTTGTATCCGTCTGCATCGCCTGTTTCGACGAGGTCGGTAAGCGCGGTGTGGTCGGCAAGGATGCGAGACAGTTGGCCGGGGTCGCGTGAGATCGACCGCGCTGTCATCCGTCGTTGCCTGTCGCGCAGACTCGCGTAGAACGAGTCGAGCAAAGGATTCCCACCGGCGGCAACGATCATCTTGTGAAAGTCGGCATCGATTGCGCTGAACGCGGCAACGTCCCCGCGATCAGCAATCTCACGTTGCTCGATCAGATTCGCGCGCAACGCTGCGACAAGCGTTTTACGCGCGTGCGGTCGGACCGACACCACTCGAACGCTCTGAGTCTCGACGAGTTGTCTGGCACTGACTACGTGTTCCGCTTCCCCATCCGCGACCGGGACGATCAGCGCCCCCTTCTTCGGGTAGAGGCGCATCCAACCTTCCGACTCGAGACGCAGAAACGCCTCACGCACCGGCGTTCGGCTCACATTGGTCCGAGCGGCGATGTCACCCTCGCTGATCAGCTCCCCGCCGGCGAGTTCGCCGGAAAGGATCAGCTCCTTGACTTCGCGGAAGACGTTTTCCGAAGCGGAATACAACATAGACACAAGATGTATTTATACTCCACGCTGGCGGAACCCAGACATTCGGGTCGCCGATCCGAACATCTCGGTCCAACACGGCATCGATCCAGCTAGCATTGCAAGGTGCCAGACAGAAGAGGAGTCAGTTCACGATGAACGGCGCACGCTCCCGCCATCGCAGACTGATGCACTCATGACGTCGCAGATGAAGTCCATGAGGACCCTGACCCGCGAGTGGCTGGCCCTCCCCGATCAATACGACCGATTCACTCGCTATCTCCGCGACAACGGCCTCACGACCGCCACCCGGCTATTACTTGGCATCATTGTCATCGGACTGGGCGTGTGCGCACTACTCAACAGATTCAGTCCGGCCGGTCCGACAAGCACGATTGCGCTGTTCTTCAACACTGTTGTCGTGATCTCATGCTTCATGGTCGGAGTCTCATGGTGGGTCTTCGGCCCGACAAAGCGCCGCTCGTTCGGTTTCGTAGTCTTCTGCGACATCGCAGTCACGATTTCCGTACTTGGAGATTCCTCGCAGCTTGCGCGATTACTTACCTGTGTCATCTACGCGTTGATCGGTATCTACATCGCCTATTTTCACAATCCGAAGTTGCAGATCGCACACCTGACCTTCTCGGTTGTGATGATCGTGGTGGCTGCGCAGCCGATCCTCTTCGGGCCGGAGCGAGATCCTGCGCTCGGTGTTTCGAAAGTGCTGGTTGTCGTCACCGCACTCGTGGTCTGTGCGTTCATCTCGCAGATCGTGCTGACGATGCTCAGCATGGACGCGTCCAGCTCCGACCTCGATCCCCTCACCGGGCTCCTGAACCGTCGTGGCCTCGACCGCCACGTCGAGAAGGTACTCGCGGAGTTCCAGCGTCAGGAATCGGCGGCACTACTCGTGATCGCCATCGACATCGACCGGTTCAAGACGATCAATGACGTACACGGTCACGACGTGGGCGACCGCATAATTCTCCGGGTTTCACAGCGGTTGTCCGCCTGGGCACATGCCGATGCTGTTGTCGCACGGGTCGGCGGCGACGAATTCATCCTCGCTCAAAGACTTTCCGTGCCGGCCATCGGCCCGATGCTCGACTCGATCGGACCGGCAATGCACTCGAATACCGACGAGATACCGTCGACATCGAGCATCGGAATCGCCGTGCGTACCCACAAATTCGTCGCCGGAGAAGAGCGTGCAACAGCGTTCACCGACATGCAGAAAGTCGCCGATTCGGCGATGTACGAAAGCAAGAGACTCGGCGGCGGACGTGTTCACACGATCGTCACCACCGCGAGCAGGTAGCAGTACGTGAGTTCTCAGTAATAGACCGGCCCCGGCACTCCTCCACCCGCTGCCACCGCGTCACCGGTGATCGCGATGCTTCGCGGCGATGCCAGGAAGGTCACGACATCAGCCACCTCTTCGGCGTCGATGACCCGGTGTATCGAATTCGTCGCGATACCCCGCTCCACCTCCGCCTGCGAGCGGCCGGATTCTTCCGACTCGCGCGCAATCCGCGCGGTCAACCTCTCGGTCCGCGTCACGCCCGGATGGACGACGGTGACGTTGATTCCCTTGGGGCCCAGCTCGTCTGCAAGATTTTTGGTCAGCGCAGACACACTGACGTTGCGGATCGTGTGGGCGATCGAGGTTGCCTGTCTGGCACCCAAACCGCTGATGTTGATGATCCGACCCCAACCCTGATCGATCAGATACGGCGCTACAGCACGCGCAGTGCGCAGGTAGCCGAGCACTTTCACTTCGACTTCGTCGCGCACGACGTCGTCTGTGGTCGCCTCGAAATCCGTCGGCTTTCCGGCGCTGAACGGAGTCGCTGCGGAGTTGACCAGAATGTCGACGCCGCCGAACTCCTCTACTACTTGCCGCACCGACGCTTGAACTGCGTCGTCGTCTCGCGTATCCGTCACGACTCCGATCGCACGAATTCCGAACTCCGAAACCAAATCTCGGGCAACATCCACGACCGTTTGCTCAGTGCGCGCGAGTATCGCGATGTCGACCCCTTCTGCGGCCAGACCTCTGGCGATTGCCAGACCGATCCCCTTGCTACCACCGGCAACGATCGCACGCTTTCCAGACAGGTGAAGATCCATACCTGCGACACTATCCAACAGGCGATCCCCGATCTCTACGAAGAGGGATCGGGGACCGACTGGATTGTTTCTGTGTCTCAGACCATCAGATCCGCGTACAGGTAGACGTTGTCGGCGTAGTTACCCATACCGTCCTCGAATTGCAGTTCGCCGCCGCAGGTTACGACTGCCAACTTTCGAGGGCCATCCGGGCCGGCCAGCACGCTTTCCTCCACGCCATCGGCCTTCGGACGCGTCGTCACCGCAGTCACCTTCCACGACGTGCTCTTGCCCGTCGCGTCGGATGTACGGATCACTTCACCCGGTTCGATCGTGCCCAGGTCGAACAGTGCACCGTTACCCTGGCCGGTCAAATTGACATGTCCGGCAATCAAAGTCGTGCCGGTGACCGAGTCGAGCGAGGCGCCGTCGAGCCAGATTCCGACGTTCTTGACGTTCTCCGGCGGAGTGAGAACTCCTTCCGGCACGGTGGCGTCCACGATCGGCGCCTGAACACCGACCGGATCGAGCGAAAGGGTATTGGGAGCCATCAACTCATCCGAAGGCGCCGCCGGATTCGCAGAGTGCGACATGACAACTCCCGGACTCGGCGGAATCGCAGCATCGTCATCGGAGGATCGCAGGCCGACGAAAGCCATGGAAGCACCGGCGACAAGCACCGCGACGAGGGCCAGGATGAACGCGACACGACGCCCCTTGCCGATGTTCGCGGGCTGATCGCGGTTGGAATCGTCGTATGGATTGGATGGATTGGGATCCGACTCGTACATGGTCATCGAACTGTCTCCTGCGGGATGAGGCACCCCCGGCGCCTCTTGCGAATTGACGCCCCCTGCGTCTGATCAGTGTCGGCACCGATCACACGAATCGTGACCGGTGCCGACGTCTACTACATCTGCCTGGCGTCAGGAACGCTTGCGGCGGAGAGCAACTGCTCCGGCAGCAGCCATACCGACAAGCCCGAGGCCCGTCACTGCGACGGCGACGTTGCGGCCTGAATTCTGTTCAGCGGCACCACCGTCGATGGCAACCGGGCGAGGTCCGGTAGCCGGCTTCGGAGCGGACGGCGCCGGAGCAGCGGGAGTTGCAACCGGCTGCGACGGAACAGGCGCACCCGGAACTACGGGCACGACCGGCACAATCGGAACGATGGGCACGACCGGCACAATCGGCACGATGGGCACAATCGGAACGACCGGAGTTGCAGGCGTCGTGGTTGCCGGTGTCGTTGTTGCCGGTGTCGTCGTTGCGGGTGTCGTCGTTGCGGGTGTCGTCGTGGGCGCTGCTGCATATCCGACGCTGGCAGACGCATTCATCAACGCCGGCCGAACGGTGTCGAACGACGCGAAGACCTGGCACTGTGCGCCTGCCGTGTTCCAGTGCAGGTTCTCGACCGAATCCGGAATGACGCTTGCGGTCACGGAGTAGTCACCGCCGTCCGCAGCGGTGAGGCATAGATCCACGGCAGTCGGTGCGTCGCCGCGGCCGTCGACCGTCAATTGGTTTGCACTCAACGTTGCCTTGGCGTTGTCGCCACAGACGGTGAGTTCGGTGCCCGCCGAGGACTGAACATTGATCGGCTTCCGGTACATATTCGTGTTCAGGGTGAACACGGCAGTCTCGCCGGCCTTCAGAGTTCCCGTCGCGGGTGTCTTACGAACGAGGTCGAGCGTCTGCGTGACGTTCATGATCTCGACGATGCGAGCTCGCTCGTCGTCGCCGATGTTCCTGTCGCACAGGCTTTTGAAATCGGCCATCAGCGGATTGTCGTAGTCCGAAACGCACCACACCAGCGTCTGCCGCGCCGAACGCGCATCCTCACTGCCATTTCCCGAAACGACGCCGTCGAGCTTGGCGGGATTCTGCAGCAACCAACTGATGACAGCGAGATCGTCGGCTGACAGATCGGGATTGCCCGATGACGGAACCGTCGCACCCATCTCGTCGTTGTGCTTGTCCACGGGCAAACCGTTTTCGTCGACGCCGGCACATGGATCGAGATCGAAGTCCGTGCAGTACATCCATTCCGACTTCGCAATTCCGTCGACGTCGCGGACACCGCAGACCGGAGCATCCACCGCGGCCGATGTACCCCGATCGGTGGTGCCGTACATCGGCACGATGTTGCCGTCGTTGAAGTGATCCAGCCGAATGCCGGAGATGTCGAGCATCTGCTCTGAGGGCGTGTACTCGGTGCCCTCACACAACCCGGCGGTGAACGCCGGAGCAGCCGCGGTTCGCACCGGCATCGGCGCGGACACAGCTGGTGAAGCAAAAGCAACGCTACTACCGGCCACCGTTACGGCAATAGCTGCAGTTAGCGAGAGCCGGAGAACAAGCGGCCTACGCCGTGAACCAGACACAGTCATCAAAGCTTCCCTTTCAAGACATTTCGGTAGCGGGAAGGTTGCTTGGATTCCCAAGGCCACGCCACCCAGCGCTCACTTCCGAGAGGATCGGCTGATCGCTTTTGGCAACCAGCCAGTTACTAGATGGCAATGTAGTGCATGTTTCAAGAAAGTCCACCCGATCGTCGAGCCCCCGCACGCAGCTTGAACCTCCGGACGACGAGTTAGCCAACAAGATGACTGCACCTTTGTCCAACCGCACAACTATCGCGATCAACTCAAAATCGGCTCACGTAACCGGGGCGTTCCCGGCATTCCTCCGACGCTAGCCGGTCGGTAACTCGGACATTCTGGGGAAACTCACAGGAAGGGGCGTTTTCAGCGCGCACACAAAAGAAGGGGCCCGCAATGCGGACCCCTTCACCGGAACTTCCAACCGAGACTGCTTTGTCTGGATTCAGACAACTTGCAGATACTCGGAACAATCCACCGATTCACTAAATGTGATTTGCCTCACATTTAGAGAATCTGTTGGTTTTGTTCACACTCTGAACCAATCTTTTGGTCCTCTTTGTGTCGATTACCCAGATCTTCGACGGCGGCAATCTGCACCCGATAGAGAGCGGAGTACGAGCCTCGGATCAGTCTCGGACCGGAGGCGCCTTCCTTGTGGTAACCGCAATGCGATTCCACGCATTGATCGTGAAGATGACGCTGATGAGCTGGGCCAGTTCCTCCTCCGAGAATTCGCCGGCAGCCTCGCTGTACACCTCGTCCGGAACGAAACCGTCGGTAAGGACTGTCACGGCCTCGGTCAAGGCGAGTGCGGCGCGTTCGCGATCGGAGTACATCCCTCGCGCTTCTTCCCACGCGTTCAGTAGGTAGAGCTTCTGCTCCGTCACGCCGACCTTTCGGGCATCGCGAGTGTGCATGTCCAAGCACCACGCGCAATGATTCAGCTGCGACGCACGCGTGAGGACTAGCTCGACGAGCGTCGGCTCCAGCCCCTTGCGCGCAGCGGCATCCAACGCAATCATCGCCTTGTAGACCTCGGGCGCCAGCTTTGCGATATCCAGTCGTTGTCCTGTTGCTGTAGTCATACTCAAACCGTAATCCCGGAAAGACCCCGAAACATGGTTCAATCCGGTGATGAATTCATGGGCCAATCTTGGGTTCGATCTGCATATCGAGCTGCCACAGGGAATCGGGGTTCGCGCTGCGCTGCTTCAGACGCTTCGCGACGCGATCGACAGTGGACTATTGAAGCCCGGCACCAGACTCCCACCTTCCCGCACCCTCGCACTCGACCTCGGAGTTGCCCGAAACACCGTTGCGGACTGCTATGCCGAGCTCGCCGCCGCTGGATGGCTTGTCACGCGGCCGGGTTCCGGAACCGTGGTCGCCACGCTCGCCAGCACACACAGTCGCGAGGTCGATCCATCGCCGACCCGACGGCGCTTGACCTACAGCCTTCTCCCCGGATCGCCGGACGCGTCGGCGTTTCCCCGCACTGCATGGATTTCGTCCGCCAGACGTGCTTTGACCACCGCGCCGACCGACGCTTTCGCGACCACTGATCCCAGAGGCCGAGTCGAACTCCGGAACGCCCTCACCACATACCTGAGCCGCACCAGAGGCGTTCGCGTCGATCCGAGCCGCATTGTGATCAGTGCCAGCTCGGGTCACGGGATCTCCCTCCTCGCCCGTGCACTCGGAGGAACGATTGCGGTCGATGCTTTCTGCCTTCACCTGCACCGACAGTTGCTCGTCGACGAAGGACTGCTGACAATTCCCATTTCGGTCGACGAATCAGGCACTTGCACAGACGAATTGGCGTCAACGTCTGCTGAGAGTGTTCTGCTGACGCCGACGCATCAGTTTCCCCTCGGAGGTCCCCTCACGCCGGCGAGGCGCGCGACCGCTCTCGAATGGGCCTCGACTACCGGTGGCGTCATCATCGAGGACGACTACGACGGCGAATTCCGTTACGACAGAAAGCCTGTCGGCGCACTCCAAGGAATCGCGCCGCAGCACGTTGCATACCTCGGCACTGTCAGCAAGACACTGTCGCCGGCCATACGCATCGGATGGATGGTGTTGCCGGACAGGCTGATCGAACCCGTCCTCGCGACAAAGGGACCCTACGAACGCTGGGTCAGTTCAACGGATCAATTGACCTTGGCAGACTTCATCGAATCCGGAAGATTCGACAGCCATATTCGAAAGATGCGTACCTCGTATCGACGACGACGCGATCAACTGGTTGCGACCCTTGCACAGCAAGTACCCCAGGTCAGGGTCGAGGGGATCTCCGCGGGTCTTCACGCTGGGATCCGCCTTCCCTCCGGCACCGAACAATCTGTTCTTGCGGCGGCGCAGGCGCGCGATCTCGGGCTCGAAGGGTTGTCCGTCTTCCGACATCCCGACGTGTCGTCAGTCGGCGGTGACGGCGTCGTCGTCGGTTACAGCACGCCGACGCAGTCGCAGTACTCCAGGACGCTGGATGTGCTCTGCGAGGTGCTGCAGGAGGCTCTGCGATAACGCCTGTCGGATCTGCCCATCCGCTCACCTGCCCTGCCCTGCCCTGCCCTGCCCTGCCCTGATGGAGTGAACGTACCGTTCATCTCGTTAGAGGCGGTGAGAGTGTCGTTCACTCGATCCCGGACGGGGTGGTGAGCCGGCGGCGTGCCCGCCCCTAATGGTGTGAACGGTACGTTCGGTCGATCTGAGGCGACGGACGTGCCGTTCGCTCGGAGAGTGCGGGGTGGTTTTGGGGGGTGTTTTGGGTACGAGAAAGCCCCCCAACCATCACTGGTTGGGGGGCTTCTCTACATTGTGTTCGGCGGTGTCCTACTCTCCCACACCCTGTCGAGTGCAGTACCATCGGCGCTGAAGGGCTTAGCTTCCGGGTTCGGAATGGGACCGGGCGTTTCCCCTTCGCTATGACCGCCGTAACTCTATGAAACTGTCACAGTAACCAACTTCTGATCACCTGGTTTCACCACCCGCCACCACCAATGTTTGTTGGTGTTGGGGGACGGAGAAAACAGGGTTTCTCATCAGTATCTGTGTGTTGTTTCAGATACCGCACAGTGGACGCGTAGCTTCTTTGTGGTAAGTCCTCGGCC
>NZ_JBYTAP010000002.1:0-827191 GCF_058788335.1 Rhodococcus sp. FW305-130 | reverse complement strand
CGCGAGAGACGACAAACGCGCCGTTCTTCTCCACAGCGCCCATGTCCGCGAACCCGTGCCACAATGCCGAAGCCATCATTGTCCCCTTCGAATACAAACGATGCTGGTGTGCAAACGATGTGCTGCGACTATATCGACACCGGGAATCGGCGCACGACGGCGCTCGCCGGGCACCGGCATTTCCGGGTACACACGTAATCTGTCGACCATGACTTTTGCCGACAATCTCGCCGCACTGCCCCCCATCGATCATCTGGCCGCCATCGAGGTACTCGACGCCGACGGAACCGTCATCGACACCGTCGAGAACAAGCCCGGAAAGTCCGGCTCGGTCAAGGTGTACAACCATCTCGCTCAGGTCTACGGCGCGCTCACACCCGAAGCCGCCTCGGCAGGACTGACGATCTTTGCCGAACACACCGAGGACGCGCGGGCGAACCCCGGTAAGCACCCGAACGTGGACCGCCTCGAGCAGGTGCTCGCCTCCGGCAATCCACTAGGACTTCGCAGCGTTCCGTCCGCGTAGCCCGGCTCCCAGCCGTCCGACGGCATTGACCGCCAACGCCATCAGGGCCATCGCGATGCCCAGTACGACAAATCCGATGAACAGGGCCAGATAGCCCTGGTGGCGAGGATCCATGAACGGATACGGATACCAGTCGACGATCGGCCCTCGAATCAACGTGTACACCGCGTAGATCACCGGAAACAGCAGCCACTGCAGCGAGCGGATTTCGGAGATCCTGTGCCTCGAAGCGAAGAACACCCAGTCGAGGAGCATCACCAGCGGAAGAATGCGGTGGAGCGCCGAGTTGATCCACGCGTCGTTCAAATTGACGTCGATATTGGCCAGTAGAACGGCGTAGATGATTCCGGTGATCACCATGTAGAGCGTCACCGCACCGCGAACCGACTGCCATGTCCGAGACTGCGGATCCCGAAGGGCGCCGACCAGCAATACGATCACCGCAAGGATGTTGCTCTCGATGGTGAAGTAGCTCAGATAGTTCGACAACGAGAATCCGTCGGCGTTTCGAATCGGAATCCACAGCAGCGCCGTGAGTCCGTAGATCGCGAACAACAAGCGAAGTACTCGCACGGCAACAGGCGTCGACGCGACCGGTGTAACTGCCTCATTTGCGGTATTTGTCGTCACTGGTCGATATTTGCACATCAAAACGATCTGCGAGCGGTAGTTGTGAACGCGTTCGATAGGCTGTCATCAGCATGTCTACAACACCACCGGCCCCACTCTCCCCCAAGCGGAGTGACCTGAAGAGCGCGCTGGCGCAGGTCTCACTCCGCGACGAGAGTCGACTCCGTCGCAAACTCGACCGTGCCCGCACACCAGACGCTTTGGTGGCGCTGGCCGAGGAAATTGAAACGGCGCGCACGCGGTTGGCGGCACGCTCCGCCAATGTTCCCGCAGTCTCGTATCCGGAAGCTCTGCCCGTCAGTCAGCGCAAGGACGACATCGCGACCGCGATCTCGGAGAATCAGGTTGTCATCGTCGCCGGCGAGACCGGCTCGGGTAAGACAACTCAGATCCCGAAGATCTGTCTCGAACTCGGACGTGGCGTCCGCGGCCTGATCGGACATACACAGCCTCGCCGACTGGCAGCACGCACCGTTGCCGAACGTATCGCCGAAGAACTCGACACCGAACTCGGCGACGCCGTCGGATACACCGTGCGGTTCACCGACCAGGTCTCGGACCGCACCTACGTCAAGCTCATGACCGACGGCATTCTCCTCGCCGAAATTCAGCGCGACCGTATGCTCCGACGCTACGACACGCTGATCATCGACGAAGCGCACGAACGCAGCCTCAACATCGACTTCATCCTCGGTTACCTGGCTCAGTTGCTCCCCCGCCGACCCGATCTCAAGGTCATCATCACGTCGGCGACCATCGATCCCGAGCGCTTCGCCAAGCACTTCGCTGTCGACGGTAAGCCCGCGCCGATCGTCGAGGTATCCGGGCGAACATTCCCCGTCGAAATGCGTTACCGGCCACTGACCGTCGAGTCCGGCGACATCACCTTCGACCGCGATCCCGTCGACGCGGTCTGCGAGGCGGTCGACGAGCTGAGCGCGGAGGGCGAAGGCGACATCTTGGTCTTCCTCTCCGGCGAACGCGAAATTCGCGACACCGCAGACGCTTTACGCGATCGGCGTCTTCGCAACACCGAAATCGTCCCGCTGTACGCGCGGCTGTCTGCTGCCGAGCAACACAAAGTGTTCTCGCCGCACACCGGCCGACGCGTCGTCCTTGCCACCAACGTGGCCGAGACCTCGTTGACCGTTCCCGGCATTCGGTACGTCGTCGATCCGGGAACCGCGCGCATTTCGCGATATTCGGTGCGCACCAAGGTTCAACGATTGCCGATCGAGCCCATTTCGCAGGCGTCAGCTCGTCAACGTTCCGGGCGTTGCGGCCGCGTCGCCGAAGGAATCTGCATCCGCCTGTATTCCGAGGAGGACTTCGAGTCACGGCCGGCGTTCACCGAGCCGGAAATCCTGCGGACCAATCTCGCATCCGTCATCTTGCAGATGACGGCCCTCGGTCTGGGCGACATCGCCGCCTTCCCCTTCGTCGAACCGCCGGACCAGCGCGCCGTCAAGGACGGAATCGGACTGCTCGAAGAACTCGGCGCCATCGCGCGAGGTTCCGAGGCAAGCCACCCCGAACTGACGCCGGTCGGCCGCGAGCTGGCCCAGATTCCGGTGGATCCGCGGATGGCACGAATGCTGGTGGAAGCCAAGAACAACGGTTGCCTTCACGAAACCCTTGTCATCGTCGCGGCGTTGTCCATCCAGGACGTTCGCGAACGGCCCGCCGAGTTCCAGCAAGCCGCCGACGAAAAGCACGCAAGGTTCAATGTCGAGAATTCCGACTTCCTGGCATACCTGAAACTGTGGGACTACTTACGCGAACAACGTAACGACCTGTCCTCCAACCAGTTTCGCAAGATGTGCCGCAACGAGTTCCTGCACTGGCTCCGCATCCGCGAATGGCAGGATCTGCACGGGCAACTCCGGCAGATCACCCGCGGCCTCGGCTGGACCGTGGGTGAGACACCCGCAAGCGAGAACGCGATCCATCAGTCACTCCTCGCCGGTTTGCTCTCACACATCGGGTTACGCGAGGGCGAGAAGCGGGACTACCTGGGCGCCAGGGGCAGCCACTTCGCGATCTTCCCCGGATCAGGACTGTTCAAGAAGCCACCACGCTGGGTCATGGCCGCCGAACTCGTGGAAACGTCGAGGCTGTGGGCGCGCATGTCAGCGCGCATCGAACCTGAGTGGGCTGAAAAACTCGCCCCACACCTGGTGAAACGGACCTATTCCGAACCGCACTGGTCCTCCAAGCGCGGTTCGGCGATGGCATACGAGCGGGTCACTCTCTACGGAGTTCCCCTGGTGACGGGCCGCGCAGTGACGTACTCACGAATCGATCCCGAGGCCTCTCGCGATCTCTTCATCCGCCATGCGCTCGTGCAGGGCGAATGGCAGACGAACCACAAGTTCTTCCACGAGAACCGTGCACTGCTCGACAACGTCGAGGAACTCGAGAACCGCGCGCGCCGCCGCGACATCCTCGTCGACGACGAAACTCTCTACGAGTTCTACGACGAACGTATCGGCCAGGAAGCCGTATCCGCCAAGCATTTCGACCAGTGGTGGAAGACCGAGCGACGCAAGAATCCGAGTCTGCTGACTTTCACGCCGGAAACGGTGGTCAACTCCGACGCGGCTGCAGTACTGGGCGGCGAGTACCCGGACGCCTGGCGCCAGGGCGACATGCAGTTTCCGCTCACTTACCAATTCGAGCCCGGAAAGGACGACGACGGCGTCAGCGCGCACATCCCGGTCGGCCTGCTCGCGCAACTTCAGCCGGTCGGCTTCGACTGGTTGGTCCCCGGTATGCGCGTCGATCTGGTTACTTCTCTGATCAAGACGTTGCCCAAGAACATCCGACGCGCTGTCGTGCCCGCACCCGACTACGCCGCCGCAGCATTGGCAGCAGTCAAACCTCGATCCGAGCCGTTGATGACCGCAATGGCCCGAGAACTCTCGCACTTGGGCGGGATCCAGATCGACGCCAAGGACTTCGATCCCGCCGCGCTGCCCGACCATCTTCGGATGACATTTGTCGTCGAGGACGAATCGGGCAAGGTTCTCGCGAAGGGTAAGGATCTGGCGCAGCTACGACGCACGCTCGCCCCGCGCGTACAGAAGGAAGTGGCCAAGGCGGCAACCGGTACCGAACGGGCAGCGGCAACCGTCTGGACATCCGAAACGCTCGGCGCACTGGAACCGACCATCACTCGCTCCATCGGCGGACAGCAGGTAACCGGCTACCCAGCACTGGTGCCGGAAAACGGCGGAGTTGCCGTTCGTGTCCTGAGTACGCCGGCTGCGCAGGCGCAGGCGATGCGGGAAGGCACTCGGGCGCTTCTTCTCGCGGCCGTTCCCACCCAACTCAAGGCCGTGACCGCCGGCTTGTCGAACACTCAGCGTCTGGCTCTCGGCCAGAATCCGGACGGCGGCTTGGAGGCCCTCGTCGAAGATTGCCGGGTGGCAGCTGCCAACGAAGTGATTGCTGCCCACGGCGGACCGGTACGCACGCCTGAGGCGTTCGACGCCCTGGTGAAGATCGCACGCTCCGAACTGGCCGGACGCGTCTCCGCGATCCTGCGCATGATTGTTCCGATCCTCGAACAAGCACACCAACTGAGCATCGTTCTGGACCGCTCCCGCGGCGAAGCAGCAGACGACGTCCGAGAACAGTTGACCTCACTGCTGTTTCCGGGATTTGTCGCCGAATTGGGCTCGGCCCGCCTACGCGATTTGCCGCGGTATCTTGCCGCAGCAAAATTCCGTCTCGAAGCTCTACCCGCAAGTGCACAACGAGATCAGCAGGCGATGGACGTCCTCGACCGGGTGTACGCAGCGTACGACCGGTTGTTGAGTTCACTTCCCGAAGAGCGTCGCACTGCTCGAGATGTCGACTCGATCAGCTGGATGATCGAAGAACTGCGCGTGAGCCTGTTTGCGCAGTCCCTCGGTACACCCACACCGATTTCCGAAAAGCGAGTCCTGAAAGCTATCGAAGCGATCAAGCGTTGACGTTCGGCGAGAATTGCGCGATCAGTAGATTGTCTGAATGTTGACGTTGGTGAGGAAACCACCAAAGGTGGCAACAGTGTTGGCGAACCCGAGGGTTACCAGGCTGTTCACGACTCCGAGAACTGCAACTAAGTTCATAACGCCTCCGTGAAGATCCGAGATGCGGACGAACGTACTTGGTCGACACTAAGCGAATAACTTGCCCGATTTGTTCGATTGTTCGCTTTGTGTTCTCAGCGTTACCTACGGCCGCTTTGTGCTCTCAGCGTTATCTAAGGCAAAGGCCTCAGTCGACGGAAACGGTCTCGGCGCCGGAAGCCTTGTCGGCAGCACGGGTCTCGGCATGTTCGCGCATGTCGGTGATCTCTCGTTCGAAATCCGCGGCAGAACTGAAGGACTTGTACACCGATGCGAATCGCAGGTATGCAACCTCGTCGAGATTTCGAAGCGGATCGAGAATCGCGAGCCCTACCTCGTTGCTGGGAATTTCGGCAGAACCCGAAGCACGTACGGCATCTTCGACCTGTTGGGCCAGCAAATTCAGCGAATCGTTGTCCACTTGGCGGCCCTGGCATGCGCGACGCACTCCTTTGACCACCTTTTCTCGGCTGAACGGCTCCGTCACGCCGCTGCGCTTCACAACCGAGAGAACTGCCGTCTCAACCGTGGTGAATCGGCGGCCACACTCGGGGCACGAACGGCGCCGCCTGATCGCCTGGCCCTCGTCGGCCTCGCGCGAATCGACCACTCGGGAATCAGGGTGCCGGCAGAACGGGCAATGCATCGGGGTTCCTTCGTTGTCGCCGAAATGGCCGCAACTCAGATTCGCTACCGACTGCAAATCCTCCGACGATTTACAGAGCAGATCCACGTACTCAACGCGACCACCCGAGGTGGTGGGACTGTCAAGTGGACAGCTTACTCGCTGTGAACCGACTGCTCTCACGCTCGGTACGCCCCCGCCTGGCACGGGGTACGGTCAGCGGCCCGAGGCCGGCACGATCAGCGTTTGCCCAACGGACAGTCCGGAACTCGACATCGCATTGAGATCCATGATCTGCTCGATCACCGAGCCGACAGCCTGGCCAGGCGCAACCTTGGCAGCAATATCACTGAGGGATTCACCCGCAGCAACACGAACCACTTCGGTCGCACCGTTTGTCGCAGCGACATCACCACTCGACAAAGCGCCGATCCCCACCAACGCCAACACTGCCAGTGCAGTGATTACGGCGCCAAGGAACACTGTCTTCCAACTGACGTCCTCGGCAGCCACTTCATGTTCGACCCGTGAGACACCGACTCTGTTTCGGTGCGCGAAACTTCCTCCGTACGGGCGTGACGAATCGTGCTCGCCGTCCCACCGGCGAGGAGATTCACGCAATGAACGCGAACCTGAAACCGCGCCCACCGCCGGAACACGACGAACGACGGCCGCCTGCGGGTCGTTGTCGACATACCTGGCCACGCCCCGCATTTCGGCCGTGCCGCGCCGTTCGAACGACACACCGTCAGCGTCGGATCCACCATCGGGCCCATAGAACGAGGGGTGGTACTTCAACGCCGACGTGCCGTCGAAACCAATCGCGTCATCACCAATCGCGTCGTCACCAATCGCGTCGTCGAAAACCCTGTTGCTTCTCAGTGCTGCGTTACCCATCGTGACCTCCGCTGGTCGACACCGATCGATGTGTTCGATCATGCGTTCGATGGAACGCATGTTCGAATTTCTACCACGCCTGGCCGACAATGTCTCTACTTCAAGCGACACGAATCGAACAGATGTTTGAAACCGCGAGCAAATCCGGCTAGATTCGTGTCAGACCACACAGCGGGAATTGCGAAAGCCTCCGTGTTTGTCGACAGCTCGAATGTTGGCAGGAGGCACCGACAGGTTTCTGCGCGATTTGCACCAGGCACTTTTTCAGACACAGCTTTTTCAGACACAGCCTTTACAGACACGACTTCTTCAGACACGGAGGCAACAGGCCATGAAGGACGATCGCTCCAGCACAGCCGCGGAGGCAGGAGCTTCTGCAGTTCCGTCTCCGTCGAGCGAGACGCTCACCGAGCGTCAGCGGCGCGTTCTCGAAGTCATCCGCGATTCGGTGACGGAGCGCGGGTATCCGCCGAGCATTCGCGAGATCGGTGATGCGGTGGGGCTCACCTCCACGTCGTCGGTCGCACATCAACTGCGAACGTTGGAGCGCAAGGGCTTCCTTCGACGCGATCCCAATCGCCCTCGTGCAGTCGATGTTCGAGGTCTCGACGAGGTTGCGGCCGATACCGCCATCGCGTCGGTGTCGAAGCATTCCGGCGAGTACAACAGTGCCGACCCGCTACCGGAGCCGGCGTTCGTCCCCATCCTGGGTCGCATCGCTGCCGGCGGACCGATCCTTGCCGAGGAAGCGGTAGAGGACGTGTTCCCACTCCCCCGCGAACTCGTCGGCCAGGGTTCGCTCTTCATGCTCAAGGTTGTCGGCGAGTCGATGATCGATGCAGCGATCTGCGATGGCGACTGGGTTGTGGTCCGTCAGCAGAACGTGGCGGAGAACGGTGACATCGTGGCCGCCATGATCGACGGCGAAGCCACCGTGAAGACGTTCAAGCGTACGAAGAAGGAGGTGTGGCTGATGCCGCACAACGAACTCTTCGAGCCGATTCCCGGCAACAACGCCGTCATCCTGGGCAAGGTTGTCACCGTCATGCGGAAGATCTGAATTCGCTCGCACCCTCGATCACAAAACTCTGGGCCCCGGCATCAGCCGGGGCCCAAAGTCTTTTCGTGACGATCAGCGGTCCATCACCCGAATCAGAGATTCAGCGAACGTCCGATGATCTCCTTCATGATCTCGGTTGTGCCACCGTAGATGGTCTGCACACGAGAGTCCATGTACGCCTTGGCAACCGGGTATTCCTTCATGTAGCCGTAGCCTCCGTGCAACTGGAGGCAGCGGTCGATGAGCTTGACCTGAGCTTCGGTGGTCCACCACTTCGCCATCGCAGCTTCCTGCACGGTCAGCTTCTCGGCATTGAGCTGCTCGATGAACTTGTCCACCAGGATGCGCACTGCCGTGGTCTCCGTTGCCAATTCGGCCAGTACGAATCGGGTGTTCTGGAAGCTACCGATCGACTTGCCGAATGCCTTGCGGTCGCGGCAGTACTGGATCGTGCTCTCGAGAACCGATTCCATTGCGGCAGCGGCAACGACGGCGATCGAGAGTCGTTCCTGGGGAAGGTTCTTCATCAAGTAGAAGAAGCCCATTCCCTCTTCGCCCAGCAGGTTGGCAGCGGGAACGCGTACGTCGGTGAAGCTGAGTTCGGCGGTGTCCTGAGCCTTCATGCCGATCTTGTCGAGGTTGCGTCCACGCTCGAAGCCAGGCATGTCCCGCTCGACCACGAGGAGGCTGAAGCCCTGAGCACCCTTGTCCGGGTCGGTGCACGCGACAACGATGATGATGTCGGCGTTGATTCCGTTGGTGATGAAGGTCTTCGAACCGTTGAGGACCCAGTGGTCCCCGTCGCGAACCGCTTTCGTCTTGATGCCCTGCAGGTCGCTACCGGTACCCGGTTCGGTCATCGCGATCGCCGAGATCAGCTCACCCGACGCGAATCCGGGTAGCCAACGCTGCTTCTGCTCCTCGTTGCTCAACTCCAGGAGGTACGGTGCCACGACGTCGTTGTGCAGCGTGAAGCCGATACCGCTGAACCCACCCTTGGTGGTTTCCTCGGTGATGATCGCGTTGTAGCGGAAATCCTTGACACCGCCGCCGCCGAATTCCTCAGGGACCGCAGTTCCCAGGAAGCCCTGCTTTCCGGCCTCGACCCAGACGTCACGATCGACGATGTTCTGCTCTTCCCACTTCTCGTGGTTCGGTGCCACGTGCTGTGCCAAGAACTTCTGGTACGACTCCCGGAAGAGTTCATGTTCCGGTTCGAACAGGGTGCGCTCCACGCCGACTCCTTGCAATTCGATATATGGCACTTCAGTGATGTACCCGCTGGGGATATACCCGCTGGGGTGTATTCGCTGAGACTGGGCACGCCGAAGTGCGCGGGCCCACGTCACTGCCTCCGACGGTAGAACCTGTTGCGATACCCGTCGATGACCCGAACGATCACGATTCGTGACTGTAGCGGTTATCTGTTACTCGAAGTACGGAATTTGGCGAGATATCGCATGATCGGGTACGCGACGAGGATGCCGATCGATCCCCAGGCGATGCCGCCCAACTCGACTGAACCGATGGTCAGCGTCAAGTTCCCGATGCCGGCGACCAACGCCGCCGCAGCGACCGTCAGGTTGACCGGATCGGTGAAGTCGACCTTCGCTTCCATCCAGATGCGCACACCGAGAATGCCGATGAGGCCGTAGAGAACCATCGTTGCGCCGCCGATGACGCCGTTCGGCACCGTGAAGACCAGTGCGCCGAATTTGGGCGAAAATGCCAGGATCACAGCGGTAGCGGCGGCTACCCAGTACGCGGCGGTCGAGTACACACGCGTCGCTGCCATGACACCGATGTTCTCGGCATACGTGGTGGTTCCGGATCCGCCACCGGCGCCCGCCAAGGTAGTGGCGAGACCGTCGGCAAACAGTGCATTTCCGGCCAGATCGTCGAGGGACTTACCAGTCATGGCGGACACCGCTTTGACATGTCCGACGTTTTCGGCGACCAGAACGATGACCACGGGGAGCGCGAGCACGATCACCGACCAGTCGAACGACGGTCCGTGCAGACTCGGCAGCCCGAACCAGTCCGCTTCGCGCAGAGCGGACACTCGTTCACTGTCGAGTCCGCCGATGACCGCGGCGAAAACCCAGCCGATCACGACGCCGACCAGAATGCCCAGCCGGCCGAGCAACCCGGGACCGACGACCGTGACCAGCAGGATCGAAACGAGCGTCACCGTGGCGATCAGCGGCTGCGATTCGAAGGAGCCGACCGCCGTCGGAGCGAGGTTGAGACCGATCAGCGCGACGACAGCGCCCGTCACCACCGGCGGCATGACGGCGTCGATGACCCGGCTGCCGATCAGACGTACGGCGACGCCGATCAACATCAACACGATGCCTACAGCCATGACGGCACCGAGTTGCGCGGCCGGGCCCGATCCTGCCGACGCTGTCAGCGGGGCGATGAACGCGAAGGACGAACCGAGATAGCTCGGGATCCGGCCCCGGGTGATGAGCAGGAACAGCGCGGTGCCGATACCCGAGAACAACAGCGTCGTCGTGACGGGGAAGCCGGTGATGGTCGGAACGAGCAGTGTCGCTCCGAACATCGCGATGACGTGTTGCATCCCGATTCCGATGGTGCGCGGCCAACTCAGTCGTTCGTCCGGCGCCACGACGGCTCCGTCGGCGATCCGCTTGCCGTCTCCGTGGACAGTCCAGCCGATTCCGCCGGCCCCGGTCATTGTTTCTCGTTCGATCACAGGTCGAAATACTAGAGGTCAGGCGCTCGGTCTCCGACCGAGACCAACGAAACCAGTTCAGCTGATTGCGTCGGCCGCCGCTTTGCGCGCTGCCACCGGATCACCGGTTGCCAGCACCGCCGCCGCAGCCGCCTCACATTGCGCCATGGTGACGGATCCGACCTTCGCGCCCACACCCGCGACCGACGCCGCAGCGCACGACAGCGAGGAAACTCCGAGTCCGGCCAGAACACACGCCAACAGTGGATCGGCGGCCGCCTCACCGCAGACGCCGACGCGCTTGCCTGCCGCCTGACCGGCCTGGGCCGTACGTGCGACAAGGGCGAGCACCGCGGGCTGCCACGGATCGGTCAGGTCGGCGAGTTCGGAGGACATCCGATCAGCGGCCATCGTGTACTGAGCGAGGTCGTTGGTACCGATCGAGAGGAATTCGACGTGTTCGAGAATCTGGTCGGCCAACAGCGCCGCCGCCGGGATCTCCACCATCACACCGGGAACAAGATCGCGTGCCCGCACCGCATCGGCAAAACGTTTCGCCTCGGCCGGGGTGGCGATCATCGGTGCCATCACCCACGGCGACGAGTTGGTCGACGCCGCGGCTGCCGCGATCGCGTCGAGCTGGCGGTCGAGAATTCCCATGTCCTGCCAGGCGATTCGGACCCCACGAACGCCGAGTGCCGGATTCGCTTCCTCTTGATGGTTGGCGAATTTGAGCGGCTTGTCCGAACCCGCGTCCAACGTGCGAATGATGACCTTCTTTCCTGCGAAGGCCTCGAGAACCTCGGCGTAGATCGCCGCCTGCTCGTCTACGGTCGGTTCGGTCTCACGGCCGAGGAAGCAGAGTTCGGTCCGGAAGAGCCCGATGCCCCCCGCAGCAGTCGACGCCGCGGCGCGAGCGCCCGCGCCGTCTTGAACATTGGCGAGAACGTCTACCGGCCGGCCGTCCGCCGTCTGGCCCGGTCCGGTCCAGGTGCTGACGCGTTCACGATCGATCCGGGATTGTTCGACCAGTTCTCGCGCGTGCCCGGGATCCGGCTCCGCGATCACGTCGCCGGTTGTTCCGTCGATCAGAATCGGTATTCCTGCCGAGATGGATTCCAATTCCTTCGCGGCGACGATGCACGGGATGCCCAACTGCCGCGCGATGATTGCCGTGTGGCTGGTCGGGCCGCCGTAGATGGTCACGAGTCCGATGATCTTGGATGCATCGAGGCCCGCGGTGTCTGCAGGAGCCAGATCGTCCGCGCACAGCACCGACGGTGTCTCGGGCATCGGAACTCCAGGTTCGGGTAATCCGGAGAGTTCGGCGATCACGCGGTCGCGGATGTCCTCGAGGTCGGTGACGCGCTCGGCCATCAAACCGCCGACCTTGGTGAACAGCACCACGAACTGCTCCGTCGCCGCGATCGCAGCCTGCACCGGGGGCACTCCGCCGGCGATCGACTTCTTGGCCGCCCCGATCCAGCCACGATCAGCTGCCATCGCCGCGTTGGCCTGCAAAACCTCTGCGGCCGCGCCGGTAGCTTCGGCGGCCCGTCCGAGAAGGCGGTTCTCGACAGCCTTCGCCGCTGCGACGAAGGCGTCCACGGCGGCCTCTCGATCGGCCTCGTCGAGTGCCGGCGCATCGGTGACGAGTTCTGGTCGGCTGGACGGCCAGATCGCCGGGCCGTAGGCGATTCCAGGCACCACGGGGGTGCCGTGCACGGTGATTCGGTTGAGCTGTTCGGTCATCTGTCCTCCTTGAGCGATGGGCCCGGTGTCACACCGGATCACCTCGAGCGCGTAAAGCCCTCACCTTCGTTGTGACGAAGATTACTCCCAAGTCTTGACATGTCAACACACTCGGGCGTAAAACAACATAAAGCAACATTCACTGTGATCCACAACGCACCGTCGGATCACACTTCGGAATCGGAGAGCACGTGTACGCGGAAGAACGCCAACAAGCGATCGGCACCATGGTGTCGCAGCGCGGACGCATGTCCGTGGCGGCTCTGTCGGAGACCTTCGGTGTGACCACCGAGACCGTGCGTCGCGATCTGGCCTTCCTCGAGCGGATCGGACAGATCAGGCGTGTACACGGCGGCGCCGTTCCCACCGGATCCCTCCACGTCACCGAACCGGGCATGGCGGAACGCGATCAGACCCGCGCGCAACAGAAGGACCGGATCGCCCGCTGCGCGGTCACCTACCTCCCTCCCACCGGCGGCAGCGTGATCTTCGACGCGGGCACGACCACGGGCCGCATGATCCCCGAACTGCCGACCGAGAACGACTTCACAGCCGTCACCAATTCCGTCCCGATCGGCGCACGCCTGGCATCGATGAACTCGATTTCCCTGATACTGCTCGGCGGTCGAGTACGCGGGGTGACTCAAGCCGTGGTCGGCGAGGACGCCCTACGCCTGCTGAGCACGTTGCGAGTCGACGTCGCCTTCATCGGAACGAACGCGATCAGCGTCGGGCACGGACTCTCCACTCCGGACAGCGAAGAGGCCGCCGTCAAACGAGCAATGGTCAAAGCCGCCAATCACGTTGTGGTGGTGGCCGATTCCACCAAAGTCGGCCGCGAGCACTTGATCAGCTTCGCCCCGCTCGACAGCATCGACGTCCTCATCACCGACGAAGAGATCAGTCCCACAGACACATCCGAGTTCCACGACCACGGAATCGAGGTGGTGATCGCATGATCGTCACACTGACAGCCAACCCGAGTATCGATCGGACCGTGCAACTCGAGCAACGGCTCGAACGAGGCTCCGTCCTACGCGCCCACTCCACTCGCAGCGACCCCGGCGGCAAGGGGGTCAACGTCGCGCGTGTTCTCGCCGCAGCCGACCTCGACGTGCTCGCGGTTCTACCGGGAAACGGTGGTGACCCTCTGCTCTCGGCGCTGGCAGCCGGTGGGATTCCCCACATCGGTGTCGCCACAACGGGTCTGGCTCGCACCAACATCACCATTGCGGAACCGGACGGGACAACGACGAAGATCAACGAACCCGGCGCAACGCTGTCCGGTTCGACGCTCGACGCCCTGGCACAGGAGTTGATTGTTCGCGCCGATACCGCACTGTGGTTCGCGCTGTCCGGCTCACTGCCCCCCGGCGTTCCGCTCGGGTGGTACGGCGAACTCGTCGCGGCACTGCGCGATCACCCGTGCAAGGTGGCGGTCGACACCTCGGACGCCCCGCTGACGGCACTCGCCGAAGCGTTCCCCGACTCGGCACCCGACCTGCTCAAACCCAACGGCGAGGAACTCGCACAACTGACCGGCGTCGACGGCCACGTCCTCGAACGTGCTGCCGAGAACGGTGATCCCGGGCCTGCGATCACGGCGGCGCAGCGATTGGTCGACCGCGGCGTCGGCAGTGTGCTCGCCACGCTCGGCGCAGCAGGTGCTGTCCTCGTCACCGCCGACGGCGCGTGGATCGCCACCGCTCCCCCGATTGTCGCAGTCAGTACCGTCGGCGCAGGCGATTCGTCGCTGGCCGGCTACATCCTCGCCGAAGCGGGAGGCGGCTCGGAATCCGAGCGGTTACGTCACGCGGTCGCCTACGGAAGCGCCGCTGCCTCCCTTCCCGGCACAACTCTTCCCACGCCCGAACAGATCGATCTGGCAGCGGTTTCGGTATCTGCAGCCGATGCCTCCTCTCCCATCCCCGTCCCCACCGAACTCGCCTGACGCCCTAAGGAACCTGACATGTCCGATACCAACGCAGCCGGCGGTTCCGGCCCCGAGATCATCAGTCCCGAACTGATCTCACTCGACACCGACCTGGGTACGACCAAGGAAGATGTCATTCGTTCTCTCGCAGCGCGATTGACTGCAGCGGGACGGGCGAGCGACGCCGCGGGGCTGGTCGCTGCCGCACTCGCTCGCGAAGCGCAGTCCGCGACCGGACTGCCGGGCGGAATCGCCATTCCCCACTGCCGCGCCGAGGCCGTCTCGTCCGCGTCCCTGGGATTTGCTCGACTGGATCCGAAGGTCGATTTCGGGGCACCCGACGGCCCCGCCGATCTGGTGTTCCTGATCGCGGCACCCGAAGGCGCCGGAGCCGAGCACATGAAGCTGCTCTCGTCCTTGGCCCGAGCGCTCGTCCGACCCGCGTTTGTCACGTCGCTTCGTGAGGCGTCGACGCCGGACGAGATCGTGCGACTGGTCGACGAGGTACTCAATCCCGCGCCGAAGGATGCTCCAGCAAAGGCTGCGGCAGCCACACCCACTCCTCCTGTTTCCACTGGGAAACACTCCACCGAGGAGGCCCCAACGCCCGCGGAGCGTCACATCGTCGCGGTCACCGCGTGCCCGACCGGAATCGCTCATACCTACATGGCTGCGGACTCACTCGTCGCCGCGGGTGAACGCGCCGGGGTCAAGGTTCACGTCGAAACGCAGGGCTCGAGCGGAAGCACCCCCCTTGACCCTTCGGTCATCGCCGGAGCCGCCGCGGTCATCTTCGCCACCGACGTCGGAGTGAAGGGCCGCGAACGGTTCGCCGGCAAACCCGTTGTCGCTTCCGGTGTGAAGCGGGCGATCAACGAGCCGGACAAGATGCTTGCAGAAGCGTTGCGCGCCTCCGAGAATCCCGCCGCCGCCACCGTGGACGGCACCGCCGCCGCGGCCGCGGATTCCGATGCCGGTTCCGTAGGGTTCGGCACCCACCTCCGTCAGGTCCTCCTGACCGGTGTCAGCTACATGATCCCGTTCGTCGCGGCCGGCGGTCTGCTGATCGCACTCGGCTTCCTGCTCGGCGGATACGAGATCTCCGGTCCTGCCAAGGACATCGTTCTCAACAACTCGATCACCAACCTTCCCGACGGTGGTCTGGCCACCTATCTCGGCGCAGTGCTGTTCCAGATCGGTTCGTTGGCATTCAGCTTCCTGGTGCCCGCGTTGGCCGGCTACATCGCCTTCGCTATCGCCGACCGGCCTGGCATCGCTCCCGGCTTCACAGCCGGCGCGGTCGCCGTGTTTGTCGGTGCCGGATTCATCGGCGGCCTGGTCGGTGGTCTCATCGCCGGTGTCGTCGCGCTCTACATCGGCCGGATCGCCGTCCCGCAGTGGCTGCGGGGCCTGATGCCGGTGGTGATCATTCCGCTGTTCGCGACGCTGGTTGTCGGAGCACTGATGTTCATCGTCCTCGGTCGTCCGCTCGCTGCGATCACCTCCGGTCTCACCGACTGGCTCAACGGACTGTCCGGCAGCTCGGCCATCTTCCTCGGCATCATTCTCGGCCTGATGATGTGCTTCGACCTCGGCGGACCGGTCAACAAGGCGGCTTACGCCTTCGCTGTAGCCGGACTCAACGTCAACGACCCGGCCACTTTGCGCATCATGGCGGCAGTCATGGCTGCCGGTATGGTTCCGCCACTGGCCATGGCACTTGCCTCGACGGTGCTGCGTCCCAAGCTCTTCAGCGAAGCCGAACGTGAGAACGGAAAGGCTGCCTGGTTGCTGGGTTCGGCATTCATCTCCGAGGGCGCGATTCCGTTCGCCGCTGCCGACCCGCTTCGCGTGATCCCCTCGATGATGGCGGGCGGCGCCGTCACCGGTGCGCTGATCATGGCTTTCGACGTCACTCTCAGCGCCCCGCACGGCGGGATCTTCGTCTTCTTCGCAGTCGGCGGAATCGGCTGGTTCCTGGTCTCGCTCGCCGCGGGAACCGTGGTAGCTGCGCTCGCCGTCGTCGGAGCCAAGGAGTTCTTCCGCAAGGGTCCGTCCGATGCCGAACTCGACCCCGAAATCGTGCCCGCTGCGGCATGATCGACAGCAAGCAACACTGCAGTCACCACTGTTGTCACCAAATCCGCCCAAAGACCCCACAACGTCCGCACCGATAGATTCACAACGAGGAGATCCCATGCCCAGCAAGACAGTTGCCGTCGGTTCCGCAGTCGGCCTCCACGCCCGCCCCGCCGCTCTCATCGCCGAAGCAGTCGGAGCCTCCGGCGCCACGGTCACCCTCGCAGTCGCCGACGGCGAACCGGTGGATGCAGGTTCGGCACTGATGATCATGACGCTCGGAGCCGCCAAGGACACCGAAGTCACCATCGAGTCCGACGACGCCGACGCACTCGCCAAGGTCGCCGAACTGGTAGCCGCTGATCTCGACGCCTGACCTGATGTCAGTCGGTGCTGTGTAGCGGGCCGGACACTCTCACGGAGTCAGTGCGAGTGTCCGGCCCAGCCAGTCCATTTCGAGTTCCAGAGCAGTGCCCCACACATCACCCGAGTGCCCGCCGGGAAGGGTGTAGTAGTCCACGTTCATGTCGGCGGCGCGCGCGGCCTCGAACATGATCTCCTGCTGAGGGCGGTAGATGTCGTCGTCTTCACCCGCGACAAATACACCAGACAACTGCGGATACCGATTCTGCGCCATCAGGTCTCGGGCGTTGACCGCGTCGAAAGCGTCTTCGTCGCCGTTGAACATCGCAGCCACAGTGTCCTCGTGGTCACCGGTCGACGGTTCGTCCTGGCCGGAGAAGTCCAGGAACGACGGGTATCGGTCCGGGAAGTTCACGGCCATTTCGATCGCGCATGTCCCGCCGTACGAAAACCCACCGATAGCCCATTGCGCAGCGTCCGGATTCACTTGAAGGTTCGATTCGATCCAGTTCGGGACGTCCTGGTCCAGATACGTCGCGACGTTGCCGAGCACAGAATCCATGCAGCCGGGGTTGGCGTCGTAGTCCCCCAACGCGTCGGGCACCACCACGACGGGAGCAAGCCCGGAATGCCTCGACGCATAGGCGTCGACTGTGGTCGCGAGACGGCCACTGTCCAGCCAGTCGCTGGGGCTGCCGGGCTCACCCGCCACCAACACCAGGACGGGCAACTCCGCACGCGGATCGGCAAGATAGGCAGGCGGGAGATACAACGTCGCCGGCCTCGCGTCGAAACCCGAGATGTTTCCCGGAATCGACGCTTCCGTCACGACGCCGTTGCTCGGCATCCGCACCGGAACCTCCCAATGAGTTTCGGTGGGAAGTCCCCGCTGTAGCCAAGGTTCGGCCCCGGGGAGCGAATCGAAAGCAACGTGCTCGACCGAGCCGACCGGCCAGTGCCCGACCAGTGATCCGAGCGTGGGGTAAGTGCCGGTCTGGGCATTGACCTGACCCACGGCGACGATCGCGGCCAGACCGGCCAACACCGTCACGGAAAGGCCGCGGGCCAGTCCTGGACGCCGAAGGAGAACAAGCGCCGCGCCGATGACTCCGAATATCGCCAACGCTATCCACACAAAACTCGACAGGGGTAGCTGCGCGGGCAACGGTCGATAACTGAGCCACACGAACATCGCGCCGCCGGCGGACCCGACCACTGACAAGCCCAGTGCGACAAGCACGGCCCGACGCGGCAACCAACGAAGCAAAAGCAGCGTGCCGACGCCGACGAGGACGGAACCAACGAGCAGCGCTGCGGTGATGTGTCCGTGCTCGAGTGAGATACGCGAGAGCCGCGTCAGGAGTTGATGCCCGTGCATTCGTTCCAGTATCCACATCTACCGGCAGTCTGCGAATTCGTGGAATTGGTGGGAATCAGCGGCGTCGTCGAGATCTCACGAACGCCGCGCCCCCGAGCGCGCATCCTGCCGCGACCAATCCGGCCCACACGAATGTCCATGGATCGACCCCGACGCCGACCGAACCGGCAGACGAGTCAGCCGTCGATTCGGTCGCTTCCACGAGCGCGCGCATCACGTGAACCGGCGGCAAAGCTCCGCCGGCAGATTCCGATCCGATCAGAACATCGCCCGCGTCGTTGAATGCCACGGCCTCGCCCTGAGGCTCCGTCGGGAGCGGGATCCGCAGGGGTTCGGTATCGGTGAGCGTCGCGCCGATTCCGCCGTCCACGACTTCGTACAGGTACAGATCGGAGTAACTCCGAAGTGCGATCGCCGAGCCGTCCGACGACACCGCTCCCCCGGTGAACATCACCGACACGGGCTTCTCCGGTCCGAGAGATACGGCTCCGACGCGCTCGAGCGGCGTCGGGCCGGGTTGCGCCAAGTCACTCAGTTTCTGATCCCCGAAGGGTGTGTAGACACTGCTGGAGCCGAACAATTCCTTGGTCACGACAAACACATGGCCATCAGGGTCGAGCAGAATCGATTCGGTGTCGTGCGCGCCGTCCGGGTACGTGAGGCGGTGCAACGTACCGTCACCGGAATCGAGGTCCATCGTGATGAACGCCACCGTGTCGCGGGTTCGGAGGTTGTCGCCGGTATCCGACAGAACGAGCGTTCGACCACTCACCGCAAGATCTTCGACGTCGTATGGATCGATCGGAACCGGAATCTGTTTCTGGACAACACAGTTCAGGTCCATTTCGAATACGAAGTCGTCACTGCCGCCGTCACCCATCGCGTAGATCCGATCGTCGACGACGACCATCCCCGACAACTCCTGGAGCGCAGGATCGGTAGGTGTACAGAGTGGGGCGAACTCGCTCGGTTCGAACGACGACGCCTGTGCGAGCGCTCCGGGAAGCAGTGCGGTTGCCGTAGTCGCAGCAAGCACCGCGACCACGACCCCGAAACTACGCACTAGGTGCGTACTCCACCAATGCCGAGGCCAACATCTGTGGCACGCGTGCGTGCACCCGCGTTCCCGCCTCTTCGTGAGTCGATTCCAAAATCGTTCCGTCCGAGTGGATTCGAGCCATCAGATCACCGCGCGTGTACGGCACCAGCACGTCGACCTCGACCTCCGGCCGAACCAGCACCTCGCTGAGATGTGCTCGTAGTTCAGCGATTCCTTCACCGGTCCGCGCCGAGACGAACACGGCACCAGGCAGCAGACCACGTAGTTGCGTCAAGGTAACCGGATCTGCCGCGTCGATCTTGTTGACCACGATCAACTCCGGCGGAGCCTTCGAATCCGTCTCGCGCAGAACATCGGTGACGACTTCCCGCACAGCCTTGATCTGTTCTGTCGGCAACGGATCCGAACCGTCGACGACGTGCAGAAGCAGATCCGCGTCGGTCACTTCCTCGAGAGTCGAGCGGAATGCCTCGACCAACTGAGTCGGAAGGTGTCGCACGAAGCCGACCGTGTCGGTGAGTACGTACTCGCGGCCGTCGTCGAGTGCGGCGCGGCGAGTTGTCGGGTCCAAGGTGGCGAACAACGCGTTCTCCACGAGCACACCGGATCCGGTGAGCGAATTGAGCAGACTCGATTTGCCCGCGTTCGTGTATCCGACGATGGCGATCGACGGGATGTCACTCTGCAGTCGACGGGTGCGCTTGGTGTCGCGGGCGGCCTTCATGCCCTTGATCTCGCGGCGCAGTTTTGCCATGCGCTCACGAATACGGCGACGGTCCGTCTCGATTTTCGTCTCACCGGGACCACGCAGGCCCACACCTCCGTTACTGCCGGCACGGCCACCGGCCTGGCGCGACATCGACTCGCCCCAACCACGCAGACGCGGGAGCATGTACTCCATCTGAGCGAAAGCCACCTGGGCTTTACCCTCACGAGACGTGGCGTGCTGAGCAAAGATGTCGAGAATCAGAGCCGTCCGGTCGATGACCTTGACCTTGACGATCTTCTCCAGCGCCGTGAGCTGCGCCGGCGTCAGCTCACCGTCGCAGACGACGGTGTCGGCGCCGGTCGCCAGGACTACTTCGCGCAGTTCCTGAGCCTTGCCGGAACCGATGTAGGTGGCAGCGTCGGGTTTGTCGCGGCGCTGAACCAGTCCTTCGAGGACCTCGGAGCCGGCCGTCTCTGCCAGTGCGGCCAGCTCGGTCATGCTCGCCTCGGCCTGCTCGGCAGTTCCCTGCGTCCAGACGCCGACCAGGACAACTCTTTCGAGTCGAAGCTGGCGGTACTCGACTTCGGTGACGTCCTCGAGCTCGGTCGACAGACCGGCCACGCGGCGCAGGGCGCCGCGATCTGCGAGTTGCATCTCACCGGTCGACGGGTTGCCCGATGCGGACGCTGCCGTGTATTCGGCTTGCGCGTACTCGGACTGCTCGTGAGCGGTGGACTCTTCGTTTTCATGTGTGTTCGTCATACAAGATCCATGGTCCCACGAAACCTGGCCACGGTGCATCCGTATTTCCTGCAGGCGTATTTCCCGCGGGCGATATCACACGAGCGACTGCCACCAGGCATCGCTGATCGTCCCGCTCGCCACCAGAACCGAGGGCCCCCGCAACGACCCTTCGCCGCCTTCGACGGTGACCTGCACTTCGCCGCCGAGCACGCGCACCAGCACCGAGCCTTCGTCGCGGCCGTCGAACTTCAGCGCCGCGGCCGCAGCTGCGACCGTTCCGGTTCCGCAGGAACGAGTCTCGCCCACGCCACGCTCGTGTACGCGCATGTGGACCCCACCGTCGTGGATCGGCGTCACGATCTCGATGTTGACCCCGTGCGGGAAGAACCCCGGATCGAAGCCCGGAGAAACACTCAAATCGAGCGCACTCAAAACTTCTGCCGTCACGTGCTCGTCGACACACGCCAAATGCGGATTACCGACGTCGATGCCGACGCCGGCGAAGACGCGGCCGTCGATTGTTGCCGAACTGGTGCCGAGGTCCTTGATCGGGCCCATCGCCACGGTCACGTCACCATGTGTGGCGTCGTAGCCGTGCACCGCGACCGGACGCGCTCCGGCACGACTGCCGACCACGAACTCGTCCTTGCTCTCCAAGCCCGAGGCCTTGAGATAGTGGGCGAATACGCGAACTCCGTTTCCGCACATCTCCGCGATGGAGCCGTCGCTGTTGCGGTAGTCCATGAACCAGTCTTCGGCAGCGACGCCGTCGGGCAGCGCACCGAGCACGCCCGCGTCCGCAAGTGCGCCTGCCCGGGCGACACGAAGGATGCCGTCGGCGCCGAGGCCACGCTGACGATCACACAACGCTGAAACTCGCGCCGGCTCGAGATCGACCCGAACGTCAAGGTCAGGGAGAACAACGAAGTCGTTCTGCGTGCCGTGGCCCTTACTGAAATCCATGGTCGCCATCCTATCCGGACCTACCGACCGACTCACGCAGGTGACGCGGTGACCACGACGTTCTGTTCGTACGTGAAGCCGGACGGCAACGAGGGGTCGGGCACGGTTGCGCCGCCGCAGGTCACGAGGACCAGCCTGGGCGCACCCGTTTCGGAAAAGAACTCGGCCGGCAAAGCCACCTTTTCGTACAGCTTCAGGCTCGCTGCGTGATAGGTGAACATCGTTCCGGTGTCGTCACTGACATAGATCGGTGTTCCGGGCTTCATCTGGTGCAGCGCCCACAAGGCGCCGTGCGTGCGATCACCGTCGTCGACGTGGCCGGCAACAAGATTGGTGCCCTCCGAAGATCCGAACTGCACGCCGTTGGTGAAATGCGAAACCTTGTCAGGATGCGGAAGGATCATTCCGCGGTTGGCGCCGAACCCACTGGTCACGATGTCGGCTCGCACATCCAGATCGGGAATCGCAAGCGTGTTCGGCGGCAGATCCGTTGGCGCAGGCGCCCAACTCGCCCCTGGATCGGTTGGGGCTCCCACGTCGAAGGGTGATTCGGGAACAGGTGCGCTGATGGGCTTCCCGGCCGCACTCACCGCAAAATAGACGAGCACCCCGCCGACCGCGAGAAATGTGACGAGCAGTAGGAGAAGCGGCAGCCGACCCGCGCGTCGGCCTCTCGGTCGCGCGTGTGTCCCGGTCTGCGCCATGTTCGTTGTCCTCCAGTCCGTCGATCGCGAAACGAATGGATCGCGAAAGAGCTAACTGTAAGATAGCTGATCGGCGTGATCGTGTTACAGGCCGCGATCTGCAAGGGCAGCGAAGGCCGAGCGAACCAGCTCCGGATCGGCACCGTCGAGCCAGTGCACGCGTGCGTCACGACGGAACCATGATCGTTGGCGGCGAACGTAGCGCCGCGTCCCGATGAACGTCCGTTCGAGTGCCTCGGCCAGATCGTATTCACCGTCGAAATGTGCGAGCACCTGTGCGTAGCCGATGGCTCGCGGCGCTGTGACGCCCTCACGCAATCCTTGCTCGACGAGTACGGCGACTTCGTCGACAAGTCCGCCTGAAAACATCAGTTCGGTTCGCAACCGAATCCGTGTGTCGAGTTCTTCCGTATCCCGATCCACGCCGAGAATGCGGGTTCCCCAACGAGGGTCACCGATCTGCGGAGCTGAGGCCGCGAACGGCAGACCTGTCAGCTCGACGACCTCGAGCGCCCGAACCATCCGCCGACCGTCCGTCGGCAGTATCGACGCCGCCGCTACCGGATCAGCAGCAACAAGCGCCGTATGCACCGCACCGACCCCACCGTCGGCCAGCACTGCCTCCCACTTCGCACGAACTGCGGGATCCGTTGCCGGAAAGGACCATTCGTCGAGTAGGGACTGGACGTACATCATGGATCCGCCGACGATCACCGGAACCTTGCCCGCCGCGATCAGATTCTCGGCGATCGCGATCGCGTCGCTTTGATAACGTGCGACGGTGGCGGTGTCCTTCACGTCGAGAACGTCGAGCAGGTGATGCGGAATCCCGCGACGCTCGGCCGGCGTCAGTTTGGCGGTCCCGATATCCATGCCGCGATAGAGCTGCATCGCGTCGATGTTGATGATCTCACCGCCGAATTCCTCGGCCAGTGCCAACGCGAGATCGGACTTTCCCGACGCGGTCGGACCGACAACTGCGATCGGGCGAAGTTCTTCAGGGACGTTCACCGCCGCCACGTCCCGACGTGGTAAGCGACGCCGAACGGCGCATCGCTGTAGTCGACCACCGAACGTGTCGTGGTTGACCGAGACGAGCCCATGAAGACACCGGCCAGGACCTGCCACGCCGCGCGCCCCTGGGCTCCGACACTCCGGCAGAGCTGCGGATCGAGAGCAAGAAGCGCCTCCGGGTCACCGGCGGACAGGGCATCGTCGATGGCCGATTGCACGCCCGCGGCGCGCTCGTCGAAGCTTCCGGGCGCCTTTGCCGTCAGCGTGGACGCACCGTCAGCCACGATCAGAAGCCCTTGCGGTCGGTTGTCGCTGTCGAGTTGCTTGCGCAGCTGCTGCCCGAATTCACGACATTCATTCGCCGACGCCTCTGCACTGACGACGTGCATGTCGACAGTGATCTCCACGTCCGCTCGGGCACGCAGCCAGCCGGCAACAAGGGCGCACAGTTCGAGAGATGGCACGGGTTGGCCTGCCGCATCCGCGTCCAGAGACGTCCGGACATCGGCGCCGAATCCCGCGAAAGTACCGATCTGCCCACGTCCGACGCCCGATCGCCAGAGTTCGCCTGCTGCATTCTCGGGTTCTGCATTCTCGGGGCCGACACCGACGCCCACCCAGTGAACCGCCTCGTGAGAGAGCCGGCGGACGGCGGCCGTCGCCGCGCCGCGCACCTGAGCGGACTCGGCCGAATCACCGGACAATTCCGGCACGAGTAACGGCGCCGAGGGGACGAGAACAGCGGAAGTCAACACAGTTGCCACGCTAGTCGACCCCGAGGTGGCGACCTCACACCCTCTTACCTGATTCAATAGTCGGAGAACGTGAGTACCGGGTTCAATGGAACCAGGAATGCGATCAGGCAGCCGTGACGCGCGGCAGAGACGAGGACCGATGACCGAGAACAGTGAACCCACCACCGGCGCCGACAGCAGTTCGGCCAGCCCGAGCCCGGCAGCACCCAAACCCGGTGCTCCCAAACCTGGTGGACCACGCTCCGGTGCGCCCCGCCCCGGAGCACCTCGCCCCGGCCCGGCAGCCTCGCATGCCGTCACCGCCGCGCCGGCCAGCGACCCGAGCAAGTTCGGCCGCGTCGAGGAAGACGGAACCGCCTGGGTGAAGACCGCTGACGGTGAACGCCAGATCGGTTCGTGGCAGGCCGGCGACGCCACCGAGGGCCTCGCCCATTTCGGTCGTCGCTACGACGACCTCGCGACCGAGGTCTCACTACTCGAGGCTCGACTGACGTCGGGCGCCGGAGACGCCAAGAAGACCAAGGCTGCCGCCATCGCTCTATCCGAATCCCTCTCCACCGCTGCCGTGATCGGTGACCTCGACGCTTTGGCCCGCCGACTCGACGTGATCGTTGCCGGGTCCGACGAGGCCGCAGCACACGCGAAGGAAGAGAAGGAACAGTCTCGCGCCGCGAGCACCGCCCGCAAGGAGGCCCTCGCAGTCGAGGCCGAACAGATCGGTTCGGAGTCGACCCAGTGGAAGACCGCGGGTGATCGACTGCGCGAGATTCTCGACGAGTGGAAGACCATTCGCGGAATCGACCGCAAAGTCGACGACGCACTGTGGAAGCGGTACTCCAAGGCTCGCGAGTCCTTCAACCGACGGCGTGGAGCGCATTTCGCCGAACTCGATCGTGATCGTGCGAGCGCACGTTCGACGAAGGAAGAACTGGTCGAGCGCGCCGAGAAGCTGTCGACCTCCACTGAATGGGGACAGACCGCTGGAGAATTCCGCGATCTGCTCAGCGAGTGGAAGGCTGCCGGCCGCGCACCGCGCGAGGCCGACGACAACCTGTGGAAGCGCTTCAAGGGCGCTCAGGACGTGTTCTTCGCCGCACGCAACGCTGCTGCATCCGAGCGCGACGCCGAATTCGAGCAGAACGCAGTCGCGAAGGAAGAGCTGCTCGCTGCGAACGCGAACATCGACCCGGCGCACGGACTCGAGAATGCTCGTGCAGCGCTGCGCGACCTGCAGGAGAAGTGGGACGCGATCGGCAAGGTGCCGCGCGACCGGATGCAGGAACTCGAAGCGAAGCTCCGGGCCATCGAAACCAAGGTGCGCGACGCCGTCGACGCCGAGTGGCGTCGTACCGATCCGGAAGCACTTGCCCGGGTCGCGCAGTTCAAGGAGCGGGTGAGCCAGTTCGAGGAGCAGGCCGCCAAGGCTCAGGCTGCCGGCAAGACGAAGGACGCCGAGAAGGCTCTCGCTCAGGCAAAGCAGTGGCGTGAGTGGGCCGAAGCAGCCGAGAGCGCTGTCAGCGAGTAGCAGACGACAAACGAGTACGACTACAACGCCGGCTGACTCCGAAAGGAGTCAGCCGGCGTTGTAGTGCGCTATTGGCTAAGAGAACTTCCGTGTCAGCCGACGTTCCATTCCTGATGCTTCTCGGCTTCAGCCGCAGCGATCCGGCGTTGCTCCTCGGCGGCGAGCTGAATGTTGGTTCGCGTCCAGACCACCTTGAGCCAATGGAACGTCAAGAACACGACGGCAAACCATCCGACGACCAGCCCGATCGACGGTCCTGCCACGTTGAATCCGGCGGGAATGGTCTGACGTGACCAGACGGCCATCATTCCCAGCGCACTCGCCACGGCACTACCGGCCAGCGCGACCCACGCCAGACTCCAGCGCCGCGTCACGAGCGCGAGCATCGAGAATCCGATGCCGAAGATGACAACGAACCACACGAACAAGCGTGAGAACAGTGCAATCCGTTCACTTTCGGCGTCCTGGTTGTACGCGAGCACATCCCAACCGTTCGCCACTCCCGCATGGGGCAGTGCAAGGGTGCCGACCAGCACAAGCACCGCAACCGCGACAACCATGGCGCGCGCACCCGGATCGATTTCTCCCGCGACCTTGCGTTCCGCGTCGTCGAGGTCCTTGCGGTAGCCCTCGAAGGCGTCGTCGCCCGGCTGAGGTGTCTTGTTCTCGTGTTGCGAGGTCATGCGTTGCATCCCATCTGGACGGGTTGTGGGGCTGGGGCACCGATCTTCGGTAGTCCGAGACCTACGCCGATGGGCGGGGTCTTGGGTGTGATGCCCTTTTCGAACGAATCACCGGCGCGGGTCCGACGGTGTGTGAGCACTCCGTCATCTGCCACGAGGTGATGGGGGGCTCCGTGGGTGACGACGACCGTCACCACGTCGCCGGGTCGGATTGTGCCGTCGAGGTTTCCCTCGGGTCGGAAATGCACCAGGCGGCCGTCTCGCGCGCGACCGCTGAGACGGTGAGTCGCTGCGTTCTTGCGGCCCTCACCCGCAGCCACCAGCAGTTCTACCTCGGTGCCGACGAGTTTGCGATTTTCCTCGATGTTCACTTCTTCCTGAACCGCGAGCAATCGCATGTAGCGTTCCTGGACAACCTCTTTGGGGAGTTGATCGGCCATCTCCGCCGCCGGCGTGCCCGGGCGCTTGGAGTACTGGAAGGTGTAGGCGTTGGAGAATCGCGCCTTACGCACGACGTCCAGCGTCTCCTGGAAATCCTCTTCCGTCTCCCCCGGGAACCCGACGATGATGTCCGTGGTGATGGCGGCGTGCGGCATTGCGGCGCGCACCTTCTCGATGATCCCGAGGTACTTCGACTTGCGGTACGAGCGCTTCATCGCCTTGAGAACCTTGTCCGAACCGGACTGCAACGGCATGTGCAGCTGCGGGCAGACGTTGGGAGTGGTTGCCATCGCTTCGATGACGTCATCGGTGAACTCTGCCGGGTGCGGCGATGTGAACCTGACCCGTTCGAGGCCGTCGATGTGTCCACACGCCTTCAAGAGGGAGGCGAAGGCTCCGCGATCGCGCGGTTGCTCCGGATCGGCGAACGACACGCCGTAGGCGTTGACGTTCTGTCCGAGCAGGGTCACTTCCGAGACACCCTCGTCGACGAGTGCCTGCACCTCGGCCAGAATGTCGCCGGGACGTCGATCCACTTCCTTGCCACGCAAGGCCGGAACGATGCAGAACGTGCACGTGTTGTTGCAGCCGACCGAGATGGAAACCCAACCTGCATAAGCAGATTCGCGCTTGGCTGGCAGTGTCGACGGAAACGCCTCGAGTGCGTCGAGGATTTCGACCTCGGCGCGCTGATTGTGGCGCGCGCGGTCGAGCAGCGCGGGCAGCGAGCCGATGTTGTGAGTGCCGAAGACGACATCGACGAACGGCGCCTTCTTGACGACGGTGTCACGATCCTTCTGCGCCAGGCACCCACCGACCGCGATCTGCATGTCGGGGTTCGCCTCCTTGTTGGGGGCGAGTTGGCTGAGGTTGCCGTACAACTTGTTGTCCGCGTTCTCGCGGACCGCACACGTATTGAAGACGACAAGATCAGGATCGGTTCCGGTCTCCGCCTTCGAATACCCGGCGTCCTCGAGCAGACCGGACAGTCGCTCGGAATCGTGGACGTTCATCTGACAGCCGTACGTCCGCACCTCGTAGGTGCGAACAGGCGTAGCAGTTGCCTCCGGAACTGCAGTCGGCTCCGGAAGTGCAGGGGACATTTCGTCGATCAGTGACACGCTTCAGCCTAGCTCACGTCCACTACGACGTGTAATAACGCCCTGATAAACAGCCGAAACGCGACATAAACGTCGTCACAGTAAAATTTCCATTACATATGGCAAGAACCATGGCGAAATCACGGGCGTCGACGCAAACTACGCCTAAGGTTCTCGTTTATGACCCAAGCCGACGATGCGACGACGCCGACCACCTCCGGCGATTCCACATCCATGATTTCGATGACCTCGGTGAACAAACACTTCGGGGAACTTCACGTCCTGCAAGAGGTCAATCTCGAGGTACCCAAGGGCCAAGTGGTGATCGTCCTCGGTCCGTCGGGCTCCGGTAAATCGACTCTGTGCCGCACCATCAATCGCCTCGAACCCATCGACTCCGGCACCATCGCCGTCGACGGCAAGACGCTCCCTGAAGAGGGCAAAGCACTTGCCGCGCTTCGTGCCGACGTCGGGATGGTCTTTCAGTCTTTCAACCTGTTCGCGCACAAGACGATCCTCGAGAACGTCATGCTCGCACCGATGAAGGTCCGCAAGGCAAAAAAGGACGAAGCCAAGAAGACCGCGCAGGCGTTGCTCGAACGTGTCGGTATCGCCAATCAGGCCGACAAGTACCCGGCGCAGCTTTCCGGCGGTCAGCAACAGCGTGTCGCCATTGCTCGCGCTCTTGCGATGCAGCCGAAAGTGATGTTGTTCGACGAGCCCACCTCCGCTCTCGACCCCGAGATGGTCAACGAAGTCCTCGACGTCATGACCTCCCTCGCGAAGGAAGGCATGACCATGCTCGTGGTCACGCACGAGATGGGCTTCGCGCGCAAAGCCGGCGATCGTGTGCTGTTCATGGCTGACGGCCAGGTCGTCGAAGACACCACGCCCGAAGAGTTCTTCACCCATCCCAAGTCGGATCGGGCCAAGGACTTCCTCGGCAAGATCCTCACGCACTGATTACAGTCTCCCCTCCGACAGTCCTGTCCTCGTCCACAAGACAACTTGCTCGACTGCACCGTTCACCTCGGCTGCACCGTTCATCTCGACTGCACTGTTCGTGTGTCGACAACTGAGAGGATCTTCATGAAGATCAATCGTTCCGTCCGTTTCGGAATCGGAATCATGGCCATCGCGTTCGCTGCCACGGCCTGTGGCGGCGGCGAGGAGAACAAGTCGATCACCGAGAGCGCTTCCGACGGCACTCTCACCGTCGGCATCAAGTTCGATCAGCCCGGCCTCGGTCAGCGCAACCCTGACGGCACCTTCTCCGGCTTCGACGTCGAGGTAGCCCGTTACATCGCAAACGAACTGGGCGTAAAGCCCGAAGGCATCACCTTCAAGGAATCTCCGTCAGCCCAGCGCGAGACCCTGATCCAGAACGGCGAGGTCGACTACATCGTCGCGACATACTCGATCACCGACACGCGCAAGGAAAAGGTCAGCTTCGGCGGCCCGTACTTCATCGCAGGCCAGTCGCTGCTCGTTCGCTCCGACAACACCGACATCACCGGCCCTGATTCCCTGACCGGCGGCAAGAAGCTCTGCTCGGTGTCGGGTTCGACTCCGGCGCAGAACATCCAGGACAACTACGCAAAGGACGTCCAGCTCCAGCCGCTCGACACCTACTCCGCGTGTGTCGAGGCTCTGCGCAACGGCGCTGTCGACGCTGTCACCACCGACGACATCATCCTCGCCGGCTACGCTGCCCAGTACCCGGGCGAGCTGAAGGTCGTCGGAGAACCGTTCACGACCGAAAAGTACGGTGTCGGCCTGGCCAAGGACGATTCCGAGGGTCGCGGCAAGATCAACGATGCCATCGAGAAGATGATCTCCACCGGCGCGTGGGAAGAAGCCTTCAACAACACCGTTGGTGCTTCGGGCTACCCGATCCCGGCCCCGCCCACCGTTGATCGTTACTGACCTGCTTTTTTCACCGTCAATCTCGCTGCGGCTCCCCACTTCGGGAGCCGCAGCGCGTGACGCCACCAACGGAGATCCCGTGATCTGGGGAGACGGCAAGTGAACCTTCTGAGCAAGTACGGCGACCAGATTCTGGAAGCCTTCTGGACCACGATCCAGCTGACGTTCTTCTCCGCGATCGGCGCCGTCATCATCGGTGTCCTGATCGCGGCCATGCGCGTGTCACCGGTTCCGGTCGCCCGATTCCTGGGTACCGCGTACGTGACCGTGTTCCGCAACACCCCCCTGACACTGATTCTGCTGTTCTGTCTGTTCGGTCTGTCGCAGACGCTCGGAGTCAATCTCGCCAAGTCGGACTCACCGACGTTCTTGACAGACAACAACTTCCGACTCGCAGTACTCGGCCTCAGTGTCTATACCGCCGCGTTCGTGTGTGAGTCACTTCGATCGGGAATCAATACCGTTCCGGTCGGCCAGGCCGAAGCGGGCCGATCACTCGGTCTGTCGTTTGCACAAAATCTTCGGCTGATCGTCCTGCCTCAGGCATTTCGCGCGGTCACAGCACCGCTGGGTAGCGTGCTGATCGCACTGACCAAGAACTCGACCATCGCCGCGGTGATCGGCGTATCCGAAGCGTCAGCGCTGATGAAGAAGATGATCGAAAACGAAGCGGCGATCTTCGTCGTCGGTGGAATCTTCGCTGTCGGTTTCGTGATCCTGACACTTCCCATGGGCTTGATCTTCGGCAAGCTGAGCAAGCGATTCGAGGTTTCACGATGAGCAACCGCGCAACAGTCCTCTACGACGCGCCAGGCCCCAGAGCGCGAAATCTCTACCGATTCGCATCCCTTGTCGTCGCTGCACTCATGGTCGCAATCGGTTACGTCATCTACCGCGCACTCGACGAAAAGGGCCAGCTGACAGCAGCGAAGTGGGATCCGTTCCTCGAATCCACGTCGTGGACAACGTATCTGATACCCGGCATCCGGGGAACGCTGATCGCGGCTGCGATGTCCATCGTCTTCGCGCTCATCCTCGGTTCTGCCCTGGGTATCGGCCGACTCTCCGAGCACAACATCATTCGGAAGATTTGCGGCGTCATCGTCGAATTGTTCCGAGCAGTACCGGTTCTGATTCTGATGATCTTCTCGTATCAGGTGTTCGCCGAATACGAGGTCTTCAAGTCCAAGTACCTCGCACTCGCGGCAGTCGTCGTGGGTCTGACTCTGTACAACGGGTCAGTGATCGCCGAGATCGTCCGTGCCGGAATCAACTCACTCCCACGAGGGCAAAGTGAGGCCGCCAAGGCACTGGGCATGCGCAAGACGCAGATCATGGTGACGATCCTGCTCCCCCAGGCGGTTACCGCCATGCTCCCGGCACTGATTTCACAGATGGTCGTGGCGTTGAAGGACTCCGCCCTCGGTTACCTGATCGGGTATGTCGAGCTGGTGCGTCAGGCCCAACAACTCGGCACCTTCTACGGAAACTTCCTGCCGGCGCTCATCGTGGTCGCCGCGATTATGATCGCTCTCAACTCGGCTCTGACCTTCCTGGCAACCAAGGTGGAGAAGCGCCTGCGTTCCGGAAAGCGAAAGGGTAAGGGCCCCATCGCGGCTCCGTCCGCCGACCCAGCCGTTTCGGTTCCGGGCATGGACCTGACCAAGCCGTGAATCAGATGGAGCCGTGAGTCGAATCCAGCCGCGTTAGCGCGAATACACAACAGGGCGGGGGTACCACCGAATTTCGGTGGTACCCCCGCCCTGTTGCTCTGAATGCTGCACTTCGCTACGAGTCGGTGACCGCCGCCATCTCGGCTTTGACCACCTCGTACGACATCCCAGCTGAATATCCCTTGCGTGCCAGCATCGAGACCAGTCGACGCGTGACCTTGTCACGATCATCGACGGGCTTGTTCTTCAGCTTCCGCCGAACCAGCTCCGCTGCTCGCTCGCGCTCATCTTCCGGATCGATCTGCGACAACGCTTCGGAAGCGACGTCCTGGTCGATTCCTTTGAGCCGCAACTCGACTGCAAGTGCACGCTTTCCCTTGCCCGAGTACGTATGCCGCGAATGAACCCATTGGTTCGCGAAGTCCGCGTCGTCGATCAACCCGATTTCCTGGAGTCGATCGAGGACCTTGGTAATGATCTCGGGTTCGAAGCCGCGTCCGCTCAGCTTGGTTTCCAGTTCGGAGCGGCTGCGCGCCCGGTCGGTCAGGAGGCGCAGGCAAGCATCTTTGGCCTGCGCCTCTGTCCCGCCTTCTGCGCGTTGCGACGGCTTCTCGGATCGTTGACGGGATCGACGCCGAGGAGCGCCGTACTCTTCACGAGCATTCTCGCCGTTGTCACCGTCGTCGAAGCTCATGACTGAACTCAGAAGTCGGCGGGAGCTTCGTCGGTTGCAGTGACGTCAGCACCGATACCGAGCTTTTCCTTGATCTTCTTCTCGATCTCGTCACGGATATCGGTGTTCTCCAGCAAGAACTTACGAGCATTTTCCTTGCCCTGACCCAACTGGTCACCTTCGTAGGTGTACCAGGAGCCGGACTTGCGGATGAACCCGTGCTCGACACCCATATCGATGAGCGAGCCTTCCTTGCTGATGCCCTGGCCGTAGAGAATATCGAACTCGGCCTGCTTGAACGGCGGCGCGACCTTGTTCTTGACGACCTTGACTCGGGTGCGGTTACCGACTGCGTCGGTACCGTCCTTGAGAGTTTCGATACGACGGATGTCGAGGCGGACCGAAGCGTAGAACTTCAGTGCCTTACCACCGGTGGTGGTTTCGGGAGAACCGAACATCACGCCGATCTTCTCGCGAAGCTGGTTGATGAAGATGACGGTGGTGCCCGAGTTGTTCATGGCACCGGTGATCTTGCGCAGTGCCTGGCTCATCAGTCGAGCCTGCAAACCGACGTGGCTGTCACCCATCTCGCCTTCGATCTCGGCGCGAGGAACAAGAGCGGCCACGGAGTCAATCACGACGATGTCGAGGGCGCCCGAACGGATCAACATGTCGGTGATTTCGAGGGCCTGCTCACCCGTATCGGGCTGCGAGACCAGGAGTGCATCGGTGTCGACGCCCAGCTTGGCTGCATAGTCGGGATCGAGTGCGTGCTCCGCGTCGATGAACGCCGCGATGCCGCCGTTGGCCTGAGCATTGGCAACTGCGTGCAGTGCCACGGTGGTCTTACCCGAAGATTCCGGGCCGTAGATCTCGATGACGCGGCCACGCGGCAGTCCGCCGATACCCAGCGCGACGTCGAGCGCGATGGAACCGGTGGGAATGACGGCGATGGGCTGACGAACACCCTCGCCCAGGCGCATCACCGAACCCTTGCCGAAGTTCTTGTCGATCTGCGCCAACGCGAGGTCGAGTGCCTTGTCCCGATCAGGTGCCTGTGGTGCCATCGTGATCCCCATCCTTGTTTCAGTCTTCAGTGCCTGCCTGAGCAGACTCCGTCTCTTCAGCGCCTGCCTGAGCCGACCCTGTTGGTGTGTTGCGATCAGAGTAGATCCGGCCACCGACAGACTTTTCGATCTTGCTTTCGCGCTTGTCGATCACTGTGCTTGTCGATCACTGTGCTTGTCGATAACCGTGCTTGTCGATAACCGAAAGTTCGCAGTTACGAAAGGAGCGTCACCACCGAACAGCTTCAGCATAGACGAACACGTGTTCGAACAGAAGATGGGAGACGTTCGACACGCCGAAAAAATCAGCGGCGGGCGGGCGGTACGTCGAACTCCACACAGAGCGCACGCCACACTTCGCGAGGCTCCCAACCTGCTTCGACGGCCTCCGCAGCAGTCATTCCGTCGAGACTCTGGAGTACATGGTCGATCAGCATCGAGTCGCCTCGTACCTGCCCGAACTCTTCGCGCACCATTTCATGAAATTCGGTCAACCGCACAGCCGCCACCGTAGTCCACAGAACGGTGCACCTGCATTCAGGCGCAACATGCTCACGCCGTCACACCGCCGTTGACCACCTGTCGGCACACCGCCACCGGATCGGTGACCTGCGACGCAGTCGCAGCAGCGGACATCGCAGCTTCCGCGAATCGTTTGTCGGAGAGCACCTGCAGTACGGCATCGCGAATCGAGCGGGCATCTGCGGGCCGCACGATCACCGACGTCCCTGCCCGCGCAGCGCGATTGGCCAACTCCCACTGGTCCCCACCCCCGGGAACGACGACCGTCGGCACGCCGGCCAGCAAGGCCTTCGCCAACATGCCGTGCCCGCCGCCGCACACCAACACCGACGCGTCACGCAGCATCGCGTCCTGGCGTCCGAGACCTGCACGAACCCAATCGGGATGCTCGCCTTCGGCTCCGTCGAGCATCGACGCGATCAGCCGCACACCGGCGCCGCCGAGTCCTTCGACCGTGCCCTCGAACATTCCCACTGCGCCGGTGTGCGCCGTGGACGGCGCCACCATGACCAGCGGTTCGTCACCTGGCGGTGGGTCCAGAATCACCTCGGTCGGCTCCCACAGAAGCGGGCCGACGACGTGTGCATGCTCCGGCCAGTCGGGGCGCGGCACTTCCAGTGCTGGAAGTGTTGCGATGAGGCGAGCATGCGGGCCTGGATCCAGGGCGGGTAGCCCGATGCCGACACGGGCCTGGGAGCGCTGGGCCAACCCTTGCTTGATCGAACGTCCTGTTGCGGCGCGCATCAGGGTGTCGCGAAGTCGACCACGAATTCCGATGCCGGGCGCGAGCCCACTGCCGATCGGCGGTAACCCCCGCGACGGTGAGTACAGCGGGTGAGGCGAAAGTTCCACCCAGGGGACGCCGAGCCGTTCGGCGGCCAATCCGCCTCCGGCAGTGAGGATGTCGGAGACGACGAGATCCGGGGAGACGGATTTCAGGTCGGGAAGCAGTTCGGTGGAAATATAGGCGGCGCGCGAATGAATCCGAGCGCCTGCATCAAGATCGTCGTCTCCCGGCCGCGGGGCCAAGCCCTTGAGAGGCTCGGCTTCCACGCCGGCCGCTCGCGCTGCCTCGACCCACCGGGTCCCCGTGTACAGAATCGGGTCGTCGCCGGCCTGGATCAACGCCAGCGACAACGCTATTGCGGGAAAAGCATGACCCGGGTCCGGCCCGGCAACAACGGCTACACGCACCGGATCAGAGTGTCACACCGAGTGAAAGGCCTGTTCCGCCGCACCCAGTGCGCGTTCGCGATCCGAAGCCACCAATCCGATTCTCGTCCTGCGATCAAGGACGTCGTCGACGTCGAGTGCGCCTTCATGCGATACCGCGAAATCGAACTCGGCGCCGCAGATCTCCAAGTCCGCAACCGATCGGAGTCGATCGCTGCTCGCCGCGGCCACGACCTCGGCCTCTGTGCCGTATCGCGCCACCAACGACGCCGGTGCCTTGATCTTTTTCAATTCCACCGGTGATGCAGCGCCTACCAGCGGCAACGCGCGTGTCCGACACGCCCCGGCGCTCAGCGATCCGACCTCGACCGCGGCGTCGACGGCGTCTTCGGCCATCTTGCGGTACGTCGTGAGTTTTCCGCCCACCACCGTGACCAAGCCCGAGTCCGAACGGACTACAGCGTGATTGCGCGAGAGGTCGGCCGTCGAGCCTTCACCGGTGTCCAGCAGCGGACGCAGACCCGCGAAGGTCCCCAAGACGTCCTCACGGGTCAGCGGAACTTCCAACGCCGTGTTCACGGTGTCGAGCAGGAAGTCGATCTCGTCCTCGGACGCCGTCGGTACGTCGGGCACCGGTCCCGGCGCTGCTTCGTCGGTCAACCCGAGGTAGATCCGGCCGAGCTGCGCGGGCAGCGCGAAGACGAAACGGTTGGTCTCGCCGGGAATCGGCACGGTCAGTGCTGCCGTGGGGTTCCCCAATCGCGCTGCATCGAGCACCAGGTGCGTCCCGCGGCTGGGGCGCAGGGTGATGCTGGAGTCGACCTGATCAGCCCAGACACCGGTCGCATTGACCACGACGCGGGCACGCATCAAGAACTCGGACCCGGTCAACTCGTCGCGCAAGGTGGCCGACGTTCCGGATACGTCGTATGCACCGACGCGGGTCAGGATTCGCGCGCCGTGGGACGCTGCGGTTCGGGCGATGCCGACGACGAGGCGGGCGTCGTCGATGAGCTGCCCGTCGAACGCGGTCAAGGCGCCGCGTAAGTTCTTTTGCTTGACCGCGGGAGCCAATTCGCGCGCTCGCGCAGCGCTGACCGTCCGTGATCTGGGTAAAACCGAAGCTGGGGTTCGCGCCGACATGCGCAGAGCGTCACCGGCCAGGAAACCGGTACGCACCAGGGCCTTCCCGAAGAACGACGTTTCGGGCAACAGCGGTACGAGTTGAGGCATGGCGCGAACGAGGTGCGGCGCGGTGCGCGTCATGAGAATGCCGCGCTCGACCGCACTTTCACGCGCTATACCGACATTGCCGGAAGCCAGGTACCGAAGGCCGCCGTGTGCCAGTTTCGAACTCCAGCGGCTGGTGCCGAACGCGAGGTCGTGCTTTTCGACCAGCGCAACACTGAGCCCACGAGTCACGGCGTCGAGAGCGACACCGACACCGGTGATTCCGCCGCCGATGACCAGGACGTCAACCGAATCGCCGTTCGCCAACTGCTCGAGCTCACGAGTACGCCTCTGTGCATTGAGAGCTGAATCGCCGCCTGCTGAATCACTGCCTGCTGAATCACTGCCTGCTGAATCTCGAGGGTCCACAGCTATTCTCCCGAATTCTTTGCAGGTGCCAGATACGCAGCGACCGCATGTCTGAGTTGCTCGACCGACGCGTCGGCGGAAAGTTCCGGCGCGAGAGTCGGTGCGGAGATGACGACGGACTGAGCCATCAGTAGAACCATCGCCGCAATCTCGTTGACGCTTCCCTCGCGAATCGAACCGTCTTGTTGACCGGCAGCTACGACGGAAGTGATCAGTTCGAGAATCGACTTCTGGCTCGCGCCGAGTCGGTCCACGATGTAGGTGGTGAGCAACTCTTGATCAGCGTGCCGAATCTTCACGAAGAGCGGATGGTCGCGAATCTGGCCGACGACGTCCCCGATCGCTTCCACGAGCAATGTGGCCGCAGACCCGGTGAAGGTCACCTCGGGCAGCACCGATCGAATCTCCCGGGTGAGCAGATCCGCGACGACGGCTCGCGTGTCCGGCCATCGCCGGTAGACGGTCGGCCGGCTCACGCCGGCGCGACGCGAGATCTCCGCAAGTGTGGTTCGCTGCATTCCGAAATCGAGGACACACGACCTTGCTGCGTCGAGAATCACGTCGTCGATCTCGCGGCTGGGGATGCGCTGACCGTCTGCCTTGCGAGGGACAATTGGGCCATCTGCGTTACGGATTACCATCGTGTGTAACACAATACCGGACAAGTCACCGGTAATCCCGTCGGGACTTGCGAGTTCTCTCGCTCAGAGATCATCAGAAATAGTACAACTCGAAACCAACTGCGCGCTCGGCGTCGAATCCAGGCTTCGGTCCGCTGACCATGTCGATCTGTGCGCGCGCCTGTTCCCGGATCGGCGTGGAACTCAACGCCGCCAGATATCGCGCATGTTCTGCGAGCGAATCCACGGCGCGATCGACCGTCGACGTCACGTCGACGCAGTGGGTAGGAGTCATCGTGTTGACCGCAACCCACCGCACACCGGACCACGGCGCCAGTCCCTGAGCCGTCAATGACGGAAAGATCCATTCGTTCGCCGCATCAGCGGTCGCGTCCAGGACGCTGATCCCGAGCGCTCGGTGATCCGCGCTGTTGAGGTAGCCGGGACCCCAGGTATGGGAGAAGTTCATCGTCACCACCAATTCCGGGCGGTGACGACGAATTGCTGCGGCGAGAGTCGAGCGCAACTCCAAGCCTTCCACGAGACGACCGTCGGGCAGGCCGAGGAACTCCACCTCACTGACACCGACGATCGCGGCCGAGCGACGCTCTTCTTCCTCGCGGACCGGGCCGGACTCCTCGGGCGACAGACCGGCAATTCCGGCCTCGCCGCGCGTGGCCAGGACATATCGCACGTCTTTGCCGCGATCGGTCCACTGCGCCACTGCTGCGGCTGCGCCGTATTCGATGTCATCGGGATGCGCCACGATGACAATCGCGCGCTGCCAGTCCTCGGGGAAGTTTTCCATAGGGCAGATCTTGCCCGTCAGAACCGCGAAGCGGGCGAATTGTCGTCACTTCCCGACATCGCCTTCACCAGGAAATAGATTCCGAAGCCGACGGCGCCGACCACCAGAACCCAGAAAAGGCCCTTGATCAGGGCACCGACCACCGCGAGTGCGACCCACACCAGTACGACGGCCAAAACGATCTTCCAAAACATGCTTACCTCCAACGTGCCGTTGAATATCAGTCGAATCGGACAGGTGCTGCGTCGTCCGTAGAACCAGCCTGACAGGTCTGGCGTGACAAAGCAGCAGCTCAGCGGCAAGTTCAGGTAAAGATCAGGGTTCACCCCGAGACCGGCCCTCACGCAGGTCAGGTGTCCAACCCATCGGAGCTTGCTCCTGGCGTAAACTCGCGAAGTTCGATCCCGTATGCCGAAGGAGCACGTCCGCAGTGTCTACGACCCGTTTCCCCGCTCGCGATCTCGCGCATGTAGCCGTCTTCGCCGCACTCATCATCGCGCTGGGCCTACCCGGGTCGATCAACATCGGCATTTCCGGCGTGCCGATCACACTTCAGTCCATGGGCGTCATGATGGCCGGCGCTCTACTCGGACCGCGCAAGGGTGTTCTCGCCGTCCTGACGGTCATTGCCCTGGGATTGGTCGGTCTACCGGTCCTTGCCGGCGGTCGCACCGCACTCGTGTCTCTCTCGAGCCCGACAGCCGGATTCCTCATCGGTTGGATCCCGACGGCGTTTGTCATCGGATGGCTGACTGCCAAGATGCTGCCCAAGTACCGGATCATCGCGGGCATCGGCATCAACCTTCTCGGCGGCGTGGTCATTCTCTACGCGTTCGGCATCGTCGGAATGATGGTCCGCGGACACATGAGCTTCGTTGCCGCATGGTCGGCCAACGCCGCCTTCATTCCTCTCGACGCCGCAAAAGCGGTCGTCACCGCGTTGGTCGCGTCCCAGGTTCATCGGGCATACCCAGCACTGCTGCGCGACTCGATGATCTCGTCGAACAAGACCGTGGTGGCGAATTAATCTCCGATGAGTGAGATCGTCTTCGAGAACGTCGGACACAGCTTCGGTGAACGAACGGTCCTGCAGCAGATAAATCTGCGACTGAGCGAGCAGCGAATCGGAATCGTGGGTGCGAACGGAAGCGGCAAGTCGACCCTCGCTCGCATGATCAACGGACTGGTCGTTCCAACGGAAGGACACGTCCACGTCAACGGCTTGGACACGGCGAAGAAGGGCCGCGACGTACGCAAGCAGGTCGGATTCGTCTTCACCGATCCCAACCACCAGATCGTGATGCCGACGGTTGCCGAGGACATCGAATTCTCGCTCCGCCGTAGCGGATTGGGCAAAGCCGAGCGTGCCGCAAAGGTGGCCTCGGTGCTCGAACGCTACGGCCTCGCCGGGCACGCCGACCATCCCACCCACCAGCTTTCGGGCGGGCAGAAACAGCTCCTCGCGCTCGCGGCCATCATGGTGACGGAACCGAACGTACTGGTCGCCGACGAACCCACTACGCTCCTCGACCTTCGCAACTCTCGGCTGATCAGCTCGGTATTCGCGTCACTCGATCAGCAACTGATCGTCGTGACCCACCAACTCGATCTCCTCGAATCCTTCGAACGGGTGTTGGTCGTCGACCAAGGCCGCGTCGTCGCTGACGGCTCCCCCGCCGACTCCATCGACCACTACCGGTCGTTGGTCTCGTGACCACTCTCGGCGTCTACCGTCCGGGCTGCTCACTCCTGCACCGGATGCCGACGGGGATCAAGCTCTTCGCCTTGGTCGTGGCCATCCTCGCCGTCTCGATCTTCGTGCGTGAGCCGTGGCAACTGGCAGCTCCCACGATCGTCGTTGTGGCCCTGTACGCGATTGCGCGCATTCCTCCGATGACTGCGATCCGGCAGCTGCGTCCGGCGCTGTGGATGTTGCTCTTCATCGGGGCGTTCCAGCTGATAGTCGCGGGATGGCAGCGAGCGGCCGTCGTTTGCGGGGTTCTGATCATTTCGATCGCCTTCGCGGCGATCATGGGTCTGACCACACGGATCTCCGAGATGCTCGACGCGATCACCAGATTTCTGACACCCTTGCGACGCTTCGGCGTCAATCCCGAACGGATTGCTTTGCTCCTCGCAATGACGATCCGGTGTATCCCGCTGATGTTCGAGGTCATCACACAGGTGTCCGAGGCACGCAAGGCGCGAGGGCTCGGATTCTCGCTGCGATCCTTCGCAGTGCCGGTCATCGTCGGCACCCTGATGACCGCGGACGCAATGGGTGAAGCATTGGCGGCCCGCGGCGCCGACGACTGAGATGTCGAACAGTCTGCATCGATCAGGCGCGAGAGCCGATCAGTTGTACTTGCGGGTGATGTCGTCCACCTCGCCGATGGCGTCGGCAAGCGCCGAGAGTCGCTCGGCGGCCGCGTGCAGCGCCGAGAGTTCTCGGTTGAACCCCACCAGCGCCGACGGGCTGTGAGGCGCTGTCAGAGCAGCTGCAGAGGTCACCAGATCCTCGTACTGATCCAGCCCCGACTGCAACTCACGGACTGCGCCGTCGATGGTGGGATCAAGAGGTTCGGTTACCTTCGGCGTCGCGGCCACGGCGCGTTCCATCGCGACGACATCCGAAGACACCGCGAACATCGCTCTCAGTGCCGAATCGGCGGTAACAGTGATTTCGTCCAACTCACCGGGGTCGATGGTGTCGGCGCGTCTGAGCACACTCAAGATCTCGAACAGCGAAGTCTCGGCGCCGATGAGGCGCGACATCGGGATGAACGCGCGAGACGACGACGGTGGCAACCGCCGGCGAATCGGCGCTGACGGCGGTGGGCCGGAACTCATCGAACGGTAGCGGCCGACCGCGATCACGGCGGGAACGGCGAACAGTGCCGCTCCCCCGCCTGCCACGACCACCGACCACTCGGGAGCCGACGCGACGGCGAGGCCGGCCGTGCCGACCACGGATCCGCCGGACATGAAACCCCAACGCTGAGCGCGTCGGCGCGCACGGGCACGCTTGCGCTCGAACTTGGCCCGCGGGTCCTGCCACCGCCGAGCGGCATCCGCCGCCGAAAGCCCGACCTCGCGCAATGTATCCGCGGTGCGTCCCAAGGCTCCGAAAGCGCCGGATACGGAAACGGGAACGGCCGACCGGGGCTCACGCCCAGATCGACCGTCTCGTGAAGAAAACATCAGAGCATCACTGCCGACATCGAGGATTCAGCTACTGCCCGGTCTGACCGGCAGCCGGGGGCTGCTTCTCGACGGACGGAGTCGCGGGAGTGGCTGCTGCGCCGCCGGACGGCAGCGCCTCGCCCTTCATGGATGCACGAATCTGCTCGAGGCGACTGTGCCCCGCCATCTGGACCGAGGCCTGCTGGACCTCCATCATGCGGCCCTGAACGGAGTTCTGGGCGAGCTCGGCAGAGCCGAGTGCGTCAGCGTAGCGACGTTCGATCTTGTCGCGCACAGCATCGAGGCTGGGTGTGTTGCCCGGAGCCGACAGCGTGCTGTCCATGGAACGAAGGGACTCGCTCACGCGCTCCTGCATCTTGGCCTGCTCGAGCTGGCTGAGCAGCTTGGTGCGCTCGGCAACCTTTGCCTGCAGAGTCATCGCGTTCTGCTCGACGGCCTTCTTGGCCTGAGCGGCTGCCTGCAAGGACTGGTCGTGCAGTGCCTTCAGATCCTCGACGCCCTGCTCGGCCGTCACCAACTGGGCCGCAAAAGCTTCTGCAGCGTTGGTGTACTGAATCGCCTTGTCGTTGTCGCCGGCAGCAGCGGCCTGATCGGCGAGGTTGACTGCCTGGCGCGCGTTGGCGTTGAGCTTTTCGACCTCGTCGAGTTGACGGCTGAGCTTCATCTCGAGTTGACGCTGATTACCGATCACCGACGCAGCCTGCTGGGACAACGCCTGATGCTGGCGCTGTGCGTCCTCGATCGCCTGCTGAATCTGAACCTTTGGATCTGCCTTCTCATCGATCTTCGAATTGAAGAGCGCCATCAGGTACTTCCAGCCCTTGACGAAAGGATTAGCCATTGGTTTGATCCTGCCTCCATCTGATGCGCCGCGCCGAACGCGACCCGGAGCGCGACCGTCGCGCACCGAAACAAGGGCTGCGCCCTATCTGCTCTGACCCCACCTGCTGGAAACCGGCGGTTACGTACAAAATCTATCGGTTACGGCCGGTAGTGGCTACGCCGCCGCCAACCTTCGAGCGTTCGGTGCCGGAATCACGACGCGGGTATCGCGTGCGATAGTCGGCGAACCGGAAGCCGAGACAGAGCCGGAAGCCGACACGGCAGGTTCGGCAACCTGCCGACCAGCTACCGGAGCGCTCTTCTTCGTGGCCAGGGTCTCGCTCACGTCGACCAGCACGTCGGACAGTGGGACTGCGAGCGCATCACAGATCGCCGCCAACAATTCGCTCGATGCTTCCTTACGTCCACGTTCCACTTCGGACAGATAGCCCAAGCTCACACGCGCGCTGTTCGACACCTCACGTAGCGTGCGGCTCTGCGAAACGCGCGTACGCCGGAGACTGTCACCGATTGCCTCACGCAATAGCAGCGCCATCTCGCTCCTCCTTCATCCGTGACCTCATCGTGCATGGTCGTACGTCTTCACAATCGTCAACGTCCGAACACATCCGATTGGTTCCCGAGCCTATCGTGCCGCACGCTCTACGACACGATCACGCAACCGCGACACGGCAGTCGCGACCGCGGTTGTCCGAATCTCCCACCGTTCGCCGCCGAGCGCGAGCGGTTCGCATTCGGTTCCGTCAGGGCCGGCGATACCGAGAAACACTGTTCCGACCGGGTGTCCGTCCTGCTCACTCGGACCGGCGACTCCGGTCAGACCGATACCCCAGTCCGCACCGCACTTCGTCCGGGCACCGAGCGCCAATGCCACCGCCGTGCTCTCGGACACGGGGCCGTCCGTTGCCAGGCGGCCTGGATCCACACCAGCCAGTGTTGCTTTCAGGTCGGTCGCGTACACGACCAGACCCCCACGCAGCACCGCGCTCGACCCCGGCACCGACGCGACTGCAGCCGTGAACAACCCTGCTGTCAGAGATTCGGCGGCGGCGACAGTCTGCTTCGCGGCGCCGAGGGCCTCGACAAGTTCGACCACTCCGAGTCCGAGCAGCGGGTCGGTCATGACTCGACTGCGCGAACTCCGGCGCGAAGCCTGATCGCCTGCACGATGTATTCGATTCCCGTCGCCACCGTCAGCACGACGGCAGCAGCCATCAGCAGCCCGCTGACGATGTCCCAACTGCTCGGCAGCGGGCAGAGGTAGAACCCGATCGCAACGGCCTGCACGAGGGTCTTGAGCTTGCCGCCCTTGCCCGCCGGGATGACCGCGTGCCGCAGAACCGCGAACCGCAGCAGCGTGATTCCGAGTTCCCTGGCGATGATCACTCCGGTCACCCACCACGACAGGTCACCGAGAACCGAGAGCCCGATCAGTGCGGCTCCGATCAGCGCCTTGTCCGCGATCGGGTCCATGAGTTTCCCGAAATCGGTGACCAGACCGTACTTCCGAGCCAATTGGCCGTCGATCCGATCCGTGATCGCGGCGACGATGAACACGCCCATCGCCCCGAGACGCCACCACGTCGAGTGTCCGCCGTCGACGAACAGAACAACGAGAAACACCGGAACGAGAACCATTCGGATCATCGTGAGAATGTTCGCGATGTTCAGCAACGGAACCGGGTTGTCCGCGACAGGTGTGCCGTCGGACGGGCCGACGGCGGCGCGATGGGCGTCGGTCTGATCGCGCGGGGTACTCATCGGATCACCGCACAGGCGGTGAGCCGAACCCGGGATACAGCCGAGCGGCGCGGGAATTGCGTGGGGCGGACAGGCACGCGACTTAGAATATCGGTAGGGCCATTGACTAATGTGCACCACATGACTTCGACCGCGCCGACCTATACCGAGAGCCAGTTGATCGTGCGTCGCGCGCGAACGTCGGACATCCCCGAAATCAAGCGTCTGATCGACATCTACGCCGGCAAGATCCTGCTCGAGAAGAATCTCGTGACGCTGTACGAGGCAGTCCAGGAGTTCTGGGTCGCCGAGCGGGGCGACCAGGTAATCGCTTGCGGCGCACTGCATGTGCTGTGGGCGGACCTGGGTGAGATCCGCACCGTCGCAGTCGATCCGACTGCGAAAGGGCAGGGCGCAGGTTTCCACGTCGTCGACAAACTCATCGAGGTCGCCAAGGAATTGGAGTTGGAACGGTTGTTCGTTTTGACGTTCGAGACCGAGTTCTTCCACCGTCACGGATTCGCGGAGATCGACGGCACTCCCGTCACCGCCGAGGTCTATGCGGAAATGTGTCGGTCCTACGACGCCGGCGTCGCCGAGTTCCTCGATCTGAGCTATGTGAAACCCAACACACTCGGCAATACTCGCATGCTCCTGACTCTCTGAACCGTTCAGACTCTTCAAACACACCTGTCTCGATCACCAGCCTCCGAAAGCGGTTCACGATGTCGTTGTTCCTCGTCGAATACACCTACGCACCCGAGAAGACCCCTCAGCGCGACGAAGTCCGCAGCGATCACCGCGCCTGGCTCGCGGATCTGGTTTCCCGCTCGATCGTTCTGTCATCTGGCCCGTTTGCAGATGGAAACGGCGCGCTGATCATCGTCGACGCCGCTGACGCCGACACCGTTTCACTCCTCTTCACCCACGACCCGTTCGCGATCGCCGATTTGATCGAGAAGGTCCGGATCACCGAGTGGGTTCCGGTGTTGGGTCAGTTCAGCGCCTGAGAGCGTCGGCCTACTCCCCGGCCCGGTCGCGAGTCTTCAACAGGCTCGCGACCGTCGTCACCGCCAATACTCCGATGATCACTCCGAGTGAGAGTGCCGTGGAGATTTCCGGCACGGAGACGTGTTCACCTCCGTTGACGAACGAGAGGGTGTTCTCGTGCAACGCGTGAAGTACCAGTTTCACACCGATGAACGCCAAGATTATCGAGAGCCCGTACGAGAGATAGACCAGCCGTTCGAGCAACCCGCCGATCAGGAAGTACAGCTGCCGTAGACCCATCAGCGCGAAGGCGTTGGCGGTGAAGACCAGATACGGTTCCTGAGTCAGACCGTAGATCGCCGGAATCGAATCGAGCGCGAAGAGCACGTCGGCAAAGCCGATTGCGATGAGCGCCAACAACAACGGAGTCACGACGCGCTTGCCGTCGATCCGGGTGATCAACTTGTCGCCGTCGTATTCCTCGGTAGTCGGCAGCACCCGTTTCACGAGCGAGATGATGCGACTGTCGCGCTTCTCCTCGGCTTCCTTCTCGTGCCCGTGATCGCGGATCAGGGTGTACGCGGTGTAGATCAAGAACGCACCGAAGAGGTAGAACACCCAGCTGTATGCGTTGATGGCGGCGGCACCGACACCGATGAAGATTCCGCGCATCACCAACGCGAGGACGATGCCGATCAGCAAAACCTTCTGCTGGAACTCTCGTGGTACCGCGAAGGTCGACATGATGATCACGAAGACGAACAGATTGTCGACCGAGAGCGCCTTTTCCGTGACATAGCCGGCGAAGTACTCACCGCCGTACGTGGTGCCCCAGATCCACATCACGACGAGGCCGAAGACGACGGCGATCGAAATGTAGACCGTCGACCAGAATGCGGACTCCCGGAAGGTCGGCGCATGCGGAGTGCGGACGTGGGCGAAGAAGTCGAAGACGAACAGGCCGAGGATCACCACGATCGTGATTCCCCAAGCCAACGGCGTCACATGCACGGGTTCCTCCGGTCGTCTGTCGACGGCTTGTCCGCCGAGGTGTCCCTACTCGTCTGCGGGTGCCTCATCCGGGTCGCCGCCGCGAATCGACCACAGCAGACCGTCGAGTTCCTCAGGCTTCATGAGTACCTCGCGGGCCTTCGAGCCCTCGCTGGGTCCGACGACGCCACGATTTTCCATGAGGTCCATCAGTCGGCCGGCCTTGGCGAACCCGACTCGCAGCTTGCGCTGAAGCATCGACGTCGAACCGAACTGGCTGGTGATCACCAATTCCACGGCCTGCAAGAGGACATCCATGTCGTCGCCGATGTCGGGGTCGACGTCTTTCTTCTCCCCGGCCTTCTGCGCGGTGACACCTTCGGTGTACTCGGGCTCCGCCTGGTTCTTCGCGAAGTCGACGACCGCCGAGATTTCTTCGTCGGTGATGAACGCGCCCTGCATACGGGTCGGCTTACCCGCACCCATGGGCAGGAAGAGGCCGTCACCCATACCGATGAGCTTCTCGGCGCCTGGCTGATCGAGGATGACTCGCGAGTCCGTCAGTGAAGACGTCGCGAACGCCAGACGAGACGGCACGTTGGTCTTGATCAGGCCGGTGACGACGTCGACGGACGGGCGCTGCGTTGCCAGCACCAGGTGGATACCGGCAGCACGGGCTTTCTGCGTGATGCGGACGATCGCTTCTTCGACGTCGCGCGGCGCGGTCATCATGAGGTCGGCCAGTTCGTCCACGATTGCCAGGATGTACGGGTACGGACGGTAGACGCGCTCGCTGCCCAGCGGGGCGGTGATTTCGCCGGACTTGACCTTGGAGTTGAAGTCGTCGATATGACGCACCCGGTTGGCCTGCATGTCCTGGTAACGCTGTTCCATCTCCTCGACCAACCAGGCCAGCGCTGCCGCGGCCTTCTTCGGCTGAGTGATGATCGGCGTGATCAGGTGCGGGATACCTTCGTACGGCGTGAGCTCGACCATCTTGGGGTCGATGAGGATCATCCGTACTTCTTCCGGCGTTGCTCGGGTGAGCAACGAGACGAGCATCGAGTTCACGAAGCTCGACTTACCCGAGCCGGTCGAACCTGCCACCAGGAGGTGGGGCATCTTCGCGAGGTTGGCACTGACGAAGTCACCTTCGATGTCCTTGCCCAGACCGATCACCAGTGGATGGTGATCGCGTCGGGTGCTCGGCGCGTTCAGCACGTCGGCGAGGCGAACCATTTCGCGGTCGGAGTTCGGTACCTCGATGCCCACGGCGGACTTACCCGGAATGGGGGCCAGGAGACGGACGTTGTCGGTAGCCACTGCATAGGCGATGTTGCGGGCGAGCGCGGTGATCTTCTCGACCTTCACGCCTGGGCCGAGTTCGACCTCGTACCGCGTCACTGTCGGGCCTCGGGTGAATCCGGTAACGGCGGCGTCGATCTTGAACTGTTCGAGGACCTCGCTGATCGCTTCGATCATCGCGTCGTTCGCAGAACTGCGGAGCTTGGGCGGGTCCCCTTCGATCAGCAACGTCGTCGGAGGGAGGTTGTAGTCGCCGTCGGTGACCCGATCGGTGACGAAGTGTTCCTTCTCCTCCGGCTCCGGTTCGGGTTTCGGCACAGGCTTGGCGATAGGGACGGAACGGGCCGGCACCTTGGGGCGCGGCGCCGGAGTCTCCACGACGGGCGCGGCAGCAGCCACGACGGGCTCGTCGGGTACTGCGGTGTCGTCGGCGTTCCACAGACCGAGTACTTCGGTCTTCTTGTCGCCGGATTCGAACTCGTCCGTCGGGTAGTTGTCGATCGGTGCGCGTCGGCTGGTCCGCTTGGCGGGCTTGAGCGGTGGCTCGGCGTAGGTGTCGACCGGGTAGCCGTCGGCGTCGAACAGTGAAGGATCGTAAGCAGATTCGCCGTAGTGGTGCTCGCCGTCCTCGTCGAATTCGGATCCGTAGTCGCCGTATTCGTCCGAGCGATACGAGGCACCGAAGAAGGACTGGAACTTGCTCGGCACCTCACGCAGCGTGGTTCCGGTCAGAAGGAGGATTCCGAATCCGGCGGCGATGACCAGCAGCGGCGCAGACAGCCAGACGGTGAGCCCATTGGTGAGCGGGCCGCCCACGACGTACCCGACGAACCCTGCACCGTTGGAGCGACCGGTGGAGTCTGTCGGTGAACCCGAGATGATGTGCCAGAGGCCGAGCGCCGGCAGACCGACCAGCAACGATCCCATGATCAGTCGGGGGCGGATCTCAGGTTTCGGTTCTGTGCGCATCAACAGGATCGCGAGGCCGACGCCGACGATGGGGAGCACGGCCGAGGCCGCGCCGAAGATAGCGCGCACAAGGGTGTCGATGCCGCCGCCGATCGGACCACCGGCCTTGAACCAGACGCCGCCGGCGATGACGACGCTGAATGCGATCAGGCCGAGCGCTATTCCGTCGCGGCGGTGGCCGGCTTCGATCTCGCCGACCTTACTGACGGTGCGTGTGGTGGCGCCGACGCCGCGGGCAGCCAGGGACCACCCGGCTCCGATTCCCTTGCCGACAGCCGCCAACGGACTGGCCCGCTGAGACGTTTTCGATACCGGGCGGCGCGCGGCCGACGACGTACCGGAGGCCTTCTTGGGCGCTGGCTTGGAGCCTTTGCCCGAGGCCGGGCGCCCACCAGCCCTGGCCGAAGTCGTGACGTTCCGAGGAGTCGACACGGTCCGTGTGGTGCGGGAGGTGCGAGGTTTTGCGGTCGTGCGCGCACTCGGAGTGGAGGCTGACGACCTGGTCGATGCCCTGGACGTGGACGTGCTTGTACTGGATCCCCGGGCGCTCGACTTACCTGCCATGGAGTTCAGGCTAGTCTGTGCGACCCCATCTGGACCATCCGCAACACCAGCAACACTGGTCGCGAGTGCGAAACGTGATCTTCGCAACCCGTCGTTCGAGCGCCACTCAGGTAGAAAAAGGCAATCAGAAACTGCGATCGAGCGCCATCACGGATTGGACGTCGGCCAGTTCACCTTTGGCTTCGATCTTCACTTCGTTGCGACCGAATGCGTGCAGCAGCAACTCGGCGGGTTCGCCCTGCAAGACAACACTGCGAGAGCCGGATTTATGGACGACCGCACTCTCGCCGGAGGGAAGTTCGAAAATTACCTCGACAGCAGCCTTGCGGTAGCCCATCTTGCCGATCTGGCGTGCGTACTTCCACAGCTGAGCCTGCCGACCCTCCGACAACGGACGCGGCGCCCAGTTCAGATGTGCGCGGCGTACGTCTTCGTGGTGAACGAACATCTCGGTGGTGTTGACCTGCGCGTCGAGCCAGTACATCGGCGACCATCGCGGCGGCCCGCTCCGAACGTCGTCGAGGATCTCCTCCCACGGACGCGCCGCTGCGGCCTTTCGAACGCTCTCGGTGTGACCGGCAAGAGGGCTCAACATGATTCCGGGAGCGGCGTCGAGACGCCGCTCCCGGACAATCAGATGTGCTGCCAGGTCACGATTGGTCCACTCCCCACACAGTGTCGGAGCATCGGGGCCGAACTCGACCATGCTGTCAACCAGGGCGAGTCGTTCGTCATGAGCGAAGGTCACCTTCGCCAAAGTACTCGAACCGGACCGGGTTCGAGCGGAAGCGACCTGCTGTGCCGAATCTACGGAACCGCGATGACCGTCGGAATGATCATCGGACGGCGGCGGTACTTGTCCGCGACCCAGCGTCCGACGACGCGGCGCACGGACTGCGCGATGCGATGAGCGTCGATGACGCCTTCGCTCGCCAACCGGGCCAGGTCCGATTCCACGAGATCCGCGGCGGCCTTGAGTGCCGTCGGATCGTCGGAGAAACCGCGACCGGACACCTCGGGAGTGCTGACTGCGCGTCCTGTCGACTCGTTGATGACGATGGTGATGGCGATGAAGCCGCCTTCACCGAGTACGAGGCGATCGGAGAGCGTCGGCTCGCCGACGTCACCGACGGACAGACCGTCGACGTAGACGTGTCCGACCGGTACGCGTCCCACGATCTCGGCGAGGCCGTCGACCATGTCGACCACGACGCCGTCCTCGGCCAGCACGATGCGCTCTTCCGGAACGCCGGTGGCCTTGGCCAGGGCGGCGTTGGCACGCAGGTGGCGCCATTCACCGTGGACGGGCATGGCGTTGGTGGGCCGAACCGCGTTGTACAGGTAGAGCAGCTCACCGGCGGACGCGTGGCCCGAGACGTGAACCTTGGCGCTCTGCTGGGTCACGACGGTGGCACCGCGCTTGGCCAAGCCGTTGACCACGGCGAAAACGGAGTTCTCGTTGCCCGGGATCAGGGAGGACGCGAGAACGACCAAGTCGTTGGCCCGGATGTTGATTTGGCGGTGCTCGCCGCGCGCCATCCTCGAGAGCGCTGCCAACGGCTCACCCTGCGAACCCGTCGAAATGAGCACCAGGCGATCGTCGGGAAGGGTGGCGGCGGTGTCGATGTCGACGACCAGTCCGTCTGGCACCGTGAGGTAGCCGAGATCCTGGGCGATCTGCATGTTGCGGACCATCGAGCGGCCGACGAAGACGATGCGACGGTTGTACCGAGCGGCAACGTCGACGACCTGCTGGATGCGGTGCACGTGGCTGGCGAACGATGCCACGATGACGCGCTGCTTCGCCTTGCCGATGACGTTGTCGAGCACTCCCCCGATTTCACGCTCGGGCGTGACGAATCCCGGGACCTCGGCGTTGGTCGAGTCCACGAGGAACAGGTCGACACCCTCGTCGCCCAGGCGGGAGAAACCGGCGAGGTCGGTCAGGCGGCCGTCGAGAGGCAGCTGATCGAGCTTGATGTCACCGGTGTGCAGTACAACTCCGGCGTCGGTGCGAATCGCGATCGCGAGCGCGTCGGGAATCGAGTGGTTGACGGCGAAGTACTCGCAGTCGAACGGGCCGTGAGTGGTGGTGTTTCCTTCGACGACCTCGACGAGGTTCGGTCGCAGGCGATGCTCGCGGCACTTGGCGGCAACGAGGGCGAGAGTGAACTTCGCGCCGATGACCGGAATGTCCGCGCGCAGGCGCAGCAAGAACGGTAGAGCACCGATGTGGTCCTCGTGGCCGTGAGTCAAGATGACGGCTTCGACGTCGTCCATACGGTCTTCGATGTAGCGGAAGTCCGGGAGGATCAGGTCGACGCCAGGCTGCTGGTCCTCGGGGAACAGCACACCGCAGTCGACGATCAGCAACTTGCCGCGGTGCTCGAACACCGTCATGTTGCGACCGATTTCGCCGATGCCACCGAGAGCGACGATGCGCAGACCTGATGCCGGCGCCTTCGGGGGTGTTCCGAGGCGACCGGTGGGATCGACGGCCGGACGGTTCTCGGGGCGCTTGTTTCCGCGCCCGTTGCCCGCCTTCGACGCTGCCGGACGGTTGCCGCCGGCAGATTTGCGTGGCGACCTGTCTTCGTTCGATTTCTTGGGTGCAGCAGATTTGGTGGCGGCGGACTTGGTCGCTGCAGATTTGGCTGCTGCGGCCTTCTTGGGCGGGGCGGCTGCGGCGGGGGCCGCTTCTGCCGCCGGCGCAGCTGGTGCCTCTACCGGTGCGGCCTTCGCGGCCGTTTCGGGAGCCGGAGGCGAAGGCGGACCGGCTTGACGACTGGCACTACGACGTCGGGGGGGACGGGTCATTTACAAAACTCCTGCCGCATGCAGATCGGCGGCAAGACCGTCGATCTGCTCTTTAGTGGGTGCAACCTGCGGAAGGCGTGGTTCTCCGACATCGATTCCGATGAGTCGCAGACCCGCCTTCGAAGCGCTGACACCGCCGAGGCGGGCAACGGAACGAATCACAGGGATCAAACTGAGGTTTATCTCGCGTGCGCGGGCGATGTCGCCGGACACGAACGCGGTGTGGAGGTCGCGGAGGCGACCTGGAACGAGATGGCCGATGACGCTGACGAAGCCGGTAGCACCGACAGCGAGCCACGGCAGGTTCAGCGGGTCGTCACCGGAGAAGAACTGAAGCTCGGTGGTGCCGATCAACTCTGCGCCGGCGTTGAGGTCGCCCTTGGCATCCTTGACGGCCTTGATCCGCGGGTGCTCGGCGAGTCGGCGGATCGTTTCGGTCTCGATGGGGACGACGGAGCGGGGCGGAATGTCGTACAACATGACGGGCAGGTCGGTCGCGTTGGCGACGGCGGTGAAGTGTGCAAAGAGTCCGGCCTGGGGCGGACGCGAGTAGTACGGGGTGACGACGAGCAGACCGTGCGCACCGGCGCGAGCCGCGTCACGGGCGAGTTCGACACTGTGGGCGGTGTCGTTGCTCCCGGCGCCTGCAACGATCTTCGCGCGGTTGCCGACGGCGTCGATCACTGCGCGGAGCAGGTCGAGCTTCTCGGACTCGGTGGTGGTGGGAGACTCACCGGTCGTGCCGGCAAGAACGAGGCCGTCGCAGCCGTTGTCGACGAGATGGGCTGCGAGGCGCACTCCCGCGTCGACGTCCAACTTCCCGTCGGCAGTGAACGGGGTCACCATCGCAACGGAAATGGTGCCGAACGGACGCTCGACAAGAGAAGCGGAATCACCGTAGGTCATGGTCAGAAGGTTACCCGGTTCAGCTCTTACTTCTGCACACGAGTCACGACTCGGCCGCAAATGCACTGACGGCGATTTCCGATCCGTCGCTTCCGCGGAGAATCTCGTAGTCCCCGAACACATTTGGGGCGACGTCACGAAGCTGACGTAGGCACTCGATCGCGACTCGCCGGATCTCGACGTCGGCATGTTCGGTGGCGCGCATCTCGACGAAGTGCCGCCAGGCCCGATAGTTCCCGGTCACGACCAAGCGCGTCTCGGTTGCGTTGGGCAGCACCGAGCGCGCAGCTTGCCTGGCTTGCTTCCCACGCATCGGGGCACCGGGCACTGATTGCAATTTCCCCTCGAGGGCGGTCAGCAGTTCGCCGTAAGCGCGACGGCTCTCGTCGGTGGCAGACAGAAACTGTGCTTCGAGCTCAGGATCACCTTCGACCGCGGGAGGCACGACAACGTTCGCATCATTCTCGCGAACGAATCGCTGCGAGAGTTGCGAGTACGAGAAGTGCCGGTGACGAATCAATTCGTGAGTGCACGAGCGCGAGATACCAGTGATGTAGAAGCTCACCGTCGCATGCTCGAGCACCGAAACGTGTCCGACCTCGAGCAGATGTCTCAGATAGCCGGCGTTGGTTGCGGTTCGCGGATTCGGCTTGGACCAACTCTGGTAACAGGCTCGGCCGGAGAACTCGACGAGCGCTTCGCCGCCATCCGCGTCCGTCTCCCACGGAATGTCCTCGGGCGGGAAGAACTCGGACTTCGCCACCAACTGCACTTTCAGCGACACCGTGTTCGGCACAACCCACTCCTCGACAAGCACGAAACGACCAGCACGAAACCCGGGCGCCGTTCGCCTCAGGTGCTGGGCAACTCTATAGCGGTCAACCACCCCCGAGATCGAGTGACGTCATCACATCCTTGACTGACGTCACTTTTGACGTCACTCTGGTGTCATGGACATTTCGGAGTACACCGCGAAGCTGCAGAATGACCTCGTCACCGCAGCCGAACTCGGCGACGATCACACGCGCCGGATTGCGGCGTCGTTGTCCGCCGCCATCGAACCCTCGGTCCGCCTGGTCTTGTTGGCCGCGGCGACGGAGTTGGCCAAGGAGATCGGGACCAAACTCGACGGCCGTGAGGTCAGGGTCAATCTCGACGGCAACGAGATCGTGACCGACGTCGTCCGCCCGACGAATTCGACCGGCGGCGAGGGCGGAAACGAGAAGGCAGACGATGAGAGAAAGGACTCCACTTACTCGTTCGACGACGTCAGCGGCGATATCAGCCGAGTGACGTTGAGGATGATGGAGCAGATCAAAGCCCGCGCCGAGGAGGCAGCCAATCAGAACGGAGTCTCCCTCAACTCGTGGGTTTCACAAGCCGTTCAGGGCGCATTGCGGGACCAGATGCGCAAGAGCCCCACTAGCGACTAAGACCTCAAGATCCGACACGAAGCCGGGGTCAATCGGTTTGGTGGCGTCTTGCAATAAGGTCACCTGCCGCTACGAACCTCAGCCCAAAATGAAGCAATACCCGCGACTGAATGATCAGAGCGGGCAACCCGCTCGGACAGGACTTTGAAAGTGACAACGCTCTTTGAAGCACCCGAGGCGGTTATTCCTTTGATCCCAGCCAGGTCATTGCTTCTTAATAATTCGGTCAGTTCGGCCCAATGGCCGTTTGTGGGTCGCGGCATCCAAGCGCTAGCCCCATCGCCGGGCACCTTAGTGCGAGAATCGATCACGTAGGAGTTTTCATTTCGCGCAGACATCTTCTCCAAAACATCGACACAGAAGAGCTCAAATTCGGATGGATCCCTCTGCTCAGCTTCGGCTATTCTTTCTTGCAATCCTTGAACGCCAAGGTTCTGCAAAGCACGGAGAATTTCAAGTCCACCAGTAAAGAACTTGGCAGCGCCACCATTTATCCATTGGATATGTAGTTCATTGATTCGACTTTGATCATCCAATTCCAAATCAAACTTGCGATCCTGAGACACTGCCTGCACTTCCAGTCGTCCAACTTTACTATTACGGACACTTAGAACCGATCCCGAATTCGCTGATACACGCAGATGGTCAATTTCACAGTTCTCTATCTTCACTCCACCTGGTATTGGAGTCGTTATTTCGAGTTCACTTAACCGAATAGACGATAGGTAATTTGCTGGAACGGATCCTATGGCCTGAATCAGCTTCGAAACTAAACCGGACACGTTGCTAGCCAGGATTGAACTTTGATCGTAGATCAGAGACATCGCATTTGGAAGCGCAGTCACGATCTCGTCCGCATTTCGATCGACTAACGATTGGAGAGTCGAATCGCCGAGGACCGACCTCTGAAGCAAGCCAACGAAGGCACCGTTCGCTCCGGATGATCTCAAATAGGTGTCGCTTAGGTATTCCGCAAGAAGAACTTCATAAAACAACTCGTGCTCAAAAGAAAATAAGATACCTCCCGTCTCTGAGATTGCAGTGGAGATTCCACACAGGACGAGCAGTCGATCTCCAAGAGCTTTGTATCTACCAGAAAATGCTTCCAGTCCAAGTGCACTCGCACAGACGAATTTGAAGTCATCGGAGTCAAGTGTCGACGATCCATCATCATGAAGCATTCCTGCTAAATCCCGAAAAATGGATCTCAACTGATTTCGTGAAACTTCACCACCCCCTCCCGCGCTTTGCAATTTAATTGTTTCTCGATCTAGATACGAATCAATAAGCACGGAACGTAGACCAGAGAAAATATTCTCCTCATTCGCGTCTGCAGCATAAGAATGAAATACATGCGAAAAGAAAGGTACACCCAGAAGGGCGCGATCCTGATCGCCCAATAGGTCACCATAACGACCCCACGAAGGGTTTGCTTGAAACATAGCCTCAACATCGACCTTACTCCATCGCTGCAACTCAAGGATCCGATGATGTGCTGGGATGTCTCCAGTCGCGAGGGCTGTATTCACACTCGATCGATACTGGTTTGCAAAATAAGAGGAACGGGCAGAAAGAACCAATGTCCCGCGCCCTCCGAGCTCACCCAAGATGGGGGACAAAAGCTGAAATGCGTCGGAGTAGCCGGCACCCCCTAGTAATTCATCAAAACCGTCGATCACAAGAACCATTAAACCGTTTCGGCAAAGCGATAGGACTGACTTATCATCCAAATTTCGAGTGTTGTTGACCGCCGAACGCAGAAGTTCCGGAATCTTCTTCAGTCCCACACCACTGCAACTAATATACAGATAGAAGGGAAGTCCCAATTGCGGATCTTGCGCTAAATCCAACGCTCTTTGCTTCGACTTAGTGAACAGATTGTGAGTCTTACCAACACCCGCTTCTCCCGTAATGAAGAAAACCTGAGGAACACCTGTCAAACTCTGAGCTGATGCATCAACGAGTTTTTCTAGTTCATTGTTCTCATTGCTGTGAGATTCGCCGAAACTCGATCCAATGTCCTCAACATTTACGTAGCGAGTGACAATACTTTCTGGAATTACCATTGATGCTTCATCTTCACTAACGCTGGCCGGAAGAACTATCGGTTCCTGTTCTTCAAGCTGCTCGCAAAGCCTCTTAACTACGACTTTCCAATTCGAGATGCTCAATAGAAAAACATCATAGCTTACCCACACTTCACCATCAAGCCACTGTCGAGCGTAATTCGATCCGATTCGGAACCTATCGATTCGCGCTTCCGGTCCGACACTCGTTTTCCAGACCCATTTCACTTCAAATGGCGAGTATCTTCCGACAACCTCAAAGGGACTTCGATACTCTCTATAACCTTCGAGATCTCGCCTCAGTGCTCGAGCAAAATCTGAGACTTCTCGAAATTTCTGTTCACCACTTTGTGAATTAACAATCTTGATCAAGGACTGATATAGATCACCCTGATTGGCGACAATTTTAAGTTCCGGCATGGCACGACTTAGCGTATTGTACGAAACCTCCACACTTCTCATGCACTGATATATTGCAAATGTTTCACGATGTTGAATGATTAGAGGATGCAAGCTCTCGCCGCTTCCTAAAATTAACCTATCGTCAATTAGATGGATACCTCCACGACCGGAAATGAACTTGGTAATAGCTTTTGCGTTCAAATCCTTTGCACGTTCAAGAGCGGAGTGCAGTTCCTTGCCTTCTGGTTCCAAACCACCATGGGCAAGAAAATCTCGGTACTTCTTCAAGCTGTCAAGGGAACTGGGTGCGTCGGAGTCTAGTGAATTCAAGATAGATTCATACATTGCAGAAATATCTGAGAATCTGGCTTCCACCGCCAGCCCCGCGATCGCACTTTGCAAATAATCCAAGTACCCACCTAAACCGGTAGATCGTGGCATTCGACCAGCGCGCTCGACATCATCCCAAGCAGCAGAAGCACCTAAGCAAGCCACGAACCGAACTTGCCGTTCAAGAAAAGCAGATAAGAAATGCACCCCCTTGTCCAGACTTGCCGCGAAGTAGGCACGATCAATACCTTCATACAAGTGAATCTCAGACATCGGAGTAACCCTATCCTTGAAATAGCGACAACATACGTGGCTCGTCTCGATTCATCGAAATCAAACTTAGACGAAGATAACCCATGCTGCCCGAGATTCATAGGCGATTCAATCGCAACATCAAAATTAACCTAGGTGGCCTCACGAAACCGTGTTCTGCGTCCAACCCGCCTCATCGTGAGGGCTCATCCACGAAGCCGCGCAAAGTTGGCGCATGTGACTACATAGGATCGTCAAATGCAAGAGCATGCAGTTGAAAGAGCGTCGTGTCAAGAATGGCGATTGCGCTTACCTGCACATCCTCGCTGCCCACCGCAGAACTTCACTGACGTCCTCTCTGATGGACCGCAAGCGTAAGCCTGCTGTCGATGATAGCTCATCGAGACTTACCCGAGGTCACAGTCGATTGGCACTAACGCTAAGCTCAGCCAGTTAGCAGTCGTCGGACTTTCGTGGTTACCGTCGTCAGACATTAAGGGGTTTTGCCGTATGGCCGTTTCGGGCGTCAAGGAATTCGAGATCAAGGCTGATCCGGCGACGGTGATGAAGGCCGTAGCTGCAGTCGATCGGCTGCCGGAGTGGTCGTCTGCGCACAAGAAGATCACCATCGAGAGCACCCACGACGACGGTCGCCCCCATCGCGTTCGCATGGCCGTGTCCATTCTGGGAATCAACGACGAGCAGGTAGTCGACTACACCTTCGAGGGCGACGACAAGGTGACCTGGACACTCGTCGAGAGCGGCCAGCAGAACCAGCAGGACGGCTCGTACGTCTTGACTCCCACCGACGGTGGAACCAAGGTCACCTTCGAACTGACCATCGATCCCAAGATCCCGCTGCCGGGCTTCCTGGTGAAGAAGGCGCAGAAGACGGCCCTGGAAACTGCAAGCAAGGGCCTGACGAAGTTCGTCGAAAACTTCTGAGCGCACACGCAATTCAGGCGGCCCTTACTTCGGCGTTCATCGCCGGGTAGGGGCCGTTTGCTGTGAAGCCCAGCTGCGATTTCTCGGAAGTTCTTGCCGATGTTGAACATTCGCCGGTAGCCGTGGACCGCCCGGAGTAACGTCGGCCGCGTGTCCGCCGAGACCGCAGAGCCCAACTCCATGGCACCCGTGCGCATCCTCGTCTACAGCGACGACGCACACACCCGCGAGCAAGTTCGGCTCGCTCTCGGAGAGCGCCCACATCCTTCGATGCCCACCATCGACTACGTCGAGGTCGCGACCGCGCCGATCGTCGTCGACAAGCTCGATGCCGGCGGAATCGATCTCGCCATCCTCGACGGCGAGGCGAGTCCGGCGGGCGGCATGGGCGTCGCGAAACAACTCAAGGACGAGATCGTCGACTGTCCGCCGATCCTCGTACTGACCGGTCGACCCGACGATGCGTGGCTGGCGTCGTGGTCGCGAGCGGAAGCCTCAGTGCCGCAGCCGATAGATCCGATGGAACTCTCTTCCACCGTCATCGCACTTCTGCGTCGGCAACTGAGCCGGTGAGCACCCGTTGCAGCGGTGATTCGTTGCGGCGCCGACTACTTCGGACTTTCGAGAGCGAAACTCGGCACCTCGAAAATCAACCCAATGTCGGAGGCCTCCCCTAGTGTGGGTGTCGCAGGTCACATAAGTGTCGAATTGCTGGCAGTATCGAAATCGAACGGCACCTTCGGGTTAACGGCACCTTCGGGTTAACGGCACCTTCGGGCTAGGCGGACATCCGCACAGCGGAGAGGAGTTCGGGTGAGATGAACGCTTACATCCCCATTCTCGTTCTCGGGGTCATCGCGATGGCCTTCGCTGTGGTGTCGGTTGTTCTCGCGTCCGTGGTCGGCCCGAAGCGGTACAACAGGGCGAAACTCGAAGCCTACGAATGCGGAATCGAACCGGCACCCCGTACCGCTGGTGGCGGACGGTTTCCCGTCAAGTTCTATCTGACGGCAATGCTGTTCATCATCTTCGACATCGAGATCGTTTTCCTCTATCCGTGGGCGGTGCATTTCGATTCGCTCGGTTTGTTCGGCCTCGCGGCGATGGGCCTTTTCATAGTCAACGTCTCGGTGGCATACGCATACGAATGGCGACGAGGCGGTCTCGGTTGGGACTAGCTCAGCGAACACAGGAACAGCACACACGAGTCAGACAAAACCGGTCACACCGCAGCTGTTACGACTGAAAAGAGTCGGATATGGGTCTCGAAGAAAAGCTCCCCAGCGGATTTCTACTGACCACGGTCGAGGGCCTGGCAGGTTATGCCCGCAAAGGATCACTGTGGCCTGCCACCTTCGGGCTCGCGTGCTGCGCCATCGAGATGATGGCAACCACGTCGGGTCGCTTCGACCTGGCGCGGTTCGGTATGGAGGCATTCCGCGCGTCGCCGCGACAGGCAGACCTTCTGATCGTGGCCGGGCGGGTCAGTCAAAAGATGGGCCCGGTACTTCGTCAGGTCTACGACCAGATGGCCGAGCCGAAATGGGTTCTGGCCATGGGTGTATGCGCGTCGTCCGGCGGAATGTTCAACAACTACGCAGTGGTTCAGGGCGTCGACCACATCGTGCCGGTCGACATCTACTTGCCCGGCTGTCCGCCGCGGCCGGAGATGCTCCTGAACGCGATCATCGAACTGCACCGAAAGATCCAGGAAATGCCCCTCGGCGTGAACCGCGAAGAGGCACGCGCGGCAGCCGAGCGCGCCGCACTGGCATCCACCCCCACCATCGACATGAAGGGGCTGCTGCGATGACCTCGGGTAACACCGGCGCGAGAGGGATGTTCGGGGTCCGCGGCACTGGCGACACCTCGGGCTACAGCAGGCTTGCCCCTCCGATCTCTCTAGAGGACAAGGCTTCTCGACCCTTCGGCGGTTATTTCGATGCAGTCGCGGATTCGTTGGACGCGGCATTGAGCAGCGCGGGTGGCACTTTCACCGCTGCAGTAGAGCGTGTGGTGATCTTTCGAGACGAGATGACGCTGCACGTCGAACGCTCCCACTTGCCGCAGGTTGCGCGAAGACTGCGCGACGAACCGGACCTTCGCTTCGAGCTCTGCCTGGGTGTCGACGGAGTGCACTACCCGCAGGACACCGGTCGTGAACTGCACGCCGTGTATCCACTTGCCTCGATTACGCACAACCGCCGAATCAGGCTGGAAGTATCTGTGCCGGATTCCGATCCGCATATTCCGTCGATCGTCGGGATCTACCCGACCAATGACTGGCATGAACGCGAGACGTACGACTTCTTCGGGATCGTCTTCGACGGTCATCCGGCCCTGACCCGCATCGAGATGCCCGACGACTGGAAAGGCCACCCCCAGCGGAAGGACTATCCGCTCGGCGGTATCCCGGTCGAGTACAAGGGCGCCCAGACTCCGCCTCCCGACGAGCGTAGGTCGTACAACTGATGAACGAGACGACAGGAAGCAACTCCGGTGCCACGACGGAAACCGTCGTCACGGCATCGGGTCAGGACTGGGACGACATCGTCACCGCGGCCGCCCGCCAGCGAACCGGCGAGGCGGAACGGATCGTGGTCAACATGGGCCCGCAGCATCCGTCCACTCACGGGGTCTTGCGCCTCATTCTCGAGATCGAGGGTGAGACGGTCGTGGAAGCTCGATGTGGAATCGGCTACCTGCACACCGGAATCGAGAAGAATCTCGAATTCCGGAACTGGACGCAAGGCGTCACTTTCGTTACTCGAATGGACTACCTGTCACCGTTCTTCAACGAAACCGCGTACTGCCTCGGAGTCGAGAAACTTCTCGACATCACCGACGACATTCCTGAGCGAGCCACCGTCATTCGCGTGATGATGATGGAACTCAATCGGATCTCCTCACATCTCGTGGCCCTGGCGACCGGCGGAATGGAACTGGGCGCCGTAACGGCGATGCTGTTCGGATTCCGCGAACGCGAATTGATTCTGGACGTGTTCGAGACGATCACCGGACTGCGGATGAATCACGCCTACATCAGGCCTGGTGGTCTCGCTCAGGATCTACCCGACGGGTCGGTCGCGAAGGTTCGGGAATTGTTGAAGGTCCTACCGAAACGGTTACGTGACGTCGAACTGATGCTCAGCGACAACTCCATCTGGAAAGCACGTACCCAGGGAATCGGATATCTCGATCTCACCGGCTGTATGGCGCTCGGGGTGACGGGTCCGGTCCTTCGCGCCACAGGTCTCCCCCACGATCAGCGTCGAGCGCAGCCGTACTGCGGCTACGAGAACTACGAGTTCGACGTAGTGACACACGACGGATCCGATTGCTACGGAAGGTACGTCATCCGCGTCGAGGAGATGAAGGAGTCCCTCAAGATCGTGGAGCAGTGCCTCGACAAGCTACAACCGGGCCCGGTCATGGTGGACGACAAGAAGATCGCCTGGCCTGCCGATCTCGCTGTGGGACCGGATGGCCTCGGCAACTCGCAGAAGCACATCGCCAAGATCATGGAGTCCTCCATGGAAGGTCTGATTCACCATTTCAAACTGGTCACCGAGGGTATCCGCGTGCCGCCAGGTCAGGTGTACGTCGCCGTCGAGTCTCCGCGTGGCGAACTGGGGGTGCACATGGTCAGCGACGGGGGAACCCGGCCGTACCGCGTCCATTTCCGGGACCCGTCGTTCACCAACCTTCAGGCAGTAGCCGCGATGTGTGAGGGAGGCATGGTGTCCGACGTGATCGCTTCGGTTGCCAGTATCGATCCCGTCATGGGCGGAGTGGACCGATGACCGGCCCGAACGGCTCGTCACGCGTGTTCATCGAACTCGGGCCGCGCCCGGAGGAGCCCACGCAATTGGTACGCCCTGGCGCACGATCGAGCTATCCACCCGACGTACTGGCCCGACTCGACGCCGACGCCGAAACCGTCATCGCTCGCTACCGTGAGCCTGACGCCGCCGCGACCACCAGTCGATCCGCCCTCTTGCCGCTCCTTCATCTCGTGCAATCCGAGGACGGGTACATCACCCCGGCCGGGATCGATTTCTGCAGTGCCAAGCTGGGTTTGACGGGCGCCGAGGTCGCCGCAGTTTCCACCTTCTACTCCATGTATCGCCGGGGGCCGACGGGTGAGTATCTGGTCGGAGTCTGCACCAACACGCTGTGCGCGATCATGGGCGGCGACGACATCCTCGCGGCACTCGAAGAGCACCTGGGCTCGACAGGCTCCAGAGATGAAGGTGGACACTCCATCTCGACGTCCGACGGTAAGATCACCCTCGAACACATCGAGTGCAATGCGGCGTGCGACTACGCCCCCGTCATGATGATCAACTGGGAGTTCTTCGACAATCAGACCCCGGAATCGGCGCGCTCACTCGTCGATGCGCTCCGCGCCGGAGAGCGCGTGACACCCGATCGCGGTGCCACGCTGTGCTCGTTCCGGCAGACTGCGCGCACTCTGGCTGGTTTTCCGGATACGCGAATCGAGGCAGCCGAAGCACAGACCGTCGGCGATGCAACTCTTGCCGGACTACGTATCAGCCGATCTCTCGACGACAATCCACCCGGCTCGGCTTCCGCGGCCGACGCTCCCGGCGAAGGGAAGTGACATGACACTCGCCCCCGTCCTGAGTCGATACTGGGATCAACCGAATTCATGGACCCTCGACAGCTACCTTCGCCGCGACGGCTACCAGGCGCTGCGCAAAGCGCTGGCCACGCCCCCCGACGCCGTGATCGAAACCGTCAAGGACGCGGGCCTGCGCGGACGTGGCGGCGCGGGCTTCCCGACAGGCCTCAAGTGGAGCTTCATCCCCCAGGTCTCCGAAGACAAGCCAGGAGACGGCAAGCCTCACTACCTCGTCGTCAATGCCGACGAGTCCGAACCGGGCACATGCAAGGACATGCCGTTGATGATGGCGACCCCACACACGTTGGTGGAGGGAGTGATCATCGCGGCGTACGCAATTCGAGCAGCGAAGGCGTTCATCTACGTCAGAGGTGAGGTTGTCCCGGTTCTGCGACGCCTGCAGACCGCTGTCGCCGAGGCTTACGCGGCCGGATATCTGGGCCGCAACGTCCTCGGTTCGGGTTTCGATCTGGATCTCGTCGTCCATGCCGGAGCCGGCGCCTATATCTGTGGGGAAGAGACGGCCCTCCTCGATTCGTTGGAGGGACGACGCGGTCAGCCTCGACTGCGGCCGCCGTTCCCCGCTGTCGCCGGTCTCTATGCCTGCCCGACCGTCGTCAACAACGTCGAGTCCATCGCGAGTGTTCCGTCGATCGTCCTGGGCGGCCCGGAGTGGTTCCGGTCGATGGGAAGTGAGAAGTCACCGGGATTCACGCTGTATTCGCTCTCGGGTCATGTCACCACCCCCGGCCAGTACGAGGCTGAACTCGGGATCACCTTGCGCGAGCTGCTCGAATACGCAGGCGGGGTCCGCGCTGGACACACCCTCAAATTCTGGACTCCCGGCGGATCCTCGACACCGATCTTCACCGACGAACATCTCGATGTCCCACTCGACTACGAGGGCGTCGGCGCCGCGGGATCCATGCTCGGTACCAAGGCCTTGCAGATATTCGACGAGACAACCTGCATCGTGCGTGCGGTGTTGCGATGGACCGAGTTCTACGCTCACGAATCCTGCGGTAAATGCACGCCGTGCCGCGAGGGCACGTACTGGCTGGTGCAGATCCTGCGTCGGCTCGAAGGGGGAACAGGAACCGAGGCCGATCTCACCAAACTTCTCGATATCTCGGACACGATCCTCGGAAAGTCCTTCTGCGCGTTGGGTGATGGAGCGACCAGCCCGATCATGTCTTCCTTGAAGTACTTCCGCGAGGAATACGTAGCGCATTTCGACGGGAACGGATGCCCGTTCGATCCTCACCGGTCCGTTCTCGCGACAGGAGCGTTCGTCTCATGACTGCAGCCGACGCCACCACTGGAACCGATGCGGCACCGCCGATTGATCTCGTCACCCTCACCATCGACGGCCGGGAACTCCAGGTCCCCCAGGGCACGTTGATCATTCGCGCTGCGGAGATGATCGGCACCCAGATTCCGCGGTTCTGCGATCATCCTCTATTGGACCCGGTCGGTGCTTGCCGCCAGTGCATCGTGGAAGTCGAAGGTCAACGCAAGCCGGTGGCGTCCTGCACGACACCGGTTGCGGACGGAATGGTCGTCACCACACAGCTCACGTCGCCTGTGGCCGAGAAGGCGCAACGCGGGGTGATGGAACTCCTGCTCATCAACCACCCTCTGGACTGCCCCGTGTGCGACAAGGGCGGCGAGTGTCCGCTCCAGAACCAGGCGATGTCGACCGGTCGCACCGAATCCCGGTTCGGTGAGGAGAAAAGGACCTACCCCAAGCCGATCCCCCTCTCGTCCGAGATCCTCCTCGACCGCGAGCGTTGTGTCCTCTGCGCCAGGTGCACGCGATTCTCGAGTCAGATCGCCGGCGACCCGTTCATCGATCTCCTCGAGCGCGGCGCGCTTCAACAGGTCGGGATCTACGCCAACGAGCCCTTCGAGTCCTACTTCTCGGGCAACACCATCCAGGTTTGCCCGGTCGGCGCGCTCACCAGTACGGCATACCGATTCCGGGCGCGACCGTTCGATCTGGTGTCCAGCCCCAGCGTGTGTGAACACTGCGCCGACGGATGTGCTCAGCGCACCGACCACCGTCGCGGAAAGGTTCTCCGTCGTCTCGCCGGGGACGACCCCGACGTCAACGAGGAATGGAACTGCGACAAGGGGCGCTTCGCTCTCACGTACACGACCCAAGGTGATCGGATCACCACTCCCCTGATCCGCAATGCTGACGGCGAATTGATTCCGGCGTCGTGGCCCATGGCACTCGACCTCGTTGCGCGATCCTTCGCGCAGGCCCGCGGTGACGCAGGCGTACTCGTCGGCGGACGCTCTACCTTGGAGGACGCCTACGCCTACGGTAAGTTCGCGCGAGTTGCTCTCGCTACCAACAACATCGACTTCCGAATCCGCGCTCACTCAGCCGAAGAGGAAGATTTCCTCTCAGCTCACGTCGCGGGCCGCACACTTGAAGGGTCGGTGACGTACCAGGACCTCGAATCTGCCCCGACCGCGTTGCTGGTAGCTCTCGAGCCCGAGGAAGAGTCACCGATCATCTTCCTGCGACTGCGCAAGGCCGCACGTTTCGGCAAGACGACGGTGCTCTCCAGCGCGCCATTCGCTACGCGCGGCCTGCAGAAGATGGGCGGTGGTCTACTTCGGACCGTTCCCGGAAGTGAAGCAGCTCTGATGGATTCGTTGTCCCACCCCGGCAGTGAGGAGGGTCAGCTCCTCCGGCAGCCCGGTGCTGTGATCCTGCTGGGTGAGCGACTGAGTGCGGTAGCAGGCGGCTTCGCCGCGGCGCTGCGACTCGCCGAATCGACGGGAGCTTCTTTGGCCTGGGTACCACGCCGCGCTGGTGATCGCGGCGCCGTCGAGGCCGGCGCGCTACCGGGATTGCTTCCCGGCGGACGCCCCGTTGCGGACCCGGCAGCACGTCAGGAGGTGGAATCAGTGTGGGGGGCCTCCATCCCGGCATCCGACGGTCGCGACGCCGCGAGTCTGCTGGATCCGGGGCAGACGACTGCTGCGCTTCTTGTCGGCGGCGTCGAGTTGAGTGATCTCCCGAACCCGGCGAGGGCAAGGGCCGCGATCGAAGCCGCAGGGTTCGTTGTGAGTTTGGAGATCCGTCACAGCGGAGTCACCGAACTCGCCGACGTCGTCTTCCCGGTGGCACCGGTCGCCGAGAAGCCCGGAACCTTCCTCGACTGGGAAGGCCGCGAGCGCGTGTTCGACACCGCGTTGAGAACGACAGGAGTAATGCCGGATCAGCGCGTTCTCCACGCGATCGCAGCCGAGATGGGCATCGATCTGGGCCTACCCGACGCAGATTCCGCACGCTCGGAGATACACCGCCTCGGCGCTTGGTCCGGATCGCGCCCCACCTCGCCTCAGGTCCCGTCAGGCACCATGCCCACACCGGCACTGGGCGAGGCAGTGTTGTCGAGTTGGCGAATGTTGCTCGACAACGGCCGATTGCAAGACGGCGAGCCCAACCTGGCGGGTACGGCACGGCCGTCGCTCGTGCGTTTGTCGGCCGAGACCGCTGCCGAGATCGGCGCCGACAACGGCGATCACGTTGCGGTGTCGACTGAATCCGGTTCCATCACATTACCGTTGGAGATCACCGACCTCCCGCCTCGAACAGTCTGGCTCCCGCTCAATTCACCGGGTAGCACGATCTACGAAACGCTCTGCGTCACCGCGGGGTCCGTGGTGAAGATTGCGAAGGCGGGAGCGCAATGAACACCCACGAGTACGGGACGGTCGCAGCTCCGGTCGACCTGTCGGCGTTCGGGCACGACCCGTGGTGGTTGGTGATCGGCAAGGCTCTCGCAATCTTCGTGTTCCTCGTACTCACCCCGCTGGTGGCGATCTACGCGGAACGAAAGGTCATGGCACGCATGCAGATGCGTGTCGGACCGAACCGGGTCGGCCCCCGTGGAATGCTCCAGAGCCTCGCTGACGGAATCAAGCTCGCCCTCAAGGAGGGCATCACACCGACCGGCGCCGACAAACCGATTTACCTCCTCGCGCCCGTCATCGCGGTCGTGCCCGCCTTCATGGCGTTTGCTGTCATCCCGTTCGGTCCACAGGTGTCGATTTTCGGAACCCGGTCACCCCTGCAACTGACCGATCTACCGGTCGGCGTTCTGTACATCCTGGCCGTCACTTCTATCGGTGTGTACGGGATCGTCCTTGCCGGCTGGTCTTCGGGATCGACGTATCCCCTACTGGGCGCACTTCGATCGACCGCTCAGGTCATCTCGTACGAGGTAGCGATGGGCCTGTCTTTCGCTGCCGTTTTCCTCTACGCCGGCACGATGTCCACGTCCGGCATCGTCGACGCCCAACAGGGAGCCTGGTACGTCTTTCTCCTCCTGCCGTCCTTCCTGATCTACGTGACAGCCATGGTCGGCGAAACCAACAGGGCTCCCTTCGACCTTCCCGAGGCCGAGGGTGAGCTGGTAGGTGGGTTCCACACCGAGTACTCCTCCCTCAAGTTCGCGATGTTCATGCTGGCCGAGTACGTGAACATGGTGACGGTGTCCGCTCTGGCCACCACGCTGTTTCTGGGCGGGTGGCACGCACCGTTCCCGTTCAATCTTTGGGACGGCGCCAATTCCGGTTGGTGGCCGGTGCTGTGGTTTGTCGCGAAAGTGTGGGGCTTCCTCTTCGTCTTCATCTGGTTGCGCAGCACGCTTCCTCGATTGCGCTACGACCAGTTCATGAATCTCGGCTGGAAGGTTTTGATCCCAGCAGCTTTGGTATGGGTGATGGTGATCGCGACCGTTCGTGCGTTCCGCAACGAGGGCTACAACACCTGGGTCGTACTTCTCTGCGTCGCACTGGTTCTCGGAGCTGCGCTCCTGATCGTGTTGGCCGGGACCTACCGCGGCCGACGCCGAACTGCCGCGTTGGTCACCGCTTCGGGGACCTTGCCTTTCGATCCAATGTCGGGCGGCTTCCCGGTTCCACCGCTGCCTGGTCAAAAACTGCCTGGTCAAAAACTGCCTGGTCAAAAACTGCCTGGTCAGAACGTGCCACCGCCGCGACGCACAGATGTTTCCGACACATCGGAGGACTCCCATGCCTGAATTCCTCGGACCTATCGCGGGTTTCGGAGTGACGCTCTCGACCATGTTCAAGAAACCCGAGACCGAGTTCTATCCGGAGGAGAAGCGCCCCACCGCGCCCGGATACCACGGTCGCCATCAACTCAACCGGTATGCGGACGGACTCGAGAAGTGCATCGGTTGCGAACTGTGTGCCTGGGCCTGCCCCGCCGACGCGATCTATGTCGAGGGTGCTGACAACACCGAAGAAGAACGGTTCTCCCCCGGTGAGCGCTACGGGCAGGTATATCAGATCAACTACCTGCGGTGCATCGGCTGCGGCCTCTGCGTCGAGGCCTGCCCCACTCGGGCCCTCACGATGACCAACGAGTACGAGATGGTCGACGACAATCGAGCTGGATTGATCTACGAGAAGGACCGACTGCTCGCGCCCCTGAAACCCGACATGACAGCGCCACCACACGCGCTGCGTCCCGGCACAACTCAGGACGACTACTACCGCGGCGACATCACAGCAGTACCCGAACAAGCAGCACCCGAACAAGCAGTATCCGAGCGAGAGCCGAACCCGGAGACCGAGAAATGATCGCGGCGGTCACGACCACGATCCTGGCGGAGGGAACGATGACATCGACCTCCACCGGCGAGGCGGTGCAGTTCTGGATCCTCGGAACCCTTGCGGTGATCAGCGCTTTGGGTGTCGTCGCCGCGCCCAAGGCCGTCTACTCTGCACTCTTCCTTGCGATGACGATGATCATCCTGGCCGTGTTCTACATCGTCCAGGGCGCACTGTTCCTGGGTGTCGTCCAGATCGTCGTCTATACCGGCGCGGTGATGATGTTGTTCTTGTTCGTCCTGATGCTGGTGGGCGTGGATTCTTCGGACTCCCTGGTCGAAACGCTACGCGGACAACGAGTCAGCGCGATCGTGATCGGCGTGGGATTCGGGCTACTCCTTATCGGCGGCCTCGGAAATGCGTCGATCTCGGGCTTCACCGGATTCACCGGACTCGACCAGGGCAACATCGACGCACTCGCCGATCTCATCTTCATCCGCTACGTCTGGGCCTTCGAACTGACCGGTGCACTGCTGATCACGGCGACACTCGGCGCAATGATGCTCGCACACCGGGAGAAGATCGGAGCCACACTCAGCCAACGCGAACTCTCGCAGCAACGATTCGCGTACCTGGGCAGCGATGAAGACAATCCCGAAAAGGGCTCGGCCACTCCACTCCCCAGTCCCGGCGTGTACGCACGTCACAACGCAGTGGACATGCCGGCCTTGTTGCCGGACGGAACGTTCTCGACGCTCTCTGTCAGCAGCGCGCTCACTCCACGTTCCCCGGATCCGAGCACCGGTGAGGAGACTCAGCGATGAATCCCGAGAACTATCTGTATCTGTCCGTCCTGTTGTTCACGATCGGAGCTGCAGGAGTCCTCCTGCGCCGCAACGCCATCGTGGTGTTCATGTGTATCGAATTGATGCTCAACGCAGCCAACCTGGCGTTCGTGACCTTCGCGCGCATGCACGGCAATCTGGACGGCCAGATCTTCGCCTTCTTCACGATGGTGGTCGCTGCGGCCGAAGTTGTCGTCGGCCTGGCAATCATCATGATCATCTTCCGATCTCGGCGTTCTGTATCCGTCGACGACGCAGACCTGCTGAAGTACTGATATGTCAGGAGGAATCACGTCCGCCATCTGGTTGCTCCCCGCCCTGCCGCTGTGCGGCGCCGCTGTTCTTTTGCTGGCCGGTCGTCGCACGAACGCGTGGGGTCACCTGCTTGCCTGCGTCATGGCTATCGCGTCGTTTGTCGTCGCAGTGGTGTTTTTCATCGCCATGCTCGGCCGCGACACCGCCAACCGCACCGTCACCGAGCACCTGTTCAGTTGGGTCCCGGTCGACAGTCTTCAGGTCGAGTTCGGACTGCAACTGGACCAACTGTCGATGTGTTTCGTTCTGCTCATCACCGGTGTAGGTTCGCTGATCCACATCTACTCGGTCGGATACATGGCGCACGACCCCGAGCGTCGTAAGTTCTTCGCGTACCTCAATCTTTTCCTCGCTGCAATGCTGCTTCTGGTGCTCGCCGACAACTTCCTCGGACTCTACGTCGGCTGGGAAGGCGTCGGTTTGGCGTCATACCTGCTGATCGGCTTCTGGCAGCACAAGCCGTCGGCGGCGACTGCCGCCAAGAAGGCTTTTGTCGTCAATCGGGTGGGCGACATCGGATTGATGATCGCAATGATGTTGATGTTCAGCACATTCGGCTCGCTCTCGTTCAGCAATGTGTTCGGCGACGCGTCCGGCGCAAGCGAAGGTGTCCTGACGGCGATCGGTCTGATGCTCCTCCTCGCTGCGTGCGCGAAGTCGGCGCAAGTGCCGCTGCAGTCGTGGCTCGGCGACGCGATGGAGGGCCCCACCCCCGTTTCGGCTCTGATTCACGCGGCCACGATGGTCACCGCCGGCGTCTACCTGATCGTGCGCTCCAATCCGATCTTCGATCTCGCGCCCGACGCTCAACTCGTGGTTGTCATCGTCGGTGCCGTGACGCTCCTGTTCGGTGCGATCATCGGCTGTGCGAAGGACGACATCAAGAAAGCGCTCGCCGCATCGACCATGAGTCAGATCGGATACATGGTCCTGGCCGCGGGTCTCGGACCAGCCGGATACGCCTTCGCAATCCTTCATCTGATCACCCACGGATTCTTCAAGGCGGGCCTGTTCCTCGGCGCCGGCTCCGTGATGCACGCGATGAACGACGAAACCGACATGCGGCGCTACGGCGGACTCCGGGCGTTCATGCCACTGACTTTTGTCACGTTCGGGCTCGGATATCTTGCCATCATCGGTGTTCCGCCATTTGCCGGGTTCTTCTCCAAGGACAAGATCATCGAGGTTGCAATCGGCGAGGGCGGCGTCAAGGGTGTTGTGCTTGGCATCGTCACGCTCTTGGGTGCGGCGCTCACTGCCTTCTACATGAGCCGCGTGATGCTGATGACCTTCTTCGGGAAGGCCCGCTGGGAGAACCAGAAACCTCACGAATCTCCGGCGGTGATGACGTCTCCGATGATCATTCTGGCGGTGGGATCCGTCGGGGCCGGCATGCTCCTGACCATCGGGTCCAGCTTGCAGAACTGGCTGGAACCGGTTGTCGGCTCCCATCACGTCGAACCGCCGATACCCGCATGGTCGATCACCGCGCTGGCGCTGCTCGCAGTTGCCGCCGGCGTCGCGATTGCTTATCGCGAGTACGCCACACGGGAGATTCCCGTGGTGGCACCGACTCCGGTTTCTCCGTTGACCGTTGCGGCTCGCCGTGATCTGTACGGTGACGCCTTCAACGAGGCGGTGTTCATGAAGCCGGGACAACAACTCACCAAGTCGCTGGAAGTGGTCGACACCAAGGGAATAGGCGGCGTCGTGGGTAGCTTTGCGGTGGTCGTCACCGGCTTGTCCACGCTCACGCGGAAGCTGCAGACCGGGTTCGTTCGTTCGTACGCGCTGGTGATGTTTGTCGGAGCAACACTCGTGGTCGCGACAATGATGGCGGTGACACTGTGGTGATCGAAGCGGCGGTGAGCGACTCTGTGACCAATGCCGGCTTCCCTGCGCTGACGGCGCTCTGGCTGCTTCCGCTCATCGGAGCGGGTGTTGTCCTCGCTCTGCCTGCACGGTCGTACCAATTTGCCAAATCTCTCGCGCTGGCAGTGTCCGTGGCAGTCCTGGTGATCGCCGGCGGTCTCGGAGTTGCGTTCGACCGCGGCGGCGAGCAGTTTCAGTTCGTCGAAAGCCACAACTGGATACCGGCTTTCGGTACCAGCTACACACTCGGACTTGACGGCATCGCACTCGTTCTGGTTCTTCTCACCGCAGTGCTGGTGCCATTACTACTGATCGCGGGCTGGAACGACGTCCCCGCGGACCCGGCATCACCCAAGCGGATGCCGCACACCTATTTCGCGCTGATCCTTGTTGTCGAGTCCATGGTGATGATTTCGTTCAGCGCCTTGGATATTCTCCTGTTCTATATTTTCTTCGAGGCAATGCTGATACCGATGTATTTCCTCATCGGCGGGTTCGGTGGAGTTGGCCGATCGCGGGCCGCCGTGAAGTTTCTGCTCTACAACCTCCTCGGCGGCCTGGTTATGCTCGCTGCGGTCATCGGCCTGTACGTGGTCACCACGCGCGACGAGAGTCCCTTCACCAGCGGCACTTTCGACTTCCGAGCGATCGCGTCCGCGGCGAGCAGCGGTGAACTCGGCGTCGGACCCGGGGTGCTCAACGCCTTGTTCCTCGGATTCATGTTCGCGTTCGCGGTCAAGGCACCGCTCTGGCCGCTGCACAGTTGGTTGCCGGACTCCGCGGTGGAATCGACTCCGTCGACAGCAGTGTTGATGATGGCGGTCGTGGACAAGGTAGGCACCTTCGCGATGATTCGCTACTGCCTGCAACTGTTCCCCGAGTCGTCGTCGACTTTTGCACCGTGGATCATCACGCTCGCCGTGATCGGAATCGTCTACGGCGCAATACTGGCGATCGCGCAGACAGACGTCATGCGACTGATCGCCTACACGTCGATTTCACACTTCGGCTTCATCATTCTCGGAATCTTCGCGATGACCAGCCAGAGCCAGGCAGGTTCCGCGCTGTACATGGTCAATCACGGAATCTCCACCGCCGCGCTGTTCTTGATTGCGGGCTTCCTGGTCTCGCAGCGAGGTACACGATCGATCGCAGCGTACGGCGGCGTCCAGAAAGTCGCACCCGTCCTGGCCGGCACATTCCTCGTTGCGGGGTTGGCAACCCTGTCGCTGCCGGGTCTCGCGCCGTTCGTCAGTGAGTTCCTGGTGCTGATCGGAACGTACTCGCGCTACCACGTGGCCGCTATCGCGGCGACTGTCGCGCTTGTACTGTCCGCGATCTACATACTCTGGCTCTATCAGCGCATGATGGGCGGACCGGTGAAGGAAGGGCAGGGAACGATCCGCGACCTCGCGCGACGCGAACTCGTGGTGGTCGCCCCACTGATCGCACTCCTCCTGCTCCTCGGCATCTACCCCAAGCCTGCCTTGGACGTCATCACTCCTGCAGTGAGCCACACCGTCGTCTACGAGGCACCGACGCCGCTCGTCGCCGACCACGAAGGAGGTGCCCACAAATGAGTTCCTTCAACGACGTGACCATCCTCGGTTCGGCCGATGCGGCATCACCCAGTATCGAATACAGCCTGCTCGCGCCGATGTCGATCGTGTTCGGTGTTGCGGTGGTCGGGGTACTCATCGAAGCCTTTGCACCCCGGCGTATTCGGTACCCAGTGCAACTCGTCCTCGGTGTCGGAGGTTTGGCGGCTGCGTTCGTGGCAGTGCTTCTGCTCGCCGGCACGCGGTCGACGGCGATGATGGGTTCTGTTGCTGTCGACGGACCGACGCTGTTCTTGCAGGCCACGATCCTTCTTGTGTCGATCCCCGCGGTACTGCTGATTGCCGAGCGAGGCTCGGGCAACACCGCCGAAGTGATTGCGCAACATGACGCGCTCGGCAGTTTCACCCCTCAAGCGTCGAGCGTCCCGGGAAGTGTTGCGGAGCAAGAAGCAGTGAAGGTCGGTGTCGCCCAGACCGAAGTCTTTCCGCTCACGCTCTTTGCGGTCGGCGGTATGTTGTTGTTTCCGGCTTCGAACGATCTACTGACGATGTTCGTTGCGCTCGAAGTGTTCTCACTGCCTCTGTATCTCCTGTGCGGTCTGGCACGCAGACGTCGCCTGCTCTCCCAGGAAGCTGCGCTCAAGTACTTTCTGCTCGGGGCATTTTCGTCGGCGTTCTTCGTTTTCGGAGTTGCGTTGCTGTACGGCTATGCCGGGACGGTCACGCTCTCCGGTATCGCCGACGCAGCACGCATCGGGTCGGGCACCGACGCCTTCCTCTGGCTCGGAACGGCCCTGGTGGCAGTGGGGTTGCTGTTCAAAGTCGGTGCAGTGCCGTTTCATTCGTGGATTCCCGACGTCTATCAAGGGGCGCCGACGCCGATCACCAGTTTCATGGCGACTGCGACCAAGATTGCCGCGTTCGGCGCCATCCTTCGCGTCTTCTACGTGGCCCTGCCCAATGAATACGTGAACTGGCGCCCGCTGATGTGGGCGGTCGCGATTCTCACGATGGTTGTCGGATCGATCGTTGCAGTGACGCAGACCGATATGAAGCGAATGCTGGCCTATTCGGCTATCGCGCACACCGGATTCATTCTGACCGCCGTGGTGGCGGACTCGGATGCCGGCCTCGCCTCGGCGATGTTCTATCTTCTGGCTTACGGATTCAGCACCGTGGGTGCGTTCGCCGTCGTCAGTGTGGTCCGGGACGCTGACGGTGAGGTCGCTGCGCTGTCGCGCTGGGCCGGATTGGGCAGACGCTCACCATTGGTCGGCGTTGTGTTTGCACTGTTCCTGTTGGCTTTCGCCGGGATTCCGTTGACCAGTGGGTTCATCGGAAAGTTCGCGGTGTTCAGCGCGGCCGCCGAGGGTGGGGCCGCGCCTCTCGTGATCGTCGGCGTCCTGTGCAGCGCGATCGCCGCCTACTTCTACGTGCGAGTGATCGTGTTGATGTTCTTCACCGAATTGGCGGAAGACGCACCGACCGTCGTGGTGCCGAGTGCACTGACCAGCAGTGTGATCGGCCTCGGCGCCGGTGTAACGCTCATCCTCGGCATACTCCCCCAGCCGGCGCTCGATCTCGCCGAGCGTGCAGCGGACTTCGTGCACTGAGCCGATGAGTGAATCTGTTCGCGACGCCGGACTGCCGAGTACCTTGCGGTCGCCATGGTTTGTCGGGTTTTCCGCGGTGGCGATTCTTCATCTGATCCTGAATGCCGCTGATGCTGTGCCCTGGGACGGGATCACCAAGGTCATGCTCGCGCCGATTCTGGCTGCCTGGGTTGTCGACCAAGGCGGACCGAGGATTGTTGCTGCTGCGCTGATTGCCTGCGCTTTCGGAGACCTGTTCCTGATCTGGGACTCCACGTTTGTCATCGGGATGGCCGCCTTCGCGATCGGTCACGTCTGTTTCATCCGATTCTTTCTCTCGCACGGCGCTCTTCGGGAGATACGAAGGCGGCCATGGTTTTTGTGCGCGTACGCCGTTGCCGGAATTGCCCTTGTGTCGTACGCCTGGACCGGTCTCGAACCGGCACTTCGGATTGCCGTCCCTGTGTACGCCGCAATCCTGGTGGGAACCGCGTCCACCGCACTGGCCTACAACACGATCACCGGTATCGGCGGCGCACTGTTCCTCACCTCTGACGCCCTGATCCTGCTCGGTCAGGCGAACAAGTGGCAGCCTGCCGCTGCCGGCATCTGGATCATGACGCTGTACATCCTTGCGTTGTTGCTCCTGACCGTCGGAATCCTCGGCCGGAGTAACACGGCATACCGTCCATTGGCGCCCACGCTGTAAGGATCAGCAACCAGCCGGACATCTCTTCTTATGACGCCGAAATCCGAGGACGGGCCACCACCGAGCGACGAAGAGCGTTTCACCGTCCTGTGGGACGCCTACGCCGGTCGGGTGTTCGCCTATACCTGCCGCCACGTCGATCATCACAGCGCACAGGAAGTTGTCTCCGAGACGTTCCTCGTTGCCTGGCGACGCTTGGACGACGTGCCCGAACAGGCACTTCCATGGCTGTTGGTGGTGGCTCGAAACACCGTGAACAACAACCGTCGAAGCGTTCGGCGCCATGATGCGTTGACCGAGAAGATGCGACGCATCGAACAGATCGCGGCATCGACGCCGGGCGCCGACGTTACTGTCACCGACCGCACGGAACTGCTCGAAGCACTGGCAACACTCACCGTCACCGAGCGTGAAGCCCTACTCCTGACTGCCTGGGACGGATTGACCGCCACCGAAGCAGCGCGGGTCGCCGGGTGTTCGGTTCCAGCCATGCATGTTCGACTCTTTCGCGCTCGGCGTCGATTGAGCACCGGGTTGGCTTCAGAACCTGACACCGCGATCCCGATGAACACCGCCCGACCTTGCGCTGCCGCCGAACACGGGAGTACTCCATGAGCAAAGATTTGCTGACCACCCTCGAGAAGCTGCGGCCGACCGATTCTCTTTCCGCCGAACTCTGGCCCGAGAACGTCCAGGTTGCCGCTCGCATCCGAATCATCGCTGACGAAAACAACATTGGAACACCCAGAGTTCCACGCCGCCGGGTAGGCGCCGTAGCTCTCGTCGCGATGCTCTGTGCAGCGGGAATGGTGGGCTGCGCCGCTGCCACGGCGATGATGCCTAAACCGTTTACGGATATGTACTCGGGTTGGCAGACCATGCCGGGAACCAACGGCGGAATAGATCCGTCCACCGCCGAGCGGGTCGGGTCCATCCCCGGACCTGACGGAACCGTGTTCAGCGTCTTCGTTGCCCACGGCGCTGATGGCTGGAGGTGCGTCGCCCCGGTTTTCGAGACGTCATCCGAGACCGACAAGGTTGGTCCGTCGAAATTCATCAGCCTCGGACACGGCTGCAGATCGAACGACGACTTGTACGGCGCAGATTCATTCGGGGGCGGCGCCGGGTACGAGGCCGGTTCGCACGAGGCGACCTACGACGCAGGGGCGGGAGGTGCCGTTCGGGCCGAACTTCACACCGCAGACGGCCAAATCTATCCGACAGTTCTTGCCGAAGACCGCTTCTACGGATGGATTCCCCTCTCGCTCATCTCCCCTCGTCCAACCCTCGTCGGATATGCCGCAGACGGGACGGTCGTCGGCACCCGGTGAGCTGTCGGTACCCTCGAAAGATGACTGCACAGGCCCCGAACGAGCGCATCCCCAGCCAGTGGGAAGAGATCACTGCAGCCGACTCGACGCATTCCACACGATATGTCGAGCGTTTCCGTTCCATGAGAGCGGACGGCAAGGACATTGTCGGGGAAGCACGTTTGATCGACGCGATGCTCGGACGCGGTGGCCGGGTTCTCGATGCAGGGTGCGGGCCGGGCCGACTCGGCGGTTATCTGCACGACGTCGGGCATGTGGTTGTCGGAGTCGACGTTGACCCGGTTCTCATCGCTGCCGCGGAGGAGGACCACCCAGGCCCGACGTGGCTTGTCGGCGATCTCTCCGAGCTCGATCTACCGGCCCGCGGTGTCGAGGCGAATTTCGACGTCATCGTGTCGGCAGGCAACGTGATGGCGTTTCTCGCTCCGTCAACCAGGCAAGCAGTATTGTCAGGATTTGCTCGTCATCTCACTCCGAGCGGCCGAGTGGTCATCGGATTCGGTGCCGGCCGTGGCTACGAGTTCCCCGAGTTTCTCGCCGATGCGGCCGCGAGTGGCCTCGAGGCTGATCTGCTGCTGTCCACGTGGGACCTGCGCCCGTTCAAGGACAATTCCGAATTCCTGGTCGCGGTGTTCTCCCGCGCCTAGCCCGCCAGTTCACCGCCTTCCCCACAATCCGTCACATGGCGATCAATTCACCCTGATCACAATCCTGGCGACTGTTGTTCACTACGAACATAATTGGATCAATGCGGGTGTGGCCGAGCGGCAAGGCAGCGGTCTGCAAAACCGTCCACGCAGGTTCGACTCCTGCCATCCGCTCAGCTTGCGAACCAGCGACTCATGCCGCGACCAACCACCTACCAAAGACATTCGGTGCACGCAGCCTGCATCGCTCCGCTCTGTCTCCGCGCACAGGGCTCCGGACAGTTACCCTCGATCGATGCACCCTCTCCCCGAGACAGGCCAGTTGCCTCCCGGACCGATGGCCTTACAGGTGGAACACCTCTGCATGGCGTTCGGCGCGAAAGTTGCTGTGAACGACCTTTCCCTCGCGGTGCCCTCAGGTTCGTTGTTCGGCCTGGTGGGCCCTAACGGTGCGGGAAAAACGACCACACTGTCGATGGCTGTCGGATTGCTTCGCCCGCACTACGGTCGCAGCCTGGTGTACGGCTACGACGTGTGGAACGACCCTGTGGCAGCGAAGAGTCTGCTCGGCGTTCTACCCGACGGTCTGGCGCTACCCGCCCAGTTCACCGGTCATGAACTACTCACCTATTTCGGGCGACTGCGCGGCATGCCAGAGGACGTCATCGCGTCACGACGCGACGAACTGTTGGCCGCGCTCGATCTCGCCGATGCAGGTGGAACGGTCATCGCCGACTATTCAGCGGGTATGACGAAGAAAATCGGGTTGGCCTCCGCCTTGTTGCACGGCCCTCGCTTACTGGTACTGGATGAGCCGTTCGAAGCTGTCGACCCCATTTCTTCGGCCGGAATTCGGAGCATTCTGCTCTCGTTCGTCCACTCAGGTGGCTCGGTCATTCTTTCCAGTCACGTGATGGCCCTTGTCGAACAACTGTGTACTCACATCGGAGTCATCGCAGACGGGCGCGTCGTGGCTTCAGGAACGGTCGACGAGGTGCGCGCAGGCAACACACTCGACGAGGCATTCGTTCGCCTTGTCGGCAGCCGCAGTCCCAATCCCGACGGACTGTCATGGATGCGCGCATGAGCATTACGAGCTTGCCGACGACGCGCAGCGCCCCAACCTCACTGTGGCGCACTGTTCTCCGCATGCGCGTGACCCTCTACAAACGTCAATTCACCGGCGGCAGAGCCGTCATCAAGGTCGTTGCAGCACTCTTCGGCGTTCTGGGGGCAGCTCTACTGTGCCTACGAACTTCGGGAACAAACGGCGTTTCTCCCGAACTCGTCAGCGGCACAACCAGTCTCGCACTGTCGGCTATCGGCGTGATGTGGATCCTGATGCCGATCATGTCTGGTCTGTCAGATGACAATCTTCACCCCAGACAGTTCCAACTACTCCCCCTGGAACCCGTCCGACTCGCCAGAGCACTGTTCTCGACGTCGCTGGTCGGTATGACCGTGCCGATTACCGCGTTGGCTGCAGCAGCGATTCCAATTTATGCCGCTACACACCACCCTGCCGCACTGCCATTGGCCATTATCGCTTGGCCCGCAACGGTCCTGCTCATTGTCGGCACCTCACGGGTCGCGATGCTGGCGATGTCGCAGCTCCTGCGGAGTCGTCGCAGCCGCGAACTGGGACTGTTGGCATTCGGCACGTTCTTCGGCGGACTGTATCTGCTGCAATTTCCGCTGCAGAGTCGCCTCGGCACGGTCGTGGACGGCAACGTCACGTGGCCGCTCACGGTCGCGCATTCGATACCGTTCGCGTGGGGAATCACCAGTGTCGACGCAGCAGCAGGAGGCGCCTGGCTCCTCGCCGCCGGAGCAGTCCTCGCCCTGGTGCTGGTCGATCTCGCACTGCTGTGGTCATGGCAACGCCTGGTCGTTCGCTACTTCAACGGGAAGGTCGCAGAATCAGCGGGCGCCACTTCCGTGCAATTGAAGAACCAGGGCCGCGACATTCGAACCGGTTGGCGCGCATCCCGACTGGGCACCGTCATCTCTCGCGAGCTTTCGCTCTGGCACGGAGACATGCGCCGACGAACACAACTGCTCTCCGTTGCCATCATGACCTTGGTCTCCGGCTTCGGACCGCTGATCTCGTCATCGATCCCCTTCTCCGCCGCATGGGGTGCCTGGTTCCTGATCTACCTGGCAATGGCAGCCGGATCGAATCTGTACGGATTCGACGGCGCATCGATCTGGCATCTGGTGATGATCCCCGAAGCCGCTGCCGCTGACGTCCGGGGCCGACAAATCGCGTGGGCAATCGTGATGACACCCTTCGTGGTCGTCGCAACAGCTGCTGCACGGATCTTCGGGGACCTCGGGACCGACCGACTGGCCGTGCCGATCGCCGTCGGCATTTCGATGATGGGAGTCGGTGCAGGATTGGTAGTGGCGATATCCGCCAAAGCGCCCTACCCGGTTCCGGAGATGAAGAAGACGTTCTCCTTGAACACCCGCGGGTCCTTCAACGGCTCGTCCTTCGGACTGATCATCCTCGCCATCGTCATCTTCGCCGCGACAACGGCGCCCGGCGTTCTACTCGGGGCGCTGCTACCGAACCCGGTGAACTATTTCGCCATCCCTGTCGCTGTTGCGATTGGTGCACTTGGTGCTTGGATCGGGGGCCGCGTCGCGATCACCCGTATGCAACGCGAGCCGGATCGGATTCTGTTCGCGGTTACCACCACATGATCGTTGCCCAGATAGTCCGAGAATTTCTGGGCGTCAGCGCAGTAGCCGCAGCTTGCACCAAAAAACTCAGTCTGGGCAATCGGATTATCAGGGAGCCAGGTAGCCAGCCTCAACGCGTTCGGTCCTCGCATATCGCCGCCGGCGCTTTCGTGACATAGCTTCCGCTCGAGCCGAACCATTGCCCTGGAATCATCGCACCACCAAGATGTTTGGCATGCCCCCGGAGCAACACGGTTCCGTACGTGTCGCCGAACGTCCCGGCCGATGCGGGAACTGCGCGCACCCGGCCCCTTCGCTCGAGCGCGGCTGGATCGAGCGCTGCCTCAGGTTCGCGCCCCAACCCGCTCGGTGCGCAGAAATCCTGGTGATGGACCACTACACCGGAGCGATGGAATTCTGCCGGTGCCGACATCCGTTCCACGGGTCCTGATCGCGCCGGATCCTCGAGATCCGCTGCCGAGCCGAGTCCCTCGGCGCCCCGGCTCGACAGCGAAATCACACCTGAATCAGCTCAGCGAACTCAGGAGCGGCTCGAGCAGCTTGTAGAGCTCGAAGATGCCGATGATCGTTGAAATAGAACCCATGATGATCCTCCGTGATTCGTGAACTTTCCGTGACGTCGCGTCACAGGCAGAAAGCTAGCAAACCCGGCATTCAAACGGGGACCTTGGATGTGTCCGGCAGATGAACTCCCTGCTGGCAGAGCCCTTTTGGTGACCAGCGTCATGTTGGACGAGAAAAAAGCCCTATTGTCACATCACCTGACCCTGACCGACGGCAACAGCGAAAGTCTGCCGGTTGCGGTCTCGCGATACTTCGCGTCAATTCCGCCCCATCCGACTCTTGCTTTGTGCGCTGAATCCGATTACATTTCTCCACAATAACGGTACGCGTAACGAAATAACAAGACGCTCTACTGCACTGACCTATATACCCAGTGCCACAACCCTTCCGGACTCTTCCTGGGGCGGCGCTTCGTCGTGTCCAGAAGCTCCTCACTCCCCGATCGAAAGAGAGCACGATGACCACAGAGAGCATCTCCGGAAATCAGCCGCGACCGGTAGCAACTATCGCAAGCCTGACCCTGCTGATCGCTGCCGTGGCCGCGCTCGAAAGCATCATCGTCCCCGCACTCCCCCTGATACAGAGAGACTTCGGAGTGACGGCCGACGTCGGAGCGCTCGCATCCGTCGCTCTGACGTTGAGCACTGTTCTCGTCACGCCGATGGCCGGGCGAATAGCCGACGTGTACGGCGCCCGCCCCACCTTGCTCGCGATCACGACAATCGTCGTCCTGGGCGGCAGCGTGTCCGCTCTTGCAACGATCTTCCCGCTGTTCGTCCTCGGCCAGTTTCTCCAGGGATTCGGGCTCGGGTTGTTGCCCGTGAGCTTCGTGGTCCTACGACGCACTTTGTCCTCGGACCGACTCAAGACGGCCACGGGTTTGCTCGGGGCTGTCGTCGTGGCCGGCGGCGCTCTGGGAGTCGTATTGGCCGGGCCTGTCGCGGAAAACGTCTCACGCACCGCGATGTATGCAGTTCCGACCGCGTTCGTTTTGCTCGGCGCAATTGCTTTTGCCGTGAGCACACCACGAGATCACATGTCGAACGTCGGCGGCCGACTCGATTGGCTGGGAGCTGCTGGATTGGCTCTGGGGTTGTTGACGCTGACGGCGTGGCTGGCGAGCGCATCGAGCAACGGGTGGGGCGCACCGACGTCGATGCTGCTGCTTCTCGCTTCCGCTGCCGTGTTCACGATCTGGGCCAGGTATCAGAGCCGGACAACCGAGCCGATGGTCGACCTGACGATGATGCGGCATCGTTCGATGTGGAGCGCCGTGGTCGTCGGCGTGGTTTTCGGGTTCACCTACGGCGCTGTTGTCTATCTACTTCCGCAGCAACTCGCCGTGCCGGCAGAGAGCGGATTCGGCCGCGGTGCGTCGACCAGCGCCATCGGCTTCCTGCTGTGCGTCGGCTACGGCGCAGCGGTGATCGCGTCGGTGATCTCCGGAAAGCTCGCACAACGGGTCGGCACGAAAGCCATTGCGGTAGCGGGGGTTGCCTTTCTCGGCCTGAGCGGCGCCGTCGGGGTCTTTGCAACCACGATGTGGCAGATCGTTGTGGTGCTGATCCTTGCGGGTACCGGCGTTGCCGCCGCGTCGACGGCAGTGTTCGTCATCTCCGCCGACAGCGCACCGGCAGACCGCGTAGGTGTCACGACGGCAATAGTCACGATCGCCAGATCGCTGGGTTCTGCTGTGGGAACCCAAATTGCCGCCGGGATCATCGCGAGCGCGACTTCATCCGGCGGCCTTCCCCAGCACTCGGCATTCGCCACGGCTTTCGGAGTAGCGGCAATCGTTGCGATTGTCGGACTCGTTGTCGCGGTGACGATGCCGAAACCGGCGTCAACCGATGTTCAGTGGTCGTCGTCGTCCTCGTCGAAGTCTGCGACTCCGCGCTTCCAGTAGCCCGTGATCAGGTGGTCGCCCGAACTCAGGCCGAGTTCGTCGCGTACGAATCTGCGAATCGGCTTGAGACTGGTGGCCTCACCGGAGATCCAGGCGTAGAGGCGCTCACCTTCGGGCACGGTGACCGTCCGGACTGCCTGCTCGAGTAGATCCGAGTGACCGGCTGGGACGCCACCGCGGTGCAGCCATCGCACCTCGACGCCTTCCGGAACAGTGAGTTCGATTTCCTGTGAAGGGTCGGTGATCTCGACGAACACCCACCCGGCGGCAGCAGCGGGCATCATCTCGAGCCAACGAGCAATGGCAGGAAGGGCGGTGATGTCACCGGCTAGCAGATAGCGGTCGTACGTCCATGGAACTACGACGCCGCCGGGTGGACCTGCCACGTGCACCCGAGTGCCGACGGTGGCCGCCTGAGCCCAATCAGAGGCGTACCCACCTTCGTGGAGCGCGAAGTCGAGGTCCAGCTCCTCCGCCTCGGCGTCGTATCGACGGACGGTGTACTCACGCGAGATCGGCAATGGACGAGGCCACTTCAGGCTGAATCCGTCGCGTTCGGGTAGACGCAAAGTTCCGTCTGCATCCGGGTACACCAGGCGGACATGCTCGTCGGGAGCGTGCGATTCGAAGCCCGCCAACTCCGGTCCACCCAAGGTCAGACGCAACAGTCCGGTCCCGACCATTTCGCTGCGAACAACTTCGAGTTCGCGAATGCCGATGGGGTACGGCACTTTTGCGCCGGTGGTTCCCGCCAGAACTTCGGCGATGGTCGCGAGGTGGTCTCCTCGGTTCATGAACTACCTTCCTTTTCCGGCGGAGCATTCCCCACCGGCACAGTGTTTTCGGAGAGATCGACTTCGTTGATCTCCGAAGTTACCCGGCGCACCGAACCCAATGCTGCCAGGAGCACCAGGCCCAGTGTCACACCGGCGAGCCCCAAGACCAGTAGCGCGGCGCCAGGCTCGAGCCACTGCCCGAGGAACCCGGCTGCCATCGAACCGATCGCCGTACCCGTGACGGCTTGCACCATCCACAGACTGGACACGCGTCCGCGCAATTCGTCCGGCGTGTTCTGTTGAAGGACTGCAAATCTCAGAATGTCGTTGAGTGCGCGGCCGAGGCCGAATCCGGCCAGGCCCAGGAACGCGACAATCGCTGCTCCCGACGCACCCAGTACCACCAGGCCGAGAGGCATCAGCGCAACAGAGATCAACATCGCGGCGCCGTTGCGGTGGACTCGTCCCGTCCACCCGCTGGTGAGGGAACCGACCACAGCGCCGACAGCGGGGGCGCCGTAGAGCAGACCGAGCATGGTGGGTCCGCCGCCGAGAACCTGGTCGACGAAGGCAGGCAGCAACACCATAGGCCCGCTGACGAACATGACCAACAGTCCGCTGATCAGGATGCCGCGAATGACTGTGTGCGTGCCGGCGAATTTCACGCCGGTCACAAGCGCGCGCATCGGGCTTTCGTGATTCGTGCCCGGTGCAGGGGAAGGGCCGATGGCTTGGAACAACGTGACAGTTGCTGCGGTGGCCACCGCAGCAACAAAGTATGTCGCGGGGATGCCGCCGGAGGCGATGATCACGCCGGCGATTGCCGGCGAGATCATCGTCCCGATGTCGGTGGTCAGCGCTACCAAAGCGCCGGCCGCAGCCATCTTGTTGCGCGGCAACAACGTCGGCATCAAAGCCATCAAGGCCGAGCTGCTGACACCGCCGGCCAAGCCGTCGACGGCTGCCGCGACGTAGATGACCCACATCGACGGGTGTGGCAAGAGCGCATTGCACCCGAGAATGACAAAGCCGAGACCCGCAGCACTGCGGGCCAACTGGATGGTGCGTCGCCGGTCGTAACGATCAGCGAGCACACCGCCGAACAGGCTGCCGAAGAACATGGCGATGGCCATCGCCGTGGACACTCCGGCAACCTGCAAGGTCGAGCCGGTGAGCTGGTACGTCTGCGCGGGAACGGCTACGACGAGCAGTCCGATCCCGAGCAGCGAGATCAATCGCGCGGAAAACGCGTACCTGAATGGACGGCTGGTCCGCAACGGTGAAACATCGATCACCAGCCCACCGAATCGAGTCATGCGAAGGTCTGGCCGATCAGGTCGAGCGTAGCCATTGCGCCGTCGTAGTCAGGACGGTAGCTGGTGGCGGGGAGCTCGAACGTCGTGCCTGCCTTGAAGGACGGCAGCTGCGAGTAGAGCGGATCGGTGGCGAGTTCGGCCATCGGGCGACCGGACACCGGAATCACAAAGGCGACAGGAGCATCGGCGACCTGCGAGAGCAGTTCCGGGCTGACCTCGAACGAGTCACCCGAGCCGAAGAGCTGCGGGTTGCCGGCCTTGGCCATGACGTCGTCGGCCTTGAAACCGAGCTCGGCGAGCATTGCGGGGAGCGCTGCCGTCGGCGGCACGAGGTACGGCTTGTTGTTGGCGAGCGAGAGAATGTAGACGACGTTGCCCTCGGGAACCTTGATCTTGCCCTTGACCTCTTTGACCTTGTCGTCGTACGCGCTGATCAGTGCCGGAACCTTGTCCGAACGACCTGCGGCATCGGCGACGATCTCGAGCTGCTTGTCCCAGTTGGCAACCGTCTTGGGGACCAACACGGTGGGTGCGATAGCAGTCAGCTGGTCGTAGAGTTCCTCGGCCTGAACCGAGGTGATGCCCTGTCCACCGCCGATGATCAGGTCGGGTTCAGCCGCCGCGACGGCTTCGATGTTGAGCTGTTCGCCGGCCGGCAATTCCTTGGTGCCCTGCGCCTTTGCGGCATCCGACCATGCCGGCGGGAATCCACCGTCGAGGTTCGTGACACCGAGGACGCGGGTATCGGTGGCAACCACCGGTGCGTCCAGGGCGTACAGGTATCCGGCGAGACCGCCGCTCAGAACCACGATGCGCTCCGCCGACGCGGGCACGGTGACCGAGCCCTTTTCGGTTTCGATCACGCGCGTCGTGGGCTCTGCAGCCTTGGTCGGTTCGTCGTTCGAATCGCTACTGCAACCGATCATCGCCACGAGTGCGACGATCAGCAACCCTGCGATGGCGACGAATCGTCGCCAACTCCGTATCGCGAGGGGCGGTGTGGACTTCATCATTGAGCTCCCATTGTGTTTCAACTGTGTGGTTTTCAAACTATGTGGCCGTGCGTTTCGACAAATGGCTGTCGAGCAGCGGGGCAATTGCCGCCCACCCGGCTGGGGTCACCAATCCGGCGTGGTCGTACGGCAGATGGTGTACTGCCATGTCCCGGTCCCCGCGGACTCTGCGCCAGCGATCGGCCAGCAGCTGTCCGGACGCCTCGGCGTCGGCGGTGATCAGAGTAACCGGTCCGTCGTAGGTTGTGTCAGTCGAGCGGGCCACGAGCAAACGAGTGGCATCAAAACCCGCCCGAACATCCTCGACCAGTCCCGTTGCCTGAGTGAGGATCTCGGGTGGCAGGGCGGCGGCCAGATCTCGGTCGTCGGCATCGTCGCGACCGCGATCGTCACGATCTCCCAGTGGATGAGTATCGATCAGACCGGCGAACTCCACCCTCTCGCCGATACCGACCAGCTGAGCCGCCATCGCGGCAACGACGTTGCCACCGAACGAGTAGCCGAGCAGGTGGTACGGCCCGCTCGGCTGAACGCCCCGAATCGTGTCGACGTACATCGCTGCCAGTTGGTCCACGTTCGTCGGTTCGAGTGGCTCACCGGCAACTGTGGGAAGTTGCAGGCCGAACAGTGGACGGTCAGCCTCGAGGACACCGATCAAAGGTGCAAAGGGCCAAGCGAATCCACCGGCCGGATGCACGCAGAACAGTGGTTCTTCGCTGCCTTCGGCTCGGAGTGTCAGAAGGCGATCGCGACTTAAATCGATTTCGGACGCCGACTCGCCAAGGTGTGCTGCAAGTTCTGCAACTGTCGGACGGGCCATCAGCGTTCCCACACCGACGCTCACCGACAGGTCGTGCTCCATCTCCCCCACCAGTCGCATGGCTCGAAGCGAGTCGCCGCCGAGATCGAAGAAGCTCTCGTCGGGATCGACGGCCTCGACGCCGAGTACCCGCGCAAAGACCTGGCACAGTTGCCTTTCCATCTCGGTTCGCGGTGCTCGGGCCGCTGCTCGGGCGGGGGGTGTCGGCAACGCACCGCGGTCCAGTTTTCCGTTGGGCGTCAGCGGAATCGAATCCACGACGACGATGTCCGACGGAACCAGGTGTGCCGGTACGCGTTCCCGCAACGCAGCTCGCAGATCGGTTGAATCAGCGCCGGGTTCTTCGATGACGTACCCGACCAGTCGCGGCGGCCCACCGCCTTCGCTACGGACTGACGCTGCCGCTCTCAACACTCCCGGCAACGACGCCAGCGCGGATTCCACTTCACCCAATTCGATCCGAATGCCTCGGATCTTGACCTGATGGTCTGCGCGACCCAGATATTCGAGTTCGCCGTCGCGGCGACGCAGAACGACGTCACCCGTGCGGTACATGCGGTGACCGACCGAGTAGGGATCAGCGACGAATACGGAAGATGTCAGCGCGGTCCGGTGAAGGTAACCCATCGCCGTTCCGTCACCGGACATGTACAGCTCGCCCGCCGCTCCGATCGGAACCTCCCGCAGCCCCGAATCGAGTACCCGCGCGGACGCGTTCAGAATCGGACGACCCAAGCACGGTGTCTCGCTCCCCTGAACCGGGGATCCCATCGCGTTGATCGTGAACTCCGTCGGCCCGTAAAGGTCGTACCCGTCGACACCGTCCTGATCGCGCAATCGCGACCACAGTTCGGCAGGTACAGCTTCTCCTCCGAGCATCACCAACACAGGCGTCCGCTCCCCGTCGAGGAGACCGGCGGCCATCAGTTCCCGTGCATACGAGGGGGTTACATTCACGACGTCGATACCGACTTCGCGGTAATGCTTCACCAGAGACGCGGGGTCCAGTCGCGCCTGCTCGTCGATCACGTGAACTTCATGCCCCGCGAGCAACCAGAACAGTTCCTCCCACGACATGTCGAACGAGAACGAGACTGTGTGCGCGATGCGCAAACGTCGGCCACCCACACTGTTTTCGGTCGGAGTGAAGATCTCGGCCTTGTGATTGTGATACATCGTCGTCAACCCGCGGTGACCCACCACGACGCCCTTGGGTTTTCCGGTACTGCCCGAGGTGTAGATGACGTAGGCAGGCTGGTCCGGTGAGGTCGGCCCGCACACCGCGGCCTCGTCGACTACAGGTGCCGGGGACTGCCCGTCGAGTACCCCGGTTACGTCCGGGTCGTCGAGGACCAGACATACCTGTCCGTCCGGAACAACAAGGTCACGCGTCTGAGTCGTGGTGATCACCAGCGCCGCATCGCTGTCGAGGATCAGTTCGCGCAGGCGTGCAGGCGGGTGAGCCAGATCCAAGGGAAGGTATGCCGCTCCGGTTCTCATGACCGCGAAGATCGCTACGACGTGATCGGCGGTACGCGGAAGTGCGAGCGCCACAACACGGGTCGATCCCGCGCCTGGCACCGACTGCCCCAGCGCCGAAGCGAGTATCCGTGCCAGCCTGTCCACTCGAGTGTTCATCTCGGCTGCGCTCAGTGTGACGTCTCCGAAGACCAGCGCCGTCTCGTCCGGAGTTGCCGCTGCCCTTTCGCGGAGCAAGGCGTCCACGCTACCGCCGGCCTGGTCCGGCCGCGGCATCACAATGTGCTCCGAAACGAATTCCGCGGGGGTGCGCGAAAGCGGAACCGCCGTGTCCGCCACCGTGGCGGTATCGGAATTCGCCATCACTTCGAGGATCGTGATGGTGCGTGAAAGAACGTCCCGAGCCACGTCGTGGGGAATCAGGTCGGGACGATTTTCGAGAGTGAGCGCCATCGGCGCATCCCCGGCACCCGGATCCACGTCGAGCGTGAGCGCATAGTGGGTGCCGTCCACTGCGTCGAACCCGACGATTCCACTGCGCCCGAACGTGTCTCGACGTGCCTGTTCGTCACGAGGCGTGTTGCGGAAGACGTATAACGTGTCGAACAGTGTTGCGAACCCAGCGCTTCGCTGCACGTCGCCGAGCCCGAGATGGTGATGCCCCAGCAGCGAACCCTGTTCACGGAACAGGCGTCCGAGCAACGCCGAGATCTCCTCGCCTGGCCGGACCCGGACACGCACGGGAATGGTGTTGAGCGCCAAGCCCACCATGCGGTCGGCGCCCTCGACCTCGGGTGAACGTCCCGAAACCGTCGATCCGAAGACCACGTCGTCACGCCCCGTCACGGCGCGCAATGCCAGGCCCCACGCCGCAGAAACGACGGTGGACAGCGTCACTCCGCTACGTCTGGCCAGCTCGCGAACGTGCTCGGTGATGCTCTGTTCGAGCTGAACCCGGGTGAACACCGGCAACGGAGCACGTCCGCCTGATCCCGTACCACCCACGAGTGTGGGTTGCTCGAGATCCGCGAGGTAGTCCTTCCAGGACGAGAGGGCGTCCGTGCGATCCGCTTCGGCGATCCATCGCAGGTGATCACGGAAGTCCGCAGGCTTGTCGAGCGCGCCGTCGAGTCCAACCGGGTCCGTGCCGTGAGTGCGAGCAAACTCGTAGAGCGCAAACAACTCCGCGTACATCAAGGTCTGCGACCAACCGTCGGTCAGCAGGTGGTGCTGAGTGAAGACGAGATGCGCTCCCCCACCCGGTAACCAGACCAGCACCATTCGAATGAGTGGTGGTGCACTCAAGTCGAAGAGCGTGCCGAATTCGGCCTCGTCGACGGCGCGAACCTCGCGATCGATGTCCTCGGTCGCAACTGCGCTCAGATCGATCTCGCGGAAAGGCATTTCGGCTGCCCTGGGCACGAACTGCACCGGAGCGTCGAAACCGGCGTGTGTGAAGCCGGCCCGCAGGTTCGGATAGCGCCGCAAGAGCGCATCCCCCGCTGCTCGGAGTGAGCGAACATCGACGGCAGCATCGGCGGAGAACTCGAATCGCGGCTGCATGTGATAGACATCCGTACCGCCGGCGCCGTCGAGAACCGACTGGAAGTACATGCCTTCCTGCAAGGGACCGAGTGGCAGCACGTCCTGCCAGCCCGGGCTCAGCGACTCGAGCCGTGCCCGACGATCCGCATCGACGGCTACGAGTGGGCTCGGCACACGATCCGGCGCGGTGTCGGGCAATGCCTTTCGGTCCACCTTGCCGTTGAGGGTGAGCGGGAGTGCTTCGAGCACCGTGATGCTCTGCGGCACCATGTGCTCGGGGAGCAGCCGCGCAATCTCCTTGCGCACCAGAACCGAATCGAGCGTGGTTCCACCTTCGGGAACCACATATCCGTGCAGACTTCCGGTGCCCGCCGCATCGACACGGACGGTGGCTGCCGCGCGGAACACACCGGCCACCGATCCGAGCGCGCCTTCGACCTCGCCGAGCTCGATGCGGAAACCGCGAACCTTCACCTGATCGTCCGCACGACGAAGGAACTGCAAAACCCCTCGCCTGCGTCGGACCAGATCACCGGTGCGGTAGAGGCGTGCCCCCGGCAGAGAAGGATCGGCAACGAACCGAGCTACGGTCAGATCGGGGCGATTCAGGTATCCGCGGACCACCTGCGCACCGCCCAGATACAGCTCGCCCGCAACGCCTTCCGGAACCTCACGCAGGTCGTCGTCGAGGATTCGCACGTGCACGTCGGTCCAGGGCTGACCGATCGTGACTCGGTCGCCGGTCGTGATGACCGAAGATGTCGCCCACACCGTGGCCTCGGTGGGTCCGTAGACATTCCGGACCGAAGCAGCGTTGGCCACCAGATCGTCAGCCAGATCCTGCGGGAGGGCTTCCCCTCCCACCAGGGCTCGCACCATGGCGAGCCCGACTGCGTTCTCGTGTTCGGTGACCACTCGCCACAGCGCCGGCGTTGCCTGCATCACTGTCGCATCGCTTGCGATGATCAACGCCGACAACGCATCCGGATCGCGAACCGTCCTGCGGTCTGCGATCACGACAGTCGCGCCCGCTGCGAGCGGGCACAGCAACTCGAGTGCGGCGATGTCGAACGACACCGTTGTCACCGCGACGATGCGATCGCCCGGCCTGATCCAGCAATCCTCGAGTACCGTGTCCGCGAAGGCCGCGAGGTTGCCCGTCGAGACCATCACGCCCTTGGGGCGACCCGTCGAACCGGAGGTGTGGATCATGTAGGCGAGGTGATCACCCGCCGCGGGCGGTGAAGGAAGCACAACACCCGAGTTGGTGACCTCACCGTCCACGAAGACACTCGTGGCGACCGTCGACGGAAGTTGCCCGGCGCTGTCGATACTGGTCAGGACACACACCGGAGCCGCGTCCTCGATCATGAACTCGAGCCGCTCACTCGGGTAGTCGACGTCGAGTGGCAGGTACGCCGCACCAATACGCAGTACCGCGAGCAGTCCGGCCACCAGATCCGCATCTCGATCGAGCGCGACGGCGACTACCTTCTCGGGTCCGGCGCCGGCCGCGAGAAGTTCGCGGGCCAGCTCGTCGACGCGCGCCGACAGTTCCCCGTAGGTAATTCCGACCTCACCGGAGACCACCGCGACGTCGTCGGGGTGACGGCTGACGTGTCGAGCGAACAACTGCGAGATCCCCGACGGCGGCGTCGCGCGTCGGCCCGGATCGCGATCCGACTTGTTTTCCGACAATCGCAGATCCGCGACGACAGTGCTGTTTTCGTGACCGAGGACCGCGATCACACCGTCGAGCAATGCGTCCGCAGTCGCGGCGTCGAACAGCCCGGCATCAACCGTCAATCGAAGTTCTGTTGCGGTTCGGACGAATTCGAGGTCGACGCTATTTCCGGGCGAGTGACCGACACGGGCAGCGAACAGACTACTCGTCGGACGCCCGAGTAGATCGGCGATTCGGTCGAGGCTGACTTCGGAATGCGCAAGTGACTCAGAGACAGCGTTTTCGACTCGTCGAACGACATCGGCAATTCTCGGCCGACCGGACAGATCGACCCGAATCAGGCTGTCAGTCCCTTCCGAGAAGAGTCCGACCGCAAGGTCCCGACCGCCACCGAAGCCGTTCAGCGTCGCCGCCACTGCGGCCAACAGCACCGCGTCGAATCCTGATCCGTCACCGAACCGAGCATCGCGTAGCTGACGAACGTAGGTGTGCGGGCGGTACTCTTCGCCGCGCGGGCGATCGTAGGGAAGGTCCGTTTCGAGGGGCAAGCCCGCGAGCGTGCGAACCCAATACCGCTCGTGATCAGGATTTCCCGCCACTGCCGGGGCGCGGAACGTCGCCACGGTCACAGCGGGTCGATCGACGACAGCAACCGAATCCGGCGAGAACTTCTTCTGATCGACGCGTGCGGCCATTGCAAGACCGAGGGGGGTCGGGGTGTCGAAGACATCGGAGACGACGACGCGTATTCCCAGCTTCCGCAGACTTCCCACCAACCGCATCGCTGTGAGCGAGTGACCGCCGAGAGTGAAGAAATTGTCACCCGGATCGACGTCGGGAATCTCCAACACCGTTGCGACACAGGCGCACACTGCATCGACGACCGCTGGATCGACATCGATCGCTTGATCAGACGCGGCCGCCTTTTTCGTGACAGCCACCATTTTTGTGACAGCCACCGCATCGGCAACGCGGCGGGTCTGTCGGACAACCGAGAGCACCGCGGATGCGGGGGCTGTCGGCTCGGTCAGCAACCCACGCAGGATCTCCGCGAGCCGTGTGACCATTCGCTGCGCCGTGGCTTCGGAGACAACTGCCGGATCGTGGTACAGGACCAGATCCAGACCGGTGCTCGGCGGCGCCATCAACGTCATCGGATAGTGCGTGACTCCGCGGTTGGTGAATCCCTCGACTCGAAGTGTGTGCGATGCAGGCTGTCCCGCACCGGAGTTCGGGAAGTTCTCGAACACCAGGAGCGTGTCGAACAGTTGACCGATCCCGGCGATGCGTTCGATCTCGGCCAAACTGGTGTGCTCGACGTCCACGATGTCGAACTGCGCGTTCTGCAGACCGACGAACTGATCCAGCAAGGGCTGATCCGCGACGATGTCGAGGCGGGCCGGAATCGTGTTGCTGAACAACCCGACCATTCCCTCCACCCCGGAGAGTTCGGCAGGTCGGCCGGACACCGTGGCCCCGAACACGACGTCCCACTGTCCCGTCGCTTCGGCGAGCGCCGCTGCCCACGCACCCTGAACCAGGGTGTTGACCGTCAGCGCTCGCGCACGACCGAGTTCGATCAGCGCTTCGGCGTCCGATGTCGCGAGAGGAACCTCGAGCGCGACGGGCACACTTCGCGGCGCCCCTGCGTCGGCAACGAGAGTCGGCGCGGTGAGCCCACGCAGACGCTCACTCCACACTGCGCGGGCAGAGTCCTGATCACGGCCGGCGATCCATGCCAAGTAGTCGCGATACGGCGTCGGCGCAGGAAGGTGCGCATCGCCGTCGTGGTAGACGTTCATCAGCTCGCGCAGGACGATCGGAGTCGACCACCCGTCGGTGAGCAGGTGATGCGCATTGAGGACCAAACGGTGCACCCCGCCGGGCAGCCGAATCAGCAGCGCACGCAGCAGAGGCGGTGTACTGACATCGAAGACGTAATCGGCGGCCTCGTCCTCGAGCTGATCTGCAGAGCGGAATGCAGTGTCAGCTGGAACGGAGGTCAGGTCGACCGAACGCCACTCGACTTTTGCACCGCGCGGAATGATCTGAACGGGCCGTTCGAACTGCTCGTAGTGGAAAGCTGCGCGTAGGTTCGGGTGCCTGTCGATCACGGTCTCGAACGCGTCGGCCAACTTCACCTCGTCCAACGGGCCGGAGAGGTCGAAGCGTGCAGTAAGTGTGTAGACGTCTGCTTCGCCGTCACGGACCGCGTGGAACAGGAGGCCTTCTTGTAGCGGCGAGAGCGGAAGTACATCGGCAAGCGGTCCGTGGACGGCTTCGAGTTCGTTGATCCCGGCTTGATCGACCACCGCGCCCTGGCCGAAGATCGTCGCCGAGCAATCGGAAGGCGTCAAACCACCCTCGAAGAGCGCGGCATGCGCGGTCAGTGCAGCGAGCGCACGTTCCCAATGCTCTTGCAGCTCGACGATCGTCGCGGCGTCGAGCACTGAACCCGCCGCAGTCCATTCGACTGCCAGCATCGTCGAGTCGTCCTCTCGGACAAATGCGTTGAGCGCCAGCACTTCCGACATTGCCTTGCTCGCCGGTTCGATGACCGCGAATGGATCCTGCTCCGGCAATCGCCATCCGGTTCCGGGTAGGGACGGGAAGCGGCCGAGATAGTTGAGCAGCAGTTCGGGTGTAGAGCACGCGGAAAGGTCAGGTGCGGTGTCGCGATCCAGATGCCGCAGAACTCCGTAGCCGACTCCACCTCCGGGTACGGCGCGTTTTGCTTCCTTCACCGCACGAAGCAGATGCCCGGCAGCTGCTCCGCCGCTCAGTGCGTCGGCAAGATCGTCTGCGGTGAGCAGTGCATCGGTGGGAACCCGGACGGGGAACTCACTGGTGAACCACCCGATGGTTCCGGCGAAGTCGGTGTCGCTGGTGAGCGCGTCGCGGCCATGGCCTTCGACGGTGACTGTCTGCGCGGGCAGGCCGATGAGGCCGCGGCCGTGCTGCCATGAGCGCAAGGCAAGCATCAAACCCGCGAGAAGCACTTCGTCGGCCTTGGCTCGATACGCCGTCGGAAGCGTGGTCAACAGCGCGTCGGTGACAGCCGGGGGTGCAACAGTTGTCGTGCGAGAGGCGGTTGCGGTGAGGTCGACTTTCGGGTCGAGACGACGACTGCCGATCGGCTCGTCGTCCGCCTGTACCGACGCGGACTTCCAGTACTCGAGCTCCGATGCCATGCTGCCCGAGGTCCCGAATTCTGCGAGCAACCCCGCGTATCGGCGCCACGAACTTCCGCCAGCACCCAGCCGGGCCGACCTACGCTCGCGCGCTGCATCGGTAGCTTCGTGGAGGTCTGGAAGCAGAATTCGCCAGGACACACCGTCGACGATCAAATGGTGAGCCACGACGATCAATTGGTCGGGTCGACCGGCCTCGGTATTGACCAGTACGACTCGCAGGAGTTCACCGGCGCGTGGGTCGAGACTCGCCGCCGACGCCTCCGCGAGCTCTCTGATCCGGGACGGCTCGGAGGTGTCGGACACCTCGTGAACGAGCCCCTCGCTGCGCACCGCGCCGACGTCTCGGACGATCAATTCGGTAGTGCCGCTGTCATTGTCACGGCGCAGGAGCAGACGTAGAGCGTCATGGTGATCGAGGATCGTCTGCACGCCGGACTGCAGGTCGCCCAGCGAGAGGCCGTCGTCGATGCGCACTGCGGTCCACTGCGTGTAGCCCGCAATTGCCTCGTCTGTCGGATTCTTGTCGATCAGTGCCCGAACGATCGGCGGAGCGATCACGGTGCCGGTCGCCACGTCCGCAACCGAGGCTACGGCGTCGGCGTCATCGGCAATCTCACGCGCCGCAGCGGCGATGGTTCCCAGATCTCGCTGTGCCAGTAGCTCTTTCGGAGCGACGACCAGTCCGCGCACCCGCAGGCGACTGCTGACACTGATTGCCGTGATGCTGTCACCACCGAGGCCGAAGAAATCCTCGTCCACACCGACGCGCTCGCGGCCTAGCACCTCGGCCACCACGTCACAGAGGATTTCCTCGTGTGGTGTGGATGCAGCGCGACCTTCCGATTCGGTGGCCGGGGCTGGTAGTGCCGCACGATCGAGCTTTCCGTTCACCGTGACGGGTAGTTCGTCCAGAACGACGATTGCGGCGGGAACCAGATGATCCGGTACGCGACCGGCGAGGTCTCGGCGCAATTCTTCCTGCGGCGGAAGCGTCGTACCGGCGGCGGCTACAACGTAGCCGACCAGGCTGGGCCGTCCTCCATCCGTACGGATCAGCGCGGCGGCCGCGCCGATTCCGGGCACCGATCCGAGAACAGCCTCGACCTCGCTCAACTCGACGCGATGTCCGCGGATCTTCACCTGCTTGTCGCTACGACCGATGAAGTCGTATCCCCGCCCGGGTACCCAGCGCGCGACGTCCCCGGCGCGGTACATCAAATCTCCCGGAGCCCCGAAGGGATCTGCGACAAAACGCTCGGAGGTCGCGCCGGCGCGACCGAGGTATCCCCTGGCCAATTGCGGTCCGGCCAGATAGAGCTCACCTCGTTCACCGTCGGCGACTGGCGCGAGCGCGCTGTCGAGCAGGTACGCACGGGTTCCCGCGAGCGGGTACCCGATACGCGGTCCGGCACCTTCGACCGTGGTCGCGATCGCGTCGACCGTCGTTTCGGTGGGGCCGTACAGGTTTCGAGCGGGAACACCGGATTCGATGATCGCGTCCCACAGTGCGGGCGGTGCCGCCTCGCCGCCCACGACGAGGAGCTGCAACCGCTGCGTACGCAGCAATCCGTTGTCCACCATCGCTGCCGCCATCGACGGCGTCGTGTCGACCACGTCGACGCAATCTCGCTCGAACGCCGCGACCAGGGCAACGGCGTCCTTCTGCAGTTCTTCGTCGTATACGTGCACCCGATGACCACACAGCAGCCACAGCAGTTGATCGAGAGACGCGTCGAAGGCGAACGACGCCGTATGCGCGGTGTGCAGTTGGCGGTTTCCGACGCGCTCGGCGGTGTCCCGGTAGATGGTGGCGCGGTGGTGGTGAAGCAGGTGCGCCAATCCACCGCTTCTGACCAGCACTCCCTTGGGCTTGCCTGTCGATCCCGAGGTGTAGATGACGTACGCCAGGTGATCGCCATGCCGCGCCGTCGCCAGTTCACCGAGTTCGAGTGGAAACTCGGAATGGGCACGGAGTTCTTCGCGCACTTCGTCGGAATCGAGTACGAGCGGGTCGGGTCGAGAATCTCCGACGAGTTGCTCGGCCAGCGCGGAAGTGGTGAGCACCACCTTCGGTTGCGCGTCGTCGATCAGATCCCGCAACCGCTCGGCCGGGTGCTGCGGATCCAGGGCCACGTACGCTGCGCCCGCGTTCAGTGTCGCGAGCAGAGCCACCACCATCTCGGAGGTACGCGGAAGTGCAAGTCCGACAATGTCGTCCGGGCCGACATTGCGAGCCCGAAGCAACCGGGCGAGTTTGTGGACGCGGCCACCGAGTTCTGCGCCTGTCAGACGTTCCTCACCGCACACCAGGACCGTGTCATCCGCATGATCGGCGACGATGCGGTCGAAGACGTCCGGGACGAGGGCGACGGAGCCAGGCACAGGTTCAATCTCGCGGCGGGTGAGAATCCGCGCAGCTTCGGGTGCCGGCATCATCTGCACCTGTCCGACGGCAGGATCTCCCTCCCCCACCATCGCGTTGACGATGCTCACCAAACCAGCGAGGCGACGCTGAACCGAATCCCGAGTGTTGGTGCGCGCGTCCACTTCGAACCCGAGGAGAACTTCGCCGTCCGCGATGGGGGTGACCGTCAAACCCAGGTCCTCGGGCGGACCTCCGGCAACGTTACGTAGTACACCCACAGCGCCGGCGAAATCGAGGGCGAAGTCGAAAGCCTTGAGATTGATTCCGATCCCGTGAAGCAGTGCGCCGGTGCCGGCGACGCCCAGGTCCCGAGCAAGATTCTCACCGCGGTAGCGCTGGTGTGCGCGCAGGCTTTTCATCGTGGCGGCCACCTGCTTGCTCAGGTCACCGAGTCGATCGTGGCTGCGAATCGTCAACCGGAGAGGCAGAACGTTGACTGCCATGGCCGGGGTCTTGAGTGCCGTGCGCCCCACGCGTGCCATGAGTGGCATCGCGATGACAACATCCGTCTCGCCGAGCAACCGGTGGAGAAACGCGCCGTAGCAGGCGATCAGTGCCTCGGCCCACGTTGTTCCCGTCGCGTCTGCCACCTCTTTGAGGCGGCCGAGGGCGTCGGCACTGATGACCTCGCGAACCTGGATCGTTCGTTCCGCTGGACCGGTGACCTGCTGGCCCCGTCCGTCCAACGCGGGCAAAGGCGTCAGGACATCACGCCAGTAGTCACGATCTTCGACGAACTGGTTGCCCGCCCGGTACGCCTCGTCCTCGGCGACCAACGCACTCATCGAACCGAATCGCGTTGGTGCGACGTCGGTTCCCTTCTTCGCCGCCGTGTAGTGCGCGGCGACACGACGCGAAATCATGGCTGCGCTGTATCCGTCGACGATCAAGTGGTGATAGAGCTGGATGCACCAGATCTCGCGATCGGACAGCCTGATCAGCGAGTACGTGTAAAGCGGGCGCTCCACCATCAGGCGGCAGTACTCGGACGCCCGGCTGCGCTCGGCGTCGACCAATGCGTGCGCCACGGCTACGGGATCGCGCTCGTCACGGACGTCGGTGATCGGGATGACACCAACCGGCTCGTCGGAGATGTACTGACGCGGGCCGTCCGCCGTCTCGATCATCCGCAGCCGCATGGTTTCGGCTTCGCCGATCGTCGCCCTGATGGCGGCCGTCAGAACTTCGGTGTCGATCGGTTCGTCGCCCGAGATTTCGAGCACCTCACCGACGAGATAGCTCCGAGATTCGGGATCAAGCCTCTGTGCGTTCCAAATCCCGAGTTGAGCTCCTGTGAGAGCAAACGTAGCTTCGTTTGCCGCTCCGGAGTTCGAACCTGGAAGAACGCTCACACTGATCCCCTCGTCTGTGGACACACGTCACCCAAGGGTGACCTAACGTCGTTTTGGGTAGCCTAAACTAAATGTCGATGAATCGGGGAATCCGCCTCGCCGGTGACCCGAGAACCGACGGCTCCCGACGCGTTCACCAGAGGACACGCGCTTCTACAACCGCTTGCGGGACAGTCTCTTTCGTGAACCGAAACGAGAAAGTGAAGGCTAGTCCATCAGCGTTGCTGCGACGGTTCCGCCCAGTTCATAACAACCATCGCGGACAGATTTGTCCACGCTCACAGTCACTTCGAGCGGATCCGCCACCGCGACCAACCCGAGCCCTGTCGCGAGTTTGCGCACCGACGACACGGCACCAGCAGTGTCGTTGTTGCCGTGAACCCACAGGCCGTACGGCCGATCCGACACCGCACCGAGGCATTGGTAGTACGTGGTGTCGAAGAAGTACTTGAGCGCGCCCGACATGTAACCGAAATTGGCGGTGGTACCGAAAAGATAGCCGTCAGCAGCGAGGACGTCGGGCACCGTCGCCGCCAACGCCGGCACCACCTTCACCTCGACGCCCTCGATCTCGGGATCGCGAGCCCCGGCCAGGACTGCATCCAACAATTCGTGGGTTGTCGGCGAGGGCGAGTGGTGAACCACCAACAAAGTCTTCACACACCTGACAATACGGCGACGGGTGGCGCACCCGTCGCCGTTCACGCCTACGCCGAAACCGTTTCCGCGCTCATCGCCTTGACCAGGTCATCGGTTCGGGTGACCGAGGCGCAGCGCCCGGCCGCGTACTCGAGGGCGCCGACATGCTCGCCCAGGGAGAAGTCGGCCACCGCGTCGCCCACGAAGAAGATCTGCACGTCTTGCATGAACCCGTCCAAAGCGGTAGTCAGGCAACCGATGTGGGCATAGATTCCGGTGATGATCAGCTGGTCACGCCCACTCTCGCGCAGCCGCTCACGCAGATCCGTTTTGATGAAGGCGCTGTAGCGCCATTTTGTGAGCATCACGTCGTCCGGATGCGGAGCCAACTCGGCGATCACGTCGGTGTGAGCGGGATCTGCCTTCAGTCCCGGTCCCCAGAAATCCGACAGCAACGCACGCTCCTCGGGATCCTGATCTCCGGGTTGCGCGGTGTAGACGATCGGGATTCCGACAGCTCGCGCCGACGAACGAAGCCGGTCGATGTTCGGAACCACGGTTTGGAGCGGGTCGACGCTTCGGTCGTACGCGTTCACGAAATATTCCTGCATGTCGTGCAGAAGCAGCACCGCTCGGGAAGGATCGAGAGTCCAGTCGACCCGATTCTGCGGAAACTCGGTGGGCATCTCGTATCGCACTGCTGTGGGTAGCGCCATGATGAATCTCCTCGAAAATGTGGGGGTGGGAACCGATCAACTCGACAGAGTCTGTGCGGCAATCGATTCGCTGAGAACACGGCGCAAGGCCGCCTTGCTGGTCTTTCCGACGCCGGTGACGGGGAACTCGGTCACGAACTCCACTCGATCCGGAACCTTGTACGCCGCAACGCCTCGGCCTCGTATGTATCGCTTGATCTCGCCGACGGTCGGTGCATCTCCGGAAATCACCAGAACGGCGCAGGTTCGCTCGCCCAGGTACTCGTCGGGAACAGCGACGACGGCCGCATCGTGGACAGCAGGATGCGAGAGCAGGTGGTTCTCGATCTCCTCGGCGGCCACCTTCTCGCCGCCGCGGTTGATCTGGTCCTTTGCGCGGCCCTCGACAATCAGGTGTCCCGTATCGGTGACGCTGACCAGATCGCCGGTGCGATAGAAACCTTCGGCGTCGAAGACCTCGACGTTGTGCGCATCCGCCCGGTAATAGCCACGGATCGTGTACGGCCCCCGAGTCAGTAAGTGCCCCGTGGTTCCGGGCTCGACGAGCGCGCCCTCGTCATCGACTACACGAACCTCGTCGTCCGGTGAAATGGGCCGGCCCTGCGTGCTGACTATCAAATCTTCCGTATCGTCGAGGCGGGTGTAGTTGACCAGACCCTCAGCCATGCTGAACACCTGCTGAAGGGTGCAGCCCAGCTCCGTGGGTACGCGTGCGGCAGCTTCGGCGCTGAACTTCGCTCCGCCGACGCCGAGAACCCGCAAGCTCGACAGGTCGTGATCTGCCTTGCTGGGGGCGGCCATCCAAGCCAATGCGATCGGTGGAACCAACGACGCGTGCGTGACTCGCTCTGATTCGATCAGACCGAAAGCTGTGGACGGCATGGTGTCCGGCGCCAGAACCACGGTGCCGCCCGCGTGGAAGACACCGAGAATGCCCGGCGAACTCATCGGAAAATTGTGCGCAGCAGGGAGAACCACCAACATGCGCGTCGAATCGTCGACGCCGCAGATCGGGTTGGATGCCCGCACCGAGTAGAGATAGTCGGCGTGCGTTCGCGGAATCAGCTTCGGAACACCGGTCGTGCCACCGGAAAGCTGAAGAAAGGCGACCGACAACGGATCGACGTCGGCAAGAACGGGAATCGCGTATCCGCGTAGCGAATCGAAACCGACAAACTCTTCGGGGTCGCCGGCCACGATCACAACAGGCGGAGTCTCGAGGCCTTCGTTCACCTCACGCGCCAGTGCGCGGTAGTCGAACCCGCCATGACGGTCGGCGACGATATAGGCAGCGACATCAGCGAACTGGCAGAAGTATCCGATTTCGGTTCGGCGATGCGCCGGCAACCCGAATACCGGCAGGGCGCCGAGCTTCAACACACCGAACAATGCTTCGACGTATTCCACGATGTTCGGTAGCTGCAGAAGCACACGGTCACCGGCGCGAACACCCAACCCGGACAGGCCTCCGGCCACTGCCGAGCTGCGACGATCGAGGTCGAAATACGTCAGCCGTGTTTGTGCCCCAGTGGCATCGCTGCCTACCACCGCTTCGTTGTCGGGATGCCGTGCGGCCGCGGCCGTGATGAATCCGGCCAGCGTCTCGTCAGTCCAGTAGCCTCGTTCCCGATAAAGCGTCACCACTTCGGGTGGATACTGTGCGACGGGCGCCAAGGGCTCGCGAGCGATCCTAGATGTCATGCAAGTGACTCCTCTTCGAAAGTACTGTCAGCAAATACATCTCACGCTTTGAGCGTCGCTCCGCCATCGACGTACAGCGCCTGCATGGTGATGTGGGCCGCCCGGTCGGACAGCAGGAAGTGCACCGAGTCCGCGATATCGTCTGCGGTGGCAAGTTTTCCGAGCGGAATGCCCAGGCGATAGCCCGCCAGATTGCCCTCGATGACCGCATCGGCACCCGAATCGTCGGAAGGGTCCGACCACAAAGACCGCTGCATCGCTGTGTCTGTGGAACCCGGAGCGACAACGTTGACGCGAATCCCGTCGACAGCCAACTCCAGGCCCGCGGTTCGAACCAACATGGTGGCAGCAGCTTTGGACGAACCGTAAGCACCCATCCCGATACGTGGGACACCGGCCGCGTTGGACGAGACCACCACGATCGACCCGGCCCGACGGCGACGCATTTCCAGTCCCACACTTTGCAGAACGTTGAGCAATCCGAAGACGTTGACGCCGAATATCTTCCGCCACTGGTCTGGATCGGAGTCCAGCACCGATCCGGTGTCGAGAATTCCGGCGACGTGCGCGAGCGCGTCGATCCGGCCGAACGTGTCCATCGTGGAGGCCACTGCAGCGTCGACTGCCTGCCGATCGGTCACGTCCACGACGTGACTCTCGATATCGGTGCCTTCGACGATTGTTTCTGCCAATTCCGCAGTTACCCGCCTCAATTCGACGTCGTCGCGATCGAGAAGCGCCAGCGAATACCCGTCGCGCGCAAGAGTCCGGGCCACTGCGGCGCCGATCCCCGCCGCCGCACCGGTGACTACGGCAATTCGGCGATCGCTCACTGCGGGCACAGCACCTGAACCCAGGCATTGATGGTCGGTTCTTCTGCCAACTCCGCGAAGTCGGCATCCGCGCCCGCTCCTCGCCAGCGTTCGACAAGCGTCATCAAGCGAACCGAGTCCAGGCCTTCGTCACCCAGGTCCGCGTCGTCGCCGAGTTGTTCTGCCCTCATCGACAGAACCTCGGCGACGTCGCGCACGATCTGGTCACGGTCCACGGTGTTGCTCATCGGTCTCCTCGAGTAGTGGTCGACGCGCTCAGATCGAGCCAACCCACCCCTCGTGTCGACCCCGTCCGCACGCCTTTACTTTAGGCCAGCCTAACCATAACGGTACGGAAGTACACAACCCGGATGCTCAGGACACAAATTCACCCAAACTAAGGCTAGCCTCAACATAGCAAGTAATCCTGTCGAACTGGAAGGGTGTCCATGTCAGCACTCGCCGAAGTCTCCGAATTCCCGTTGCGCAACAACCGGACTGACGATGAAACGGACTCCGTTTTCCTGCTCTCACGTAGGCAAACGTCGATCCGTACTTCGGGAGTAGTCGAAGAATTCGACTCGGCCTTCGACGCCGCTGAAGCCCTCAAAACGGGGCGCATCGACTCGGTCGTCGGAGCCCTGCCGTTCTCACCGGAGACGGCGTCCGCCCTCACCGCGCCACTGAGTTTCACACGAGTCCGCGGTGATCTATATCACTCGAACGTACCGACGCTACCCACTTCGCGGGTAGCCGGATTCGAACCCAGCGCGCAGATCCACACCGACAGAGTCCGCGGCGCCATCGAACGTCTTCGAGCAGGCGAACTCGACAAAGTTGTCCTCGCACGCTCCCTGACCATCGAGGCCGAGTCCACGATCTTTCCCGCCGCTCTGGCCGAGAAACTGATTGCACTCGATCACGCGCACAACGGTTTCTGCGTCGACTTGTCCCCCGCCGGAGGAAAGTACCGCGGGCGTTCGCTGGTCGGCTCGACGCCCGAGGTTCTGATCGAACGGCGAGGCGACGTCGTCACCTGCCACCCGTTGGCGGGCTCGATTGCACGGCACCCGAATTCGGATCAGGACGAGGCGAATGCCGAGCAACTTCGCGCGTCGACCAAAGATCTCGCCGAACACGCGTTTGTCGTCGACTCCATCAGCGCGATACTCGGACCACTGTGCACATCATTCAATGCACCCAGCGCACCGGAACTCCTTCGCACACCGCAACTGTGGCACCTCGGGACCAAGATCGAAGGTGTCCTGGCCGATCCGAGCCTGACCTCGCTCGAGCTGGCAATGGCGCTGCACCCGACCCCCGCCATCTGCGGAACACCGACGGGCGCCGCACGCGAGCACATCACCGCGACCGAAGGGGACCGCGGGTTCTACGCCGGTGCCGTGGGCTGGTGCGACCGAACCGGAGACGGCGAGTGGATGGTGGCTATTCGTTGCGCCGAGATTGCAGCAGACGGCCTCTCGGCGCGGGCGTACGCCGGCGGCGGAATCGTCGCTTCCTCCGATCCGGAAATCGAGCTGATAGAGACCAGTACGAAATTCCGCACGTTACTCAGTGCGTTCGACCTCGCTGAACATCAGCTCTGACCAGGCATCACTTCTTCGAGGTGTTCAGGGCAATCGCGGCGTGAACGAGTGCCTTGAACGCCTTTTCGTCGACGGCTTCACCTTCGTGAAAATCGATCGCCCGTCTCGTATTGCCCTCGAGGCTGGAGTTGAAGAGACCTGAGGCGTCGTCGAGTGATGCGCCTTTGGCAAAAGTCACCTTCACTGCACTCTTGTAAGTCTCACCGGTACAGATCATTCCGGCGTGGTACCACACGGGAACTCCTCGCCACTTCCATTCCTCCACCACATCCGGATCCACCTCTTTGATCAGAGTTCGTATCCGGGAGAGCATCTCGCCCCGCCAGTCTCCGAGTTCCTCGATTCGCTGGTCGATCAACTGAGACGGGGAATCTGCGCCTTGCTTTTCGGAATCACGCTTCGCCATCGCTTCGTCACTTCCTGCTCGTTGCCGCCGATCTCCGGTGAGTCGAGTATCCCCTCCTGCACCAACATTCACTCAGCGAACCACTGACGCATCACGACGTCTCGGCAAGCGCGATTTCTTGAAATTCGGACAAAGTGAGACGGACGTCCAGTATTCTCTGGGTACTAAGTCCCGATTCTTCGGCCCGGAGGACTGCATCGTGATGTGGAATCGCCCGCTCGCCCATTCAGTCGCTGCGGCTGCCGGATCGGTTCTTCTCGCCGCCGCAGTCGTCGGCGTTCACACTGTTCCGGCGGCGGCGCAACAGGCCCCGCGCGTCTTCGACGTACTGTGCACACCCACCGATGAAGGCCTTTCCGAGCTGTCCGGACTCACCGTCACCGCGGCCGGGATATACGCAATCGGCGACAGCGGCTCCGATGATCGAGTCGCCGAACTCGATTCGAACTGCCACGTTCAGCGCTGGATCAACGTGGGCACCCCTCGTGTCGATGTCGAGGATCTCTCGTCGACTCCCGACGGCCACCTGTGGCTGGCAGACATCGGCGACAACAACGCGGTACGAACGTCGATCGGGCTGATCGAACTCGATCCGACTTCAGGTGCCGCGACCTCCTACCCCCTGGTTTATCCGGACGGGGCGCACGATGCCGAGACACTGCTGATCCAGAGCAACGGGCTTCCCGTCATCGTCACCAAGGATTACCTGGGCGCAAGCGTGGTCTACACAACCGCTGAACGACAGCAGGTTCAGGATCTGAGTACGGCGTCGCCGACCATGTTGGCCAAGGTAGGTCAGCTCAGATTTACTCCCACCCTCACTTCCGGTGGACCGGTCCCCCATGCCGGAACGATGGCTGTCACCGGAGGCGCCGTGAGCAAAGACGGCACGGTGGTAGCGCTGCGCACCTACACCGATGTCTACCTCTACACAGCGCCCGACGGTGATGTCGCGAAAGCCTTGACCACCACGCCGATTCGTGTGCCCCTTCCCGACGAGCCACAAGGTGAAGCGATCGCGTTCGACGCGGCCGGTGATCTGATCAGTGGCTCCGAGGCATACCAAGGGCCGCTGCCTCCGCTCCGAATTCTTCGAGGCGCCAGTGACATCGCGCTCTCGGGCGGAACCGCAAGCTCACTCGGGTCGTAGTCGATTCACGTCTCGGGAAAGCGGACAGGCGCCGCTATCATGGCCGAGTGAACAAACAACTTCGAGCAACAGTGGCGATCTCGACAGTTCTCGCGCTGGCTTCGTGCGCGAATTCTCTCGAAGGAACACCTCGACCGGATGCGTTTGTTCCGAGCGTCGACAATCCGGATCCGTCCGAATCCATCGACGGAGTTGTCACGGTCGACTACCCGGCAGCTCAACACGTACGGCCGAACGAACGTGTGGCGTACACACATTCACCGCCCTTCGGTGGTCGCCATGATTCGGTCTGGGCAAACTGCACCGGAGTTGTCTACCCGCAAGCCATTCGAACCGAGAATGCGGTCCATTCCCTCGAGCACGGGGCAGTGTGGATCACGTACAACCCCGACCTGGTCTCGAGTGAGGATCAGGCGCGCTTGGCACAGCGAGTCGAAGGCATGAGCTACACCTTGATGTCGCCGTATCCGACCCTGGATTCGCCGATCTCGCTGCAGTCCTGGGGCCGTCAACTCAAACTCGACAACGCTGAGGACGCTCGCATCGATCAATTCGTCTCGGCGCTACGAGTCAACCCGAACACGTATCCCGAAGTGGGCGCGACGTGTTCGGTGCCGATGACTAGCTTCGACCCGAACAACCCGCCGCCATTCGACCCCACCACTCCGGATCCGTCTTCTCCCGCAACAGTTCCGGAGCGGTAGCATCCCAGCAGACCCCTGTTCACAGCAGGGAGAAACTACTTGCCTCGCGACCGACGTTCCAGTTCCACTGCGCGGCGCATGGTTTCCCGCGCCCGGCTTCGGTCACCGGCATAGTCGTAGGCGCGAGCGAGTCGGAAGTTCTGCTTCCAGTTGTCCGGGTCTGCTTCCCAGTCGACCTTGATCTGAGCGAACAACTCGTCGGCAGCCGCCCGCTCGATCCGGCCCGAAGGCAATTTCGGAAGTGAAGACGCATCGACAGCGAGGCCCTCGTCGTGAATCTGCTGCGCGAGGCGTTGGTGTGTGAAGCCGGCACGAAGGGTGGCGATGACGAGCCACAGCCCCAGGAACGGCAGGATCAGCACGCCGATCCCGAGACCGATCGCGGCGCCGCCTCCGTCTTGGATGAGCTGGATTCCGCGCTGGCCGAGCAATACGAAGTACACCGCGAGCGCGATACAGATCGCAACGATCAGCGCGAGGGTGCGGGTGGTCTTGTTCATAGATCGAGGAAGGAATCGATACCGACCGTCAGGCCCGGACGTGACCCGATCTGGCGGACACCGAGCAGAACGCCCGGCGCGAACGAATTCCGGTCGATCGAGTCGTGGCGAATGGTCAGCGTCTCGCCCTGAGTTCCGAGAATCACTTCCTGATGCGCGACCAGTCCGGCCATCCGCACGGAGTGAACCCGGACTCCGTCGACGTCGGCTCCGCGCGCACCCTCGAGCTCGGTCGTGGTGGCGTCTGGGCTGCGTCCGACGCCTGCTTCCGCGCGAGCCTCGGCGATCATGGCGGCCGTTCGGTACGCGGTGCCCGAGGGAGCATCTGCCTTGTTGGGGTGGTGAAGTTCGATGACCTCGACGGAATCGAAGAAGCGCGCCGCGGCAGCCGAGAAGCGCATCAACAACACAGCACCGATGGCGAAGTTCGGGGCGATCAGAACACCCGTTGCAGGCTGCTCGTCGAGCCAGGACTGCACAGTCGCAAGCCTGGACTCGTCGAAACCGGTGGTGCCGATTACGGCGTGAATTCCGTTGGCCACGAGGAATTCCAGATTTCCCATGACGACGTCGGGGTGCGTGAAATCGACGACTACCTGAGTGCGGGTGTCGACGAACGTCTCGATGCGATCACCGGTATCGACCTGAGCGACAAGTTCCAGATCGGGAGCAGCTTCCACTGCCTCGCAGATCGCTCGACCGACCTTGCCCTTGGCTCCCAGAACCCCGACCCTGATGGGTGCTGCACTCACGTCTTCCACGCTCCGTCCGATGCATTGTTTGAGGTGAAGCCTACGCAATCGTGCCGATGCGCTCACCATCAGTCGGGCAGGAGTTATGTCACCACTGGCACACTGGACGTAGTGAGCAACCGTCCGCAAGTCCGCGAAACCGGCAACCTTCGACCACTCGAGTTGGCAACGGGTGCCGTCATGGCCGGATTCACGGTCGCGTTGTCCGTCATTGCCACGGTCATCCCCATGGCCAGCGCCCTCAACCTCGTGGCCGCCGTTCCGATGGGAATTGTTGCCCAGCGCTTTCGAGTCCGCGCCGTGATGACGGCCGGCGTCTCGGCTACTGCGGTCGCTTTCGTCGCAGCGGGTTCGGGATCTGCGGCGGCGGTCGCGCTGAGCGCTCTCCTCGGCGGAATCATCGGTACGGTCAAGCGGCGCGGTCTCGGCTTCGTCTCCGCGTTGCTGTCGTCCCTTGTCATCGGACCCGCGCTGGCGTTGTTCTCCATAGTCCTGTTGCTTGTTCTCGCGCCCCTGCGCACCTTGTTGTTGACCTCGCTGGAGAACACCGCGCTTGGCGTGGCCGCAATCTTGAAGCGTGCCCCGACGCTGGTCGGCGCAGCCGAATGGATCGAGAACAGCATCGGCTCGATCATCGACTACTGGTGGTTGTGGATCGGCGTGTCGATCATCTCCGGAATCGTCCTCAGCACCGTCGTCTCCTATTTTGTCCTCGGTGCCGTCCTCGATCGATTGGCTGCACTCCCCTCGGCCGACCCGCTCCAGACAGCACCCGACGACCGTCCGATCGATCCGCTACCGGTCACTTTCGATCACGTGGGCTTCACCTATCCGGGCGCATCGACGCCGGCGCTCGTCGACGTCAACTTCACGGTTCGACGAGGAGAGTTCGTCACCGTCGTCGGCCACAACGGCTCGGGCAAGTCCACACTCACCCGGTTGCTCGCCGGTCGCGCACCGACCGTTGGGACCCTGACGAGGCCCGGGTCCGCCGGTCTCGGTCGACACGGCGGAACCGCCGTCGTCCTCCAACGTCCCGAGAGCCAGATCCTCGGAACCCGCGTCGCCGATGACGTCGTCTGGGGGCTTCCGCCCGAGTCGCATCCCGACGTCGATGCACTGCTGGCCGAGGTGGGACTCGCGGGCATGGGCATGCGCGAGACCTCAGGGCTGTCCGGCGGCGAGATGCAACGTCTGGCGGTTGCTGCCGCGCTGGCGCGGCGCCCCGCTCTGCTGATCGCGGACGAAGCCACCGCGATGGTCGATCAGGCCGGCCGGGAGGAATTGGTCTCGCTCCTCGCCGAACTGCCCCGGCGCCATCCGATGGCCGTGGTTCTGGTCACCCATCACCACGCCGACACCCGCAACGCAGATCGGGTGATTCAACTACAACGCGGACGGCAAATCGATCACCAACCCGGTTGGATGACGTCGACGTTCGCGGGTCCGCCGTCTGCGCCGTGGCCGGCCGGCACTCGAACTGTCCTCCAACTCACCGATGTCACCCACACCTACAACGACCGGACTCCGTGGTCGCGGCGCGCACTCTCGGACGTGAATCTGACCATCGGCGACGGGGACGGGCTACTGGTCCTGGGCGGCAACGGTTCCGGTAAATCGACCCTGGCCTGGATCATGGCGGGCTTGATCGCACCGAGCCGGGGAACCGCGGTCTTCGACGGCAAACCCGTCTCGCGTCAGCTCGGCACTGTCGGTCTGACGTTCCAACACTCGAGGCTGCAGCTGCAACGCCGAACCGTCGCCGAAGACATCGAGGCCGCCGGTGGTCCGGAGATCGGATCGGTGCAAGTCTCCTGGGCGCTCGACGCCGTCGGACTCGACCGTCACATCGCCGGCCGCAGTATCGACGAGTTGAGCGGCGGACAGATGCGACGCGTCGTACTGGCCGGTCTCCTCGTCCGCCAACCCCGCGTACTCATCCTCGACGAACCATTGGCCGGTCTCGATCCACCCGGCCGACACGAAATCCTGAACGTACTCAGGTGGATTCGTCGGAACGGAACCGCAGTAGTAGTCATCTCCCACGATGTCGACGGCATGGACGCCGTCTGCAGCAGAACAATTCGACTGTCGCAGGGTCGCATCCTCGACCCTGCCGCCAGCAGCGCCTTGGAAGGATCGACGACGTGACAACACTTCTGCGCGAAGTCCCAACTTCATCGCCGATCCACCGATTGTGGGCCGGAACGAAGATCGTTGCCGTCGTTCTCGTCAGCATCGTGGTCGTGGCCGCGCCGTCCTGGCCGGCGATCGGCGTCGTACTCGGATTGTTGTTGCTGACCGCGGTGATCGGACGTATCCCCCCGACTGCAGTTCCCCGACCTCCGTGGTGGTTGTGGGCGCTGATCCTGCTCGGCGCGTTGATCAACCTTCCGATCGGCCTCGACGCGGTGTTCATCTACCTGCAAGCTGTGACGTTCGGTCTTGTATTACTCTGCGTCTCACTGATGTTGGCGTGGACCACGTCGATGAGCGACGTGGCGCCGGCACTGGCAACGCTCGGTAGACCGCTGCGAATATTCAAGATCCCGGTCGACGAGTGGGCCATCGCGACCGCCCTCTGCATTCGTTCACTTCCGCTGTTGATCGACGAGATGCTCACCCTGGTAGCGGCGCGACGACTGCGCCCGAAAGCTGTGGTGAACAGCGCGGCCGACAATTCGATAGTCGACCTGATCACCACCACCATGTCCGTGGCAATTCGGCGGTCTGCCGAAATGGGCGAAGCAATCTCCGCTCGCGGGGGCACTGGACTGATTGCGGCGTACCCCAAGCGCCCTCAGCTCGCCGACCTGTTCGCACTGACCGTCGTCATCGCCGCGTGCGTCAGTGCCGTTGCTTTGACGATAGTTCTGCGCTGATCGAGTCATCGCTGACAGAATTTGCCTGGGCGATGATCGCAGAACCCATCCAGCGCCGTAGGTATCGCCGCAGTTCCTCATCGCTCCGCGGTGGGTCGCCAGGCGCGAGGAAAAACGACTGCATCGTCCGCAGGACGTATTCGACCAGTTCCTGAAGTGACGCGTCGTCGTAGCCGTAATGCACCCAGTCCACGTCGAAGCGGTTGATCATCGCCATTCCGAAGGCTTGCGCCTCCTGAGAGGTCAGACCCTCCGGGTGCAGACTCGTATTCGTGCTTGTGAGAAGGATGCCGAGATGCGGTGTTCGGTGGACCTGAGTCAGTGTGTAGAGAACACCCTCGGTCATCGCCTCGACGGGATCTTCGATGCCGCTCACGTGTGTGGTGAGTCGATCGAGGTAACCGTCCACCGACGCGATCGCCGCTGCCCGCATCAGAGCGTCGGCGCTGGGGAAGTATCGATACACGGTCTGCCGGATCACGCCCAGTGACTCCGCGACGTCGCCGATGCTGATTTCCGAACTCGTCCGTCCGATCAGCTCGACCGCGGCCTCGACAATTCGACGAGACGCATCTTCGTCGTTGTCCGGTGGATTGCCGCCCCACCCACGCCTTCGTGCCACTGCCCACTTCCTCGCTCGAACGAGGCTCGAACCATGTCTTTGCGCTCGAAGTCCAAGAGCCACAGGCTAACACAGGCAGGTTTTACATCTGCGTCCCTCGAATTCACGTTCGTCATCGAAAAGTGAACATACAACTGCACACCAATATGTATGATTACTGCCACACGTGGCTTCGAGTGCCAGAGCGGCCACCTGACCAGCCCCTCCGAAAGACGAGGTTCGACAAGTGACCAACCTTCAGCCCCGAAAGATGGATTTCGGATTCGAGGATCATGACGTTCCCTTCCTGTGGAACCCGGAGAATCCGGCCTGGTCGAGCATGTCCAACGCGGTCTCGTTCCTGGCCATCGGTTTCGAAAAGATGATCGTGAAGATGATCATGCAAACCAAGTCGCGGATCAGCGATCCGGAGGTCGCCGAGGAAGCCGTGGCATTCATGCGTCAAGAAGGCCACCACTCGACCGCCCACCGCCAACATGTGAAAGCTCTGATCAGGCGATACCCCGGACTGCAGAACACACTCGACGCCGTGATCGGTGAATTCGATCTACTCACCGAGGCGACCTCGTTGAACTACCGGCTCGCGTACACCGCAGATCTGGAGGCGACCTTCACACCGGTGTTCAAACTGATGCTCGACAACGAGGCGACCTTGTTCCGTCCGGGAGACGACCGCGTCGCGTCGCTGTTCATCTGGCACTTCGTCGAGGAGGTCGAGCATCGCAGCTCGGCACTGATCATCTTCAATTCCGTTGTCGGAAGCGAGCTTTACCGGATGCGAATGGCGCCGTCGATCTTCGCGCACGTCATGAAGGTGATTCGCATCGCCTGTGCAGGGTTCAACCAGCACGTTCCACTCTCCGAACGGCAAGTCGACTCACTGTCGATGTTCGCCATGCACCGCACCAAGCAGAAGATTCTGACGTCGTTTGCGCCCTACCTGACCAAGGGCACCATGCCCCGCGCCTTCGATCACCTACAACTCGGCGAACAACTCGTCGCGCTCGGCGGTGTCTTCCGCAGCCAGATGCCCAATCACAACCCGGACCACGAGAAGCTCCCCGCACTGGCCGACCAGTGGTTCAAGCGTTACGACGACGGCTACGACTGCACACGCTGGTACACCGCCGAATCTCAGGCACAAGAGTCAATCACGTCAGGGGCCAACTGATGGCAGAGCACTGCTCCCCCACGTTTGCCCAACTGGCAACAGAACTCGGTTTCTCCTGTCAGGAAGCAGGTGGACTCGTCGAGTTCCGTAACCCGGCGGCCCTCGAGAACTGGACCCTGCCCGTACTCGAATGGACGATCATCGTCGGCTCGGTACTCGCACTGGTCTTGGCGATCGTGCGACTGCGCCGCAACGGCGACCCCACCAACCTGGTCCTTTGGTTCGGCGCCACCGCCTACCTGTTCATCATCGAGCCTCCGCTGTACTTCCCGGCAGCGTTCGGCATCGAAGAACAAGTGGACACGATGTTCGCGCACAACGTGTTCACCGTCGACTTCATGTGGGGTCGACTGCCGCTGTACATCATTGCCATCTACCCGCTCATGGCGACGTTGGCCTTCGAAATAGTCAGAATGCTCGGCGTTTTCCGCAAATACGGTCCCCTGCTGGGTGCAGTCTGCGTCGGCTTCGTCCACCATGCGTTCTACGAAATCTTCGATCACCTCGGACCCCAGTTGCGGTGGTGGGAGTGGTCGACGTCGAACCCGATCAACCAACCCATGTTCGACGCGGTTCCACTCCCCAGCGTGGTCGTCTTCGCCGCTCTGTGGCCGATGTCGTTGGCATTCTGCGTCCAGTACTTCGTCGGACGGCACGTCGATGCCGGCAAGCACTTCTCCGGGCTTCAGTTGGTTTGGCGCACCATCGTGATCGGCCTGCTGGCCTCGCTGGGTACGTTCATTCTCCCGCTCCCGGCGACGGTCTTCGGGATGGGCAGTGACACCGTTCGTGGGTTCCTCTATGCGGCGGAACTCGCCGTCCTCACAGTGGTCGCGATCGTGGTTCTCGTCCGCCAGTGGAGAAACCTGCGCACGGCAGAATCGAACGCTCCTGCACACACCAACAGGTTCGTCCAGATTTACAGCGTGGTGTACCTGGTTGTCATGGCCGTACTGTGGGCGAGTGCGCTTCCGGACTTCTTCGACGCAGTCGACGGTTCCACCAGCGCTGGAGATCCCATCGGGAACCTGTGGTACACACTGGCGTGCTTCGTCATCGCAATCCTGTGTGTGAGCGCAACTTTCACCATTCCGAAGAGGAACTCCGTCGTCGACGACGCTGAACTTCTCGGGGCAAACTCAACGACTCCGGCCAGCTAGGTCGACCGGGACGAGACCTCTCGGGTCTCGTCCCGGTTTGTCGGTGTCTCGAGACAACGGCGTCACGGGACGCGGTGAGTCCACGCTTCGGTGCTGAACTTCGTGTCCACCAGCTTGCGCGCCTGCTCCAACTCCGAGTCCGTGTAGTCGCTGTCACGGGTGTCGTACTGGCCGCGGAAGTGCTGCGCAAACGACTCCAGGATCGCTGCACGCGTCATTCCGGTTTGAGAACGCAGCGGATCGACCCGCTTGGCTGCGCTCTTGGTTCCCTTGTCCGACATCTTCTCTCGCCCGATTCGCAGCACCTGCGTCATCTTCTCCGCATCGATGTCGTAGGCCATGGTCACGTGATGGAGCACGGTGCCGGACGCGAATCGCTTCTGAGCGGCGCCGGCTATCTTGCCCTTGTCCGAGGCGATGTCGTTGAGCGGCACGTACCGAGCGTTGATACCCACCTCGGCCAGCGCTCCCATCACCCACTGATCGAGAAACGCGTAGGACTGCTCGAAACTCAAACCTTCGACCAACGACGCCGGTACTGCCAACGAGTACGTGATGCAGTTGCCAGGTTCCATGAACATCGCGCCGCCACCGGAGATTCGGCGCACCACGCCGATGCCGTGCCGCGCAGCAGCCTCGGAGTCGACCTCGTTACGCACGGATTGGAACGATCCGATCACCACCAAGGGCGAGTCCCAGTCCCAGAATCGCAGTGTCGGCGGACGCTCACCCGATGCCACCTCACGCGCGATGACCTCGTCCAGCGCGACGTGCATCGCTGGGTCCAGAACCACCGGTGGGATGAGGTCGAACGTGTGATCCGCCCAACTCGTGGCGTGACCGAGTGCGCGCCGGATCGCAATACCGACCGACTGCGGCGTGAAGCCGATCATCGAGACGGACTCGTCGAGCGCACTGGAGATAGCTTGTGCCAACTGTTCTGCATCCGAGTCGGCGGGCATTCCGCGCAACGCCGCGTTGATGTCGTCGAGCGCACTGTCGGGCTCGAGGAAGAAGTCCCCCGAGACTGCGACTTCGGCCAGCCGACCGTCCGCCACCTCGACGTCGACCGCGACCAGTTTTCCACCAGGAACCTTGTACTCTCCACGCATTCGTCCAGCCTATCCCTGTGCGATTCTCTGCGGTGAGCGCCGTCGAAGATCACACCGCGCGCGCAGTGCGCATCGGTTCGGCCGGAAGGGTGATCAGGCTCTCACACCTGTAAACCGCTGTGCGGCTCCATGATCGCGCGGCGAGGACAGCCCGTGTCGGCCCCTGCCTGGACTCCTAATTCTTCCGACAGGCGAGATGATCGCTGGGGTGGGAGGATTACCGCAACGAGCCAACTCTCTGGCGAGTGACAACGGAGGTAGACATGAAGGTCCCGGCGTTCCACTCGACGGAACCTTCGGACCTCGACGTCTATCACGACAACGAAAGCTGCATCTTGGCCGCGCGCATCGCAGTACCCCATCGTGCCCCCGGGGTCGACGGCCGACCGTGGTGCACTGCCTGCGCGTCTTTGGACTGACGAGCGACCACCAGCTCACTCACACCCATGTCGCCGATTCGGGGACAACTCCATGGGCCAGAGCGTTCGCATCGATGACAGCGCGGAGCCACGCGGTCAGACCGGCCTCGACCGTCTCGTAGAACAGCGCATCGTAGAACTCGGAGAATCCCGGATCGGCCACGTACATCCGTCCCAGACACACCTGCATCGAATGTGTGCAGTCGAAATAGACCCCGATCGACGCTCGGTGGCGTTCTGCCAGCGAATTCGCCTCGGCGCTTCCCGGTTCGACACCCGCGCGGCACGCCAGCGCCAGATGTTCGTTGAGCGTCTCGACGCAGTCGGCGATCTTCTGCCAATCCTCAGCGGTCCTACCTGCCGACCGTTCCGCGTGCTGCGCCCACTGCGCACTGTCACCCCAACGCTCGTGCGCCTCCGGTCCCCATGACGGCTGCCAGTGACGGCCGAAGATCGACACCTGCTCGTCTGCCGGCAACAGCACACCGAACTTCCTGGCATCGATGATGCGATCCAAGGACTCGCCCCGTTGCTCCAAGTCGGCAATCCGTTGTCGCAACTCGGCGCGCTGCCCGCGCAGTGTTTCGTCCACGTGGGCTGCCGGCGATTCGAGCAGTATCCCGATCTCGTCGAGCGACAAGCCCACGTCGCGGTAGACAAGTACGCGACCAATTCGGCCGAGGTCGGCGTCGGTGTACAGCCGGTAGCCACCGTCACTGCGCCCGGACGGGCACACCAAACCGATTGCGTCCCAATGATGAAGGGTACGTACAGTTATGCCCAGCCGAGATGCGGCAGCACCGACGGTAAGAGCACTGTCTGCCTCGCCTCCGAAGAGTTGGTCCGTCACGGCATCCAGTTTGACAGACGCGGCGCGCGAGACCACCGCGTCAGACTTCTGTTCAGTCGTCGGGTCCGTCAATTCCCATACCTCGCAGATGCTCGGCCTCGGCACTGTTCGGGTCGTACGGACGAGCGGCCGTCATGATCACACGCGCGTTCTCCGGTGTCACGATCTCCAACTCCAGTGAATTCCACGGCTTCAGGTCTGGACCGCTGGTGCATCCGGGCCGCAATTCCTCACACGCCTTTGCTATCTGGTCGATCTGACTCAGCACACACGCAAAGCTCACGCTGATGGACGGTGGTGAATCTGCTCGCTCGCCGGGCACGAGCAGAACGTCTTGAAATGCCCAGCGCCGCAGATGCGTCAGTCGATCAGGCACCGAAAAGAAGTCGAAGAAACCGAGCCCGCGGATCCAGAAGTCTGCCGATTCGGCCAGATCCGAAGTCGGAACAGACACGAACATCGGCATACCGTAGAGACCTCGGAACTGTTCCGGAGGCACGGCATCGGTCGCAGGGACAGGGACTGGGCTGATGTCGAATGCAGGGTAGGTGTCGGTCATGAAGTCATCGTGAGCCCTCACGCTACGTCAGGGTCAAATCGTGTGAACTCCGATCAGAAAACACAGTGACCGGAAAACACAGTGATCAGAAATCGAGAAGCACCGAGCCCGGAAGCCTCATAGGTTTGTCGAAACGACGCTCACGCCGACAAACTGGAGGTAGCCGACCATGGCACAGACGGATCCAACACCGAGAGATCCCACCGGGAATCACTGCGAACCGAAGTCCGGCGGTCCCGGCGCACTGTCACGGTGGATGCAGCGGAACGCGAACGCCCGCACGAATCGCAAGATTCGGCGCGGGAAAGGCACATTCATGGGAATGGACGTCCTCATCTTGCACACGGTAGGCCGACGCAGCGGGCAACCCCGAGAGACTCCGCTGATGCACCTGTCCGACGGCAGGGGCGGTCTGTTGATCGTGGCTTCGGGCGGCGGCGGTCGAAACCCGGACTGGCACTCGAATGTGGTGGCGCATCCCGATCGAGTGTCTATCGAGATGCCCGGCCGAAATGCCGTACCAGTCACAGCTCACGAACTCGAAGGCGACGATCGCGAGCAAGCGTGGCACCAAGTGGCCACCGCCCAGCCCCGAATCGCCAAGTACCAGAGTAAGTCCGATCGCAAGTACCCGCTGAATCGGCTCACCGTGATGTGAGTGGTGGTGTGAGTGGTGGTGTGAGCCGAATCAGATTGCGCGATTACACCTCGCCGGCGAATACACCGCCGTCTGCGAATACACGTTGGGCAAAGCGTTCGCCGATGAGACGATGCGTTGCAGCGTCCGGATGGAGCTGATCGGGAAGCGGCAACTCTTCGTTCTCCGCGGCACCGTAGAGATCACACCCGTCGACGTAATGCAGATTGGGATCATCGACTGACCGCTGGGTTACGATGCGCGCCAACTCTTCCCGAATCGAGCGCAGCGTCAGCTTCCCGGATGCCCGCTCGGCGGGATCTCCGGTGGCAACGAATCGCATTTCGCCTCTGGCAAGAGCGTCGAAGTCGAAGGCACCAGGCCCCGGTGTGTCCTCGTGGATCGGGCAATAGACGGGCGAAACGACCAACAGCGGAGCCACTGGATGCCCGTCGCGAACCGTGTCGAGGAAGCCGTGCATTGCAGATGTGAAGGCCCGTAGGCGCATCACGTCGGAGTTGACCAGATTGATGCCCATCTTGATGCTGATCAGGTCAGCAGAAGTGTCGCGCATCGCGCGGGCGGTGTACTGGTCCAGCAGAGCACTGCCACTGAACCCGAGGTTGATCAGATCCACGCCGCCGACGGAGGCTGCAAGAGCAGGCCAAGTGCCGGAGGGACTTTCAGCGCCGGATCCTTGACTGATCGAGCTTCCGTGATGGAGCCACACGCGGCGCTTCGTATCAACCGCGAGTTCGAGTGGCGCGTCGGTTCGCAATGCGACAAGTTCGGTGGTCTCGTTGTGTGGCAACCAGATCTCGACGGTCTTGGATCGCGCGGGCAGCTCCGCGAAACGGATGATACTGACAGGTCCGGACTGCCTCTGAGCGGTACCGGTAGCCATGTCGATCGTCACCGTATTGCCGCCCGTAGCGCTTGCTTGCCCGGCCAGTTCGCCGTCGACGAGCAGGTCGTACACCCCTTGCGGCCTCGGCGGCGCGCCGGTGTAGATCATTTTCGTGGGCAGAGTATCGAGTTCGATGCTCGTGGCGCTGGTTCGGAATACTAGCCGCACTCCGGACGGTTGTGATTGCGCCATTGCCATCTGCCCGTCAGCGCATTGCGTGCGAGCCTTGGCAGGTAGGCGGTGCGTCAGCACACCGCGTTTGGTCCGTTCGATTTCGAGGGCTCCGCGCACGATGTCGTCGGAAATTTCGGTAGTAATCCAGCTGCTCTGGCTGTGCATTTCATTCACCTGAAAATCGTTTACGGAAGTTTGCTACTGCTGATAGTAATTTGCCTATACTCTTTAGGCAAGTGGTTTACCCTCCCAACGAACAGGACCGATTGACATGCCTCGCGCAGGACTCACAGCCGACCGCCTCGCGATGGCGGGCGCGGAATTGGCCGACGAGGTCGGCTTCGAGCAGGTGACCGTATCGGCAGTCGCCAGACAGTTCGACGTCAAGGTCGCAAGCCTGTACTCCCACGTGAAAAGTTCGAACGACCTCAAAACCAGAATCGCGTTGCTCGCTTTGGAAGAGATGGCCGGCCAGGCTGCCGACGCCGTGGCCGGTCGGTCCGGCCGCGACGCTTTGACCGCCTTCGCGAACGTCTATCGCGACTACGCGAAGGCACACCCCGGCCGGTACGCCGCGTCACAGATGCGCCTCACCCCGGAGGACGCAGCAGCGAGCGCGGGCTTCAGACACTCGCAGATGATGCGATCGATTCTGCGCGGGTACAACCTCACCGATCTCGATCAGACCCACGCAGTTCGGTTGCTCGGCAGCGTTTTTCATGGGTACGCCAGCCTCGAGCTGGGTGGATCGTTCAGCCACAGTGCACCGGACAGCGCCGAAAGCTGGGCAAGAATCCTCGAGGCTCTCGATTCGATGCTGACCAATTGGCCAGCGTCGAGTCCATGACCAGGCGTGATTCTTGCGAGCCAAGTTCTTGCGCCACTTGGTGATCGCACACGGCCAAGAAACCTCGGGCCCACCCCAGGAGCGGCGCCACACAATCGCGCGCTCCCGCAACCACAGGTCGCACTGGGACAGAAGAGGGTCCGAGTAGGCAAGAAGCCGGGCGTGGAGCTCCGCTTAGAGGAGAAGCTTGGCGCGCAGAGAGTCGACAGTGCCCTGGTCGACGCCGAGGCCCTCCCGTACGTAAGTATCCATACCGCCGTAGAGCCGGTCCACCTGTGCATACGCCGCATCGAGCCACGACAGGTCCACCGCGTCGTCCCGGCCCAGGTACGTGTTCGACGCCATGAAGTCGGCACTGATGACCTCACGCGGGACACCGAGGATGGTCAGCAGGATCGCGGTACCCCAACCGGTGCGGTCCTTCCCGGCGCTGCAGTGGTAGACGGTTGCGCCGTCGGAGTTGTTCGCGATCGCCGTCAGCAGATCATGGAAGGCGACATCGGAGCCACGGTAGTTGACCATGAACGGGTAGCCGATGCTCTGGCCGATGTTCGAGGTTCCGTTGACCGCGCCGTCGATCAACGCGCGACCGAGGGTCAGGGGAACGAACTCGTGGAACGCGATGCCATGGTCGATGCTGACGACGTCGGCGACCTGGTAGGTGACCCCGGCGGGGATCCGATCGGGATCCTCCGTGCGTTCGGAGGTGTTACGCAGATCGACGTCGAGGGTCAGGTTCGCGGCGGTGAGTTTGGCCAGATCAGTCTCATTGAGCGAGCTGAGCTTGTTGGAACGGAACACCAGGCCTGTCCGGACGGTCCTGCCGTCGGTAGTCCGATAGCCGCCGATGTCGCGGAAGTTCCGCGCCTCGTCGAGCCTGATCTCGGCCGCGGACGGCGGTGGGATCTCCGGCAGCGGCGGTTGCTCCCCGGACGATCCGAACTGGCTCGAACCCGATTGCGGGTCGCCGCTCGAGGCGGAGGCGAGTGCGGGACCGGTCAAGGCCGCCACCACGGTAAACAGCGCAGTGAGGGCGATTCCGAAAGAATGCGCCCCTCGGCGGCGCGTGTAAGCAGTCGTCATCGTCGTCCTCTTCACTCGCTGTGCTGGACGACCCCGCGCCCCCGCAAACTCACGTGCGAGATTACAAGGGTGGCGCGCTCCTCGTCCCGACTTTGCCTCAGAAACCGGACATTTGTTCAGGTGCCCGAATTGCCGCCGTCATGCGGGAAGAAACTCTTGCCCGTCACTCCAGTGCCATCGACCACGCCGGACCCGATCGAACGACAGACCGCGGCCGCGGCGCCACCCGCAACTGCCCATCACTGAACCACTTCACTGTCGAGCAACTGCACAAATCTCGACATCGAGCTGGTATCCGTTGGGACGAAATCAATCTCACGAGCTACCGGCCGTCGATCATGACCAGTGCAGGCTGGGGTATTTCGGACGAAGCATCTGCGAGAGCAGCAAGAGTGCCATCGAGCGCGACAAGGTCCGCACGACGACCCGGCGCCAATATCCCCACCCGCCCTTCGTCATGGACTAAGTACGCACTGTCCACAGTCATGGCCTGCACTGCACGCTGCACTCCGATCCGTTGGTGGGAGCCAAGCACGGCACCGCCCATGGTCAGCCGATTCACAGCAGTCCGAATCGTCTGGAGGGGATCCATCGGCGTTATCGGGCAATCCGAGTGCAGCCCGAACTTCAATCCGATGTCATCGGCGCACGCCAGCGGGTCCAGGTTGCCGGCTCTCTCAGGACCGAGGAAACGGTCACGGTGACGATCGCCCCAATGAAAGACATGGTTGACGAAAAAGCTCACCCCGATCTCCGCATCACGTATCGCCTCGAGATCCGCAGGCCCACTCACCTGGCAATGCTCGATACGGTGCCGCGCTCGACGTCCGTCACTGCGATGCGCCTTGCGCAGCGCCGCGATGGCGGCGGCTACGGCCGCGTCGCCGTTGGCGTGCACCGCGACCTGACCTCCCTCGCGGTGCACCTGGAGAACCATGTCGTCGAGTTGCTCCTGCGGATAGAGCAAATCACCGTGATGGTTCGGGCTGCAGGTATACGGGGTCCGCAAGGCTGCTGACAACCCTTGAATGGACCCATCCGCCCAGAATTTGGCGCCGGCCAAGCGGAAGCGTGACCCTGGGGCCGGTACAGCCGTGAAAGCAATGTTCCCTTCCTCCAGTTCTGCGATCGCGAGATCACCCCGAAGGAAGCCAACCGTGTGCACAGGTATCTCGCCCGTAATATCCAGGGCACGATAGGCGGCCAGCTCCTGCATACCCGCCGACAGGCCGACCCCTAGATCGTGCACAGTCGTGATTCCTCGCGAACGCGCCAGTGTCAAGCTACGCAGCAACGCGGTCTGCACCTCTACCTGTGTCAGGTCGGGTATCGCGGCGCTCAACCGCGCTACGGCATCGATTTCCCAGGCCATCCCTGTGAGCCTCCCGTCCGCCCCGCGCGGAAACTGCGAGTCCCCGGGATCCACCGTCGATTCGTCGATGCCTGCAGTTGCAAGCGCAGCAGTGTTTGCCACCGCAAAGTGCCCCGAGATGTGCAGAACGATGATCGGGCGGTCAGTACAGACTGCGTCGAGGTCATCGCGTGTGAGATGGCGACCTTCTCGAATTTGTGTGTCGTCATACCCCCATCCGCGTATCCAGCCGTGAGTGGGAGTGGAGTTCCGCAGAGCCCCTTGGATATCCGTGATCGAGGCGCACGGTGGCGTCCGGCAATCAGCCCATCCGTCAGTCAAGCCGGCGTAGGTCGGGTGAATGTGCGACTCGATCAGCCCCGGGATCACAGTTGCGCCAGCCAGATCGAGCCGACGAGTTTCCGGTCCGGCGTGCTCCACCATGTCCTTTCGACTTCCGGTGGCGACAACCAGGCCTCCGTCAAGGACGAGCGCCTCTACCTGGGGTGACGCCATGTCTTGGGTGAGGATTGCATCTGCGGTGAGTAGTGTCCGGGTCATCAGATATCCGCCTTCGCGGTCGGGGCTGCGGGGTAAGGCACTGGTGCCGATCGATTTTCTGCACGGAGGCCCGAAACCGCTTCGACAGGAGGCCACATCACCCGTGTAGCGGACACGAACACCACGTTCAGAACGAGGGCTGCGGCACCGATGTTTATGCCTTGATCCGCCAACCACATCGATACCGTGCCGTGTGTGTCGAGGTAAAGCCAGAGCACCACCACGTCGCCGAGCACCACGCCCATCGCGAGCGCTGCCGGTCGCAGCTTCCATCCGAAGATCATCGTCGCGAATACCACCACGGCCTGGGTCACCCCGTAATACGCGGTATTCACCAGCGTCAGCAGCAATTGGGGTGCGGCGAGGGTGAGGATCAGCGAGAGGCCGAGGTAGGCGACGATGACCCCGCGCACCCACACTCTCTGACGTGATTCGGGTATTCCCGGAACGATGTTTCGCGAGACGATCGAGCCGATTCCCAGCGCCGAACCACACAGAACAACGATCGCGCACAGTGCCGCACCACCCGCCACCACTCCGGTCAGCCAGTCCGGGAGCACGAGACGGGACAGTTGCAGGAGCACCTCATTGGACTCTGCGCCCTCGAGTTTGTTGGGCAGCAATGAAATTGCGCCGAAGGCAGCAGCGACGAGGAAGGGATACATGAGCATGTACAGCGGGTTGAATCGGGCGACTCGCTTGAGGGTTGCCTCGGACTTCGCCGATAGCACCGCTTGCACGATGAAGGGGAAAACGAAAAAACCGAGTGACTGGAACACAATTGTGGTGAGAACGAAGGTCAGCGACGAACCGGTGACGGTGGATTGCGAGGCCTGCCCGGCCCCATGGGATGCCGCATCGGCAAAGAGCTTCGTGATACCGCCCGATTTGGCCGTGGCGGCCAGTCCGATCAGGATCGCTCCCAACAGCAGAGCTGCGTCCTTGACGTAAGACACGAACGCCGGTGCACGCACACCCGAAAGCAGGAGGAAGAGCAGAGCAAGCGCAGCGCCGACAAAAACCGCCACCGTCGGGTTGATGGTGATGCCAAGTCCGCTCAGTGCGACCTGGAGGCCGGCAAGCTGCAACTGCCCCCAGGGAATGAGGAAGACTACCGAGGCAATCGCGATTGTCAGTTCCAACCCGCGCGACCGAAAGTGCCGCCCTGCCACATCGGGCAGAGTCATCGCGTTATACCGCTTGCCTGCCCGCCAGAGATAGGGCGCAAAGAAGTATCCGATCGGGTAGGCAAGCAAGATGTATCCGATGAACCAGACGCCGTAGCTTGCCCCGTGGGCGTACACACCCCCGGGAAATCCGATGAGCGTGCCGATGCTGTAGGCCTCACCTGCTCCCAGGATGAAAACCAGCACGGGACCGAAAGATCGCCCGCCCACCAGGTAGTCGGAGATCTCTTTTTTGCTTCCACGGCGTGAAAGCACTCCGGCGCCGAGCGCGAGGAGTAGCACGAGCGTAAATGTTGCAGCGATCATGTCGGATCCCCGATCTCGGTCTTGGCCTGAGCCAGTTCGTTTCGTTCCGCTTCCTCGAAGTCCTTGCGGTCAAAGAACTTCCATGCCAAGTGGAGACACAACGAGGTCAGCGGCATCCACAGGAAAAGCCACGCGAACAAAATGGGAAATCCGAGAACAGTCAGTTCGGATCCGGAGAGCGCAACTATCCCGCCCAGCACCCCGACGAACGGAACTCCGATTGCGAGCAAGGCACTCTTCGCCTCGTTGGACATGATTGTGGCTCCTTAGCCGTTGATCGATCCGGAGCAGATGAGGCGAGGGGCGTTTTGCCGTCGAATCGTCGTCCGGTCTAGCGTTGAGTGTGCCTCCCGTCACTATGGCGGGACCATGGGTGAACCCCGGAATCCACGACGCTCGTTCGTGAAATTCACGGGACGCAAGACCAAGCACGCACAAAGGAGTAACCCCGTGGACGTAATCGACGTCGAAGAAGAAGACACGATCCGACGGTTGTGTCGCGAGGTTTCCGACGAACTCGAAGCGCTCACCGAGCGCGCGGTACAACAGATTCGCAGCGAACTCCCGGCCTACTCCGCGGTACCAGTGGCCGAGCAAGGCAACTACATCCGCAAACAGTTGTCCGCAATGCTGTGTGCCGTCGCCGAGAACGAAACGATCACCACAGAAGACACCGACCGAAACCGCGAACTCGGGCGCCGTCGCGCGATGCAAGGGCTCCCCCTCTCCGATGTCATCGAGACCTATCACATTGCATCTCGTGAGCTCTGGGACACGATGGTCCAGCGGTCCACGAAACCAACACACGAGCTGCTGCAAGCAGGCGGCAAACTCTGGGACCTCGTTCACGCCGCGACGAGCGCAGTCGCAGTCGGACACTCCGAGGCAACGCGCAGCGAGCAGGCCATCCGCGCCGGCGTTCGATACCGATTCTTCGAAACACTGCACAGTGCAACGGATATGGAACTGAGCAACGCCCGAGAGCTGGCACAAACCCTCGGATTCGATACACAGAAATCGTTCCAAGCACTGTCGGCCGTCGAGGACGAATGGTCAGAAGCACAAGTCGAACACCTGCAACGAACCCTGGATTCCGTGCATGTTGTCGCGCATTGCAGTCGACATGGCTCCCGAGTAATCGTGATGTGTCAGGGCGAACCAACCGAAGTCATCCACGCAATCATGCGAGATCATCCACGAACGTCACTAGGTATCGGGATGCCCCGGGGCGGGCTCGTCGGCGCAGCTCAAAGCATCACCGACGCCGAGCGCACATTGCAGTTGGCGACAGCGCCGGGCACGACGGTCAGTTTTGCCGACGAATGGCTCATCGCCACTCTTGCCACCCACCAGGACGAGCTGCTGCCGCTTCTACAGGCCGGGGCATCTGTGGCCGAAGAGCACTCACATCTGATGGACGCCGTCCGCGCCTTCGCGCGAAGCGGGTTCTCTGTCAGCGCCGCCGCCCGTGACATCCACCTACATGCGAACTCTGTCACCTATCGACTCGACCGCTGGCAGCATCTGACTGGATGGGATGCGCGAACCCTCGACGGCCTGATGAAATCCATGGTGAGCCTCGAATTGTTTCATCGTAAAACGCTCGCCAAGATCTGACACCGAACACAGTCCGCTTTTCCTCGGCACACTGAACCGCGCCCGTGCTTGTCACGCGGGGTTGGAGTCGAGTCGATTCCGAAGCCAAGCACCCATATCGAGCGCAGCGCGCCGGGCAACAGGCGTTGGATGGTTTGTAAATCCATGCGGGACAACAGGATAGAGACGCAAGTCGACGTCGTTACCGGCCGCCGACAGCCGCGCCACCATGGAGAGGTTCTCAGCCAGAACCACGTCTTCTGACCCGACCACCACGAGGGTAGGCGGCAGGCCGCTGAGGTCGCCGAATGTCGGAGAAATATCCGGGAGAGTGCGATCATCGACATGCCCGACATAGGCTTCGATGAAGTATTCGTCGCTGATGGTGCGGCCCGCGGGAGTCTGAGCACTGACGTCGTACGTGCCCGCTTCCAACACGGCACCGGAAAACGAGTGGGCCAGACCTCGATCACGAAGGCGCAGCAATGTCGTCGTCACCAAGGTTGCTCCCGCCGACATGCCACCGATGGCGAGCCTGGTTGTCCCGAACCGTTCGGCAGCGACATCAAGTAGCCACAAAGCGACTGCCTCGCAATCGTCCGGCGCTGCCGGCCAAGGGAATTCCGGTGCAAGCCGGTAATCGACGGTAACCACTACCACCCCGACCGCGTCGGCAAGTCTCGTACTTCGGGCGTCAGCGCTGGCCGCTGAACTCATGTAGAAACCACCACCCGGAAGATACAGATAGACCCCGTTGACAACGCCGTCTTTCGGCGTGACTACGCGCACTGAAACGGATCGACCCTCGATGTCGAGTGTGTGTTCAACAGCCCGGGTCGCCGTGGGCTCAACCACCCTGGATGCTCGCGCCACAAGCAGTTCCTGCAGCGAACTCGGACCGACACCGGCAAGCCGCGACGCATAGAACGCTCGCGTGATCGTCACATCGTCGCCGGGTAGTTGTTCGACCAGATCAGTCAGTGCAAGCTTCACAAATGCTCCCTCGGGTCGCGACTTGTCGACAATTCTCGCACCCCGTACAGCAGCCTCGAGCCGGGGCATTCCAGGCAGTGAAGACGTGACGGGTATGTGCGAATCGCGCCGCAATAAGGCGTTCTCACGCTACCCTCATCTCCGAATTGGACGTTTGTCTAGAAAGGTCGACGGATGCGTGCGCTGTTGCTTGCCACCCTTGCAATCCTGGCTATCCAGATTGCAGCCCCGGCGGCAAACGCTTCACCTCCGGATCCGGGCTGGACTCTCCCCCAACTGACCGTCGCAGATCGAACGATCAAGGACGTCGACGGACGAACGGTGTTGCTCCGCGGCGTGAACGCCAACGGTCTCAATGACTACGCAACCAACGGCACCGGTCTACCCACCGTTACGCCGCTGGGAAGAACGGACTTCGCACAGATGGCCGCGCTGGGCTTCAACGTTGTCCGACTCAACGTCGCGTGGTCCCTCCTCGAACCGACCCGCGGTGCATTCGACACTGCGTATGTCGACCGGATTCGAGGCGCAGTCCAGAACGCGAAAGACCACGGCATCTACACCGTTCTCGACATGCATCAGGACGCATGGGGCCCGTACGTCGGCACCCCGAGTGACCAGTCGTGCCCGTCTTTCATGGAGCCGGGAGTCGGCTGGGACGGCGCACCGGAGTGGGCAACCCTGACCGGCGGATGGACGACCTGCAACATCGGTGGACTCCGGGAAGCCGCACCGGCGATCGCCCATGCCTTCCAGGCGTTTTACGACGACGAGCAAGGAATCCAGAGTCGCCTCGTGGCTACGTGGGCGCGGTTGGCCGCCGAGTTCAAAGACGAACCAGCGGTGGCAGGATACGACCTTTTGAACGAACCGAATCCCGGCCTGCGCGATCCATTCACCGCCGCTGATCAGATCGGGCAGTTCTACAAGCGGGCCACCGACGCCATCAGACAGGCCGAATCAGGCGGATTTCCGCACCTCGTGTTCTTCGAGCCCAGCGCGATCTGGTCGGCATTCGGCTTCGACGCGCTGCCCCCACGCCAGTACCTGACCGATCCTCTGGTGGTCTTCTCGCCGCATCTCTACAGCGAATCGATAACAGTCAGTAGCGAATTCCCCGGAATCGAAGACGGGTTCAAGATCGCCGACCGCGCTGCCGCCTGGTACGACGCCCCGTTGTGGACGGGTGAATGGGGTTGGTTCGGGGATGCCGGCGAGCAGGGAGCAGACGTCGACCGCTTCGTCGACGCCACCGACAACTACCGGATAGGCGGCGCGTGGTGGTCGTGGACACAAGCGTGCGGTGACCCCCACCCGGTTCGGGACGGCAACACCCACCAGCCGCAAGGAAATTTGAATCGCATCGACTGCCCTTCCGGCGAATCACTCGGGCTCGTAGAGGGATTTGCCGGGCCTCTCTCGCGTGCTTATCCCCGAGCCGCGCCCGGCACACTGACGGAGTTGTCGCGCAACGGGTTTACCGGGACCGGTACCGGACAGGTCGAAGCCTGGTACCCCGGCACCGACCGGCCACAGCTCGAGATTGCGAATCTCGCTGACGTCCGACTGTCCCCGATAGAAGGCGGCTGGCAACTGATCGGCCACGCCGATGGCGACTACGCGGTGAACTTGGCCTGATAGGACACCCACCTCGGCGGTCCGCGTTCACACCACCTGAAAGAGGGTTTATCAGAAGATTCCGCCGATTCCTTTGCCGATCAGAACAACTCCGACGACCAAGATCAACACGCTCATCACCGTGGTGTTGTTGTCTTGGAGCCAGACCTTGAGCTTGGCCAACGGCTCGCGCAGACGATCGGCAGCCACCAGGTATCCGATGACCGGGATCGCGACCGTTGAACTGGCGATGATCGTGAAGACAAGGACAGAGGCGATCACTCCACTGGTCGCCAGCGACGCCGAGCCGATCGACACTCCCGCCGCAATGCACATCAGCAGATTCTTCGGGTTGATCGCGGCGAGCGCGAATCCTAGGCCCAGCCCCTTGACCGCGGTCATCTCGTCGACGGCTTGCATCCACTTCGGTGTTTCGTGTTCGCCGCTGCGCCCCCGCCACTGCTTGACCCCGAAGGCCAACAGGAGGACACCGAGAGCGAGTTTGATCCACGATACCGTGGCGGACGGTCCATTGTCCGAGGTGCTGAGGGCACTGGACAGGGTGACGAAAAGAACTGTGGCAATGAAGATTCCGAGCAGCCAACCCAACGCGAACCCGATGCTGGTGCTACCCGCGCGCTTGGAGAGCAACATCAAGATCGTGGCGATGACGGCTACCGGAGACACGGCGACACCGACAGCTATGGGGAGGAGATCTCCGATAACGGAACCCATGTCAAAACTCGTTTCTCATCGGGACGCAGTCGATACCGCTGCGCGCCAATGCTGACACTCTGTGCGCCTACATCGTTCGTGCCTCATTCGAAAGGGATGAGCGCCCGAACGCCGGACCTCCGTCTCGCCCCGTCAATTCGTCTGTGCTTGTTGGAATGCAGCGGCAACACCACCGACGTCTCCCCCGACTTGGAACACGCCCCTAGGCAGGTCGGGAAACACTGCATCGCTGACGGCGACGACAAACAGAAGTCGGCGATCGTCGGGGGTGATCATGTAACCCGACAACGCTTGAAGAGTGACTATCAACCTGCCGGTGTCAGATTCGACGTCGGCGGATGTTCCCGTCTTACCGATGACCTTCCCCTTTGCCGGACTGTCGGTTCCCACGCCCGACAACGAGCCTCGCTCACCGAGTACGGGTTGACCTGCCCAGAACGTATCGGCCCATGGCTGCTGGTCCACCCAGTCGAGCCACTGGAGGACGGCTGCGGGCGTCGATTGTGACGGGTCTCCGCCCTGACCGTCCATGACCACCAGGTCGGATGCTGCAATACCTGCCTTCTCGGCGAGTGCCCGCACGCTGGGCAGACCGTCGCTGCACGACGACGATCCTGTCGCTACTGCCAACAGACACAAGAAAGTGTTCGCGCCCGTGTTGTAGCTTGTCGCGAGAATCATCCCTCCCGACTCCGAAATTGGTGCCGATTGCAGGCTCGCAACTTGTCGACTTCCTGAATATGTCCGATCGACAGGCAGGGCAGCCGTGCTGTTCGTACGAGATACCGATGCAACCTCGATGCCATTGCGTCGCAGCGCTTCTACGAACAGCTGACGCGCCCACGTCGGCGCGTCGGTAATGCGATAGACAGTCAGTGATGTCTTTCCAGCCGGTACCGACCCGGTTACGTTGATCTGGGTGGGATCGGACGGATCGGCCGCAACCTTCAGAGTCGAGTCGCTACCTTCCTCACCCGTGGTGACCTGAGCATCGACGCGGAACAGGCCGTTACCGGGAAGCATGTCGATGGCGGCGGGCTCACCTACCGCACCCGGACTCGCCTGGATATCGACGAGGTTGTCGTTGACGAAAATCGACGGGACCAGGCCTTCGACTGTCGAGTATGTGTCCCACAGACGAGGGTCCACCAGAACGTCGCCGTTTACCCGAGTGATGCCGGCGTCGGCTACTTGTCGTGCGAGATCGTTCAGGCCTGCCAGCGGATCACCGGGCGCGAGAACGGCTCCTGGCAGGGCATCGGCGTAGACGTGGTCGATGCCGTCGGTGGCGAAATCGAATCGGCCTTGTGCGGCGTTGCGCCCACCGAGCGCGAGGTCACCGGAGCCGACCAGCACCAGATCACCGGTAAGGGTGCCCTCGACAGGGAGAGAAGTGGCATAAACGGGGGTGGTGACAGTGTGGTCTACACCAAGGGTGTCGTAGGCGGTGCCGACGGTGAAATGTTTGGTCTGGGAAGCCAAAAACATAGAGCTATCAGCATTGTTGCTGTAAATCACCTCGTCGGTGGCGGGGTCGACCAAGAGATAGGACCACCGAGCCATGGCGTACGGATAGGTGGCCATGATGCGGGCTGCCTCCTCGGGAACCTGTTGCGCCGGAGCCGATGCGGAATCGGAATTCGACGGCTTCGCCGAACATGCGGTGAGGACTACTCCGACGCTGATCAACGCAGCGACGGCGCGAACTGATGTGGTGTGCGGCATGGACGCTCCTGAGGATGCATGACTGATTTGTCGTAATTTACTGCAAAGTGCAGCATGCAGAGTGCAGTATCGCTTAAAGTCCCTCTATGAACCCTTTTGGGAAGTCGACGTCCTTTCACAACGTCAAGACCCGCAAAGTGGCTGTGGCCTGCATCGCTACGGCATTGCTGCTCTCAGCCTGTTCGTCCGCAACCGATCCCGAGTCCCCCTCATCGTCCCCGCCGACCTCCGCCGGGTCTGCGGACAGCGCCGTCTTGTCTTTCGACAGCGCCGCAATGGATTCCGTCGTCTCCGAGAAGGCAGAAGAGTTCCGTGAGATCGCAATGGTGGTCATGGTCACGACGCCGACGCAGAAGTACGTCAACACATGGGGTTCGGTCAAGGAAGGCGTGAACGAGCCTCCCACTCTGGACACCAAGGTTCGCGTGGGCTCGAACACCAAGACCTGGACCGGTACGGCCATCCTGCAGTTGGTCGACGAAGGCAAGGTTGCGGTAACCGATCCGGTCAGCAAGTTCCGCCCCGATGTCCCCAACGGCGACAACATCACCATCGGCGACCTGCTCGACATGCGTAGCGGCCTGTACAACTACACCGAAACCCTCGAACTCAACCGGGCGCTCGACGAGCAACCGGAGCGAGTGTGGACACCCGAGGAACTGCTGGCAATGGGGCTGAGCCAGCCGCCGTATTTCGCGCCCGACACCGGTTATCACTACTCCAACACCAATACCGTTCTCCTCGGCTTGATCGCCGAGCAGTTGGACGGCAAGCCGATTCAGCAGATCTTCGCGGACCGATTCTTCGGGCCACTCGCACTGGCAGGGACGTCGTTTCCTGCGAACACCGACACCAGCATCCCGACTCCGTTTGCAGACGGCTACACCTACAGTGGCAACGTCGAAACGCTCGGCGAAGGCAAAGAGGCCCTCCCACAATCTCGCCTCGACGCGATCGCCGCAGGCACCGAAAAACCGACCAACACCACTAGGCACAATCCCTCGTGGACATGGTCTGCAGGTCAGGGAATTTCGACTGCAAACGACATGGCGACATGGGTCAAAGCTCTGGGAACCGGTTCGCTCCTGAGTCCCGCCACACAAGAGTTGCGTTTGAACAGTGTGCAACCCACAGATGGCGAAGGATCCGCAGGATACGGATACGGTATCGCTCAAATGGGTCCGATGTACGGCCACATCGGCGAACTGCCCGGCTACAACTCGTTCATGGGGTACGACCCGGTCAACGACGTGACCTTGGTGGTGTGGGGAAATCTGGCACCCACGGCCGATGGTTTCGCCCCGGCCTCTGCCGTCGCTGCAGCGCTCGTCCCCTTCATCTACGGCAAGCCCGCTCAGGACACATCCGACGACATCGCCGACACCGAGGATGCAAACGGTGAAGGGAAGTAGCACTTGTAGGCTCGGATGTAACCGCGGAACGAAGGGAGCCATGTGGCTCAGCGTGATCTCACACCTACCTCGTACATGATCCTGGGACTGCTGACGGTCAAGGACTGGTCGGCATACGAGATCGCCGAACAGGTCGGACGCGGGGTCGCCGAGTTGTGGCCCAGCGCAGACCGACAGCGATACAACGCCCCCAAAATTCTGCTTGAACGCGGTCTGGTCACGGCGAGCACGGTAACGAAAGGCACTCAGCGCTCGCGCACGGTCTACTCCATCACCGACGAAGGTCGCACAGCGCTGAGTGACTGGCTCGCCACCCAGGCCACACCCCCCGCCTTGCAGTTCGAAGGCATGATCCGCGTGATCTTCGCCAACCAAGGCACGATCGCCGACCTGCGGACCAACCTGACCACCATGCGCGAACAGGCAACTCGGTCCCGAAGTCTGTTCGTCTCACACGCACAACGGATTTCGGCCCCCGAAGCCGGCACACTCCCCCAGCAGAATCATCTGATGGCACTGGCCAACCGGTTCATGATCGGCCACTTCAACCACATCGCAGAATGGGCCGACTGGGCGCTGGAAGAAACTGCTGACTGGCCCGACACAGTGCAACCGGCAACAACCCACCGAAAGCGCACCGTCTCCACCCTCGCTCACTCGATAGACGATGGAAGTAGCTAGATCCCCCTCGAAAGCCATCGGACGCCGGTCCGACACCTTCTCGAAACCAGTTCGATCAGCGATCTGGAAGAGAACAGTCCGACGGACGCGGACCGCGGACGAACGATCAGAGAAGCGGGACCCGCAAGTCCGGTGACGAACGAGGATTCCAAGTGCACGGCCGGGAAAGATGTCGACAGCCGGCGGAGGCAGCACTGAACGACATTGAATCTGGAGTAATTTCTCCTCGGAGTGGTTGGTTCACGGGTAGACGGCGATCTCGATGAGGCTTCCGTCGGGTTCGCGACAATAGTGCGAGACCATCTCGCCGAGGGCACCCAGTTTGGTCACGGGCCCGTCGAGCACCTCGACCCCACAGTTCTCCAGGTGCTCACGGACAGTTCCGGGTGACGCAAGAGTGATGAAGCACAAATCCTCGGAACCTGCCGTCTCGACGACGCCGGTGGTCCAGGCCGGGTCTTGCTCCGCCGATCCGAGAGGCCTCGGATTGATCTTCTGATCTCCGAACTTCAGTGCAGTGCGTGCCGTGGGGCCGAATATCTCGATCGTCATTCCGAGTACCTTCGCGTACCACTGGGCGGTGGCGTCGACGTCACCCCGCCACCGATTGAAACGCGAAACGGCACCGAATCGCCGGACAAGCGACTAGCGTCGAATCGTATGACTGCACTCAACGCTTTTGCACGTACCGGTGCCGCGGTCTTTGCGGCCCTTGCGATCTCCGGCGTGATGATGCCGGGTACCGCGGCAGCGGCGCCGAGCACGGTTCCGTTCCAGGTCGACCCTTACGTCCCGCTCGTCGACTTGCCCACTCCCCACCTTGCAGCGATCGTCGGCGAAGAACCTGGCGTCGCCGTGCTGCACGTGCGACGCGCACCCGGAGACGGAAACCCCCACTCCGCGGTCGTCCACTGGCTCAGTCTCGGAACCGGAGCGTACGGATCCGCATCATTTCCGACACTGGATGCACAACCCGTCACCATTCGTCCGGGCTCGGGTCAGGTCGTCGCATACGTCGATCCCCAGGCGATCGGAACACCGGGCCTCGGAACCTTTTTCGTGCCCTGACACCTGCGTATCCTCCAGACAGTGGTCCCTGCTCTGACAGGGCCTGTCACGTCGACAGCATCCGGGTCGCGATCCGCAATGCCGAGTCTTCCGCGGCATCCAATGCCCGTGATTGCTCTGACGTGATGTTGTCACACAGCCAATCCCAGTGCATCGTCACCAAGGCGCCCTGGACGGGCGTCGGTGCGAGTGAGCGGCCGTCAACGCTCCATCGCACTCGCTGCGTCACCGGCGTGCCGCGTACGAGTTGCTCACCGTCGAACTCGAGCGGGGACGAAACCACCAACGCGTGCTCCTCACTCACGTCCTCGACCACTCCCCATCTGATCCGGCAGTTCTGGAGGACGGACAGTGGGACCGCACCGCGCTTCCGAAGAAGCTTGACCCACGGATACACCAGAAATACGTGAAAACTGTGGTGCGCGAGCGCGCGGTCCCGATCCCCGAGGGCAGGGAGAAACCCGGTGTTCTCGCGTTCACCGAATGCCGCCCTCAAGTGCTGCAACAACGCCCCCGAATCAAGCGAGTCGAGGAGATCACCTCCTACCCAATAGGCTTCGATCACTCGCGGATCGAGAGGATCGTCGATGCCCGCACTTGCGGCCAATGCCTCGAGGTACGGCCACGCACCGTCGAATTGACGAGCGCGATCACGGTCGCCGCTGCCCGAGTTGCCGCTGGCCAGACGAAGCAGCACTGAAGGATCGTCGGGTCCGCAGTAACCCAACTCGTTCGGCGGATACGCGTAGCGGGCAAACAATGCCGGCCCGTTCATACCGACGGCAGTCATCAGCAGATCCGCGGAAGTTGTTCACCTGCCGGCAAATCCACTACCCGATTGCCTCCCAATCCCGTACGCGCCACCACCATTCCGCGATGTTCGGCCACGCACTCCCCGATCACGGCAGCTCCCGCACTCAGCGGATTACCGCGCATCGCTTCCAGAATTCGGTCGGAGTCTTCTCGCGGAACGAAGGCGATCAACTTACCCTCGTTGGCGACGTACAAAGGATCCAAACCGAGTAGCCCACAGGCGTCGCGCACGTCAGCGGGAATCGGCAGATCTCGTTCCACCAGCGCAACACCGATGTTCGACGCTTGAGCGATCTCGTTGAGGGTGGCGGCAACTCCGCCCCGGGTAGGGTCGCGCAAGACATGGATGTCGACGCCGGTGGCAATCATGTCGGCGACCACGCCGTTGAGCGACGCGCAATCACTGCGCACCTCGGTCCCGAATTCGAGACCTTCGCGACAACTCATCACGGCCACCCCGTGAACACCGATGTCGCCGCTGACGATCACGACGTCACCCACTTGTGCGCGAGTGGGGTTGATGTCCACCCCGTCGGCGACAATCCCGATTCCCGCGGTGTTGATGAAGACTCCGTCGCCGTGACCGGCATCGACAACTTTGGTGTCACCCGTCACCAGTCGAACGCCGGCAACGTGCGCAGCCCGCCCGAGCGCCTTCGCGATCGCCGCGATGTCGGTCAACGCGGTCCCTTCTTCGAGGATGAATGCCGTCGACATCACCAAGGGTTGTGCTCCCGCCATCGCCAGGTCGTTCACCGTTCCGTTGACCGCAAGATCGCCGATCGTTCCGCCGGGAAACACCATGGGTTTCACGACGTACGAGTCCGTTGAGAAGGCGAACCGCACCCCGCCGATGTCGAATACAGCCGAGTCGCCGAGCTCGGCATCGGCAGCGCTTCCGAACGAGGGCAGGAACAGATGCTCGATGAGCTCGGCGGACATCGCTCCCCCACCGCCGTGTCCCATGACGATGTTCGGCGAATCACGCAGCGGCAGTGGGCACACCCATGCCGACAGGTCCACGACCGCAGTCTCCTCAGCCGGCATGACCCGCCTCCTGCAGTTCCAGGCGTCGGTACAGGTAGTACGCAGCGCACGCCCCCTCGGACGACACCATCGTGGCACCGAGTGGATTCCGCGGAGTACATTCCTTCCCGAAGGCACTGCACTCGTGTGGCTTGATCAAGCCTTGCAATACTTCACCGGACCGGCAGACACTCGACTCGTCGGTGTGGATATCGGTCACCGAAAAACGTTCTTCCGCATCAAAATACGCATACTTCGGCGCCAGCTGCCAACCACTGTCCGGGATCGATCCGATGCCGCGCCACGTCCGGTCCGACACCGCGAACACATCCTCGAGCATCGCTTTCGCTGCGGTGTTGCCCTCCGCCGTGACAGCACGGGCGTAGGCATTTTCGACCTCGTGTCGACCCGATTCCAACTGCAGCACAGTCTTTCTGATGCCTTCCAGGAGATCCAGCGGCTCGAATCCGGTGACGACTATCGGGACCTTGTACTTCTCGGCGAGGGCCGGGTACTCCGACGTTCCCATCACACTGCACACATGCCCGGCCGCCAGAAATGCCTGCACGCGGCACTCTGGCGAGTCCATTATCGCGGCCATTGCCGGCGGGACCAGAACGTGCGAGACGAGCAGCGAGAAGTTCTTGATACCCAGGCGATTGGCCTGATAGACGGTCATGGCGTTGGCCGGCGCTGTGGTCTCGAATCCGATCCCGAAGAACACCACTTGCCGGTCCGGATTCTCCTTGGCAATAGTCAGTGCATCCAACGGTGAGTACACCACGCGAACGTCGCCGCCGGCGCTCTTGATCCGGAACAGATCCGACGAACTCCCCGGAACTCGCAACATGTCCCCGAATGAACAGAAAATGACATCGGGCTTTGCCGCGATTTCGAGAGCTTTGTCGATGATCTCGAGCGGCGTGACGCAGACCGGGCAACCAGGTCCGTGAATCATCTCGATCTGCTCTGGGAGTAGTTGATCGATGCCGTGCCTGATGATCGAATGTGTCTGACCACCACACACTTCCATGATCGCCCATCGGCGCGTGGCCAGCGCGCGGATCTGATCCAGCAGTTTGCCGGCCAGTTCCGGATCGGAGAACTCGTCCAGATACTTCATGATTCCGTCTCCTTCGGTTCGATCCCGGCGGCCCGGGCAGCCCTGGCGAACCCGTCACCGAATTCCTCTTCGAGTACGCCGAGGTGTTCGAATTCCGCCAGCGTGCTGCGCGCGGATTCCTCGTCGAGTCGTTGGATGGCGAATCCGACGTGCACCACGACGTACTCGCCGACTCGGGCGCCCGGAATGTATTCGAGGCACACTTCTTTTCGGACGCCTCCGAAGTTCACCACCGACATCGTCGTTCCGTCGCGTTCCTCCAAGGACTCGATACGTCCTGGTACGGCTAGGCACATGGCACAACTCCTGACCTCATGACGAACTCCCGACCAGCACTTGGCCGTAGGCGAGACCACCGTCGTTCGGTGGTAACTGCAGTCCTGTCAACGGCGTGAATCCGGCTTCTCCGAGCAGGGCACACGCCCGGACGAGCAGGAGAGGGTTCTGAAACACACCTCCGGTGAGAACTACCTCGTCCACTCCCGCCAGTTCCCGGCCACGGATTGCCCACTCGAGTACGAGGTGCGCGACGGATTCGTGGAAGCGCGCGCCGATCACGTCGGCGGGCACCTTCGCTCGGAGATCACGGACAACGGCCCGAATGACCGACCGCGGATCAGCTGTCCAGGAATCGTCGTCCGACTGCACCCAGTCGAAGGTGTACCGCGACGGGGCGCAGTCGACTCCCCTCGAAATACCCTCCAGTTCGATGGCGGCCTGCGCTTCGTAGTCGACGCTCTGACGAACCCCGGTCAGCGAGGAGACTGCGTCGAACAACCGCCCCATGCTGGAGGTGTCCACACACCCGAAACCGGTTGCCAACTGGTGAAGTAGGACCGACTGCTCTCGCGGCGGACAGGCTGCCACCGGCGCGAGGTCGGTTTCCCAGTCCAACCCGGCATGCCAGAGGTGGGCGAGCGCCATTCGGTACGGTCGTTCCACTCCGGCATCGCCCCCTGGCAGCGGTACGTATCCCAGATGCGCGAGACGGCGATAACCCTTGTACGTCGCCAGCAGCAATTCCCCTCCCCACACTGCGCCGTCCGCCCCGTAACCGGTGCCGTCGAACGCTATTCCGAGAACCGGTTCGCTCCCGTCCCGGCCGTTCTCCCCCATCACGGAAGCCACATGTGCGTGGTGATGCCCGACGACGCGCACCGGTCGGTCGCCACTACGACTGCGAGCCCACGAGGACGAGCGATACCGAGGATGCTCGTCACAGGCAATCTGGTGCGGCACTACTCCGGTGATCGACTCGAAGTGACTCTCCGAGGCAGCAAAACTGTCGAGGACAGCGAGGTCGCCCATGTCTCCGATGTGCTGACTCGGCCAGACATACGCACCCTCGGCAAGACAGAAGGTGTTCTTCAGATCGGCCCCGACCGCCAAGGTGGGCGGTAGATCGAACGGCGCCGCAACGGGCAGCGGTGCATATCCGCGCGAGCGACGAAGCAACTGTCGTCCACTGCCGACTATTCGCATCACCGAGTCGTCACACGGCATCAAGATCGGACGGTTGTGGGTCAACACCCCGTCGGCCAGGTCACCCACCCGTTCGAGATCGTCGTCGGAGTACAGAATTGGCTCGCCACCGATGTTCGCCGACGTCATCACCAACGCCGCGGGGCCCGCAGCGTCTCCCGCCAACCCGAGAAGAAGATGCTGAATCGGATTGTAGGCCAGCATGATTCCGATGTCCGGAATGCCTGGGGCAATCGAGGGAGACGGCGTGTATCCAGACGCTTTGGCAACCAGCACTATGGGACGCTCGCGCGAGGACATGGCATCGGCCTCGGCATCCCCGACCACACCCAGCGCTCTGGCTTCTCTCACATCGCGCACCATCACCGCCAACGGCTTGCTCGGTCGATGCTTGCGGTCACGCAATTCGTGAACCACGCGATCATCACGCGCATCGCAGGCCAAGTGGAATCCTCCAATTCCCTTGACAGCAAGAATCTTCCCGTCTCGTAGCAGCGATCGGGCTCGTAGCAGTGCACCCTCGCCGGTCTCCGTGGGCGCGTCGCCTTCCACGAACGAAAGCGTTGGACCGCACTCCGGGCAGGCAATCGGTTGCGCATGAAACCGGCGGTCGGAGGGATCCACGTACTCCGCCGCACAGTTCGCGCACAACGGGAACCGCTTCATCGTCGTAGCGGCCCGGTCGTAGGGCATCGACTCGATGATCGTGAATCGTGGACCACAATTGGTGCAGGTGATGAAGGGATGACGATATCGCCGATCGCTCGGATCAGTCAGCTCCCGCAGGCAGTCGTCGCAGATCCCGACATCGGCCGGCGCCAAGGTTCGCCCGACCGCCCCCGCATCCGTCTCGATGATGCAAAACCCCTGACGACCTAGCGGCGGCGAGTCCTCGCGCTCTATCGACTCCACTCGTGCCAGCGGTGGGGGGCGGTTTCGCACCCGAGCGACAAACGCATCGATTGCCTCTCCGTCGCCTTCGATGTCGATCACGACCCCGAGAGCAGAATTTCCCACCGAACCCGACAGTCCCAGTTCGGTCGCAGTCGCGTGAACGAACGGCCGGAATCCCACACCCTGGACTACGCCACGAACGATGACACGGCTGGCGACCATCATGTCCCGACCTCGCCGGTACGAGTACCGGACTCGTCGATCTCACCGTCTTGACCACGGCCCATCAGTTCGAGGCCGGCCCGGGCGCGCTGTGCTCCCTGTTCGTCGACCTTCTCGACTGCAAAGCCCATGTGGATCACCACCCAGTCACCTGCCGTGACGGTGCCTTCGTCGAGCATCCCGATGTTGACCTTGCGCGGTGCACCTTCCACGTCGACGAGGGCGAGTTGACCGCCGTATCCGTCCAGTAGTTCGCGTACCCGTCCCGGAATCCCCAGACACATGACTCACACCTCCGGCCCCAAAGTGGTGGCATCACAATCCACGTCGATCGACCGGACGAGTGCCATCACCGCAGAGGCGGCTTGCCCTACCGAATCACGCATCTCTGTGCTCAATCCGATTCCGTCGCCAATCGATTTCGCGTGTGCCCCCACCACGAACGTCCGCGGGAGTGCTCCGCCGAGGGCCTGCAGGCTGGCAAACACCGAACTCGGATGCATCGAGTGTGCGTCGAAACCTCCTTGCGAGCCTTCACTTTCGGGATCCACTTCGATGATCGCAAGCTTCCCCGGAACTCCGGTCACCGGTAATGCGTCGATCAGCACCAGCGCGTCCCACGACTCCAACAAGTCGTATGCGAGATGCACACCACGAATCCCGTAGTCGACCAGGCGAACCCCCGTCGGGAGATTCTCATGCTGCAACGCTCGAACAACTTCGGGGCCGAATCCGTCGTCTTCGAGAAATATGTTTCCGACGCCTGCAATCAGCACGCGCACAGTGCTTTACATCTTTCGCATTCGCAGATAGCGCTGGATGTCCGGCATCGACACCACCAGAACGATCGCGGCTGCGATCGCGGTGGCGCCGAGAAGTGCCGTCGACAGCAATCCCATGCTCCTCATGGCGGGTTCTCCTCTCGATAGCAGTGAAGTCCGACAGCTGTGAAGTCCGACAGCGTGAAGTACGTCAACTCGCGCCGTCTCGCGGCACCGGCTCTATCTCGTCCGGCGCGAAGTACAGGTAGCGGCCGTACCAGTTATGCAGATCGGCGGCCGGGTCGTCCAAGAGCGTCACCCCAACATGAATGTCGCCGTCCACGTCTTCATGAATGGTGGCGACGTGGGCGATCCGGCCGTCGAAGAACAGGTCCTGAGCATCAGCGCGATGTGAGGGGTGAAGCCGAACCGTACTTCCACCGCAGACGCGGACGCCGTTGATCAAAACTGCGTCGGTGCGTGGTTGAACGCTGGTGTCGGCTTCCGGCGTCCACCAGTCCACGCCGTCAGGCACCTCGGGTATCAGATCAGAACCGGCAATCGAATCTCGCAGCACGCCGTGCAGGCCGGCTAGATCGTCGGCCGTCAAGCTCTCACATCGATCGATGATGTCGGCAGCTTTCGAGTCGGTAGCCCGCGCCCGCGCCTTTTCCTCTTCGGTCATGGCCAGAATTCTCAGCGTGAGAATTTCGTCGATCTCCGTCGAGTCGAACAGGGATCCTTCGCTCTGCGGCGCAATCTCGGGAAAGTCGTACAGGATGATCGGTGATACCAGAACGGTGGGCGATGTACCGGGGTGAGTCGGATCCTCGGTCCCCGCAAGCACGGGATAACAGCGATTTTGCCGCAGCGGCTCCGAGTGATCTGGTTCGTCGAACAACGACACGAACCTCGAGCCTGCGCAGGTCAAAATGACGTGAGTGCCGAGCATCGACTGCGCCGTGGCCGTGCCCTTGTCCCTCATGTCGACGCTCGTGTCGTTCATGATGCTCACGGAGATCACCCTGCGTCTGTCCCCTGCGGAGGCGTTCAATTCCAAGCAGCCAGTCACCGGAAGCCGTGTCCGAACGACCCGTCCGACTACCCGGCCCCGAGAATCCGCCAGAGTCTCGCCGTCGACAACTCCCGCCGCACAGAAGGATTCTTCGACTCCGGCCTCGAGTTCGTCCAGACCCCACGGACCCAAGACGATCTCGGATTCGGTGGCTTCGTCCCACGAGATCGCCTCGTGCCCGTCGACGGCCAACCGATCCACCGGAATCCACGCGCCGCCGGCGCCGAGTCGTTCAACCGTCCGCGACTGGTGGTGCAAAAATCTCACCGTCGCCGTTACTTCGGCGCCGCTCCGCTCGAGTTCGCCGAGCAGACATTGGGCGGACATCGACGGTTCCTCGCCGACTCCGTCACCGGCGGCGCCGGGCGGTCCGAGAACCCCGAACTGCCAACGGGATTGATTCTTCGCCGAGCCGGCCCGGTAAGGATAGAGAAGATATCCCTCGTACAGGACAGCGTCGGCCACGGCCCGAACGTCGTGATCCATCTCAGTTCGGGTCATCGGGGCACCTCGCTCGCCGTCAGCAACTGCCGCACGGCTGAATCGAGGTCCGTGAGGCCGTGCGCTGCCTTGAATCGCACGAGATCGGCAATCGTCTCATGGTCGAGGCGTACCCACCCAGAGGCCGGATAATGCGTGGCCATCAGCTGTTTCCACACGTCGACCGGCAATTCGTAGGCAGCAGATCTGTCCCACGGGATCTGCTGTACCGAGAAACCGCGCTGCCCGTCGGTGAATACGGTTCCGCTCAGTAGAACCACGATCGGAATCGTTCCGTCACGGAGTGCGTGCATGTACTTCGACGCCGTCACCGAGAAGTCGTACGTACACGCCATGGGTAAGGCCGCGACCGTTGTTCCCGTGAATCCCTGAACGACCGTGGAACACTCCATCCACAAGAAGGTTCGCAGCGTACTCGACCAACGCTCCCGCGGACCGAACAAATCGCGCAGGGCGTCGCCTTCCTCGTCGGAGTACGGCCGGCGGTGCGGTTCGATTCGAACCTGTGCGCGTAGAGCGACTGCTCGGACGGTCGCGCCGGTAGTCTCCGACATCCTCAATCTCACCGTCAGATTTGGTGTAACCGCATACGGTTCCACCTCCACGTTGTCGACCGAGAAGTCGAGGACGGTCATGCCGACCTGCTTCGCGCCTCGACGCGCCCGAAGAACTCGTCCACCGCGCGTGCGGCATCCTGGCCACCGTCGAATCCGCGCCACACGGTGCGCAGCCTGCCCACCAGCTCGTAGCAGGCGTCGATGGGAACAACGAAGCATCTCGGCGATTGTCCTGACGTGGGCACCGAGACAATCAACGCCTCGACGTCGGCCCGCATCTGCGAGAGCCCCGGATTCTCCGCGAGCACAGTCTCGAACGAGTCGATGGGCAGCTCGGATTCGGTAGCTCCGGCAGGTCCCGGATAGAAGACTATGTACTTGTCGAGGAGTGAGTTCCGAAAGAAGAATGCCAGGCCGACAGGAATTTCCAGGGACTCCCACCGGCCAGGGGCGAGTTCGAAGCCCGGAAATTCGAGATACCGATCGGGAACCGCTTTGTATCGGAGATCCGCGTCGACCGGCGCAAAGAGCAGATAGCAGGGACGGCACACGCACATCAGGCTCCGGACCTGTACGTCCACGACGTGTTGGTGTTCGTCACCTATGCCCGCCGCGCACATCTCACACAGCGGCCCGGTCGGAACGGCGCGCGTCGAGGCGATTCGCGTGAGTACCTCTCCCACAGTGGTTTTCATGACCAGGCTTCGTCCACGGCTAGGTCACCGGCAACACGGAATCGTCGGCGAGCGCGACCGAGAGCACACCGTCGCGAATAAGCACCGGCAGAGGCGCCAGGTGCTCGGAGCCGGTGCCGACCCGCGCACCCGCTCCGTACACGCTGAAGTGGGCAGAGCACGTCGGACAGGTAAGGACAGCGGCGTCTCGGACAGGAAGGCCCATCATGCGTTCGAGCACAGCCCCCGCCATCGAATGGTCACATACGGGGCAATGGTCGCGATACGCGTACAGATCGTCACCGGAGCGGCAGACCAACAGATCGGTATCCGATACCCGGAAACCCGCGACCTCACCCGCGTCGACTTCGGCAAATTCGGGGACCTCCACCCAGTGCGCGCCTCCCCCTTCGGCGTGTACGTGCGAGAACAGGGACTCGACCGAGATCACACCCGACTTCAGCTCGTGCGAATCCGGTGTTTCGACGTCGATTCCGGTGGTCTCGGGTGCCGCCGCCTGCACCGCGTCCTGGACCGCGGTTTCGAGGGTCACCGACGACGAAGGGCAACTGTTACAGCTTCCGAGAAGCCGTAGCCGCACCACGCCGTCCGCCACCTCGATCAGTTCGACGTCCCCGCCGTGCGAGCCGAGGTACGGACGCACGCTGTCGAGCGCAGTGCGTACGCGGGTCTCGACGTCGTGCGGGTGAAGTCCGTGCACCAGTAGGAGGCTCGACACCAGATCGTCGCGAACCATCGCATCCATCATGGCCGGATCCGCCAGCGCGACGGTGCGTTCGAGTGCGGCGCCGTACAACTGCACGACCTCGCGCACCAGTTGCTCGGCGCGATCCCTGGCCACCGGGCCTGCACCGGCATTGGCCTGCAACAACGTCTCGATGCGCTCCCCTGCTCCGCGCCAGTAGTCGGCCGAATGCTCCATCGATCACTCCCCGGTCACGGACTGCGTCGGTGAGTGCAACTTCTCCAGGGTCTTACCGCCGCCGAGATACATGTGAACACCACACGGCAGACAGGGATCGAAACTACGCACGGTCCGCATGATGTCGATGCCCTTGAAGTGGTCTCGATCGTTCTCCTCGAAGATCGGCTGACCCTGCACGGCATCCTCATACGGACCGGGGGTTCCGTAGCTGTCGCGCGGGCTCGCATTCCACGGGGTCGGTGGGTACGGGTGATAGTTCGCGATCTTGCCGTCACGAATCACCATGTGATGTGAGAGAACTCCGCGGACGGCTTCGGTGAATCCGCAACCGATTCCCTCGTCCGGAACCTCGAACGACTCCCACGTCTTGGTACGGCCTGCCCGGATCTCGACAAGCGCCTTCTCTGCGAAGTGAAGGGCAGCCGCTGCTGCGTATGCCTGGAAATACGTTCGCGCACGGTTCCTTTCGAGAGTATTGCTGCCATGCTCTGGAATCTTCCACTCGAGCGAGACAGGACCCTTCAGTGCTGTTTTCGGAAGATTGATCTTCACACTGTGTCCGGTCGACTCCAGGTATCCGATGTCGACCAGGCCGGCAAGAGCGGTGCTCCACAGACGAGCCAATGCTCCCCCGCCGGTATCCAGAGCGAGGTTGTCTTTTCCGTCGAACCATCGCGGTGACATGACCCAGCTGTACTTGTCCTCGAGGTTCCGCTTCTGCGGGTGAGGGTTGGTGTGTTGATTCCACGGGTGCCGGCGATCGACCGGGTTACCCAGCGGATCGGTCTTGACGAACATCTCCTGATCACTCCAGTCCTCGTAATACGAGGACCCCAGCATGATTCGGATACCGAGGTTGATGTCCACCAGATCCGTGGTGACCAACTTTCCGTCGACAACCACACCGGGAGTGACAAACATCTTCCGGCCCCAGTCGGTCATGTCCTTGTACGAGAAATTGCAGTACTCGGGGTCTTGGAACGATCCCCAACAACCCAGCAGGGTCCGCCGCAGGCCAACCTTTTCGTAACCGGGCAGCGCCTCGTAGAAGAAGTCGAACAGGTCGTCGTGCATCGGCACGACCTTCTTCATGAATTCGACGTACCGCATCAGCCGCGACATGTAGTCCGTCATCAGTTCGATCGTCGCGACGGTGCCGACGCCGCCGGGATAGAGCGTCGACGGGTGGACGTGCCTACCCTCCATCAAGCAGAACATTTCGCGAGTCGAACGCGAGACTTGCAACGCTTCGCGATAGAACTCACCCGTGAACGGATTGAGAGTCCGCATGATGTCCGCGATCGTGCGATACCCGTGCTGCTCCTCGTGCGGGCAGCGCGTGTTCTCTGCCTGCGCCAGCACACCGGGATTCGTCTCGGAGACCATCTTCTCGCAGTAGTCGACTGCGACCAGATTCTCTTGAAAAATGTTGTGGTCGAACATGTACTCGGCGGCCTCGCCGAGATTGACGATCCACTCGCCTAGATGCGGCGGCTTGACGCCGTACGCCATGTTTTGTGCGTAGCACGAGCATGTGGCGTGATTGTCACCGCAGATGCCGCAGATACGACTGGTGATGAAATGCGCGTCGCGCGGGTCCTTCCCCTTCATGAACAGGGAATACCCACGAAAGATCGACGACGTGCTGTGGCACTCCACCACTTCGCGATTGGCGAAGTCGATCTTGGTGTAGATACCCAGACTGCCGACGATTCGGGTGATGGGGTCCCACGCCATCTCGACAAGACCGTCGCGGTCCGCAGTCGAGGTGGGTTCGGGAACGATGGCCGTCATTGCAGTGCCTCCCAGAGACGTTGCTCACGAACTGATTTGAAGGTATCCGGTCGGTCACCACGTACGCGTCGCACCGGTGAGCAACTTCGACCCGCGCTCGCGCCAGTGCGGTTCCTTGTCCAACGTGTGACCGGTGATCCGGCGCAGACTGTGGATCACGGACCCGTACATTCCCACCGCATTGGTGGAGAGTTTGCCGCCAGGTGGTTCATCCATGAACGGCATGAATTTGTCCGGGAATCCCGGCATCGTGCAGCCGATGCAGATCCCGCCGACATTAGGGCACCCGCCGACTCCGTTTATCCAACCGCGTTTGGGGACATTGCATTTCACGACCGGTCCCCAACACCCCAGCTTGACGATGCACTTCGGCGACCCGTACTCCGTCGCGAACTCGCCCTGCTCGTAGTACCCGCCACGGTCACAGCCCTCGTGAACGGTGGCACCGAAAAGCCACTGCGGGCGGAGGGATTCGTCCAAGGGAATCATCGGCGCCTGATCAGTGGCCATGTACAGAAGATAGGTCAGGGTCTCGGAGAGGTTGTCCGGCTGAATGGGACACCCGGGAACGCACACGATCGGGATGCCCGCCTTCGATTTCCAGGTCCACCCGAGATAGTCCGGCACGCCCATCGCACCGGTCGGATTGCCGGCCATCGCATGTATGCCGCCGTAGGTTGCGCACGTGCCGACCGCAACTACCGCAGTGGCTTTCGGTGCCAGCTTGTCGAGCCATTCGCTCGTGGTGACCGGTTGGCCGGTTTCGCGATTGTTCCCGAAACCACACCAGTACCCTTCGTCGTGAAGTTTCTCGTTCGGTATAGATCCTTCGACAACAAGAACAAAGGGTTCCAATTCTCCCCGGTCGGCTTTCCAGAACCATTCCAGGAAATCGTCAGCGCCACCCTGCGGTCCACATTCGAAGTCGATGAGCGGCCAATGAACCGCCACCTGAGGCAGGCCGGGCAACGCACCGAGCGCGATCTCCTCGATACTGGGTTGCGTGGCCGCGGTGAGCGCCACCGAATCACCGTCGCAACTGAGACCGGCATTGATCCACAGCACGTGGATCAGAGTTTCTTCCGCTTTGGCCGCTGCACTTTCCGGGGTAGCTGCGCTTTCGGAGGCAGGTTCCGCCGTGGTGCCAGCAGTCGATTTTTGTGTGTCCATGTCAGCCGCTTTCACGGGTGCACTTGCGCCTGATTCTCGGCGCCGCTACTGCCTGACACGCTATGGCCTCAAATTGCTGCGGCACCGAAACGCTGACGCCACCGGAGTCGAACCTCGGCCCACTTGCGTGGCACCCACTCATTTCATTAACTACCCGAGCAGATCAGTTGTCAACGGCCACCGGAGAAATCGCCGAACGACTACCGATCCACTCGTACCACTCGTCCATGCCCTCACCTGTCGTGGCCGATAAAACAACAACGCGCACAGCAGGATTGAGGATTTTCGCTTGCGCGACACAGGCATCGACGTCGAACTCGACGTACGGGAGCAAGTCGATCTTGTTGATCACCACGAGGTCCGCGACGGCAAAGATGTGCGGGTATTTTTTCGGCTTGTCGACCCCCTCCGGCGTCGAAATTAGGACAACCTTGCCTTCCTCGCCCAGGTCGAAGAGCGCGGGGCACACCAGGTTTCCTACGTTTTCGATCAGAAGCAGCGACTCGTCCGCGGGGTCCAAGGCGCGCAGCGCGCGATCGATCATCTCGGCATCGAGGTGACAGCCCGCCCCCGTGTTGACCTGGACCACTGACGCGCCGGCCTCACGAATCCGCTCGGCGTCGAGCCGGGTTTCCTGGTCACCTTCGATCACGGCAATCGGTCGTTGTCGTCCTAGTTCCCGGATCGTTCGCGCCAGCAATGTGGTCTTACCCGCGCCGGGCGAACTCATGATGTTGAGCGCCGTGATTCCGCGGCCCCGCATCCACTCACGATTGTGAACCGCAATGCGGTCGTTCTTGGCAAGCACCTGCTGCTCGAGAATTACAGTGTGGTCGGAGTGACCGTGCCCATGGTCATGGTCGTGGTCGTGGTCGTGGTGGTGACCGTGCCCATGGCTGTCGTCCTGCTCGTGTTCTCCGCCGGCGACGACCGACACCCGAGGTCCCGTGGCGTCCCCGCACCCACACGTCGCGCACATGCTCAGCTCACTTCCATCGACAGGATCCGCAACTCGCGGCCGGCAAGCACCTCGACATCAGCACTGCCGCACCCACACAACAAGAACATGTCGGGCGGCGAGAAAGTCACGCCACAGCTATTGCATCGCGCGCTGGTTGCAATCTGATCGATGTGCAAGCTGGCACCCTCGGCGTGAGTACCCGCCGTGACAACGTCGAAGCAGAACAGCAGAGAGTGTGGAACCACTGCGCAGAGTTGCCCTACTTCCAGCCGCACACTCGATACTCGTCGCTCGCCGGCACGCTCGCACACGGCTTCGACCACACTCTGCGCAATAGACAGCTCGTGCACGGTGAAACCCACGATTCGTGATCCGGAAACTCCCTTCCACCATAAGCACCAACCGCCGCTGTACGTAACCCGTACATACAAAACAGGCTGCGATCCGCAACTACTTGCGGATCGCAGCCCGTGACAGCGTTTTTGACGAACGGAAACGTCTCGGCTAGCCGGCCGCAGCCTGTGTCGTTGTTGTTGTTGATGTTGTCGTTGTCGTGGTCGCGGCGGGCGGTTCACTCGACTCGACTGAAGTCGACGGCGCCACGGTTGAAGTCACACTCGGCGTCGCGGCCGGCGCAACGGATGTCGTCGTCGGAGCCGCGGGTGCCGGTGCTGCAGATTCCGAACCTGCGGGTGCGGGTTGTACCGCTTCGCCCGTGGTTGTGGTGGGCTTGGCCGAGTCGGTAACCGAAGGCGAAGCAGCCAAGGCGTCGATGGCATCCGCCATCTCTTCGGCGGTCGGCTTCGCCGACGAATCGACCGGCTTGCCGTCCTGCGCCTGCTTGGCCAGATAGGTCAGCCACGCCGCTGCGTACTCCGCTGATGTCAGGGGCTTGCCGTTTGCAGCATCCGAATCGCGCCAGTAGTCGAAGTGGTGACCGACATCCGGGCCCAAGGTCAGGCCGTACGGATCGTTCATGACTACGGGAATGGTGTTCTGGTTCGTGGCGATGAGGCCGACGATTTCCTTGAACAGCTTCTGCGGCAGGTACGCCAACGGCGACACTTCCTCAGTGGAAACCGAGTCCTTTGCGACCGGCGTCGTGGTGGCCTCGCTCGGCCTGTACGCCGGGTCGGAGACCTTCAGCAAGACATCGAGGAAGGTTTCGTCGCTCTGCATCCAGGTGGGATTGCTCGAGATGTCGTTGAAGGCGTCGAACATCACGCGTCCCATCACGACCGCGATGTCCATGCCGGTGGCGGGCGTCAGATTCTGCGCTTGCAACTGGTCGACGTTGAGCTGCCGACCGACGTTTGCCGCCAGAATCAGGAGTGAAATGTTCTCGGGAGCTGCGCAGGTGAGGTCGCCGTCAGAGCAGAACGACGCAATCTTGCCGTTCAGGGCCCCGAAATCTCCGCTGGTGCCTGGAAGTGCCCCGGATCCGGAAGCGGTGTTCTTTCCGTTCTGATATTGCTGGTTGAAACCGTTCGGGTTCGCGTACGGGTTCTCGGCGCCGGGGAACGGCCCCTCGCCCGCGAGTCGACCAGCGTCGGCGAAGATGACCACACCGACGACGTTGTCCGGATTGATGCCGGAGGTGCTCGACTCCGAGCCGATGTCCATCGCGACGCGGCGCACTACGTCAGCGCCTTCGCTGTATCCGACAATCGAGAACTTCGTGTTCGGGCAGGCCGCGCTGATTGCCTTCATCACAGCGCGGGTGTTGTCGGCGCCCGTCGTCACGGCCTCTTCGTAACTGTCCATGTTTGCGGGATACGCGATGTAGACGGAGGCGTACGAGCCGTCCTTGACCGAACCGGCGGGCGCCTTGAGTACCGGGTCGACCCAGTAACTGCTGTAGTCGTCTGTGAGCGCCGCCGGGAGGAGTGTCGTTCCATCCGCACCGACGAGCATCTTCGTTGTGCCCTCGACCGGCGTGTCTCCGCGACCGGCAACACCGATCCCGACCGTGTCGTGGCACTCGGTGACAGACGCGGTCAACTCGGTCTCGATCGTCTGCGATTGCGGAGAATCCACGGCAACTGCGACCGCCACCAACGCGGCCACGCCGAGCGCTGCGGGCGCTACCGCACCCGCCAGTATTCGATGTCGCGAAAAGAACCCACGAACCGGCATATCTTCTCCCCAATCAACTTTTGGAAAACGTACGACCGACCCCCGGGGCGTCACGCAACGTCATTCGAGTAGTCGTCCAGTATGAGAGAAGCGTTACAGGAGGTAACGATTTCAGTCGAAAATAATGACCTGTCGGATTGCTTTTCCGTCCGCAAGTTCGTCCATGCCGGAATTGATGTCGTCCAACTCGATTCGCGAGGAGATGAGCTTCTCGACCGGCAGCTTCCCGTCCCGCCACAATTGCGCGTAGATCGGGATGTCGCGGGCGGGGACCGCGGATCCGAGGTAACTGCCGATGATGGTCCGCGCTTCGGCCACCAGCCCGAGCGGCGAGATCGACGAGCGCGCATCAGGCGCAGGCAACCCGACCGTGACGGTCGTGCCACCAGCTGCCGTCGCGGCCACGGCTGTCTCGAACGCCCGAGCATTTCCCGCAGCTTCGACGACGATGTCTGCGCGAACGCCACTCTCGGACAGGCCGGACGGTGTGAAAACCTCGGTCGCGCCCAGTTCCAGCGCCTGAGCCAGCTTGGACTCCAGTGCGTCGACGCCGATGACGTTCTCGACCCCGAGTGCCCGCGCCGTCAGGATTGCGGCCATCCCGACGCCGCCCAAGCCGACCACCATCACAGTGTCCGCCGGGCGAGGCTTGGCCGCGTTGAGTAGCGCTCCCCCGCCGGTCAACACCGCGCAACCGAGTACGGCTGCAATCTCGGCCGGAATATCGTCTTCGACGGCAACTACGGACTTGGCGTTGACCACCGCATGCGTCGCGAAACCCGAAACGCCGAGATGATGTTTGACGCTCTCGCCGGAGCGCCGCAGTCGTTGCGCGCCACCGAGCAAACTGCCGTCGTTGTTGGCGGCGCTACCCACCGTGCACGGCATCCGGCCGTCAGTGGCGCATCCCGCGCACTCGCCACACCGCGGAAGAAAAGTCATCACGACGCGGGTGCCCACCGACAACGAATCAACGCCGTCGCCGAGTTCGACGATTCGACCAGCTGCCTCGTGGCCCAGCAACATCGGCACGGGGCGAACGCGATTCCCGTCGACCACGGAGAGGTCGGAGTGACAAAGCCCGGCAGCTTCGATCTTGACGAGGATCTCACCCGGGCCCGGGGATTCGAGGTCGAGTTCCGAAATCGAAATCGGAGTCGACTCCGCAAAGGGACGCTCCCGGCCGATCTCTTCGAGCACTGCACCACGGATCTTCAACTGCACACCCCGATTTCGATAGTTCGAACTACTTGCCCACGATCCCGCGTACCGACGCAGGGAGGTCACGAACCCGCTTGTACGGGCCGACGACGGCGGCCGCAAACGGCCTGGTCAAGAGCACCTGCGCCACCTCGAGAACTTCTTCGGAGGTGACTGCGTCGATGGTCGCGAGCGTCTGCGCAACACTGCGATGGTTGCCGTAATTCAGTTCACTGCGACCGATACGGTTCATGCGTGAACCTGAATCTTCCAGTGCCAGAACCAATCCGCCGCGCAGCGATCCCTTGGCGCGGGCGATCTCGGCATCGGTGATTCCGTCCGTCGCCACGTTCGCAAGTACCTCGCGGATCACTGTGGCAACCTCCCCGAGGTTCTCCGGCTGGCAACCCGCGTACACGGAGAACGCTCCGGTGTCCGCGAAGGTGTCTACGCCGGAATAGACGGAGTACGCAAGCCCACGCTTCTCGCGAATCTCTTGGAACAGACGAGAACTCAGCCCGCCGCCCACTGCGGCGTTGAGAACCGACAGAGCCCAGCGATGACCCTCGTGCCGACCGAACGCGCGTACCCCGAGCGCAAGGTGGACCTGCTCGCTGTCGCGGTGGGTCAAGCTCAGTTCAGGCATCGTTCGCAACCGCAGAATGCCTTCTCGCCGTGGCGCCGGCTTGACCCCACGCTCGAGATGCCCGGCGAAGGCGCGGCGAGCGAGCGTCACAACCTGCTTGTGGTCGACGTTCCCCGCTACTGCCAGCACCATCCGCTGCGGCGTGTAACGCCGAACATGGAAGGAATGCAACTGATTGCGCGACATCGACTCGATCGATTCGACGCTACCGATGATGGGACGACCGACAGGGTGATCTCCGAACAACGCGGTCAGGAAGGCGTCGCCGAGCAGGTCTTCCGGATCGTCGTCTCGCATCGCGATCTCTTCGAGCACTACTTGCCGCTCGACGTCGACATCCGCAGTTCTGCAGCGCCCACGCAGTACGACGTCGGCAACAAGGTCCACCGCCATCGGGAGGTCCTCGTCGATTACGTGCGCGTAGAAACAGGTGTGTTCCTTCGACGTGAATGCATTGAGTTCGCCGCCCACACCATCCATGACCTGCGCGATGTCCAACGCGGTCCGTGACGGCGTCGACTTGAACAGCAGGTGCTCGAGAAAATGCGCGGCACCGGCCACACTCGGCTGCTCGTCGCGGGAACCGACTCCGACCCACACGCCGACGGAGGCGGAACGCACACCGGGGATGAATTCGGTGACGACGCGCAGGCCGCCGGGCAGGACCGTGCGCTGCACTCCCGATTCAGGAGTCGCATCGATCGGCGATTTCAGCACAGCGCTGCGGCTGCGCGTGGTGTTGGGAGTGGTCTTTGCCATGAAAAGGTTCAGCAGTCCTCGGTGCAAGTGTTGAATCAGGTATCTACAGGCTCGTGTCTACAGACAGTACAGATGCGGCCCCGCACGGAAATCCGCGCGGGGCCGCATCAGAGTACGAAGTGAGATCTACTCGGAAGCAGCCTCGTCGGCGGCCGGAGCGGCAGCCTCGTCGTTGCCCTCTTCGACCGGGATCAGCGAGATCTTGCCACGTGCATCGATGTCGGCGATCTCGACGCGGATCTTGGATCCGACGTTGACCACGTCTTCGACCTTGGCAATGCGCTTACCGCTGCCCAGCTTCGAGATGTGCACCAGTCCGTCGCGTCCCGGCAGGAGCGAAACGAAGGCACCGAAGGCGGTGGTCTTGACGACCGTGCCCAGGAACCGTTCGCCGACCTTGGGGAGCTGCGGGTTGGCAATGGCGTTGATCATGTCGATCGCGGCCTGTGCAGACGGTCCATCGGTGGCGCCGACGAACACGGTGCCGTCGTCTTCGATGGAGATGTTGGCACCGGTCTGCTCGGTGATGGAGTTGATCATCTTGCCCTTGGGGCCGATGACCTCACCGATCTTGTCGACGGGGACCTTGATGGCCGTCACGCGGGGAGCGAACGGGCTCATCTCGTCCGGGGTGTCGATGGCTTCCGCCATGACCTCGAGGATCGTGGTCCGTGCATCCTTCGCCTGCGAGAGTGCACCGGCAAGAACCTGCGACGGGATGCCGTCGAGCTTCGTGTCCAGCTGCAGGGCCGTGACGAAGTCCTTGGTGCCTGCGACCTTGAAGTCCATGTCGCCGAAGGCGTCTTCGGCGCCGAGGATGTCGGTCAGAGCGACGTAGCGGGTTTCACCGTCGACCTGGTCGGAGACCAGACCCATGGCGATACCGGCAACCGGAGCGCGAAGCGGCACACCGGCGTTGAGCAGTGCGAGCGTGGACGCGCACACCGAGCCCATCGAGGTGGAACCGTTGGAGCTCAGAGCCTCGGAGACCTGGCGAATCGCGTAAGGGAACTCTTCGACGCTGGGCAGAACCGGCATGAGAGCGCGCTCGGCGAGTGCGCCGTGACCGATTTCGCGGCGCTTCGGCGAACCGACGCGACCCGTCTCACCGGTGGAGTACGGCGGGAAGTTGTAATGATGCATGTAGCGCTTGGTGGTCTCGGGACCGAGCGAGTCGACCTGCTGAGCCATCTTGACCATGTCGAGAGTGGTAACACCCAGGATCTGGGTCTCGCCGCGCTCGAACAGTGCGGAGCCGTGTGCGCGCGGGATGATCGCGACCTCGGCGGACAGCGAACGGATGTCCGTGACGCCGCGGCCGTCGATGCGGAACTGATCGCGCAGGATGCGCTGGCGAACCAGCTTCTTGGTGAGCGAGCGGAACGCTGCTCCCAGTTCCTTCTCGCGGCCTTCGAAGTTGGGTGCAACCTGCTCGAGAACCTCGACCTTGACCTCGTCGGTCTTGTCGTCGCGTTCCTGCTTGCCGGCGATTGTCAGTGCGGCATTGAGCTTTTCGGACGCAGCAGCCTCGACGGCAGCAAAAACGTCGTCCTGGTACGCCGGGAAGACCGGGTAGTCACCCGTGGGCTTTGCAGCCTTGGATGCCAGTGCTGCCTGAGCAGCGCACAGGCGTGCGATGAACGGCTTGGCGGCCTCGAGGCCTTCGGCAACGATGGCCTCGGTCGGTGCCTGAGCGCCGTCGGCGATCTTCGCGATGACGTTGTCGGTGGCCTCGGCCTCGACCATCATGATCGCTACGTCGGCGTTGTCACCGCTGCCGGACACGACGCGGCCGGCTACGACCATGTCGAAGACGGCGTTCTCGAGCTGATCGACCGTCGGGAATGCAACCCACTGGCCGGCCTTGTTGTCCTCGGAGACGATGAGTGCAACACGCACGCCACCGACGGGTCCGGAGAACGGCAGGCCCGCGATCTGCGTCGACGCGGAAGCGGCGTTGATGGCCACGACGTCGTACAGATCCTGCGGGTTGAGGCTCATGACCGTGACGACGACCTGGATCTCGTTACGGAGACCGTCGACGAAGGACGGGCGCAGCGGCCGGTCGATGAGGCGGCAGGTCAGGATCGCGTCGGTGGAGGGGCGTCCCTCACGACGGAAGAACGAACCGGGGATGCGGCCCGCTGCGTACATACGCTCTTCGACGTCCACCGTCAGGGGGAAGAAGTCGAAGTGCTCCTTGGGGTGCTTGCTGGCGCTCGTGGCGGACAGCAGCATGGTCTCGTCGTCCAGGTAAGCAACGACGGCGCCGGCGGCCTGCTGAGCAAGGCGTCCGGTCTCGAAACGGATGGTGCGGGTACCGAAGGACCCGTTGTCGATCACGGCGGTGGATTCGAACACGCCTTCGTCGACCTCTACTACGGAATTCTCTGTCATTCTTTTCTCTTCACTTCCCTCTCGTCTTCGCCGTACCCGCGCGGGCGTTTCCACCCTCCTGGTGGAAACTGCGCACCGAGGGACGTCCCCCTCTTGAATTGCAGACGCTCCTTGCGATGCGAGCGATTTCTGCTTCGGGACGTCACGACGTTCGGGCGGCCGTCGATCGAAGTCCGCCGGAGCTTTCGGGCACTTGCCCGGTCCGGAGAACCACTACCGACAACCGACACCACGTTCTCTGGTGCATACGGTGTGCTGGCTGCGCACTGCACAACTGTGCGTAGACAACTGTGCATAGCGCCGACAGCGGAAACTGCCTTGCGGCAGCTAACGCCGAAAGCCAGCGAAGCCCAGTATATGCGTGGCTTCGCCGGCTAACGGAGTGTTCGGCAAACCGAAGCGTGCCGTGTTGCTTTCGATCAGCGTCGTGAGAAAAATCTAGCGACGCAGGCCGAGACGCTCGATGAGCGTGCGGTAGCGAGCGACGTCAGTCTTTGCCACGTACTTCAGCAGACGACGACGGCGACCGACCATCAAGAGCAGTCCACGACGCGAGTGGTGGTCATGCTTGTGGGTCTTGAGGTGCTCGGTGAGATCGGTGATGCGCTTGGTGAGCATTGCCACCTGAGCTTCGGGCGATCCCGTGTCGGTCTCGTGCAAGCCGTACTCGCCGAGAACGACCTTCTTTTCTTCCGTGGTCAATGCCACTTGATTCACTCCTGTGATGACGTTTGCGTGAAAGGAACTAGATCGGTGCGGCCACCGCAAACCGCAGCACGCACCGAGAGAAGATCCTACCAGCAGCAATGAGGCGCTTTCGCCCACCTGGAGCGAATGTGGCCGCCGCCACTAGTGCAGGACGAGCTCAACCCACGCTGCGCGCCGCGCTCAACCCACGCTGCGCTCTGCATCCTCACTCAGGATTTGGCGTGCGCGTTCGACGTCTCGGTTCATCGCCGTGATGAGCGACTCGATCGAGTCGAACTTCTCCATGCCCCGAATCCGCGAAACCAGGTCGACAGCGACGTGTTGTCCGTACAGGTCTGCTTCGGTGTCGAGAACGTACGCCTCGACGGTTCGGGTCCGGCCGGAGAAGGTCGGGTTGGTCCCCACAGACACTGCGGCTTGGTATCGACGACCGGGAACGACAGTTCCGAGTTCCTCGCCGGCGCCGAGCACCGTGAACCACGCTGCGTAGACGCCGTCGGCCGGAATCGCCGAAAACATCGGCGGTGCAACATTGGCCGTCGGGAATCCCAACTCGCGTCCACGCTTGTCACCGTGGACGACTACACCTTCGACACGATGTGGACGGCCGAGAGCTTCGGTGGCGGCTTCCATGTCGCCTGCGTCGACGCACGAGCGGATGTAGGTCGACGAGAACGTCACCGCGTGCTCGGCGAGCAGCTGGACGCCGTCGACGGCAAAGCCGAAGCGAGCGCCCATCTCACGAAGAAGATCGACATTGCCGAGCGCCTTCTTGCCGAAGGTGAAGTTGTCCCCCACCACCACCTCGGCGACATGCAGACGTTCGACGAGAATTTCGTGGACGTAGCGCTCCGGCGTCAGCTTCATGAAATCAGCGGTGAACGGCATCACGCAGAACACGTCGATGCCCAGATCCTGAGCCAATTCCGCACGCCGTTGCAGCGTCGTCAACTGGGCTGGATGACTACCCGGCCGCACAACCTCCATGGGATGCGGGTCGAACGTCATCAACACGCTCGGAACACCACGTTTGCGCGCAGCGGTAACCGCTCTCGCTATCAATTGGGCATGCCCACGATGCACACCGTCGAACACACCGATAGTGAGCACACAACGACCCCAATCGGCCGGAACTTCGTCGAGACCACGCCATCTCAGCACGATTGGCAGCCTACGGGTCCACCGGCGGCGGGTCACGTTCGGACCCGCCCAGCGAATCACCGCTGTGCTGCCGCTCACGTACGGAAGTTCCGGATTTCGTAGCCTAAGCTAAGCGTTGTGGCAGCTCACAAGACCGGAACCTCGGAAGCATCATCGACGTCGGATGGCGACAGCACTTCGGCGCACGGCGCGGCAATCGACACGCTCGCACTCTCGTCGGTGGCTCAGGACTACCTCAAGGTCATTTGGACGATCCAGGAGTGGTCCCACGAGCGGGTATCCACCAAGCTCCTGTCCGAGAAGATGAACGTCTCGGCTTCGACGGTGTCCGAGGCGATCCGCAAACTCTCGGACCAGGGCCTCGTCGATCACGCCCGCTACGGTTCCATCGCTCTGACGGACAGTGGCCGCGCGGCTGCTGTGTCCATGGTCCGGCGCCACCGGTTGATCGAGACCTATCTGGTTCAGGAACTCGGCTACGGCTGGGACGAAGTCCACGACGAAGCCGAAGTCCTCGAACACGCCGTTTCCGATCTGATGATCTCGCGGATGGACGCCAAACTGGGCTTCCCCGAACGTGACCCGCACGGCGATCCCATTCCCGCCACAGATGGTTCGGTGCCGACTCCCCCGGCCCGTCAGCTCAGCGACTTCGCCAACGGCGAGCGGGGCCGCGTTGCCCGGATCTCCGATTCCGATCCCGAAATGCTTCGGTACTTCGATTCCGTCGGCGTCAGTCTCGATGTCGACATCACTGTCGAAGAACGCCGTGATTTCGCCGGAACAGTGTCCGTTCGACTCGGCGACAGCCCCGACACCATCGACCTGGGAAGCCCAGTCGCTCAAGCAATTTGGCTCGTGTAGTCGAGGCCGCTCAGCGCGGCAGACGGTATCGCCGTTCCACGGGCCGGACGCCGTCGGTCCGGGTCCAGTCGGCGAGCCTCTCGTCGACGTACACCCAACCTCGACGCTCGTACAGCGCGATCGCCGGCAAAGCGTCCTCGACGACGTCGAGCACCAGTTCCAACTGACTTTCGGCTGCGAAATCCGTGACAGCGTCGAGTAGCGCACCGCTGAGGCCGTTTCCGCGCGCATGGGGATGAACGAACAATCGCGACACGGCTATCGATCCCGCGGTGGTGGGCGCGCCTGCAACCTCGCGGTCGACGGCCACATGACCGACAACACGCCCGTCGCTCTCACCGACCCACGCCTTCACCACCGTGGGCGAACTGAGCCAGCGGTGCGGGTTCTGCGGCCACGTGTTCGGATATCCGTCGCACTCGTGGACCTGTGCCAGCGCATCGACGCAACCGTCGAGGTCGCCGTCGACACGCTCGCGGACGATCACTCGCGAAGCGTCGCCGGTCGCACGACCATCACCGAACTGGCGCGTCGACCCTTCTCCTGCAGAAGCGCAATCGTGTGACCGGTGGGATCGATCGCCGCACAGATCCCCTTCATCCCGATCGGCTCGAGCCAGCGCCCCTGGCTGATCGCCTCGGCTTCCTCCGCCGTGATCTGCCGATGCGGAAAAGCCGTCTGCGCAGCCTGATCGATGTCGAGGCTCACACCCGGCTGTTCCGCGAGATCTTCGAGCGTGCGCGCATGTTCGAGAGTGAACGGCCCGACGCGGGTGCGGCGCAATGCCGTCAAATGACCGCCGACGCCCAATTCACGACCGAGGTCGCGTGCAAGCGAGCGGATGTATGTTCCGGAAGAGCACTCAACGTCTACATCCAGATCGACGAAGCCACCCGGGACATCTCGCCGAGCCAGAACTTCGAAAGTCGACACCGTTACCGGGCGCGGCGCCAGTTCGACGGTTTCTCCCGCACGCACCAGGGCATGTGCGCGTTGACCGTCGACCTTGATAGCGCTCACGCTTGCCGGGATCTGCTTGATGTCTCCGGTCAGCGTTGCCACGATGGCAGCGATCTCCGCGTCCGTCACCTGCGAAGCGTCTGCGGAAGTCAGGACCTCCCCTTCGGCATCGTCCGTGTCCGTCGCTGCACCGAGGCGAATGGTCGCCGAGTACGCCTTGGTTGTCAGTGCCAGGAGTCCGAGCAACTTGGTCGCACGCTCGACGCCGAGAACGAGGACGCCGGTCGCCATGGGATCAAGAGTCCCGGCATGTCCCACCTTGCGGGTGTTCAACAATTTGCGGCACCGAGCGACCACGTCGTGGCTGGTGATGCCCGCCTCTTTGTCGACAATCAGGATTCCGGCGCCGACAAGACCGGAGGAAGGCTTTTCACGAGCTGACACGTGTGCCGATTCTGCCAGTCGCGCTCACTGCACCGAAATTGCCGTCAGAATGAGCCCGTCCGACACCAACCACCTGCCGTCGAAAGAGGTGAGCGGCGGACCAGACGTCGCCTCACCGGGGACCAGCAGACGCGAGTTGAAAGTTCCGGAAGTTTCCGACTCCGCCTCGAATGTGATGTGGGCGTCCTCGAAACCCAACCAGCGCCCGGTGAGCGGAAACCACGCCTTGTACGTGGCTTCCTTCGCGCAGAAGAGCACTCGATCCCAGTGCACCGGACCGCCGGTTTCCTGAGTGTCCAGCCACGTTCGTTCCGCTTCGATGCTGACCGCGGGCAATACCCCGTCCGGCAGCGGGCCGTGCGGCTCGGCGTCGATACCGAGTGAGCGGACCTGCATGGAGTACGCCAGGACAGCGCCGCGGTAGCCGTCGCAATGGGCGAGGCTTCCGACTACTCCCTGCGGCCAGAGTGGGGCACCACGCTCGCCGCGCATGACAGCGGCAGACGGAACACCGAGCTTGCCCATCGCCTGACGCGCGAGGTGCCGGGTAGTCACGAACTCGCGACGGCGCTTCTCGACCGCGCGGCCGATCAACGCCTCCTCACTGGGGTGCGGAACCAGACCGGGCGGATCCACGAAGGCCTCGGCCGTCGCAACTCCACCGGGAAGAATCTGTTCGATCACGTAGCGATACCTCTCAGCGTCCGGCGCGCATGCGCTCGACTTCGGCTTCCTGCTCCGGCGTGACCTTGAAGTGGCCACCCCACTTGTTGAGCGTTCCCGGCGGGTACTCCGGAACGGGAAGAATCTGACGCAACAACTTCTCCGGCAGTCCACGCCGACGCCATTCGCGCGGGTATCCGAGTGAGACTTCCTCGAAGCGGACGCCGTCGTAGTACGTGGTTCGAGGAATGTGCAGGTGCCCGTACACCGAGCACACCGCGTTGTACTTCACATGCCAGTCGGCGGTCGCGGTGGTTCCGCACCACAACGCGAACTCCGGATACATGAGCACGTCCGTGGGCTGCCGGACCATCGGGAAATGGTTCACCAGAACGGTTTTTGTGCCTTCGGGGAGCGCGTCCAACCGTGCCTGGGTGTATTCGATTCTCGCCCGGCACCACGCGTCGCGCGTTGCATACGGCTGCGGCGAGAGCAGGAACTCGTCGGTGGCGACGACGTTCTTGTCCCGCGCGATCTCGAGCCCGTGTTCCTTGTCTCGCGCGCCTTCCGGCAGGAAGGAGTAGTCGTAGAGAAGGAACATCGGGACGACCGTGACCGGGCCCTCGTCTCCCTCCCACACCGGGAACGGGTCCTCGGGCGTGATGACGTCAAGTTCGCGGCACATGTTGACCAGGTACTCGTACCGCGGCGCTCCGTGAATCTGAACCGGATCCTTGGCGGTCGTCCACAGTTCGTGGTTGCCCGGAATCCAGATGACCTTTGCGAATCGGCTGCGAAGGAGCTTCAACGCCCACCGAATGTCGTCAGTTTTCTCGGAAACATCTCCGGCGAGAATGAGCCAGTCGTCAGGCGAATCCGGGAACAGTTCCTCCGTCATCGGCTTGTTGCCGTTGTGACCGACATGAATGTCGCTCACCGCCATCAGCTTTGCTGCCACGATCCCTCTGCTTCCTCAGTTGAACTTCCGCGCTTCGCCGTCGCCGGACCTGTCACTGCCCACTTGCCGGAAAACGCTCGCCACGACACCGCGACCATCCGAAGTACTACGAACACGGTAAGCCCTGCCCAAATTCCGGCCAGCCCCCAGTCGTAGGCGAGGGAGAGCCAGATCGCGGGCAGAAATCCGAGAACTGCGCAGAGCATGGTCGCGTTGCGCAGAAACACCACGTCCCCGGCGCCGAGCAGAACACCGTCGAGTGCAAACACGATTCCCGCTACCGGCATGATCGCGACGAAGAACCACCAGGCGATCGACATTTGACCGAGGACCTCGGCGTCGGACGTGAAAAGTCCGGGGATCACGGAGTGGCCCGCGGCGAAGAAGATCGCGAGTACCACGGCAAATACCGTCGACCAGGCAGTGATCCGCCAGGTCATCCTCTTCGCGGCGGCTGCGAATCCACCGCCGAGGGCAGCTCCGATGAGCGTTTGGGCGGCGATCGCCAAGGAATCGAGAAGGAGCGAAACCAGGTTCCACAGTTGGAGGACAACTTGGTGTGCACCGACTACGGCTGCACCGAACCTCGACGCCACCGCGGCCGCCGAGACGAAACACGCTTGGAATGCGAGGCTGCGCAGGATCAGGTCACGGCCCATCAGCATCTGCGCCCGCATGATTGCAAGATGCGGTCGAGCCGAGACCGGTTCACGAAAGAGTGCCCAAGCGAACAGGACACCCGAAACGCTCTGGCCGACCAGATTCGCGACAGCTGATCCTTCGAGTTCCATCCGGGGAGCACCGAGCAAACCGTGCACGAGAATCGGGCACAACACCGCTGAAATACCCAGGCCGACAAGGACGAACCGAAGCGGTCGCACCGTGTTCTGAACCCCGCGCATCCAGCCGTTGCCGGCCAGAGCCACCAGGATGAGTGGAACACCCAATACCGCTATCCGAAGCCAACTTTCCGCAGCCGCCGCAATGTCGGGAGTCCCGGCCACCGCCGAAGTCAGCGGGCCCGCGATCACCTGCACGATCACTACCAAGGCCAAGCCGATCGCGGCCGCCAGCCAGGTCGCCTGAACACCCTCGCCCACCGCGTCGCGCTCGCGGCCCGCCCCGTGCAGCCGTGCGGCGCGCGCCGTCGTGCCGTACGACAAGAAGGTCAGCTGCGTACTCACCAACGACAGGATCAGACCACCGACTGCCAATCCGGCCAGCGGAAGCGCCCCGAGTCGGCCGACCACGGCGATGTCGAACAACAGATAGAGGGGTTCGGCCGCCAGTACCCCGAGTGCCGGAAACGCCAGGGAAAAGATTCGACGCCCAGTGACGTCGAAATCAGCTGCCGAAGATCCCGCCGAGGCGGCGTCAGATTCGCTCAATGCCGCGGATTCAGCCGAGTGCCGCGACGAGCGCGACAACAATCTCGTCGCTGGAAGTGGTCGACGTATATCCGGCCGACAGCCGGTGCCCGCCGCCACCAAGACTTTCAGCGACCGCCGACACGTCGATCGCCGACTTTGCACGCAACGAGATCGACCAGCTTCCGGAAACCGACTCTTTGAGTACTGCGGCAACTTCGGCTTCCGAAGTAGTTCGCACGATATCGACGACGCTCTCGATCTCCTCGGAGCGAAGATCGCCGATGTCACTGCGTCGGATCACCGCGTACACCAGCCCACGGCCGTCCGCGGCTTCCGGGACCAGCACCGCGGACCCGAGTACCGAAGCCAGCATCGGCAACCACCCGAACGGATGGGTGTCGAGCAGCTTTCGCGCAATCGCGTCGCCGTCGATGCCGGTCGCCAGCAAACGCGCCGCGAGCACGTGCGGAAGCGGACCTCCCCACCGGAAGGAACCGGTGTCGGTGACCAGTCCGGCATAGAGACAGTGCGCGATATCGCGATCGATCGCGACTCCCCACGCATCGAAGAATCGTGCGATGAGCGCCGTCGTCGAAGCCGCGGTTTCGTCGACGACGTTGATGGTTCCGAATTCGGAATTGGAGCGATGGTGATCAAGGACGATTGTGCGATGCGCGCCGGCGAGTCGACTCGCCAACTCACCGAGGCGGCCCTCGCTGCCGACATCCACGGTCACCAGAACATCGACGCTTTCCCGAACATCGGCGGGCGCCGTGAGCAAGTGAACACCAGGGAAATCACACATCGACTCGGGCAGCGCCGACGGCCGACTGAACGCGACCTGCACCGAAATGCCCCGACGCTCGAGAACGAGACCGAGCGCAAGTCCGCTGCCGATCGTGTCCGCATCCGGCTGCACATGGCAGAGAATTGTCACCGTGTGCGCCGATTCGAGAACCTCGGCCACCTGAGCGAACTTCGCCTCGCAGGGGTCGACGTCCGAAAGTGCGGTGATCGTCATTCTCGGTGCGCGTCAGTCGGCTTCACGAACATCTGGCGACGCCTCGTCTTCGTCCGAAGCCACTCGCGGCTCCTTGTACGGATCTGCATCTCCGGCCGGCTGTGCATTCTCACGCGCCTTGGCGACCTCGTCGTCGGCGGCCTTGGCACGGGCCAGCAGTTCTTCCATATGACGCGCGGTGTCGGGAACGGTATCGGCGACAAACGTCAGAGTCGGTGTGAAGCGAACGCCGGTTCCGGCACCGACCTTCGAGCGGAGAACACCCTTGGCCTTCTCGAGTCCTGCGGCGGCGGCTTCCACATCGGGTGCGGAATCGACCTTCTCGCCCATGACTGTGTAGTACACCGTCGCGTCGTGCAGATCGTTGGTGACCTTGGTGTCCGTGATGGTCACAAATGCGAGTCGCGGATCCTTGATCTCGTGATCGATCGCGGTCGCGACGATGGTTCCGATACGCTTTGCCAACTTGCGTGCCCGGGCTGGATCTACCATGACTGTCAGTCTCCTCTACCTGGCCACTCGAATCGAGGTGACTCGATCGATCAAAGTTCTGGTTAACAAGAATTATTACCGACAACAGTCTCGTCCATCGGCTACCCGGCAACCAAATCACCATCCACCCGCGCCTGCCGGACCCAGAGCACAGACCGATCGCCCTTTTATTGGTAACGTTCGGTCGATGACGCGATCAAGAATCACCGCATCGATAATTTCCGGAGGACTCGTTGCGACTGCACTACTTTGCTCGCCGGCAATCGCGTCGGCCGACCACAGCGAGTTCACACCGCTTCCATTGACATATTCGTTGGGAAGGAACAACACCCTTCCTTGTAGCGGACAACTCACGGGCTACGTCCAAACCCCGCACGACCGTCCAGGCATTGCAGTCGTTTCAGTCTCCTGGACTTCCTTTTTCGACAGCCCGTGTTCGATCACCGCCTACGTCAATTATTCGAACCGCGACACTCGCACCGGTGGAACCAGAGCAATCGACTTGACGCACATCTCTGACGGATCCGGTTCGCTGCGGGGCGAATCGAGCCGCCAGATATCCATTGAGGTCGGGTCGGGAAACGCGGGCCTCAATCTGACCAGCGAATCGCTCACATCAACCTTGATCGATCCGGGCGCGTCTACCGTGCGCTTCGTCGTGGCATGAAGTAGCGCGCCGCCTACCGGGAGGCCCTCGCCAAGGGCGCCCCGCGAATCACGCGCTTCCGGACCGGATCTGAGTCGGCTCACCCGTCGTCGATCCCTCGGGCAACAACGTCATCTTCATTCAGCGTGACGAACCCGAAGACGTCGAATACGGCGATCGAAGTTGCTGAGAGGGCTGGTGAGGGTTGTCGACGACGCCCAGATTCTTCGGGAATTCAGAAGCGACGATCACACCGCCGCTTGGGTTTTGGACGTTGGTCTACTTCGATTCCCGGACGCAGGCGCGGACCGGGTGAAAGCGCTGACCGCTTCTGTCGGGATCACCAGTGCACAGAGTGAAACCGAGATTGCGCGGAAAATGCGTGACGCGGTCGACACAGTCGCACTCGGTTGTGAGGACGCCGAATCCCTTGCCGACCAACTCGATTCGGTACGCCGTCTGGGCGCGTGGCTCGCTGACACCGATCGGTGACGCTCAGTCTTCCGGGCCGAAGATTCGCCTTCGCACAGCCAGCAACTGAATCTCCGGACGCTCGGCGACCGCTCGCTCACAATGATCGAGAACATCGTGCAGGTGATCGACGGACGAACTGACCACACCGACGCCCACGAGCGCACGACGCAGGCGTCCCTGCTCCCCCGCCTCCGCTGCACTCACGCCGAATCGACGGAGTTCCGTCAGGATCGGCGACAGCATCGAACGCTTTTCCTTGAGTGAGTGGACATCGCCGAAAAGAATGTCGAACTCCAGTGCCCCTACAAACATTTTCCCCCTAGACAGAGCCGAATGGACTCTTCCGGACTTGTATGTTCAAGTCCGGAAGAGTCCATGTCAGCTAGTACTCACGTGCGTCCGCCCCAACGCCCGTGTCGACATAATCAGTCGCGCGGCTTCTCGCGAAGCTCGTAGCACTCGAGAACGTCACCGATCTTGATATCGGAATAGGTGACGGTCAAACCACATTCGTAGCCTTCGCGAACCTCGGTAGCGTCTTCCTTCTCCCGCTTGAGCGAGGAGATGGTGACCGTCTCGGCGATGACCTTGCTGTCGCGGATGAGACGTGCCTTGGCGTTGCGACGGATGCTGCCCGACGTGACCAAGCAACCGGCAATGTTGCCGATCTTGGACGAACGGAACATGGCGCGGATCTCTGCCTTGCCCAGCTCGACCTCTTCGTACACCGGCTTGAGCAGACCCTTGAGTGCCTTTTCGACCTCATCGATGGCCTGGTAGATCACCGAGTAGTAGCGAATGTCGACGCCCTCGCGGTTCGCCAGCTCCGTTGCCTTGCCTTCGGCGCGGACGTTGAAGCCGATGATGATCGCGTTGGACGCAGCAGCCAGGTTGACGTTGGTCTCCGTGATGCCACCGACACCGCGGTCGATGACGCGCAACTGCACCTCGTCGTCGATCGGAATTCCGAGGAGAGCCTCTTCGAGGGCCTCCACGGTTCCCGAGTTGTCACCCTTGAGGATCAAGTTCAGCTGTGAATGTTCCTTCAGAGCTGCATCGAGATCGTCGAGGCTGATGCGCTTACGACTCTTCGCTGCAAGCGCGTTGCGCTTACGTGCGTTGCGACGGTCCGCGATCTGACGAGCGATACGGTCCTCGTCGACCACGAGCAGGTTGTCGCCTGCACCGGGGACCGACGTGAAGCCGATGACCTGGACCGGACGTGAAGGCAGTGCCTCGTGGACGTCCTGACCGTGCTCGTCCACCATGCGGCGGACGCGGCCGTAAGCATCGCCGGCAACGATCGAGTCGCCGACCCGCAGCGTTCCGCGCTGGATGAGCACGGTAGCGACGGGGCCGCGGCCACGGTCGAGGTGCGCCTCGATGGCAACACCCTGAGCATCCATGTCCGGGTTGGCGCGCAGATCCAGGGAAGCGTCCGCCGTCAACAGCACTGCTTCGAGCAGTGCGTCGATGTTGAGACCCTGCTTCGCCGAGATGTCGACGAACATGGTGTCTCCGCCGTATTCCTCGGCCACCAGTCCGTACTCGGTGAGCTGCTGCCGGATCTTGTCCGGGTTCGCGCCTTCCTTGTCGATCTTGTTCACCGCGACCACGATCGGCACGTCGGCCGCCTGGGCGTGGTTGATCGCTTCCACCGTCTGCGGCATGACGCCGTCGTCGGCTGCGACAACAAGGATCGCGAGGTCGGTGGCCTTGGCACCACGAGCACGCATGGCCGTGAAGGCCTCGTGACCCGGGGTGTCGATGAACGTCACGAGACGCTCGTTGCCCTCGAGCTCGGTCAGCACCTGGTAGGCACCGATGTGCTGCGTGATGCCGCCGGCTTCGCCCTCACGGACATTCGCCTTACGGATCACGTCGAGCAGACGGGTCTTACCGTGGTCGACGTGGCCCATGACGGTGACCACAGGCGGACGGGACTCGAGGTCCTCTTCTCCGCCGGCGTCCTCGCCGTAGGTGAGGTCGAAGCTGTCGAGCAGCTCGCGGTCCTCGTCCTCCGGGCTGACGACCTGCACGACGTAGTTCATTTCGCCGCCGAGCAGCTCCAGCGTCTCGTCGTTGACCGACTGAGTTGCCGTGACCATCTCACCGAGGTTGAACAACGCCTGCACGAGTGCTGCGGGGTTCGCATCGATCTTGTCCGCGAAGTCCGACAGCGATGCGCCGCGAGCGAGACGGATGGTCTCACCGTTGCCGCGTGGCAGCCTGACGCCGCCGACTGCGGGAGCCTGCATGCTTTCGTACTCGGCGCGCTTCGCCCGCTTCGACTTACGTCCACGGCGAACTGCTCCGCCGGGACGACCGAATGCACCTGCCGCTGCGCCGCGCTGACCGGGACGGCCACCGCCGCCGGGACGACCGCGGAATCCACCGGCCGGAGCTGCTCCACCGGGAGCACCTGCACCAGCACCGGCGCCGGGTGCGCCGCCGCCGCGGTATCCACCGCCGCCGCCGCCCGGACGACCACCGGGAGCGCCACCGGGACGACCCGGACGTCCGCCGCCACCGGGCGCGGGACGAGCGGAACGAGCAGGCATTGCACCCGGGTTCGGGCGAGGAGGCATGGAGCCGGGGCTGGGACGGGGTCCGCCCTGACCTGCAGGCGGACGAGGTCCACCCTGGCCGGGAGCCGGACGGGGACCGCCCTGACCCGGAGCCGGACGAGGTCCACCCTGGCCGGGAGCCGGACGGGGACCGCCCTGACCCGGAGCCGGACGAGAACCGCCCTGGCCTGCACCCGGACGCGGTGCGCCGGGAGCCGGACGAGGTGCCGGACGCTCGGCGGGTGCCGAGGAGTACGGGTTGTTACCGACGCGAGGTGCCTTCGGTCCCGGACGCGGTCCGCCGGGCTTTGCGCCGGTAGACGGTGCCGCCGGAGCCGCGGGGGCTGCCGGTGCCGATGCTGCGGGAGCAGCCGGAGCCGGGCGTGCCGGCTGTGCCGGCTTCGGAGCGTTGAACGTCGGGGTGGGGACCGGCGCCGACGGTGCTGCCGGAGCAGCGGCTGCGGGAGCCGCGGGGGCTGCCGGTGCCGGAGCTGCGGGAGCAGCCGGTGCGGGTGCGGCCGGCTTGGGGCCGGGACGCGGGCCACCGGGCTTTGCAGCTGACGGCGACGGTGCGCCGGGCTTTGCCGCGGGGCGAGCCGCCGGAGCGGCTTCGCCGGTCTCGGACTTGGTTTCTGCTCCGCCTGCCGACGGGAATGACTCCCGCAGACGACGGGCGACGGGCGCCTCCACTGTGGATGACGCAGACTTCACGAACTCGCCTTGCTCCTTGAGCGTTGCGAGTAGTTCCTTGCTGGTGACACCGAGTTCTTTAGCCAACTCGTGCACGCGGGCCTTGCCTGCCACTGCTCTCCTCACTGATGAGGTCGAGCAGGAGGCATCCCACAGATGTGGGTCCCGCACGACCTCGGGTTATCGCCGATGGACGTTCATCGTTGGTGCTTCACGGTGTGCTCATGAGTGCTTGTGCCTGTTCTTCTCGAGAGGTACTGCTTTTGTGTGAACTGCGTCGACCAGCTGGTCGACAGCGGACGTGTCCAGATTTCCGGACACTCGCAGTGCTCTGCTGAATGCTCGGCGCCGCTCTGCCAGGCTCAGACAACTCGGATCCAGGTGCAGCCATGCACCTCGACCGGGGAGTCTTCGCGATACGTCGGGGACGAGCGGGGAACCCTCCGGCCCCTGCTCACCAACCACGACCCTCAACAGATCGACAGCCGACCCTTGTTCCCTGCACCCCACACACGTTCTGACCGGCGAACCGGGTTTCACGCGCGCAGAATCCGAGGACTCACGTCGAACCATTGTCCACTCTACCGCCGAACCGTCTCGATCACTGCATTCCACCGTTATCCGTTGGACGTGGCGGGCCGGTCGGACGCGTCGCCAACGGGTGCCGCATCGCTCCGAATGTCGATACGCCAACCCGTCAACCGTGCAGCCAGGCGGGCATTTTGACCCTCTTTTCCGATGGCCAACGAAAGCTGAAAATCGGGCACGATGACACGGGCCGCACGAGCCTCGGGATCGACGACAGTGACGGAGACCACTTTCGACGGGGAAAGTGCGTTGCCCACAAACGTCGCGGGATCTTCGTCGAAGTCGATGATGTCGATCTTCTCCCCCGCAAGTTCGCTCATGACGTTGCGGACGCGCTGACCCATCGGGCCGATGCATGCACCCTTTGCGTTCAGCCCCTGCACGCGTGAGGCAACGGCGATCTTGGAACGGTGTCCCGCTTCGCGCGCGACGTTGATGATCTCGACGCTGCCGTCCGCGATCTCCGGAACCTCGAGTGCGAACAACTTGCGAACCAGGTTCGGATGGGTCCGTGAGAGGGTGATCTGGGGGCCACGGGCGCCGCGAGCAACCCCGACGACGTAGCACTTGATGCGCTCGCCGTGTTCGTAGTTCTCGCCGGGAACCTGTTCTGCGGGCGGCAACAATCCTTCGGCGCCATTGGATTCGCTGCCGATTCGAACGACGACCATCCCGCGAGAGTTTGCACGCGTGTCGCGCTGAATGACACCGCCGACGATTTCACCCTCATGGGTGGAGAACTCACCGAAACTGCGCTCGTGCTCGGCGTCGCGCAAACGCTGCAGGATGACCTGGCGTGCGGTGGTCGCCGCGATTCGACCGAATCCTTCGGGAGTGTCGTCCCACTCCTCGCCGATCATGTTGCCGTCGGCATCGGTGTCGTGTGCCATCACTCGCACCGAACCGGTCTTGATGTTGACATCGATCCGAGCGTTCTGCTTGTGCCCCTCGGTGTGGCGGTACGCCGTCAGCAGCGCGGTCTGGATCGTGGCGATCACAGTTTCGATCGAAACGCCCTTTTCGGCTTCGATCGCTCGCAACGCTGCAATGTCGATATTCACTTGTCGAACCCTTCTTCGTTTTCTACGTCTTCTAATTCTGCTTCGTCGTCTTCGACACTGTCCACGCCCGAGTCGTCGGTGAGGTCAACCGCATCCGAGGGAACTGCGCGCCCGTCCGGGATGCCGCCCGCGAGTTCCAACTCCGCCTCACTGGGCTTCGAGAACTCCACCTGAACTACGGCCTTCTGAACGTCGCCCAGTGCAATCTCTCGCACGGTCAGTCCGCCACGGCCACCGATGACAACCGCCACGGAATCGTCGTTCAACGTTCCGATACGGCCGACCACGGTCTCGCCGGCCAGATCGATACGCGCTTTGCGTCCACGAGCTCGACGCCAGTGACGCTCGAGCGTCAGTGGACGATCGATTCCCGGGGAGGTCACCTCGAGGGTGTACGGCGTTTCACCGATTTCCTCGAGGCTGTCGAAAAGTTCCGAAACGAGTCTGCTGATCTCTGCGGCGGCATCGAGTTCGATCCCGGCATCGCTGTCGACCATGATGCGCACCGCGCTGTGCTTGCCCGCACTGGTCACGACAACGTCTTCGACGTCGTAACCCTGGGCGTGCACGAGTTCGGAGATCAGCTCGATCACCCTCTCCCTGGATGGCACCGGCATCTCGCGAACTCCTCATTTCAGTTGTCGTCGATTGTCCGACTTGTGTCGACTGTCGACGTGGGCGGCTGCGAGCATGAAAAGACACCAGGTGCCTCATGCTGCAAGCATCCAAGAGTACCGCTCATTACGCGTCTCCGTGACCAGAGTGCCCGACGCACGTCACACTTGAACACGTGCCGCGGATTCGAACGATCGGCCGACCACCTGGCACGATGGACTGGTGCTGACGCCCATGACTACTACCCCACTCTCCCGGCGGAGTGCGCTCAAGATGACGGGAACCGCAGCAGCGTTGGGCGCTGCAGCCTTCTCGTTGTCCGCCTGCACCGACAACGGCACAGCGGAGGCGGCTGCAGAAGTCGACCAGTTGACGGCCCAGGCCGAGCGAGCTCGCTCCGACGCGGCAGCCGCAACCGCCGCCATCGCTCTTGCGCCGGACAAGTCGGCATCACTGACCACGATCAGCGCCGAACGCACAGCGCATGCACTCGAACTCGACGCCGAGATTGCGCGAGCAGCGGGCGGCGGCGCTACGACCACTGCGCCCCCGTCGACCTCGGTCGCGAACACTCCGACGGGCGTTGACACCTTGAGGACCTCGCTTAACGATTCGGCGCGCAGTGCCGCGGATCTCGCTCGCACGATGTCCGGCTATCGCGCGGGCTTGCTCGGTTCGATCAGCGCGTCGTGCTCGACCCAGGTTGCGGTGTTGCTTCCATGATCACTTCGCACACCCGTCGAACCGAGAGTTCTGCCTTGCTGACCGCAATCGAATCAGAGAATGCCGCGATCTTCGCTTACGGAGTGGTTGCCGCGTTTTCGAATCCTGCCCGTGTCAACGAAGTTGCCACACATACAGCCGCGCACCGCGCGCGACGTGATGCGCTGGTTGCCCTGTCGACCGACGCGGGCGAGACCCCGCCGACAGCCGCGGCAGCCTACGAGATCCCGTTCCCGGTGACGGACGCCGTTACCGCGGCACAACTGGCAGCACAGATCGAATCCGACACCGCCGTGACCTACCGGGCATTCGTCGAACAGGTCGATACCGACCAACTCCGCACGTTCGGAATCGACGGCCTGACCGATGCGGCAATCCGCGGCGCCGGATGGCGGTCCGCGCTGGGAACCGCTCCGTCCACATCAGCGTTCCCAGGGGACCCGGCTTCGTAAACTGCTGTGCGCCTTTATTAACCGCCGGCGGTTAATAAAGGCGCACAGCAGTGCTCAGCTCTTGCGATGCGAGGGCACGAACCAAGCCGCGACAACCGCAACCAACACGAAGCAACCGCCGACGCGCAGGGCAGGTGTCAGCGCATCTCCGTAGCCCAGCGGCGTGAGCGCGCCACCAGCGGCAAGGAAGACTGCGGTGAGAACCGCGATTCCCAGCGCAACACCGATCTCGCGAAGCGTCGAGTTGGTCGAACTGGCCGTTCCGTGATCAGGCTCATCCATGTCGACGAGGACAGCCGTGGAACTCGGCGCGAAGGTCAGGCCCATGCCGATGCCCGCCATCAGGAGCGCCGGAACCAGTGAACCGTACGTCACGTCGGGACCGATCAACGCGGCCAACCAGAACAATGCTCCGGCCTGGAGCAGCAGACCGGTCAGCAGAAGTGAACGGAGCCCGACCTTCGGCGCCAGAAAACCGGCGAGAGGAGCGAAGATCATCGGCGCTGCCGTCCACGGAAGCGTCCGCAGGCCTGCTTGGAACGGGCTGTAGCCCATCACGATCTGGAGGTACTGCGACAGCAGGAACACCGCTCCGAAGATCCCGATCGAGAAGGTCAAGCCGATGACGTTCGCCATCGAGAAGCTGCGCGAACGGAACAGACGTAGGGGCATGACCGGATGTGACGTCTTCATCTCGCGAAGAACGAACAGCGCCAACGCGACTGCGGAACCGGCCAACGACGCAACCACTCCAAGCGATCCCCAGCCGTCGTCGTTGCCGTGAACGATCCCCCACACCGCCAGAAACACACCGAGTCCGGCGAGTGCGACACCGGGAAGGTCGAGAGGTTGTGTGCGACCGGTCGATTCACGCAACGCATACATCGCGAGAGGAACGGCAACGATCGCAACCGGCACATTGATCCAGAAGATCCCCTGCCACGAGAACCCGTCGACTACCGCTCCACCGACCACGGGACCCATCGCGATTCCCAGTCCGGAGACGCCACCCCAGACACCGATTGCCATGGCGCGCTTGGCTTCCGGTACGGCTGCGACGAGGAGGGTCAGCGAGAGCGGCATGATCGCGGCTGCGCCCGCGCCTTGAAATGCCCGGGCCGCAATCAGCAGGCCGGGAGTTGTCGACAGCGCCGAAGCGATCGATGCAGCCGTGAACAGCCCGATTCCGAACACGAACATCCGGCGGCGTCCCCACCGATCGCCGAGCGTCGTCGCCGAAAGCATCAGCGTCGCAAAGCAGAGCGTGTACGCATTCATGAACCATTGGAGCTGCCCGACGGACGCGTTCAGTTCCTTCTCGATCACCGGCAGCGCGCTCGTCATCACGAGGTTGTCGAGGGTAGCCATGAACATGGGCAGAGAAGCAGCAACCATCGCTATCGCGATCGGAACCTTACGTCCTCCACTGTTTTCCGACCCGGATGCGGCGTCCGATCCGGACTTCGTCAAAACGGTCATCGTGATTCCTCGATGTGAAGGTGCCTTAAGGCATCGATTGATTACTTAAGTCGAAACTAAGCTATCCGGTGATAACGTGTCAATATGTCGATCGGTGCAGCTGAACCACGTACCCGCAGGATGAGCGCACCGGAACGTCGCGCACTGGTCCTTGCCGCGGCAACGCGGGCATTTGCAAAGGGCGGATACTCCGGCACCAGCACGGACGCCGTCGCCAAGGAAGCCGGCGTCTCGCAGCCCTACGTCGTGCGCATGTTCGGAACCAAGGCAGATTTGTTCCACGCGGTGTTCACGCGTGCGCTCGACGAAATCGTCCGCACCTTCAACGACAAATTGGACACCGTCACAATCGATCCGAGCAATCCGCAGTTCTGGGCCGAACTCGGATCCGCCTACGGCGAGCTGGTCCTCGATCGAGATCTGCTGCTCGTCATGTTGCACGGCTTCGCAACCAGCACCGACGACGTCGCCGCCGTGTCCCGGACCGCCATGTCCGGCATCTACACCTTGCTGCGCGAGCGCACCGGTTGCACGCCCGAGCAAGCACGCTTGTTCATCGCGAACGGCATGCTGATCAACAATCTGCTCGCAATGATGGCACCCGAACACGCCGAAGAAGATCCGGCCCTCGGCGAACTCTGGGGCAGCGTCTTCAGCGACTCGACTGCAATCACTCTCACCGGCGACGAATCCTCGAGCGAAACCGACACCGTTTCCTGACCGGTCACTGGGAAAAACTACACACATGTGACTGAGGACACCCTACAGTCGATCCGACATGTCTCCGGGAAACCCAGACGAAAAGGACCGACGGTGGATCTCGCACAACGCCTCGACGCGCTCGAACAGATCGAGGAAATCAAGAAGCTCAAACATGGCTACTGGCGAGCATGTGACGCCAAGGATCCGGTTCGGTTCCGCAGCAGCTTCATCCGTTCAGGAGCGTCGATCGACTACGGACGTCTCGGCGCGTTCGACGACGCCGGGCCGATGGCGGACATCTTCGAGAAGATCGCTCTTCGCAAGGTCGACGGCCGGTACGCGGTACTCGACATGCATCACGGATTGCATCCCGACATCACACTGACCTCGGAGACGTCGGCGGTGGGGCGATGGACTCTGCAGTTCCGCCAGGTCGACACTGTCGGACGCACCGAGAAGTTGATGACCGGCGAATACGACGACAAATACGTGATCGAGGACGGTGTGTGGAAAATGAGTCAATGCCACTTCACGGAGACGTGGTCGATCACCACTCCCCTGTCCCCCGACACTGATATCGCCGAGGGTTCGTTGGGAGGCCCCCGGTGACCACGTCGACAAACGGCAAAGTAGCGCTCGTGACCGGCGCGAGTAGGAGCGTCGGTAAAGGCATTGCCCTCGCACTGGGAAGCGACGGCTGGACGGTGTACGTGACGGCCCGAGGCACCGTCGGCGCCGACAGCCCACTCGATCGCACCGCGGCGGAGATCACCGAGCGCGGCGGTCACGGCATTGCCGTGCAGTGCGATCACGCCGACGATCAACAGATCGTCGACCTGTTTGCACGCATTGCCGAGGAACAGTCAGGCCGCCTCGATCTTCTGGTCAACAACGTCTGGGCCAACCCGGCGGGCTATGCCGGCTTCGCCGATCCGTTCTGGAAGAGGCCGATCGACGATTGGGATTCGCTGATCGGAATCGGACTGCGCGCCCACTACGTTGCTTCGGTAGAAGCGGCGAAGTTGATGGTCCCCCGGGGCAGTGGAGTGATCGGCAATATCTCGTCATTCGGCACCCGCGGGTACCTGCACTCTGTCCTGTACGGGATGTCAAAAGCAGGTTTGGACAAGATGGCCGCCGACATGGCTGTCGAATTGAAGGGAACCGGCGTCACCGCACTTTCCTTCTGGCTCGGGTTGATCCGCAACGAGCGGATGGAGGCGAGTGGGATCGAGAGCTTCGAAGGCTTCTCACTGGCCGAGGCCGAAACCCCGGAATTCGTCGGCCAGGTCATCACTGCATTGGCCAACGATCCAGAAGTGAACGCGCGCAGCGGTCACACACTGATCACCGCCGAGACGGCCGTCGAGTACGGAATCACCGACGCCAACGGGAAACAACCTGCGTCACACCGCAGTGCCTTCGGTGGCGGCCCGCTTTTCTGAATCATCGGTCGCAGTGGTCGCGTCGCGTGCCGGCACAGCACGCGGCGCTGCCACTCGCGCCTTCAGGGCAAGCCAGGCACACCCGATGACGACGACGCCGCCGGCCACGATCGAGGGTGACAACGCCTCACCGAGTATCAGCGCCGACCAGGCAATGCTGAGCACCGGTTGAACCAACTGTGTTTGGCTCACGGTGGAAATGGGACCGATCGCCAGACCCCGGTACCAGGGAAAGAACCCGAGAAACATACTCACGCATCCCAGGTAGGCAAACGAAAGCCACGAATTCACATCGGCAGAAACCGGAGCCTGGGCCATGGACGCCACCGTCAACGCAATCGTGACCGGCAGTCCGAGAATCAATGCCCAGGCAATCGTCTGCCACGACCCGATCTCGCGGGCCAGCAACGCACCTTCCGAATATGCCAGCGCTGCACACACAACCGCGGCGAACAGAAGAAGATCAGCGAGATGAAACGAGCCGAGTCCGCCGTTTGCGACGGCCACGAACCCTACGACCGATACCGCGCCGGCGGCGCTTGCCCACCAGAATCCCTTACTGGGACGCTCTTTTCCTCGGACGACGGCAAATACCGCGGTCGCAGCGGGAAGTAGTCCGATCACGACTGCCGCGTGACTCGCCGGCGATGTCTGCAACGCAAACGTGGTGAACAGTGAAAACCCCAGTACCGCGCCAACGGTCACGAGTGCGATGCGCAACCACTGCCGAAGCGTCGGAAGCGTCGCGCGAGTAACCGACAGCATCACAATCGCAAGGGCCCCGGCAACGACGGCGCGGCCCGCGCCGACGAACAGGGGGTCGAGATCCGCGACGGCGACCCTCGTGAGCGGAACGGTGAACGAGAACGCCAGAACACCGAGCAAGCCCCACCACAAACCGGATCGAGACGATGGCATCGGTAGCGGTGCCCGTGACGTGACGATAGCGCTACTCTTCATACTCATATTCAACGATAGCAGTAGCGCACCAACCTGCGAAACTGGAATTTCAGGTGCGAACCCGTGTGCAGGAGATCGAAATTGCACCGAGCAGTCCGACGAGCGCGAAAGCGTAGAAGCCCCACGGCACGGCGTAACCCGCACCCAGGAGAACTCCGCCCAGAATCGGGCCACAGATCGCACCGACCCGGCCGACACCCGCCGACCATCCGAGCGCTGTCGCGCGAATCTGCGGTGGGTGATTGGCGCTCGTGAAGGCGTAGACCAGTACCTGTGCACTGAAAACGAAGCATCCGGCGAGGAAGACCATCACGTAGATTCCGAACGACACCTTCACACTCAGAAGCGCCAGGAACAACGCTGCTCCCGTGAACCACACGATTGCTGCGGTCCGCGGGCCGATCTTGTTCGCGACGCCCCCGGCGATCAACAGCCCGACGACGGCTCCGGCATTGAGGATCAGAAGGAACGTCAACGAGGCTCCGAGGTTGTAACCGGCCTCGCGCATGATCGTCGGAAGCCACGTGTTCAATCCGTAGACGAGCAGCAAGCCCATGAAACTGGTGATCCAGATGGCGATGCTGTTGCGCAGGAACTTCGAAGAGAACAGTGCGCGAACGGGGTTGGCGGCTTCGGCGCGCCCAGCTTCGGACGTAGGCGCAGCCTCGAGCTCGACACCGTAGCGGGCAGCGATTTCCTCGGCCTCGGCACGCTTTCCGTGAGCGAGAAGGTACGACGGGGATTCCGGCAGATACCGCAACATGAGTGGAATCAGGACGACGGCAGGAAGTGCGCCGACAACGAACATCGCTCGCCAACCGAAAGGTTCGATCACGACGAGCGCCAGCGCGGCGGTGGCAACGGCGCCGACGTGATAGCCGGTCATCAGCATGGTCGACGCAGATCCACCGCCTTGTTTCTTCGAGAATTCGTTGACCAGAGCCAATGCCGTCGGAAGGGCGCCACCCAGTCCCACCCCGGCGAGGAAGCGCAGCAGACCGAAGATGAACGGATTGGGCGCAATTGCGCACAATAGAGTCAGAATCGAGAATGCGACAACGGCGTACAGCAGCGCGCGGCGTCGACCGATGACGTCAGTGAGAGTGCCGATGACGAGGGCGCCGATGGTCATGCCGATGAGCCCGAAGGTCGAGATCATCGTGATCGTGCCGGTACTCAATCCCCACGCGTCGTAGTCGAGAAGTGAAGGAATGACCGCACCGAGTACGACCAGATCGAATCCGTCCAGAAGCACAGCTATCCAACACAACGGTGCTACCCACATTGCGGCACGCGCCCCAGGCAAACCGGTGATTGAACTCGATTGCGTATGCGGTGCGGTCATCGGATCCTCGACATTCACTGCTTGTGGGCGTTCGCTACCGGTTCAGATCCAGTAGTTCAGATCGAGATCTGTTCGCATTGCGAACGCATGTTCATAATGAGCACAACGATTGTGTACGGAGTCACAACGCCATGTCAAACGTCGCGGTAATCTCGAGGAATGGCACTCTCCGAAAATGAGCGTGAACAGTTTCTGGCCGAACCCCACATCGGGGCGCTGTCCGTAGCGGACGGCACCGAACGCGGTCCGTTGACCGTCCCGATCTGGTACCTGTACTCGCCCGGTGGCAAACCATGGATCCTCACCGGCAAGGATTCACGAAAGGCTCGACTCATCGAGTCGGCCGGGCATTTCTCGTTGATGGCCGAAAGGCTCGATCCGACAATCCGTTACGTCAGCGTCAGCGGATCCGTCGACAAGATCGTTCCGGGCACCGACGAGATGCTGGTCGAAGTCTCGCGGCGATACCTGACCCCGGACAAGGTCGACGGATATCTCGAATTCGCGCGATCGCAGTTGGGCGAGCAGGTAGCGATCTACATGAATCCGCAGCACTGGCTGTCTGCGGATCTCGGGGCGATCTGACACTTCACCGAAAAGCGAAGGCTCGGGGGGACGGGGGGGGCCCCCCGAGCCTGACCTGCGTTCGAGTGTTCTCGGTATCAGCTCTCGGTGAAGAAGCGCACCCGATTGAGGCGATGACCGCTCGCCTCGAAGCCGAACAGGGCGATGGCCGGTTCCCCGCACACGATTACGCTCGCCGTCACAGTTCGACCGGCAACCAGCATCTTGCTCTTCGTCACGCCGGTGAGCAGAGCGTTGACGTCGGCTTTGGACAACTGCGTTCCCGCCGGAAGCTCGACGGGTACCGGCGGCGTTCGACCGACAGCGGCCGCATCGAGGAACCGCGAAGCCGCCTTCTTGCCTTTGTCTCCGACTCCGAAGATGCCGCGCGAGAATCCGAGCGCTCCGCCGATCCCCTGGTTCGAGAGCAGCTGCGGGGTCAACTTCGCGGCAGCCTTCATCCCGGCAACGCCGGCGGTAGCGAGCTGGCTCAGCATCGTTGCCAATTCCCAATGCGCATAGAGGGTTCCGATCCGCAAGGAATCGGGCTCCCCCACCAAGTCGTAGCGCAAATGCATCGGCACGTCGAGGACGACTCCGGTCGACATCTCGGTAGCGAGGCTCAGATCGCGCCACACTGTGCGGCCGCACACGATATCGCGCTCGACGTGGAAGGTGATCGAATTGGGGGCGATGAACGTGTCGTAAAAACTCTCGATCGCCGCCTGTCCGTTATGCGGACGTGAACCTACAGGGTCGTTGATCTGGCCGTCTTCGGCAAACAGCGCAACCCAGGTCGAGCGATCATGCGCGCCGACGGCTTTCGGGGATCCCTCCACGACGGCCATCAACTGCTCACGTACCACCGGCGCGGTCATGCGCGCATCTCGTATGCACCGTCGTACGCCTTGACCTGCTGCCACACCCGGTCGAAGCGTTCACTGTCCACAACAGGCTTCCGCACTGCGGCCAAGGCCCACTTCTGCTGCTCCGGCGTCGACGACGGCTTTCCGTGCAGTGCGATCGCGTATCCCGAGAAGTCGCGAATCTGGAAGTCGAAGATCTGATCGACAACGTCGGCGTCGAGTCCGCTGATCTCGGCCTGCTCGAGAATCAGATGACCGTAGACGACGAGGGAGAACAGGTGCCCGACATTGAGCATGAAATCGAGATCCTTCTGCTGCTGCGCGTCCGGCGCTGCGGCAGTGAGCAATTCGGTGAGTGCGATCGCCTGCTCGTAGAAACGAGCGACGTTCGGGATCGAAGAGTGCTTCTCGTAGACGGGCTTCCACTCGTGGAACTGGATCTTCGCAGCGCCGCGGGTCGGTCCCTGATTCCAGAAGAACTCGTCGTCGGCTGCGTCGTCGCGCGTGACGATCTCCGGGAACTCCGCGGGGTTGAACAGGTAGTTCGGCAAGAACTTGAGGATCAGGCCGACGTTGACGTGGACGGTGCCCTCGAGCTTGGGCAGCGTGCCGATCATCTGCGCTGCTTCACGGAAGTACGTGGACTTCTCGTACCCCTTTGCCGCGATCACGTCGTGCAGCAACCCGACGACCTTTTCACCTTCCGAGGTGACCTTGGCCTTGGTCATGGGATTGAACAGCAGGTAGCGACGGTCTTCGAGGCTGGCGCTGCGGAAGTAGTCGACCGCCCGCGCGCTGAACTGTTTCATCGCGATCAGACGTGAGTACGCGTCGACGAAGGCGGCGCGTACATGGGCGAAGTCGGTGACCGGATTACCGTAGAGAATTCGATTCTGCGCGTGAGTGATTGCTTCGAAGAACGCATGTTCGGTGATCCCGATGGAGCCGGTGCACAGGTTGAACTTTCCGACGTTGACCGTGTTGAGCGCGGCCTCGAATGCGGCGACGCCGGTGTGCAGAATGTCTTCCTCGCGCACCGGGTAGTCGTCGAGGCGGAAATTGCTGACGTACATTTGCCCGCGCAGGACATTGTCCACAAGCTGATAGTTCGGATGTGCACTGTCGGCGACGAAGAACACGTAGCCTTCGGGACCCTCGACGTCGGTACGCCGCCCGAACACAGACACCATTCCGGCTACGTTGCCGTTTCCGATGTAGTACTTCTCGCCGCTCGCGCGGAAGGCGACGTCGCCGTCGGTGGGAGTGAGAAGCATGTCGGTGGAATACACGTCGGCGCCGTGATCACGCTCGGACAGGCCGAACGCCATGACACCACCGTCGACGAGTTCCTGCGCTGCACGCTTCTTCGCTGCATCGTTGTCACTCATCCAGATCGGTCCGAGTCCGAGGATCGTGACCTGCCAGGCGTACCAGTAAGCGAGTCCGTAGAAACCGAAGATCTCACTCAAGGCCGCGTTGCGGGCACCGTCCCACCGACGGTTCTCGTCACCGTCGGCGAATGCCGCCGGAGTCTGGAACGTCGCGAACAACTTCTCCTTGCCGACGAACTCGAGAAAGTCGGAGACCCACACGGCGTCGAGGTCGTCCTGAAGCAGTTGCTTCTTGCCGCGGCTCTCGAACCATTCGATGGTGGCTCGCAGCAAACGGCGGGTCTCCGGATCGAACTGAGCGGGGTCGTAAGTATGGGGGTTGAAGAGCAATCCATCGGTGCCAGACACGTCATTACCTTTCGTCGATGACGCTAAACTACCAGCGGGTAACTTTCCGCGGTGCGATTCATGGAAGACCTGCGATTCTTCGCGAATGCCACAGGTCCATCGGATTCCACGTGCCCGCCCGAGCACGCGTGATCGGATAGCACGCCAATCCCAGCAACAACGCAGACATGTGGCCGATGGCGGTGAAATTGGTGGCGAAAATCAGAGGCACACCGTAGAAGAGCAACAGGCCCGCGAGATAGACGAATCGCCACGGATCGACGATGCGGTACACCAGAATCCCCATGATGCCGGCCAGACCGTAGCTCACACCCACGTCGAGAGTGTTGACCGCCGACTCCGCCACGTATCCGTGCCGAATACCTTCGTACAGAACACCTTCGCTGATGTACGTGGCTCCGACGTGGGCGATGACGACAACACACAGCCACCGCCACGTCCCGAGCCAACGCTCAGCCGTTGCATGAAAGATGGTGAAGAGAACCAGGTATCCCAACCAACCGCCACCTTCGAGCCAGAAGGCACTCGAGAACAGGACTCGTAGCGGGTCTTCGGCCAGGTGATGCAGATTGGTCGAGCGCTTGCCGAGAAAACGCTCCTCGACATTGTCAGGCAGATGCCGCAGGAACAGCGTGGTGAACAGCAGGGCAAGCAACCAGACATAGGTACCGGGAGCACTGCGCACCCATCGCCATGCCGCCTTTGCTGCCCCCAGCATCCTCACCGCTTCGAGTCTGCGCTCACTCGTTCACTACTGCAACGGCAAACCCGTCCCACCCCTTCGAACCCACGGTTTGAATGGCGGTGCCGTCGAGTTTCGGCTCGGCCGCGATCATCTCCAACACCGCTCGACTCGCTTTGACGCGCTCGTCGTCGATATCCGGGTTGGACACATGTCCCCCACGCACCACGTTGTCCACGATGATGACGGTTCCGGGATGCGAAAGGGCCAACGCCCACCGCACGTACTCGGTGTTGTTCTCCTTGTCGGCGTCGATGAAGACCAAGTCGAAAGGTCCCAACTCTTCCTTCGCGATCGACGGGAGGCTGTCGAGCGCGGCCCCGACGCGGACGTCGACACGGTCAGCCAAGCCGGCGCGCTCGATATTCGCCCGAGCGACATCCGCATGAGTGGGATCGAATTCCAGCGTGATGACCTGGCCCGAGGGGCCGACCGCGCGAGCGAGCCAGATCGTGCTGTATCCGCCGAGCGTTCCGATCTCGAGGACATTGCGCGCCAAGCACATTCGCGCCAGAAGGTTGAGGAGCTTGCCCTGGTTCGGCGCCACGTCGATGGGCGGGAGACCGGCCTCGGAGTTGGCGGCGAGTGCCGCGTCGAGAACCGGATCTTCACCTACCAACGTGGAAACGAGATAGCCGTCGACTTCTGCCCAATCCGGTTCGCGTTCCATAGCCACGATTGTGGCAGAAAAGAAGGGCCGCCGCAGACACCTCGGAAGGTGGCTGCGGCGGCCCTGACGACTATTCGAATCAGCCGCGAACTGCGCTGATGATCTCCTCGATCGCCGAGTCGGCGTCGATCTCACGGCTCTCGCCGGTGAAGCGGTCGCGAATCTCGACCTTGCCGTCGGCCCAACCACGGCCGACGACAACGATCAGCGGAACACCGATCAGCTCGGAGTCCTTGAACTTCACGCCAGGCGACGCCTTACGGTCGTCGAGAATCACTTCGAGTCCGGCACGGTCGAGTTGCGCGGCGAGGCCTTCGGCGCCTTCGCGCGCGGTCTCGTCCTTGTTCGCGATGACGAGGTAGACGTCGGCCGGTGAAACCTCGGCAGGCCAGCGCAGACCCTTCTCGTCATGGTGCTGCTCGGCAATGACGGCCACCAGACGCGAGACGCCGACGCCGTACGAACCCATGGTCGGGCGGACGGGCTTGCCGTTCTCGGCGAGGACGTCGACGGTGAAGACGTCGGTGTACTTGCGGCCGAGCTGGAAGACGTGCCCGATCTCGATACCGCGAGCCGAGACCAGCGTGCCGGCTCCGTCGGGCGAGGCGTCGCCGTCACGAACCTCGGCGGCTTCGATGGTTCCGTCAGGGGTGAAGTCGCGACCGGCAACGAGGCCGACCACGTGCTTGCCGTCTTCGTCGGCGCCGGTGATCCAGCTGGTGCCGTCGACGACGCGCGGGTCGACAAGGTAGCGAACACCGTTGGCCTGCAGAGCCTTCGGGCCGATGTAACCCTTGGCCAGGAACGGGTTGTTCTTGAAGTCGGTCTCGGTGATCATCACGAACTCGGCCGGCTCCAGTGAAGCTTCGAGGCGCTTTTCGTCGACCTCACGGTCGCCGGGGATGCCGATACCGAGCAGTTCCCACTCGCCGCCGGGCAGGCGGGTCTTGACCATGATGTTCTTGAGAGTGTCGGCAGCGGTGATGGTGCGGCCGAGGTCGGCACCGTTCGCCCAGTCCACGAGGGTGTCGATGGTGGGTGTGTTCGCGGTGTCGTACACCTTCGCTTCGGGCAGCCCGTCGAACGGAATCGAGTCGGGAACAACAGTCTTGACGGCCTCGACGTTGGCGGCGTAGCCGGATTCGAGGCAGCGCACGTACGTGTCTTCGCCGATCTCGCTCTCGGCAAGGAACTCCTCGGACGCGCTGCCGCCCATCGCACCGGAGGTCGCGGAGACGATGACGTACTTGACGCCCAGACGCGTGAAGATCTTCTCGTAGGCACCGCGGTGCGCCTGGTACGACTCCGTCAGGCCTTCGTCGCTGAGGTCGAAGGAGTACGAATCCTTCATGAGGAACTCGCGACCACGCAGAATGCCCGCACGCGGACGCTCTTCGTCGCGGTACTTGGTCTGCACCTGGTACAGGGTGACCGGGAAGTCCTTGTACGAGTTGTACTCACCCTTGACCGTCAGAGCAAAGAGCTCCTCGTGGGTCGGGCCGAGCATGTAGTCGTTGCCCTTGCGGTCCTTGAGGCGGAACAGGTTGGGGCCGTACTCGGTCCAGCGGTTCGACGCCTCGTAGGGATCGCGCGGGAGCAGAGCAGGCAGCAGAATTTCCTGCCCACCAATGGCATTCATTTCTTCGCGGACAACACGCTCAACCTCGCGCAGCACCCGCAATCCCAGCGGCAACCACGAGTAGACGCCTGGAGCGATACGACGCACGTAGCCGGCACGAACCAGCAATTTGTGGCTGGCAACTTCGGCGTCCGAGGGATCGTCACGCAGGGTACGCAGGAACAGGTGGGACAGACGGGTAATCACGAGGTGTAAGGATAGTCGCCGCAGTCGGCCGAGCGGGCCTCGGTACGGTTACAGCGTGCTTGTACTGCTGCCTCCCTCAGAAACCAAGTCCGACGGCGGCAAGGATGCGCCCCTCGATCTGGCCGAACTGTCGATGCCACAGTTGACCGAAACGCGCGAATTGCTGGTTCAGACGCTGGTCGATCTGGCCGCTGACGTCGAGGCGTCGTGCGAAGCGCTCGGGCTCGGGCCGACGCAAGCAGACGAAGTGGAACGCAACGCCAAGCTGTGGGTGTCCGCGACGCGGCCCGCACTGCAGCGCTACACCGGGGTGCTCTTCGACGCCCTCGACGCCAAGTCGTTCACCCGTGCCCAGAAGGCCAAGGCTCTCGATCGGATCGCGATCGGCTCCGCTCTGTTCGGTGCAGTCCGTGCGGGAGATCTGATCCCCGCCTACCGCCTTTCCGGCGGGTCCAAGCTGCCCGGGATGGGCACGCTCCGCTCACTGTGGAAGCCGGAGTTGCCGAAGGCCTTGGCGGCCGAAGCCGACGGCCTTGTCATCGATCTACGGTCCGGCACCTACCAAGACCTCGGACCGGTTCCGGACGCACTGATCGCAACGGTCCTCACCGAGAAGCCGGACGGCACCCGCACTGTCGTCAGTCACTTCAACAAGCACCACAAAGGTCTGCTCGCCCGTGCGCTGGTGGTCTCGCGTGCCGAACCGACCGACATCAAGGGTGTTGCGCGGGTGGCGTCGAAGGCGGGCTTGCGCGTCGAAATCGCGTCGGAGCGCGAATTGATCATCCTGACGGATTGATGGCGTCGTCTGTCAAGTGCCACAGAAGGTTTGGAACGTCTCGCTGAAAGACTGCGGAGCCGCCTCGGTGTAGTCAGCCCACTCGTCGCGTCGGTCGAACGGGTGCGTGACCACTTCCAACAGCTTCTCGAAGGGAGCGAGGTCACCGTCGGTCGCGGCGCGCAAGGCCGCATCGAGCCGATGATTACGCGGAATGTACAGCGGGTTGACGCGATCCATCGCGCTCGCGGTCTCCGCGGCCCCGTGTCCGTTTTCGGTCAGGGCTCCCTGCCACCGCTGCAACCAGGGCGCGATGTGCTCCCGTGGCACGAGGTTGTCGAGAGGCACCGAATTTCCGCGCAATTCGTCGGCGAGAGCGCGGAAACTGCCCGTCCAATCAGCACCGTGTTCCGCCAACAACGTCAGCAGATCGTCGACAAGCGCTGGATCGACAGTCGGATGGGCCAGACCGAGCTTTGCCGCGAGACCGGCCGCGTAGTGACCCTCGTAACGCTCGTCGAAGGTCTCGAGAACTGCTGACGCCGCGGAAATTGCTTCGTCGGGTGTGGAATCGATCAGTGGCAACAGTGTTTCTGCCAAGCGCGCCAGGTTCCACTTCAGTACAGCGGGCTGATTGCCGAATGCATAGCGCCCCCCGTGGTCGATCGAGCTGAACACTGCCGCCGGATCGAACGCGTCGAGGAAGGCGCACGGACCGTAATCGATGGTCTCCCCCGAAATTGTCGTGTTGTCGGTGTTCATGACCCCGTGCACGAAACCGATGAGCATCCACCTCGCCACCAGTGATGCCTGCGCCTCGACCACCGCCTCGAGGAACTTCAGGTAGCGATTGCGTGTACCCGTTGCCGGAAGTTCGGTCAGCTCCGGGTAGTGCCGGGCAATCGCGTAATCGGTGAGCGGCTGCAATACCTCGCCCTGCCGGGCCGCGAACTCGAAGGTCCCAACGCGTAGGTGACTCGACGCGATCCGTGCAAGCACGGCACCGGGTTCTGCGCCGTTGCGGCGAACGTCTCGGCCCGTCGCTACCACCGACAGCGCGCGCGTAGTGGGGACACCGAGGGCATTCATCGCCTCACTGACGAGATATTCGCGCAGCATCGGCCCTACGACCGCATACCCGTCGCCGCCCCGAGAGAACGGCGTGCGCCCGGAGCCCTTCAGATGCAAGTCCACTCGCTGCCCGTCACTGCTGACGAGTTCGCCGAGTAACAAAGCCCGACCGTCCCCGAGAATTGGTGCGTACCCACCGAACTGATGACCCGCATATGCCATCGCCACCGGTGTGGCCCCGACCGGCACCGTCGACCCGGACAGGACGCCGATCCCGTCCACACTTCGCAGCGCTGCTACGTCCAATCTCAACGACGCAGCCAACTGCTCGTTCAGCACGAGCAACTGCGGGTCGGGCGCGGCAGCACCTTGCCACGGCACCGTCAGAGCGCCGAGTTCGTCGGCGAAGGTGCTCTCGAGGCCGGCCACGATGGTGACCGTGTCTGCTGTGGATTCCTGGAATGCGGCCATCACACGAGAGTAGTCACCGTGCGACAACCTATCGATCAGCCCTGATCGATGTACGACTCGAGCTGATCGCGTTCGCTCTTGAGCTCGTCGATGCGGCTCTTCACCACGTCACCGATACTGACGATGCCGAGGAGGTTGCCGTCCTCGATCACCGGCAGATGCCGGATTCGACGCTCGGTCATGATCGCGGCAATGCTGTCCACTGCGTCTGCCGGAACGCACGTGTACATCAGAGCGGTCATGACCTCAGACACCTGGATCCCGAGAAGGTCCGGGCCACGCTCGTGCAGGCGTCGAACGACATCGCGTTCGGAGATGATGCCGACCACCGCGTCGTCGTCGACCACCACCATGGCTCCGATGTTGTGGCGGGCAAGATCGCACAGCAACCCGTTGACCGTCGTGTGGGCGTCGATCGTGACGATGCTGTTGCCCTTGTTTCGCAATATGTCCGCGATCCGCATCACGGCACCCCGATTCGTCGAGACTCTCGGCACGTCCTGCAACGATCGTATCGGCTAGCGAAGCGGAAAAACAGGACTGATCAGGCGATTCCCTGAGCTGCCTTCTCCGCAGCCTGTGCCTGGGCTACCTGCGAAGGTGTGAACCTGATGCACAGCGCCGCGATACCGGCGAACACCGCGCAGACCGCGCAGCCCACGAGCGCGAAGGTGTATCCCTCTCCGAGTGCGATCAATTGCGCCGGATTCATGTCCGCTGCCTTACCCGAAGTACCGCCGAGCGAGAGCGTCTTCGACGTCGCCATCGCACCGATCACCGACAGCGCCAGAGGTCCACCGAGCGTCTGGGCAACCTGAGCGATGGCCGTCAGCGGGCCGATCTCGGTCTCCGGCACACCGGCGATCGCGCACAGTGGCAAGGGCACCATCGCGAGGCCGATACCGAATCCGATCCCGATCACGGGCACGAACAAGTTGGCGAGGTAGGTGGAATCGGAATCGAGAGTAGATCCGTAGAGGAGTCCGACGATCATGATCACGACGCCGGTGAGGACCAGCCAACGGGGTTGAACCTTCACGGCGAGCTTGGAAGCAACCGACGCGGCGGCGCCCAATCCGAACGCGAACGGAATGAACGCGATACCGGCACGCAACGGCGAATACTGCATGATGTCCTGCACGAACAGTGCGACGAAGGCCGTCATGCTGAACATCGCGCCACCGACGAAGAAGATGGCGAGGAACGTCGCGACACGGTTGCGATCGGCGAACAACGAGAAGGGCAAGAGCGGGTTGTCCGCAGTTCGCTCGACGAAGAGGAAGGCGGCGAGGGCGACCAATCCGGCCGCCAATGCACCGATGACGGCGATACTCCCCCATCCCATTTCCGGGCCTTCGGTGAGAGCAAAAACAACACCGGTACAACCGAGGGTCGCGAGGATCGCGCCGGGGACATCCAAAGCCAGACGCGTCTGATTCGTCTCTCGAAGGGCGCGGAACGCCATGCCGACGAGCGCGATGCCGATCGGGACGTTGATGAGGAAGATCAGACGCCACGACACCTCGGTCAATGCGCCGCCGATGATCAGACCGGCGATCGATCCGACGCCCGTCATGGCGGCAAAAATCGCGATGGCCTGATTACGAGCCGGACCCGCGGCGAAAGTCGTGGCAACAAGGGCGAAGGCGGTGGGCGACGCCACGGCTGCGCCGACACCTTGAAGCGCCCGCGCCGCGATCAACATGCCCTCGTTCAGGGCGAGACCACAGAGCAACGACGCCACCGTGAACAGCGAGACTCCCGCGATGAACATCTTCTTGCGCCCGTACGCGTCACCGAGGCGACCACCGAGGAGCATGAGACCTCCATACGCCAGCGCGTAGGAGGTCAAGACCCAGTTACGGCCACTGTCGCTCAATCCGAGATCAGACTGCAACGGCGCCAGCGCGAGGTTCGCGACAGTGCCGTCGAGCACCACCATCATCTGCAAACCACTCAGGACGATGATGGCGAGCCCGATGACTCGAGTGGCTACCGGGGCATTCGCCGAAGCGGTTTCAGATGTTGGGGAATCAGACACAAGACTTCACGTTACCCAGCGTCGACGGAAAAGCCCGCGACCGGCCCGATCACGATGATCGCCGGAGGCTTGATCTCCTCGTCTTTGACGCGCTGAGCAACGGTCGCCAGATCGGCCCGAAGTTCACGCTGAGTGCGCAGCGTGCCCTCTTGGATGACGGTGACCGGCGTGGTTGCCGGGCGCCCACCGTCGACGAGTGCCTTCGCGAACTGATCGATGCGCTCGACCGCCATGAGCAGCACGATCGTGCCGCGCAACTTGGCCAGTGCCGACCAGTCGACCAGCGAATCCGGATGATCCGGAGCCACGTGCCCACTGACGACGACGAACTCGTGGGTGACGCCGCGGTGGGTCACCGGGATGCCTGCGGCCGACGGGACCGAGATCGCGCTCGTGATTCCGGGCACTACGGTCACCGGAACGCCGGCAGCGGCACACGCTTCGAGTTCTTCGTATCCCCGCCCGAAGACGTACGGGTCCCCGCCCTTGAGGCGGACCACGAACTTGCCTGCCTTCGCGTTGTCGATCAGCGCGGCGTTGATGGCCTCCTGAGCCATGGCACGGCCGTACGGGATCTTCGCGGCGTCGATCACCTCGACGTCGGGACCCAGTTCGGCGAGCAACTCCGGCGGAGCCAATCTGTCGGCCACGACGACGTCAGCGCGTGCGAGCAAACGGCGTCCGCGCACGGTGATCAGGTCGGGGTCACCGGGGCCACCACCGACGAGAGCAACGCCCGCAGCGGCCGGCTCGGCCGTATCGGCGAGCACGCCCGACTGAAGACCTTCGACGACCGCGGTGCGGACTGCTGCCGAACGACGGTGATCGCCGCCGGCAAGAATTCCGATACTCATACCGTCGTACTCGGCGCTGGCGGGAGTTACCGCGGTGCCGTGCTTCGCGTTGTCGGCGCGCACGCAGAAGATGTGGCGACGCTCCGCTTCGGCGACGATCGCTGCATTGGTTTCCGGCTCGTCGGTCGAGGCGATGGCATACCACGCACCTTCGAGGTCGCCGTCGGCGTACGGGCGCTCTTCGACCGTGATCTGCCCGGCCGTGGCCATACCTTCGACGGCTGGAGTGAACGCGCGACTGATGACGTGAACACGGGCACCAGAGGCGACCAGCAGTCCGAGTCGGCGCTGAGCCACAGTGCCGCCACCGAACACGACCACGCGTCGATCGGTCAGGTTGAGGCCGACCAAGTAGTTGGTCTCGTCTGCGGTGGACTCGCTCACTCGCACTCCGTTTCGTCGTCAGAATTGTTCAAGCTGGAGGGAACTTTACGGGCCGCCGCCACGGTCACTCCATCCCTGGCAGTCTTGGCCACTAGGAGCGGGCCGCCCCCGGAGGCGAGGATCGCCGCCGCTTCCGCGACGCTTGCCGTCCCGATCGCGTGCTCGACGCGAGTCGACGGTGACGGAACCTGAACTCGCCCAAGTACGTCCGGTTCGAAACCCACAATCGGGACGTTCAGTTCATCGGCGGCAGCGAGCAGAGCTGCAGACGCCGCCTTGCCGGTCGCAGTGGCGAGGACCACGATCCTCGCTCGCTCCTGCAGCACCGCGTTCACCGCAGCGACGATGTCCTTCGCGGTGGCGCTCGACGTGAATCCAACGCCTATGCAGAGGTCATCCCCGTGCGGCATCGACGAACTTCGCGATCGATTCGGGCTGCCCCACCGGATGAGTGTGGAGATACGACGCGTGGACCCCGCCGCGAACAAATCCTTCGCGGACACTACCGCCGTCCCAGGGCCGCCACCCCCACGCACTTCCGCAACCGTCCGCGTCTGCCGAGACGAGAGACGTTCGGTGGAACTCGTGACCGGTGACGCGGGAGCCTGCGTCGAAGAGGGTGGAGTCGCTGATCGCCACTGCTTCGCGGTACCCGAGGGTCAGGCGTTTCCCGAATGTGGCATCCACCCCGACAACACCGGCCATGCTGTGACCGTCCAAGCTGCGAGCGAGGTAGAGCAGACCGGCACACTCGGCGTGGATCGGTGCGCCGCCGTCCGCCAGGTCACGAACCTGCTGCAGCAGAACGGTATTGGCCGCGAGGTCCACCGCATGCTCTTCCGGGAACCCGCCAGGAAGGACAAGAGCAGCAGTTCCCGCGGGAAGCTCGTCCCGCAACGGGTCGAACACCTGCACGTCCGCGCCGGCAGCAGTCAGGAGTTCACGGTGCTCGGCATAGCCGAAGGTGAAGGCAGGGCCGCCCGCCATGGCAACCACGGGACGAGACTCGGCATGTGCGCCGACCTCGGCAACCGGATCCCATGCAGCTGCACCCACGTTCGAGGCGGCCAGTGCACGAACAGCATCCAGTTCGACGTGCGAGGCAATCAAGTCGGACATCGCGTCCACTGCGGCCACAGCGGCGGCGCCGTGCTCGGCCGCCGGAATCAGACCGAGGTGCCGGGAGGGAACTTCTAGTTCCGTCAACCGTGGCACAACTCCGAGCACTGCGACGCCGACCTTGTCGCACGCATGACGCAACACCTGCTCGTGACGAGCGCTCCCGACGCGATTGAGAATGACGCCGCCGATGCGCACACCTGCGTCGTAGGTCGCGAAGCCGTGGAGTACGGCGGCCAGACTCTGACTGTGCCCACGGGCGTCGATCACGAGGATTACCGGCGAACCGAGGATCGACGCTACCTGCGCCGTCGACCCCTCCGCCGACGGCTGCGAGTTGGCCTCGTCGATCTTTCCGTCGAACAGACCCATGACACCTTCGACCACGGCGATGTCGCAGCCGGCGGTTCCATGCCGGTAGAGCGGTCCGATGCGATCCGGGCCGACCAGGACAGTGTCGAGGTTGCGTCCGGGCCGCCCTGCCGCGAGTCCGTGATAACCCGGGTCGATGTAGTCCGGCCCCACTTTGAAGGGTGCAACGCTGCTTCCGGACCGTCGCAGCGCGCCGATCAATCCCGTTGCCACCGTGGTCTTTCCGCTACCCGAGGCAGGAGCGGCGATCACCACGGCCGGAGTGGAAGGACTTACCATTCGATGCCCCGTTGACCCTTTCGGCCGGCATCCATCGGGTGCTTGATCTTCGTCATTTCGGTCACGAGGTCGGCGGCGTCGATCAGCGCCTGCGGGGCATCACGCCCCGTGATGACGACGTGCTGGTTGCCTGGGCGATCGCGCAGTGTCTGCACTACCTCGTCCACGTCCACCCAACCCCACTTGAGCGGGTACGTGAACTCGTCGAGGACATAGAATCGATGCTCTTCGCCTGCAAGCCTTCTCGCGATCTCCTGCCAACCCTCCGCAGCGGCAGCAGCATGATCTTCCTCGCTACCGGCCTTGCGTGTCCATGACCAACCTTCGCCCATCTTGTGCCACTGCACCGGCCCACCGACGCCGGTTTCGTCATGCAGGTTTCCGAGCGCGCGGAACGCGGCTTCCTCGCCGACCTTCCACTTGGCACTCTTCACGAACTGGAACACGCCGATGTCGAACCCTTGATTCCAGGCACGCAGCGCCATGCCGAAAGCTGCGGTGGACTTACCCTTTCCCGGGCCGGTGTGCACGGCAAGTACCGGCGCGTTACGACGCTGACGCGTGGTCAGACCGTCGTCGGGAACTGTCTCGGGAACACCCTTGGGCATCGTGAACTCCTGAGCTGGGATCTAGGCTGCGGCGCGGACGACACCCGCGACCTGCTGCGCTGACAATTCGGCAAGGCGGACGTAACCGCCACGTAGTTCTCGGGCCAACTCGGCTGCCAGCCCCAGACGCACGAGGCCGGTCTCGCAGTCGACGACGATGGAAGCGACGGACGCGTCGGCAAGAAGATGCGCGGCGACGCGGGCGCGGTGCAGCGCGTCCTTGCCCCCGGTAGCCCGGCCGTCGGTGAGCGTGACGACGAGGGCGCGGCGCTGCGGGTCACGAAGCCGTTCACGCAGAACCACTTCGCGAGCACGCAGGAATCCCTCTGCGAGTGGGGATTTGCCGCCGGTCCGCATCGACTGCAGGCGACGGACGGCGATGTCCACCGAAGAGGTCGGCGGCAGTACGAGCTCTGCTTCACGACCACGGACAGTGATGACCGCGACCTTGTCGCGGCGCTGATAGGCGTCGCGGAGCAACGAGACAACCGCACCGGTGACCGCGGAGAGGCGGTCGCGTGCTGCCATCGACCCCGACGCGTCGACAACGAAGACGATCAGATTGCCTTCTCGCCCTTCACGAATCGCGCCGCGGAGATCAGCAGGTGCCAGCCGCAGCCGTCCAGCAGTGCGGCCGCGCGCAACTTGAGACTCGGCTGCGGCGAAGACCGTGCTCGTCAGATGCAATCCGTGGCCACGTTCCCGCGTGGACCGCACGACTCGTCCACGGGACGACATGGACCGCGAGCGGCGTCCCGGTGCACCTTCGCCGACACCAGGAACCTCGAGGAGCTTGGCCTTGAATTCGCCGGCCGGTGGCGCCGAGGGGCGATCGGTAGCGCGTACTCCCCCACCAGGTCCGTCAGGGTCTTCCGGGCCGTCGTCGTCCGGACCCTCGTCTTCAGGACCGCCGTCTTCGGGGCCACCATCTTCCTGGCCACGGTCTTCGTCAGGGCCACGGTCTTCGGGATTCTCGGGAGGTTCGGGCTCTCCGTCGCGCGCGTCGTCCTCTACCTGCGACTGGGCGTCCTGATCGGCCTGCTCGAGTGCATCGTCCAACTGCTGCTGATCCAAGCCGGGCTCGTCGAACGGATCGCGGCGGCGGCGGTGCGGCAGCGTCAGTTCCGCAGCCACTCGCACGTCCTCCGCAGTGACCTCACTGTCGCCTCGCCAGGCAGCGTGGGCAGTCGCGGTGCGCGCCAGCACCAGGTCCGCGCGCATACCGTCGACGTCGAACGACGCACACAGTGAGGCGATTCGACGCAGCTCGCGGTTGCTCAGCTCGACCGAGTCCAGTTTCTCACGCGCCGTGAGGATTTCGGCCGCGAGCTCCTCATCGGCGGATTCGTACCGAGCGACAAACGCCTCGGGGTCGCGCTCGTAGTCGAGCCGGCGACGCACCACTTCCATGCGTACGTCGACGTCGCGGGAAGCTGCGACATCGACCGCCAGTCCGAAACGGTCCAACAACTGTGGACGCAGTTCTCCCTCTTCGGGATTCATCGTGCCGACGAGTACGAATTTGGCCGGGTGCGAATGGGAGATTCCGTCACGCTCGATGTGAACGCGACCCATCGCCGCGGCGTCGAGAAGCACGTCGACCAGGTGGTCGTGAAGCAGATTCACCTCGTCGACGTACAGAACTCCCTGGTGAGCGGCGGCGAGCAGTCCAGGTTGGAAAGCGCGCTCACCGTCGCGGAGAACCTTCTCGAGGTCGATGGACCCGATCACTCGGTCCTCGGTGGCGCCGACGGGCAGTTCCACCAAGCGGGCCGGTCGTGTCGTTCCGGGGTCGTCGACCGCGGGCAGCAGCGCAGTCAGCGCGCGCACGACAGTCGACTTGGCAGTTCCCTTCTCACCGCGGACCAGGACTCCACCGATCCCCGGATGCACAGCACACAGAATCAGCGCCAACCGCAATTGATCCTGGCCGACCACAGCACTGAACGGGAAGCCCGCCACTGGTCGATCTTCTTCACTTCGCACGTCGATATCCCTCCACCTCTCGGTTTCCTCGCCGAGAATTTGGCTGCACTCGAATGTCGCGGCAACCTGGCTGAGATCTCCCGGTCAGTCGGTAGAGGAGAGATCTTTCACAGTGGCGGGACCGCGCCTGGATCGAACAGGACTTCCCCGCGAACATTCGGTATCGAAAAAACCCTAGTCGGCTCGCTTTTCCACGAGCCGACCAGGGTCAAATCTCCGACAAACTAGCTGACAGCCACGAAAGGCTCTCCCCCGCCACGGCGCATCGGGGTGTGCGGGATGCCGTCTTCGATGAACTCTTCGCCGTCAGCCTTGAATCCGTGCTTGGCGTACATCTCGACCAGGTAGGTCTGGGCGTTGATCCGACACGGCGCTTCGCCGACCTCGGCCAGTGCGGCCTGCAGGAGGCGGGTCGTGTGGCCCTGGCCGCGAGCCTGACGCGACGTGCAGAGGCGTCCGATTCGGAAGCTCTTGTTTCCGTCGTCGTGCTCTTCGAGCAGACGGAGTGTGCACACCACCTGGCCGTCCTGCTCGAGCCAGAAGTGGCGTGTTTCCGTCAGCAGGTCCCGCCCGTCCAACTCGGGATACGGGCAGGCCTGCTCGACGACAAAGACCTCCACTCGAAGCTTCAACAACTCGTAGAACGTCTTGTTGTCGAGGTCGAGTGCCCATGAACGCTTCAAAGCTGCTGTTGCCGTCATGGGTTGGACTATCACACAGTCGCGACGGTATCCGCGACCGGAGCCGATTCGGAAGCACCAGCGGAATCGAGCTCGAGAACCTTCGAGGACCAATCCCAGACCTGGTTGAACAGGCCTTCGTTGTCGGTGAGTTTGACGCCGATGGACGGAACCATCTCGCGAAGCTTGCCCTTCCAACCCTGGAACTCGGTCGGGAAGCAGCGCTCGAGTACGTCCAGCATCGCCGGGACGGCCGTGGACGCACCGGGCGAAGCGCCGAGCAGGCCGGCGATGGAGCCGTCCTCAGCGGCGACCACAGCGGTACCGAATTCGAGGACGCCGCCCTTGCCCTTGGCACGGCGGATCACCTGGACGCGCTGGCCCGCGGTGATGAGCTCCCAGTCCTGAGCCTGCGCCTTGGGCGCGAATTCACGCAGATCCCAGATGCGACCGGCTTCGTTCTTGGCGAGTTCGCTGACCAGGTACTTGACCAGGCCGAGCTCGCTGACGCCGACGCCGAGCATCGAGAGGATGTTGTTCGGCTTGACCGAGCCGGGCAGGTCCGTGACGCGACCCTGCTTGAGGAACTTCGGCGACCATCCGGCGTACGGGCCGAACAGCAGTCCCGGCTTGTTGCCCATGACGCGGGTGTCGAGGTGCGGCACCGACATGGGCGGGGCGCCGACGGCAGCCTTGCCGTAGACCTTGGCGCTGTGCTGGTCGATGAGTTCGGGGTTGGTGCATCGCAGGAAAGCACCGCTGACCGGGAAGCCACCGAAGCCCTTGGCTTCCTTGATGCCGGACTTCTGCAGCAGGTGCAGGGCGCCGCCACCGGCACCGACGAACACGAAGCGCGAGCGAACGGTGCGCTTTTCACCGGTGCGACGGTTGGTGACCTTGACGGTCCAGGACTTGTCCGAGTTCTGGGTCAGGTTGGTGACCTCGTGGCCGAAGTACATCTTGCCGCCGGTCTTACCGATGTAGCCGATGAGCTGCTTGGTGAGCGCTCCGAAATCGACGTCGGTGCCGTCCTGGCTCCAGTTCAGGGCGATGGGATCGGAGAAGTCGCGTCCCTTGGCCATGAGCGGCAAACGCTCGCTGAACTCGGCCGGATCGTCGATGTACTCCATGCCGCGGAAGAGCGTGTGGCCGGCAAGTGCATCGTAGCGAGCACGCAGGTACTTGGCGTTGGCCTCACCGTGAACGAAGCTCACGTGTGGGATGGGGTTGATGAATTCCTTGGGCTGGGTCAGGACGCCCTGCTCGACCGCATGTGCCCAGAACTGGCGGGACACCTGGAACTGCTCGTTGACGTTGACGGCCTTCTTGATGTCGACCGTGCCGTCGGAGTTCTCCGGGGTGTAATTGAGCTCACACAGGGCGGAGTGACCGGTTCCCGCGTTGTTCCAGGGGTCGCTGCTCTCGGCTGCAACGGCATCGAGCCGCTCGAAGGTCGAGATCGACCAATCGGGCTGCAGCTGGCGCAGCAATGCACCCAGCGTGGCGCTCATGATGCCTGCGCCCACGAGCACTACATCCGTCTTCGTCTCTACCGCGTTCTGATTCGACACTGGAGAATCGACTTCCTTGTCATTAGCCGTGCGCGCATCCGCCTGCTGTGTTACGCCGAATAGGTTACCCGTGCGTACTCGCGCGGTTCACCACCCCCAATTGTGCTCTACAACGCGCACCCGAAACGACGATTAGATTGTGATTTGTGACTACTTGGGTTCCAGACGTCCTCGGTGACGGATATCAGCAGCTGACGATCCCGCTCGGAACGGATCCGGACGGCGAAGGCGAGGTGGACGCAACACTGGTCCGCTACCAACCGCGGAAGGAGGCGGTGAAGACACGTCGTGCCGTCTTGTACGTGCACGGATTCACCGACTACTTCTTCCAGAAGCACCTGGCCGAGCATTTTGCCGAGCAGGGCTACGCATTCTTCGCACTCGACTTGCGCAAGTGCGGGCGATCCCTCAAGCCGGGACACACGGCGCACTACGTCTCCGACCTTGCGCTCTACGACGCCGAACTGAACGAGGCGCTGCGCATCGTCCGCAGCGAGACCGACGGGAGCGAGGTGCTGCTCATGGCGCACTCGACCGGAGGTCTGATCGTTCCGCTGTGGCTGAACCGTTTGCAGCGCAAGCCCGGTGGCAGCGACGGCGCCGGAATCTGCGGGCTGGTGCTCAACAGTCCCTGGTTCGATCTTCAGGGCCCCTCGGTGGTTCGTAACGTGGGAACCACCGCGATCGACGCCCTCGGACGGGTATCGGCGAAGACGGTGATCCCGGGAACCGGACTACCGACTTACGGTTCCAGCCTTCATGTTTCGGCAAACGGAGTGTGGGACTACAACCTCGACTGGAAGCCTCTGGCCGGCTGCCCCGTCACCTTCGGCTGGATGCGGGCCGTCCGAGCGGGTCACGCGAAACTTCACCGCGGCCTCGACATCGGAGTGCCTGCGCTGATTCTGCGCTCGAAGAAGTCGCAGTTCGCCAAGGCGTACAACCCGAGCGTCGACCTCGCCGATTCCGTTCTCGACGTCAAGCAGATCGCACGCTGGGCGGGTTGCCTCGGCGATCGCACCACCATCGTCCCGATCGACGGCGCCCGTCACGACGTGTTTCTTTCGACCGAGAAGCCCTTGGCCACAGCCTTTTCCGAACTCGACCTGTGGCTGGAGTGGCTCGACGGCCACCTCACTCCGGCCGCAGAAAGTTCGGCAAGCACAGCAAGCAACACACAGGAGATCGCGCAGTGACGCACTACGACCTTGCAATCATCGGCAGCGGATCCGGAAACTCGCTGCCCGACGAGCGGTTCGACGGCAAGAAGATCGCAATCCTCGAAGAGGGCACCTTCGGCGGAACGTGTCTCAATGTCGGGTGTATCCCGACCAAGATGTTCGTCTACGCCGCCGAGGTGGCACGCACCATCACCACTGCCGAGAAGTACGGCGTCGACGCCACGCTCGACGGCGTCCGTTGGTCCGACATCGTCAAGCGCGTATTCGGCCGCATCGATCCCATTTCCGCAGGTGGTGAGCGGTACCGCAGCGAAGACAGTCCCAACACCACCGTCTACCGCGGCCACGCCACGTTCACCGGCGACAAGACGATCGACACCGGAACCGGCGAGACGATCACCGCCGACCAGGTGGTCATCGCTGCCGGTTCGCGTCCGATCATCCCGGAAGAGATCGCGTCGAGCGGTGTGAAGTACTACACCAACGAAGACATCATGCGACTGCCCGAACTTCCCGAGCACCTGGTGATCGTCGGCTCAGGATTCATTGCCACCGAGTTCGCACACGTGTTCTCCGCGTTGGGTTCTCGCGTGTCGATCATCGGTCGCAGCCAGAGACTGCTGCGGCACCTCGACGACGAGATCTCCGAGCGTTTCACCGAGTTGGCCGAACAGAAGTGGGACGTCCATCTGGGCTCCCCCCTCACGTCGGTACGCGGCGACGGCGACAACATCGCCGTCGAACTGGCAAACGGCACAGTCGTTTCCGGTGACATCCTTCTCGTAGCAGTGGGCCGCCAGCCCAACGGCGATCTACTCGGTCTCGACAAGGCCGGCGTCGAACTCGACGACAAGGGCTCGATCGTGGTCGACGAATACCAACGCACCACCGCCGAGGGCGTCTTCGCACTCGGTGACGTCTCGTCGCCGTACCAGCTCAAGCACGTCGCCAACCATGAAGCGCGCGTTGTTCAGCACAACCTGCTTCAGGACGCTTGGAAGGACACGTCCGGGCTTCGCAGCACCGATCACCGCTTCGTGCCGGCAGCCGTGTTCACCGACCCGCAGATCGCCGACGTCGGAATGACGGAGAAGCAGGCTCGCGACGCCGGACTCGACATCACCGTCAAGGTGCAGGCTTACGGCGACGTCGCGTACGGCTGGGCGATGGAGGATCAGGAGGGTATCTGCAAGGTGATCGCCGAGCGCGGCACCGGACGCATCCTCGGTGCCCACGTCATGGGCACTCAGGCTCCGACCGTCATCCAGCCCCTCATCCAGGCGATGAGCTTCGGTTTGTCAGCTCAGGACATGGCGCGTGGCCAGTACTGGATCCACCCGGCCCTGGCCGAAGTGGTCGAGAACGCACTGCTCGGCCTCGACATCTGAGCCCCGCAGCCCTTATGACGCCGAAAAGTCGGGCACTCCGCGCAGTGGGAGTGCCCGCCTTTTCGTAGGTCAGAGTTTCACCAGGGGCTGGTACGCAGCACGATCTCGGTTGCGAGTTCGGCCGGTGCCGACTTGACGACGTCGTCGACACCCGGAAGTTCCGTCACGCGGAAGTCGGAGTACACGAAACGACCACTGGCGTCGGCGATGGCCCGACCTCCACTGCCCACGACGACGGTGGTCGGAACCTCGACCGGCGGTACGCCGGCAATATCGCTCGCCGAAGGATGGCCACGGTCCACGGCGATCAAACTCGCGAAGCGGCCGAACTGACGTGCAGCCAACAGCCACGCGAGATCGGCGCCCTCCCGGTGACCGACCAGATTCACCCAGGCGATGTTCAACTCGTCCAGAAGTACCACTGCCGAGGTCTCGTCGAGATTCTCGATCGATTCCACCGCGACGGTCCGCAGGTCCGAATGATGCAGTCGCTCACACACATCGTCGTACAAGTCGACGGGGTCGCCCTTGCCGGGGAGCAGGAGTACCGCATGCTTGCTGACCGGCCCGTCGATCCGAACGGTGCACGAACCACTGCCCACCGCTACTCGAGTCAATTCCATGTCTGGAAACGGTACGCGATCCACACTGTGGAGGACCCTGGAGTCGACAGAAGTATGACCACTCATACATTCTCACCACCGCCGGCGAGTCCGATTTGTTCGCTCTGCACCGCCTCTCCCCTGAGCGAAAGTGGCTTTCGGCGCATCTGAGGCGACGGAAGTACCGTTCGCTCGAGGTGGGGGGTGGGCGAAGCACCGAGCGCCTGACCGGAGGAAGCGCCTCGGTCAGCCCCTCATTGCCGGCTGATCTCATTGCCGGCTGATCTCGGTTCCCGTCGACGTAACCAGCAGAACCAGTGCGTCCGCAGTGCGCGCGCAGAACGCGTCACCGTCGGCGAGGCCACTCGTAAGGCCCCGCACGATGGTGGTTGCAACGAGAATGTCGAAGGCCACATCGGCGGTCGACACGATTTCCGCGTCGGACCGCTCGGGAAATTCGACACGCACTCGCTCGGCGAGTGCGAGCCGGGCCGGGTCTTCCGATCTCCGAACCAGTTGTTCGTAGGCGCCGTCTTCTTGATGGTAGGCCGACAGCAGGCCGGGAATCGCTGCGCGCGTTGCCGGTTCGGCAACTCTCGCGAGGAACCATCTCGTCCAGGCCTGCATGTCGTCACGCAAATTCGACGTGGTCACCGGTAGCGCAGCATCCTGCATTCCGAAGACCGCATCCTCGATGATGGATTCCTTGGTCGCCCAGCGCCGATAAATTGCGGCAGTGCCCAGTTCGGCCCTTCGCGCGATGGCTGTGATCGTGGTCTTCTGGTAACCCTGCTCCGCCAGCAACTCGCGGGCGGCGGTGAGGATGGCGTCGTCCACCTGCGGATCTCGAGGGCGCCCGACTCCGACGGTGCCGATGCGTCGATCTTTGCGTTCGTCCACAACTGCGGACAGTACCCGACCGGTTTCGCCGAAAACCATTACGTTGCGTAGCGCTCCGTAATAGATTGTGAACACCCCACTCCGTCGACACAAGGACCGACTGTGATCACACCGCACGACGAACTACTCATTCATCAACTCTCGACGACACTCGACCACGTCTCCCAAAGTGACCTGCGCTGGACCGAACGCATCGTGATGTACGGCTTCGACAAAACGGGCGAGATCAGCATCATGACGGGACTGGCCAAATACCCGAACCGCAACGTCCTCGACGCCTACGCGATGGTGACGCGCAAGGGTGAGGAAGCCCGCGTGGTGCGCCTGTCCACCGAGTTGAACCCTCAGACCGGAGGACTGGCAGCGTGGAGTGTAGGGCCGTACACCTATGAAATCGTCGAACCACTCCGCCAGGTACGTTCCACGGTCGACGCAAACGAACACGGATTGAGCCTGCAACTCGACTTCCACGGCGACTTCCCGGTGTACGAGCAGACGGCAGCGTTCCATCGCACGCGCGGCCGCGTTCGCGAAGACGCCCGACGCTTCTACCAGAACGGCACCATCACGGGTTGGATCGAAATCGACGGCACCCGCATCGACATCGATCCGGACAACTGGTGGTTCGGCCGCGATCACTCGTGGGGCGTACGACACGGCGGTGGCGGCGGCAGTCTGTCCGAGGGCGCGAACCTGCAGCCGTCCGAGGTTCCGGACGGAGTCCTCTATTACATGGGGATATTCCAATTCGACGACGAGGTAGTGCATTTCGCGCAGCGCGAAACCAGTACCGGCGCGCGCTGGCAGTTCGAGGGCGAGGTGCTCTTCCCGATCGGTTCCGGCAAGGACGCGCTACCGATCATCGACGTCGAGCACGACCTGAAATTCCGTGACGACATGCGGGTGGTCGAATCCGGCACTTTCACCGTGCACCGCGCGGACCGGACCACCGACGTGATCGAGGTGAATCCAGTGTGCGATTTCTGGCCCGGACTGGCCGGTTACGACGAGTACCGGGGGTACGCCTCCGGCATGTACCGCGGCAAGGACTTCAGCGACAGCTTCACCGTCGACATCACGAACCTCGATGAAATCCGGCAGGTGAGCATGCTCAGCGAGACGCTGTGCGAGGTCCGCATGGGAGACAAAGTCGGATACGGGCTCGTGGAAATGGTCTTCATGGGCGTGAATCCCCGCTACGGGTACACCGATTGGAGCAACACACGGACAGGTACGAACAATGACTGACCGAACAGCCACAGAAGACATCGCACCCGCCCTTGAACCACTTGTCCGGGAGCACATTCCGGGTACTCGAGACGCCAAGATCGTCAACTTCAAGCGCACCGAGCGCGGATTCTCGACGGAGACATACCTGTTCGACCTCGATGACGCCACTGGCGAGTCGAGTGGTTTTGTTTTCCGACGTCCACCGGAAGTTTCGCTGTTCCCCGACTACGACCTCCGCCGCCAGTTCCTCGTGACACAAAGGCTCGCGAAGACCGACCTCGCAGTCCCCCACGTTCGGTGGATCGACAGCGGTGACAACCCACTCGGCAGCCCCTATTACGTCATGGACCGCATCGGTAATGCCGAGGCGCCCAGCGACTTTCCGTCGTATCACAGTGCCGGGACCTACTTCGAAGCCGACGAGGCAGGCCGAGCGAAGATGTGGTGGGGATGCGTCGAGACGATTGCGCAGATTCATCGCTTGGACCTGGACAAGCTCGAGCTCGGATTCCTCTCCTACCCCAAGTTCGGCACCCATCCGGTCGAACAGGCGGTGAACTACCTCGACTGGGCCGTTCGTTGGGCATCGCCGGACCTACCGCCGATATTCGACAAAGCATTGGCCTGGCTGAGGGAGAACATCTACCAACCCGAACATGTGACACTGTGCTGGGGCGATGCCCGGATGTCGAACATCCTCTACGGCCCGGACCAGTCGATCGCCGGGGTTCTCGACTGGGAGATGGCCTACCTCGGCGATCACGAGGCCGACCTCGCCTGGCTGTTGTTTCTCGATTGGGCGTGTAGCGAATTCGAGGGACACACACCTTTGCCAGGCACTCCCAGCCGAGAAGAGACCATTGCCCGCTACGAGGAACTGACCGGCTGGAGGGTCGAGAACCTTTTGTTCAACGAGGTACTCGCTGCGGTTCTGCTCGCTGTTCCGCTCCTGCGCCTGTCCACACATCTCCAACTCGGCGAACATACGGATATCACCGCGTTCTGCAAACATCGTCTCGAACAGTTGCTGCGAGACGCGTAGTCGTCCGCGTGTGATTTTCCGCAAGGCTCCCGAATCATTCCGACGGGATTTCCTGCCACTCGGCGGACAAGCGCGAAACCCACACAGGCGTGCGCCGTTCCATGAATGCACGAACACCTTCCACCGCGTCCGGCTTCCCCATGACGCGTAGATGCAGGTCCGTTTCGATGGCCGCCACCGTCTCCGGTCGACAGCTGCTGCTCTGGCTCTGCCAGAGCAGTCGCTTCGAGAGTGCCACCGACATCGGTGCAGTGTTCGTCGCAATGTCTCGGGCGATCACCAACGCCGCCGAAAGCACTTCGCCGGCGGGCAGGCAACGGCTACCCAACCCGAGCGCGATTGCCTCGGCTCCGTCGAACGTCCTTCCAGTCAAAAGAATGTCGGCGGCCACAGCCATTCCGGCGATGCGCGGAACCGTCCAATGCGCCATCGCATCCGGCAACACACCGAGGCGAACCTGCGGAATTGCATACTTGGCGTCAGCTGCAAAGATTCTGATATCGGCCTGCATCGCGATGGTGAGGCCGATTCCGATCGCATGTCCGTTCACCGCCGCGATGACCGGCTTTCGCAACTCGAACGCCGGCGGATCCACCGGTGATGACGAAAACTGCTCGCCGTCAGGTGAATCGAAGCTGCCGGCGCCGTCGCCAAGATCTGCACCCGCGCAGAATGCTGGTGGCGCACCGGTCAGCACGATCACGCGAACGGAATCGTCTTCGTCGAGCTTTCGGTACGCCTGCCCCAAGTCTCGACCCATGTGCTTGTTGAAGGCATTCCGTTTGTCAGGCCTGTCGAGGGTCACGACGGCAACGCCGCCGTCCACCGAAACCGAGATCATTGCCCCACCGCTTCCGTCCCGACGGCATCGGCCGGATGCGCAGCCAGGACGTACAGAGATCGTGCGAGGGCATCTACAAAGCCGTCCTGACCCTCGAGCCCACGGGTCAGCCCCTGCATTGTCGTCGTTCCGGCCAGCAGATCGAACAAGAACATCGCGTCTGCACCTGCCGGGATCTCACCACGCCTCACCGCGTCGTCCAGCAGATCCTGAAACGCTGCACGAACCGGCGCACCGATAGCCAACAGACGTTGTCGCGCCTCCACCGTCCGCGAATCGGCAAGCAGGCCAGGAACTCCGGCCCGCGCCGCGGGTCGGGCAGCGCGGACCAGGAAGATGTGCACCCACGTCGTCAGATCCACCCGCAAATCACCGGTCGACCGAGGCAACGGATGTCCGCCCGGTCCATGCACTGCTTCTTCGATCAGGGCTTCCCGTGACGGCCAGCGACGGTAGATGGCCGGCGTATTGACACCGGCAGTCCTGGCAATCGCCGAAATGGTCGTCTGCTGATACCCGACTTCGGCCAGCAGTGTGCGAGCTGCAAGCAGCACAGCCGCGTCCTTGCCTGGGTCGCGTGGTCGTCCGATACGGGCGGGAGACTCGGTTTTCACCATTACATATTAACTCGTAACGTTATCTCCTACCTGAACGAACGCAGTTCAGGTGCCGGACGGCTTGGGGAGCCTCGTCATTCCGTAGACGTGATCAGCGCGCACCGTGAGGATCTGTCGACGCTCCGCAACCATTGCTTCGCGGTACTCCTCCCAATCAGGATGCTCCTGGCCGCTGATGTCCCGGTACAGCTCGACCAGTGCGTCAGACACTTCGTCGTGAGGATCGGCCGCGACGGGTGTCACCACGGCAAGTCCTTCGATCACGGCGTAGCTCCAGAAGTCGGGCGCGCTGACGTGAAGGGAAACCCGCGGATCGCGGATCGCATTTTTACTCTTGGCGCGATCGGCTGTGATGGACACGGAAGCCGTCTTCGACTCGACGTCCCAGCGGTAAATGATGTTGGACAACTGTGGGCGGCCGTCACGCTTGACGGTTGCCAGCACGCCTTGTTTTCCCAGGGCCACGAGTGCGAACAACGCTTCGGCGATGTCTGTGTCATTGCTCATATCTGCACCAACCACGCCGTGCGGCCGGTTTGTTCCGGAGGCAGTCCAGTTCGAAGATCGCGGACCGCAATCGCGCGATGTCTCTTCCCCCGATGGACGACAGCGGACAAAGATGGTCGGCATGGCAACTTCTCACGACATCCTCCGACTGACTGCGTTCAGTTCGGATCCGGCCGGCGGTAATCCCGCCGGCGTGCTGCTCGACGCCCGCGGGCTCGACGACCCCGAATTACAATCCGTTGCAGCCGAAGTCGGGTATGCCGAGACGGCGTTCCTCATCGAACCGGAACTCGGAGGCAACCCGCGCCACAGCCGGATCCGGTACTTCTCCCCTATCGCCGAAGTACCGTTCTGCGGTCATGCCACTATTGCGACGGCCATCGCTCTCACCGAACGAGACGGCGACGGAACCTTCACATTCGAAACACCGATCGGACCGGTATCCATCGACACGGCGACCGACGAGGACGGAAGGTCGACCGCGACCTTCACCAGCGTCGAACCGTCGGTCTCGCCGATCGATCACGCCGTGCTGACAGCGCTGCTCGGGCTCATCGGCGTCGATTCGTCTGCGCTCGACGCGCGGTATCCCGCAATGCTCTCGTACGCCGGCAACACTCACCCGATCGTCGTACTTCGTGATCAGTCGACATTCGACGAGTTCACCTTCGATCCATCCGCAATGCGAATTCTGATGGACGCGCAGGGGTGGGCCGGCACGGTGACAATCCTGCACCCCCTCGACGACAACACCTTCGAAGCCCGAAATCTGTTTCCGGTGGGAAACATCGTCGAGGATCCCGCAACCGGGTCCGCAGCGGCGTCGACCGGCGGTTACCTGCGCAAACTCGAACCCGCGGCCACTCCGCGGCGGATCACCATCCACCTCGAACCCGCGGCCACTCCGCGGCGGATCACCATCCACCAGGGCCGACACGTCGGGCGTCCCAGTGTGCTCGAGGTCGACATCCCAGTCGACGGCGGTATCTCGGTCACCGGCACCGCAGTGCCCGTCATCGACGGGCAATAGTCAACCTCAGCGATGAGTTTCTCCCAGCCGGCGGGTCTATTCACCAGAGCGACGTCACAAGACCATCGCATCGAGCCGGGAGAACACCATGTCTGCAATCACGTCAACCGCACACAACCTCCACGTCACCAAGCCACGTGCCGTACTCGGCGCCACGGTAATTGCTCTCGTCGTCAATCTGATCCTGTGGTTGATCGGCCTCGCATTGGGCGGATCATTCGAGATGACAGATCAGGGAAAGCCGGCGAGCGTCGCGCCTGGTGGGGTCATCACATTGACGGTGGTGCCACTGCTGGTCGGTTTGTCGGTCGCAATGTTGATCTCACTGAAGTGGGAGCCGATCATCCGCATCGCCCAGATCGTGGGTGCAGTCGTGGCGCTCGGCACCATCGCTTTGACCATTGCCGCGGACTTCGACGCCGCCAGCACGGTCATGCTCGCGCTGATGCACGTGGTTGTCGCCGCGGGCGTCGTCGTCGCGCTCGAGGCTGTACGTCGGTCCCCCTCGAACTAGACAGCGGTAGGCGGCGCCGAATACGTCTCGACGATCTCGGCTGCCACGTCGCGCAACCGGGTATTCGTCGTCTGAGACTGCTTGCGCAGCATGTGAAATGCGGTGTCGGCGTCGATCCGATGGATGGCCATCAGCATGCCTTTGGCCTGTTCGATCGGCGCCCGGGTCTCGAGCGCACGTTGCAAGGCATCAGCCACCGCCTTGGCGGACTTGAAACGAGAGAAGTCGCCGATCGCGCGTGAGACCGTTGTCGTGAGAATCTCCATGACATCCGCGTCGACGCGGTCGAATGCCGCTGAGGCGCGTCCGTACAGGTTGAACGAACCCAGTCGCTGATCCGGCGTGAAAAGCGGCGCCGCGAGAAAGGACTTGATCCCTTCGTCCTTCGCCGCCGCCGCGAACCGCGGCCAGCGTTCCGCGCTGGTCTCGGCATCGACGACAACGGTTTCACCGGTTCGAGCGGCGTGCAGACATGGTCCGTCGCCGGCGTCGTATTGCTCGATGTCGACACGCAGAGTCCGCGAATCGGTATGAACGGCGGTGTAGGTCTGCCCGGCCAGATCGATGGTGACGCCGATGCTGTCGGCGCCCTCGATGGCGTCGTTCGCGATTTCGACGGCGCGCTGGAGCAAAACCACGAGTTCGTCCTCGTCGCCGATACTTCCTCCGAGCGCTGCCAGCAACTCCCGGACCGCGCTTGCAGTCAGCCGAGTTTCCGCAGCCTCGACGGCGACGTCAGCACCCGTTGCCGTCGCATCGTCCGGCATTACCGACGGCACCGAATCCTCGGTTCTCGGGTCGAAGCCTCTGGGGTCGAAAGCGGTATCCACGACGAAGCATTCTTCCAGCTACCCGGGCCGTCAGGAGAGTGAGTTCGGTGACAGAACCCGGCAAACCGCCGAGTCGTCATCGCCATCGGTCGAGCGCGAGACCCAGATTCCGCCTCGCCCGAGTGTGTTGGCCACGAACCGCGTCCGGACTCAGTTCCAGGACAACTGCGATCTGTGGATACGTCATGCCCTCCACTTCCCGCAAGACCCAGGCGGCGCGCTGACGCAGCGGTAGACGATCGAGTTCGGCTTCAAGAGCGTCGAGAAATGCTGTGCCGCATACTTCCTCGCTCGGATCGCGCAATCGAGTATCGACTTCGTCCCGAAGTCCGTCCACATCGGCGGCGCAGGAGCCGACTTTTCGATGGACATCCGCGATCTTGCGAGAGCAGATCGCGAACAACCAGGTCTTGATGCTCGAGCGCCGCTGAAACCCCGGAAGTTGGCGCCAGGCGGCAACGCAGGTTTCCTGGACGATGTCGTCGACGTCACTCTCACTGGTGACGAGTCGACGGGCAAATCGATACAAGTGCGGGCCGTATCGGCGAACGATGACGTCGAAGGCCGCATGATCGCCGAGCATTGCCGAGTCGACCAGCACCTCGTCACTGAAGTCGGTAAGCAAGCCGTCGAATTGATCTGTCACCGCGCACACTCCTACTAGGGAGCCGTCGCGGGAGTGAGGCCTGGCTATTCTACCGCGTCCACGTCGACGCCCGCGGGAGCGCTCTCAGGCTTCGAGTGCGGAGGCAATGACGGGAAGCCCGATCGGCGCCCCACCGTTGATCAGTTTCTCGAGTAGATCCTGATCGAGGTGCTGCTCGACGAGATCAGCGAGAAGGTCGAGTTGTTGTTCTCGCACCGCGGCAACCGAGGTGTCGGGTGCAGCAACAAAACCGGGAACCGCGATCTCACGCAGAAGGCTGCGCCGAAAGTCGTCACTTTCCAGGAGACCATGCCAGTGTGTCCCTCGAACAGACCCTCGCACACTGCCTTCCGGCACACCGCCCGAGTCCGCCAGCAATGGACGGTCCCCGTTGTGCACGACGCGTCCGTGATGAATCTCGTACCCCGACACCGAGATACCGTCGGCGGAACCGGTTACCTGCGCCAGCACTTTGTCCGAAGCGAATTCGATGTCGAGGTCCAGCAGACCGAGTCCTGCGGTGGTCCCTGATCCTGATTCGACCTCGTCGACGATCGAATTACCCAGCATCTGGTATCCGCCGCAGACTCCCAGCACCGCCTGCCCGCGGCCCGCTCGGGCGATGATCTCGTCAGCCAGGCCGGTACTCCGCAACCACTCGAGGTCACTCACGGTGGACTTACTACCGGGGATCACCACGAGGTCTGCGTCGCGGATCCGCGACGGATCGGTCACCCACGAAACTGCCACGCCCGGTTCACATGCCAGCGCCTCGACATCCGTCGAGTTGGAGATGCGGGGGAGCCGAACCGCAGCAACGGTGAGCCAGGCCGAACCGACGGGTGGGCCAGGGCGCCCTACCGGGGCGTTGCCGGTGACGCCAAGCGAATCCTCGGCGTCGAGCCAAAGATCGTCGGCAAACGGGATCACTCCGAGAGTGGGTCGACCGGTGAGGCTGCGCAGTTGATCCAGTCCGGGTTCCAACAGTGCAACGTCACCGCGGAATTTGTTGATCACAAATCCCGCGATCAATGCCTGGTCGCTCGGCGAGAGCACAGCAACGGTCCCGAACAGATGGGCCAGGACGCCGCCGCGATCGATGTCACCGACGACGACGACCGGAATCTGCGCAGCCTCAGCCAATCCCATGTTGGCAAGATCCGTTGCGCGCAAGTTGATTTCGGCCGGTGAACCGGCGCCTTCACAGATCACGACGTCGAACTCGGATCGAAGCGATTCGAGATCTTCGGCCACGACGGCGCGAAGCCACTGCCGATGCTGCATGTAATCGCGAGCACCCACCGTGGTCATCGCCTTGCCCCGAACGACCAGTTGCGAAGTGCGATCACTCCCCGGCTTGAGCAGCACGGGATTGAATCGAACACTCGGCTCCAGACCGCATGCCCGCGCCTGAAGTGCCTGCGCACGGCCGATCTCTCCGCCGTCCAGCGTGACCACGGAGTTGTTCGACATGTTCTGTGCCTTGAACGGCGCCACTCGGACGCCTCGACGCGCCAACATGCGACACAATCCGGCTACCAGAACGCTCTTGCCTGCGTCGGAAGTAGTGCCGGCTACCAGCAGAGCGCCGCGCATCGCCGAACTCAAGGCAGGGTGAGAATCTCTGCACCGGTCTCGGTGACCACCAAGGTGTGCTCGAACTGCGCCGTCCACTTACGGTCCTTGGTGACGACGGTCCAGCCGTCCTCCCAGATCTCGTAGTCGATACCACCGAGGTTGATCATCGGTTCGATCGTGAAGACCATGCCCGGTTCGATGATCGTCTCAACCGCGGGCTCGTCGTAGTGCAGGATCACGAGGCCGTTGTGGAAGGTCTCGCCGATTCCGTGTCCGGTGAAGTCCCGGACGACGCCGTACCCGAACCGATGGGCGTAGGACTCGATGACGCGTCCGATCACGTTGAGCGCGCGGCCGGGCTTGACGGCTTTGATGGCCCGCATCGTTGCCTCGTGTGTGCGCTCGACGAGCAAGCGGTTCTCTTCGGACACGTCACCGGCGAGGAACGTCGCATTGGTGTCCCCGTGCACTCCGTTGATGTACGCGGTGACGTCGATATTGACTATGTCTCCGTCCTGGATCACGGTCGAGTCGGGGATTCCGTGGCAGATCACCTCGTTGAGAGACGTGCAGCACGACTTCGGAAAGCTCTTGTAGCCCAACGTCGACGGGTATGCGCCGTGGTCGAGCATGAACTCGTGTGCGATGCGGTCGAGCTCGTCGGTCGTGACACCGGGAGCGACAGCCTTGCCGGCTTCCTGCAGCGCGCCGGCAGCGATCTTGCTGGCGATGCGCATCGCCTCGATCGTCTCCGGCGTCTGAACCCAGGGCTCGTTGCCCTCTTTGGCGGTCGGCTTCCACGCGTACTCGGGCCGCTCGATCTTCGAGGGCACAGCGAGGACGGGAGAGACGGTTCCAGGGATCAATGGGGTACGCACAGACATGCAGAACAGCCTAGACCTCGCGTCGCGCGTCAGCCGGATGCACTCCAGTTCCGGAAAACCGGATCGACGAGAATTCTGATGGGGGTCGACATCGTCTGTCCGAATTCCTCGAAGAGCTTGTCGCGAGATTCGAAGGTGCCCAGATCACGGTCGACGAATTCGGAGAAGTCCAAGCAATCGCACGAAATTGATTTGCCCCAACTGATCGGAGCGCGTCCGATCGCGTCGAACAGTGTCTCCTCGCCGGTGTTCGTGAACGGTTCGAGCGCTGAGACCACCGCAGGTGAAACGATCTCGGAGATGTCCTGCCAGCGTCCGTCGACCAGAAATTCCGGCCACGCCAGCAGCACTGACTTCGGAATCACCGCATGTAGACGCCGAAATCTCGGGTACCAGAACTCCCCACGAAGTACGAGACCGCGAACTCGGGTGGCGATACCTCGGCGGCGAGCCAACGCTTCGACGATAGCCAGTCTCTGACTGCAGGATCCGCGTCCTCGGCTCAATGTCACCGAGACGGGTTGCCGGTCGTCGAGGCCGTACACCGGCCGAATATTTGCAGCGACGCTGCGATGCGCCGACACCAGGAACTCCTGCGCCGACTGGATCGCACCTTCTGCAATGTCCTCGTAGAGGCGAGCCACGTCATCGTGGCCCCAGTCGAGAATCGGCGTCGCGGTTATATCGCCACCGGACACATCGTGGCGGATGTCACCTTCGCGGATTCCGCCGAGCAGCACGCACGTCATGTCTCGACCGTAGTGCGCGACCGGAATCGGTGGAGCCTGACAGAATCCGAACCGTGAAGAAATGGCTGCTGTTGATCACCGCGATCCTGACCGAGGTGTCTGCGACTCTGTCTCTGCGCGCGGCCCTCGATCACCCCGCCTGGTACGTCGTGGTCGTCGGCGGATATCTCGCAGCATTCACCGCGTTGTCGTTCGTCCTGCGGGAGGGCATGGGACTCGGTGTTGCATACGGAATCTGGGGCGCAACCGGAGTTGTCCTGACCGCGGTGTTCGCGACTTTCCTTTTCGGCGACCCCCTGACAGCCACCATGGGCGTCGGCATTGCCCTGGTCATCGGCGGAGTCCTCTGCGTTGAACTCGGTTCCCAGGTTGCTGCCGACAGCGGGCCGGCGGACCCGGCATGACCTTCGTATTTCTGATCGCTGCAATTATTTCCGAGGTCACCGCGACGTTGTCACTACGGATGGCGTCGCAGGACGGCAGCGACAAACGATGGCTCGCGGTTGTCACCGTGGGGTACCTCGCCGCTTTCGCTTTCCTCACGCTCGCACTCGACGCGGGCCTGACGATCGGCGTTGCGTACGGCATCTGGACTGCTTGCGGGGTGGCGCTGACGGCAATCGCATCCCGCATTCTCTTTCGCGAACCGCTGACCAAGCTCATGATCGTGGGGATCGGCCTTATCGCGGCAGGCGTGCTTCTCATCGAACTCGGTGCGGGCCACTGAGCCCAGCAAACAGGGTGTAAGGTTTACCTAACTTTGCTTTGGAGGTAGTCCGCGGTGCCGATCCCTGCCCTTCGTGAAATCGACGGTGGCCTCCACCTGTCGGATTCCGACCGCCACACTCCGATGGCGCGCGCCGTCCCGGCGCCGTTCCAACTGACGACGTACATCGTCGAGACCGACCACATCATCCAGTGGCCACAGCACGCTCATGCCGAGCACGAACTCATCTGGTCCGACCGCGGCGTCGTCAACATGATCATCGACAATCAACTCTGGACCGTCACGCCCGGCGTCGGCCTGTGGATCCCTCGCGGGGTCCTCCACGAAGGTCAGGCCAATCCGCACGTCGCATTCCGCGCCACTCTCTTCACCCCCGAGTTGTGGACTCCCGCCTGGAACGAACCGTGCATCGTGACCTTGAGTGAGGCAGCCCGGGTACTGCTGATACACCTCGCCCATACCGGAATGCCTGCAGAACAACGCCTTCGGGCACAGCAGGTCTGTGTCGATCTCCTCACCCCGGCATCGGCACCTCACTTCGACGTACCGATCCCCCGCGATCCCCGGCTTCGACAACTCGTCGACAAAGTGTTGTCGGATCCCGCCGACGATCGGTCACTCGACCAGTGGGCGCACGTTCTCAACCTCAGCCGACGCACGGTCACCCGGATTTTTGCCGCGGAACTTGCGCTGAGTTTTGCGCAATGGCGCACTCTGGTTCGCATGAGTACAGCGCTGGGCATGCTGGGGACCGGGATGAGTGTGAACGCCGTCAGCCGTCGAGTCGGGTACGGGACGTCGAGCTCGTTCATCGCTGCTTTTCGTAAGACGGTCGGCTACACCCCTGGCAATGCGCTCGCCGCTGTCAACTGACTCGAGCCTGACCTGTTGTCGACATCTGCTGGCCCCTTCGCTACACGCACGCGCCCTAGATTCACTTAGGTAAGCCTGCTCTCATGTGCGTACCGCGCTGAGTCGTGCAAGCACTTCCCCGATCTATCCCGAGGAGTTTCGCGTGTTCAGATCTGCCCGTCAGAGAATTCGTCCCCAACGGAAGAGGCGAATTGTCGTTGCGCTGATGGTGGCGGCCGCACTGCCTCTGACCGCCTGCACGCAGTCGTCATCGGACGCCCAGGAAAATAGTTCGTCGGCATCTGCTGTCGAGGACGGCGCATACCCCGTCACGATCGAGCACGCATTCGGCGGCACCACCATCGACAAGGAACCGACCAGGATCCTCACCCTCGATTCCGCAGCGGCCGACACTGTCATCGCCCTCGGCGTCACTCCGATTGCAATGCAGAAGGACTCGTGGGCCGGCGACGCCGACGGCTTCCTCCCGTGGACGCGCGCGGAACTCGAGAAGTCGGGCCAGCCGCTGCCCACACCGGCGCCGTACTACTCCGACAGCGGTGAGCTTCTGTTCGAGCAGATCCTCAATGCCGCACCCGACCTGATTCTGGCCCCGTACTCCGGTTTCTCCGAGCAGGACTATCAGCGCCTGAGCTCGATCGCCCCGACACTCCCCTACGACACCAAGCCGTACCAGCCGAGTTCGTGGCAAAACCTCGCCACCGATGTCGGCAAGGCCTTGGGGCGCCCGGCCCAGACCGCGGATTTGATCAAGTCCGTCGAGAATACGGTGGAAGAGTCGAAGACCAGCCATCCTGAATTCAATGGAGTCACGTTCGCCTTCGGGTCTTACATCCGCGAAGGCGAAACCGAAACGGCCATCTACGGCCCGGACGATCCGCGCGTGAAGTTCGTCGAAAACCTCGGACTCACAGTCGCTCCCGACGTGGTCAACGGTGCCAAGAACTTTGCAGGCGACTCGTTCCTGTTCGGCATCAGCATGGAAAAGCTCGACACGATCAACACCGACGTATATCTCGGATGGGCAAGCGATCAGTCGGAAGTCGACAGCACGTTGGCCAACACCCTGTTCGCACGGTGGCCGGTTATCGCCAACGGGAAGGACTTGTGGATCACCGACAATCGCCTGACAGCCGCCACCATGTACGTCAGCGTTTTGAGCGTTCCATGGGCAACTGACGAGCTGGTCCCCCAGTTGACCGAACTGGTTGCGAAGTAGCAGCTCGGCCCTCCTGATCAGAGACTTGTAGGCCACTCACTGCGCAGCGTTGCAAAAACCACAGTGTCGGTCCACTCGTTCTTGATCCACGCGTTCTGCCGAAAATGCGCCTCTCGCCGCAACCCGATTCGCCGCGCGAGTCGCGCCGAGGATTCGTTTCTCGCATCCATCTGCGCGACCACGCGGCGCAATCGGGGTGTTGCGAACACCAGGTCGATCAGAGCGGTCACAGCTTCCGTCGCGAATCCTCGGCCGCCGAACTCGGGCGAGAATGCCCACCCGACTTCTGCCGTGTGCGCGGTTTCGGCTGTGCAACCCGATTCCTCGACTAGCCAGGCGCTCACGCTTCCGACAACCCGGCCCTCGTATCCGACAACAAGAGCCACCGCGCCCGCTGCCAGGTCGCGGCGAGACATTCTGGTCTGCACTGCCTCTCGCGCATCGTCCGGGCTCCAGGGTTCGTTGGACAAATACCGGCACACGTCGCTACGCCCGTAGAAGGTGAGAAGGTCCTGATGATCGCCGGGAAGGTAGGAACGAAGCACCAGTCGATCCGTCCGAATTGTTACCGGCGCAGTCGTCGGCGTCATGCCTGCGTCCTCCACATCCATGCCGTCACGGTAGATCCTCTCGGATTCGTGGGCGAGCGAATATCGCGAGGATGTCCAGCGCTGAAATGTTTGATTTGCCCCGTGGCGGGATACTTCACCACCGTAAATGGTCGCAATACGGAGTTACGCCAGGCAATTTCGCACTTGATACCAAGGGGCGGTCATGGCCGAGGAATCACTGGTCAAGCAAGGTGTGGCAAAAGGAAGCGCGCTGGGCGGAGCCGTTCTTCTCGTCACCGTCGGCGTGCTCGAAATTCTCCAAGGCATCTCGGCGATATCCAAGGACGATGTGACCGTTGTCGGCCCTGAATACGCGTACCAATTCGACCTCACCTCCTGGGGATGGATTCACCTCGTACTCGGCGTGCTCGTCACCGCTGTCGGAATCATGCTCTTCACCGGCGCGACGTGGGCACGGGTAGGCGCGATAATCTTCTGTTCGCTCTCGATCCTCGCGAATTTCCTGTGGCTACCCCACTCTCCGTGGTGGTCGATCACCATCATCGCGCTCGACGTATTCGTCATCTGGGCTGTCGCGACATGGAATCCCGACGTGATCTGAGGTCTCGACTTCGGATACACCCATCGAATTCAGCGTTTTCATCTGTGCGGCAGTAGTTTCCCTCCGGAGAGGAACATGATGGCAAACGGCACGAACGACGGCCCACTCCAGGAGGACGAACGTGCCGAACTAGCCAGGTTGCGGCAAGAGGTTGCAACACTTCGAGAGCAGACTCCCAGAGCCCGCGAAACGACCGTCGAGCAAGTCTCCCGGCCACCTCGACACGGACTGCGGTGGACTGCCGTGGCGATACTGCTGGTGTTGGTCGCGCTCCTTGCCGTCTTGTCCGTGACCACCCGCTTCACCCGTAGTCAGATACTCGACACGGACCGCTACGTCAGTACGGTCGCGCCACTGGGCGAGAACCCCGCCGTTCAGGCCGAGATCACGAATCAGATCACCGACGAGATCTTCGATCGTGTCGACGTCGAGGGGCTCACCACCGACGCACTCACCGCACTGACCGACGTGTCGAATCTTGCGGCCAACGCGCCGCGTCTGGATCAAGCCGTAGTGGGGTTGGCACCGGTGATCGCCGGCCAGGCAAAGAGCTTTGTTCATGACACGGTGGGCTCGCTCGTTCGGTCACAACAGTTCGAGGACTTGTGGATTCAAGCGAACCGATCGGCGCACAACGCACTGGTCTCGGTCATGACCGGAGATTACGGCCCCAATTCCGTCGAAGTCGATCAGAGCGGAACCGTCAGCATTTCGCTCAGTACGATCATCGACAGGGTCAAAGCAGCTTTGATCGACCGCGGCTTCGCCTTCGCAGACAAAATCCCCTCCGTGGACAAGGAATTTGTTCTCTTCCAGTCCCCCGAACTGGTGAAGGCTCAGCGAGCCGTCTCGGCACTCGACAAGGTCTCAGCGGTGCTGCCGTGGTTGGGAATCGCTTGCGCGGCAGCCGCTGTCGCCGTTGCGCCAACCGGTCGCAGGCTCCGCGCACTGTCCCTGGTCGGCCTGTCGATTGCGTTGGGAATGCTGGTTCTCGCGATCGGAATTCTCATCGGACGCGCAATCTACCTCGACAGTGTGCCCACCGATATCCTCTCGCCAGACGCCGCGACTGCCGTCATCGACACAGTTCTGGTACCACTGCGCACGAGCCTGCGAGCGGTTGCGGTCCTCGGCGTGGTGGTCGGGCTCGGCGCCTACCTGGTCGGTGGGTCGTCGTCGGCGATCGCCGTTCGACGAGGCTACGGGCAGGCATTGGACTTCGTCCGGCATTCTTCAAGCGGCCGTACGCCAAATCAGGTGGAGCGGTGGGCCAATCAGCTTCGTGTTCCGCTGCGCTGCGCCATCATCGGCATCGCCGCATTGTTGCTGCTCTTCTGGCGCTACCCCACCGGTTTGGTCGTGGGTTGGATCGTCGTCATTGCGCTGGTTGCACTCGTAGCTCTCGAAGTGCTGGTTCGTCCGGCACGCGCCGCCGCGCAGGACGCCCGGCCTGACGACGCCGGAACCGACGACGCCAGGCCTGGGGCAGAAGATACAAAAACTACGCCAGCGCCTTTGCCTTGATTGCCTGGAATTCCTCTTCGTTGATCGCGCCGGAGTCGAGAAGCTCTCTGGCGTCGGCAATCTGCTGAGTCGGAGACCTGCCGGCGACGGTTCGAATGTAGTCACTCTGCGCGTGTATGTGCTGTTGAGCGGCCTCCATCGACCGCCGAGTCATTCCGTCATTCTTGACAACCACGTAGATCATCGCGGACAAGAATGGAATGACGAAGAGGAAAATCATCCACAACGCCTTGGCCCAACCCGAAGTCTCGTGATCACGGAACAAGTCGGTGATGATCGAGAACAACACGCTCAAATACGCCACAAAGGCAAAGCAGACGAAGATGAACCAGAAGAATTCCCAGAAACCTTCCATGTCAACGCTCCCTGTACTCGGTTTACACATAAGGAGTTCGGGAGGCTGACATTCCGCGCCTGAAATCTGCAGTCGGCCAAAACTCCCTGGTCCAAGGTCATTTCAGTATGCGCCGACGACGTCCGTTCCGGCTACAGTTCGAGAGGGTTCAGCACTGCGGACCGTTCATCCATTATCGGAATCACGATCATCCGGTTCGAGATCTCGTGTCTGGCCGCCTTTTCGACAAGGAGAGGCACGAAATCACGTATCCGACACCCCGCAAAACGTTGGTGAATTGTTCGCACTCTGTTTTCGATCTCCGGTGGAGGAACATTCGGATACCGGGAAATCAGGCGAGTGATCACCCGCTCGACGTGGAGCAACTCTTCGTCGCCAGTCATCAATTAATACTCGCGCCGATCGCTGACACCGTCAAGACTCGAAACGGGCTCGAAAACAACACGATTCGAGTCGCGATCCCGGAGAGAATAGGTTGACCGAATACGGGGCATACACATACGAGCGGACGATGCCCCGCGCGCTCACGTCTCCAAGGAGTGGAAGTGGGAAAGAACGCTCGGATTCTTCACGACGACGCGGCACTCGTCGCAGAAAAACCGATGAAGAACAAGGTATACCGCCACGAACTCAAGCCGATGCACGGTGAGCTCGTGGCTTTGCAGGAGTGGGTCAAATCGTCTGGCGCCAAGGTCTGCATCGTGTTCGAAGGCCGAGATACCGCGGGGAAGGGCGGAGTAATCAAAGCCATCACCGAACGCGTGAGTCCACGAGTGTTCCGGGTGGTTGCTCTACCAGCGCCGACCGAGCGAGAGCACTCGCAGATGTATGTCCAGCGTTACGTCCCACATCTCCCGGCGGCGGGCGAGATCGTCATCTTCGACCGAAGTTGGTACAACCGTGCCGGAGTCGAACGAGTGATGGGCTTTTGCACCGAAGAACAGGCTCATCAATTTCTCCAGCTCATTCCGACCGTCGAACGCGCGATCGTGGAATCGGGAGTCATTCTGCTCAAGTACTGGCTCGAGGTCAGCGAAGAACAGCAGCTCTTACGTCTGCAGAGCCGGATCGACGACCCTCGAAAGATCTGGAAGCTGTCGAATCTCGATCTGAAGTCGTTCAGTCATTGGTACGACTACTCGCGTGCCCGCGACGAGATGTTTCGCTTCACCGACACCGGCTGGGCGCCCTGGTATGTCGCGAACAACGACGACAAGAAACGCGGACGACTCAACATCATCAGTCACATTTTGAGTCAGATCCCCTACGAGCCCGTGCAATCCACTGACATCACCCTGCCGAAACGGCAGAAGGCCCACGGCTACCAGACGCCCAAACAACCGCTTCACTGGATTCCGACCCGGTATTGACGATCGCCAAGGAAAGGACGTGCGGTCATGAGCCCCACGCCGTGGCATGCGCAGAGTGGCGAATCAGTCGTGTCCGTACTGCAGTCGGACCAGCAGCGCGGACTGCAATCGAGTGAGGCCGACCAACGTCGACAACGCTACGGGTCGAACGAAATCACCTCGACGCCACCGCCGTCGACGTGGTCGATCGCACTGTTGCAACTGAAAGATCCGATGAACTTGATGCTCGTCGCCGTGGCCGCGGTCAGCATCGCCATCGGTGAAGTGCCGACAGCGATCGTGGTGGCGGTGCTCGTCGTGCTCAACATCGTCCTCGGAACTCGACAGGAGTTGAAGGCACGGGCCAGCGTCGACGCGCTCGCCAAGATGCAGACACCCCAAGCGCGGGTCATTCGTGACGGGAACCTGATTCAGCTCGACGCTACCGAACTGGTGCCGGGTGACGTCGTCCAAGTCGAGGCCGGAGACATCATCGCTGCCGACGGGCGGTTGCTCGCCTCGACCACCCTGGAGACACAGGAAGCCGCATTGACCGGGGAAAGCGCGCCGATCCCGAAGGACCCGAAAACGCTGAGCAATGAGGATATTCCACTCGGAGACCGCAGCAATCTGGTGTTCCAGAACACCTCGGTCACCCGCGGCACAGCGACCATGGTGGTCACCGAGACCGGAATGCAGACGCAGATCGGCCAGATCGCGTCGATGTTGTCGGCCGTCGCCCCTGGCAAGTCGCCACTGCAACGAGAATTGGACTCTCTCACCAAACTTCTCGGCATCATCGCGTGGACAGCCGTGATCGTCATCGTCGTCATCGGACTCATTCGTGGTCAGGACCTGACAACGCTTCTGCTCCTTGGTATCGCGATGGGAGTGTCCGCGATTCCGACCGGCCTGCCAACCTTCGTCCAGGCAATGCTGGCCTACGGGGCCCGTCAACTGGCCGACGCCAAGGCCGTCGTGAAGAACCTGACCGACGTCGAAACTCTCGGCGCGACCAGTGCAATCAACTCGGACAAGACCGGCACGCTGACCATGAACCAGATGACCGTCCGATCGCTGTACGTCCACGGCCGTTGGTACACAGTCGACGGCGAAGGCTACGCCAAAGCGGGAAGGATCACGCAGGTTGCCGGCGAGGCACCGCCCGACTTCACCCTTCTCGCATACGGACTGTGTCTCGACAGCGATGCAACGGTTTCCGATTCCGGGGAAGTTGTCGGCGACCCGACCGAGGCCGCACTCGTGGTGCTCGCGGCAAAGATCGGTGCCGACGCCCCACTCACCAGACGGACCTACCCGCGGGTGGCGACGGTTCCGTTCGATTCCGCGTACAAGTTCATGGCCACGTACCACCATCTCGAAGTCGACGGTTCAAGTCAGTTCGTCGGATTGGTCAAGGGCGGACCCGATGTCGTCCTCGCTCGTTGTTCTTCGGCCTTTCTCCCCGGCCGCCGGCAGGTACCGATCGAGGAAGTCCGAGACGAACTCACGGCAGCAAATCAGTCCATGTCCGAGAAGGGTCTTCGGGTGCTGGCATTCGCGGTCAGACGACTCGACGGACGGGAAGACGCTGTCGTGGCGGACCCTATGTCCTTTGTCGAGGACCTGACGTTTGTCGGTATGGCAGGCATCATCGACCCGCTGCGTCCGGAGGCGGTCGATTCGGTGCGAACCGCACACCGGGCCGGCATCGAGGTCCGCATGATCACCGGCGACCATGCCATCACCGCCGCCGCGATCGGTGCCGAACTCGGACTCGGCCCGGGCGCGGTCGGCGGAGCCGAATTGCAAGCGATGACCGATGACGAACTCTCGGCCGCGTTGCCGAACCTGCACGTGTTCGGCCGAGTCACTCCGCAGGACAAACTTCGCTTGGTCGATGTCATGCAGAGCGGTGGCGCCGTGGTCGCGATGACCGGAGATGCTGTCAACGACGCCGCCGCGTTGAAGAAGGCCGATATCGGCGTCGCCATGGGCTCGGGCAGTGAGGTAACCAAACAGGCGGGCAAGATGGTGCTCACCGACGACAACTTCGGAACCCTCATCACCGCGATCACCCTGGGCCGCAACATCTACGGGAAGATCGTCTCGTACATCCGCTACCAGATGTCGAAACTCTTCTCGTTGGTTCTCCTCTTCCTCGCCGCGAGCATCTTCAACATCAACGAGGGTGTGGCACTGACACCGCTGATGGTGCTGTTCCAGCACTTCTTCATCACACTGTTCCCCGTCGCCGTGATCATGCTCGACCCGCCGCCACCGGATCTGATGAACAAGCCGCCACGCGATCCCAAGATGCCGATCGCACATCGAAGCGCAGTCGCTCAGTGGCTCGCGTACGGCGTCTTGCAATTTGCCGTGACACTCGCAGCGATGCTTCTCGCACCCGGCGAAATGAGCACTACTGAGGCGAATGTCCCCATGACCACCGCATTCGTAGTGCTCTCTCTCGGTTCGATATTCGCTGGGTTGACCATGCGGCGTGATCCCGAGTCCGGCCTTGTTCCGCCGGTTCTCGGTGCCATCAAGATCTTGACCATCCCCACGGTCGTGACCGTATTTGCCGTCGAGGCGGGTGTTCTCCAGGATCTCCTCATGACAACCTCACTGACCGGCGCCCAGTGGCTCGTCTGCCTAGGCTGGTCGCTGATCATCCCGGTTGTCGTCGAGTTGGAAAAGGCGATCCGACGCCGCCGCCTCTCACCGACACCTGTCGCCATCACCGCGACCACTGCAGTTGCCCCCGAGCGCGCCCGTCACTCCGCTGAGGGAGGGACAATCACACGATGACGTGGACGGAGGGTCTAGGTCGGCTACCGGGGATCGCGACTGCCCGCGGGTACCGCCGCGAATGGCTGCGAACCGACATCACAGCAGGGCTCGTCTTGACGGCCCTGCTGATCCCGGCGGGGATGGGCTACGCCGAGGCCGCCGGATTGCCCGCGTACGCCGGTCTGTACGCAACCATCGTGCCGTTGCTCGCGTACGCGGTAGTCGGACCGTCGAAGATTCTTGTACTCGGGCCTGATTCGTCGCTGGCACCGCTCATCGCCGCCGCAGTCATACCGCTGGCGGTGGTCGGCGATTCGGAGAACGCGCTTGCACTCGCCGGGGTTCTCGCCGTCCTTGTCGGGCTCATCCTGGTGATCGGCGGATTCCTGCGTCTGGGTTTCGTGACCGAACTCCTCTCGAAACCGATCCGCCTCGGCTACCTCAACGCCATCGCGCTCGTCGTCGTAATCGGTCAGATTCCCAAGCTGCTCGGTTTCTCCGTCGACGCGTCCGGCCTCCTCGGTGAAATCGGTGAGATCGGAAAGGCTCTGGCCGGTGGAGATGTCGATCCCCTCGCTGCCGTCGTCGGCGTGGGTTCACTCATTGTCATTGTGGTCTTCCGGCTCTGGGTACCTGTTGTACCCGGTGTGCTGGTCGCCGTCGTCGCGGCAATAGTCTTGTCCGCCGCCGCCGGTCTCACCGATGACATCGGCATGGTCGGCGCACTGCCGGAAGGACTTCCCCTCCCCTCTCTCGGTGGAGTCACCTGGCAGGACGTCGGGCACCTGATCGGACCGGCGGCCGGTATCGCGCTGATTGCCTTCGCCGACACCGGCGTTCTCTCGCGCACCTTCGCCGCCCGACACGGCGAGGACGTGAACGGCAGTACCGAGATGAAGGCGATCGGTGTCGCGAACGTGGCCGGCGGACTGTTCGGCGGATTTCCGATATCGGCGAGCGGATCACGGACGCCGGTAGCCGAACAGAGTGGGGCGCATACACAATTGGCCGGTGTCGTCGGAGCACTCGCCGTCCTGGTGTTTGTCCTCGTCGCTCCCGGACTGACGGCATATCTGCCCGATGCAACACTGGCCGCCGTCGTCATCGTCGCCGCGTGTGCACTGATCGACGTGGGCGGCATGGTCCGCATGTGGCGCATGAGCACCGTGGAATTCGGCCTCGCCGTCGCGGCGTTTCTGGGCGTTGCCCTGGTCGGGGTGCTTCAAGGCATCCTTGTTGCGATCGGACTCTCCTTCGTAGCGGTCATCGCGCAGGTATGGCAGCCACATCGAACCGAACTCGTCGAGACGGGCGAACCCGCGGGATTCCACGACGTCGAACGCCACCCGGACGGACATCGCATCCCCGGCCTCGTGTTGGTGAGATTTGACGCACCACTGTTTTTCGCGAACGGCGAGATCTTCGACGAGTACGTTCGCTCCGTCGTCGCCAAGGCACCCGACCCGGTCGAATGGGTGGTCATTGCCGCCGAGCCGATCACCGGACTCGACACGACCGCCGTCGACGAACTCGTCGATCTGGATACATTTTTGGAGGGCAAAGGAATTCGATTGGCATTCGCGGAGATGAAAGGTCCGATCAAGGATCGACTCATCCGATTCGGGGTCGGCGACAGGTTCGATTCGACGCACTTCTACCCGACCATCGAAGCGGCCGTGAACGCATTCCGCACCCGAACCGGCGACTGACAACGCCAGGCAATCGGGGGCCTAAGCTGCATTAGGTACCGTTTGGTATGGGATTCACGACGGACAACGTTCCGGCTCGCCGTATCGCTCAGGTCGCCGGGGTGGGTGGGATTGCCGTCGGTGTCATTGCGCTGATCTCGTTGTACTCCACCAAGCCGATCAACCCGTTGATCGCCGTGGCCTCCTTTGTCCCGATGCTGCTTGCAGTCACACTCGCAGCGTCCCTGATATGCCTGGTTTTTCGCCGCTGGATCCTGCTGGCGATTTCGGTGGTACTGATAGCGGTGGGCGCGTCGGTGATCAGTCCATTGTATGTAGCAAACAGTTCCGAAATCGACGGGCCGTCTCTGCGTGTAATGCAAGCGAACCTTCTCTTCGGGCAGGCAGACCCCGTCAGTTTGACTGCGACGGTGCGTGAGAAGGCAGTCTATGTCCTGACGGTTCAGGAACTGACCACATCACTCGAAGGCTCTCTGAGAGATCAAGGGCTCGAGCAACTGCTGCCGCATCACTACTTGGTACCGGACGAGGCCGGCGGGGGTGGCGCAGGTATTTACAGTCGTTATCCGCTGACGGAAACTCGGGAATTGAACGGCTTCGGACCTACCAATCTTGTTGCCGAAGTGGGATTCTCAACCCCGTTCACCCTTCTGGCGGTTCACCCCGGACCGGCGTACGTGACCCCGCCCGACGTGTGGACTGCCGAGCTGAGCACTTTGCGAAACGCGCTCGACGCCGCTGCCGCGGAGGGAACCGTCGTCGTCAGTGGCGATTTCAACACGACCTTCACGCACAAGCAATTCCGTGACCTTCTCGACGTCGGCTACTCCGATACCGCAGACCAATTGGGAGTCGGCATCGTTCGCACCTACCCGGCGGACAAAAAATTTCCCGCGATCGTCGGCATCGACCATGTACTTCTGCGGGGTGCACAGGCGAAGACTCTCGAGCGCATCGAGATCGAAGGTTCCGATCACTACGGCTTGATCGTCGACGTGGCGATCCCCCAGTAGTCGGAGAGCACCCGATCCGCGCGAACGCGTTACGGATCACCCGTGCTTCGGCATGCTTCGACCCGACACATCGATTGTTCGATGTAGATGATGCGGCGTACGCAGGACGATCGACCGGTCCACCACGGATACGCCCGGAAACTGCTCGGCGAGATAACCTTCCAAACGCTGCACGTCGTCGATCGAGCGCAGCCACACCGCCAATGCGATGTCGTAGCTGCCGATCGTCGAAGCAACAAGCCTCGCCTCACGCAGGAGGGAAAGGCGCTGAGCAATGGCTTCCTTTCGCCCCTCGAGACGTAAGAAATACCAGGCGTAGACCGGCCAGCCGGAGTAGGGCCGAGCAATCTCCGTGCGGACGACCAGGCGCCCCGTCGACAGCTCGTGAGAAAGGAGCGCCCCGGCGCGAGCCGACGTGACGCCGAGGGCTGCAGCGAGGGCCGAGACGGTAATTCGTGGTTCGCGAGAAAGGATGTCGAACAGCTTCGACTGTTCCTCTTCGCTGGCGCGTACCCCACGACTCTTCGCCGCCGGGGCCGACTCGAGCGCGGCAATTTCTTCCGCATCGAGAGCACGTAGACGCCAGTTTCGTGCGTCGGAATTCGCCGAGGACACGATCTGAGTTCGCATCGCAGTGACCATCGGCAGCGATCGTGTTCGTTCCAAGACATACCAGGACAATTGATCGAGGTCAGTGCAGGTGAGCGTGACGAGTAGATCCCGATTGCCGGTTGTGAGATCGACTGTGAGAACTTCGGGATCGTGCGCGATCTGTTCGGCCACGCTCAAGGTCTGTGCCGGTGCGCATTCGATCTCGAGCAGTGCGGTCGCCGACACGATGGGACCCCCACGGTACGCAGCGATCCACGCTATCCCTTGCGAGTGCAGACGCTCCCAACGCCTGGTCAGGGTGACCGGGTCGGAACCGATCGCGCGTGAAAGCTCGGACCACGAGGCTCGCGGCCTGATCTGCAGTGCGTTCAACAGCCGAAGATCTTCGTCCTTGAGCACCTGATCCTGCACCGAGGACCTCACTTTCAAAAGAATGCTGCACCGAAACAGGATCGAAACGCATCGATCCTAACTTCATCACATCAATAGTCCACCAAATCCTGAACCTCGAGAACGCTTGCTTCTTGCGTTCGTTCGCCCCCTCGAGAAAGACACCGACATGACCGAAGCATTCCCTGTCTCGCATGACGATTCTCCGGTCAGCGATCAAACCCCGACGCAAAAGATCGTTTTCGCCTTGAGGTCGCCACGGCTGTGGATCGTGGCGATTCTGCTCCTCGCGCTTGCGGCAGGCGCCCAACTGATCGGCCCCGCAGTGATTCCTGTCGGCGCTGCCGCCATCACGATCTTGCCCATGGTGTGGGGACTGATTGCCGGCGGTGCCGTCTCGAGTCAGAAGTGGAAACCTCTCGGCCTCGATCTTCAGGCCGCAGCCTCGGCAATCATGGGGCTGGCTGTTCTCTTGCTTTGCGCGAGACTGTCTTTCACCATCGGCCCGAACATCCAACTGTTGTTCGAGGCGGGCCCCGCCCTGCTACTGCAGGAACTGGGGCACTTGTTCGGCACTATCGCTCTCGCACTCCCGCTGGCGGTACTCCTTCGGATGGGACCGGCCACCGTCGGAGCCACCTTCTCCATCGACCGCGAGGGGTCCTTCGCGATGGTCAGTGAACGCTACGGTCCCGATTCCGACCAGTACCGTGGTGTCCTGTCGATGTACGTCTTCGGCACTCTGTTCGGTGCCGTGCTGATCAGCCTGATTGCGTCGCTGGCGACATCCTTCAACATCTTCGACCCCCTTGCATTGGCGATGGGTGCTGGGGTCGGATCCGGCTCGATGATGGCTGCCGCTGCCGCCAGCGTCGTTTCGGCGCACCCCGAGATGGCCGACCAGGTACTCGCCGTAGCGGCAACATCCAACATCATCACCGGCCTCCTCGGCGTGTATGTCGGCATGTATGTCGCACTCCCCCTTGCCGATCGAATCTACGGCGCACTCACCAAGCACTCGAAGACGACCAGCGAACGGAAAGCCGACACTGCCCCACGAGCGGTTGCGCCGAGCGTCACCGTGCCGCTGACCACCATCGTTCCGATTCTGTTCGTCGGTGGGGTCATCGTCTCCTCGATCGCAGCGGGTGGCGTATCTCGATCGATCATCGTCGGTTACCTGATCCTCACCGGATTGTTGCTCCTGGGCGTCGGCGTGGCCCGCCTGACGCGCGGCAAGATCGCGGCGATGATCGCAATCATCACCATCGGCGCCTTGGCGACAACACCGTGGTCCCCCATCGGTGATTTCGTCTCGAGCACCGTCGGGACTGTCGACTTTCTCTCGATCTGCACCCTCACCTTGACTGTCGCAGGTCTCAGCCTCGGCAAGGACCTTCCCTTGCTCAAGACGATCGGCTGGAAGATCGTGCCCGTCGGAATCGTCGCGATCCTCGCCTCTTACCTACTTTCCGTGGTCGTCGCGGAGTTCGCGCTGGGCCTCTGGCACTAGAACTGCACCCGAAGACGCTGAGAACCGAAGACACCGCGATCCGAAGACACAGAGAACCAAAGATGTTGAAAGGAAGCAATACCCATGTCCATCGCTGACACCCTCACCCACACAGACTCGGTTTCGAGCACGATCGAGAAGTGGGCATCACGCCTCATCGATGTCAGCCACACGATCCATGCTCACCCAGAGCTGGCATTCGAAGAGCATCGGGCGTCCGCCCTCTTGGCGGACGCCGCACAGGAAGCCGGCTTCACGGTTACTCGCGCCGCCTACGGCCTCGAGACGGCATTCGAAGCTGTGCGAGGCTGTGGCCCCTTCCGCGTCGTAGTCTGCGCTGAGTACGACGCCCTTCCCGACATCGGTCATGCGTGTGGACACAATGTCATCGCCGCTGCCGGACTGGGAGCAGCGATCGCGCTCGGAGAGGTCGCGGAGGAACACGGCCTGACCGTCGTCCTTCTCGGTACGCCGGCCGAAGAACATGGCGGCGGGAAAGTCTTGCTGCTCGAACGTGGCGCATGGGAGGGCGCGGCGATGTCGATCATGGTCCACGGCGCTGCAGGTGAAGACGTCAGTTGCACGGTCACCGGAACGCAGGCAGTCGACCGGTTCGACGTGACCTACACCGGACGAGCCGCACACGCGGCCGCTGCGCCACACAAGGGCATCAACGCAGGTGACGCCGCCACGATCGCCTTGGTCGCCATCGGACTTCTCCGTCAACAACTTCCGTCCGACGTCAGGCTCAACGCCTATGTCGAGCACGGCGGCGAAGCAACAAACATCATTCCGGCCTCGACGTTGGTGCGAGCGGAAGTTCGGGCCGCAGAACTCGACGTGCTGTTGGACGCCAAGCGTCGCATGCTCTCCTGCTTCGAGGGCGCAGCTGTGGCCAGCGACTGCTCCTGGTCGACCGAACGCGCCGAACCGCGCTACGAGGAGCTTGTTCAACATCGCGTGCTGGCGACGATCTGGGACGAGGAGATCGCGAGCCTGGGCCGCACCGCGGCCGCCCGAACTCCCCTGACCGGCGGCTCGACGGACATGGGCAACGTGTCGAAGGTGGTCCCCTCGATCCACCCGATGATCGCGTTGCGCGGCGTCACCGGAGTTCCTCACACTATCGAGTTTGCCGCTGATGCCCGCTCCGCAGCGGGCGACGAAGCTGTTCTGCACGGAGCAATCGCAATGGCGCGCACAGTGATCCGAGCCGCAACCGGGGACTCGCGCTCCAACCTCCTGACGATTGCGGCCCAGCGCGAGTCAGGAGCGACCACCGTCACGAGCGCCGAATGAGCACCACCGGCGTCTACGTTTCCGCTCTCGAATTCTTCTCCATCGGCATCGGACCCTCCAGTTCACACACGGTCGGTCCGATGCGCGCCGCCCACACTTTCGGCGGCGAGCTCTCCGCCGCCGGCTTGACCGCGTCGGTCGACCGAATTCGCTGCTACCTGCACGGCTCTCTCGCCGCCACCGGAATAGGTCACTGCACTCCCGACGCGGTGATTGCGGGACTTCGTGGGTTGGATCCTGAAACGTGCGAGCCGACCGACGTTCACGGGCGCTGGGCCGAACTGTCGGACGGCGGATCGGTGATGCTCGTCGGTGGCTCACTCGAACACGTAGTGTTCACTCGCGAGGACATGGTGTTCGAGCCACTCGTTCGCCGTCACGGGCACCCCAACTCGATGACCCTGACAGCCTTCAAGGGTAACGAAATCGTCTGTACGAGTACATATCTGTCGATCGGTGGCGGATTCGTACTGCGCGCCGGAACGGAGACGCAAGCAAGCGCGCATTCGATCAACTCACGCTATCGAACCGCGAAAGAGCTACTGGCGGAATGCGGCTCCGGAACCATCGCCGAGCTGGCACTGTCGGACGAAATCGCGATGCATGGCCAGGATCGAGCATTCACCGGCATCGACGCGATCTGGTCCGCGATGCGCGCATGCATCGAACGCGGCACCCAGACCGAAGGTGTATTGCCCGGGCGTCTCGGAGTTCGCCGACGAGCACGGTCTGCGAACACTCAACTGGAACAACGTAACTGCGACCCCTCCTCACGCGAGTGGCTGACCGTCTACGCCATGGCGGTCAACGAAGAAAATGCAGCAGGTGGCCGCGTGGTAACGGCTCCGACGAACGGCGCTGCGGGCATCGTGCCGGCGGTGCTCTACCACCACATACGTGCGACGGGCGCCGGCGCTCGAGACGTTCGAACCTTTCTCCTCACCGCAGCCGCAATCGGATCGATCATCAAGGCGAATGCCTCGATCTCGGGAGCGGAGGCGGGGTGCCAGGGTGAAGTCGGAGCTGCCTGCGCGATGGCGGCAGCCGGCTTGTGCGCTGTCATGGGCGGATCACCACGACAAATCGAGAATGCAGCTGAGATTGCCATGGAACACCATCTGGGGCTGACCTGCGATCCGGTTGGTGGCCTGGTCCAAATCCCCTGCATCGAACGAAATGCCGTAGCCGCCTCGACTGCAGTCACCGCAGCTCAGCTCGCATACCTGGGTGACGGGACGCATGTGGTGAGCCTCGATACCGTCATCGAAACCATGCGCCAAACCGGAAACGACATGTCCGTGCGTTACAAGGAAACCAGTGAAGGCGGACTCGCCGTCAATGTCGTCGAGTGCTGAGGGGATGTCGACGGCAGCGGCGACGGCGGGCGGACGCCATCACCGGAAATATCATCCTCTCGAACGATGAAGTCCGGTGTACCGATTTCTACACTCGTTGACATGACCTTGTGGACGGTGACCAGATGATCGCTCATCACGCTGGAGGAATCCCACTGCACAACTCTCCACTGCACAACACTGCGGGGCCGACGCGCTCGACGCAGTCCTCCGGTCGCAAGATCGCCGCGTTGATCGCGTTGATCGCGTTGGTCGCCGGTTTCTCCGCTGCCTTCGTTCTCGCCCCGGGCATGCTGACGAGTAGGCCGGGCGATGGGTACGCAGGCGAGGGGGAACTCGTCGAGACGGTCCGCGCCGCGTTCGTCGAATACTGGAGTTCCGGTGTCCAAGCCTTCTCTCCGAGCTTGGAGTCCGCTGTCGACTACTGGCTGCGTTACCACGTGGCCAAGGCTGTGATCGCGGTAATCCTGCTGACGGTTCTGCTCGCACTCGGCCGCATGGTCAAGGCGTCGTTCGTGAACGCCGGCTCTCTGACGGTTGTAAAGAAACTCGCATTCGTCTCGGCGGGAGGCCTGGTCACGCTCCTCGCGCTGTTCTCTTCGGTACTCGTGATGGCAAATGTCCAAGGTGTTGTCGCACCCTTCTCTTCGCTGATCTCGATGTTGCCCGTGGCCCAGACGGATGGGGCACTCTCCGAAACCGTCGGGCAGGTCCGACAACAGCTCGCTCAGTCGACGGCCACCGGAAATCAGCAAAGTCCCGCCCTCGAACTGATGATCAGCGACTTCGCGCGGTATCACTTGGCCATGGCGGTGATCGCGCTGATCGCGGCAGCAATATCACTGGCCGTGACTGTGGTCGTGTGGGCACGCTTCGCGAGAACGGCGCGATCCGAGCGACGGACGAGATTCATGTCGGGGTCGATAGGCCTTCTCACTGCACTGTTCACGCTGGGATTGATCGTTGTCGGCGTAGCAAATATGGGCACCGCGGCAGACCCCGCACCGGCGCTGGCGGCGTTCTTCGACGGCGGGCTCTGACCCAAGTCAAGGGTTCAGGCCAGGGTTCCGTAGTCCCCCGGTACCGGTTGAGGAGGTACCTGGGGACTGCGTCTGCCGTACCCGGGGTCGATGTGTGAGTGCCCTCGGACAGGCAGAGTTCGACTCATGAAAACCGGAGCAAGACGCATCATGCTTGTCGGCCTGTGCAGCGCCATGGTTGCCGGCGCTGTAATCAGCTGCAGCACGGACAAATCCACAGACAATCCCACATCCACCACTGACAAGGTCATGGACTCTGCCATCACCGGCCAGCTCGATTCGATCATCGACGCTGCGGTGAATTCGACGGGGATTCCCGGTGCGATGGTGGGCATTTGGGGACCCGACGGCAACTATGTGAAGGTTGCCGGAGTCGCCGACACTGCAACCAAGGCACCGATGGAGACCGACTTCTACCACCGGATCGGTAGCGTCACCAAGACATTTACCGTCACCGCCCTGCTGCAATTGGTCGACGAGGGAAAGATCGGTCTCGACGATCCGATCTCCCAGTACGTCGACGGGGTCATGGAAGGTGATGCGATCAGCTTGCGTCATCTGGCAGGGATGCGCAGCGGCCTCGTGGACTACACGACGTCTGAACAGTTTGTGATGGAATATCTTTCGGATCCTCGCCGAGCTTTCACACCGGAGGAACTCGTCGGATACGTCAAGGACCTCCCACTCCAACTTCGACCAGGGACCACCGTCGACTACTCGAACACCAACACTATTCTGCTGGGAATGGTGATCGAAAAGGTCTCCGGCTCAAAACTGTCGGACGTCATCGACACCAAGATCACGACACCACTCGGCATGGAGCACACCAGCTTTCCCACGACCAACGCGTTCCCGACACCACACGCACAGGGTTACACCAACCAAACGCTCGACGAATCCGTGACCGCGGCGACGGACTGGAATCCGTCGTGGGGCGGCGCCGCGGGTGCAATGATCTCGTCGTTGGACGACATGCGCATCTGGGTTCCGGCGCTGGCCAAGGGCGATCTCCTCACCGACGACACTCAGAAGCAGCGCCTGCAGACCGTGAAGTTGAGCGAAGGGGACGACAGCTCCGGCTACGGACTCGGATTGTTCAACAGCGGTGGCTGGATCGGTCACAACGGAAGCCTGCCCGGCTACAAGACAGTCTCGGTCTACTTGCCCGAGAAGGACACCACCCTGGTTGTCTTCATCAACACCGACATCGACGGCGAGACTGATCTGACCAGCGCGTTGATGGTACCGATCACCAAGTTGATCAGCCCCGACAACGTCTACGGCTGATCACCTCAGGTCCGATCGACAATTCAGACAACAGTGACATATCGGGTTCGATCTGTCGATAAGCTCGACCGTCGGCAGATCGAAACCCGAAAGAGGCGCTCATGGGATCGTTGAACGACTGGCTACTCAACAGCGACAGCCCGCTCGTGGGCATAGTCGGCGGCATCCTGCTGACGATCGCAATGCTCTCCGGCGGTACGGGCATGTAGCCCATTAACATCAGCATGTGATTCGTGACATCTTCACGTGACTCGACGAACATGTTCGTTACGAACATGTTCGTGTACGGTGAAAGCATGCCCAACCAGCCAGCAAGTCCATCGAGCCGACGCAATCGTCCGGCCAAACCCGCTCTGACACGCGAGGGCATCGTCAGTACCGCGGTGGAAATCTTGCGGTCGGAGGGGTTGCAGAAGTTGACCATGCGTCGACTCGCCCTCGAACTCGACACCGGGCCGGCGTCGCTGTACGTGTACGTTCAAAATACCGCCGAATTGCACGCCGCCGTTCTGGACGAACTGCTCGGAGTCGTGGACCTCGCCGAAAATTCCTCCGGCACTTGGCAAGCGCGCCTCGAACGGGTGCTGACGTCCTACACGGCCATACTGTTCGATCATCCCGGACTTGCCCAGTCGGCTCTCGTTTCCCGGCCCAGCGGAGTTCACTACGTACGCCTGCTCGAGCGCCTGCTGGCATTGCTCGACGAAGGCGAAGTCCCTTCGGGTCAAGCCGCGTGGGGCGTGGACTTGCTGCTGCAGTACGCGACGTCCACTGCTGCCGAACACTCGGCGCCGAACAATTCCGCCGACTCGGATGCCCAATGGAGCGCGTTGACCGACGCAATCCGGAACGCAAACCCGCAGACGCACCCACTCGTCGCAGGCCATGCAACAGCTCTACTTGCCGGTGAACCCACCGCGCGCCTCTCCTGGGGATTCCGCACGCTCATCACGGGCATCGAGAACACCCCACTCACTTCTTAGGAACCCACCATGAACCACTACCCCATCGCAATCATCGGCGCCGTCCTCGGCGGCCTCACCCTCGCCCGAGTCCTCCATCTCCGCGGAATCGATTCGGCGGTATTCGATTTCGAATCCGGACCAACAGCTCGGACCCAAGGCGGGATGCTCGACATCCACGAAGACTCGGGCCAGATCGCGCTTCGTGCCGCAGGCCTCTACGACGAGTTCCGCGCACTCGTTCATCAAGGCGGCGAAGAGACACGCGTCCTCGATCGAAATGCCGTCGTACACCTGAGCGAGCAGGACACCGGAGACGGCGACCGCCCGGAAATCGACCGCGGCCAGCTGCGTGACCTACTGCTCAGCTCAATTCCGAAAGAAACAATCCACTGGGGAGCAACGGCCCGCAGTGCCCATCCGTTGCCGGACGGTCGGCATGAAGTCCACCTCGTGGATGGCACCCACTTCACCACCGATCTCCTGGTCGGCGCCGACGGCGCGTGGTCGAAAATTCGCCCACTGGTTTCAAACGCCACTCCTGCCTATACCGGAGTATCTTTCGTGGAGTTCGACCTTCACGACGCCGACAACCAGCACGCGAAGGCCGCTGAAACAGTCGGCGGCGGAATGATGTTCGCGCTCAGTGCCGACAAGGGCTTCCTTGCCCACCGTGAGACCGACAACAGTCTGCACATATATGCCGCCCTGCGAGTTCCCGAGAACTGGTCAGCGAGTGTCGACTTCTCCGACGATCATATTGCGAAGAAGATTCTGCTGGAACACTTCTCGGACTGGGACGAGTCGCTGCGGTCACTGATCGTCGAAGCGGACAGCTCGCTGACCCCTCGCCCCATCCATGCTCTTCCCATCGGGCACAGTTGGAGCCGTACTCCCGGGGTCACTCTGCTCGGGGACGCAGCGCATGTCATGTCGCCGTTTGCCGGAGAGGGCGCGAACCTGGCAATGCTCGACGGCGCCGAACTCGGCCAGGCGATCGCGTCACATAGCGGCACGGAGGAAGGACTTGCTGCCTACGAAGAACGACTCTTCCCACGCAGCGCCGCATCGGCACAACAGTCGGCTGACGGTCTGGACATGTGCTTCGGCGAGAACGCACCCCAGGGGCTCCTGGACATGTTCAACTCACAACCGTGACCTGACGAATTCGGATCAGGCCGTCATGCCTCGAGGGCAAGCGACGAAGACAAACCACGGTGGGCTTCGACTTCATCGAGCAGTTGGTGGGCTTTCTGCTCGACCACGGACAGTGCATCGGCGCCGGCGACCCACCGACGCGGGGGTAGCGGCGAATCGACAAGTGCCACAAGTGCCGCTGCAAGTTTCACCGGATCCCCACCCTGGGCACCGTTCATGCTCTTCCACGCTTCGACGGTCTTGCCAGTCCGAGCGTCGTAGTCGTCTATCGACAATTCAGGCCAGATCGACGACGCACCCTCGACAAGCAGTTCGGTCCGGAAGAATCCCGGCTCCACGATCGTCGTCCCGATTCCGTACGGTTCGACGTCGAATCGCAATGATTCCATCCAGCCCTCCAGCGCAAATTTCGACGCGGCGTAGGCTGCGCAAAACTCCTGACCAACCAGGCCCGCAAGCGAACTGACAGTCACGACATGTCCACTCCGTTGCCTACGCATCACCGGCAACACCGCCCGTGTCACATTGATCGGCCCGAAAAAGTTGGTCTCCATCTGAGCGCGAAGTTGCGCCGGACTGACAACCTCGAAGAACCCGGCGTAGAAGTTTCCGGCGTTGTTCACCAGCACATCGATTCCACCGAATCGCGCAACTGCCGTGTCCACCGCAGCATATGCGGCTTGTTCGTCGGTGATGTCCAAGGCAATCACCAACAGGTCGTCATGCTCACCGATCGCTGCAGAAACACGGTCCGCATCACGCCCCGTTGCCACCACCGCGTGCCCGCCGGCAAGAGCCGCCTGAGCAATGTCGACTCCCATGCCCCGGCCTGCGCCGGTTACGAACCAGACCTTCTTGTCACCCATGTTCACTGTCCTCCCGTTTGATGGAGTCCAGTACAGAACAGATTCCACGGGCCTGGGAGTGCCTATCGTTCCCGGTAACAGCAGACCCCCTCGACGCCCCTCCTACTCGCGAAGAGTCGTCAAGAAGGCAATACGGTCACCACGGTAGAGCGAACGAACGCGCTCGATCGGCACACCCTCCGGATCGACGGAGGTCCGGTGCAGCAGAAGCATCGGCATCGAGGTCGTGGACTCGACGAGCGTTGCCTCACGCGGTGACGCGAGCACCGTCTCGATCCGTTCGGTTGCGGAGGCGAAGACCACGCCGATCGAGCGAATGGCCGCGTAGAGCGATGTCGTCGCGTCGAAAGCGTCGAGCATCTCACCGAACCTGCTGTCCGGCAGGAAGGTTGACTCGAGTCCGATCTTCTCACCGTCGGCGAAGAGGACACGCTCGAGATGAACGACGCTGTCGCCCAACTCGATACCCAACTCCGTGGCGAGACCGTCGTCGGCTGACATTCGTTCGAACGTCACAACCTTACGACTGGGCACTCGCCCAGCACTCAGCGCGCCTTCGGTATACGAACGAATCGAGAGAGGCTGAACCAACTTCGGACTCGCGACGACAGTGCCCCGCCCCCGCCGCTCGATCCGTCCTTCGACAAGCAGATCACGAAGCGCTTGACGGACCGTCTCGCGAGCGACAGTGAACCGTGCCGCCAATTCCCGCTCGGACGGGACTGCGTCGCCCTCCTCGAGCCCACTGAGAATGGTCTCGATCTCGGTGCGCACCCGGTAGTACTTCAGCTCCGGTTCGATCACGACGCTCGAGGTCCCCGGCCCGGTGGACGTCTGCTGATTCATGGCGCAAGCGTACAAGAATTCGGTCTATACCAATTGTTAACCTGGAGTTCGTCTCGATTCCCCCTATTGGTCTAGACCAAACGTCACTATCTCTACATGCGAATTTTGATTGTGGGCGGAGGAATCCTCGGAACGGCGCACGCCGACGAGGCAATCCGCCGGGGACACGACGTCATCCATCTCGAACGCGAGCCCGAAGCCCGCGGTGCAACGGTACGGAACTTCGGATTGGTCTGGGTATCCGGGCGCGCTCCGCACGAACTCGAAGCCGCGCTGCGTTCGCGCGAGCTGTGGGCGGACCTTGCCGCCCGTGTCCCCGGCGTCGGATACCGCCCGGCCGGCTCCATCACCCTCATGCGCACCGAGGAGGAGGTCGCGGTCGCGCAGGAAGCATTCGCTCGGCCGGACGCCGACAACCGAGGGTTCGCACTTCTCGATCCCGACGCCGTTCGCGTCGTCAACCCCGCGCTCCGGGGCAAGTTTCTCGGCGGACTGCACTGCACCCTGGACGCCGCTGTCGAGTCACGGCAAGCGCTCCCCGCCATCCGTTCTTACCTCGAATCCACCGGCCGTTACACCTTCCACGCCGGAACGGAAGCCCGCGAGATCACGACGAACACCCCCGGCGTACACATCCGCGACGACCACGGTCGCAACTTCGACGCCGATCTCGTGATCGTCTGCCCCGGAGCAACACTCGGCGGATTGGCCCGCGATCTCGCCGGCGATCTCCCGTTGCGACGTGTGCGCCTGCAGATGATGCAGACCGCCCCACTCGGCGAAAAGCTCACCACCGCAATCGCTGACGGTGACAGCTTCCGCTACTACCCCGGTTTCGCCGGATCTGCCCTCGATCACCTTCGCACGGTGCAGCCACAGGAACCGACTGCCGAGGAGCACCGCATGCAACTCCTGTGCGTGCAGCGCTTGCACGGCGGTCTGACCATCGGTGACACCCACGAATACGAGGAGCCCTTCGACTTCGACGTCGACGAGGCGCCCTATCGCCATCTGTCCGGAGTGGTGGAAACACTTCTGGGGCGCGATCTTCCGCCCATCGTCAAGCGATGGGCGGGCGTCTACAGCCAGTGCCTCGACCCCTCACAACTTGTTCACCGCGCACAAGCCGCCGACAACGTCTGGGTGGTTGCCGGTCCCGGTGGTCGCGGCATGACGCTCGGCCCGGCACTGGCGGAACAAACCGCCGACCAGCTCGGTCTCTGAATCCTTCCGACAAGAAAGACTTCTCATGTCTCCCATCACCCTTGCCGTTCTCGACATGGCCGGCACCACCGTCGCCGACGACGGACTGGTTCTTCGCGCGTTCGCCGCCGCTGCCGAAGCCGGCGGACTGCCTGCCGAAGGCCCGGAAGCCGACGCCGCTCGCCAGTACGTCCTCGACACCATGGGCCAGTCGAAGATCGTCGTGTTCCGGGCGATCTTCGGTGACGAAGACCGTGCCCAGGCCGCGAACGCCGCCTTCGAAACCACTTACGATTCCCTCATCGACCAGGGCCTGGCCGAGCCGATCCCTGGCGCGGAGAAGGCGATCACCACACTGCGCGAGGCCGGCATCAAAGTTGCCTTGACCACCGGATTCAGCCGATCGACACAGGACAAACTCCTCGTCGCGCTCGGCTGGGAAACCCTCGCCGATCTCACCCTCTCCCCCGCCGAGGCCGGTCGCGGTCGACCGTACCCGGACCTGATTCTGACTGCCCTGCTCAAACTTTCGATCGACGACGTCCACCAGATCGCCGTACTCGGCGACACGTCCAACGACGTGCTCAGCGGCGTTCGCTCCGGCGCATCCATCGTCGCCGGAACTCTGACCGGCGCACACGACGAGCAACAGCTTCGCGACGCCGGAGCCACCCGCATCGTCCCGTCCGTGACGGAGTTCGCCGAACTCCTCACCCACTCCTGATCTCACCTCCGAAAAAGGAATCGTCATGCGTCTACGCCCGAGCATCGCTGCGGCCGCTCTCGCCGTGTCCGTCCTTTCGTTCACCACTGCCTGCGGTGGCACCGGCACTGCTGCCGGATCAGACACCGAAACCGTCACCGTCTACAGCGCCGACGGTCTGTCCGGTTGGTACAAGGGAAGATTCGACGCCTTCACCGCGCAGACCGGTATCGCCGTCAACCTCGTGGAAGCCGGATCCGGCGAGGTCGTCTCGCGGGTCGAGAAGGAACAGTCCAACCCACAGGCAGACGTGATCATCACGCTGCCGCCGTTCATCCAGAAGGCCGACGCCCAAGGTCTGCTCGAGCCCAGCGGAATCGACACCTCCGCCGTTCCTGCAGACGAGAAGGACGACGCCGGCAAATACGTACCCGTCGTCGAGAATTACCTCTCGTTCATCGCCAATCCGACTGCATCACCCGCCCCACAATCTTGGGACGATCTGCTCACTGACCAGTTCAAGGGCAAGTTGCAGTACTCCACGCCCGGCCAGGCCGGCGACGGTACCGCGGTGTTGTTGCTGCTCCAGCATCTGATGGGCAAGGAGGGCGCACTCGACTACCTCGGAAAGCTCCAGGCCAACAACGTCGGTCCCTCGTCCTCCACCGGAAAGCTCCAGCCCAAGGTCAGCAACGGAGAACTCCTGGTCGCCAACGGTGACGTCCAGATGAACCTCGCCTCCATCGCCGACGACGGCTCGAAGTTCGACATCTTCTTCCCCGCGGGAGCCGACGGCACTCGCACCACCATCGCACTGCCCTACGTGATGGGCCTCGCCAAGAGCGCACCGAGCAGCGAACAAGCCAAGAAGTTGATGGAGTTCCTGCTCTCCGAAGAATCCCAGAAGACCGTCGCCACCGATGCACTCGGCGTATCGGTCCGCGAGGACGTCCGAAGCAGTGCCGGTGAATCGACCGACAAGAACACGCCTTCGGGAGTTCTGCAGGGCGTCAACGTGTGGACCCCGAACTGGAACGACGTCCTCAGCTCGCTCGACGCCGACATCGCCGCTTACCAGAAAGCCACCGGGAGCTGATCATGGCAAGAACCAGACTGGGGCGGACGCTCCCCGAGACCGTCGGTGTTCACGGAGCGATCGAACATTCCGCTCCGGCCATCACCTTCGATCGCGTCAACGTCGCCTACGGCCGCGGGAAGACCGCAACCCATGCACTCGTCGATTTCAATCTGCGAGTGGCACCGGGTGAAACTGTGGCACTGCTGGGGCCCAGTGGATCCGGCAAGTCGACCGCCCTGAAGGCCCTCGCGGGATTTGTCCGCCCCACGTCCGGTTCCGTCAAGCTCGGCACCCGAGACGTCACCAATCTGCCTCCCGCACAACGCGGTATCGGCGTCGTCGTTCAGTCGTACGCTCTTTTCCCGCACATGCGAGTTTCCGAGAACGTAGCCTTCGGACTCCGAGCCCATCGCGTGCCGCGCTCGGAGATCGGCCCTCGCGTAGCCGAAGCCCTCGACATGGTCGGGATGTCGGCGTACGGAAAGCGCCTTCCCCGTGAGCTTTCCGGCGGTCAACAGCAGCGAATCGCAATCGCCCGAGCCTTGGCAATTCGCCCTGGAGTACTCCTCCTCGACGAACCACTGGCCGCCCTGGATGCGCAACTTCGCGAGAGCATGCTCGGCGAACTGTCGAGACTGCGCGCCGCACTACCTGACACAGCCATGCTCTATGTGACGCACGATCAGAGTGAAGCCCTGGCGCTCGCAGACCGAATCGCAGTGATGCGCAACGCCAGACTCGCGGACATCGACACCGCCGAGGCCTTGTGGAAACGCCCGCCGTCCAGCTTCACCGCGGCCTTCCTCGGGGGTGCGAACCTGCTGCCCTGCACCGTCACACGCGTCATCGGCACCTCCGCACTGGTCTCGATCGGTGGCACGCCGTTCACCGCTCACGCCCCGCAGCCCGAGATCGGGCACATCGAATGGGAGTCCGACATGGACGCCTACCTGTGTGTTCGTCCACACGCGGTAGGCGTAACCGGCGTCGGCGCACGAGGATCATTCCCGGCGCGCATCGTCTCGAGCGTCTGGCGCGGTTCCACGACGCGTCTGACGCTGGCTGTCCGTGGCCTCGACGACGTCCGCGTCGACGCGGATGTTCCAGGGCACGACGAACGACCGGTCGACACCGAAGTGGGCGTCGTCTTGCCCACGGACGGCAGTGTCCTGGTTCCGGCGGATCGCCACCCATGACGACAACCTTGGAACGCCCCGAAACCGCTGTGCCCCAGCACAAAGACCCCATCCCGTGGCGCCGGATCGGGTGGACGCTACCGCCACTGCTTCTTGTCCTCGTGTTTGCTGTCTATCCCACTGCGCGTGTCCTCACGGAATCGCTGAGCACCGGAAGCGGCACCGGGTTGTCCACGTGGTCCTCCGTGCTCGGTTCGGAACTGTTCAGGACCGCACTGTGGCGGACCATCCAGATCGCCGTTGCGTCGACCCTGGGGTGCCTGATCCTGGGAACCTTCCTCGCCTTGGTGCTTGCCTTCGTTCCATTCGCCGGATCCAAGGTGGTGGGGCGATTGATCGACACGGTGCTCGCCCTGCCGTCATTCCTGATCACGCTGGCGTTCACGTTTCTGTACGGCACGGCCGGCGCCGTCAACGCCTTGATCATCCGCATCACCGGCGACGCGAGCGGCCCGCTGAACTTCCTGAACACTCCGTTCGGAGTCATCGCGGCCGAAATCACCTTCTTCACACCCTTTGTCGTGCGTCCGCTGTTGGCCGCGTTCACCCAGATTCCGCGTGAACAGCTCGACGTTGCAGCCAGTCTCGGCGCGTCACCCGTCCGAGTTCTGCGGCAGGTGGTGATGCCGGAAGCGTGGCCAGCCCTCCTGGCCGGTGGATCACTCGTACTTCTGATGACACTGAATGAATTCGGCATCGTGCTCTTCACCGGAGCAAAAGACGTCGTAACTCTTCCGGTCCTCATCTACACCCGCGGCATTGTCACCTTCGACTTGCCCGGCGCGGCAGTGATCGCGACGGTCCAGGTCGCACTCTCACTCGGCCTGTACTGCCTCTACCGATTCACCTTCAACAGATTGATGGGAGGCAGCCGTGCTGCTGTGGACACGAAGCTCTAGGGCTCTCGTACTCGGATTCTTCACCCTGGTCGTCGCGGTGGTTTTTGTCGCGCCCATCGCCACCGTCGTCGCGGCTGCCTTGGCCGGATCGTGGACCGGTCCACTTCCGTCGAATCTCGGCGGCAAGAACTTCTCCACGGCGCTGTCCGACGAGAACTTCGCCAGCCTGATCGTCAGTTTGCAGACTGCATTCATCGCGGGGGCATTGGCATTGATCGTCGGAACGTGGGCCGCGCTGGCCTCTCGTGAGGCACCGATGTGGCTGCGGCGCATCACCGATGCCGTATTCCATTTACCGATTGCGGTTCCGTCGGTCGCGATCGGCCTGGGTCTGCTCATCACTTTCAACGAGCGCCCACTACTGCTCGGCGGCACCAAATGGATCGTGATTCTCGCTCACACGGTTTTGGTGCTTGCCTTTGCCTTCAGTTCCGTATCGGCCGCGCTCGAACGGCTCGATCCCGCCTACCGTCAAGCTGCCGAATCACTCGGCGCCGGCCCAGTGCGGGTGCTGACGCGGGTGACGCTACCGCTGCTGCTCCCGGCGTTGGGTGCGGCCGCCGGGCTTTCCATCGCACTGTCGATGGGTGAGCTGGGCGCAACGGTCATGGTCTACCCGGCGACATGGAAGACCTTGCCGGTCAGCATCTTCGGACTCACCGACCGCGGCCAGGTATTTCTTGCCGCAGCAAATACGACACTGCTGCTTGCAGTTACCCTGATCGCCCTCATGGTGGTCGGCAGAATCCGTCGGCGCTGACCTTGCTGTGCGCCTTTATTAACCGCCCGCGGTTAATAAAGGCGCACAGCAAGGGGTTTATCCCTTCCGCAAGATGTACCGCTGAACCTTGCCGCTCGGGGTCTTGGGCAGATTCGGAACAAAGTGCACTGTGCGCGGGTACGCGTGCGCTGCAAACTTCTTCTTCACCAGGGTTTGCAGTTCCTTCTCGAGTTCGTCGTCGCCGTCGACACCTTCGCGAAGTACGACGAACGCTTCGAGGACCTCACCGCGCAACTCGTCGGGCATGCCCACCACTGCCGCCTCGATGACGTGCTCGTGCATGACCAGCACGCTCTCGACGTCGAAGGGACCGATGCGGTAGCCCGCCATGATGATGACGTCGTCGTCGCGCGAGGAGAAGAAGAAGAATCCGTCCTCGTCCGTCATTCCGGCGTCACCGGTGATGTACCAGCGACCGTCTTCGCTGAATCGCTGCTTCGTCTTCTCCGGCGCATCGACGTACCCGGTGAACCACATCAACGGACTGTTGTGAGTATCGATCGCCACGCGTCCCTGAGTGCGAGCCGGTGCGATGTCATCCGAATTGTCCTCCAGCACAGCGGCAGACCAGCCCGGCAACGGACGACCCATCGATCCGGGGCGGACGTCCTCGCGGAGTCCGTCGGCCCAGGCGTTGACGATGAACATGCCGTGCTCGGTCTGGCCGTAGTGATCACGAACCTCGACGCCCAACGAGTTCTTCGACCACGCAACAACATCCGGAGTCAAGGGCTCACCGGCCGAGGACGCGCGGCGCAGCGAGATGCCTTCCGGAACGGGCGCCTTGTCGGCACGCAGACTGCGGTACACGGTCGGAGCAGCGGCAAAATTGGTGACACCGAACTTCTCGATGATCTGCCACGTCAGCGGCGCGGAGAATCCGGCGTGCAGCAGAATGCTTCGCGTTCCCGCGGCAAGCGGACCGAGCAACGCGTAGTACAGCCCGTACGCCCAGCCCGGGTCTGCGGCGTTCCAGAACACGTCGTCCTGACGGACGTCGAGGCCGAACTCCTGGTAGGCGTGGAACGACGCGAGCGCGCGCACCGGAACCGGCACGCCCTTGGGTGTTCCCGTGGTGCCACTGGTGAACAACTGCACCATCGGTGCGTTGCCGCCGACTGCCTGAGCAGCGCCCCTCGGGTCTTCGGCATCCTGAGCTGCGACAAGTGCATCGAAGCCCAACTCGTCACCGGCCGCGCCGCCCGCGACGATGACCTGCCACGCTGCGTTGGCGGGGATGTCCTCACCCGGCGCGAGCTTGTCGAGCTGATTGGCGTCGGAAATGACCACCTTCGCGCCACTGGCCGTCAAGCGGAAAGCGATGGCCGGCGAAGCGAACGCCGTGAACAAGGGCACGTGGACCGCGCCGCGGCGCCAGATTCCGAGGAGTGCGACCACGAGGTCCGCAGACTTGCCCATCAAGGTCGCGACGTTGTCACCCGGCTCGACTCCGAGGTCGGCCAGAGCTGCCGCGAAACGCGCGGACTGCTCACGTAGATGACCGTAAGTGAGGTCCACCGAGCTAAGGTCTGCCTCGACGACGGTGAATGCAACGCCATCCGCGGGATGCCGATCGCAGAGCAATTCTGCGGCGTTGGCATGCGGGGTGTCGTACTGGTCCAGCAGCTCGCGCACCCGTGCGGTGGGATCGGTGCTCATCAACTTGCTCCTTATCGATCGTCGTATGGTTGGCCCGACCGGTTACGTTGGCGGCTCGTCATACGTACTGTTCACCCCCTATGATCTAGCTCACAAGAGAACTTCACTACCCCCAGAAAGGGGTACCTGCGTGAATCGACATGCTTCGTCACTTCTGCGTCCCCGCGACGGGGACGCTATGCGAGGTGAACTCCGAACAATTGCAGCTCAGGGCGTTGTTCCCGTGCTGTTCGGAGGCGAGGTCCAGGACGGAACCCTGCACCTGAGCGAATTCGTCGGCACCCGCACCAACAATCTCAAGGGCTTGGCCATCCCGCCGCGCTCGGGCATGGGCGGACGCGTCGTCGCCCAGGGTTCACCGATCACCGTCAACGATTACGGCAATTCGCAGTCCATCACTCATCACTTCGACCGGCCTGTTCTGAGCGAGGGCCTGCATTCGATCATCGCCGTTCCGGTCATGGTGTCCGGCAAATCGCGCGCGGTCCTCTACGCCGCGATCCGCGACTCCGCTCCCCTCGGCGATCGCACAGCAGACGTCATGGTCAGCGCATCCCGGCGTCTCGGGATGGAGTTCGCCATCCGCGACGAGGTCGATCGTCGCCTGCAACTACTTCAGGCCGCCGCCGCGACCACCGCCGACGGTATGTCTTCGGAAGAGATCCGCGGAGTCCACGCCGAACTACGCAGTGTCGCCCAGACCGTGACCGACACCGACTTGCAGACCAAGCTCCGCGGACTTTCCCAGCGTTTGGCCAACCTGCTGCGCCCTACCGCCGACGCCGAATCCGCCGTCGCACTCACCCCACGTGAAGTGGATGTTCTCTCGCAAGTCGCACTCGGCTGCACCAACATCGAAGCCGGCCAAAGGCTTTCCCTTCGACCTGAAACAGTCAAGAGCTATCTGCGAAGCGCGATGGGAAAGCTGGACGCGAGCTCACGCCACGAAGCCGTGGTGACCGCCCGCAGGTTGGGACTGCTCCCCTGACGGGTCAGTAGCCCTCCGGCAGAGCGGTGAGCATGTCGCGGGTGACTGCGACGGCGTTGTCCGAACTTCCGCCCCGCACAACCAGAGTGGCGAAGGCCAGGTTGCCGCGATAGCCGACGAACCACGCATGCGATCCCCCGTCGACCTCGGCTTCACCGGTCTTGCCGTACACCTCACCCTGATCTTCGACGCGTTCTGCAGTACCGCTCGTGACCACGAGTCGCATCATGCCGCGCAGACCGTCGACCATGGCCGGCGTGATCGCCGGGCGCTCACCGTCGATGGTGGTTTCGCGCCCCGAAATAAGTTGCGGCACCGGAGTCGAACCGTTCGCGACCGTCGCAGCTGCCATCGCCATTCCGAACGGACTGACCACGACCTTGCCCTGACCGAACCCGTCTTCCGTCCGCTGGACCAGGTCCGACGCCGGCGGCACCGAACCGGAATCGATCGGCAATCCCACCACGTTGTAGTCCTGGCCGATGCCGAACTGCGCTGCGGCAGTGGTCAACGTGTCTGCCTGCATCTCGCTGGCCAACTTGGCGAAGGACGTGTTGCACGAACGCGCGAAGGCCGTTGCCATCGGCACCGTGCCGAGTGCGAACTCGTTGTAGTTGGGCACGCTGCGCTCGCCGATCTCGATTCGGCCCGGGCATGGCACCATCGTGTCGGGGGTCGCCTGACCGGTCGAAATTGCCGCACCTGCCGTGATGATCTTGAAGGTCGAACCAGGCGGGTACTGACCCATCGTCGCGACCGGCCCGTCGCGGTCAGCTGCCTTGTTCTGCGCGACGGCCAGGATCGCGCCACTCGACGGTTCGATCACCACCATCATCGCCTGATCCTTGTTCACGTTCACCGCGCGCTGAGCAGCGATCTGGATGTTGCGGTCCAGACTGATACTGAACGACGGAACCGGTTGTGGCGCAGTCTCGGTCAACACGTCGGTGTCGACGCCGTTCTGGTTGACCGTGACGACACTCCAGCCGGCTTTGCCGTCGACCTCGTCGATGATCGTCTTCTTGATCTGCCCGAGAAGGTCAGGCGCGAACTCCGGGTCGGTCGACACGAGATCCGATTCGTCCGATACCGATACTCCCGATATCGCACCCAACTGCGCCGAAACTTGGTCGTAGTCATCACTGCGCAGCCGCGTCACGAGATAGTCACCCTTGACGGCCGTCGAGGATTCGGCGATCGACTGACCGGTCAGCGACGGATCGAACCGCCCGAGAACACTTGCGAGACTGTTCGCGGAACCTATGATGTCGTTGCTCTTGGAGCGATCGAACTTCACTCGGTAGACGATTCCCGGCACCAGGACGTCGGTCCCCGAATGCTCGTTGACCCGCGCTCGCGGCGCCGCGGTTGCCCGCAACGACATCGTCTGCTTGTCACCGAGGCGCGGATGAACGTCCGTCGAACTCCAACGGACGGACCAGTCGCCGTCCTTGCGTCCCATCTGCAGCTCGCCGTCGTACGTCCAGACGCGGTCTTTCGGCAGGTGCCACTCGTAGGTGTAGCCGACCGTCGCAGTGTCACCGTTCATCTTCACCGACGTGGTCTCGGCAGTCATCGACTCCGCCTGAAGCGCATCCCAGGTGTCACTCAATACAGGACCCGCGGAATCAGGCCGGTCCGTCATTTTTGCTGCCTCGTCGATGTCCCTGTCACCGAACGCACTCAGGAACTGCTGCGCGACGGGCTCGGGGCCGGCGGGTTTCGGAGTACACGAACTGATCCCCACCGCCAAAAAGACCACGGTGCAGGAGGCCAACAGTTGGGCCGAGCGACTACGAGAGAAATGCCGAGTGTTCATCGAGCCCCATAGTAGGGCGACAAATGCTCCACCCAGCGTAGGCGCGACCATTGCACGCAGCTTGGACGCTCAGTCGAGCAGCACCGTCGAGAAGGTCGCGACCTGCCGGAACCCCACCCGCGAATAGGTCGACCGCGCAATCGTATTGAAGCTGTTGACGTACAGGCTCGCAATGCGACCGGTCGCCATGATCGACTCCGCTACAGCCGCTGTACCGGTCACGCCGAAGCCCTGCCCACGAAATTCCGGGTTGACCCACACGCCCTGAATCTGGCCACAGCGAGCAGACATCGAGCCGACCTCAGCCTTGAAAACGACCTGGCCTTCCTCGATATGCGCCCACGCTCGACCAGCGGCGATCAGGCTTGCCACACGATGTCGATATCCGCGCCCACCGTCGTTTGCACGCGGATCGACGCCAACCTCTTCGATGAACATCGCGATCGCGGCAGGCAGATAGATCTCGAGTTCGTCCGAGCGAACCTGCCGGACCAGTGGGTCCGACGGGCATGCCAGCGGCTCGGATACCGCGAGCAACGGCTGTTCGGGGCGAACCTCCCGCGCAGTTCCCCAATCGAGCTCGAGCATCTCCCACAGCGGCAACGCCAATTCGGCGCGACCGACCACCGACGAGCACATGCGCGGAATCCGACAGGCGCGGTCAGCGAATGCCCGAATGTCATCCGGATCGCCTCGAAGTGGAACCAGATTTGCCCCGGCAAAGCACAGCGAGGACAACGGCCCGCCTCGACTCCACAGCTCGCCGTGAATCATTCGTGGGTCGACACCGCATTCTTCGACGCGCGCGGCAATCATGCATGCGGCCACCGGATCGGCGTCGAGTACCCGTCGGACGTCTTCGAGATCTCGACTTCCGACCTGCTTGGCTCCGAGGAGTTTGAGCATCCGTCAACCCCCTCGACTCGACTGCGCGTCCACGAATATCACTACCCGATCATGATGCACTCAGATTGCCACGAACCTGACACCGACGGGGAAGATTCATCCGGCAATCACTCAACTCACGGTGACGACCGGCGCACCCTCCGAAGCGTCACCCTCCATGCTTTCGGCGATTTTCATCGCTTCTTCGATCAAAGTCTCGACGATCTGCGCCTCGGGCACCGTCTTGATGACCTTGCCCTTGACGAAGATCTGGCCCTTGCCGTTGCCGGACGCCACACCGAGGTCAGCCTCACGTGCTTCACCCGGTCCGTTCACGACGCAACCCATGACTGCCACGCGCAGCGGGATCTCCATGCCTTCGAGGCCGGCAGAGACCTCGTCGGCAAGTGTGTAGACATCGACCTGTGCACGGCCACACGAGGGGCATGACACGATCTCGAGCTTGCGGGGACGCAGGTTCAGAGACTGCAGAATCTGGTTACCGACCTTGATTTCTTCGGCCGGCGGGGCCGAGAGCGAAACCCGGATGGTGTCGCCGATACCCTCCGCGAGCAGCGCACCGAAGGCGACCGCGGACTTGATCGTGCCCTGAAACGCCGGCCCTGCCTCCGTGACGCCGAGGTGCAACGGGTAGTCGCACTTGGCGGCGAGTTGGCGGTAAGCCTCGACCATGATCACCGGATCGTTGTGCTTGACGGAGATCTTGATGTCACCGAAGCCGTGCTCTTCGAACAACCCGGCCTCCCACAGCGCGGACTCGACCAACGCTTCGGGCGTCGCCTTGCCGTACTTCTCCATCAACCGAGGATCGAGCGATCCCGCGTTGACACCGATACGGATCGGAATGCCTGCATCACCGGCAGCCTTGGCCACCTCTTTGACACGGCCGTCGAATTCCTTGATGTTGCCCGGATTGACGCGCACCGCAGCGCATCCCGCATCGATTGCCGCGAAGATGTAGCGCGGCTGGAAGTGGATGTCGGCGATAACCGGGATCTGGCTCTTCTTCGCAATGATCGACAACGCGTCCGCGTCTTCCTGACGTGGGCAGGCGACACGGACGATGTCGCAACCGGACGCGGTCAGTTCCGCGATCTGCTGGAGCGTTGCATTGACATCGTGCGTCTTCGTGGTGCACATGGACTGCACCGAGATGGGGAAATCGCTGCCCACACCTACCGTGCCGACCTGCAGCTGCCGTGTCTTGCGTCGAGGAGCAAGAATCGCTGCGGGTGCCGAGGGCATTCCCAGTCCGATAGGGATGGTCACGTCTGTGCCTTCTTTCATAGCTTCACTGCAAGTTTAGCCGGGCGATCGCCGCACTACCGCGCGGCAACCGTCGCCATGCTCACACGGTCAGAAGATCTTGATCGGATTGACGATGTCAGCCGTGAGTGTCAGCAACATGAACGCGCCACCGATCACGATGAATACGTAAGTAATCGGAAGGAGTCTCGTGTAGTCGACGGGACCGCCCGGAATCAAGCCGCGGCGAGCGCGGAACCAATCGCGGATCTTCTCGTAGAAGACCACCGCGATGTGACCGCCGTCTAGCGGCAACAGCGGCAGGATGTTGAAAACGCCGAGGAAGAAGTTGATCGATGCGAGCAGTCCGACGAACATCGGCCACTCGGCTCGATCAGCGGCCTCGCCACCGATCACGCTGGCGCCGACCACGCTGATAGGTGTGTCCAGCGCCCGCTCGCCGCCCGTGATCGACTCCCACAGAGCCCCCACCTTCGACGGAATGTCAGCCAACGCCTTCACCGAGTCGACCATGATCTGTCCGGTGTAGTCGAAGGCTGCCGGAACAGCAGAGAGCGCGTTGTACTCGACCAGCGCCGAGCCCGGACCACCGATTCCGACAGCGGATACTTCCTGCTTCACGGGAACGCCACTGGCCGAGTTCACATATCGCTGGACTCGTTCGGGGACGACCGTGATCGACAACGCCTCTCCGTCGCGATCAACCGACAACACGATCGGGCCATCCACACCTCGAATAGCAGCTGCCACCTCGGGGAAGGTGCTCGTCGACTTTCCATCGACTGCGGTGATCCGATCCCCCGATTTCAGGCCCGCATCTCCTGCGGGGCCTCCACCCGAGCACTCTGTCAGCTCGAAGTTGCCGTCCTGGCCCAGCTGATCGGGGGCTACACATGTGACCTCTTGGACCACTGGCTGAGCGGGTTCAGTTCGGCCCCAACCGAGGAGCAACGCGTAGATCAGGAGGAACCCGAGAATGAAGTTCATCGCGATACCGCCGGACATGACGACGACACGCTTCCACGCCGCCTTCTTGTACATCGCATGCGGCTCTTCTTCGGGCGTCATCTCGTCGAGAGCCGTCATACCGGCGATGTCGCAGAATCCACCGAGCGGCAGCGCCTTGAGGCCGTACTCGGTCTCACCTCGACGGAACGAGAAGATCTTCGGTCCGAAGCCGATGTAGTAGCGGCGAACCTTCATTCCCAAAGCCTTGGCCGTCCACATGTGGCCGGCTTCGTGCAGGGCGATGGACACGCCGATGCCGAGGGCAAACAGCACTACGCCCAGTGCAAAAACCATGAAAGCTCTAGCCCTCCTGCTTCACGAGCTGACGCGCTCGTGTGCGTGCCCAGCCGTCCGCGGCCAGAACGTCGTCCACGGTAGCCGGTTCCGCGGACCATTGACCTGCATCGTCGAGAACAGCGGCCACCGTGCGGACGATCGCCGGGAAGGAAATGACACCGTCGAGGAATGCCTGAGCCGCCACTTCGTTGGCCGCGTTGTAGATCGCGGTGAAACAACCGCCGGATTTGCCCGCGCTTCGCGCCAGATCGACGGCGGGGAACACCGACGAATCGAGCGGCTCGAATTCCCAGGTGGAGGCGGTGGTGAAGTCGCATGCCGACGCAGCACCTTCGATGCGGTCCGGCCAGCCTAGAGCGAGAGCGATCGGGAGCTTCATGTCCGGCGGGCTTGCCTGCGCCAGCGTCGACCCGTCGAAGAAGGTGACCATGGAATGCACGATCGACTGCGGGTGCACGGTGACGTCGATGCGGTCGTAGTCGATCCCGAACAGCAGGTTCGTCTCGATCAGCTCGAGGCCCTTGTTGACCAGAGTTGCCGAATTGAGTGTGTTCATGGGCCCCATCGACCAGGTGGGGTGCGCTTTTGCCTGAGCTGGATTCACACTTTCGAGATCCTCGGCGCTCCAGCCACGGAACGGTCCACCCGAAGCGGTGAGAACCAACCGAGCCACTTCGTCGCCTGTTCCACCACGTAGACACTGGGCAAGCGCCGAATGCTCCGAGTCGACCGGCACGATCTGACCGGGTGCGGCGGCTTTGGTCACCAGCGCTCCGCCGGCGACAAGCGATTCCTTGTTCGCCAGCGCCAGGCGCGCTCCCGAGTTCAGCGCCGCCAGAGTCGGTTCGAGTCCCAACGAACCGACGAGTGCATTGAGGACAACATCGGCAACGCTGTCCCGAACCAGTTCCGTCACGGCGCTCGGTCCCGAACGGGCGGTTACCGATTCCAGCGCCGATGCCGCTGCAGGATCGGCGACGGCGACGTCCGTGACGCCGGTTGCACGAATCTGTTCGCCCAACAACTCGACGTTGTTGCCGCCCGCTGCGAGACCGACTACTTCGAAACGATCGGGGTTGGCTGCGATGACCTCCAGCGCTTGGGTACCGATCGAACCGGTACTGCCGAGGAGGAGGACGCGGGTACGTGTGGTTTCCTGCACTCGCCCATTGTTCCTGATAACACCTGAGAACAACCTTATCGACGCCCAACTACGTACGACAGGCAGTCGTATGTCACCATATTGGGCAGTAGTGCAACCGAATGAGCAGGAGGATCGACCGTGGCCGATACCCAGTTGGACGTCAAGTCCAGCGCCCCCGTCGTGGTCTCGCACGTCGATGAGGCCGAGGTCCCCTCTGCCGCATGGGGGTGGAGTGGTGAAGGACTCAAGTTTTTCCGTTTCCTCGGATGGTTCTTCGCAATATTCCTGCTTCTGATGATGATCGGAAACCATCACGGCAAGGTCGAGGATCTGTGGCTCATCGGCACCGCCGGATTGATGATCTTCGTTCTGGTCCGCGACATCGTCATCCGTCGCCGCCCGCGCTAGAGACCTGACAAAGAGAAGGCCTCCACGAACGAAAGTTCGTGGAGGCCTTCTCTTTATGTGTTTTTCAGGCCTGGAGGGTTTCAGTTCTCGGCTGCCAGCTGGCCACAGGCTGCGGCGATTTCCTGACCGCGCGTATCGCGCACAGTGCACGAGACACCCTGGGCGATGACCCGACGCACGAACTCACGCTCGACGTCCTTGGGGCTCGCGTCCCACTCGCTACCCGGAGTCGGGTTGAGCGGAATCAGGTTGACGTGCACCAACCCGCCGAGTGCTTTCTTCAGCTTCTTGCCCAGCATGTCCGCGCGCCACGGCTGATCGTTGACGTTCTTGATCATCGCGTACTCGATGGACACACGCCGACCGGTCTTGTCTGCGTAGTACCGGGCAGCCTGAAGTACTTCCGACACCGACCAGCGATTGTTGACCGGCACAAGTGTGTCGCGCAGTTCGTCGTCCGGTGTGTGCAGCGATACCGCCAGCGTGACGCTCAGGCCTTCGTCAGCGAGCTTGCGGATAGCGGGAGCGAGGCCGACGGTCGAGACCGTTACGGACCGCTGAGAGAGGCCGAGGCCGTCGGGTGCGGGCGAAGTGATCCGTCGTACCGCTGCCACCACGCGCTTGTAGTTCGCCAATGGCTCGCCCATACCCATGAACACGACGTTCGAGAGGCGTCCGGGTCCGCCGGCAACATCACCGTCGCGCATTGCGGCCGCTGCCTCGCGAACCTGATCGACGATCTCGGCGGTCGAAAGGTTGCGGTCGAGGCCGCCCTGACCCGTCGCACAGAACGGGCAGGCCATTCCGCAACCTGCCTGACTCGAGATACAGAGCGTCGCCCGATCGGGATAGCGCATCAGGACGCTTTCGAGCAGCGTTCCGTCATGCGCCTTCCACAGGGTCTTGCGAGTGTCGCCCGAATCGCACGCGAGGTGCTTGATCGGGGTCAACAAGGTCGGGAACAGCGACTCCCCCACCTTCTCGCGCACCGATGCGGGGAGATCGGTCATCTTCTCCGGATCGGCTTCGAGCCGCGCGTAGTACTGACGCGCGAGCTGATCGGCCCGGAAAGCCGGAAGGCCGAGCTCTTTCACCGCTTCTTTGCGCTCGGCGGAATCGAGATCGGCGAGGTGCCGTGGAGGCATTCCGCGCTTGGGTGCAGTGAAAACGAGGGGAAGAGAGGCAGCCATAGTTACACCATTGTCCCATTGTTTTGGGGTGCTACCCCACTGCCACCCGATTGTGGCCGGATTACCCGTGCAACTTTGCGCAGGTTGCGTGATGATCATGTCATGTCAACCACACCAGAGGATCCGTCGAACTCCCCCGTGTACGGCCCCGCCGACGGTTTCGGTCCCGATCCGGAACTTCCGAAGGTGGGCGAGGACAAGGCAGTGGAAAAACACGATCCGGAACCGACACCGACGCCTGAACCGGTGCCGACCGGAACGTCGGTCACCGACCGAACCAGGGCTGCGACGACGTGGGTTGGCCTGGTCATAGGCGCAATTGTGCTGATCATGCTGCTGGTGTTCATCTTGCAGAACCTCGAGAGCGTCTCCGTCAAGATCCTCGCCTGGCAGATCGACTTTCCGCTCGGAATCACGATCCTGCTCTCCGCGATCGCGGGCGCATTGATCATGGCGTTGGCAGGCGGGGTTCGCATCATTCAGATCCGGCGCGCAGCGAAGCGGCAGATGTGACTGAAATCTAGTTACGCAATTGGGTCGATCGATGGGCCAGCAGGCATCATTGATGTCGTGGAAATCACCGGAAAGGCCCTGATGTGACTACTCACATGGAGAGACCTGTGACCTCGCGAATTGCCCCACAGCAGGCAAGATCCTGGCTCCTCGTCCCCGCGTCCAAACCGGACACCTTCGACGCCGCACTCGCGAGTGCGGCCGACGCCGTCATTCTCGACCTCGAGGATGCCGTCACCGCACCCAACAAACCGGCGGCCCGCCGCGACGTCGCCGCATTCCTGAGCGAACACAATCACGCCTGGGTTCGGATCAACGACGCCACGACACCGTTCTGGGAAGAGGATCTGGCCGCACTCGCGGGCCTCCCCGGACTCGAGGGTGTCATGCTCGCAAAGACCGAAAGCGGTCAGCAGGCCGACGCCACGGCCGAGCGACTTCCCGAAGGCACCAAGATTCTTGCTCTCGTCGAATCCGCGGTAGGACTCGAGGCTGCGCCCGAGATCGCACGCACTGACGGCATCTTCCGTCTCGCATTCGGCAGCGGCGACTTCCGGCGCGACACTGGGATGGACGACTCCCCCACGTCGATGTCGTACCCGCGTTCGCGGCTCACCATCGCCAGCCGCGCGGCACGCATCGCTCCGCCGATCGACGGTCCCACGCTCGGCCCCGATCTGGATCTGCTCGCCCGAGACTGTGCGATCACCTTGTCACTCGGTATGGCCGGCAAACTCTGCATGACCACCGCGCAGACTGCCCCCGTCAACGCGGGACTGAGTCCATCCGTGGCCGACGCGATCTGGGCTCAGAATGTCATCGACGATCTCGGCGAAGACGGCTCACGCGTGCGCGACGGCAGCGACCTGCCCAAGCTCGCCAAGGCGAAGAAGATTCACAAGCTCGCCACCCTGTTCCACATCCCCACCGATCACTGATTTTTTTACTACTGAATCGGTGCAGAAAACGTCAGGCGCTCAAGTCGGAGCGCCTGACGTTCGTCTTTTGAGCCCGCTTTCACGCAAGTTCGAGTGATCGTGGTTTGGACCGAACATGGATCCGGTATCGCACCGTGAAGCCCAATCCCGTTACTTGCGAGAACGCACGCTCGGCAGTCTTCTCGGTGAACTCGATCCCGAGTACTCGCCGCAAGTCGTCTCGATTCTCGAACTCCCACCGGGCGTCGACACGGGTAAGCGAGAAACCTTGAGCCTCGAAGAATCCTTCGACCGCCGCGGGATCGTATTTGGGCAGATCCGCCCTCATCCACTCTCCGTACGGGCCGGCGCTCACATCGAGATCCACGATCAGCAGGGCTCCCCCGGGCCTCAGGATGCGCATGGCTTCACGAATTCCCGGGCCGCAGCCTTTGCCGAAAAAGTACGCCGTACGGGCATGAACGAGATCGACTGAAGCATCCACCAGACCCGTGGACTCTGCTGAACCCTGGACTACGTCGATCGACGCCGAATCGCGGGTTCGTTCCCGCGCGGCCTTCACCAGCGGCGCGTGCGGCTCCACTCCGACAACACGACGGGCAGTACGAGCGAACTCCGGTAGATGGAACCCCGCCCCACAGCCGACGTCGACGACGTCGCGTCCAGACCAGTCGACCTGGGCTCGCATCGCGGCCCAGATGGAACCGTCGACGTCCTGCGCGCGGTTCTCGATTTCGTACACGTCCGGCCAATGCCAGATGTTCGGGCTGGGGATCGGCTTGGAACGGCCGGAGAAGAAATCACGCACGCGAAATCAGACGAGTGCGTACAGAATCAGCCAGGTGACAAATGCCGACGGCAGGAGTGAATCCAGGCGATCCATGATTCCGCCGTGGCCGGGAAGCAGGGTTCCCATGTCCTTGATGCCGAGTTCACGCTTGATCTGCGATTCGATCAGGTCTCCGACCGTCGCGACTACCACCAGGACGACACCGAGCAGGACGCCGATCATCGAATTCGCGTCGAGGATCAACGTCACCGAAAGCAGGCTGCCGATGACGCAGAAAATGAGGGAGCCGACAAATCCTTCCCAGGACTTCTTCGGGCTCACAGCGGGCACCATCGGGTGCTTCCCGAACAGCACTCCGGCCGCGTAACCGCCGATGTCGGAGCACACGACACCGATCATCAGGACGAAGACGCGCCCCGGGCCGTCGTCTTCGAGCACCATCAATGCACCGAATGACGCCAACAGCGGGATCCACGCCAGAACGAACACCGTGATCGAGGTGTCTCTCAGGAAGTTCTTCGGGGTCGCCTTGAGCCCGTGGTCGAACAACCGCCACACCATGCACACCAGGACGGTTGCGGTGAATCCGCTGAGCACCCCGACCGGTCCCCACGGCCAGCCGAGCCAGATCGTGGCTTGCCCTCCGACGAGAAGGGGAATTCGCGGCACCTCGATGTCGGCTTCACGAAGCCGCGTTGTGACCTCCCACGTCGCGATGAACATCGCGATCGCGACGACAGCGATCCATCCCGGGGGCAGGAAGATCAAAGTGCCGATGACCAAGGCTCCGAGACCAGCTCCGACGCCGATGGCGGCAGGTAGGTTCCTGCCCGCCTTCGACTTCGGCGGTTGCGCGCCCTCAGCGCCGCCCGTAGGCCCGTCCGTGACGGGACCACCGGCGGTTCCCTCTTGTGCGTGCACCCAAACTCCCTGATCTACTCCCGACGACAAACACTGCAAATGAGGAGGCTATACCTCCATCAACTCTGCTTCCTTGTGCTTGACGAGTTCCTCGACCGTGTGCACGTACTTCGCCGTGGTCTTGTCGAGTTCTTTCTCTGCGCGACCGACCTCGTCCTCGCCGGCTTCACCGTCCTTCTGGATCCGGCCGAGTTCGTCCATCGCCTTGCGGCGGATGTTGCGCAGCGTGACCTTCGAGTCCTCGCCCTTGGACTTGGCCTGCTTCACCAGTTCACGACGACGCTCTTCAGTGAGCTGCGGAACCGAGATGCGGATGATGCTGCCGTCGTTGGACGGGTTCACACCGAGATCCGAGTTGCGGATCGCCGTCTCGATCGCGTTGAGCTGCGAAGCCTCGTACGGCTTGACGATGACCATGCGGGCCTCGGGGACGTTGATGCTCGCGAGCTGCGTGATCGGCGTGATCGAACCGTAGTAGTCGATCACGATGCGCGAGAACATACCGGGGTTCGCGCGTCCGGTGCGAACCGAGCCGAGATCGTCCTTGGCTACCGTGACAGCCTTTTCCATCTTCTCTTCTGCCTCGAAGAGCGCTTCATCGATCACGGCTGTTCCTCCATGTTGTTCTGCATCATTTTTTGGGTGTCACTCACGACTTGATCAGGGTGCCGATCTTCTCACCGGACACCGCGCGAGCGATGTTTCCTTCGGTGAGGAGGTTGAACACCATCATCGGCATCGAGTTGTCCATGCACAGGCTGAACGCCGTCGCGTCCGCGACCTTGAGTTCACGTTCGATGACCTCGCGGTGCGTGATCTGTTCGTACATCGTCGCGTCCGGGTCGATACGCGGGTCGGCCGAGTAGACGCCGTCGACGGCCTTGGCCATCAGCACTACCTCGGCACCGATCTCCAGCGCGCGCTGCGCAGCAGTGGTGTCGGTGGAGAAGTAGGGCATACCCATCCCGGCACCGAAGATGACTACGCGCCCCTTCTCGAGGTGCCTACGTGCGCGAAGCGGAAGGTACGGCTCGGCGACCTGTCCCATGGTGATTGCCGTCTGCACTCGAGAATCGACGCCGGCCTTCTCCAGGAAATCCTGCAGAGCGAGGCAGTTCATGACGGTGCCGAGCATGCCCATGTAGTCGGAGCGCGCGCGATCGAGGCCACGCTGCTGCAGTTCCGCTCCGCGGAAGAAGTTTCCGCCGCCGATGACCACTGCAACCTGCACGCCCGATCGAACGACCTCTGCGATCTGCTCAGCCACCTTGGTGACCACGTCGGGATCGAGACCGACTTTGCCGCCTCCGAACATTTCGCCGCCGAGTTTGAGCAGGACCCGCTTGAATCCTGGACGTTCGTTGGCTGGTTCGGACATTGTTCTCCTCAGTTCGATACAAGACCTTGTAGGTCCTTCATTCTTCTTCTGCCGCCGAATCGGACACCGCGACATAGGAAAGCCCCCGGGACTCGTCCCGAAGCACTCTTATCCTGCCTCATCGGAGGCCCCAGGTACACGTAGACCCCGCCGGTAGAGCAAATGCTCTTCAGGCGGGGTCCATGTGTACGGGCTCCGAATTAAGCGGAGGCGCCGACCTCGAAACGCACGAAGCGCTTGATGGTCACGCCTGCCTCGTCGAGGATCGCCTTGACGGTCTTCTTGGAGTCCGTGACCGAAGACTGCTCGGTCAGAACGACGTCCTTGAAGAAACCGTTGACGCGGCCTTCGATGATCTTCGGCAGAGCCTGCTCGGGCTTGCCTTCTGCGCGGGCGGTCTCCTCGGCGATGTGACGCTCGGAAGCGACGATTTCAGCGGGAACCTCGTCACGCGTGACGTACTTTGCCTTGAGTGCTGCGACCTGCATTGCAGCGCCGCGAGCGGCCTCAGCAGCAGCATCGCCTTCGCCGGTGTACTCGATGAGAACGCCGACAGCGGGCGGCAAGTCGGAGCTGCGCTTGTGCAGGTAAACGGCAACGGGGCCGTCGAAGGAAGCGACGCGGCTCAGTTCGAGCTTCTCGCCGATCTTCGCGGACTGCTCGGCAATGACGGTGTCGATGGTCTTGCCGTCGAGCTCGAGCGCCTTGAGAGCGTCGAGGTCCGCAGGCTTGCCAGCAGCAGCGACGGTCACGATCTCGTCGGCCAGCTTGATGAACTCGTCGTTCTTGGCGACGAAGTCGGTCTCGCAGTTGATCTCGATCATGACGCCGTCCTTGGCGACGACGAGACCCTCAGCGGTGGTGCGCTCTGCGCGCTTTCCGACATCCTTCGCGCCCTTGATGCGCAGCTGCTCGACGGCCTTGTCGAAATCGCCGTCTGCATCTGCGAGTGCGTTCTTACATGCCATCATTCCGGAGCCGGTGAGCTCACGGAGCCGCTTGACGTCAGCGGCGGTGTAGTTCGCCATGATTAGCGAGCCTCCTCATGTGTCTGTTTCGGACCTAGGACTAACGGTGAAGCACGGCCTAGCGGTGAAGCACGGCCTGACGGTGGTGCTCGGGCCTAACGGTGAAACGGCCCTGACCAAAAGAACTCTTGGTCAGGGCCGGTTTCAACGAATCAGGCCTCGGTGGCCGGTGCCTCTGCGGCGGGGGCTGCCTCAGCCTCTGCAGCCGGAGCTGCCTCAGCCTCTGCAGCCGGAGCTGCCTGCGAGAGCAGTTCCTGCTCCCACTCGGCGAGGGGCTCGCCTGCGCCGGCTTCGGGCTTCGCGTCCTTGTCGGCGCTCAGTCCTGCACGTGCCTGCACACCTTCGGCAACCGCGGAAGCGACAACCTTGGTCAGCAGTGCTGCGGAACGGATGGCGTCGTCGTTGCCCGGGATCGGGTAGTCGACGAGGTCGGGGTCGCAGTTGGTGTCCAGGATCGCGATGACCGGGATGTTCAGCTTGCGAGCCTCGGCAACTGCCAGGTGCTCCTTGTTGGTGTCGACGATCCACACCGCGGAAGGAACCTTGGCCATGTCGCGGATACCACCGAGGGTGCGATCCAGCTTGGTCATCTCACGCGTGAGCATGAGGATTTCCTTCTTGGTGCGACCTTCGAATCCACCGGTCTGCTCCATTGCCTCGAGCTCCTTGAGGCGAAGCAGACGCTTGTGAACGGTGGTGAAGTTGGTGAGCATGCCGCCGAGCCAACGCTGGTTGACGTAGGGCATTCCGACGCGAGTCGCTTCGGAAGCGATGGACTCCTGCGCCTGCTTCTTGGTGCCGACGAAGAGGACGGTGCCGCCGTGGGCAACGGTCTCCTTGACGAACTCGTACGCCTTGTCGATGTACGTCAGCGTCTGCTGGAGGTCGATGATGTAGATGCCGTTGCGGTCGGTCAAGATGAATCGCTTCATCTTCGGGTTCCAGCGACGGGTCTGATGTCCGAAGTGGGTTCCACTATCGAGCATCTGCTTCATGGTTACGACAGCCATGGCTGTGTACCTCAAACTTTCAATCCGGTTGATGCAGGCGATCGGGTGATCCCTGCCCTGGCACCCGCACGGCCGTCGGACCTGTTTCGTGAGAACCAGGACCAGCCGAGGCCGGAAAACGTGCGCGGGCGCGCGAAGTCGGACTGTGCGAGCACAGACCGCTCGACAAGTGTACGTCCTTGTCCGCGGATGCCATAACCACCCTGTAAGCAACAGACCGAACCGGCGGTTGTGGATCGGCGATCATCTTGTGGATTACCCGTCTGATCTGCATTGAAGTGCGTGCGACTCCACGCAAGATCAAGGAATGACGATGTTGCTCGGAGCTCGACGAGGAGTGGTCGTTGCCGTGATCTCCTGCTGTGTCGCCGTAGGCACGGCGTCGGCAGACACGCGTTTCGACTGGCCGCTCGCTCCCCGGCCGCACGTGGAACGCGCTTTCGACAAACCGGCCAAGAATTGGCTGCCGGGTCATCGCGGGGTCGATCTCGGCGGCAGTGCCGGCCAATCCGTCCTCGCGGCCGGCGACGGCATTGTGGTGTTCGCGGGAGTGGTCGCCGGAAAGCCGACGGTGTCGATAGATCATTCCGGCGGCCTACGCACGACCTACGAACCCGTCGTGGCAGTCGTTCGCGCAGGTCAACGCGTCGCCGCCAGGGCCGTGATCGGAACCCTCGAAACCGGGCACGAAGGGTGTGCTGTCGAAGCATGTCTGCACTGGGGCTTGCGCCGTGGACGCGAGTATCTCGATCCACTCGGACTCGTTCGGACGCAACCGCTCAGGCTCAAGCCATTGAAAGGAGGCTGACCGGTCGCAGAAATCGGTCGCAGAATCAGTGCCACTCGGAAACGGCGTGCCGACCCACAGCGTCCGCGAAGTCGTCGGCCACCATCGCTGCCAGTTCCATGAACGCTCGTCTGGTGGCCGGTCGCATCAACTCGAGGTCCATCACCGACCCCTCCGCGAGATGCTCGTCGAAAGGAATGACCTCGACGGCGCGGCATCGACGCATGAAATAGTCCACCAAAGCGTCCATGTCGATCACGCTCGACCCTGGTCGGGCGGCGCTGATGACGACGACGGTCCGTTCGACCAGATGGCCGTATCCGTGCAACTGAAGCCAATCGAGCGTTGCCGCTGCGCTGCGCGCTCCGTCGATTGCCGGCGAACTGACGAGAACCAACGAATTGGCAAGATCGAGAACGCCGTTCATCGCCGAGTGCATGATCCCGGTACCGCAATCAGTGAGGATGATGTTGTAGTAGACCTGCAAGATGTCGATGACCTGGCGATAGTCCGCCTCGCTGAATGCCTCCGAAATCGCCGGATCCTGCTCACTCGCCAGGACCTCGAGACGACTCGACGACTGGGATGTGTGCACTCGAACGTCCGAATAGCTCTTTATGTCCGGTCTAGCAGCAATCAGATCGCGCACCGTCGAATTGGTCTGCAGCGGAACACGTTGCGCCAAAGTTCCGAAATCGGGATTGGCGTCAACCGCCACGACGCAGTCACCACGAAGCGAAGCAAATGTCGCACCGAGTCCGACCGTGACCGTCGTCTTGCCCACGCCCCCTTTGAGCGAGAGCAAAGCGACTCGGTAGTCGTTACGGATCGGCTGCTCGATTCGGGCGGCCAGTGCACGGTTGCGCTGTTCGTTGGTCGAATCCCCCAGATTGACCACACCTCCGGTCGCACGATGCAATCCCCTACGCCATCCGCCACGCGGCGTCCGTTTAGGGCGTTTCAGTAAAGCTTCGGCAACCAGATCCTGGTTTGTCACCTGCTGTTGGCTCGACGGTGGCGGTGGCGTGGTCCAGACCTCTTGCAGTCGTGCCACAGGCTCCGGCGTCGGCGCCGGCTCGGGAGCCGGTTGCGGCGCTTCGGACAGCCAGGCCGGTTGGCCGCTGTTCGGCAGGTGCTTCACATCTTGGCGGTTCACGAATCCCCCGGATTTCGCATGTCATCGAGTGTCTCGACACGACGATCGAACTTGCCGATTGTTCACTCTTCTGAGCTGCGACGCTACCAAATACCGGCCGAGAACTCGCGTCGCTTCACAATCTAGGCGCGTGGATGGGCCTGATCGTGGACCGATCGAAGGCGTTCGACCGACACGTGCGTGTACAGCTGAGTGGTCGCCAAACTCGCATGCCCGAGGAGTTCTTGGACCACACGAAGGTCTGCACCACCCTCCAGCAAATGTGTCGCAGCCGAGTGCCGAAGCCCGTGCGGACCCATGTCGGGAGCCCCTGGAATTGCAGCCATGGTTTCGTGGACCACCGAACGCGCCTGACGCTGATCGAGCCGGCCGCCTCGAACTCCGAGGAGCAATGCTCGCCCGGACCTATCCGAACTCAGCGCGGGTCGTCCGTGCTCCAGCCACCCGTTCAGTGCCGATTCTGCAGGCAGGCCGTATGGCACCGATCGCTCCTTGTTCCCCTTGCCGAGGACACGAAGCAAACGTCGATCAGCATCGACGGACTCGACGTCCAGTCCACACAACTCGCCGACGCGAATTCCGGTGGAGTACAACAATTCCACGATGAGTCGGTCTCGCAGGGCGAGCGGCTCTTGTTGCTGCGCACCGCTTTCCGCTGCATCCATTGCGTCGAGGGCCTGGCTCTGACGCAGCACCGTCGGCAGCGTGCGACGAGCAGGTGGAGCCGCCAGACGTGTGCCCGGGTCGACGGAAATACGTCCGGTCTGCGCGAGCCACGCAGTGAAACCACGCGCCGAAGAAACCCGTCGAGCTACCGTCGTACGGGCTGTTCCTACGGCATTCTGGGCGGCCAACCACGAACGCATGACACTTAGGTCGAGGCGGTCGAGATCTGCATTCTCCGAACCCGCGGAGAAATGGGTCAGCAATGCCCGCGCGTCACCGACGTAGGCGCGGATCGTGTGTTCCGACCGGCCTCGGCTCAGTCGGAGGTGCTCGGCATACGCATCGAGGTGAACGCTCAAGCTCGCCGGCAATGCGTCAGTCATGAACACACGCTCGCTCGCCGCGATTGAAACCGCAAGCTGCCTCGCCGATAGGGTTGATCGGTGAATCGAGCAATTCCTCTGAAGATGTTGTGTGTACTGGCACTGATTTCCGCAATCGCTCCACTGTCCATCGACATGTACCTGCCCGGCCTACCTTTGATGGCGGATGCACTCGACACTACTGCGGCCAGCGTTCAGCTCACGCTGACCACCTTCATGGCAGGCCTCGGAATCGGCCAGCTGATCATCGGTCCGATCTCCGACGGACTTGGCAGGCGACGAATACTGCTGGCCGCGACAATCATCACGGCACTGAGCGGCGCGGCATGCGCGGTGGCGCCGAACATCGAGTTTCTCATCGGTGCACGACTCGTCCAGGGCTTGAGTGGAGGCGCTGCCATCGTTCTCGCCCGCGCTTGTATTGCCGACCGAGCGCGTGGCGACGACGCAGCGAAGCTCTTCAGCATCATGATGATCATCGGCGGCATCGCTCCCGTGGTCGCGCCACTGATCGGCGGCGCACTTCTGGGTCCCGTCGGATGGCGCGGGATCTTCTGGGTCCTGGCTGTCGCGGGCGCTGTGATGGTGGCTGGTGTCGTTTTGCTCGTTCCCGAGACACTTCCACCCGAGCGACGCCATGGCGGTGGTTTGAAGGCCCTGATCTCGAATCTGCAGTACGTGGTCCGAAACCGGCACTACCTCGGATATGCGCTCGCATTCGTCTTCGGATTCGGCGCCTTGTTCGCGTACATCTCCGCGTCACCGTTCGTCGTTCAGAATGTTCTCGGGCTGAGTCCGTCACAATTCTCGATCGTGTTCGCAGTGAACGCCACCGGAATGGTCACGGCAGCGATGATCACCACTCGCCTGCTCGGTCGCGTCGGAGCTCGCACGCTGCTGCGTTTCGGGGTGTGCCTGCTCCTCATTGGCGGCGCCGTATTGTTCTGTACCAGCGTGGTTTTCAGTTCCACGAATACATGGCTGATCTTGGTCCCGCTGTTCGTGGCGATTTCGAGCATCGGGTTCATCATGGGCAATGCAACCGCTCTCGCCCAAGGAGAGGTCACCAACGCGGCCGGAACTGGTTCAGCCCTGATGGGAGCGGGCCAGTTCGGCTTGGCAGCGCTGGTTTCGCCGTTGGTGGGAATTGCGGGAGAAGACACTGCCGTGCCGATGGCAATCGCAATTCCCACCTTCGGAGTTCTTGCGGCCGTTGCGCTCGTGTTGCTGACTCGCGGCAAGGCCGCCGCGAGTTAGTTTTCGGCCGCGGCGAGTTCGGACTTCCAGACCCGGAAGCCTTCTTCGGTGCGACCACGACGCCAATAGCCGGAAATAGAAGCAGCCGCCGCCGGGACATTTCGTTCCTTGCGAATGTACGGCCGGAGGTTGTGCATGACGGCTTGTGCTTCACCGTGAATGAACACGTGCGGTTCGCCCGGTAACCATTCGAGTGCCTTGACCGCGGCGACAACCGGAGCGTTGTCGCCAGCTAATTCTTCGCCGACCGCATCGGACGATGCTCCGCGATGCAGCCAGGTCACGGCAATACCTTCTGGGGCATCGAGCGCGATTTCGTCTTCCGGCCCCCCGACTTCGACGACGGCGTAGCCGACCGCATCCGGCGTCAATCTCGCTATCGAAGCAGCAATAGCAGGTATTGCGGTCTCGTCTCCGACGAAGAGATACCAGTCAGCGGATGGTGACGGCGAAAACGCGCCACCCGGTCCACGCAGGGTAATCTCAGCGCCCGGCTGAACGGACGCGGCCCACGGACCTGCAACTCCCATGTCGCCGTGGACGACAAAATCGATTGCAATCTCTTTGGCATCAAGATCGTACGAACGAATCGTGTAGGTGCGCAGTATCGGCTGATCAGGAGTACCGAATTCGATCTTTACATAGGAATCGCTGTATTCGCTGGGAGTGAAGGACTCGAAGCCCGGTCCCCCGAGAAACACTCGCACCATATGGGGAGTCAATTGTTCGGTCCGCAGAACCGTCAATGCAGTTGTCGGCTTGGCCACAGAAAGATCCTTCCAAAAGTTAGTGTTACCTAACTAAGGTACACGACAATTGCAGCGCATGGACAAAATGCCTCCCCCGGTACATCCGCCCCGCGCGCGACAGACCACGGTGCTCAACGAAATAAACCGACCACTCTGCCGGGTAAATTCGTCGGTGGCAGCCAAATTTCCGAATCAGGACTCGTGCATGATCAGGCTGCACATCGCTATCGGAGAAATTCAGCAAAGCAATAGTAAAATACGCCTCTGGCCCCCGGCGAGGTTCGCCAGGGGCCAGAGGAGGTATTAATTCAACCTAGTGTGCAGCGTCGAAAGCGTCGATGATTTCCGCTTTGATACGCCCGCGCGGAGCAACTTCGTAACCGTTCTTACCCGCCCAATCACGAATGGCCTGGAGCGTCTCCTTGGAGCGGCCAGAACCCGACGTGGCCTGCGGAGATGCAGCCTGCGCCTTCTTGCCACGCTTCCCGCTCACCTTCGCCGCCGCCTCGACGAACGGCTTCACCGCAGCGTCGAACTTCTCTGCATTGGTGGCGCGCAGATCGATCACGTAATCCGTTCCCTGGTAAGAGAACTCAATTCGATCACCGAATCCATCGTCAATCGGCTTACCGTCAAGGTCGTCGATGAGTTGCCGAATCAGCTTCTCAGCCATTGCACTCCTCTTTCAATGATCGATTCAATTCTCCTTCACAATACACAGATAGTGCGTTGATGAACAAAAGAAGTCCGGAAACCTGTACCATTTCCGAACAGACTCAATGGTCCGAATTAGCAGCGGGTTAACGACGCACCAATCAATACCCGCACTCAGGGGATCCAGACTAATCAGACTTCAAAGCACATTGACCTGAGACTTTCCTGAGGCCCGTTAAATTCACGGCCAAGTCTGCAAAGCTGGGTCGAGAATAACGCTGCACACAGGCCGATCGAGTTCACGAAAAGCAGTCCTGACGTGCAATTACCAGCATCGCGAGGGTATTCGAGTTTCGTTCTCGCCGGAACGGTTAGTGGGCATCGCCACCCGCCCACCGGACGAGCACAATCAAGTTCACGCGCTACCGCGTCCGAAACCATCCACTCGAATCCGAACTCGCAAACCCCTCGAGTTCGAGCAGAGGAAGAGTTGCACGAACCTGCGTTATGAGCAATCCCGATTCCTCGGACAGCTCACGCGTACTACGTGAACCTGTTCCCGGCAATGCTTCGTATACCAATCGAGAACGGCCCGCAATGCGTCGATGTCACGTGTAGCGGCTGCATCCTCCGCGGAATCCCCGACACCAAATGGACCTGACGCTTCGACTACATCCACGGCATTGGAAACGAGTTGCGCTTCACCTTCGCGGATCATCCGGTGACATCCGGTCGACGATGCCGAAGTAACCGGCCCGGGCACCGCCATTACCGGGCGGCCCAATTTCCGGGCCCAATTGGCGGTATTGCGTGCACCACTGCGCCAACCCGCCTCGACCACCACTACTCCGTCCGACAACGCAGCTACCAGTCGATTCCTTGCCAGAAACCGGAACTTTGCAGGTGTTGTGCCCGGTGGATATTCACTTATCACTGCACCCGAACTCGCTATCTGTTTGAGTAGTCGCGCATGCCCTGACGGATACGCTCGATCGACCCCACAGGCCAAGACAGCCAGTGTGTTTCCACCTACGCCCAATGCAGCGCGGTGCGCGGCCCCGTCGATACCGAAGGCCGCCCCGGAAATCACGGTCCATCCGTCGACAGCGAGGTCACCGGCAATCTCTGCCGTCACGTGTTCGCCGTACGCAGTAGATGCTCGCGTGCCGACAATCCCAACCGATCTCTCGGTCAGATCAACCAAGTCCCCGGACCCCAACACCCACAACACAAATGGCGCCGTCTCACCCCCGGAGGCATCGAGTCCGTCGAAGGAAAGCATTCGCCACGCCGGCCAATCGGCGCAGTTCGGTGTTACGAGCCTGCCACCCATCGCCTCCATCAGGTCGAGGTCTCGTTGGGCTGTGTCGATGTGAGCGCGGGCTCGTGTCTTCTCCTCGATCGCGGGTGGCAGATCGCCGTTGCGGACCGCCCTCGCAGTTTCTTCGACCCCGAGCTCGTCGATCAACATGGACATATACGCGCTTGGGCCCTGCACGACGCGGGACAGATATGCCCAAGCGAGTAGTCGCGGATCGTGTGCAGTCATTGGAATCCCCTGTCTCGGAAGTCGAGTGCGGTGACAACTTGGTCTGGTCCGGGCATCGCCTCACCTGCCAGATCGGCGACACTCCAGGCAACCCGCAACGCTCGGTCCGCCCCACGAGCAGTGATCACACCTTTGCGCAGCGCCCGTTCCACCGGCGCCAGCGCCGCACGCGAGAGTCTGAACTTCTGTCTCAACGCCGGCCCTGGTACTTCCGCGTTGGTCCGCCACCCGTACTCACTCCACCGCTGGGCTGCAGTGTCTCGAGCCGCCGCCACGCGCGCACGAACATCGCCGGTACTTTCCCCTACTTCGTCGATCAGCGCTCCGGTTGCAACGGCCTGCATCCGGACCCTGATGTCGACTCGGTCCAAGAGCGGGCCGGACAATTTCCCCAGGTAACGGCGACGCGCCGCGGGTGCACATACACAATCCGCGTCTCGCGGCGGCGCGCATGGGCAGGGATTGGCGGCCAGGATCAGCTGGAACCGCGCCGGGTACCGCGCAACTCCGTCCCGCCGGGCGATTCGTACTTCCCCGTCTTCGAGTGGCGTGCGTAGCGCTTCGAGCACCTTCACCCCGATCTCGGCACATTCGTCGAGAAACAGCACGCCGCGATGGGCGCGGCTGACCGCACCAGGACGAGCCATCCCACTACCACCACCCACCAGCGAACTGACCGACGAACTGTGATGCGGCGCAATGAAAGGCGGCATATCTATCAACGGCCGATCCTCCGGCAACACCCCCGCCACCGAATGAATCGCCGTCACCTCCAACGACTCCCCCTCCGTCAACGGCGGAAGAATCCCCGGAAGCCTCTGCGCCAACATCGTTTTCCCGATCCCCGGCGGACCCGTCAACATCAAATGATGCGCACCCGCCGCAGCAACCTCGATCGCCCACCGAGCATCCGTCTGCCCGACAACCTCACTCAAATCCCGCACCGCCACCACATCAGCGCGCTCGAAAACATCAGGAACAGCCAGCGCCAACTCACCACGCAACCACCCGATCACCGCAGACAGATCGTCAGCGCCCAGCACTTCGATCCCCTTCACCAGTCCAGCCTCAGCCAACGCCCGAGCTGGAACCACCACAGTCCCCCACCCCGCCCGCTTCGCCGCAAGCACCGCAGGCAACACACCACGCACCGACCGCAAACGGCCGTCGAGCGCCAACTCCCCCAAAAACACAGTCTCCCGCAACAACTTCCGCGGCAACTTCTTCGCCGCATCGAGAACCGACAACGACAAAGCCAAATCGTAAACACTGCCCACCTTCGGCAACGTCGCCGGCGACAACGCCAAAATCACCTTGCTGTCCGGCCACTCCTCACCAGAATTGGTCACCGCGGCCCGAATCCGATCACGCGACTCGTGCAACGCAGTATCAGGCAGCCCCACCAAATGCACCGCAGGCAACCCGCGCCCGATATCCGCCTCGATCTCCACGATCTGCCCGTCCACGCCACTGACCGCAACAGAATGCGCCCGACCCAACGCCATCAGAACGCATCCACAAAATGCTCGACCGAAGGCACGCCGTCGCGGCCGATCAACACGGCCACCACATCGAAACGCACCCTCGACCACGACCGACCCGAATCAGTGAGCCACTGCATCGCCAACACCCGAATCCGACGCTGCTTCGCGAACGTCACCGACTCCGCCGGACTCCCGTACCCGACACCCGACCGAGTCTTCACCTCCACGAACACAATCCGATCACCGGACGTCGCAACAACATCCAACTCGCCGTACCGACAACGCCAATTGCGCTCGACAATCTCCAAACCCGAATCGATCAGGAACTCGACAGCTACATCCTCGCCCCGAGCCCCAAACGCCATATTCCTCGCCATCACAGCTCCCACCACTCACACCCCGCGCCCGCCCCATACGAACCGCGTCCCAACCACCACCCTCGATCCACCACCACAAAACCAAGCCACCCGAAAACAACCTGTTGACAACTCAGAACCTGTGGAATTCGGCAGCGCGACACACCAACGGCGACCCGAACCGTGACAATTTTCTGAAATCCCCACAATTTGGACGAAAGTCCAGTAGAACTAGTTACAGTTTTGCTCAAACCGTCACGCACCCCGCTGAATGGAGTTCTACATGGCCCGCCGCTCACTTCGCCACGCAGTAGCAACCACTACATCCCTCGTTCTCATCGCCGCCGGCGTCACTGTTGGACTTGGAGCCTCGGTGGCGCAAGCAGCACCGGCATGCGCGCTCAACCAGTCGGTCACCGACAGTTGGGCCGGTTCCCTCGGGACGCCGTACACCGTCAGCAAGGAGGTTGTCGGCGATGGCAAGGTCGCCGCGGGTCAGACGGTCACCTACATCACCAAGGTTTCCGGTTCCGGAGCCCTCGTCAATCAGATCCGCGATTTCCACCCGGCAGGATTCCAGCTGGTCAAGGCTCGCCTGAACGTCAAATGGCTTATCGGCGACCAGAAGTGGGACGACGTCACCAAGACCGTCGTTGTCGGCAACAACTCCGTGGTGGCAAAGGGCGGCGGATGGACCACTGCGGGCGGCGGCGTCATCGCTTTGGAAACCACCTACAAAGTTCCCGATAACGCAGTTGTAGGCACGCAGCTCGACAGCGGCGCCGGCACCAACATTGTGCTGGCGGCGGGCGACTGGAACATCAATCCGATGGGCGTCTGCGTCACCATCCGGCAGCCGAACCCCGTCGAGGCGGGCGCCGGAAGCCTCGAGGACATGGGCTTCGGCTCACTCAACTCCGGATCAGGCCAGGTATTCGGCTCCCTGACCGACCCGCAGGGGTCGATGACCAATGTCATCAGCGGTGTCTTGGGCAATGTGCTCGGCAACATGAGCTGATTCAGTTCAGATTAGTAAATCGGCCGAGCTACCAGCAGATGCTGGTAGCTCGGCCCATTTCTACTTTGCCGAACAAAGCTTTGCCGTCAACCGAGTTCAAGAAATCATCAGCAAATCACCGCATCAGCTTTCCGCCGTACCGGGCCGGCGTCGTACCGAAGGTTTCCCGAAATGCGGCGATGAACCCACTGCTGGTGCGGTAACCAACCTGCGGGGCAACGTCATTGACACCCTCACCCCGCGCGAGCATCTCGAGTGATGCGTACATGCGTGCTCGAGTTCTCCACTGCCCGAAGGTAATCCCGGTATCGGCGACAAAGGCTCGCATCAAGGTCTTGGAACTGACCCCGAGTTCGCCCGCCCACTCCCCCAGCGTCCGTGAGTCTGCCGGATCGGCAAGGATGCGGGCAGAAACCGAACTCGCCGCAGCATTGCGAGGAACCGCGAGGACGTCGTGCCGTTCGGGCGCGGCAGCAAGAATGTCGTAGAGCAACTCCTGACTCATCAACCGCCGAGCATCGTCGATGGTCCGGTCGGCGAGATGGCGCAGCAATTGAGCGGACAGAGCATCGACTTCGAGAACAAGTGGCTGAGTCCACCGCGGCCCGGCAGGGCGTAGATCCGGACGCGCATAGGTCGCAATCATGCACCCCTCCGTCAGAAGTGTCATGTCGTGGAGAACGGTGCCCGGCAACCAGACCAAGTGCTCGCTGTGCAGGTGCCACACATTGCCTCCGGCAGCGATCTGCATCGTCCCTTCACTCATCCAGGCGATCTGATGCTCGGGGTGTCGATGAGCTCCGTACGCAGTCACTCCGTCGACGACGTTGGTGTAGACCTGAAAATCTTTGAATGTCCGTCCACGACTATCGGGCAGCGCTAGCAAGGACTTTGGACGAGTCGAGTAACCAATAGTGGACATTTTGCGTCTTTCTGGGCGTATCCGAGTCCATTCTGAAGGATGGACCGACGATCCCGCAAAGGTTAGCCTCACTTTATTGCTGACGCGACCAGTTCAGCACTTCACGCGGAACTCAGATCACTTCGCCCACCACTTCGAAGGAGCATGCACGTGCCCTCACGTAGCACCCGAATCCTCGCCGCCTTATTCACGACGGCCGCGATCATCGGGTTCTCGACCGCCTGTGGAACCTCGCAAGGCGTCGACACCGCATCAGCGACCCAGAGCAACGACGCATTCCCCGTGACGATCGAGCACGCACAGGGTTCGACGACCATCGATGCCGAACCGCGGCGGGTAGTGACACTCGGATACACCGATCACGAACCACTGCTCGCCTTGGGAGTCGAACCCGTCGGCATGGCCGAATGGTGGGGGTCCGGCATGGATGAAAGCTGGCCGTGGACGAAGGACTACTGGAAGGGGAAAACTCCGACCTACATCAACAGCGGCGGAGACTTCAACTTCGAGCAAATCGCCTCCCTCGCACCAGATCTGATCCTAGCGCTGTACGCCGACATCGACACGGAGACCTACAAGAAGCTGACCTCGATTGCGCCGACTGTCGCGCAGAGCAAGGACTACGACGCATACACAACGCCGTGGACCGACATGACACTCACCGCCGGGCGCGCCCTCGGCAAAGAACCACAAGCTCAGCAACTGATCGCGGATACCGAAAACGCGTTTGCCACCGCTCGCGCTGCACACCCGGAGTTTTCCGGGCAAACCGCAACGATCGTCAACCTCGACACTCCCGAGGGATACGTGTTCTCGTCGCACGACCCACGCGGCATCTTCCTCTCGTCACTCGGATTCACCCTCCCCCAGACGGTCGACGCATTCGTCGGCGACCAGTTCGGCGACTGGCTGCCGAACGAGCGATACGACATCCTCGAACCCGTTGATCGTTTGATCGTGATGGCCGATCCGGAGGGAGAGAAGGCCCTCCCCGGCAACACTCTCTACCAGCGGCTACCCGCTGTGAAAAACGGAAATGCGATAGTCGTGCGATACACCGCAGATCCACCCGTCGGCGCGGCGATGTCCGGCAATACCGTCCTGAGCATTCCGTACGCCATCGACCAACTGTCCGCCACGTTGTCGAAGCAACAAACAATTCCAGGTATCGAAAATATGTTCGAATGATGCTAGCCTCAAACCCAGGAAGCACTCACGGACATCGAGGATCACCATGGACGAGGTACCGGAGACAGCGCTAGATCTTGCACGACTCGATCTGGCTCGGCTGGTCGACGAGTTGACGGTTCTCGACCAGCGACGCGTCGACATCGGCGAGAGCTTGGTTCAACTCGAGTACCTCTACGCCAGGATCGGCGCACGGCAACAAGCAGATGCTGCCCGAAAAGCCTTCCAGGAGAAGTACGTCGGACGAATCTACGAACTCGCAGACGGTCTGCGCACCTGAAAAGAGGTTGCACACAACCACTGACGGAGCGCATGGTCATTCCTGCACGACACACCGGACCGATCGGTTCGGCTGTGAACTATGTGGGAGAAATCTGATGGAGAAGATCACCAAGAGGCTGTGGAACTGGGCATCGATACTCGACGAGAACACTCGCGAGCAAGCGCTGCGTACGTCCCAGATGCCTTTTGTCCGTCCACATCTGGCGCTTATGCCGGATGCGCACCTCGGTGCGGGAGCGACGGTGGGTTCGGTCATTCCGACGGAAGGCGCAATCATGCCCGCCGCCGTCGGAGTCGATATCGGCTGCGGAATGATTGCGGTCAAAACCCAGTTCAGCGCACGCGACCTTCAAGGCCGCGACCTGAGCGTTCTTCGCCACAGCATCGAACGCTCCGTTCCGCTCTCGGCAGGTGTCTACAACAAGACGCTGAGCGACACGGCGCAAATCCGCATCGCAGAACTCGAGGCAATGGCGGGCGATCGCCTGGCCTTCTACGACGAGTTCAAGAACAACTGGAGGTTTCAGCTCGGAACGCTGGGTTCTGGCAACCACTTCATCGAGGTGACGCTCGACGAGAGCGACGGCGTCTGGCTGTTCCTGCACTCGGGCAGTCGCGGTATCGGAAACAAGCTCGCACAGCATCACATCAAGATCGCCAAGGACTTGTGCGAGCGGTGGTACATCAACCTTCCCGATCCGGATCTTGCCTACCTGGTCGAGAAGACGCCCGAATTCGACTCGTACATCGCCGATCTCAACTGGGCTCAGCACTTCGCTCTGCTCAACCGCGAAGAGATGATGGACCGCGTCGTGAAGGACTTCGCGCACTTCATGGGTGACGGCAAGCCCGCGATCATCGACGAGGTCGAGCGGATCAACTGCCACCACAACTTCACCCAGAAGGAGTTCCATATGGGCCGGGGTGTGTGGCTGAGCCGTAAGGGTGCGATCAAGGCAGACGAGGGCACGCCCGGGCTCATCCCCGGTTCGATGGGGACGGCGAGTTACGTCGTCGTCGGGAAGGGAAACGTGCCGTCGTTCAAGTCCAGCCCCCACGGCGCGGGTCGGGTGTACGGACGTAACCAGGCACGCAAGACCTTTACGATCGAAGATCTCGACAAGGCGATGGTCGGCATCGAATACAAGCGTTCCGCGGCGTTCCTCGACGAGATCCCGGGTGCGTACAAGGACATCGACGTCGTGATGGACGACGCGAAGGACTTGGTCGAGATTCGACACACGCTGCGTCAGATCGTGAATGTCAAGGGCAACTGACCCCGCGCAACTCCGCGAAATGCAAAGTGCCCCGCCGATATCGGCGGGGCACTTCGTTGTCAAGATCAGTCAGGAAGGCGCAGATCCGGCTTGTCCAGCTCTTCGATGTTGACGTCCTTGAACGTCACGACGCGCACGTACTTCACGAATCGCGCCGGGCGGTACATGTCCCACACCCAGGCGTCGGACATCCGCAGTTCGAAGTAGATCTCCCCGTCTGAATTGTGGGGCAGCAACTCGACCGTGTTGGCCAGGTAGAAACGTCGTTCGGTCTCCACGACGTAGGAGAACTGTCCGACGATGTCCCGGTATTCACGGTAGAGCGACAGCTCCATCTCGGTTTCGTACTTCTCGAGATCCTCGGCACTCATCGGTTTAGCCAGTCCTCCCAGTTCGTCTGAACGTCCATCATCCCGTACGGCCCGCGCGTTGTTCCAACCGGACTCCCGCAGCCACCACGTTTGCGTACGTCATGCGATGCTCGGGGCACGGCCCCAGCTCGTCGAGAGCGTCCATGTGCAGTGGCGTGCTGTATCCCTTGTGAATCGCGAAGCCGTATCCGGGATGAGTGTCGTCCATCTCGGTCATCACACGATCTCGGGTCACCTTCGCGAGAACGCTCGCCGCGGCGATGCATGCAGCGGCGCCGTCACCGCCGATAACTGGTAGCGACGGAGCCGTCAGACCCGGAACCCGGAACCCGTCGGTGAGGACGTAGCCCGGTTCGAGATCGAGGCCCGCAACTGCTCGTCGCATCCCCTCGATGTTGGCAACGTGGATACCGATCTGATCGACTTCCGCAGCGGGTACCGAAATAACACTCCACGCCAACGCCAAACGCTTGATGGCCGGGAAAAGCTCCTCGCGCGCGCGTTCGGTCAACTTCTTCGAATCGTCGAGCCGCGCCAGTGCCGCTTGCGGTTTCGGCGCCAGGACACACGCGGCAATGACGAGTGGACCAGCGCACGCTCCGCGCCCGGCTTCGTCGACGCCGGCGACCGGACCGAGTCCGGTTCGCGCCAACGCAGACTCCATCGTCCGCAGACCTGCCGATCTGCGAATGACAACGCGAGGGGGCCAACTACTCACTGTCTCTGCCTACTCGGAACTACGCGAATCCATGTGTGCGGTACGACAACTCAATTGCCCTGAATATCAGGCGCATCGATGCCGCCCATTCGCGACGGGGGAAGAACGATGAAACGAGCTTGACCGATGATGTTGTCGATCGGGACGGTTCCCTGGAACTCGTCGTCGACGTGGTAGCGCGAGTCGGCGGAATTGCTGCGGTTGTCACCCATGACCCACACGTGGCCCTCGGGAACGGTGATCGGTCCGAAGCAGCGGCCCGACTTCAATTCGGTGTCACACGTTTGTGTTCCCGGAGTGAACGGGAAATCCATCTTGATGTACGGCTCGTCGAGCGGCTTGCCATCGACCAGGACTCGGCCCTGATCGTCACAGCATTCGACGGTCTGGCCGCCGGTAGCGATCACTCGCTTGACCAAGTCGTTCTCGTCCGGCGGAACGAGGCCGACCCACGAACCGACCTCTTGAATGCCGCGAACGACAACGTTGTCGGACCGATTGGACACATATTTCGTGTTCCACGAATCGGGTCCCTTGAAGACGACGACGTCGCCGGGTTCCGGATCGCCGAAGCGGTATCCGATCTTCTCCACCACGATGCGGTCACCGGTACATCCCGCACAGCCGTGCAGTGTCGGTTCCATCGACTCGGATGGGATGAGAAAAACTCTGAAGACAAATGCCTGAAGGACGATGCTGAGTACCAGCGCTACGCCGATCAGAACAGGGAGTTCTCGCAGGAACGATCGCTGTTTCTTCTGCGGCCGATGTGAGGTCGGTTCCGCGGAACCGCTTGATCCCTCGTGATTCTCGGGTCCGGACGACAATGCCTGCTCCTTCGAAGAATCTGCCACAGAAACCAGATTAGCCCGACACCGCGCGTACGCGGTGCCGGGCTCATCGGAAAGATCAGCGCTTTTCCTTGATCTTCGCCTTCTTGCCACGAAGCTCACGGAGGTAGTACAGCTTGGCGCGACGGACGTCACCGCGGGTCAGAACCTCGATGGAGGCCAGCGTGGGGCTGTGAACCGGGAAGGTGCGCTCGACGCCGACGCCGAAGGAGACCTTACGGACGGTGAAGGTCTCGCGAACGCCGCCGCCCTGGCGACGAATAACGACGCCCTTGAAGACCTGCACGCGCTCCTTGGAGCCTTCGATAACCTTGACGTTCACGTTGAGCGTGTCGCCGGGACGGAACTCGGGGATGTCGTCGCGGAGCGACTTTTTGTCCAGGAAGTCCAGGGTGTTCATATGTCATCCTTGTATTTCGCAGGAGCAGAGGAACCGAGCGGCACGCGTTTCGGTCTCCCGAAACGGCGCTCGTCTGGTTCGTGCCCAGATCAAGTGCTGCTGCCTGGTCCAGGCAACCCGTCCATTGTGCCAGACGCGGACACCAGCGGGGAAATCGGTGGCGGCGGAGCCGCGTTAATGGTGTGGTCCAATTCCTGCTCGGCCGCCGTCATCGCATGTTCGACGCTCGGTGATCCGGCAATCAGATCCTGGACGTAGATCTTGGCCCTGATGACCGGTCGCCGCCACTTCCGCTCACGCTCGAGCGCGCGGTTCATCCGTTTCGGCTTGCGCGTGTACCGCCAACGTGCCCACGGCGCACCCGGGCGGCTCAGGCGAACCGCACCGATTACCAGCAACGGGAAAACGAACAGGCCGACGAGCCCCGTCCAGATCTTCCCTTTGAGAATCACGATGGCTGCCAAGGCGAAGTTGATCAACGCGACAAAAACGAAGACCAACTTGATCCACGGATCCCGTTCTTCACGGAACCCGGCGACGTCGAGAAGTTCGAGCGGGCGGAAACCCAACAGCACCAGACCGGTCACCGCGATTGCGACGAAAACCGCATCCACCGAGGTCCGACCTTGCTCGGACCAGTACACATCCTTCAGATAGAAGATCAGTGCGAACTCGTCGAGCACCAACGCCGCACCCATACCGAAGATCGCCGCCAGGACGGCACCGGTGGTCTGCGAACCATCGACGTAGACCGCGATCAGCGCACCACCGGAGATCATCATGGCGATCACACCGAACACGACGTGATGCACGTGCTGACCTCCGGGCGCGATGTTGCCCGGCCACCATTTCACCTGCGCACGGATCATCCGGACGCTGAGACGGATGAAGAGGAAGGCAGAGAGGAATCCGAGCAGGAAGAACAGCAATGGCAATCGGCCATGGGCGATGATCTCGCGCTCGAGCCACTCCCGCATCACTGTCCTCCCTTCACCGAATTTCAGATCCGATCATTCTTTCGATTGATACCGCCAACCGACTCGAATGAGACGATACGGACTCCGAAAACCCGGCGGACGGAATTACTTGCCGAAGCCCGCCTTGCGCAGAGCCTCAGCCATCGACCCGGCAGCAGGCGCGCGGTTGTCCGGACGCGACTCGCGTCCACCCTGACGTCCGCCACTACCTCGTTGCTGCCCCTGACGCTGACCCTGTGGCTGGCCCTGACGCTGTGGTTGCCCACCTCGCGGGCCTTCGGACTTGCGGGGTGCGCCCACCTCGTCGTCGAGACGAAGCGTCAGCCCGATGCGTTGGCGTGCCTCGTCCACTTCGAGGACCTTCACCTTGACGACGTCACCTGACTTGACGACCTCGCGTGGGTCCTTGACGAAGTTGTGTGACATCGCCGAGACGTGAACCAGACCGTCCTGATGAACTCCGATGTCGACGAAGGCACCGAAGGCTGCGACGTTGGTGACCACACCTTCGAGAGTCATACCGGGCTTGAGATGCGCGACTTTCTCGATGCCTGCGGCAAAGGTCGCGGTCTTGAATTCGGGTCGTGGATCTCGTCCCGGCTTCTCCAACTCGGAGATGATGTCGGTGACGGTCGGTAGACCGAATCGCTCGTCGACGTAGTCGGACGCCGTGACCGATCGAAGTGCCTGCGAGTTTCCGATCACGGTGCGCACGTCCCCGCCGGCACTGGCAACGATCTTGCGAACCACCGGATATGCCTCCGGGTGGACGCTCGACGCGTCGAGCGGGTCGTCGCCGTCGGTGATCCGCAAGAAGCCTGCGCACTGCTCGAAAGCCTTGGGTCCCAGTCGGGAGACGTCCTTGAGTCCCTTGCGGGACTTGAACGGACCGTTCTGGTCCCGATGGGCGACGATGCTCTCCGCTAGGGAACCTGCGATTCCGGACACCCGAGCGAGCAGCGGCACGGACGCGGTGTTGACGTCGACGCCGACCGAGTTGACGGCATCCTCGACGACGGCGTCGAGGGAACGTGAGAGCAGCGATTCGGTGATGTCGTGCTGGTACTGTCCGACACCGATGGACTTGGGATCGATCTTGACCAACTCCGCCAACGGATCCTGCAGGCGACGCGCAATGGACACCGCACCGCGAATCGAGACGTCGAGGTCGGGAAGTTCCTGCGACGCGTAGGCCGAAGCCGAGTACACCGATGCGCCTGCCTCGGAGACGACGATCTTGGTCAGGTTGGGCGCGCCGGTCTTCTTGATCAGTTCGGTAGCGAGCGTGTCGGTCTCGCGTGAGGCCGTGCCGTTGCCGATGGCGATCAGTTCGACGCCGTGCTTGGCGACCAGCCCGGCAAGCGTCGCAAGCGCCGCGTCCCACTTGTTCTGCGGCTGGTGCGGGTAAATCGTCTCGTATGCAACAACTTTGCCGGTTCCGTCGACGATGGCAACCTTAGTTCCGGTGCGAAATCCGGGGTCGAGTCCCATGGTGGGTCGGGCGCCGGCGGGGGCCGCGAGGAGTAGATCCTTGAGGTTGGTGGCGAAGACGTCGACGGCGTCCTTTTCGGCCGACTGCCGCAGACGCATTCGAGTGTCGATACCGAGCGTGACGGCGAACTTCGTCTTCCACGCCCACTTGACGGTGTCGAGAAGCCACCCGTCGGCGGCCCGACCACGGTCGGCGATCTCGAACCGCGACGCGATGCGGCCTTCGTAGACCGTGCGCTCCCCCGGCGCGAGTTCTTCGGTGTCGGCCGCCATGTTGAGCGACAGCACTTCTTCCTTCTCTCCGCGCAGGACGGCGAGGATGCGGTGCGAGGGCAATTTGGAGAACGGTTCCGAGAACTCGAAGTAGTCAGCAAACTTCGAGCCATCGGTTTCCTTGCCCTTGCGGACCGATGAGACGACCTGGCCGCCACTCCACATAAGCTCGCGCAATTCACCGACCAGATCGGCGTCCTCGGCGAAGCGCTCCACGAGGATCGACCGGGCACCGTCGAGTTGCTCGTCCGAATACTGCGCGGGATCGGTGGTGGGATCTCCGATGAGAGCGTCCGCGACGGGCTCGTGGCCGGCCTCGCGGGCGATCTGCGCCTTGGTGCGCCGCTTCGGCTTGAAGGGGAGGTAGATGTCCTCCAGCCGCGCTTTTGTCTCGGCCAGCATGATCTGACCGCGCAGTTGATCATCGAGTTTGCCCTGAGAGTCGATCTCCGTGAGCACGGCGTCACGACGGTCGTCGAGCTCGCGGAGATACCGCAGCCGCTCGTCCAGGAGTCGCAACTGGGCGTCGTCGAGCGTGCCGGTGACTTCCTTGCGGTACCGGGCGATGAAGGGCACCGTGGCTCCGCCGTCGAGAAGGTCGACTGCTGCTGCAACCTGGCCTTCGCGGACGTCGAGTTCCTCGGCAATGCGCTGGTTCACGGTCTTGAGAATCACGAGATCCGACCCTACCGCTATCCTGAGACAAGAAGATCGGCAACAGTGCCGTGTCAGGGCTACCGGGGGAAACAGATGAGTACGCGGTACGTCCGGATTGCCGCAATGGCGGCCGCAGTTACTTTTGCGGCTTCGTGCAGCGGTGGACAGAACCCGGATGATTCGATGCAGACCCCCGCCTTCCCCGACACCAATGTTCCGGTCGCGGAGACTCTCGACGGCCGACTGGCTCAAGCTCAGGTGGCGGCGCTCGGGCGTGGTGCGGACGTCTCCATCGCCGTCCTCGATCGATCCTCGGACAAGTACCTCGATGTTGCCGGCGACCAGCAAATCGAAACTGCCTCGGTGGCAAAACTTTTCATCGCCGAGGATCTCCTCCATCAGGACGCTCGCGGCGAGCGGCCCATCACGGACGACGATCGCACCCTCATGGCGGCAATGCTCGAATCCTCCGACGACACCGCAGCCAACCTTCTGTGGGACGAGGTCGGCGGTCAGGAGGTGATCACCCGGGTTGCCGAGCGTTACGCACTGACCGCGACGACGCCGCCGTGGGACGGAATGTGGTGGAACACCGAGACCACGACGCACGACCTGGTCACTTTCTACAACGGCGTCCTCGACGACTCCGACCAACTCGGACCTGAGCGGGTCGAGCAATTCGTCGAGTACCTGCGGCAATCTACTCCCGAGGGCACCGACGGTTACGACCAGAGGTTCGGCTTGCCCGAGGCCTTGTTCGGCGAGCCGGTCATCGGAGTCAAGCAAGGCTGGATGTGCTGTGTCGAGGACAAGTGGATCCATCTGTCCACCGGCATCGTCGGTGACGACAACCGATACATCATCGCGATCGGTTCACGAGAAGACGTCCAGTACACGGACGAGGACAGCTTCTATCCCGACACCTCGTTCACCGACGCCGTCGACGACGAAAGCGCACTGCACGCACGTGACACGGTCACCGGCGTCACACAGATTCTCTTCCCGAGCGGAAGCATCGACGACTGGGCGGCGGCATCCACGACCGCGGATTCGGTGATGCCCGAAGCTTCCGGGCCCTGATTCGATCCACGCGGTCGTGTTAGTCCTCAAGCCTGCTTGTACTCGAGGACGGAACCGATGACCCGTTCCTGTTGTTCGGACGTGAGCATGGGCCACAGCGGCAGTCGAAGGATCGACGCGGAGAACTCGGCGCTACGCACACACGGCTCCGGTGTTCGTCCGTAGCGCACACCGGCCGCGCTCGTATCGAGCGGAATGTAGTGGAACGGCGCCACGATTCCGTCGGCGGCAAGATGCCGAATCAAGCCGTCGCGGCTCTCTTCGGTAGGCATCTTGAGATAGAACAGGTGCGCGGTGTGCTCGCGATCATCGGGAACCGCCATGGGAACGACACCGTTCTCGGACGCCCACTCGCCCAGACTCACGCTGTAGGCATCCCAGACGCGATGCCTGGCCGCCTGAATCGCGTCGAACTCCGAGAGTTGTGCGTCGAGGACAGCGGCATTGAGTTCACTGGGCAGATAACTCGACCCGATGTCCTGCCACGAATACTTGTCGACCTGGCCGCGCAGGAAACGCGCACGGTCGGTCCCCTTCTCACGGATGATTTCGGCGCGGGTCATCAACTGATCGTCGGAGAGCAACAGCGCGCCACCCTCACCGCAGTGAACGTTCTTGGTGTCGTGAAAACTCTGCGTACCGATAGTTCCGATGGTGCCGAGCGCCCGCCCGCGCCACTTTCCGCCGAGCCCGTGAGCGTTGTCTTCGATCAACGCGACGCCGTGGAGTTCCGCGAGGTCGAGGAGAGGTTCCATGTCGGCGGCGACTCCGCCGTAATGCATGACCAGTACAGCTTTCGTGCGTTCCGTGATCGCCGCTGCGACGCAGTCGGGATCGATATTGCCGGTACTCGGATCGATGTCGACGAAAACAACAGTGGCACCGCGCAACGCGACGGCGGTTGCCGCCGAACTGAACGCGAAGCTCGGGACGATCACCTCGTCACCTGGGCCCAATTCGAGTAGCAGCGCACCCAATTCGAGTGCGTGTGTGCACGAGGTCGTAAGCAGAGCATGCGTGGATCCGGTGATCGCCTTGAGCGCTGCAGTCGCGGACTTGGTGAAACGTCCGTCACCGTGAATGTGATCGGACTCCAGAACCGTTGCCAGATTCGACAATTCGTTCGATGCCCGATAGGGGCGGGAGAAGATGATGCGATCAGTGCTCACGACTGCGCCGATCGATCGAGGTTCCGGGCCGCGGTGAATCGACAGTCAGATACAGAGGCTTTCCGACAAGGACGTGCAGTGCCACGCCAAGGTATTCGGCGATGAGACCGAGCGAGAAGAGGATCGCACCCGAACAGACCAGCAGCGCCATGATGATCGACGCCCATCCTTCCGGGTCGTTGTTGTCACCGGTCATGGCTTGGACGAAGATCACCGCAGCCATGATCACACCGGCCGACGCCAGGGTGACCCCGAGCAGACTCACCAGTCGCAGACCGCGTGTTCCGCTACACAACACCATCTTCCAGAACAACGAGAACAAACGGCGATAGTTGTACCCCGATTCCTCGCGGCCTTCCGCTCGAAGTGTCACCGGCGCCGTGGCGGTATTGCCGACAACCCACGTCAGCGCGACGTCCAGATACACACCGTTGGCGGCGACGCCGGCCAACTGTCGGCCGATGTCACCTCGGATCAGGCGGTAACTTTCGAATCTCGTCGAATCAGGGAACGCGAATACCGTCGCCAAGACGATCTTTGCACCGCGCGAGGTCAGGTTCCGCAAGAATCCATGCGGGCGGGTGTTCGTGGGTTTGGAATACACGAGATCGGATCGCTCCGTCAGCGCGGTGTCGAGGAAAGCCCCGATGTGCACCGGGTCGTGCTGGCCGTCTTCGTCCATCGTCACGATCCACTGGCCACGTGCAACGGCCATACCGGCGATAGTCGCCGCGTCCTGGCCGTAGTTGCGACTGAGCCACACGACACGCACCTGATCGAAACGGCGCTCCAATTCGAGTAACACGACGTCGGAACGGTCCGGACCGTTGTCGTGAACCAGCACGATCTCGTCGACGGTGAACTGCGCTCCACCGGGCGTCGAACTCGGTGCGCACAGGCCGTCCAACTCCTCGACGAGCGCCGTGATCGTCTTTTCGCCCTGATAAACGGGCACTACGACGGAAATCGAGTGCACTCGCTTCCACTCCCTTCAGGGGGCTCGACTGGCGCCGAGAGACAGGCACGATCGGGCCCACACCGTCGCGAACTTTAACACGCAGAGATGTCCGGACTTCGGATGCCGACGGCGCGTGATGCGCTCGCGTCTCCGCGCGCCCCACCTGCCCTGTTAAGGTCTGGAACTCGTGGTGGAAACTCGCACTCTCGCCCGGGCAGACGTGTACAAGTGGGGCGCCGTCACGGCGGTCGGTGTCATCGCCGGCTACCTGGCCGTGGTGCTCGCGAACGCTCGTCACTTCTACACCGACGACACCGAGTCCCAGTACGCGCCGCTGTGGGTCATGCTCGGCCGTAGCCTGCGAGAAGGACACCTACCGGTACTCGTCCCCGAGAACTGGATGGCGGGCAACTACGCGATCGAGGAAGCGGGCCTTCTCAATCCGCCACAACTTCTGATCGACCTGATCGCACCGTCCTTCGACAACCTGGCGCTGTACGCGACGATCGTGAAATTGATCTTCGCGATCATCCTTGCGCTGGGCGTCTATCGGATCTGCCTGGAGTACGGCTCGAAGCCCACGTGGGCTGCGGTCGCCGGAGTCTCGATTCCGTTCACCGGTTTCCTCCTCTTCTTCGACTCGGCCAGTTGGATGACAGCCTTCACCGGCACTGCCTGGATGGTGCAGGCGTGGGCCTCGGCAATCCGCTACGCCAGAGGCAAGAGCGGTCCGATCCCGACCTTCGTGTTCTTGTATCTCGCGATGTCGGTCCAATATGTTTTCCCCGCAGTCGAATCCGGCTTGATGATCGTCGCAGTCGCGATCGGCGAAGTTGTCTATCAGCGGCGTTGGCTGCCGTCGCTGCGGCTATTGGCGGTGTCCGCGTGTGCCGCCCTCGCCGGTCTCGCGACGTATCTACCGAGCCTGCTCACCGCCGACGTCACCTGGCGCGGTGCATCCGAAGTCAAGAACGACGCTTTCCTTGCCGTTCCCTGGTCGGAATCGCTGAACGCGAGCCTGCCGAGCACGATGCCCGCGTTCTCCTCGTGGTGGGGATACATCCAGACCATGCCCATGGTCTACGTCGCGTGGTTCCTCATTCCGGCTCTGGCATTCATCGACTGGGGCAAGGCACGCGCCGCGGCACGCGAATTGACCGCCGTCGGGATCTTCACGGTCGCCGTCCTCATGTGGACTGCCGGGCCGAGCACGATCGGCCCACTGCGGTGGCCCGCGCGCGTGCTTCCGATGGTGGCCATCGGACTCCTGCTTCTGGTGTGCATCCTGCTCGGGCGTTTCGCCACGACCGACAAGTTGCGCGGACGGTGCGTTGCAGCGGGAATCCTCGTGGGCGTGCTTCTGATCAGGTCCGCTTCGGCAGCTCCCGGGCTCGCGAAATGGCATGTGATCTCAGCCCTGCTCGTTGCCGCACTCGGCGCCGCGATGGTCTGGCTCGGCCGTACCAAAGGCACTGCTTTCGCATGCCTCGTAGCGATCGTCGCGGTCTCCCCCATCGCCTACGCCCAGGTTCGGGCCGCGCAACCAACCCCGATGAGCTGGAACCTGCCCGAATCTCGCTCGGAGATGAAAGAGGCCTTCCCCGACTTCGAAGGCACGACACTGCAACTGGGCGACCGTGCACTCATCGCACCCGGGGACAAAACCCTCGACGGAGCATACGGTTCCCTGGCTTTCGGAAACTACCCCAAAGACCTCGAACTGACCTACACCAGCGGCTACACCCCTAACGGGCACTTCTACTTCGGTGATCTGCTCTGCATGCGCTGGGACATGAGCGTCTGCCCCGACGCCTTCCGACGGGCATTCACCGTCGAACCCACCACCGGCCGCACCATCGTCGACCTGATGAAGGTGGACCGCGTCGTACTGCAGAACGCCCTCTACCCCGACGCACGTAAGAACCCGGCCCCCGACGGGTGGACATGGGTCGACTACCCCGGACACGAGAACTACATCTCCGTGCTCGAACGCGTCGACGGCCCCGTCTCGACACGAAACGGCCGCATCGCCGATACCCGTGGCGTCGAAGCTGTTTCGACCGCGGAATCGAACATGTCGAGCACCCTTCGTGTCAGTTCGGAGACCGGCGGCAAGGTTGTGTTCGCACGGCTCGGCTGGCCCGGGTATCGAGCTAGCCTCGACGGTCAGCCTGTCCCGATCGACGTCGTCGCGAAGTCCTTTGTCACCGTGGACATCCCAGCCGGGACGAAGGACGCTGAACTTGTCCTCACGTGGCGACCCCCGGGATGGAAGGTCGGCGGCGCTTCGATGGTCGCCGGAATCCTCGGCCTCGGTGTGCTCGAGTGGATGTATCTGCGGACACGACGCAAGGACCGGATCAACATCGTGAAAACCGAGTCTTCATGACCGAAGACATCGCATCACCCGAGAACCCCGGCCCACTGCTGCGGGTGGTCAAGCATCAACCCATCGCGTTTGCCATTGTCGGAGTGGCCAATACGGCGATCGGATACGGGCTCTTCGTGATCTGGTCACTGATCCTCGACAACAAGGATCTGTATCAAGTGGCTGTGATCGGTGCGTACTCCATCAGCGTGCTCATCGCTTTCGTTCTGCATCGGACGTTGGTTTTCCGCGTCCGCGGACATGTGGCACGCGACCTGGGCGCGTTCATCGTCGTCAATTCCGGTGGCCTCGTGCTGAATCTGATACTCGGAACAATCGCGGTGTCGATTCTGCATGCCCCGCCGCTTCCCGCCCAGGCGGTTGTCATGTTGATCGTTGCCGGGGTGAGTTTCTTCGGTCATCGATACTTCTCGTTCCGCCGCAAACCTGCCGAGCGGCACTGACCTTCTACGATTCGCGGGGTAGCGCTCGATCCACCGCGGCCTCGACGATCGTACGAATATCTTCCTCCCCGAACAGGTTCGGCAATGTCAGTCGATCCAGTACGAGCCAGTTCAGCGACAAATAGAGCAGGCGAACGGTCATCGCATCACCCGGCACGCCCGACGCCAGATGATTGGCTACGTTCAGATCGAAGTCTTCTCGGATGCGGACGGTCAGGACCGCTCGCAGGTCCGGACGACGTATCGCCTCCAGCCGCAACTCCATGAGCGCGAGGAAACCCGTTCCAAACGAGGTGACCCGCTCGACCACGTCGAGCATGAGCGTCACCAGTCGCTCACGATCGGTGCCGTTGACGGGATCGATCAATCCCTCGAGGTCGTCCGGAATCAGTCGCTCGTAGATCCGGCCACCGGCCTGCGTGAGTAGGTCGTCGCGATTGGAGAAGTAGTTCGACGCTGTCCCGTTCGGCACGGCTGCCTGGGTGTCGACGGCTCGAAAAGTCAAGCCTCGAGCACCCTCTCGGGCCAACACCTCGATTGCCGCGTCGATCAGGGCAAGCCGTCGTTCCGGGTTCTTTCGCACTTGACATCACTCCTGACACGACCCTAAGTTAAACCACTACAAACATAGTACTACGAACGGAGCGTTTGATGCGAAAGCTTGTGTACTACGTGGGAGCTTCCCTCGACGGCTACATCGCGGGACCAGACGGCGAATTCGATTTCTTCCCGGTTTCCGAACAGATCACGGCCTGGATATGTGATCGATATCCCGAGACCGTGCCAACGCATGTGCGGCCCGCTCTCGGAATCGAGGACGCACCCAACAGAACCTTCGACACGGTCGTCATGGGCCGCGGCTCTTACGAGCCCGGGCTGAGCCTCGGCGTGACCAGCCCTTTTGCGCACCTGCGCCAGTTCGTCGTCTCCAGCACCCTCCCTGGCGCCGAGGATCCCGCGGTCACCATCGTTCGCACCGATCCACGTGCGGTCGTCAGATCCCTCAAAGAGGAAGAAGGACAAGATATCTGGCTGTGCGGCGGCGGAACTCTCGCCGGCGAACTACTACCGGAGATCGACGAGTTGATCGTCAAAAGGTATCCGGTTGTCGCCGGCGCGGGCATACCGATGATCAGAGGTAACTTCGAGCCGACACTGTTCACACCGACTGCAACCGAATCGCTCGACGACGGCGCAAGCATCACCTGGTTGAAGAGAAATACCTAAGGAAGTAGATCCGGTCGACGCTCGGCCGTGCGCTGCAGCGACTGCTCATGGCGCCAGGCTTTGATCTTCGCGTGATCTCCGGAAAGCAGAACAGGCGGAACCTCGAGATCACGCCACACAGCGGGGCGAGTGTAACTGGGCCCTTCGAGGAGCCCGTCGGAGAACGAATCCTCTTGGTGTGACAGCTGATTGCCGAGAACGCCGGGCATCAGTCGCACAACAGCCTCGACCATCACCAGCACGGCTGCTTCGCCGCCGATCAGAACGTAATCGCCGATACTGACTTCTTCAACGCGAACCCGCTTGGCGGCGTCGTCGAAGACGCGTTGGTCGATACCTTCGTATCGGCCGCAGGCGAAGACAAGGTGCTTGGCGGTGGCCCAGCGATGTGCGGTCGCCTGAGTGAACGGGACGCCGGCGGGAGTCGGCACCACCAGGATCGTCTCGGCATCATCCGGGCCGGAAGAATCGGAGCGACCGATCACGTCGTCCAGTGCCGGACCCCAGACGGTGGGTTTCATGACCATGCCGGGTCCGCCGCCGTACGGGGAATCGTCGACGGCTTTGTGTACGTCATGGGTCCACGACCGAAGATCGTGGACGTCGACCGAGATCAAGCCACGTTCGATTGCCTTGCCCAGCAAGGCAGCACGAAGCGGTTCGAGATACTCGGGAAAGATGGTGACGACGTCGAGACGCATGACAAACGATCAGTCGTTGTCTGGGTTCGAATTATCGCTGTTCGACTTGTCACCGAAGTCCGGGTCGAGCAGTCCCTCGGGAGGCTCGATCATCACGACGCCGTCGGCAATCGACACCGAGGTGACGATGGCGGCGACAAACGGGATCAGCAATTCACCGGACGTCTCGCCGGTACGGCGAATCGAAAGCAATTCGCCTGCGGCGGAATGCAATACCTCGACGACCGAACCGACCTCGGTACCGTCCGTGAGGACGACCTTCAGTCCTTCGAGTTCGTGATCGTAGAACTCGTCCGGATCATCCGAAGGCTCGAGTTCGGAACTGTCGATGACAAACAGTGTGCCGCGCAACGCATCTGCGTCGCCACGGTCACTGACGCCTTCGAGGCGCAGCAGAAGCCGCCCGGAATGATCCCGGGCGGCTTCCACTGTGTACGACTTCAGTGTGGACTCGCGCGGCTTGCGCCCACGCAGCACAGAACCTACGGCAAAACGATCTTCGGGCTCGTCTGTACGAACCTCGACTACCAATTCACCTTTGATGCCATGCGACTTCGCGACACGACCGACTACGAGTTCCACCTGTTTACTGCCGTCTACTGATCGGTGTCGACGACATCAACACGGATACCGCGGCCACCGATGCCGGAGACCAAGGTCCGCAGAGCGGTCGCCGTGCGACCACCCCGACCGATGACCTTGCCGAGATCGTCGGGGTGCACGTGCACCTCGACGGTCCGTCCCCGACGTCCGGTGATCAGCTCGACACGCACATCGTCGGGATTGGCGACGATGCCACGCACGAGATGCTCTACCGCATCAGCGACGACGGCACTCACTTGTCAGCAGCCTCGGCGTCTGCAGCGGGAGCCTCGGCGTCAGCCGCGGTGTCTTCTGCCTTGGCCTCGTCAGCCTTTGCAGCCTTCTTCTTCTTGGGGGTGATTGCTTCTGCAACCGGCTCGTTCTCGGCCTGCGCGAGCGCAGCCTGGAAGAGCTCGAGCTTGGTGGGCTTGGCTTCCTTGACGCGCAGGGTGCCTTCGGTGCCCGGCAGGCCCTTGAACTTCTGCCAGTCACCGGTGATCTTGAGGAGTGCCTCGACGGGCTCGGTGGGCTGTGCGCCCACGGACAGCCAGTACTGAGCGCGCTCGGAATCGATGTCGATCAGCGAGGGCTCTTCCTTGGGGTGGTACTTGCCGATGGTCTCGATCGCACGGCCGTCACGACGGGTGCGCGAGTCGGCGATGACAACGCGGTACTGAGCGTTGCGGATCTTGCCGAGGCGGGTGAGCTTGATTTTGACAGCCACAGCTGCAGTTCTCCTTCAGCGCGCACAACAGTGCTGCGCATGTCACGTGCAATTCAGCGACCCACACGATTTGTGAGCCCGGTTTTGCCTCTATCCTGTGACCGTCGCAGCGGTACGTAACCGGTTGCGACGAACAATGGTCCATTGTGCCAGATGGGTGGGCTCGTTCGGAAACCACCCTGTGCGCGCTTCGAGAGTGCAGGGACTCCCTAACCACTCACGGGGGTGCCGCGGAGGATCACACGCGCCGGCTTCGCGAGCACATCGGGGTTTCCGCGCGGATCTTCGGAATAAACCACCAGGTCGGCGGGCGCTCCCTCTTCGATGCCCTGGGCACCCAACCAACTCCGCGCATCCCAGCTGGCTGCGCCCAACGCCTGGTGAGCTGTCAATCCGGCAACTTCGAGTTCGGCGATCTCGTCGGCGATCCGCCCGTGCCTGATCGAACCGCCGGCATCCGTTCCGGCATAGATCGGAATCCCGGCCTCGTGAGCGGCACCGATTGTCTGGTGCCGACGAGCGTGCAAATCGCGCATGTGCGCCGCGTAGATCGGATACCGCGTGGCGGAGTCCGCGATCTCGGGGAAAGTAGCGATGTTGATCAGCGTCGGAACCAGGGCCGTGCCGTGCGCGACCATCGACTCGATGGTCGCGTCCGTCAATCCGGTGCCGTGCTCGATGCAGTCGATACCGGCGTTGATCAGGCCGGGCAAAGCGTCTTCGGCAAAAACGTGAGCGGTGACCTTTGCGCCTTCGGCGTGGGCGGCAGCGATAGCCTCGACCAGGATCTCGTCGCTCCACAAGGGAGCCAGATCGCCGACGGAACGATCGATCCAGTCGCCGACGAGCTTGACCCAGCCGTCACCAGCGCGTGCCTGACGCACTACCTCGGCCGGCAACTGAGATTCGTCGTCCAGGTCGACCGGCAAGCCCGGGATGTACCGCTTGGGTGCCGCGATGTGCTGACCTGCGCGAATGATTCGCGGCAAATCGAGGCGCTCGTCGATGAACCTGGTGTCGACCGGTGATCCGGCGTCGCGGAGCAACAGCACGCCCGCGTCACGTTCGGTCTTCGCCTGCTCCAGCAAGCCGTCGACGGTTTCGCCCCCGCCACCGCCGTAGCGGATACCGACGTGACAATGCGCATCCACGAGACCCGGTGTGATCCAACCCGATTCGACGATCGTCTCCGCACCGGACACCGGCTCGAAGGAAATCAGCCCGTCGACGATCCACAATTCGATCGGCTCGGCATCGGGCAGACCGATACCCCGCAGATGAAGCGCAGCCACCGACTACTTCTTGGGCAGCTTGAGCTGGGAAAGATCGATGCCTTCCAGTCCGGGCGGCAACTGATCGAGACCCTTGGGCATGTTCGACAGGTCGGGCATACCGGCCGGCATTCCGCCGGGCATACCCGGGAATCCGCCCATACCGGGGAATCCTCCGCGCATCTTGGGCTGCGTCGGGCCCTTGCCGCCCTTCTTGCCCTTCTTGCCCTTCTTGCTGCGAACCTGCTTACGTGCGCCGGGCATGCCCATACGGCCGGCCATGGCAGCCATCATCTTGCGGGCTTCGAAGAAGCGATCCACCAACTGGTTGACGTCGGAAACCTTGACGCCCGAACCGTTCGCGATGCGCAGTCGGCGTGAGGCGTTGATGATCTTCGGATCGTCGCGCTCGGCCGGCGTCATACCGCGGATGATGGCCTGAATGCGATCGAGTTGCTTCTCGTCGACGTTGGCCAGCGCGTCCTTCATGCCGCCGGCACCCGGCAGCATGCCGAGGAGGTTGCCGATCGGGCCCATCTTGCGGACGGCCATCATCTGATCGAGGAAGTCTTCGAGTGTGAGCTGACCGGAACCGATCTTCGCTGCGGTCGCTTCGGCCTGATCGGCGTCGAAAACCTGCTCGGCCTGCTCGATGAGGCTCAGGACATCGCCCATACCGAGGATCCGGCTGGCCATGCGATCGGGGTGGAAGACGTCGAAGTCTTCGAGCTTCTCGCCGGTGGACGCGAAGAGGATCGGCTGGCCGGTGACCTCGCGGACGCTCAGTGCGGCGCCACCGCGGGCGTCGCCGTCGAGCTTGGTGAGGACGACACCGGTGATGCCGACTCCCTCACGGAACGCGTCGGCGGTACTGACCGCGTCCTGACCGATCATGGCGTCGAGGACGAAGATGGTCTCGTCCGGGTTGACGGCGTCACGGATACCGGCGGCCTGCGCCATCAGCTCCGAGTCGATACCGAGGCGACCGGCGGTGTCGACGATCACGACGTCGTAATGCTTGTTGCGGGCTTCCTCGACTCCGGCGCGGGCGACCTCGACGGGGTCGGCTGCGGAAACGCCGAGGGCGTTCTCGCCACCGCCGATGGAGGTACCGGGGTGCGGCGCGAAGACTGCCGCGCCCGCACGCTCACCGACGATCTGAAGCTGAGTGACGGCGCCGGGACGCTGAAGGTCGCAGGCAACGAGGAGGGGCGTGTGCCCCTGGTCCTTGAGCCACTTGGCCAACTTTCCGGCCAGCGTGGTCTTACCGGAACCCTGCAGACCGGCCAACATGATGACCGTCGGCGGAGTCTTGGCGAACTGGAGTCGACGAGTTTCGCCGCCGAGAACCTCGACCAGCTCTTCGTTGACGATCTTGACGACTTGCTGCGCCGGGTTCAGTGCACCCGAGACCTCGGCGCCCTTGGCGCGTTCCTTGATCTTGGCGATGAAGCTGCGCACTACGGGAAGCGCGACGTCGGCCTCGAGCAGGGCAAGGCGGATCTCGCGGGCCGTAGCGTCGATGTCGGCGCCGGACAGACGACCCTTGCCACGCAGATCCTTGAGAGATCCGGTCAATCTGTCGGAAAGGGATTCGAACACCGAGTGCGCTCCTGAAGGTCGTGCGAGTTAGCCGTGGATATTCTCGGGCACCAGCCTAGCCGCTACGCCCGCACCGATCCCAGCCGATGCGGGCGTAACTGCCGAAACCGGTCCGTCAATCCTCTTTCTTCTTCGGTTGTGGCACCGGAACCACCGCCAGCACCGCCTCCTCGACGCGCTCTCGCGCCGCGCGGGTATCGGCCTCACCGAAGTCGAGGCAGAACGCGTCGACCACCGAGGAACCCAACGTGGCGACCTTCGCCCACCGGATGTCGGCACCACTGTGTTCGAGTGCTGCGGCCAGTCGGCAAAGCAGGCCGACGCGGTCTTCGGTACGCAATTCGAGGATCGCGTGACCGTCACCGGGCGCGTCGAACCAGATGACCCGCGGCGGCGCCTGCGAATAGAGCACCGGAACCGCCGAATCCTTGTTTGTCTGGATCGGGTCGTCCCACTGCTCTGCCCGTGCCTCCTCGTCCTTGGCATCGAGAAGTTCGAGCAGATTCAGTTCACCGGCCGAAGCGCGGATCAATTCCTGCCTGAGCAGCACCGCCTGCGGCGGTGTGCCGAACCTCGGTGTGACGACAAACGAATTGACCGCCGAACCCGCATGCGACCCCAGCGAAGCGGAATGCACCCGCAAAGACTGCAGTGCCAGAACGCCGGCAGCCCGAGACAGCAACCCGGGCGCGTCGGGCGCGATGACGGTCACAACGTAGGTGTGCGGATTCTCGGCCGGAACGAGCGAGACGTGAACCCCGCCATCCTCGGCAATGGCCAACTGCTCGGGAGCGAGTGGATCGGGTTGTGGGAGTTCCTCCCCCGCCATCAGCAAACGGCAACGACGCACGAGCTCACCGATCAGAGACGACTTCCAGTCGCCCCAGACGCCAGGCCCGGTGGCCAGCGAATCCGCCTCCGCCAACGAATGCAGGAGATCGAGAAGCGTCCCGTCCCCTTCGAGTGCGTCGACCACTCGCTGCACCGTTGCCGGATCGTCGAGGTCGCGACGGGTCGCGGTTTCCGGCAGCAGCAAGTGATAGCGCACCATCGCCGTCAACGTCGCGACGTCGGAAGGCCAGAGTCCCAAGCGATTTCCGATCGCGGTGGCCAATTCGGCACCGACGACGCTGTGGTCTCCCCCTCGCCCCTTCCCGATGTCGTGGATCAGCGCACCGAGCATGAGCAGATCCGGCCGAGCGACGCGAGTGGTGAATCCGCTTGCATACGCGGCGGTTTCGACCAGGTGGCGATCCACCGTCCACGTATGGACGGCGTCGCGCGGCGGAAGATCGCGAATGGTCCCCCACTCCGGCAGGAGGCGACCCCAGAGCCCGGTCCGGTCCATCGCCTCGATCACCGGAACGGCACGCGATCCCGAACCGAGCACGACCAAGAGATCGTTGACCGCATTTTTCGGCCACGGCTCACGCAATTCGGGGGCATTGTCGGCCAGGCGATTGAGCGTCGACGCGGAGATCGGCATGCCGTTGGTGGCCGCCGCTGCCGCGACCCGCATCACCAGACCGGGATCCTTCTTCGGCCTCGCATCGCGCGCCAGGACAACTTCGCCGGCATGCTCGACGACGCCCTCGTCCAGTGGTCGCCGCACCGGCGCGCGACGCAGCCGCGACAAACCACGCCGGGGCAAGGAGTTTCCGGCGGTACGGATACCGACGTCCACCGAATAGCTGATGGTGCGCGCCGATTCACTGAGAAGGCGGGCCAGATCGAATCGATCACCGATCCGCAGCGCCGCACCGATTTCGTCGGCGTCCTGCGCTCGCAGTTGATCGCGGGCGCGACCGGCAACGCGGTGAAGTTCGGTGCGCACGTCGAGCAACCGCCTGTGCGCGAGTGCCAGACCGCCGCCGGGCGAGTTGGGTCCCAGCCCTGGCATCCCGTCGGTCAATTGCGCGATGGACAGGGCGTTGAGCAGTTGGACGTCACGCAGCCCGCCACGGCCGCTCTTGAGATCCGGTTCGGCGCGATGGGCGATCTCGCCGCTGCGCTCCCACCTCGTACGGGTCTGGGTGATCAATTCGTCGAATCGGCTGCGGATGTCCATGCGCCACTGTCGACGGACACCACTGATCAACAGGTTGCTCAGCTCCACATCGCCGGCAATGTGGCGTGCTTCGAGCATTCCGAGTGCCGCCGTCATGTCGGTGGCCGCAACCTGAAGCGCCTGCGGAAGCGTCCGCACGCTGTGGTCGAGTTTGATGTGCGCGTCCCACAGCGGGTACCACAGGCTGTCCGCAACCTGGGCCACGACTGCTGGGTCCATGTCGTCGTGCAGCAGAATCAGATCGAGATCGGAATACGGCAGCAGTTCGCGTCGGCCAAGACCACCCACGGCGACGATGGCAAACCCACAATCCGGTTTGATGCCCAGTTCGGTTCCCTTGGTGGTCAACCAGAATTCGTGCAGATCGACCAGTGCATGTCGCAGAGAAGGGGCGTCGAGCCTCCTGTTCTTGACGCCTCCGGTGAGTAGGGCCTTGCGTGCGCGGGCCAGGTCCGCAGCTTCGTCGGATCCCCCTGACGAGACCGGCCCTGGCCCCGTCGCTTTCGCGACGGAACCAGGGCCGAGGTTCTCGGACCCTTTCGGGTCAGAGTGCATCGCCACCGCGTTCCCCGGTGCGAACCCGGATGACCGACTCGACTGGCGAGACCCACACCTTGCCGTCACCGATCTTGCCGGTTCGAGCGGCCTCGACGATCACCTCGACCACCTTGTCCACGGCCGCGTCGTCGACGACGACCTCGACCCGGACCTTGGGTACGAAGTCCACGGAGTACTCCGCGCCTCGGTACACCTCGGTGTGGCCCTTCTGTCGGCCGTAGCCCTGAACTTCGCTGACTGTCATACCCAGCACTCCGGCCTGCTCGAGTCCGGTCTTGACGTCCTCGAGCGTGAACGGCTTGACGATTGCTGTGATCAGCTTCATGTGCTCATCCCTTTCCAAACTCTGAAGTGCCTGAATTCACTTTAATCACGTGCTGATCACGCGAGGTCGTATGCGGTCTCTGCGTGTTCGGTCTCATCGATGCCGCGTGCCTCGTCCTCGGCCGAGATTCGCCAGCCCAGGGGCTTGAGTGCGAAGCCGATGATCGTCGTCAGAACGCCGGTGAAGACGAGTGCTGCGAGTGCGATCACGATCTGAACCACCAGTTGCTTGTAGTCGCCGCCGTAGAAGAGGCCGGTTGCGGTGCCGAAGAATCCGATACCGATCGTGCCCCACAGGCCGGAGACAAGGTGCACACCGACGACGTCGAGCGAGTCGTCGAAGCCGAAGCGGAACTTCAGGCCGACTGCGAGAGCGGACAGGATGCCGGCTACGGCGCCGAGGAAGATGGAACCGACCGGGTTGAGCGCACCGGCAGCAGGGGTGATGGCGACCAGACCGGCGACCGCACCGGAAGCTGCGCCGAGGCTGGTGGCGTGACCGTCACGAATACGCTCGGTGGCGAGCCAGGCCAGGACTGCGGCACACGTCGCGGTGGTCGTGTTGACCCAGGCGAGACCGGCGTTACCGTCGGCGGCGAATGCCGAGCCGGCGTTGAAGCCGAACCAACCGAACCAGAGAAGTGCTGCGCCGAGCATCACGAAGGGCAGGTTGTGCGGACGGAAGGCGGTCTTGCCGAAGCCGAGACGCTTGCCGACGATGAGGGCGAGGACCAGACCGGCCATACCCGCGTTGATGTGAACGACTGTGCCACCGGCGAAGTCGATCGGAGCGACGTTGGCGACGGTGACTCCGTCGTCGTTGACCGTGGTGCCGAAGAGCTTTGCCGCGATGCCGTCCTCGGAGCCCGAGAGGAGTCCGCCGCCCCACACCATGTGTGCGAGGGGGAAGTAGACGACGGTGACCCAGATACCCGAGAACAGCAGCCAGGTGCCGAACTTGACCCGCTCGGCCAGGGCACCACTGATAAGGGCGGTGGTGATGATCGCGAATGTCACCTGGAACGCGATGTCGATGACGTTGGGGTAGCCCCACGCGCCGGCGATGAAGTTGCCGTCAGCATCGGTGATGCTGTTCTTGAGGCCGAAGAACTCGAACGGGTTGGCAAAAATGCCCCCGATGTTCTCGGTGCCGTAGGACATCGACCATCCCCACAGAACGTAGATGACGCCGATGACGGCCATGGCCCCGAAGGACATCATCATCATGTTCAGGACGGACTTGGACCGAGACATCCCGCCGTAGAAGAAAGCGAGGCCGGGTGTCATCAGCAAGACCAGAGATGCAGCCATCAGCATCCATGCGGCGTTACCGGAGTTCGCCAACAAATCGTCGGTACTCACTTACTACCTCCTAGTCGCACGTGCCGGGCAGCACGTCGTTAAGGAGAAGAGTGCTGGGCTGGTGTTTCGTCCATGGCGCTGTCGCGTTTCGCAGACGTGAACCAATTGCCCAACTTTGTTGCAAACAGGTTTCGCCAGGGGGTTCTACCGACCCTGTGCGCCTTTTCGGTAGTTCGCGCTACCAAAAAGGCGCACGGGGCGTCAGCCCAGCAGGGCGTCGACGAACGCACCCGGCTCGAAGGGCGCCAGGTCGTCGGCACCTTCACCGAGACCGACCAACTTCACCGGCACACCCAGTTCATGCTGAACCTGGAAGACGATTCCGCCCTTGGCGGTTCCGTCCAGCTTGGTCAGTACGACGCCGGTGATGTCCACGACCTCCGCGAACACTCGAGCCTGCGCCAGTCCGTTCTGGCCGACCGTCGCATCGAGAACCAGCAGAACGTCGTCGACCGACGCCTTCTTCTCGATGACCCGCTTGACCTTGCCGAGCTCGTCCATCAGACCGGTCTTGGTGTGCAAACGGCCGGCGGTGTCGATGAGGACCACGTCGACGCCGTCCGCGATGCCCCGTGAGACCGCGTCGAAGGCAATCGCAGCGGGATCGCCACCCTCCTTGCCACGAACAACTTCAGCGCCGACACGCTCGGCCCACGTCTGGAGCTGATCGGCAGCGGCGGCGCGGAACGTGTCCGCGGCACCGAGCACGACGCGACGACCGTCGGCGACGAGCACGCGAGCCAGCTTGCCGGTGGTGGTTGTCTTGCCGGTTCCGTTGACGCCGACGACGAGCAGAACAGCCGGGTGATCATCGTGCGGCAATGCGCGGATGGAGCGGTCCAGTTCGGGACGCAGTTCGGCGATCAACACCTCGCGCAGTAGGGCGCGGGCGGCAGCCTCGGTCCGGACGCTGCGGGCCGCCATCTGCTCACGAAGCTTCGTGACAACCTTTTCCGTGGTCGCGGAGCCGAGGTCTGCGATGAGAAGGGTGTCCTCGACTTCTTCCCACGAGTCCTCGTCCAGATCGCCGCCACCGAGCAGACCGAGCAAGCTCTTGCCGACCGCTGACTGCGAGCGGGAGAGGCGCCCGCGCAGTCGGTCCAGCCGACCCTCGGTCGGGTCGATCTCGTCCAACACGAGCGGTGCAGGCTCGACGGGTTCAGGAACTACGACGGGCTCGGGTACGACTGCAGGTTCGGGAACGACAACAGGTTCGGGAACGACAGGTTCATCGACAACAGGTTCTGCCACTGGTGGTTCTTCTACGACCGGCTCTTCGACAACCGGTTCCTCGACAACAGCGGGTTCTTCGACAACCGGCTCCTCGACGACGGCCGGCTTCTCCGCAACAGGTTCTTCGATGATCGGTTTTTCGACGACAGGTTCTTCGACGACAGGCGGCTTCTCCGCGACCGGCGGCGTCGGAACCACCGGAGGTGGCGCCGTTGCCGTCGAGCCTTGACTGAAGTTGAACCCGCCACCGGCCTTGTAGCCGCCTGACTTGTCCTTCTCGGGGGTGCCGAGCTCCGGCTTCGTCTCGGGCGCCTTCAGCGAGACCTGCCCCTTGCGGTAGCGCAGGAATCCGGCAACGAGAACGACGAGTAGTACGGCCGCTACAGCCGCGATGATGATCCAAGCCTGGGTAGTCACCGGCCCATTGTTTCAGGCTCCGACCCGGAAAGTGAGCAGGGCTTACGTCGAGGCCATGTCTTGACCGCGAAGTCGCTGCGAAATCACGGTGGTGATGCCGTCGCCGCGCATGCTGACTCCGTACAACGCGTCGGCGATTTCCATCGTCGGTTTCTGGTGAGTGATCACGATCAACTGCGACTTCTCCCGCAATTGTTCGAAGAGTCCGATCAGCCGCCGCAGGTTGGTGTCGTCCAAAGCCGCCTCGACCTCGTCCATCACGTAGAACGGGGACGGGCGTGCCCGGAAGATCGCGACCAGCATGGCCACCGCGGTCAAGGACTTCTCGCCGCCTGACAGCAACGACAACCGCTTGACCTTCTTACCGGGCGGACGCGCCTCGACTTCGATGCCTGTGGTCAGCATGTCCGACGGATCGGTGAGAACCAGTCGTCCTTCTCCCCCGGGGAACAATTTCTCGAACACGCCCACGAACTCACGCTCGACGTCGGCATAGGCCTCGGTGAACACCTGCAGAATTCGTGCGTCCACGTCTGCGACCACAGCAAGAAGGTCCTTGCGTGCGGTCTTGACGTCTTCGAGCTGAGTGGAGAGGAAGGTATACCGCTCCTCGAGAGCTGCGAATTCCTCGAGCGCCAGCGGATTGACCTTGCCGAGGGTGGCGAGGTCTTTCTCCGCCCGCTTCGCGCGCCGTTCCTGAGTCGCACGATCGTACGGAAGCGGAGCGGGGGCGGTTACCTGCTCGCCGCGCTCCTTGGCCTGCTCGTACTCCTCGATTTCGAGAGCGGTCGGCGGCAGTTCGACGTCGGGTCCGTACTCGGCGATCAGATCATCGAGGCCGATACCGTACTGATCGAGGATCGACTCCTCGAGTTGTTCGATGCGCAGCGCTGCCTGAGCCTTCGCAACCTCGTCGCGATGGACGGCGTCGGTGAGTGAAGCGAGCTGTCCGGTCAGTGCCCGGACGATCTCGCGGACCTGATCCAGCTTGGCTGTGCACTCGGAGCGGGCCCGAGCCAACTCGTCGCGATGAGCAAGAGCTGCAGCGACGACGGCCTCGAGTTCGGCCGCCACGCGCTGCCCCGACTCGGCGACGGCAGCTGCAACCTCCGCAGCGTGCGCTCTGGCGCGCAGAGCCCGCTCGGCGCGAATTCGTGCCTCTCGTTCAGCAGCAGCGGCGCGGCGAAGCGAATCAGCCTTTCCGCGTACGGATTCCGCACGTTCTTCGGCGGTGCGCACGGCAAGGCGAGCATCCATTTCGACTATGCGCACTTCGGCCAGCGCTGCTGCGGCCATTTCGCGATCGGCAGCGGTCGATTCCGCACCGTGTCCCGGTGCACTGCCGTCGGTTTCGGCCACACGCAGACGTTCTTCCAGGTCCGCCAGCTTTGTCAGCGACTCACCGCGGCCCTCCTCGGCACGCACTCGCTGGGCGGTCAACCGCTCGGATTCCGCGTGGGCGACTCGTGCTGCTTGCCCCAATCTGCCCAACTGCTCGTAAATGGCGGACATGGCAGCGTCCGACTCGTTGAGCGCGGCCAAAGTCTGCTCCGCGGTCTCGCGTCGAGCGGCCTGTTCGGCCAGAGCGCCGGACAGCGCCGCGTCGAGTTCCTCGGATCGGCTCTCCGTTGCCGCCAGTTCCGCTGCTGACGCGTCGATCGCCGCCTGTACCTCCAGCGTGCTGGGTTGCCGATCCGAGCCACCGATCATCCACCCCGAACCGTGCAGATCGCCGGAACGCGTCACTGCACGAATCCCCTTGTGGTCAGCAACAACTCGAATCGCGTCCTCGAGAGTCTCGACCAGGACAACGCCATCGAGTATTGCGGTCAACCCCGCACGCAACTCATCAGGGCAGTCGATGACGTCGACGGCAGGACGACTGCCCGGTGCGATCTCGGCCTCGCGTTTGATCACCGGTTCACCGCTCACGATCAGCGACGCACGCCCACCGTCCTGATCTGCCAGCGCTGCAACAGCGGAGCGAGCCGAGTCCAGCGACTGCGCCACGACGGCGTCCGCCGCCGACCCCATCGCGGCAGCGATGGCAGCTTCGTAGCCGGGTTCGACGTGAATCAATCCGACCAGCGAGGTGATGCCGTCGTCGCGCCGATGTTCGAGCAGCCAGCCGCCACCGTCCTTGCGCTGCAAGCCCATCGACAGTGCCTCGACGCGCGCACGGAGCGAAGCTATGCGTTGCCCGCTCGTCTTTTCTTCCTCACGAAGTTCTTCGACACGTGCGTCGATCATCTCGAGAGCTTCGACGGCGCGTTCATGATTGGTGTCGAGGCCTACTTCACCGGCGTCGAGGTCCCCGATGCTTTCCTGCACCGTGTCGAACTCGGCTTGTGCGGCATCCCCACGCAGACGAGCCTCGTCGATGGCCTCGGTCAGTCGCGAAACTTCCGCGTCGACGGATTCGACGCGGGTACGCAAAGTGTCGACCTGACCGGAGAGTCGAGCAAGACCTTCACGGCGGTCGGCGACGGCACGAACTTCCGCCATGTGCGCCCGTTCCGCTTCTGCTGCAGCATCTTCGGTGGCTGCCAGCTGGTCCCGAGCAGCTTCCGACGCCGCTCGCGCGATTTCGACGCCTTCGAGGAGTTCGGCCTCCTCGGCCGCAAGACGTTCGGCGCGCGCTTCCATCTCGTCCGGGTCCTGGCCGCGGTTGCCGACGGGTTCGGAGTCGAGATGTCGTGCACGCTCGCGGGCGATGCGCACGGTGGCGTTGACTCGTTCGGCAAGCGCGGAGAGCTGGAACCAACTCTGCGCTGCCGCTTCCGATCCCGGAGTCAGACGAGCGAGAGCTTGCTCCTGGCGCCCGAGTTCGAGGTTGGCCTCGTCGAGCGCGGCCGCCACCTCGTTGTGCTGTTCGCGGGCCGCTTTCTCGTCCTGCGCCTGGTCGTTGAGTTGGGTTCGACGGGTCACCAGGTCGTCAGCGGCCAACCGCATCTTGGCATCACGCAGGTCAGCCTGGACCGTCTGTGCTCGCCGAGCAACCTCGGCCTGGCGTCCCAGCGGTTTGAGTTGCCGACGCAGTTCCGCGGTGAGGTCACTGAGTCGAGCGAGATTGGCCTGCATGGAATCGAGCTTGCGTACCGCTTTTTCCTTGCGGCGGCGATGTTTGAGGACTCCCGCGGCTTCTTCGATGAAGGCGCGTCGATCCTCGGGGCGGGATTCGAGGATCGCGGCGAGCCGTCCCTGCCCGACGATGACATGCATTTCGCGGCCGATACCGGAGTCGCTGAGCAGTTCCTGGACGTCCATCAGACGGCAGGACGAGCCGTTGATCTCGTACTCCCCCGCACCGTCGCGGAACATCCGGCGCGTGATCGACACCTCGGAGTACTCGATCGGGAGCGCGCCGTCGGCGTTGTCGATGGTCAAGGTCACCTCGGCGCGGCCCAGCGGCGCGCGGCCGGAGGTGCCGGCAAAGATGACGTCTTCCATCTTGCCGCCGCGCAGAGCCTTGGCGCCCTGCTCGCCCATCACCCAGGTCAACGCATCGACGACGTTGGATTTACCCGAGCCGTTCGGCCCGACGACACAGGTGATCCCCGGCTCGAACCGAAGAGTCGTTGCCGACGCAAAGGATTTGAATCCCTTGAGTGTCAGACTCTTGAGGTGCATGGGGGGAAACTTTACCGCCAAACCGGTCAGCGTTCGACGAACCCTGTCAGGTCGCCCCTGGCGGGGTCCCAGCTGTCGACCACGAGATCCACCGTGCCCGGTGTTGTTCCCGAGCGAAGCAACTCCAACAATCTCTCGAGCTGCGTGCGTTCGCCTTCCGCCACGACGAGCACTCGACCGTCACGCTGATTCGACGCATATCCGATCAACCCGAGTTCGAGGGCGCGGGCCCTGGTCCACCACCGGAACCCGACGCCCTGAACATATCCGTGAACCCACGCCGTCAACCGCACAGGCGGTGTCTCAGTCATGACGTTCAGCCCGCCACACGTTCGAGACGGTGGACCTCGCCGAGGAAACCGGCGGTGTAGATCGAGTTGGGGTCCCAGCCCGGGCCGGCACCGAACTTCACCGCGGATGTGAACGGCAGACCCGAGGCGATCTCACACGAAGATCCCGAATCCGGATCGACGCGAACAACTTTGCCGCCGGCATTGAATGCGACGTACAACGCGCCGTCCGGTCCGACGGTCAGATCGTCCGCCATGTTTGCCGGACCGAACCCGGGGAGCGTGATCGTTCGCACCGGCCCGCCCAGATCGTGTGCGTCGAGGACGTGGACCGCGGTCACCATGTCGAAAGTGGTCGTTACGTAGATCGTCGAACCGGAGCGTGCGAGGCCGTCGACGGTGCCGAGATCCTCACGAACGATCGAACTGGTTCCGTCACTGTCGATGACCGTGAGCCCCGGCCGGGTCAGGGTGCGAGCTGTGAGGAAACGGTTACCGTCCAGCGGCACAAGCCCGTTCGGCATCACCAGACCGTCGGCAATCGTTGTCACCGATCCGTCTGCGACGTCGACCTTACGAAGGCTGCCGTCGGCGATTCCGAACAGACCCGAGACAGTCGAGTTGCCCGTGGTGAAGTACACGGAACCGTCACGCGCGACCAGCCCGCCAGGTCCGGTGACGTCACCGACCAAAGTTGTCCGTGTTCCGTCCGGCGCCACTTTCAGCAGTGCACCCGGCCCGATCAGAGCCGACTGCGACAACACCATCGATCCGCTGCCGTCGAATTCGAGATTCTCGAGCATTCCGGCACCAGTCGTCACGACGCTCGACGTCCATTTGCCGCAACCACCGTCCGAGCCGTCGGCCGGGACCGAGGCCTGTGCCGGAGCACTCACCGCCACAACGGAACCCAGTGCGATCGCAGCGACAACACTGCCGGCGCGGGACATCAGGCTTCCGTGTCGAACGACAGCGTGACCTTGGTTCCGGCCTTGAGAGTGCGCCCGACCGTGCACACCTTGTCGACGGAACGCTCGACGAGAGTGATGAGGCGCTGCTGCGCTTCGGCATCCAACTCACTGAGGTCGAGTTCGAGAACCTCGTCGAGCTGCGGGTAGACCTCGTTTTCACGATCGGCGGCTCCGGACACTCGAACCGTCGCGTCGTAGTTGTCACCGAGGCGGCGAGAGATCGGGAAGTCTGAGCTCATCCCGGTGCATGCAGCCAGTGCAATTTTGAGGAGTTCGCCGGGCGTGAAGACTCCTGGCACCGATTCGGAGCCGATGAGAACCTCTGCGCCGCGCGAACTCTTGCCGGTGTAGAGGCGGGTTCCTGTGCGTTCCACCCAAAGCTCCGTGTGAGCTGGGGCGGTTGCAGTGTTGTCTGGAGTCTGTTCAGCCATGACGCAATCTTGCCACTCCGCCGAACCGAAGGGGCGGAGACCTAGGCGATTCGCCGTGCCCTCGGGGTCGGCTGACACCGCGGGCAACTGAACGACGATCGATTCATGAACTTCTCACGCTTGATCGGCGCGCCGCATCGCGGGCACGGAAGATTCTCCTGCCCGTACGCCGACAGCGACCGGTCGAAGTAGCCCGATTCCCCGTTGACGTTCACGTACAGCGCGTCGAAGGACGTACCGCCCTGATCGAGCGCCTCGCCCATCACCGAGTGCGCCGCGGTCAACAGTTCTCGAAGTTTGGGCCTGGTGAGCGATTCGGCGATTCGGTTGCCGTGAATCTTTGCACGCCACAATGATTCGTCGGCGTAGATGTTTCCGATTCCGGAGACCACTGTCTGGTCGAGAATCGCCCGCTTGATCTCGGTGTGCTTGCCCCGCAGGACTTTCACGACGGATTCGAGATCGAACGCAGCATCCATGGGATCGCGAGCGATGTGCGCCACCGACTCGGGCAGCATCGTTCCGTCGACCTCGACGAGGGGTGAAATCGACCAGCCACCGAAGGTCCGCTGGTCGACGAATCGAAGATCAGCCCCGGAATCGAGGGCCAACCGAATGCGTAGGTGCTTTTCCCAGTCGACTGTCGGGGGTTGGACCAACATCTGTCCGCTCATCCCGAGATGAACCACCAGTCCGACACCGGCAGGCTCGAGAACCAGCCACAGATACTTGCCGCGACGCTCTGCCGAAGCGATGGTCTGCCCGGTGAGTTGGCCGATCAAGTCCTCGGAACCGAGAATGTGGCGCCTGATCGCGCGGGGATGGAGGACCTCGACGGCCTCGATCGCCGCACCTACAGCATGAGACTGTAGGCCGCGGCGAACGACTTCGACTTCGGGAAGCTCAGGCAAGAGTGAACTCAGCCGGCGAGATCAGACGGGTTGTCAGCAGCGACTGCGCTAGCAGCGGCATTCTCCGACATCGTCTTCCATGCCGAACTTGCTGCCTTCTGCTCGGCTTCCTTCTTGGAACGACCGACACCGACGCCCAAGGGCTTGCCACTGATGAGAACTGTGGCCGTGAATTCCTTGTCGTGATCGGGTCCGGTAGCGGTGATCTCGTAGACGGGAACTCCGGCACCGTGTTCTGCGGTCAGTTCCTGCAGACTCGTCTTCCAATCCAGACCCGCGCCGAGAAGCGGTGCGCGAGTGAGTAGATCGTCGAACAGATCGAGAACAACACGTCGCGCAGTATCGATGCCGTGCTGCAGGTGAATGGCGCCGAGAATCGACTCCATACCGTCGGCGAGGATGGACGGCTTGTCACGGCCGCCCGTCATTTCCTCGCCCTTACCCAGCAGCAGGTGAGCTCCGAGTCCACCTTCACCCAGAGTCCTGGCAACCTCGGCGAGTGCATGCATGTTGACCACGCTGGCACGAATCTTCGCCAGATCACCTTCGGATTTGTCCGGGTGGGACAGATAAAGATTTTCGGTCACCGTGACGCCGAGAACGGAATCCCCGAGAAATTCGAGGCGCTCGTTCGTGGGCAGACCGCCGTTCTCGTACGCGTACGAGCGGTGCGTGAGAGCCAGGGTCAGAAGACCGGGCTCTATATCTACGCCGACAGCGGCGAGGAGCTTGTCGTGATTGCCCTCGCCGCCGGCGGCTGAAACTGTATTTTCGCTCGTCATAGTCTTTCTCCGGGGAGAACTAGACAGCAGCGGTTACCTGGCGGCCCTTGTAAGTACCGCATGACGGGCATGCGATGTGGGGAAGGGTCTGCTCGCCACAGCCACGGTTGGGGCAGGTAACGAGGGTGGGCACAGTGGTCTTCCACTGGCTACGACGCGACCGCGTGTTGGATCGCGACATTTTGCGCTTGGGGACAGCCACTTCTACTTCTCCTCGGCTTCGGTGATCACAAGATTTTCGCTGGTGTTTGATTCCACGCCAAATTTGGCCGCGAGACCAGCCCAGCGAGGATCAAGTATGTCATGCCCATGCCCAGATTCCGCAATCGCCAGGCGAATGCCACATTCTGAGCACAATCCCAGGCAATCGTCACTGCACAGAGGCTGGAGCGGAAGCGCCAGACCGACTGCATCGACGATGACCGGTTCGAGGTCGATTTCGTCGTCTTCGACCGCGTAGACCTCTCCCTCTTCCGTCGTCTCCTCGGTGGTGCTGTCCGGGTAAGCGAACAACTCCGTGAGATAGATGTCCACGGTGTCAGTGAAAGGTTCAAGGCACCGCGAGCATTCACCCTTGGTGGGTGCGTGCACGTTTCCGGTGACGAGAACGCCTTCGGACACTGCTTCGAGACGAAGATCGAGATCTATGTCCGCGCCCGCTTCGATCGCGATCAGATCGAGACCGATACGGTTCGGGGACTGAATTGTTCTCTCGACGGTACGCATCGACCCTGGACGACGACCGAGCTTGACCGTGTCCAGCAAAAATCCCGCATCACTTGACTGATGCGACGAACTACGACGATGCGTTGACAAAGAGAACTCACCTAACTGTTGAAACTGGTATGGGCAACCACTCCACAATACGGCAGCTACAACGCAAATCCCAATTCCGTCCACGAAAAAGTGGGCCGCCCCATATCGGACGACCCACCCTCGACTGTCTCGTTCGCTCTAGCGACGACGCTCCGAACGACGATCGTCGTCCTGGTAGTCGGGGACTCCCGAACCTGTTCGAAGCTGTTGACGACCACGCCCGACCGATCGAACCGTTCCGGTGAGGAACTCTTCGAACTCGGCCAACTTGGTGTCCACGTACAGGTCACACTCCGAACGCATCCTGTCGGACTCGGCATGAGCGGCGTCGATCACTCGCGCGGATTCCGCGTGAGCTGACTGGACAACCTCGGTCTGCGACACCAGACGAGCCTGCTCCGCCGTTCCCTCCGCCACTGAATGTTCGTACGAGGCCTGGCCGGACTCGATCATCCGATCGGCCTCGGCACGCGCCCGTCCGGTGACGGCCTCGTACTCACGACGGCCGTCGGTGACGGTCCGTTCCGCTTCTGCTTCGGCGTCCTCGACCAACTGATCGGCGTGCGCGCGTGCTTCGGCAACCATGCGATCGGCCTGAGCCTTGGCATCGGACAGAATCCGGTCGGCGTCGTCGCGTGCGTTCTCGACAGTCGAGGTTGCCTCGGCATTGGCGCTGCTGACTGTCTTCTCGGCGTTTGCTCGCGCGTCACCGACCAATTTGTCGCGATGATCGAGGACGTCCTGAGCGTCGTCCAGCTCACTCGGAATTGCGTCCCGGACGTCGTCGAGTAGCTCGAGTACGTCACCGCGAGGCACAACACACCCTGCGGTCATGGGAACACCGCGCGCCTCTTCGACAATTGCGACCAGTTCGTCCAGTGCCTCGAATACGCGGTACACAAGCAACCCCAATCTCTACCGGCCGAAATCGGCCCACATCGTCACCGGTCCACTCGGACCTGTGCCCGTTCCTGTCCAAGTTTGCCGGAAGAACGGCCAACGGGGTGTCGTCGTGGTCGGTGTGTCGGGGATCAGCTGTTTTCGGCTGCTCGTTCGGCGATACGCGCGAGTAGCCGAGAATGCACCTTGGCCGGGAGCATGTCGGAGACGTCGCCGCCGAAGGTCGCAACTTCCTTCACCAGAGAACTCGACAGGTAGCTGTAGGTCGGGTTCGTGGCAACGAAGAGCGTGTCGACGCCCGTGAGCTTCTGATTCATCTGAGCCATCTGCAGCTCGTAATCAAAGTCGTTCGCGCCGCGCAGACCCTTGACGATCGCGCTGAGTCCTTCTTGTTTCGCGTAGTCGACCAACAATCCGTGCCACGACGTGACGCGAACGTTGGGCAGGTGGCTCGTCGCGTCTTCGAGCATCTCGATCCGCTCGTCGATCGTGAACATGCCACGCTTGCTCTTGTTGATCAGCACGGTGACCACGACCTCGTCGAATTGCGCAGCAACTCTTCCGATTACGTCGAGGTGACCGTTGGTCACAGGGTCGAAGGATCCGGGGCAGACGGCGCCAGTCATGAGTCCAGACCGTAGCAGGTGGCCAGCTCGATGCGGGCTTCACCGTAGTTCTTGGCCTTGATCGGCTCGTAGCCCTGAGGCCACACGGTCTCCGGCGAGCGCGACGAACGTTCGAGTACGACGATCGTGCCCTCCCCCACCCATTTGTTGGCCTGCAGATCAGCGAGCATGGATACGACGGCCTCGTCGGTTACCGCATACGGCGGGTCCGCGATCACGATGTCGTATTCACGCGCGCTCGGACCCGAGACCACGGCCGCAACCGGAGCGGCGCGAACCGTCGCCCCCGGCAACGCGACAGTGCCGATGTTCGCCTTGATGACGGCAGCAGCCTTGGCATCGGATTCCACGAGAACAACGTGCTCGGCTCCCCGCGAGAGCGCCTCGAGGCCGAGAGCACCCGAACCCGCAAAGAGGTCGAGAACCGCGCACCCTTCGAGATCGATGCGCGCTTCGAGAGCACTGAACAGCGCCTCACGAACCCGATCCGACGTCGGACGGGTGCCGCTCGGCGGGACTCGCAGGCGTCGACCGCCCGCGAGTCCCGAGATGATGCGTGTCACTCTGCGGCGCTCTCCCCCGTCGAGACGACTACCAGCAGGTCTCCGCCCTCGACCTGTTGGACGGTGCTGATCGCGATCCGCGAGACGACGGCGGCGCGCGGCGAGGTGATCGCCGCTTCCATCTTCATCGCTTCGATCGTGGCCACGGTGTCGCCGGCCTCGATCTTCTGGCCTTCCTTGACCGCGAGCGTCACGACGCCCGCGAACGGTGCAGCCACGTGGCCCGGGTTGTTCTTGTCGGCCTTCTCCGCCACCGGTACGTCACTGGCAATGGAGCGATCGCGGATCGAGACCGGGCGCAGCTGGCCGTTCAGGATGCACATGACAGTGCGGTAGCCGCGCTCGTCGGGCTCGGAGATCGCCTCGAGACCGATGATCAGCTCCACGCCGGGAGCCAACTCGACCCGGTGCTCGTCGCCGCGCCGCAAACCGTAGAAGAACTGGTTTGCCGAAAGCCGCGACGTGTCACCGTACTTCTCGCGGTGTTCGAGGAATTCCTTTGTCGGGCCGGGGAACAGCAGACGGTTCAGCGTCGCCTGACGGTCCTTCGACGAGCCCTCTAGCAGCACCTCGTCCTCAGCGGACAACGTCGCTTCCGGCTTGGCCTGGCCACGTCCTTCGAGTGCCTTGCTGCGGAACGGTTCCGGCCAACCACCGGGAGGCGTACCGAGTTCACCGCGCAGGAAGCCCACCACGGAGTCGGGAATGTCGAACTTCGCCGGATCTGCGGCGAACTCCTCCGAAGGCACGCCGGCACCGACAAGATGGAGCGCGAGGTCGCCGACGACCTTCGACGACGGCGTCACCTTCACGAGATGCCCGAGCATGCGGTCTGCGTCGGCGTACTTGGCTTCGACCTCTTCGAACCGGTCGCCGAGACCGAGAGCAACGGCCTGGGTCCGGAGGTTGGAGAGCTGGCCGCCCGGAATCTCGTGCGTGTACACGCGACCCGTCGGCGCCGGCAGTCCGGATTCGAACGGCGCGTACACCTTTCGCAGCGCCTCCCAGTACGGCTCGAGGTCGCACACGTTCTGCAGGTTCAGTCCGGTGTCGAACTCGGAGTGCGCGGCAGCGGCGACGATGGCCGAGAGCGCAGGCTGGCTGGTGGTTCCGGCCAGTGCCGCGGAAGCACCGTCGACTGCGTCGGCGCCCGCCTGCCACGCTGCGAAGTACGTGGCCAACTGTCCACCGGGAGTGTCGTGCGTGTGAACGTGAACCGGCAGATCGAAGTTGCTGCGTAGCGCCGTCACCAGCTTGGTAGCTGCCGGAGCGCGCAGCAGGCCTGCCATGTCCTTGATCGCGAGCACGTGAGCGCCGGCATCAACGATCTCTTCGGCCAACTTCAGGTAGTAGTCGAGCGTGTACAGAGTTTCGTTCGGATCCGACAGATCACCGGTGTAGCTCAGCGCAACCTCCGCGAGGGCCGTTCCGGTTTCACGCACCGCGTCGATGGCGGGCCGCATCTGGTCGACGTTGTTGAGCGCGTCGAAGATTCGGAAGATGTCGATACCGGTGTCGGTGGCTTCCTGAACGAATGCGCGCGTGACCTTTTCGGGATACGGCGTGTAGCCCACGGTGTTTCGGCCGCGAAGAAGCATCTGAAGGCAGATGTTCGGGATCGCCTCGCGGAGTGCGGCGAGCCGGTACCACGGATCCTCGTGCAGGAAGCGAAGTCCCACATCATAGGTCGCGCCGCCCCAGGCTTCGATCGAGAGCAGTTCCGGCGTCAACCGCGCAACGTGCCCGGCTACTCCGAGCAGTCCGCTGGTTCGAACTCGCGTGGCCAACAACGACTGGTGCGCGTCACGGAAGGTGGTGTCGGTGATGCCGACGGCCTTCTGCTCACGCAGTGCCTTCGCGAAACCTTCGGGTCCGAGTTCGAGCAGTCGCTGACGGCTACCGGCAGGAGGAGGCGTCGAGAGATCGATCTTGGGCAGCTTGTCCTGCGGGTACACCGCCGAGGGCCGCTCACCGTGAGGCTTGTTGACCGTCACATCCGCGAGGTAGGTCAGGATCTTCGTGCCGCGGTCTGCCGAAGAACGCAGAGTCAGCAGCTGAGGACGTTCCTCGATGAAGGAGGTCGTCACGCGTCCGGCACGGAAGTCCGGGTCGTCGAGAACCGCCTGCAGGAAAGGAATGTTGGTCGAGACGCCACGAATGCGGAACTCGGTGACCGCGCGGCGAGCCCTCGCGACAGCGGCTTCGAGGTCACGACCACGGCAGGTGAGCTTGACCAGCATCGAGTCGAAGTACGCGCCGACCTCGGCTCCGAGCGTGGCGCCGCCGTCCAGGCGGATACCGGCTCCGCCCGGGGTGCGGTACGCGGTGATGCGGCCCGTGTCCGGGCGGAATCCGTTGGCCGGATCCTCCGTGGTGATGCGGCACTGCAGCGCCGCGCCGCGAAGCTTGATCGTGTCCTGTGACAGACCAAGTTCTTCAAGCGTCGAACCGGACGCGATCTTGAGCTGCGACTGGACCAGATCCACGTCCGTCACTTCTTCGGTGACGGTGTGCTCCACCTGAATTCGCGGGTTCATCTCGATGAAGACGTGATTGCCGCGCTTGTCGAGGAGGAACTCGACGGTGCCTGCGCACGTGTACCCGATCTCCTTCGCGAACGCGACGGCGTCGGCACAGATCTTGGCGCGCAACTCTTCCGAGAGATTGGGCGCCGGAGCAAGCTCGATCACCTTCTGGTGGCGACGCTGCAGCGAGCAGTCACGCTCGAAGAGGTGGATGACGTTGCCCTGCTCGTCGGCGAGGATCTGCACTTCGATGTGCCGGGGGTCGATGACGGCCTGCTCGAGGAAGACCGTCGAATCGCCGAAGGCCGATTCCGCTTCGCGCGCTGCGGCTTCGATCGATTCCTTGAGCTGTGAGCGCTCCGCAACGCGGCGCATTCCGCGTCCACCGCCGCCTGCAACGGCCTTGACGAAGATCGGGAAGGTCATGTCCTCGGCGGCCGCGAGCAACTCGTCGATGTCCGCTGACGGCTCCGAGGACGCGAGCACGGGGAGACCGGCGGCCTTTGCCGCTGCGATGGCCCGAGCCTTGTTACCGGTCAACTCGAGGATCTCGGCGGACGGGCCGACGAACTTGATGCCTGCCTCGGCGCACGCCGCCGACAGATCCGGGTTCTCGGAAAGGAAGCCGTAACCGGGGTAGATGGCGTCGGCTCCGGCACTCTTGGCGGCGGCGACGATTTCCTCGACTGAGAGATACGCCCGAACGGGGTGACCCTTCTCCCCGATCTGGTAGCTCTCGTCTGCCTTGAGACGGTGGATCGAGTTCCGATCCTCGTACGGGAACACCGCGACGGTTCCGGCACCTAGTTCGTAGGCGGCGCGGAAGGCACGGATCGCAATTTCGCCGCGGTTCGCGACGAGCACTTTGGAGAACATTCGAGAAAACTACCCCGATTTCATCTTGCGTCTACATGCGGAGTCTCATATTTCGGACTGAATCGAGAAACCAACCCGGTGGTCCTCGTGCTATTCGATTTCAGCTTGTCGTCATACCCGTCACGACTTCTCGAGGTACTCGATCCGGTCGGAGTCCAGGGCAGCGGTCACCATGGAAGCGAGGGCGGGATGATCCTCGAGCGACGGATCGGAGTCGACGATTCCCTGAGCGAACTCCCTGGCGGACTCGAGGATGTCTCCGTGAGCCATGAGGGAAAGCAGCCGCAGATTCGAGGTTGTGCCAGACTGCGCCGCACCGAGGATGTCTCCTTCACGTCTGGTCGCGAGGTCGAGTTGCGCCAGTTCGAACCCGTCGTTGGTCGCTGCCACCGCCGAGAGTCGCTCGTACGCCGGCCCGCCGGGATTGCTGCCGGTGACGAGGATGCACAGTCCCTGGTGCTTGCCTCGACCGACTCGTCCACGCAGCTGATGGAGCTGACTGACGCCGAACCGCTCGGCGTCGACGATCACCATCACCGTCGCATTCGGAACGTCCACACCGACTTCGACGACAGTCGTACAGACGAGGACGTCGATGTCACCGACGTTGAACGCGCTCATCACGACGTCTTTTTCGTCGGAAGGCAGTCGACCGTGCAGCAACCCGACTCGCAGATCAGCCAGCGGGCCACTCGACAGCTCTTCGAAGACGTCGACTGCCGACTTGGTCTCGGGCTGTTTCTCCTCGGTGAACTGGTCCTCACCGGCACCCTGCTCACCGTCGCCGATGCGTGAGCACACGACATACGCCTGACGGCCAGCGGCAACGTCCTCACGGATTCGTTCCCATGCGCGATCCACCCACTGCGGCTTCTGCTTCGCGGGCACGACGCTGCTCTTGATCGGGGTTCGCCCACGCGGTAGTTCCCGCAGAGTCGAGACCTCGAGGTCGCCGAGCACCGTCATGGCGATGGTTCGCGGAATCGGCGTTGCCGTCATCACCAGCAGATGCGGACTCAGACCTTCACGGGCACGTGATCGCAACTGATCACGTTGCTCGACGCCGAAGCGGTGCTGCTCGTCGACGACAACCATGCCGAGGTTGAAGAACTCCACGTTGTCCTGGATGAGCGCATGGGTACCGATGACGATCCCGGCGTCGCCGGTCACGGCTTCGAGCAGCGCTGCGCGCTTCGCAGCGACCGGCAGCGAGCCGGTCAGAAGGGCGATACGGGTGGAATGTTCGGCCGAACCGAGTTCACCGCCTGCGGCCAGCGGGCCCATCATCTTGCGCAGTGATCGCGCGTGCTGATTTGCCAGGACCTCGGTCGGTGCGAGCAACGCGCACTGATAACCGGCGTCGACGACCTGCAACATCGCGCGCAGAGCCACGATGGTCTTGCCTGACCCGACCTCGCCCTGAAGAAGCCTGCTCATCGGGTGTGGGCGGGCGAGGTCGCTGGAGATCTCCTCCGCGACTGCTTGCTGTCCCTCCGTCAGAGTGAACGGGAGCATCTCCTCGAACTGGTCCGCGATCCCGCCGGCAACCGGAGCGCAGGCCGGCGCCACACGCTCGGAATTGTCGTGACGACGCATCGCGAGGACCAACTGCAGAGACAGCGCCTCGTCGAAACGCAGACGATCCTGAGATCGTTCGATGTCCTCCTTGGTATCCGGGAGGTGAACGGTGCGCAGTGCCTCGTCCAAACCGATGAATCCGTGCTCGGCCCGAGTCTCGGCGGGCAACGGCTCCTCGATCGGATCGAGTTGATCGAGCACTTGCCGCACGCACCGCATGATGGTCCAGCTCTCGACCTCGCGGGTCGCCGGGTACAGCGGGATCAATGCGCGGTCGAAGACGGACAGATCGAGTTCGGCGCCGGGATCCTGGTTTGCGCGAGCCAGACCGGCAAGGTCACCGGCCCCCTTGATGGATGCAAGCGGAACTACCGAATCCTCCTCGCCGACACGAGGTTCCGGGAGAATCAGGTAGCTCGGGTGGGTGAGAGACCACTTGCCGCGGAAGTACTTCACCGTCCCGGAGAACATCGCGCGCACGCCGGGCTTGATGACGTGCCGCACCTTCTGCGGGTTGAAGAACGTGACGTCGACGGTCTGCGAATCAGTCGCGAGCGATACTCGCAACATCTGCCCCGGACGGTTCTTCATCTTCACGACCGCCGCCGACGCCACCCGCGCGATGATGGTGATGTGCTCACCTTCGGGCGGCTCCTTCTCGGCAAGTTCCTTGCCTGCCGACGCGTACCGGTGTGGGTAGTGACGCAGCAGGTCCTCGACCGTCCGAATCTCGAATGCCTCGTCGAGCGCGTCCGCGGTCTTCTTTCCCAGCAGCCGATCGAGTGGGTCGGCGAGCGTCGCCATCAGTTCCTCCAGCACAGTGTCGCGGTAAGCACATGTGTTCGTATATCAGTAGTCACCGACAGACCCGGTTCGATCACTCCACACCCAACTGGAACAGGTCACCCGGCTGATCACCCTGATAGACGAGCACGTCGACGCCCGGATGGTGCGCGATGACGTGCGCCTCGAGCTGCCCGGCCAGGTCGTCCGGCGCGTCGGCGCCCATGAGTAGGGTCACGAGTTCGCCACCGGATCCGAGCGCGAGGTCGACCAGTCGCGCACTCGACTCCGCGACGTCGGGACCGATGAGCACCACCTCGTGCCCCATCAGACCGATCGCGTCACCCGGATCACACGTCCCGACGTACGTCAGCGAACGCTCGACCGCAATTCGCAATGATCCCCAGCGCGTCGCAGCCGCCGCCTCGGACATCGTGAAGCCGTCGTCGGCGACGTTGCGTTGAGCGTCGTGAACGGCAAGTGCGGCCAAGCCCTGAACCATCGACGATGTCGACAGCAGCAGAACCTGGTGAAGCGGATCGCGTGCAGCGGCACTGACTGCGACCAGTTCCTGAGCCGTCAAGGCTCCGTTCGGCAGCACCAGAACTTCACTTCGCTCCATCTGACGAATGCGGCCGAGCAGTTGCGCACGTGTCACCGGCGCGTCGTCGCACCGAAGAACCGTCGCACCCTCACTCTCGAACAACGCCGCCGCACTCTCACCGGCAACGACGGCCAGAACGCCGCGGGCACCGGCACCCGGGAATCGCCTCTCCGCCCGTGCCACCAACTGGTCGCGTTCGTCGACGAGAAAACTGCTGATGCGAATACCGTGGACCTTCCCGGCTTCGAGGCCGGCTTCGACGGCTGCACCGGCATCGCAGCAATGCACGTGCACCGACCAGCCACCGAAGCCGTCGCTGACGATGACCGTCGAATCTCCGAGGACGGACAGCCGCGTGCGCAGCGCCGTCATGCGATCGTCGTCCGAGTCGTCGACGAGGTACATGACCTCGAAATCCTGTTCCGAGTGATCACCACATTCGATCGGGCTCTTGTGAGCCCAATCGTGATCGAATGCGCTGACGTCGACAACTGCGCTCGACCTCGGGTCCGGCGTCCCCAGATCCTCGCGAACCTGCGACTTCCCGGTCACCACCTCGACAAAAGCGTCGAGGATCAGAACCAGACCGAATCCCCCGGCATCGACCACCCCGGCCGACGCCAGAACGTCCAGTTGCTCCGGGGTCTTGTTCAGCGCGATCGCAGCCGCATCGGCAGCGGCGGCAACCACGGAAGCAAGATCCTCGCCGCTCGGCGTCTTGGTGTCGACGCACTCCTGCGCTGCCTCACCCGACGCGCGCAGAACCGTGACGATGGTGCCTTCCACCAGATCGGAGACAGCCCGAGAAGCCAGCCCCGTCGCCGTGGTCAGTGAGTTCGCAAAGCTCCGGCCGTCGATGTGCTCGCCTTGAACGCTCTCCGCGATACCCCGGATCACCTGGGAGAGGATCACTCCGGAATTACCGCGTGCACCGGACACTGCGCCCCGAGCCAGCGCGTTCGCGACGCGGCCTGCACTGCGGACGTCGTCCTCGATCGTCTCGGCGGAATCGAGCGCGGCCCGCATCGTGAACAACAGGTTGGTGCCGGTATCCGAATCAGGGATGGGAAAGACGTTGAGGCTGTTGATCTCACCGCGACGTTTCTGGAGGCTGTCGACCGCCCGGCGGGCCCAGCGCCGCAGCAGATGTCCGTCCGCGACGGATTCCGCTTCTTCGGCGACGCGTTGCACTTCCCCCACTGACGGTTCCCCTCCACGATGGACAGACAGACGATGGAAAGACTGACGATGAAAAAGAGATCGGTGATCGGTGCAGTCGAGGGTAGTCCGACGCTTCTGCGCAACCGTCATTACCGGGCGGTTTGGCCATTCGGGCCGGAAGCGGTTACTCTTACACGGTTGCCTCGAACGGGCTACACGAAATAATGCTGCACTTTGTTTGTTGCTGATTGACTGTTTTCACGTTCGGCTGCACAGTGAGCGGTCAAGGATCGGTTCGAAGTCGAGTATATTCGGATTGTAATTCTGGCTGCCCTACCGTGTAGGGTAACCACTTCAATATTCATTTCTAACAAGGAGTTCGCGACTATGGCTGCCGTCTGCGACGTATGCGCCAAGGGGCCCGGCTTCGGTAAGTCGGTCTCGCACTCGCACCGGCGTACCAATCGTCGCTGGAACCCGAACATTCAGTCTGTTCGTACCGAGGTTGCCCCGGGTAACACCCGTAAGGTCAACGTGTGCACCTCCTGCCTGAAGGCAGGCAAGGTCGCTCGGGGCTGATTGCCCGAGCACAAACTATTGCAGGCTCTGCCCCCGTCACTTCGGTGACGGGGGCAGAGCTGTATCTATGTGGCTGTATCTATGTGTCCCCGTGTTTCGTATGGCTGTCCGACACCCGTAATGTGCGTTGAGTGACTTCCATCGATGACCTGAGCAAAGTGACCCTCGACGAGGGCGTACTCCGCATCACCATTTCCACCGCCGCCAACGGCACCTCCCTCGACGACGAAGGACTGGTTCAGGGCGCGCAGGCGCTCGAGACAGCCGGAAACGACATCGGGAGCATCCTTCTGGTCGGCGAAGGCGCAAACTTCTGTGCCGGCGGCAACGTCCGTGCGTTCGCCGCAGCCCCTGACCGCGGCGAGTACGTCGCCGAGGTTGCCCGTGTCTTCCACGTGTTCGTTCGCGCGCTCGACGCCGCGACCGCTCCAGTGGTGGCCGGGGTCCACGGATGGGCTGCCGGCGCCGGAATGAGCCTGGTCTGCCTCGCCGACGTCGCAATCGGCGGCACCGGCACCAAGCTCCGCCCCGCGTACCCCTCCATCGGTTTCACCCCGGACGGCGGAATGTCGTGGACACTCCCCCGCATCGTCGGCGTGGCACGCGCTCGCGAGATTCTTCTCAACGATTCGGTGATCGGTGGCGACGAAGCCGTCCGCCTGGGGATCCTCACCCGACTCGTCGGCGACGACGAGGTCCAGGAAGAGGCAGCTCGCCTCGCCCGCGCTTTGGCCAACGGACCGAGTACGTCGTACTCGGGAATCAAAGCACTGCTGCGTTCGTCGCGGACGAACTCGCTCGCCGAGCAACTCGACGCCGAGGCTGCGTCCATCGCCCTCGCGGCGAACAGCCCGATCGGGCGCGAGGGTGTCGACGCATTCGTCGACAAGCGTCGCCCCGATTTCACTTCCGCAAAGCAGGCCTAGTCAGCTGGCATGCCGAATGTCGTGTCACGACGTTCGGCATGCCAGGTGAGTGCAGGCGCAGTTCGATCAGCCCAGATTCCAGTCGACCGGGTCGGCCCCGAGTCCGGTCAAGAGTTCGTTCGCACGACTGAACGGGCGCGAACCGAAGAAGCCGCGCGAAGCCGAAAGCGGTGACGGGTGCGCTGATTCGATGATCGGTGTGTCGCCCAGCATCGGCGCAAGAGTGGCCGCGTCACGACCCCACAAGATCGCCACCATCGGTGACGACCGCGCCACCAAAGCGCGGATAGCCTGCTCGGTCACCGGCTCCCAGCCCTTCTTACGATGAGAAGCGGCTTGACCCGGCTGCACGGTGAGTACGCGATTGAGAAGCAGCACACCTTGTTTCGACCACGGCGTCAGATCGCCGTTCGGCGGTATCGGCAACCCGAGATCCTGGTGATACTCCTTGTAGATATTACCGAGACTTCGTGGAACCGGCCGCACGTCCGGGGCAACCGAAAAGCTCAACCCGACAGCATGACCGGGCGTCGGATAGGGATCTTGACCGACGATGAGCACCCGAACGTCGTCGAACGGGTTCGTGAATGCACGCAAGACGTTCTCTCCCGCAGGCAGATACTCCCGTCCCGCAGCGATCTCTTCGCGCAAGAACTTACCCATCGCGGAGATCTGCTCCGAGACCGGTTCGAGTGCCCGCGCCCACCCTGGATCGACGATCTCTGCAAGCGGCGCCATCAGTCGAGCCTGCGCAACGCGTCGCGGTAGTACGCCGCATTGGCTGCGTACATCTTGACGTTTCCGTCGAGGTGGCCGAGCGGAACTTCGTATCCCGCACGGACCTTGGCGGGCACACCGAGTGCCATGCTGCGCGGGGGAACCTGCATCTTGTTGGCCACCACCGCACCCGCGGCGACGATCGACCCCGTCCCGATCACCGTTCCGTTGAGAACCACGGATCCCGATGCGATCAGGCAGTGGTCCTCGATGGTCGACCCCTCGATGTGCGCGTTGTGGCCCACCACGCAACCGGAACCGATGACAGTCGCATCGATGGCGGTGCAATGGATGACAGTTCCGTCCTGGATGTTGGATCCGGTTCCCACCGAAATGGTTCCGTAGTCACCACGCAATACCGCCTGCGGCCAGATCGAGGTGCCCGCCGCGAGAGTCACAGCGCCGATCACCACCGCGTCCGGGTGAACGTATGCGTCCGGATGAATGTCCGGAACTCTGTCTCCAAGTGCATATACAGCCATGAAAGCAACCTATACCGCGGTGGTGCCGGTGGTCGAAAAGCTGTGCCATCCCCCGCCGCTCTCGCGAAGTGCACCGTCGACGCTCACGCCGGAACCGGCCGCAACCGAACCGATCACAGTCCAACCCGACGGAATCTCGACCTCAGGCCCGAAAGTTGCTGCAAATCCGTGATCTTCACCACCGGAGAGGATCCAGTCCAGCGGATCGACGTCGAGCGCCTCGGCCGCCGATGCGACATCGGGTGAGGTGGGAACCGCGGCCGAGATGATGTCGAACCGCACGTGCGAGGCCTCTGCGAGATGTCGAAGGTCCGCGATCAATCCGTCGGATACGTCCGTCATGGAATGTGCTGATTCTGCGGCGTCCCATGCCGATTGATACGGCGGATTCGGAACACGATGAGCGGCAAGCAAGTCTGGAAAGCTTTCGGCTTCGTCGAGCAATACGGCTTCGTCGAGCAGTAGTGCCAACCCTGCTGCCGAGCAACCGAACAACCCGGCGACCGCGATCTTGTCACCGATCTTTGCTCCCGAACGCAGAACTGCCGGACGGCCACCGAGATCGCCGAGCACGGTCACCGACACCACGATCACCGGTGACTGGACCAGGTCACCGCCGACCACACCGGCCCCCAGATCAGTTGCCGCGTCCCAGATTCCCGCGGAGATTGCGTCGATCACGTCGACCGGAGTCGAAGGCGGGCATCCCAGAGACACGGTGAATGCCGTCGGCCGCGCTCCCATCGAGACGACATCCGCAGCGTTCTGTGCCACTGCCTTTCGGCCGATGTCGCGTGGCGAAGACCAATCCATTCGGAAATGCCGACCTTCGACCAGCATGTCGGACGAGACAACCACACGGCCGTCTCCGGACGTCACGATCGCGGCATCGTCACCCGGCCCCAATTCGGTGGTGACCGGTTGGATTCGGCCGACCAGAGATCGCGCGATCACGTCGAACTCCCCCACCTGTTCAACAGTGTGCTCTGACCCGAACTCAGATGATGCTGTGAACTCAGATGATGCAGCGAACTCCGATGATGCGATGAGTGTCTCCAATGCCGACGCAATTCGCTCGTAAGCGGCCTGCGGTACCTTCTAGCTGTGGTCGTGAATGCTTCTGCAAGCTCACGCGTGTGTCGGCAATCCTACCGATTCACCGACGTGCCCTGCGAAGTGACGAGACCGCTGATCGACTGGACCAGGACCCGAGCGAAGAACTGAGCATGGCAGAAAACACCTCCACCGCAGACAACGCCGACATCGACCCCGATAGCGACAACGATCCGTCCGAGCGCCGCAGTCCGGCGCTGATCGCCACCGCCATCGCGCTCCCGGTAGCCCTGATCGTCGGAGTGGTGATCGCGGCCGTCGTCGCGGGAAACAACCCTGAACTCTCGCCGGTAGCGCTGGGACCCGTACCGGCACCGGCAGCGGAGTCGGAGGCCTGCGTTTCCCTCCTCGGTGCGCTCCCCGACAAGATCGACGACTTCACGAAAGCCGAGTTGGTTGACCCTGCTCCGGCTGGAGCGGCAGCTTGGCAGCGCAGCGAAGGTGAGCCGATCGTGTTGCGCTGCGGGCTCGACCGTCCGACCGAGTTCGACCAGGCTGCAGCACTACAGGTTGTGAACGGTGTCCAATGGTTCCAGGTCTCGGGAACCGACGTCGGTCTGGCTGCGAGCACTTGGTTTGCCGTAGACCGCGGTGAGTACATCGGTATCACGATCCCCGACGGGACCGGCCCGACGCCGATTCAGGAGATCTCCGACACCATCACGGCGACTCTCGAACAGAAGCCCCTCGACCCGGCGCCGGTCGCGGTTCCCTGATCAGCGAAGTCCGGTACCGCGAGCGATGGCGGTGTCGACCAGTGTCGAAATCAAAGTGCGGTAATCGATTCCGGTGGCGTTCCACATCTTCGGATACATCGAGATGGAAGTGAACCCGGGCATCGTGTTGATCTCGTTGATCACCGGGCCGTCAGCCGTGACGAAGAAATCGACCCGCGAGAGTCCCTGGCAATCGAGTGCCTTGAACGCGCGGACTGCAAGCTCCCTGATCTGGTCGCTCACCGACTCGTCGAGTTTCGCGGGGATGTCGAATTCGCAGACGTCGTCGAGGTACTTGGTGTCGAAGTCGTAGAACGCGTCCGAATCGGTGTCGGAATCCGGCATCCGGATCTCAGCGACCACACTCGCCTTGACGTCACCGTTCGGGAATTCGAGGACGCCGCATTCCACCTCACGGCCGATGATCGCGCCTTCGACGATCACCTTGGGATCGTGCAGGCGCGCATGAGCGATCGCCCCGTCCAGACCGTCCCAATTGCTCACCCGGGTGATGCCGATGGACGAACCACCACGAGCGGGCTTCACGAACACGGGAAGGCCCAACTCCGCCTTCTGCTCTTCGGTCAGCGTTGCGATTCCCGGTCGAAGCACGACCTGCACTCCGACGGGAAGTCCTTCAGCGGCAAGAAGCTTCTTCGTGAACTCTTTGTCCATGCCGGCGGCGCTGGCCAGGACTCCGGGTCCGACATACGGAACCCCGGCAAGTTCGAGCAATCCCTGAATGGTGCCGTCTTCGCCGTAAGCCCCATGCAGAACGGGGAAAACGACGTCGACCGACGCGAGCACAGCACCGGCGTCGGAGCCGTCGAAGGAGATGATCTCGCCCTCACGGGTGGGGTCCGCGCTGAGGACCACCGACGTTCCGTCTTTGTCGACCGACGGCAACGCGCGCCCGCTGATCGCGAGGGAGCTGGGGTCGCTCGACCCGAGGACCCAGGAACCGTCGACGGTGATGCCGATCGGTACGACGTCGTACCGATCCGGGTCGAGGTTGCTCAGGACGCTTCCGGCGGAAACACAGGACACTGAATGCTCATTGCTCCGGCCACCGAAGATCACGGCCACGCGGGTACGGCTGCTGTTCACGCGTCAAACCGTACCGCCGAATCGACTTCGGCACGCGATCGGGCCGGGCCGGAAATCATCGACGTGGTCCGCTCACGCGTCGAGCGCGCGCTCGATGTCGGCCAGAAGATCAGCGGTGTCCTCGATGCCACAAGCGATTCGGACAAAACCCGCACTGACCGGATCGCCCCAGCGCGCACGACGATCCGCCGTCGTGTGGATCCCACCGAAGCTGGTGGCGGCCGTGACGAGATTGCCCGCTTCGACGAACGAGTGGAATGCTTGAGCCGAATCCAACTCGACGCTCACCAATCCGCCGAATCGTTTCATCTGACCGTATGCCGTTGTGTAGGACGGGTCACCGCGAAGGCCGGGATAACGAACGGACCGGACCGCTTTGTGTCCAGCCAACATCTCGGCCAGGGCCAGCGCGTTGTCGCACTGACGCCCGAATCGCAGGCCTGCCGTGCCGAGACTCCGGTGCGCAAGCCACGTCTCGAAGGGGCCGAGCACTGTTCCCGAAAGAAGTCGCTCACGCTCGATCCGCTGACTCACCGCCGCATCGGAAGTAGCGACGTAACCCATCAGGAGGTCACTGTGCCCGCTGAGTGCCTTGGTACCGCTGGCCACCACGACGTCGGCACCCAATTCGAGCGGGCGCTGCCCCAGCGGTGTTGCAGTCGTGTTGTCGACGATCAGCAGCGCACCCGCTCGGTGGCACACGTCGGCGAGCACGCGAAGGTCGACCACGTCCAGCACCGGGTTGGACGGCGTCTCGGCGACGACGACCACGCGACCCGGTGACGCGTCGAGCAGATCCGCGAAGCTCGCGTCGCCCATCTGCAGGGTCGAGACTTCGCGAACGGTGATTCCCAACGGAGCCAACCGTTCGTTCGCGTACAACCGCACCTGGTAGTACCCGTCCGAGGGCACGACGACGGTATCCCCGGCGACGAGCACGCTGCGCAAGGTCGCGGTGATCGCAGACATCCCCGACCCCATGACGAGTGCGTGGTCCGCCCCTTCGAGCGCCGCGAGCGCCGATTCGAGTCCGCGCCAACCCGGGTTCGACGCTCGAGCATAGGTATCGGACTCGGAGCCTTCGTCCACCGAAAGTTGGTACGGCGCAGCAAATATCGGACCCAGCTGCATGGGCTGACCCGCAGCGTGTTCGCGCGCAACGGCGCTCACACTGCGCGTCGAATCCCCGTAACCCTCGAAATCACTCACATTAATTTCACTCATTCCGGCTTCGTCCGGCGTCCGAGCAACTGACCGATCGCATCGCTGACGGCCATGCCTTCGTGGCACACCCGATGGACCGCGTCGGTCAACGGCATCTCCACGTCGTAGCCGGCAGCGAGTGCGCGTACCGACGTACACGACTTCACGCCCTCGGCGACCTGACCGTTGGTTGCCTTCTGTGCCGACTCCATCGACCCGCCCCGTCCGAGTCGCTCTCCGAACGTCCGGTTTCGCGACAACTCGGACGTGCAGGTCGCGACCAGATCACCGACGCCCGCCAAGCCTGCAAGCGTCGACGCCTTGGCGCCGAGCGCGACACCGAGCCGAATCGTCTCGGCGAGACCACGGGTGATGATGCTGGCAACCGTGTTGTCGCCGAATCCACTACCGGCGGCCATGCCGCAGGCCAGCGCGATCACGTTCTTGCACGCGCCACCGATCTCGCAACCGATGACGTCGGAGTTGGTGTACGGCCTGAAATAGCCGGTAGCGCAAGCATCCTGGAGAGCGAGGGCACGCGAGGAATCCGAGCAGGCGATCACCGTGGCCGCTGGCTGCCCGCTGGCGATCTCGTGTGCAAGATTCGGGCCCGAGAGCACCGCGACGCGCCCCGGTTCCACGCCGGTCACCGACACGATGACCTGGCTCATGCGCATGAGCGTCCCGGCCTCGATTCCCTTGGCCAGACTCAGCAGAGTCGCATCGGGTCCGATCGAGCCTTTCCACTGCTCCAGGTTTCCCCGTAGCGACTGCGAGGGAACCGCCAGCACGATGAAGTCAGCGCCTGCCATCGCCTCCTCGTGGTGGTGGGTCGCGCGAATCGACGAAGGCAAAGCAATGCCTGGCAGATAGTCGCTGTTCTCGTGCGTGGTGTCGATGCGCTTCGCGACCTCTTCACGCCTGGCCCACATCGTCACGTCGGTTCCGGCCTCGGCCATCACCTTGGCCAACGCTGTTCCCCACGAACCTGCGCCCAATACAGCTGCCTTACTCACACGCTCACCCCGTCTACCCGGCGAAGCGGGTCGCCGCCAGAAAAATCGTCTGCACAGAGTATCGCCTGTGGTGCGCTGCGGTGGGCAGCCGCGGACACCGAGCGTGATGACTGGCAAGATCGAGGGATGGACAGCGCGGAACCCCCGTACCCACACGTCGTGGAGACACCGCATGCGCGCACGGAGATCGAACGCCCCATGCATGCGATAGTGGCCGTCAAGTCCTTGAGATCGGCCAAGTCCCGGCTCGCGGGCGAACTCGACGCGGACGCGCGTGCAGACCTCGTGTTGGCCATGCTTCACGACACCCTCGCGACCGTTGCCGCCGTCTCTGCCATCGACACCGTCACGGTGGTCACCCCAGACCCGACCGTTGCCGCTCTTGCGTATTCCGTCGGCGTGACGGTCTACGCCGATCCAGCTCCCGACATCTCGCTGACCAACGGCGCCTCACCGCGCGCGGAGGAAACCCTCAACGCAGCGTTGAGTGCAGCGGCCGCCGATATCCGAGCCAAACGCGGAGTGGTCGACCTCGTTGTGCTGCAAGCCGACTTGCCCGCGATGCGACCGAGCGAACTGACGGAGGCCGTGGCCGCCGCCCGAAGCGGTGGACGTTCAGTCGTCGTCGATCACCACGGCTCCGGCACTTCCGCATTGTTTGCGTGTGGCGAGAGTGCGCTCGACCCCCGATTCGGTCCGGAATCCGCACGGGGACATGCTAATTCAGGTGCTCGTCCACTCAACGGCCAATGGCCGGGACTGCGCACCGACGTCGACACCCACGCCGACCTCGACACCGTGCGCGCACTGGGAGTGGGCCCCGCGACATTGGCTTCGTTGACCAGACTCAAGGCCACGCCGTCGAACAGTCGATGAATTTTCTTTCATCGATTGTCGGACCGCGCGATTGTGGGGGATGATCGACGAGTGAGCAATGGCGAAGCACTCGAAAACCGTATTTCCGAAGACCAGTCGGACGGAGACCACAGCTCCGGCCGGCACGAGAACGGCGCGGCCACCTCGCCGCGATCTCAGGCCGTCGCGGTCGCCACCAACATCCCGGGCGCTCCCCCTGCAGCTACCAAGGCAGAGCTACCCGAATTGCTCGTCGGACTTCCCGAGGATCGTTACCTAAACCGCGAACTCAGCTGGCTCGATTTCAATGCCCGTGTTCTCGCATTGGCTGCCGACGAGTCACTGCCGTTGCTCGAACGCGCAAAGTTCCTCGCCATCTTCGCTTCCAATCTCGACGAATTTTTCATGGTCCGGGTCGCCGGACTCAAGCGCCGCGACGAGACGGGACTGTCGGTCAGGTCCGCCGACGGCCTCTCCCCACGCGAACAATTGGCGCTCATTGCGCGTCGCACCCAGGAACTCGCCGACAAGCACGCACACGTGTTTCTCGACTCGGTCCGCCCTGCCCTGGCGGCAGAAGGCATTTCAATTGTTCGATGGGCCGACCTCAGTGCCGACGATCACGGCCGGCTCTCGGCGCATTTCCACGAGCAGGTCTTCCCGGTACTGACGCCGTTGGCAGTCGATCACGCCCACCCGTTCCCCTACATCAGCGGACTGAGCCTCAACCTCGCCGTGACAGTGAAGGACTCCGTCACCCGCGGCGAACACTTCGCTCGCGTCAAGGTCCCCGACAACGTCGGCCGGTTCGTGCGAGTCAAGAGCACGACGTCTTCGTCCACCATCGATTCGTTCCTCCCGATGGAAGAACTGATTTCGGCTCATCTGGACGTGCTGTTCCCCGGAATGGAAATCGTCGAACATCACGCCTTCCGAATCACACGCAACGCCGATTTCGAGGTCGAAGAGGATCGGGACGAGGATCTGCTGCAGGCACTCGAACGTGAATTGGCGCGTCGTCGTTTCGGTTCGCCCGTTCGCCTCGAAGTTGCCGACGACATGACCGAGCACATGCTCGAACTGCTTCTGCGTGAACTCGACGTCGATCCGGCTGACGTGATCGAGGTTTCCGGGCTCCTCGACTTGTCCTGCCTCTGGCAGGTTTACGCCGTCGATCGCCCGGCGCTCAAGGACGCTCCGTTCGTCCCGGCGACGCATCCGGCGTTCGGCGAGCGTGAGACACCGAAGAGTGTGTTCTCGACCCTGCGCGAGGGCGACGTGCTCGTCCACCACCCTTACGACTCGTTTTCCACCAGCGTTCAACGCTTCATCGAACAGGCCGCGGCCGACCCGCAGGTGCTCGCGATCAAGCAGACCCTGTACCGAACTTCGGGCGACTCCCCCATCGTCAACGCACTGATCGACGCCGCCGAGGCCGGCAAGCAAGTTGTTGCCCTCGTGGAGATCAAGGCGCGCTTCGACGAGCAGGCCAACATCAAGTGGGCACGCAAACTCGAGCAGGCCGGCGTTCACGTCGTCTACGGTCTCGTCGGTCTCAAGACTCACTGCAAGACGTGCCTCGTCGTCAGGCGCGAAGGTTCGACCATTCGTCGCTACTGCCACATCGGCACCGGCAACTACAACCCGAAGACCGCGCGCATGTACGAGGACGTCGGATTGCTCACCGCAGCACCGGAGATCGGTGCCGACCTCACCGACCTCTTCAACTCGCTGACCGGATACTCCCGAAAGACGAGCTACCGCAACCTTCTCGTTGCGCCGTACGGGGTTCGCCGCGGGATCATCGAGCGGATCGACAACGAGATCGCTCACAAGCTTGCAGGCCGCGATGCCGGTATCCGCTTGAAAGCCAACGCATTGGTCGACGAGCAGGTCATCGACGCGTTGTACCGCGCGTCCAAGGCCGGTATCCCCGTCGAGATCGTGGTCCGCGGAATCTGCGCGCTCAAGCCGGGTGTTCCGGGCCTCAGCGAAAACATCGAAGTACGTTCCATTCTCGGGCGGTTCCTCGAACACTCGCGAATGTTCCATTTCCGCTCGGCCGACGAATTCTGGATCGGCAGCGCAGACATGATGCACCGCAACCTCGATCGCCGCGTCGAGGTCATGGTGCAGGTCAAGGATCCGAAACTGTCGAAGCAACTCGGTGACATCTTCGATTCCGCTCTCGATCCGCGAACTCGCTGCTGGGTACTGCATCCGGACGGCAGTTGGGTAGCTGCCCCCGAACGCGGTGAGGACGTACGTGAGCATCAACAGTCGTTGATGCGCAGCCGCACCGCCAGCGGGTCTTGACGGGCTCGGATCACACCATGAGCGACAAGCCGGTCAAAGCCAACATCTTTGCCGCAGGCGCGGTTCTGTGGCGGAAGGCTCCCCAGGATCCTTCCGCCATCGAGATCGCCGTCGTACATCGACCGAAGTACGACGACTGGTCATTCCCCAAAGGAAAGCTCGATCCAGGCGAGACCTTCTTGACCGCAGCAGTTCGCGAGGTCCGCGAAGAGACCTCGATCACCGGACGTTTCGGAAGGCACCTCGGTGGCGTGACGTACCCGATCCCGGGACATCGCAAACTCAAACGAGTCGAATACTGGTCGGCCGAAGCAGTCGACGGAGATTTCGGGCCGAATAACGAAGTAGATGTTCTCTATTGGCTTCCGGTCGCCGAGGTCGCCGATCATCTTTCCTACCCGATGGATCGAATGATTCTTCGCCGCTTCGTTTCCATTCGGCCTGACACGAAAACGGTATTACTCGTCCGCCACGCAAAGGCTGGAAGCCGTAAGCGGTACAAGGGCGACGACAATTTGCGTCCACTCGACGCCAAGGGCAAAGAACAATCCGCCGCCTTGGTCGAACAGCTGAAAATCTTCGGAGCCGATTCGGTTTTCGCGGCTGACCGTACGCGCTGCATCGACACCGTAATGCCGTTGGCGGAGGCATTGGGTGTCGAGATTTCGACGGAACCTCTTCTGACCGAAGAAGGTTACGAGGCCGATCCCGACGCCGCTCGGGCACGTGCGCTGCAGATTGCCGCACTGGAGGGCACTCCAGTGATCTGCAGCCAAGGAGGCGTCATCCCCGATTTGATGCGCTGGTGGGCTGATACGGCCGGTGTAACACTGCCCTCTGCACGCAACCGTAAGGCGAGCACTTGGGTGCTCTCGTTCCTCGACGGCCGTCTCGTCGCCGCCGATCACCTCGACAGCCCGCTCCCCAAAGTCGCCAACTCCTGAGGGATTTGGACCAACCGGCCCCAGCTCGATTCGGTAGTTTTGCAAAGCACTGAAACACAGGAGAATTCACACTTCTCCCAGACAGCGAAAAGAGGTGGAGCCGCGGATCAGATCCGCGGCCGCCCCCCCCCCCCCCCCCCCCCCCCACCTCTTTGTCTTACGGCATCGGGTTTTTCACCCGAACGCGACTACTTTCCGCGCTTGGCCGGAGCCTTCTTGGCCGGAGCCTTCTTGGCTGCGGTCTTGGCCGGAGCCTTCTTGGCCGGAGCCTTCTTGGCCGGAGCCTTGGCTGCGGTCTTGGCCGGAGCCTTCTTGGCGGGAGCCTTGGTGGCAACCGTCTTCTTGGCTGCGGTCTTGGCCGGAGCCTTCTTGGCGGGCGCCTTGGTGGCAACCGTCTTCTTGGCTGCGGTCTTGGCCGGAGCCTTCTTGGCGGGCGCCTTCGCGGCAACCGTCTTCTTGGCTGCGGTCTTGGCCGGAGCCTTCTTTGCCGGAGCCTTCTTGGCTGCGGTCTTCTTGGCAGCAGCCTTCTTGGCTGCAGCCTTGGTGGCCGGTGCTGCTACGCCACGCTTGACTGCCGGGCCGGTGGCCGGAAGCTTCTGTCCACCAGCGATAACAGCCTTGAACTGCGCACCCGGACGGAAAGCCGGAACCGACGTCGGCTTGACCTTGACGGTCTCGCCCGTACGCGGGTTGCGTGCAACACGTGCTGCACGACGACGCTGCTCGAAGACTCCGAAGCCGGTGATGGTCACGCTCTCGCCACGGTGGACGGCGCGGACGATGGTGTCCACGACGTGCTCCACTGCGTCGGTCGCTGTGCGCCTGTCCGAACCCAGCTTTTCAGTCAGAACATCGATGAGCTCTGCCTTGTTCATTGAAATTCCTCCGCTAATTGTGGTCCACCGTCGGACCGACTGAGAACCACGGTAAACCTGATAACGGCAAGAGTCTATGTGCCACGCCAATTCTCATTCAACGTGACTGCGAAATGGTGACCTATTTCTCTTCCCGCGCGGAGTTGCGGATTTCGGTTCAGCCCTGCGAAATTCGGGCTGGAAGGGTAGTCGGTTTCCATGAAGGCCTTGACTTTTCGAACTCGGAAATCGCCTCTACCTGCCGCAATGTCAGTCCGATGTCGTCGAGACCCTCCAGCAGACGCCACCGTGTGTAGTCGTCAATATTGAACGGCACCACCGTAGTTCCGGCGCTCACGGTCCGATTCTCGAGATCTACTGTCAATTCCAGTCCGGGCTGCTCTTCGAGCAACTTCCAGAGCAATTCGACGTCGCTCTGCTCGACTTGTGCCGCTACGAGACCGGCTTTTCCGGCGTTCCCGCGGAAGATGTCGGCGAACCGGGAAGCGATGACGACCCGAAATCCGAAGTCGGAGAGAGCCCACACGGCATGCTCACGCGAAGAGCCCGTGCCGAAATCGGGCCCGGCTACGAGGACACTTCCCTTGTCGTACGGAGCCAGATTGAGAATGAAGTTGCGGTCGGTGCGCCAGCCTGCAAACAGCCCGTCCTCGAATCCCGTGCGCGTCACCCGTTTCAGGTACACGGCAGGGATGATCTGATCGGTATCGACATTCGAGCGTCGCAGCGGGACGCCGATACCCTTGTGCGTGGTAAAGGATTCCATCGAAATTCTCCTCGAGATGGTAAGTGGGTCAGACCAGATCGGCCGGTGCCGAGAGCGTTCCGCGGACCGCAGTGGCAGCCGCGACGAGCGGGGAAACCAGATGGGTCCGACCGCCTTTACCCTGTCGGCCTTCGAAATTCCGGTTGGACGTCGATGCCGAACGCTCGCCGGGAGCAAGCTGGTCAGGGTTCATTCCCAAGCACATCGAGCAACCGGCCTGGCGCCATTCGGCCCCTGCCGCCGTGAAGATTTCACCGAGACCTTCACTTTCGGCTTGAGCACGCACCCGCATCGAGCCGGGAACGATGAGCATCCGAACGCCCTCTGCCACATGGCGACCCTCGAGCACCTCGGCCACCGCGCGCAGATCTTCGATGCGTCCGTTGGTGCACGAACCGACGAAGACGGTGTCGACAGCAACATCCCGAAGCGCCATGCCGGCGTCGAGACCCATGTAGGTGAGCGCCTTCTCGGCAGCCTGACGCTCGCTCTCGTCGACGATCAGTTCCGGATCGGGCACTCGGTCACCGAGCGGTGCACCCTGTCCCGGATTGGTTCCCCACGTGACAAAAGGCGTCAATGCGCTTGCGTCGATGTGGACCTCGTTGTCGAATTCGGCGCCCTCGTCGGTCTTGAGCAACTCCCACGCGGCGACGGCTTCGTCCCACTCTGCGCCCGACGGTGCATGCGGACGGCCCTTGATGAACTCGTAAGTGGTCTCGTCCGGTGCGATCATGCCCGCACGGGCTCCGGCCTCGATCGACATGTTGCAGATGGTCATACGAGCTTCCATCGACAGTTTGCGAATGGCCTCGCCGCGGTACTCCAGGACGTAGCCCTGGCCGCCGCCGGTGCCGATCTTGGCGATGACTGCCAGGATCAAGTCCTTGCTCGTGACGCCAGGAGGCAGCTCGCCGTCGACCGTGATCGCCATGGTCTTGAAGGGGCGCAACGACAATGTCTGCGTCGCCATCACGTGCTCGACCTCGCTGGTGCCGATTCCCATTGCGAGCGCACCGAATGCGCCGTGCGTCGACGTATGACTGTCGCCGCACACCACGGTGGTTCCCGGCTGAGTCAGGCCGAGCTGCGGTCCGACCACATGCACGATGCCCTGATCGAGATCGCCCATGCGGTGCAAGCGAACTCCGAACTCCTCGCAATTTCGGCGCAAGGTGTCGACCTGAGTCTTGGACACGGGATCGGCGATCGGCTTGTCGATGTCGATCGTCGGAACGTTGTGGTCCTCGGTGGCGATCGTCAGGTCGGGACGGCGCAACGGGCGTCCGGCCAAGCGAAGTCCGTCGAATGCCTGCGGGCTCGTCACTTCGTGAACGAGGTGGAGATCGATGTAGATGAGGTCGGGATCCTGCCCCTCCCCTTTCACGACAACGTGGTCGTCCCACACCTTCTCGGCGAGAGTGCGTGCTTTCTGTGCCATGTCTTCCACCTCTGTACGTAGCCTCGCGTCGGCGGACTACGGGCTGGCCCGCCGCGCGTGAAGTAGGTCTCCAGCCCTCACAGCAGATGCAGACTGCCCCTAGGAAATGCACTAGCCCTTCAGCAAATGCGCTAGTCCACCAGGAAATGCGCTATCATCCCACTATGCGAGAAACTGGTATCGACCTATGAGACAGCATAGCGGCATCGGCGTCCTGGACAAAGCAATGGGCGTTCTTCATGCAGTAGCTGAGGAACCGTGCAGCCTCACCGAACTCTGTGCACGAACCGGTTTGCCGCGCGCGACCGCCCATAGACTCGCCGTCGGTCTCGAAGTCCATCGACTCCTCACACGCGACTCGGATGGTCAGTGGTGCCCAGGGCCCGGACTCGCCGAACTCGCTGCCACCGCTAATGATCCACTCATTGCTGCGGCCGGACTCATCCTCCCCCGCCTTCGCGAAATCACCGGCGAAAGCGTCCAGCTGTACCGCCGGGAAGGCACCCAACGCATCTGCGTTGCGTCGATGGAACCGCCCACGGGCCTTCGCGACACAGTTCTCGTCGGGGCCAGGCTGCCGATGAATGCCGGTTCCGGCGCCAAGGTCCTTCTCGCATGGGCAGATCCACAAACCCAACGGACCGTTCTCGCCGATGCGTCGTTCGGCGAACGAGTGCTCCTCGAGGTTCGCCGGCGCGGCTGGGCACAGAGTGCAGCCGAACGTGAGCCGGGTGTCGCCAGCGTCGCGGCTCCCGTCCGAGACTCGGCAGGCGCTGTCATTGCCGCGATTTCGGTCTCCGGCCCCATCGATCGGATGGGTAGACGACCGGGAGCCCGCTGGGCGGCGGACCTTCTCGCAGCTGCCGAAGCGCTCCACAAGCGTCTGTAATTCGTGACACAGTAAGGCCTTCAGATCCTCGAGCACGTAGGAGTACGACGCGACCATGGCAGGAAAGCAGCGTAGTCAGATCACGATGACCGAGGCCGAAATTTCGAGCTTCGTCGAAAAGAGCCGTACGGCAACGATGGCGACGTTGAGCGCCGACGGAATGCCTCACCTGATCGCGATGTGGTTTGCGATAGTCGACGGCGAAATCTGGTTCGAAACCAAAGCCAAGTCGCAGAAGGCGGTCAATCTTCGCCGGGACACCCGTATGTCCGTCCTGATCGAAGACGGTCTGACGTACGACACGCTGCGAGGAGTCTCGATGGAGGGCACCGGAGTGATCGTCGAGGATCCGGAAGCTCTCTTTGCCGTGGGAATCAGTGTCTGGGAGCGATACACGGGCCCGTACACAGAGGATCTCCGCCCGGCCGTCGACGCGATGCTCCACAAGCGCGTCGCGGTACGGTTCGTTCCCGATCGAACTCGTTCGTGGGATCACCGCAAGCTCGGGATGCCTGCGATGCCTCTTTCCGGTTCTACTGCACCATCGCCGTAGACCCCGAGATTCGTGAAGCGAAATTCACGAGCTTTCGAATTCGGGCCGGCGTAGTTTCACCAACAGGCCCAACAACAAGGAGTGAGCATATGAGCGATCTCGACAGCAACACCCCGTCGGAACCCGAATCCCAATCGGAGGAAACCAAACGAAAGTTCCGTGAAGCCCTCGAACGGAAGAATCATCAGAACGCCAAATCGACCGACCATCGCGACGGACAGTCCAAGGTCCACAACACGCATGGCCCGGCCGATCACAAGCGAGAGTTTCGCCGTAAGAGCGGATAGCCGATCGCGGACAACAGAGTGAGATGACGATCACCCCCAGTCGAATTCGACTGGGGGTGATCGTTTTTCGCATCGCCGGAAACATTTCCCACACATACGAAAAGACCCTCCGATCAATGATCGGAGGGTCTTTCCTTTGTAGCCCCGACGGGATTCGAACCCGCGCTACCGCCTTGAGAGGGCGGCGTCCTAGGCCGCTAGACGACGGGGCCAGGACACGCTTTTAAACGTGGTATTCAGTCTTGCTCTTGGATGCTCAGCAAGCTTAGCTTGTCTGAGTCCGGCCACAAAATCGACCGGATTTCCGCTGGGGTACCAGGACTCGAACCTAGAATGGCGGTACCAGAAACCGCTGTGTTGCCAATTACACCATACCCCAAGGTCTTGCTCACCAGCCTTGCCCGATCCGCTTCGCTGTTGTGCTCGGCGGCTCGTCTCCGGCCGAAAAGAAGATTACCAGTACCCCTGCCCCAAATACCAAATCGTATGGTCACGGGAGGTTTTTGCTTCATTTTCGGCCGGAAGACAGTCCGATCTAGGCGGTTACCGCTGCCCTACCGGCGCGCAACCGAGCAATCGAGACCTCACGACCGAGCAATTCCATCGACTCGTACAGCGGAGGGCTGATGTGAGAGCCGGTGATCGCGACCCGAACCGGAGCGAAGGCCTTACGCGGTTTGAGCTCCAGATCCTCGATGAGGGCCTTCTTGAGTGCTTCCTCGATACTGGCCGCAGTCCACTCCGAGGTGGCCTCGAGCGCCGCAAGAGACGCGTCCAGAACCGGACCAGCGTCTTCCTTCAGGTTCTTTGCCGCCGCGGCTGGATCGAGAGCAAACGACGCCTCGTCGACGAACAGGAACTTCAGCAGATCCCACGCGTCGGACAGGACGACGATGCGCGTCTGCACGAGGTCCGCCGCAACAGTGAACGTGGCTTCATCGACGTCGGCGCTGATGTGGCCGTGCTCCACCAGGAACGACTTCAGGCGGGCCGCGAAGTCGGCCGGCTGGAGCAAGCGAATGTGCTCGGCATTGATCGCGTCGGCCTTCTTCTGGTCGAAGCGCGCGGGGTTGGAGTTGACCTTCGAAACGTCGAAGGCCGCAACCATCTCGTCGAGAGAGAAGACGTCGTGATCGTCGGCGATGCTCCACCCGAGCAGAGCCAAGTAGTTCAGCAGTCCCTCGGGAATGAAGCCCCGATCGCGGTGAATGAAGAGGTTGGACTCGGGATCGCGCTTGGAAAGCTTCTTGTTGCCCTGACCCATCACGAAAGGCAGGTGCCCGAACGACGGTGTGAAATCGGCGACACCGATGCGGATCAAAGCCTCGTACAACGCGAGCTGACGCGGGGTCGAGGAAAGCAGGTCCTCACCGCGCAGTACGTGAGTGATCTTCATCAACGCGTCGTCGACGGGATTGACCAGCGTGTACAGCGGAATACCGTTCCCGCGAGTCAACGCGAAGTCCGGAACGGTGCCTGCCTTGAACGTGGTCTCGCCGCGAACCAGGTCGTTCCACGTCAGGTCGTGATCGGGCATCCGGAGGCGGACGACCGGCTTGCGACCCTCGGCGACGTAGGCAGCGCGCTGCTCGTCGCTGAGGTCGCGATCGAAGTTGTCGTATCCGAGCTTCGGGTCGCGTCCGGCCGCCTTGTGTCGCGCTTCCACTTCTTCGTTGGTCGAGTAGGACTCGTAGGCCTCGCCCGCGGCCAGCAACTTGGCAACGACGTCGAGATGCAGGTCGCGACGCTCGGACTGGCGATACGGTGCGTGCGGCCCACCGACCTCCGGGCCCTCGTCCCAATTGAGCCCCAACCAGCGGAGGGCGTCGAGGATGGCCTGGTAGGACTCTTCACTGTCGCGCTGCGCATCGGTGTCTTCGATACGGAACACGAACGTGCCGCCGTGGTGTCGTGCGAATGCCCAGTTGAACAAGGCGGTGCGCACCAAACCTACGTGCGGGGTTCCGGTGGGTGACGGACAGAAACGGACGCGTACTTCGCTGTTGGTCATGGCTCACTTGGCTCGGCGATGATGGATGGTCGTACTACAGGTTAGTCCGGCAGCGCTTCCTCCATCCCGCCGATCACTTACCCGGCAGGACGTTGATACGTGTCATGTCACCGTCGTAGTAGGCGAGTAGTCGCTTGTCCATGACCTTTCGCCACAGCGGCGGCACCCACGCGCACACGATCATGACCGCGTAACCCGCTGGAAGTTGCGGCGCTTCGGCCGCACTGCGCAGGCTCTGGTACCGCAGACGCGGATTCGCGTGATGGTCACTGTGACGCTGAAGTTGATAGAGGAACAGATTGCTGACGACGTGGTCGCTGTTCCAGCTGTCCTCGGGCGAGCAGCGAACGTACGAGCCGTCAGGCCGCTTCGCACGTAGCAAGCCGTAGTGCTCGAGATAGTTGGCGGTCTCGAGGAACGTGAATCCGGCAATCGCCTGAACGGCCAGCCACGGTGCGATTTCCCACCCGAACACCGCGATCAGGCTGCCGAACAGGACAACACTCATCGCCCACGCGTTCAGGATGTTGTTCCGATAGCTCCACGTCCGTCTGCCTTGACGCTGAAGGCGAGCGCTTTCGATCCGCCATCCCGAGCGCAAGCCGCCGATGACACTGCGCGGCAAGAAGAACCAGAAGTTTTCCTTGTATCGCGAACTGGCCGGATCCTCCGGCGTCGCGACACGGACGTGGTGACCATGGTTGTGCTCGACGTAGAAATGGCCGTAGAAGGACTGCGCCAGAGCTACTTTCGCGAGCCACTTCTCGAGCTTCTCGCTCTTGTGCCCCAATTCATGCGCCGCGTTGATCCCCACACCGGCAACCACGCCGGCAGTCATCGCGAGCGCGAACTTCTCCCCCGCCGCCATCGGCGCGTTCACCCAGCACCAGGCGACGAACACGAGACCGACGTATTGGAGGGGCAGGAACAGATACGTGCACCAGCGGTAGAAACGATCCTCTTGCAATTCAGGGATCGCTTCGTCCGGTGGGCTGTTACCGTCCTCGCCCGCCAGTAGATCGATCAGAGGAATGACGATCACGATGAGCCAGGCCCCGATGGCCCAGAAGAGCCCGAGACTGAATTTGTCGACCAGGAACCACGCAGCGAACGGACTGAGAGGAACCAGCAAACCCAGTGGCCACAGGTAGCGCTTCTTGTCTCGCCACACCGGCCGCTGCCCGTTCCGCGCATGCTCTGCCGCTGTCCGGGATGCTTCCGCGAAGGTCGTCATGTATCACCACGTTTCTGCGCAATCCACTCGATTGCCCCATCGGCTTCTATCCAGTTATCGGCCACCCTACTGCTCAGCGTTACATTTCAGGGAATTTGGTCTGTTACGAGCCGCGGCAGCAAACCGCGGGGCGAACCCTCCCAACCTCACCAAATCAGACATAACGCCAGGAGGATCCTGGGTGAAGCTTCGCCTGGCTCATGAAACCCGCAGGTCAGTCCCAGGGCCTGATTACCTCGAACCGGAAGGCAATCCCAATCGGGCATCCGGCGTTAGTTACCATCTTGCAACTTTTCTTTGACAGACACCTCTCGACTCACACCACGACAGAGGCCCCATCCGGTGGGGATGGGGCCTCCGTAGTCACATGACGGACGAACCGGGTCAGATCAGTTCTTGGCGGTGACCGGGTTCGTGAGCGTGCCGATCCCCGAGACCGTGACCGACACGGAATCGCCGTCGACGATCGGGCCGACTCCGGCGGGGGTTCCGGTGAGGATGACGTCGCCGGGAAGGAGGGTCATCACCGCCGAGATCCACTCGATGATCTTCGGAATGTCGTGAAGCAGGAAGGCCGTGCTGCTGTCCTGCTTGACCTGACCGTTCACCTCGGTCTTGATGTCGACGTCGGACGCATCGAGGCTGGTTTCGATCCACGGACCGAGCGGGCAGAAGGTGTCGTGGCCCTTCGCGCGCGTCCATTGCCCGTCGTGACGCTGATGATCTCGCGCCGATACGTCGTTGGCGATCGTGTAGCCCAGGACCACGCTCAACGCCTTCGCCGCGGGTACGTCTTTGCAAGGCTGACCGATGACCACCGCGAGTTCACCCTCGAAATGCACCTCGTTGGATGTCGGAGGCAAGACGATCGGGGCGCCCGGGCCGACGATGGACGTATTGGGCTTGAGGAAGATCACCGGATCAGCCGGCGCCTCGCCGCCCATCTCCGCGATGTGATCTGCATAATTCTTGCCGATACAGATCACCTTGCTGGCGAGAATCGGAGCCAGCAGACGAACATCGGCAAGCGGCCAACTACGGCCGGTAAAGGTGGGGTTCCCGAACGGGTGCTCCGCAATTTCCTTGGCGACGAGGGCATCCTCTTCACCTTCGATACTGACGAACGCAACACCATCGGGACTGGCAATTCGACCAAGACGCATACTGGCCAGTCTATCGGGGTGTCGGAAACGACTGACGCGCGCAAGCCGAAAGGCTTACGCGCGTCAGTCTCGTGAAAGAAATCCTTACAGCGCTGCGGTGATCCGGTCGCCGATCTCGGTCGTGGAGATGGGGCCTTCGCCGCGCGTTGCCAGGTCGGCAGCGACCACAGCCTCGACGCGAGCGGCGTCGTCCTCGCGTCCGAGATGGCGAAGAAGCAGTGCGGCCGAGAGGATCGCGGCGGTGGGATCTGCGATTCCCTTGCCGGCGATGTCCGGAGCACTGCCGTGCACGGGCTCGAACATCGACGGGTTGGTACCGGACGCGTCGATGTTTCCGCTTGCGGCCAAACCGATTCCACCGGTCACGGCACCGGCCAGGTCGGTGATGATGTCACCGAAGAGGTTGTCCGTCACGATGACGTCGAACCGCGACGGGTCGGTCACCATGTAGATGGTGGCAGCGTCGATGTGGCAGTACGCGGTCTCGACGTCCGGGTACTCGGCCCCGACGGTCTCGATCGCACGCGTCCAGATTGCGCCCGCATTGGAGAGCACGTTGGTCTTGTGGATCAGTGTGAGGTGCTTGGAACGTGTCTGCGCCAACGCGAATGCATAACGAACAACACGCTCGGCGCCGAACCAGGTGTTGATCGACACCTCGGTCGCGATCTCGTGATCGGTGCCGATGCGGATTGCTCCACCGTTACCGGTGTACGGGCCTTCGGTGCCTTCACGAACCACGACGAAGTCGATCTCCGGCTGGGCCGCCAACGGCGACAGCGCACCCGGGTACAGCTGTGCGGGGCGAAGATTCACGTGATGATCGAGCTGGAAACGCATGTTCAGCAGCAGGCCACGCTCGAGGATGCCGGGTGCGACGATCCGCGGATCACCGATGGCGCCCAACAGGATTGCGTCGTGCTGACGGATCTGGTCCAGCTCTTCCGCCGGGAGCAACTCGCCGGTGGCGTTGTAGCGACGGGCACCGAGATCGTATTCGGTGGTTTCCAGATCCGGAACCAACTTGCCGAGCACCTTGAGTGCTTCGGCTGTGACCTCGACACCGATTCCGTCGCCCGGAATGACCGCAAGCTTCATGGAGTCCTCATCTCAGTAGAACTGTGCGCCTTTATTAACCGCGGGCGGTTAATAAAGGCGCACAGCAAAAACAATCAGGAAAGGTCGACCTGGGCGACGCGAGCGTCGAGCTGCGAGACGATTGCCTCGACCTCGGCGTCTCCGACGACGCGATCGACGCGCAAGATGACCGTTGCGCCTTCGCCTTCGGCATCCTGGCTCAGCGCTGCGGCGAGGATGTCCACGCCCGCGTTGCCGAGAACGGTGCCGAGGACACCGAGAACGCCCGGGCGATCGCTGTAGTGAACGACGATGTTGTGACCCTCGGCGCGCAGGTCGAAGCTGCGTCCGTTGATGTTGACGATCTTCTCGACCTGCTGCAGACCGGTGAGTGCGCCCGTGACCGACGTGACCGTGCCGTCCGCGGCAACTGCGCGAACCTCGACCGCGCTGCGGTGAGCAAGAGCCTCGGAGTGCTTCTCGACCGATACGGTCACGCCGCGCTGCTCGGCCAGTGCCGGAGCGTTGACGAACGTGACGGCCTCGTCGCTGCTGGCGGAGAACACGCCGCGCAGTGCGGCCAGGCCGAGGATGTCGACGGTTTCGGCAGACAGCTCGCCGGTGGCGACAACCTGCACGGTCTGCACGGCTTCGGGCGACAACGTCGCAGCGAGGAGACCGAGCTTGCGGACCAGCTCGAGCCACGGAGCAACTTCTTCTCCGACGGGGCCGCCGGAGACGTTGACAGCCTCGGGAACGAATTCGCCCGCCAGAGCGAGGAGAACACTCTTCGCCACGTCGATGCCTGCGCGGTCCTGAGCCTCGGACGTCGATGCTCCGAGGTGCGGGGTGACGACGACGTTGTCGAGCTCGAAGAGCTTGGAATCGGTGCACGGCTCGGTGCTGAACACGTCGAGACCGGCGCCGCGGACCTTGCCGGAGACCAGTGCGTCGTAGAGCGCGTCTTCGTCGATCAGACCACCGCGGGCGGCGTTGACGATGATGACGCCGTCCTTGGCCTTGGCGAGACGCTCGGCGTTGATCAGGCCGGCCGTTTCCTTGGTCTTGGGCAGGTGCACGGAGATGAAGTCGGCGCGCTCGACGAGCTCGTCGATGGTGACCAGTTCGATGCCGAGCTGCGCTGCACGAGCTGCGGGCAAGTAGGGGTCGTACGCGATGATGGTGGTTTCGAACGCGGCGAGACGCTGCGCGAACAGCTGGCCGATGCGGCCGAGTCCGACAACGCCGACGGTCTTGCCGAGGATCTCGACGCCGTTGAACTTGCTTCGCTTCCAGGTGTTCTCACGCAGTGTCTTGTCTGCTGCGGGAATCTGGCGAGCGGTCGACATGAGCAGAGCAACTGCGTGCTCGGCTGCCGAGTGGATGTTCGAGGTCGGTGCATTGACGACCATCACGCCGCGCTCGGTGGCTGCGGGGATCTCGACGTTGTCCAAGCCGACACCGGCGCGGCCGATGATCTTCAGCTTGGTGCCTGCGGCCAGAACCTCGGCGTCGACGGTGGTGGCGGAACGGACGAGAATCGCGTCGGCCTCGGGTACCGCGGCGAGCAGCGCCGGGCGGTCGGGTCCGTCGACCCAACGCACCTCCACACCGTCACCGAGCGCCTCGACTGTGGACGGCGCGAGCTTGTCGGCGATCAGAACAACGGGACGGCCAGGCTGGCTCACGTGCAAACTCCCTGATTAGGTGGGTGTGAAGGTGGTTTAACCACCGATAGTTTAGTGCGCGCTCACTTCGAATCCACAACGCGGTAGGCGATACCACATAGTGGACACTTTCGCGGGCGAATTCTCGATGGAATATGAATCCGGACTCAGCCGGCCCGGAAAACGACTCCGGCCCAATGCCGCGCTGGTTCAACGTAATTGAACCGGCGCGACATCAGGCCAGTGGAGACGTGGAGCGTGAAACTGCGAATTACGCGGTTTCGGTGATCGGACGATCGACCCAGCTCATCAGGTCGCGCAGCTTCTTGCCGGTGACCTCGATGGGGTGCTCGGCGTTGGCCTTGCGCAGGCCTTCGAGCTCGGTGTTGCCGTTCTCGACGTTGGCGACCAGACGACGGGTGAACTCGCCGGACTGGATGTCGGCCAGGATCGCCTTCATGCGCTCCTTGGTGTCGGCGTCGATGACGCGCGGACCGGAGAGGTATCCACCGAACTCAGCGGTGTCGGACACCGAGTAGTTCATGCGGGCGATGCCACCCTCGTACATGAGGTCGACGATGAGCTTGAGCTCGTGCAGAACCTCGAAGTACGCCATCTCGGGTGCGTAGCCGGCCTCGACCATGACCTCGAAACCGGTCTTGACCAGTTCCTCGGTGCCGCCGCAGAGCACAGCCTGCTCGCCGAAGAGGTCCGTCTCGGTCTCTTCCTTGAACGTGGTCTTGATGACGCCTGCGCGGGTTCCGCCGATGCCCTTGGCGTAGGACAGAGCGAGAGCCTGGCCTTCACCCTTGGGATCCTGGTCGATGGCGATGAGCGCGGGAACGCCCTTGCCGTCGACGAACTGACGACGCACCAGGTGGCCCGGTCCCTTGGGGGCAACCATGCCGACGGTGACGAACTCCGGAGCCTTGATCAGGTCGAAGTGAATGTTCAGGCCGTGACCGAAGAACAGCGCGTCGCCGTCCTTGAGGTTCGGCTCGATGTCATTGGTGAAAATGCTGGCCTGAGCGGTGTCAGGTGCGAGCACCATGATGACGTCGGCCCACTCGGAAACCTCGGCCGGCGTACCGACTGTCAGGCCCTGCTCCTGCGCCTTTTCGCGGGACTTGGAGCCCTCCTTGAGGCCGATGCGCACATCGACGCCCGAGTCACGCAGGCTCAGCGAATGGGCGTGGCCCTGGCTTCCGTAGCCGATCACAGCAACCTTGCGGCCCTGAATGATCGACAGATCGGCATCGTCGTCGTAGAACATCTCGACTGCCACAGTTCTCAACCTCTCCTTGGATTTTTACGTGTCTAAAAGTACTAGCGGGTGGCCGTGATCGACTTCGGCCCTCGACCGACTGCCACGACCCCGGACTGAACGATCTCCCGGATACCGTACGGATCAAGCATCCGCAGCAGTGCATCCAGCTTGGACCGAGTACCGGTCGCCTCGATGGTGACGGACTCCGGGGAGACGTCGATCACCTTGGCGCGGAACAGGTTCACCGTTTCGATGACCTGCGTGCGCACGCTTGCATCTGCGCGCACCTTGATGAGCACGAGCTCGCGAGCGACGGATGCTTCACCGTCCTGCTCGACGATCTTGATGACGTTGATCAGCTTGTTGAGCTGCTTCGTCACCTGCTCGAGAGGGAACTCGTCGACCGTGACGACGATGGTCATACGTGAGATCTCGGGGATCTCGGTTCCGCCCACCGCAAGGGATTCGATGTTGAATCCGCGGCGGGAGAAAAGTGCGGAGACGCGGGCCAGCACGCCTGGCTTGTCCTCGACGAGAACACTGAGGGTGTGACTGGTGCTCACTTCTGATCCTCCCCTGTGCCCGCGGCGGGTCCGGCTTGCTCGCGTGACATGGCTTCGTGGATGACGGCGGGCTCGGCAACTGCCTCGTCGTCGTCGAACAGCGGCCGGATGCCCCGGGCCGCCATGATTTCGTCGTTGCTCGTTCCGGCAGCGACCATCGGCCACACCTGTGCGTCAGCGGTGACGATGAAGTCGATCACGACAGGCTTGTCGTTGATGGACTGCGCCTCACGGATCGCAGCTTCGACGTCTTCTTCACGCTCGACACGAATTCCGTGGCAGCCCAATGCTTCTGCGAGCTTGACGAAGTCCGGGATGCGGATGGCGCCGTGCGTTCCGAGGTTGGTGTTGGAGTAGCGCTCTTCGTAGAAGAGTGTCTGCCACTGACGCACCATGCCGAGGTTGCCGTTGTTGATGAGGGCAACCTTGATCGGGATACCTTCGAGTGCGCAGGTTGCGAGTTCCTGATTGGTCATCTGGAAGCAGCCGTCGCCGTCGATCGCCCACACCTCGGTGTCGGGCATGCCCATCTTGGCACCCATGGCTGCGGGAACCGCGTACCCCATGGTGCCGAGCCCGCCCGAGTTGAGCCACGTGCGCGGCTTCTCGTAACCGACGAACTGCGCGGCCCACATCTGGTGCTGGCCGACGCCAGCGCAGTAGATGGCATCCGGTCCGGCGAGCTTGCCGACGGTCTGGATGACGTACTCCGGGCTCAGCTGACCGTCGGTGGGACGGTCGTAGCTCAGCGGGTAGGTACGACGGATGTCGTTCAGGTACGCCCACCATTCCGAGAGTTCGAACGTGGTGCCCGTGGCCATGTCGGCACGGATAGCCTCGATGAGTTCGGTGATGACCTCTTTGCAGTCGCCCACGATCGGGACGTCGGCGTAGCGGTTCTTGCCGATCTCTGCCGGATCGATGTCGGCGTGGATGACCTTGGCGTCGGGCGCGAAGGAATTCAGCTGGCCGGTGACGCGGTCGTCGAAACGCGCGCCGAGGGTGATCAGGAGATCGCTGCGCTGCAGAGCGGCAACTGCGGCAACGGTGCCGTGCATTCCCGGCATACCGCAGTTGAGGTCGTGGCTGTCCGGGAACGCGCCGCGGGCCATCAGCGTGGTGACGACGGGGATACCGGTCAGCTCTGCCAATTCGAGCAGCTCCGGCGAGGAGTCCGACTTGATGACGCCGCCACCGACGTACAGAACCGGCGACTTGGCGTCGGCGATCAGACGTGCAGCTTCACGAACCTGCTTGCCGTGCGGCTTGGTGACCGGGCGGTAGCCCGGCAGACGCATCTCCGGCGGCCACGAGAACGTGGTCTGCGACTGCAGGATGTCCTTGGGGATATCGACCAGGACGGCGCCGGGGCGACCGCTGGCCGCGAGGTAGAAGGCTTCGGCCATGATGCGCGGGATGTCGATCGCGTCGGTGATCAGGAAGTTGTGCTTGGTGACCGGCATCGTGATGCCTGAGATGTCGGCTTCCTGGAAGCCGTCGGTACCGATCAGCGAGCGCGCCACCTGTCCGGTGATCGCGACGATCGGAACGGAGTCCATCTGCGCGTCGGCCAGTGGCGTGACCAGGTTGGTCGCACCGGGACCCGAGGTAGCCATGCAGACGCCGACCTTGCCGGTCGCCTGGGCGTAACCGGTGGCAGCGTGGCCTGCACCCTGCTCGTGGCGCACGAGCACGTGGCGGACCTTGACCGAATCGAAGAGTGGGTCGTAAACCGGGAGCACGGCACCGCCGGGAATGCCGAATACCGTGTCGACCTCGAGCTCTTCGAGGGCTCGAACCACAGACTGCGCGCCGGTTACCCGCTCAGGCGGGAGCTGGCGACGGTTGGCCGTCTGGGTTGCGGCAGCCGCGGTTGTCGGGCTCGGTGTCCCTGACTTGCGCGGCGTGGGTTGAGGCCGTGCTGTTGGTGCGCTCACTGGGAAATCCTCTGATTCTGGCTCCGGGCAACAAAAAACCCCCGTCAGCATCTGCTGAGCGAGGGTGGCGCGTCGTTATCTGGTGAGTTGAAAAATCGACTCAGGCGACGACGCGCCGGCCGATTACGAGCAACTCATTCTGTTTCACGCACTCGACAGTAGAGGCGCTAGTCGCGAACGGCAAACTTGGTGAGTCGACCGTCCCAGAATCTGAGATACATCGGCTGCAATGCGAAGATGTAGAGGTGTCAACTTCGCAGCAGCCCGTGCCACCGGCTCAATCATCCCACACGCCGAAACCACTTCGGCACGTCATCCGCATTTCGCAGCTCGCTTACATGGCGTGCGCGTTCCTCCTGTTCGCGGTCAGCTTCCCGATCTTCGGGTGGCCCGTCGCCTTCAGCTGGTTGCTGATCCTTCCGATCATCGCCGTCTATCTCGTCGCGCGACTGCGCACCACCGTCAGCCCTGACGGCCTCGAGGTCCGCTCGACGTTCTCCAAGCGCACCCTCGCCTGGGACGACGTCAAGGGTTTCCGCTTCCCGAAGCGCAGCTGGGCGCGCGCGGAACTCACCGACGGAACCGAGGTGACCCTGCCTGCGGTCAGCTTCGTCAGGCTTCCCGAGATCGCGATCGCCAGCGGCGGCCGCATCACTGATCCCTATGCATCGGCGGCAGAAGCCTTCGCCGCCAAGGAAGCCGAAGAGGAAGAAGCAGCTGCAGAAGCAGAAGCAGAATCCGAGGTCGCCGAGAACTCACAGGACCAGCCCGAAGAGAAGCGCCCGTAACACGCGAGTAGCGTTGGAAGGCCCTCGCTTCTATTTGAGTGGACCAGCAACGATCACATAAGGAACACGCCCATGCCCCCGTTGAGGTCACGCACCACCACCATCGGACGTAATGCTGCCGGAGCCCGATCCCTGTGGCGCGCCACAGGAATGACGGATTCCGACTTCGGAAAGCCGATCGTCGCCGTAGCGAACTCGTACACCCAGTTCGTACCCGGACACGTGCATCTCAAGAACGTAGGCGAGATCGTTGCCGAGGCCATCAGTGCGGCCGGCGGCGTCGCTCGTGAGTTCCACACCATCGCAGTCGACGACGGCATCGCAATGGGCCACGGCGGCATGCTCTACTCGCTCCCGAGCCGCGAGATCATCGCCGATTCGGTCGAGTACATGGCAAACGCCCACACGGCCGACGCACTGGTATGTATCTCCAACTGCGACAAGATCACTCCCGGCATGCTCAACGCCGCGATGCGTCTGAACATCCCGACCGTGTTCGTCTCCGGCGGTCCGATGGAAGCAGGCAAGGCAGTGGTCGTCGGCGGCGTGGCCCAAGCCCCCACCGATCTCATCACCGCGATCTCGGCCTCTGCCAACGATGCCGTGTCCGACGAAGGCCTCGACGAGGTCGAGCGCAGCGCGTGCCCGACATGCGGCTCGTGCTCGGGCATGTTCACCGCCAACTCCATGAACTGCCTGACCGAAGCCCTCGGCCTCGCATTGCCGGGCAACGGCTCCACGCTGGCAACTCACAAGGCTCGTCACGCACTCTTCTCTCGTGCGGGCACCACCGTGGTCGAGGCTGCCCTCAAGTACTACCGCGACGGCGACGAGTCGGTGCTGCCGCGCAACATCGCGACCCCGGCAGCGTTCCGCAACGCAATGGCTCTCGACGTCGCCATGGGCGGTTCCACCAACACCGTCCTGCACACGCTGGCTGCGGCGCAGGAAGGCGAGGTCGACTTCGACCTCGACACCATCGACGCGATCAGCCGCAAGGTGCCGTGCCTGTCCAAGGTCTCCCCCAACTCGGACTACCACATGGAGGACGTCCACCGCGCCGGCGGAATCCCCGCGCTGCTCGGTGAGCTTCGCCGCGGCGGACTCCTCGAAACCGATGTGTCCACCGTGCACACCAAGAGCTTCGACCAGTGGCTCGACGACTGGGACATCCGCTCCGGCAAGGCAACCGACGAGGCAATCGAGCTTTTCCACGCGGCTCCCGGCGGCGTGCGCACCATCGAACCGTTCTCCACGGACAACCGTTGGTCTGCTCTCGACACCGATGCGGCCGGCGGCTGCATCCGCGACGTCGAGAACGCCTACACCGTCGAAGGCGGCTTGGTTGTCCTGCGCGGCAACATCGCACTCGACGGCGCAATCCTCAAGACTGCCGGCATCGACGAGGAACTGTTCTCCTTCCAGGGCCCGGCGCTGGTCGTCGAATCTCAGGAAGAAGCCGTCTCGGTCATCTTGCAGAAGAAGATCAAAGCCGGCGACGTTCTCGTCGTGCGTTACGAAGGCCCCAAGGGTGGCCCAGGTATGCAGGAAATGCTGCACCCCACTGCCTTCCTCAAGGGCGCAGGCCTCGGCAAGGAATGCGCACTGATCACCGACGGTCGTTTCTCGGGCGGAACCTCCGGACTGTCCATCGGTCACATCTCCCCCGAGGCTGCCGCAGGCGGAGTCATCGGACTCGTCCAGAACGGCGATCAGGTCCGCATCGACGTCGCCTCGCGCACGCTCGAGATCCTGGTCGACGACGACGTCCTCGCCGAGCGACGCGCGAAGATGGAGGCCTCCGAGCGCCCGTGGCAGCCGGTCGATCGTCAGCGCACCGTGACGACAGCCCTACGCGCCTACGCCGCTCTGGCAACGTCCGCCGACAAGGGCGCGGTTCGCTACGTTCCGTAAGTTCTGCCACGAACGGACAAAAGATCCCCGGCCGCTTTCGGCCGGGGATCTTTTCTGTCAGCGTGCGAGATGAATCGGGATCAGATCCACGCCAGTTCCTCCGGAAAATCTTCATCCGGTGTTGTACGAGCATGCACCACAACCCAATCCGATCATCCCGTCGGTTTGGTACGCATCGTCGGCAGCACCTTCGACAACCACGCCGACACGTAGGACATGCGCATGGCGACCTGAGCCGGCGCAGCGTCCAGGGACTTCTTTCACACGAGAACGGATGAAAGGTCAGCGCCCATACGGAATTCCGCGACATCGCACATCCGGTCGAGTTCGGAAGCGTCGAGAGACGTCGGAGTACCACCACCGAACGCCACTGCGTCGTAGTGGGTTCAGTGGCCTGTCAGCCATCTTGCGCGGATACACATATACATAATTCTGGTACGGACGTACCGCAACGGTGAGACTCATCGACCACAAGACCGACCGACAGGTACCGAATAGTCGGCCGACACGCGGAGCACGAACGGAACGATATGAGCTATCAGACATTTCAGACTGAATCGCGCGTCCGGCTCGTGAGCGAATTCACTTGGACGTAGGGTTCCAGACACCAGCTGATCAATTCAGATACATGAGGGGGGATGACTTCCAGTCAGGTGATCATTTCGGTCAGTTCGAGCGAGCTGACTTGCACACGGCGCTCACCAGTGGTTCCCTCATCAGGTCGCTGAGACGCACATCACAACGACGACAGTCAGCCACCGCCCGCCACCCACAAGGTCGACGGGAAACAACCAAGGAGCAATACATGCCCGGAGTCGGCATATGGCGCACCAAATCCGTCGAGCAATCGATCGCGGACACCGACGAGCCTGAGACAAAGCTCAAGAAGGAACTGACCGCGAAGGACCTCACGGTATTCGGAGTCGCCGTCGTCATCGGCGCAGGCATCTTCACGCTGACTGCTCGAACCGCAGGCAATGTCGCAGGACCCTCGATTTCACTGGCATTCGTTCTCGCTGCGATCGCCTGTGGCCTTGCCGCGCTGTGTTACGCGGAGTTCGCCTCCACCGTTCCAGTCGCAGGCAGCGCATACACGTTCTCCTACGCGACGTTCGGTGAGTTCGCAGCCTGGATCATCGGCTGGGACCTCATCCTCGAGTTTGCTCTCGCCTCCGCCGTCGTCGGCAAGGGTTGGTCGCTGTACCTCGGCAACGTCATCGGGGCGAGCGGCAGCACCACCGCCCACATCGGGTCGATCAGCTTCGACTGGGGCGCCCTGCTCATCATCGGCGCGATCACCCTGATTCTCGCGATCGGCACCAAGGTTTCCTCGCGAGTCTCCGCGATCATTACCGCGATCAAGATCGCAGTAGTCCTGCTCGTCATCGTCGTGGGCGCGTTCTACATCAAGAAGGAGAACTACTCTCCCTTCATCCCGCCGTCCGAAGGATCCGAGAGCTCTGCAAGCGGAATCCATCAGACCTTGTTCTCCTGGCTGACCGGTGCAGGCGGAAGTAGCTACGGCGCCTACGGATTGCTCGCCGCAGCCAGCCTCGTGTTCTTTGCCTTCATCGGCTTCGATGTCGTCGCCACCACGGCCGAGGAAACCAAGAACCCGCAGAAGTCGTTGCCACGCGGAATCTTCGGCTCGCTCGCCATCGTCACCGTTCTCTACGTTGCCGTCACACTCGTCCTGACCGGCATGGTCAAGTACACCGAACTCAAGGACGGCAGTCCTCTGGTCGGCGATTCCAGCGCCACCCTCGCAACCGCATTCGAGGCCAACGGAATCGGTTGGGCACAAACCGCCATCAACTTCGGTGGCCTGGCCGGCCTCACGACAGTTGTCATGGTCATGATGCTCGGCCAGACCCGCGTCCTCTTCGCAATGTCCCGTGACGGCCTCATGCCGCGCAGCCTGGCCAAGACCAACGCCAAGGGCATCCCGATGCGCATCACGTTGATCGTCGGTGGCATCGTCGCCGTCCTGGCAGCCTTCTTCCCGATGGGCACGCTCGAAGAGATGGTCAACATCGGAACGCTGTTCGCATTCGTCCTGGTTTGTGTCGGTGTCATCGTCCTACGCCGCACCCGCCCCGACCTGCCGCGCGGATTCCGCGTCCCACTGGTGCCCTTCGTGCCGATCGTCGCCGTGCTCGCCTGCGGTTGGCTGATGCTCAACCTCTCGGTCGAGACCTGGATCCGGTTCCTCGTCTGGATGGCCATCGGTGTGCTCGTGTACTTCGCCTACGGTCACCGCAAGTCGGTCCTCGGTCGCAAGCTCAAGGACGGAACAGCCATCCCGTCCGCGAACGCCGACCCGGTACTCGTCAAGGACTGATCCTTCACAGACGAACCGCCGCTCTCCGATTCGGAGAGCGGCGGTTCGTTTGTTCGACGGCGCGAGTTTCAGATGAGCGGATTGGCACCGTTCAGGAAGATCCAAGTGCAGACGCCCGCAGCGATGCCGAGGATCAAGACCACGAGCGATCCGACGAACGGGCGGGTTGCCCAGCCACGACGACCGTCGAGCGAAATACGGCCGGGACCCGTCAAAATGATGACGCCCGCACAGATTCCGAGCAGCATCTCGTACTCGGTACCGGCCGGGGCGAAGTACTCCAGTCCAGGTGCGCTCGCCTGACGCAGCGCCCACGCATTGATCATCACGGCCAGAACCGATGCTGCCGCAACGGGAGTCAGCAACCCCAGGATCAGGAGGGCGCCACCTGCGACCTCACCGACGGCGCCGAGGATCGCCATCCACTTCGCCTGCTGGAACCCGGCATCCGCCAGCATCGTCTCGAAACCGCCCAGACCCGGCCCGTTCCAGATACCGGTCAACTTCTGCAGACCGTGCACCAGTGCTGTTCCGCCGACGGCCAAACGCAGTGCAAGCAAACCGAGGTCGAGAGTGCCTCGGCCCCGCGGAGTCTCGGTGGTCCCTGCCACGGCTTCGGCGGTGGGGACGGCGGTGATCGGAGCGTCGTACGCCGTTTCTCGCTCGAGAGCCACTGTCGGCTGATCCGCGCCCGGCGCTCGGTATGTCGGTATCTGTTCGGTCAGCGAGTTGGCGTTCGTGGAACCGAAATCGAGATCGTCGTCGGTCCGCGGCAACGGATTCTTGGCGCTCACCGTCGGAAATTGTTCGGTGGGCGAGTCATACGGACTGGACACGTTGCCCGTCGGCTTGTCCGCATCCGACAACTCGCTGGGATCTTTTCGCTCGTCAGTCACGTAGGTGAGCCTATGACCGATTCACGAACTCGACGGGGAACCTTGGTCCGGCGTGGCGGCATCTGCCGTGGGTTACGTAACGTCTTGGGCATGACTACGGGTAGGCATGCAGCGCTGGGCGCACTGGCTCTGGTGCTCGGGACATCGTTGCTCGCAGGTTGCGCGGACTTCGACGAATCGACTGCCTCGCCGTTCACACCCGAACCGACCAACCAGGCAAGCGCCGAAGTGCAGCCGGAGAACCCACCGCCGTCGACCACGCCGCCGGCGCCGCGGACCGGCCCCCTCGGTCCGTGTCAGGACGCCGACACCGCCGTGATCGCAACCTGTCTCGACACCACCGGCGGCCTCGTCACACTCCCGGACGGAAACTCCGGACTGGTGGCCGAACGGCGAACCGGCCGAATCATGCAGGTAGCCCCCAACACGACGCCGGTCGAGGTTGCCAAAATCGACGTCGACGGTAGCGGCGACGGCGGACTGCTCGACATCGCCCTCTCCCCCACATTTGTCGAAGACAACCTGATCTATGCCTACGTCACCACCGGAACCGACAACCGGGTGGTCCGCATTGCTCCCGGTGACACCGCCAAGGAGGTCCTCGGTGGAATCCCACGCGGTGCAAGCGGCAACGGCGGATCACTCGAGTTCGCGGCCCCGGACCAGCTCATGGTCCTGACAGGCGATACCGGCAACCCTGCGGTTGCTCAGGATCCCGGCTCGTTGGCGGGGAAACTGTTGCGAGTCCGATCGTTGACGCCAAACGCTGCGCCGCCTCGCCCGGAAGTTGTTCTGTCCGGAATCGGAAACGGCGGCGGCGTATGTGTCGATCCAGGCATCGCGACGTGGGTCACCGACCGAACCACTCTCGAAGATCGCCTCCAACGCGTCGGCGCCGACGGCACGGTGACATCCCCCGCGTGGACGTGGCCCGACCGACCCGGAGTCGGCGGGTGCATCGCAGCGCAGGGAGTGGTAGCTGTCGCGCTGGGGGCCGGCAAAGCGATCTCCGCATTGGCCGCTGACCCCGGAACGGGAGCGATCACCACCGCGCCGTCGGCAGTGGCGAAAGACACGTACGGCCAACTGGGCGGTTTGGCGCTCGGATCCGACGGTTTGATGTGGGCGAGCACGATCAACAAGACCGCGGGCGAGCCGGGGCCGAACGACGACAAGGTGGTCAAGATCCCGATGCCGAGTGGCAGCGGCGGGATCGACTGAGCCGCGATCGCCGAAGCGCCATGTCTGTTCGGTCACGGATCCCGTGACCGAACATGCACAGATGCGTACTCTTTTGTTAGCGGGGCTAAACACCCCGCATGTGCCAGGAGCGGTTGGCCAACCACGACAAAGGAGTCGGTATGAAGGCAATCCAGTACACGAGAATCGGCGCGGAACCCGAACTCACGGAGATTCCCAAACCCGAGCCCGGTCCAGGTGAAGTGCTCCTGGAAGTCACCGCTGCCGGCGTCTGCCACTCGGACGACTTCATCATGAGCCTGCCCGAAGAGCAGTACACCTACGGCCTTCCGCTCACGCTCGGCCACGAAGGCGCAGGCAAGGTCGCCGCCGTCGGCGAGGGTGTCGAAGGTCTCGACATCGGAACCAATGTCGTCGTCTACGGGCCTTGGGGTTGCGGCAACTGTTGGCACTGCTCACAAGGACTCGAGAACTATTGCTCTCGCGCCCAAGAACTCGGAATCAATCCTCCCGGTCTCGGTGCACCCGGCGCGTTGGCCGAGTTCATGATCGTCGATTCTCCTCGCCACCTTGTCCCGATCGGTGACCTCGACCCGGTCAAGACGGTGCCGCTGACCGACGCCGGTCTGACGCCGTATCACGCGATCAAGCGTTCTCTGCCGAAACTTCGCGGAGGCTCGTTCGCGGTTGTCATTGGTACCGGCGGTCTCGGCCACGTCGCTATTCAGCTCCTCCGTCACCTCTCGGCGGCAACGGTCATCGCTTTGGACGTGAGCGCGGACAAGCTCGAACTGGCAACCAAGGTAGGCGCTCACGAAGTGGTTCTGTCCGACAAGGACGCGGCCGAGAACGTCCGCAAGATCACTGGAAGTCAAGGCGCCGCATTGGTTCTCGACTTCGTCGGCTACCAGCCCACCATCGACACCGCGATGGCTGTCGCCGGCGTCGGATCAGACGTCACGATCGTCGGGATCGGGGACGGCCAGGCCCACGCCAAAGTCGGGTTCTTCCAAAGTCCTTACGAGGCTTCGGTGACAGTTCCGTATTGGGGTGCCCGCAACGAGTTGATCGAATTGATCGACCTCGCCCACGCCGGCATCTTCGACATCGCGGTGGAGACCTTCAGTCTCGACAACGGTGCCGAAGCGTATCGACGACTGGCTGCCGGAACGCTCAGCGGCCGTGCGGTTGTGGTCCCTGGTCTGTAGACCGACAGCGGTAGAACGACAGCGGAAAAACACTGATGCCCGGCCGAATTCGATTCGGCCGGGCATCAGTGTCAGAAATTCAGTGTGCGCTAGCTGCACGCCTCGATGACAAGTTCCTTCACACGAGCCGCGTCTGCCTGTCCTCGGGTGGCCTTCATGACGTCGCCGACGATCTTTCCGGCGGCCTGGACCTTGCCACTGCGGATCTTGTCCGCGATGTCAGGGTTGGCCGCGAGTGCTTCGTCGACGGCTGCCTTGAGCTTGGTTTCGTCACGTTCGACGACCAGCTCCGGGTGGGCCGCGACAACCTGCTCCGGGTCACCCTCGCCGCCGAGGACGTGATCGACGACCTGGCGAGCGACCTTGTTGTTGAGCTTGCCGCTGTCGATGAGAGCTACGACCTGCGCAACCTGCGCCGGGGTGATCGGCAGAGCGCCGAGTTCGACGCCGCGGGTGTTGGCCTGCTGCGACAGGTAGGACAGCCACCAGGAGCGCGCTGCCTCGGGCGAAGCACCGGCCTCGGTGGTCGCGATCACCAGATCGATGGCGCCGGCGTTGACGAGGTCACGCATGACCTCGTCGGAGATTCCCCAGTCCTTCTGGATCCGCGCGCGGCGAATCCAGGGAAGCTCCGGCAAGGTGCCGCGCAGTTCTTCGACCCACTCGGCGCTCGGAGCAACAGGCTCGAGATCCGGTTCCGGGAAGTAGCGGTAGTCCTCGGCCGTTTCCTTGCGGCGTCCGGCGGCCGTGGTGCCGTCGGCTTCCTGGAAGTGGCGGGTCTCCTGGATGACCTCGCCGCCGGCGTCGAGAACTGCTGCCTGACGGCGCATTTCGTAGCGAACTGCGACCTCGACGCTCTTGAGGGAGTTGACGTTCTTGGTCTCGGTACGCGTTCCGAGTTCCTTGGCGCCGATCGGCATCAGCGAGATGTTGGCGTCGCAGCGCATCGATCCCTGATCCATCCGCACGTCCGAGACGTCGAGTGATTTGAGCAGATCACGAAGCGCCGTCACGTAGGCGCGGGCAACCTCGGGAGCGCGCTCACCGGCACCGTGGATGGTCTTGGTGACGATCTCCACCAGCGGCACACCCGCACGGTTGTAGTCGAGCAGTGAGTGGCTCGCACCGTGGATACGGCCCGTAGCGCCACCGACGTGGAGGGACTTACCGGTGTCCTCCTCCATGTGTGCGCGCTCGATGTCGACACGCCACGTCGTCCCGTCGTCGAGGATCACGTCGAGGTATCCCTCGGTTGCGATCGGCTCGTCGTACTGGGAAATCTGGTAGTTCTTCGGCTGATCCGGGTAGAAGTAGTTCTTGCGTGCGAATCGGCCCCAAGGCGTGATGGAGCAGTTGAGCGCAAGGCCGATCCGGATCGCGGACTCGACAGCGGCTGCGTTCACCACTGGCAACGAACCGGGCATGCCCAGACAGACCGGGCACACCTGGGTATTGGGTTCGGCACCGAACTCGGTGGGGCACGGGCAGAACATCTTGGTCGCGGTGCCGAGTTCTACGTGCACCTCCATACCCATCACAGGCTCGTACTTGGTCAGTACTTCGTCGTAATCGAGGATGTCGGGCGCATCGACAGCAGTCATGGTGATCAGTTTATGCGTCTGCGGCTCAGCCGAAGAATGCGGCTGCCTCCTCGTAGCGCTCCTTGGGCACCGTCTTGAGTTTGCGGGTCGCCTCGGCGAGCGGAACGAGGTCGATGGACGTTCCGTGCAACGCGACCATCTGACCGAAGTCTCCGCGGTGAGCTGCGTCGGTGGCATGAACCCCGAAGCGAGTGGCGAGGATGCGGTCGTGCGGCGTCGGGGTGCCACCGCGCTGGATGTGTCCGAGGACGGTGGTGCGAACTTCCTTGCCGATGCGGCGCTCGATCTCGTTTCCGAGCTGCTGCGCGACGCCGGTGAAGATCTTGTGGCCGAACTCGTCGATGCCACCTTCGCGCAGGGTCATCGACGCGGGATCGGGCATCGCGCCTTCAGCGACGACGCAGATGAAGTGGGAGTCGCCGCGTTGGAAGCGCTTCTTGACCATCGCGCACACCTCGTCGACGTCGAACGGCTGTTCCGGAACCAGAGTCAGGTGTGCCCCCGACGCCAGTCCGGCTTGCAGCGCGATCCAGCCCGCGTGCCGGCCCATCACCTCGACGAGCATGACGCGCTGATGCGATTCAGCCGTGGTGTGGAGTCTGTCGATGGCGTCGGTGGCGACGGCCAAGGCGGTGTCGAACCCGAAAGTCACGTCGGTGCAGTCGATGTCGTTGTCGATCGTCTTGGGCACACCGATCACGGGTACGCCGCTCTCGGAAAGCCAACTGGCCGCGGTGAGTGTGCCTTCGCCGCCGATCGGGATCAGGACGTCGATCCCGTTGTCGTCGAGGGTCTGCTTGATCTGATCGAGGCCCGCACGGAGTTTGTCGGGGTTCACGCGAGCGGTGCCGAGGATCGTGCCGCCGCGGGTGAGGATGCGGTTGATGCGGTCATCGGAGTCGAGCGGGACCTTGCGGTCCTCGAGCAATCCTCGCCAGCCGTCCCGGAATCCGACCACGGTACTGCCGTAACGACCGGCCGACGTACGTACGACGGCGCGGATGACCGCGTTCAAGCCCGGGCAGTCGCCGCCGCCCGTGAGGATTCCGATTCGCATAGTGCAGCACCTCTCGTGACCGGATTGTGGATCTTGGTGTCCATCTTCCCCCAGTCACCGTATTGCCGCAGGATAGCGGCGTTGCCGAGCCGCAACGCCGCGCCGCACTGGGCCACTAACCCGGCGTGACGAGCCCGCTTTCGTACGCCAACACGACCGCCTGGGCGCGATCGCGCAGATCGAGCTTGGACAGCACCTTCCCGACATGGGTCTTGACGGTCTGCTCGGCGACGAACAGCCGCTCGGCAATCTCGACGTTGGACAATCCGCGGGCGATCAGTTCGAGGACCTCGCGCTCACGCGGGGTCAGCGCATCGAGCGCTGCGGGCCGTGCGCGCGGTGCGGCCCGCCGGCTGGTCACATCGGCAATCAGGCGACGCGTCACCGTCGGCGCCAGCAAGGCCTGCCCTTCGGCGACGACGCGCACCGCCCGAATCAGTTCCTCAGCCGGTGCGTCCTTGAGCATGAACCCGCTCGCTCCGACGCTCAGGGCCTCGTAGACGTAGTCGTCGATGTCGAAAGTGGTGAGCATGAGGACTCGCACCGGCGGTTCCCATCCGGCGGACAGAATCTGGCGGGCAGCGTCGAGTCCGTTCATCTCGGGCATACGAACATCCATCAACACCACATCCGGACGCAATCGCGCGACCTCGGCGACGGCGATCTTGCCGTCCGGCGCATCGCCGATCACGCTGATGTCGGGCTGGGCGGAGAGTAGGGCTCCGAACCCTTGTCGAACCATCGCCTGGTCGTCTGCGATGAATACTGTGATGGGCACTCGGACAGCCTAGGCGGGCATCGACGGCAACTCGGCCCGGACCTCGAACCCTCCGTCCTCGCGCCGGTTTGCCAACAGCATGCCGCCCACCGCCGAAGCCCGCTCACGCATTCCGCGTATTCCGTTGCCACCAGTGGTTTCCGACGCCGAGTGCTGATTGCCACCCAGTGGCGAAGGCCCGTTGTTCACGAGCGCGCTCACCGATTGCGGGCCGAACGCCACGGCGACCTCGATGGGTCCGCCTGGTGAATGCCTGGCCGCATTGGTAATCGACTCCTGAATGATCCGGTAGAGCGCAAGGCCCGTGGATTCCGAGACCGACGCTCGATCTCCGTCGACTCGCCACGACACCGGAAGTCCGGCACGGGTACTGCCGAGCAGCAGGTCGTCTAATTGATCGACGCCCGGTTGCGGGGCCGTCACCACGGAGTCACCGTCGCTGCGCAGCACTCCGAGGAGACCACGAATCTCGTTGAGCGCTGCTCGCCCTGTCTCACTTATCGATTCGAATTCGGTCCGGATCTCGGGAGTGACCGCATCGAGTCGGTACGGCGCACTCTGCGCTTGCACGACCACCATCGACATGTGGTGGGCCACGATGTCGTGCAAGTCGCGGGCGATCCGCGCCTTCTCCTCGAGGATCGTTCGCCGAGTGCGCTCGAGTTCACTGACTTCTTCCTGCTTGGCCAATTGACGACGAGAGAGAACCAACCAGCGGATCAGCAGGCAGAAGACCACCAGCGCGCTCAATCCGACAGCCCAACCGGCTCCGTCGCTTCCCGGAGCGTTGCCGAGGAAAAGCAGCACCGTGGCGATCCAGGCGACGCCGACAACCTGAATGGGCGCCCGCAGACTCACCGCGGCGAGCAACGACATCAGCACGATGATGTGGACGACCTGCCACGGGTAGTCGTAACCAGTCGTGTTGTCGAACACCAACGGGATGATCAGTGCCGACACCGCCGACACCGCCCACCCCAATGGAGCGTTGATCCGGATCAGGACAAACGGAAAGGCGGCCAACGCGGCGACGAACGGCATGATCGGCGGCGAAACATGATGCGTCAGTTGCAGTGTCGGCCAGGCAATCGAATAGAGGATCAGAGTGATCACTACGATGACGATGTTCCAGAACTGACCGCGGGCCACGAAACTGGTTGCCCGGCGCACCTTCTCCGAATGTACGACCGCCCCGTCGAGGCCGGACAGCACCGACCCGGCAGTGGTGTATGTCGGCGCGGGCACACCCGGTGCGCCTCTGTTCTTCCTTCGGACCTTGATCACCCGTCAAGCCTATGAAGGCGAACCCCGAAAGTCCTCATACTGCAGAGTGAGATCCCCCTACCTCCGAGGTATCACAGGGGAGGGAATTCTCACCCGATCGCACGTCGGAGAACCCCTCTCCAGAGCGATGACCGCCAGGATTGTCCGTTCATAGCGTGAACGGCATGCGGATCACACGAGTGAAAGACCTCTCTCGAAGCGCCGGCACCTGGGCTGCCCTGGCGCTGGCGGCAACGGCAGCGATCACCGTCACTGCCGGAGCGAGCGGAGCCGAGCCGCCGCGCACCGAGAATTCGAACGCATCCAGGGCGATCGCCACTGTGACTACCGCGGATGCCTCTGATGCTGCGACCACCATCCCGTCGGATTTCGCCGCATTTGCCGGCTACACGCCTACCGTCGTCAACGGATACCTCGCCAACCCCCACGGCGACTGCTCGTCACCGATTCCGCTTCCCGACGAATTCGACTCGGCCTGCAAAGCACACGATCTCGGGTACGACCTACTCCGCTACGCGCATTCGCACGGAACGGAACTGGGGCCGTGGGCCCGTCAGGTCCTCGACGGTCAGCTCGACGAGCGAATGCATGCGGCCTGTGAAGACCGTACGTCCTTTCTCTCACGTGGGTATTGCTTCGCGATGGCCGATGTAGCAGTCACTGCTGTGAACGGAAACTCTTGGCGCCAAGGCTATCTGACACCAGTCGCAGAATCGGGGTTCGGTTACGGCACGGCCGGAGTTCTGGCAGTTTCCGCCCTCGGCTTCACCCTGATGCGATCGCGGCACCTCGATCCGTCGAACGAGTTCTCCTTCTCCCCGAAAGCGATTGCAGCATGAGCGTTCTGAATGCGTCACGGACCCCCGTCCTCGCCCGAGTCGGGGCGCTCGCACTCCCCCGGGTGTCCACGAGCGTCGCCGTGGCAGCGACGTCCGCCATCTCGCTAGCTCCCGGACTCCTGCCGAGATCAGCCGTACTCCAAGGGGTATTCAGCGGTCTGCTCGTCGCGGTCGGGCTACTGGCGATGTGGGCGTTCTCCGCGGTAGCCCGTCGGCTCGTCCCCGACCGGGTCAAGGCCCGATTCGACGAACGTCATTGGCGCATCACCGCGTTCGGGTTGTCGACTGCCGGCACCGCAGTTGCGATGTTCGCCGCCGCCGGTTGGCAGAACTCGCTGCGAGCAGCGATGGGCGTACCGCCTGCCGGGCTGATCCACTGGGTGGAGGCGGGGTGCATTGCCTCGCTGACCGCCCTTGCACTCTGGGGCCTCGGGGTCGGACTTTCGAAGGCGCTGCGGTGGATGGGTTTCGCGCGGAGCGTGGGCGCACTGGTCATGGGAGTCCTCGGCGTGCAGTTGGTCGTCGGTCCCGCCGTCTGGAACGGCCTCGCCGATTCGTTCGACAAGTCCAACGCGTACATCGACACCGCTCTGACACAGCCACTTTCGGCCTCTGCGACAGGCAGCTCCGAATCGCTCATCTCGTGGACCTCGATGGGCGCGGAGGGACGCAAATTCATCGCTGCAGGTGAAGACTCGGTGCGCGTCTACGCCGGTGTGGATTCCGCACCCGATACCGCATCGCGTGCCGCTCTCGCCGTGAGTGAACTCGATCGCGTCGGCGGCTTCGCCCGCAACAGCGTCGTGGTGGCCGTTCCGACCGGCTCGGGCTGGATCGACACCCACGCAGTCGACGGTATCGAGCAACGGTTCGGCGGAGACGTCGCGATAGTCGGGCAGCAATACTCCGACGCACCCAGTTGGGCGACATTCCTGTTCAGCCGCGACGACGCCGAAGAATCAGCCACCGCCCTGTTCACAGCTGTCGGCAGCCACATTGCCGCGATGCCTGCCGAAGAGCGACCGGACCTGTTCCTCTACGGACAGAGCCTCGGCGCCGTCGGCGGCAGCGCCGCACTGACAGAGGCTCTGACCGAGAGCAGTGCCACCGCCCCGTGCGACGTGTTGTGGGCCGGTCCCCCGGCCGGCGCGACACGGACGGACGGCGCAACCGTCCTAGCGAACACGTCCGACCCAGTGGTGTGGTGGTCCCCCGCCCTCGCGACGCAGAAGCCGGATCTGAGCCGTGCCGTGCAAGACGGCCCGATCCCGCAGTGGATCCCGGGCGTCACGTTCTTGCAGACCACCGTCGACATGCTCGGTTCGCTCGGTGTACCCGCCGGTCACGGCCACCGCTACGGAACCGATCAGGGAACAGCTTTGGGGACTTGCTCCTGAAACTGCTGTGCGCCTTTATTAACCGCGGGGGGTTAATAAAGGCGCACAGCAAACAGGTCAGACTGCAGTTGCAATCGGGCCGCGAGCAGCTTCGTACGCGGCACCGACACGGTAGAGGCGCTCGTCAGCCATGGCGGGCGCCATGATCTGCAAGCCCACCGGCAGGTTGTCGTCCGCGGACAGACCCGATGGCACCGACATCGCGCAGTGTCCGGCCAGGTTGGTCGGCAGCGTGCACAGGTCGGAGAGGTACATGGCCAACGGATCGCCGACCTTCTCCCCCAACTTCCACGGCGTGAACGGGCTGGTCGGCGAGACCAGTACGTCTACCTTCTCGTAGGCCTTGTCGAAATCGCGTGCGATGAGGGTACGAACCTTGAGCGCCGAACCGTAGTAGGCGTCGTAGTAGCCCGAGGACAGTGCGTAAGTACCGATCATGATGCGGCGCTTGACCTCCGGGCCGAAACCGGCGGCGCGGGTTGCCGCCATGACCTGGTCGGCACTCATGTTGCCTTCGTCGACCCGCAGTCCGTAGCGCATGGCGTCGAAGCGGGCCAGGTTGGACGAGACCTCACTGGGCAGCACCAGGTAGTACGACGCGAGCGCATGCTCGAAGCTCGGGCACGAAACCTCGACAACTTCGGCGCCCAAAGCCTTGAGTTGCTCGACAGCAGCGTCGAAGGAAGCGATGACGCCGGGCTGGTAGCTGTCGGAGTGAAGTTCCTTGACCACACCGACTTTGACGCCGCGCAGGTCGCCGACTGCACCTTCACGTGCCGCAGCGACCACCGGACGCACGGGGGCGTCGATGGACGTGGAGTCACGCGGATCGTGCCCGGCGATGACCTCGTGCAGCAGAGCGGTGTCGAGCACGGTGCGACCACAGGGGCCACCCTGATCGAGCGAGGAGGCGCACGCGACGAGCCCGAAGCGCGAGACAGTTCCGTACGTCGGCTTGGTTCCGACCGTCGCGGTGACCGCAGCGGGCTGACGGATCGACCCTCCGGTGTCGGTGCCGATGGCCAACGGGGCCTGACGCGACGCGAGCGCTGCAGCGCTACCACCACCGGATCCGCCGGGGATGCGGGTGACATCCCACGGGTTACGCGTCGGACCGAATGCGGAGTTCTCCGTGGAGGAGCCCATCGCAAATTCGTCGAGGTTCGTCTTGCCGAGGATCGGGATGCCCGCAGCGCGAAGCTTGCTCGTCAGGGTCGCGTCGTACGGCGCAACCCAGCCTTCGAGAATCTTCGACGCACAGGTGGTCGGCATGTCCGTCGTTGTGAAGATGTCCTTCAACGCAATCGGAACTCCGGCGAGTGCCGAAGCGGGTTCGTTTCCGCCTGCGAGCGAGTTGTCCACTGCTGCGGCGGCTTCGAGAGCCTGTTCACCGGCAACGTGCAGGAAGGCGTGGTACTCGGTGTCGACGGCAGCGATGCGGTCGAGATGCGCCTGCGTGACCTCTACCGAGGACACCTCACGCGAGTGGATCTTGCCGGCCAGCTCAGCGGCGTCCAGCGTGGTCAGATCGGTCATTCGCCCTCTCCAAGGATCTGCGGAACCGCAAAGCGATCCTGTTCGACTGCGGGTGCTCCGGACAATGCCTGCTCGGGGGTCAACCCGGGCACGATCACGTCGGGGCGCGTCACGTTGGTGACGGCATTGGGGTTCGCCATGGGCGGGACGTCGTCGGCCGCAACCTCGGTGACCACCTTGACGTGGTTGAGAATCGAATCCAACTGACCGGCGAACTCGTCGAGTTCGGCATCGGACAGGGCGAGTCTGGACAGCCGCGCGAGGTGCGCGACCTCGTCACGGGAGATGGCAGGCACCGCGGGGCCCCTTTCGGAAGAGGACGTGAACATTGCCGGTCCAGCCTAGTTGCTCGCCGCGACAGACCTGTAAGCACGCCTGCTGTGTCCCTGTAATCACGCCTGCTGTGTCGACCGGTACGCACGCCTACTGTGTCCACCGCCACGTCGAATCCACCTCGTGTTTCGCTCGTGTGACAAGCATGTGCACCCGGTGTGACCCCGCCGCGGCGCCCACCAACGCGTGCTGAGCAAGTGCAAAGATGGGTGTGGCCCGGGTCGACGTGATCCGGGCGAGAACCGATCAGCGAAAGGCACGCACGTGTCGTACCTGCTTCGCGTCCAACTGCCCGACCGACCCGGCAGCCTCGGCGCGCTCGCCGTAGCTCTCGGATCCGTGGGCGCAGACATCCTCTCCCTCGACGTCGTGGAGCGAGGCGACGGTTTTGCCATCGACGACCTCGTGGTCGACGTCGAACCCGGAGCACTGCCCGACACCTTGATCACCGCTGCCGAGCATCTGCCCGACGTGCTGGTCGATTCGATCCGCCCCTACGCCGGGATTCTCGACACCCATCGTGAGCTCGAACTCATCGATTCCGTTGCGACAGCCCGAAACGATCGACTACAGGTCCTCGTCGACGGCGCGCCGCGTGTACTGCGAGTCGGCTGGTGCGTCGTCGCGGACATCGGCAAGCACGGTGCGTACCGCGTCGTCGGTAGCGCCGGTGCGCCGGAAACCCATGCCACCGACATTCCGTGGATGCCACTGGACAAGCCCACCGCCCTCGACGGCGAGGCCGACTGGGTTCCGGACGTCTGGCGAGAGATGAACACCAGCCTCGCTGCCGCACCGCTCGGCTCCGGCAATCGCGTCCTCATGCTCGGTCGTCCCGGAGGACCCGAATTTCGCCCTTCGGAGATAGCCCGCCTCGGCTATCTCGCCGGAATCGTCGCGACAGTGCTGGGCTGACCAGGCTGGGTAATCAGGCCAGACCGCGAACCATGACCGTCAGCTCCATACCGCGAATCGGCTCCCACGCGCGCTCCGGATCGGGGACGAACCCGTTGCGGTCGTAGATACGACGAGCATCGACCATCTCGGGCTGCGTCGAGATGACCACCGAGTGATCGCCTCGGTCGTAGGCTTCGGCGATCACTGCGCGAACCAATGCGGTTCCGGCGCCCGATCCCCGAGCCTGCGGCGAGACCGCGAGCATGCGGAACTCGAGTTCGCCCTTCTGCGCAACATCCGCGAAGGGCGTGCCGGGTTCGGCGATCGTCAAAGAACCCACGACCTCTTCGCCGAGAACGGCAACCAGCACCCGCCCCTGCTCCACCCGAGTTGCGGTGTCTCGCAGGCGCTCCGCGTACGGGGATCCGCCGGCGACAAATCCGCCACCCACGTACGACTGCACAGTCAGTTCCCCGACGGTCTCGAACTCAGCCGGTAGAACTTCACGAATCTCGATCATGGCGTCACTATCGCACCCAGCACACCAATCTCAGAAATCGGACAAAGTCACTCTGATTCGTCCAAATCGGTGGGAGCGACCGCATCCGGGCCATCTTCGAGCAACCGCCGGAAGCCGTCTTCGTCGAGCACCGGCACACCCAATTCGACTGCCTTGTCATGCTTGGAACCGGGCGCTTCACCGACGACGACAAACGCAGTCTTCTTCGAGACCGACCCAGCCGCCTTACCGCCGCGCACCAGAATCGCTTCCTTCGCCTGATCTCGCGAGTACGTCTCGAGCGAACCGGTGACGACGATCGAGAGACCCTCGAGATTGCGCGGAATCGAGTCGTCTCGCTCGTCCTCCATACGCACTCCGGCCGAAGCCCACTTGTCGACGATCTGCTGGTGCCAGTCGACGGAGAACCACTCCACGACAGCGGCGGCGATTGTGGATCCGACACCGTCGACTGCAGCCAACTCGTCGACCGACGCTTCCCGAATACGTTGCAGCGAACCGAATTCGCCGGCCAACGCCCTCGCAGCAGTGGGGCCGACGTGCCGAATCGACAGTGCCACAAGCACTCTCCACAACGGCTTGTCCTTGGCCGAATCCAGGTTGGCCAGCAAGCGTTTTCCGTTGGCAGACAGGGCTCCCGCATTGGTGCGGAAGATGGGAACCTCGATCAGTTTCTCGGCGTCGAGTGAAAAGAGATCACCCTCGTCACCGATGACCTTCGCCTCCAGCAGCCCGGTCGCGGCCTCGTAACCGAGCACCTCGATGTCGAATGCTCCGCGCCCCGAGACGTGGAACACGCGCTCGCGCAACTGCGCCGGGCAGTACTGCTGATTAGGGCATCGCACGTCGACGTCGCCCTCTTTCGCGGGTGCCAACAACGTGCCGCACTCGGGGCAATGCGTCGGCATCACGAACTCGCGCTCGGTACCGTCGCGCACGTCTGCCACGGGTCCGAGGACCTCGGGAATCACATCTCCGGCCTTACGCAACACCACGGTGTCGCCGATCAGCACACCCTTGCGTTTGACCTCGGATCCGTTGTGCAGCGTGGCCAAGGACACAGTGGAACCCGCCACCGTGACGGGTTCCATGTACGCGAACGGCGTCACGCGACCCGTACGGCCGACACTGACCCGGATGTCGAGGAGCTTGGTCGTGACCTCTTCCGGCGGGTACTTGTACGCGATCGCCCACCGCGGTGCGCGAGACGTGGTGCCCAGACGTCGATGCAACGACATCTCGTCGACCTTGACCACCAACCCGTCGATCTCGTGCTCGACGTCGTGGCGATGTTCTCCCCAGTACTTCATCTTCTCGACCACGGCGTCGGCGCCAACCACCCGCGAGGTGTGCGTGGACACCGGCAGCCCCCAGGCGGCGAGGGCCACGTAGGCGTCGTACTGCGAAGCCGGCTCGAAACCTTCCATGCGCCCGAACCCGTGGCAGATCATGCCGAGGCGACGACGCGCGGTGACGGCAGGATTCTTCTGACGCAGGGAGCCCGCCGCAGAGTTGCGCGGATTGGCGAACGGCGCCTTACCCTCCTCCACGAGGGAGGCATTGAGTGCCGCGAAGTCCTCGAGGCGGAAGAACACCTCTCCTCGCACCTCGAGCAAGGTTGGAATCGGGTATTCGTCCGTAGCGGTGAGCCGCTCCGGGATGTCGTTGATCGTCAGGGCATTGAGAGTGACCAGCTCGCCCGTACGACCGTCGCCGCGGGTTGCGGCACGCACGAGTTTGCCGTTCTCGTAGACGAGATTGAGCGCGACACCGTCGATTTTTACTTCGCACAGATAGTGCAGTTCCGGCCCGGTTTCCTGCTCTACCTTGGCGATCCATCCGCGGAGTTCGGACTCGTCGAAGACGTTGTCGAGGCTGAGCATCCGCTCGAGGTGATCGACGGACGTGAAGTCCGTCGCGAATCCGCCGCCGACGAGTTGCGTCGGAGAGTCGGGAGTTCGCAGATCCGGGTACTGCTCTTCGAGAGCATTGAGCTGCCCGAGCAATGTGTCGAATGCACCGTCCGAAATGACGGGCGCGTCACGAACGTAGTAGCGGAACTGATGCTGGCGTACCTCTTCGGCCAGCTCCGTCCACTGCTCGCGCGCCTCGTTGGGCGCTGGCTGCATTGCATCCGCGGTTTCAGTCACAGCTAGAAGATTATCGGTTCACACCGACACACCACACGACTCCACGTCAGAACGCAACACATCAGAACGCCGACGGATCGTCCACCAATGCCTTGCCGACGTCTGTGCACAACCGAAGGGCGGCTCGACTCCACTCGAGGCTCGCACCCGCAAGACCACAGCTTGGGGTTACCGCGACCTGGTTCTGCAGGAGTTCACGCGAGAAGCCGAGACGATCGATCAGGGTGACGGCCGGCATCGCGCACTCTTTCCACGTCACCGGCTTTTCCGGCGGGTCGGAAGGAACCAGACCGAGCGCCAATTCCTTGCCGGCGTCGAACAACTGGCCGATGCCGTCCAGATCACGTGAGCCGATGAGCGACATGTCGAAGCTCACGCCGAACGCCTGGCTTCGCCTCAGCAGATCCCACGGCATGTCGGCGCCGCAACTGTGGACGATTGTGGGCAGTCCGCAACCGCTGATCGTCGAGTCGAGAACGGCGAGCGCCTCGGGTTCCGGGAGAGCCGGAACGCTCTCCATCTTGGTGCGCCCGGGTAGTGAACCGGCCAGCACTGCCGCGATCTGCGGCTCGTCCAATTGGATCACCACTCGGGCACCGGTACGACGAGTGACGTCGGCGGCGTGGCGCGCGAGCCCCTCACCAAGTGATTCGGCGATGTCCCGGAGTGCCCCACGGTCGACGAGAACTCGCGAACCGTTTGCAACCTCGATCTCGGCGCCGAGTGTCAGCGGGCCGGCAGCTTGGAGCTTGACGACGTGGTCTCCGCCGACCAGACGGGCCGATTCCCAGGCTTCCTCGAGTGCGTCGAGATCCTGATTCAGGAAGTCCTCGGCTCGCTTCGCGACGTTGCCCCGCCGAGGCACGACACGATAGGCGCGGGTCGAGGCGTCGAGGTTGATGTCGACCAGAATGGCGCCTGCTCGGCCGACCATGTCAGCGCCGAGACCGCGGCTCGGCAACTCCACCAGGTGTGGGAAACCGCCCAGTTCGCCAAGGATGGTTGCGGCGCTTTCGCGGGCGTCCGTGCCCGGCCAGGATCCGATTCCGGTGACGAGGCCACCGATGGAAACCTGCTGTGTCACAGTGTGTTCGGCTCGGATTCGGTGCCGGAGATGGTGCCACTGCCGAGAACCTGGTCGCCCAGTTCGCTGTCGGGGCGATACAGCACGACGGCCTGGCCCTTCGCGACGCCGGTCAGTGGTTCGCGCAACGAAATGGAGATGCCGCCGCCCGAAGTACCGTCGTCGACGGCCTCCGCGACGGCCTGCGCCAGTCCGCCGTGCGCACGAACCTGCACCATGCACTCGACGGGGCCTTCCGGCGCCTGGCCCGAGGTCCAGATCGCGCGCTGGGCCGAGATGGCCCAGACGTCGAGATTCTTGGCCGAACCGACTCGCACCGTTCCGGTTTCGGGCTCGATCGCGGTCACGTACCGCGGACGGCCGTCACCTGCGGGACCTTCGACGCCGAGGCCCTTGCGCTGTCCGATCGTGAAGCCGTGTACGCCGTCGTGTGCAGCGAGGACCTCACCCGAATCGGCGTCGACGACGCTTCCCGGACGAACGCCGATGCGCGCACCCAGGAATGCTCGGGTATCGCCGGTCGGGATGAAGCAGATGTCATGGCTGTCAGGCTTGTTCGCCACAGCCAGACCGCGCTCGGCGGCTTCCTCGCGGATCTGTTCTTTCGGTGTGTCACCGATCGGGAACATCGCGCGCGAAAGCTGATCGGCCGTCAGCACACCGAGGACATACGACTGGTCCTTGTCCGCGTCGACCGCCCGGCGTAGGACGCCGTCTTCGAGGCGCGCGTAGTGACCGGTCGCCACGGCATCGAAGCCGAGAGCGACCGCACGGTCGGCCAGTGCGGTGAACTTGATCTTCTCGTTGCACCGCAGGCACGGATTGGGGGTCTCACCCGCTGCGTACGACGCCACGAAGTCGTCGATCACGTCTTCCTTGAAGCGATCGGCGAAATCCCAGACGTAGAAGGGTATTCCGAGGACGTCGGCAGCGCGCCTGGCGTCGCCGGCATCTTCCTTCGAGCAGCATCCACGCGAACCCGTCCGCAATGCACCCGGCGCCGTGGACAGCGCAAGATGAACGCCGACGACGTCATGTCCGGCGGCAACAGCGCGGGCGGCGGCGACAGCGGAGTCGACACCTCCGCTCATGGCTGCGAGTACTCGCATCAGCGATCCCCTCCACGCGAACCGGCACCGGCAAGACCGGCGGCCCGAGCGCGCTCTACTACTTGTGGAAGCGCAGCGATCAGCGCGTCCACATCGGTGACACTCGACGTATGTCCGAGCGAAAATCTCAGTGAGCCACGCGCGACGGGCGATTCGACGCCCATCGCGATCAAGACATGGCTGGCTCTGGCCACACCGGCGGTGCAGGCCGAACCGGTGGAACATTCGATACCGGCGGCGTCGAGCAGCATCAGCAACGAATCGCCCTCGCAGCCGGGGAAGGTGAAGTGCGCGTTACCGGGAAGCCGATCGGATCCGGTCGGGCCGTTGAGCACCGACTCGGGAAGAATCTCCAGGACTCCGTCGATCAAACGGTCACGCAACTGCGCCAATTCCCTTGTGCTGGAATCGAAGTTCTCGACGTTTGCGCGCAGCGCCGCAGCCATCCCGACAACGCCCGCAGTATCCGGAGTGCCCGAACGCAGATCACGTTCGTGTCCGCCGCCGTGAAGGAGCGGCACACACGGAACCTGGCGTCCGAGCAGCAGTGCGCCGACGCCGTGCGGACCACCGAACTTGTGCGCCGCGATGCTCAGCGCGGACAACTTGCTCGCCGCGAAATCGACCGGCAATTGCGCAACGGCCTGAACCGCGTCGCTGTGCATCGGAATCTCGAACTCAGCCGAAATCTCCGCCAACTCCACGATCGGCATGATGGAGCCGACCTCGTTGTTGGCCCACATCACCGTAACGAGTGCTACCTCGTCGGCGTGGACGGAAAGCTCGTCGCGCAAGGTCTGCGGGTCAACGACACCGTTCTCGTCGACCGGCAACCACGTCACGCGCGCGCCCTCGTGCTGCTCGAGCCACTCGACGGCGTCGAGCACCGCATGATGCTCGACGGAGCTGGCCAGGATGCGAGTGCGTCGCGGATCGGCGTCACGGCGAGCCCAGTAGATGCCCTTGACCGCGAGATTGTCGCTCTCGGTTCCGCCGGAGGTGAAGATGACCTCCGAAGGCCGCGCACCCAGGCTGGCAGCGATCGATTCCCGCGACTCCTCGACGCGGCGCCGGGCCGCACGGCCGGAACCGTGAAGCGAGGACGCGTTGCCCACGGTTTTGAAGGTATCGGTCATCGCCTCGATAGCGGCTGCCGACATCGGAGTCGTGGCGGCATGATCGAGGTACACCGGAAATCCGGCGTGGGCACTGGGTGCAGGCAGAGTCATGGCTTGACAAGGATAGCCCAGCACGAGAGTTCGCCCAGCCTCGCTCAGCAGGCTAAGCGGTCATTGCCGGGGAGGTATCGATTTGTCCCACGGCTTGTGTCACGAGTTCCGGTGCGGGGTCGAAGATGTCGTGAGCTGCCAAATCGATGGTTTCGACGCCACGTACGGCTCTCTCGCATCGCTGCGCGAGGTCGACTCGACACTCCCCTGCCTCCTCGAGGGGAGCCAGCCTGACCTTCACCTCGACGTTCTTCTGACGCAGGATCCGACGCATGGACTGACCGATAGTTTCGGTGCCGACAAAGCACGGTCCGGTGCACAGGGAACCGTCGGCGTTCTCGTAGCGGATCGCCATCGGCTGAACCGGGCATTCGGCGTCGACGGCAGCTTGGAACATTGCCGGGCGAAAACCTCCGTACGCCCGCCCGCACCAGGTCGTTCCCTCGGGAAACACCATTACGCGGACACCACGCTGAAGTCGTTCGCGAACGACGTCGACGGTTCCGGGAAGTTCACGCAGTCGGGCGCGATCGATGGGCACTACGCGCATCCGGCGCGCGAGACCACCGAGCACTGCCCAGTCGAGCAGGTCGGCACGGGCGACGAAGTTGGCCGGGGCAACGGCACTCGCGACGAGGACGTCGGTCCACGACACGTGACCGGCGACAACCATCACGCCCGCCGGTTCGGCGCGCCCCAACCGCTGATCGTCGACCGTGAGCTTCATTCCCAGACAACGCAGCAACGCGCGCGAGTATCCGCGTTGCATCTCCGTACGCCAGGTGCGCGGGAGCAGCCAGCCGGCGGAGAGCACCGGCGCAGTCACCAGTGCGGCGCCGACCATGACCCCGCGGGCCATCACGGTGATACTCGACACACCGGGTGCGTCCGTAGGTAGGCACCCGTCGCCGCAGGGGCTCGTCGGCACCCAGTACGGCACCGTCGCGGTCATCAGCCGATCCCCGATTCGTGTGCGGCGGCCGCCGATCGCAGCCGTTCCAGATAGCGCTTGTTGGCGGAGTGAAGGCCTTGCAGCGCAACAAAATCGGCTACACCGAACTCGGGATCGTGAGCAGGTTCCCCGCAGATCATCGCGCCCATCCGCAAGTAGCCACGTAGCAACGGCGGCATCGTCACGCGTTCCGGTGCGGCAATCTCGTCGAGCGTCAGACCGCCGAGGACCACCGGGTTTCGTGGCGTCACCCGCCGCGACCCCGGACTGGCGTGTTTGTTCATCACGAAGTCACGGACGCCGCGGACATCGGCGCCGGCAATTGAATCGGGGCTCGGCAAGATGGGCACGGAGACGCAGCCCATCACCCACTCGTATCCGGTCAGTTCGAGATAGTGCAGAATGCCCGACCACATCAGGCTGAGGACGGATCCGGTGCGGTGCGCGGGATCGACGCACGCGCGACCCATTTCGACGATCCTGTTCGACACCGGATCGAGCGCGGAGATGTCGAATTCGGTTGCGGTGTAATACCCACCCGCCGCCGCAGCGGAATCCGGCGGCAACATTCGGTAGCAGCCGACGTACTCCTCGGTGATGTTGTCACGAACGAGTAGATGATCACAGAATTCGTCGAAGCCGTCGGCGTCGAGTTCGAAGACCCCGGCCGAGGCCGGGAGGGAGAAGCCTGGCTCGGAGGCGAACACTCGGTATCGAAGGCGCTGCGCTGCGACACGATGCTCGCGGTCGGAGGAGACGATCAGGGAATATCTCGGCTGGGCGACCTCACGGCCGAGATTGTCACTCGCGGAGCGAAGGACTGACGTAATTGTCATGCGCAAGGTTTATCGAGCGCGAACGGCGTCTCGGTATCGACGAAGTGACATGCCGATGCAGGCCGGGTGAATAAAGCACTGTGCGCCTTTATCAACCGCGGGGGGTTGATAAAGGCGCACAGCAGTTTGTGCTTTTTAGCCCTTGTGGGACTTCACAGCTTCGGTGAGCTGCGGTGCGACGTTGAACAGGTCGCCCACGATGCCGAAGTCGGCGATCTCGAAGATGGGTGCCTCTTCGTCCTTGTTGACCGCGACGATGGTCTTGGACGTCTGCATGCCGGCGCGGTGCTGGATGGCACCGGAAATGCCGAGCGCGATGTACAGCTGCGGGGAGACCGTCTTACCGGTCTGACCGACCTGGAACTGTCCGGGGTAGTAACCCGAGTCCACAGCGGCACGCGAAGCACCGACTGCAGCACCGAGGGAATCGGCCAGCTCTTCGACGACGGAGAACTTGTCCGCGCTGCCGACGCCACGTCCACCGGAGACGACAACCGACGCCTCGGTGAGCTCGGGGCGGTCGCCGCCGACAATGGGCTCACGCGAGGTGACCTTGACGGCACTCTCGTCCTGAGCCGGAACCTCGACGGTGATCTGCTCGCCTGCGCCGGCCTGCGGAGCAGCCTCGACTGCACCCGGACGAACCGAGTAGACGGGAACGTCGCCGTTGGCCTTGGCTTCGACGGTGAACGCGCCACCGAAGATGGAGTGGACGCCGGTGCCGTCAGCCTTGATCTCGATGACGTCGGTCAGCAGTCCGGAGCCCAGACGTGCGGCCAGACGACCGGCAACCTCTTTGCCCTCGGTGCCGGCTGCGGTGATGACTGCTGCCGGGCTGGTGGACTCGACCAGAGCGGCGAGAACGTCGACCTTGGGGGTGACGAGGTAGCCGTCGATGTCGTCGGACTCGGCGACGTAGATCTTCTCGGCTCCGGCTGCTGCCAGAGCTTCGGCGAGCTTTGCTGCGGTGCCCGCGGGGCCGGCGACAACTGCCGACGGCTCACCGAGTGCGCGTGCAGCGGTGATGAGTTCGGTGCTGACCTTCTTCAGCGCACCCTCTGCGTGCTCTACGAGCACAAGTACTTCTGCCATGACTTAACTCTCCCTGAGTTCTTCTGCTGGATGTCTAGAAGGGCGCGATCAGATGACCTTGTTGCTGACGAGGTAAGCGGCAATCTTGGTGCCACCGTCTCCCTCGTCGGCGATGCGCTCACCAGCGGTACGGGGGGGCTTCGGGGTGGAGGACGTCACGGTGGTGCCGGCGTTGGCAACTCCGACGGTCTCCGGGTCGACTCCGAGGTCGGCCAGCGTGTAAACGAGAACTTCCTTCTTCTTCGCGGCCATGATGCCCTTGAAGGACGGGAAGCGCGGCTCGTTGATCTTCTCGGTGACCGAGACGATCGCGGGCAGCGAAGCCTCGAGGCCGAAGACGCCCTCGTCGGTCTCGCGCTCACCGGTGATCTTGCCGTCGGCGACGACGACCTTGCGCAGCTGCGTGAGCTGCGGGATGCCCAGGTACTCGGCGATGATGGCCGGAACAGCGCCGACGCGGCCGTCGGTGGCCTCGTTGCCGGCGATGATCAGGTCGGCAGGCTCGTCGTTCTCGAAGGTGATCTGTCCGAGAGCAGCAGCGAGCGTCCATGCGGTCTGGATCGCGTCGGAGCCGTGCAGTGCCGGGTCGTTGATGTGGACGGCCTTGTCGGCGCCCATCGACAGAGCCTTGCGGATAGCGTCGGTGGCGCGGTCGGGACCTGCGGACAGCACCGTTACCTCACCGCCCTGAGCTTCCTTGATGAGGAGTGCTTCTTCGACGGAGCGCTCGTTGATCTCGTCGAGGACTGCGTCAGCGGCTTCACGGTCAAGCGTGTAGTCGCCGTCGGTCAGCTTGCGCTCGGACCATGTGTCGGGGACCTGCTTGATCAAAACAACGATATTCGTCATGGGTCTTCGTCGACCTCCTGTGTGTAATTCACCTGATAAATCGTCTGTGGTGCTCGCGCAGTCCGAGCGTCCGAAAAGAGAGTCCGACAGGTCTCCCCACGGGCGAATTTCTCGGTTCACGTCGGCTGTGCGTTAGATTACCCCACGTTAAGTTACCGGTGGGTAACTTAACGTGGAACCTCGTCCACCATAACGGCACGAACAGGAATTGACAGCAGTGATCTGGACCACGGCGAACACGTTCTACTCGGATGGCACTAATCTCGCACGGGTGAGTGAAACGAGTGTCAGCAACCACGAGGACGCACCCCTGCCCTTGACGGGCGAACGAACCGTGCCAGGAATCCCCGAGGAGAACTACTGGTTCCGACGCCACGAAGTGGTGTACCGCGCACTTCTGGAGCGCTGCACGGACCGCCGAGTCCTCGAGGCCGGATCCGGAGAAGGCTACGGCGCCAACATGATTGCGGACGTCGCAACGAAGGTTACCGGCCTCGACTACGACGTCTCCGCGGTCGAACACGTTCGTGCGCGCTACCCCCGCGTCGAGATGCTTCACGGCAACCTCGCCGAGCTTCCACTGGCCGACAACTCGGTTGACGTCGTCGTCAATTTCCAGGTTATCGAGCACCTGTGGGATCAGGGTCAGTTCCTGCGCGAGTGCTTCCGAGTTCTCGCTCCCGGCGGTGAACTTCTGATCAGTACCCCCAACCGGATCACGTTCTCCCCCGGCCGCGACACGCCGCTCAACCCTTTCCACACTCGTGAGCTCAACGCCGCCGAAATGACCGAATTGCTCGAAGACGCCGGATTCCGCGTTCAGTTGATGACCGGCGTCCACCACGGTTCACGCCTGAAGGAACTCGACGCCAAGCACGGCGGATCGTTCATCAACGCGCAGATCGACCGCGCGTTGGCCGGTGAGCCCTGGCCCGAAGATCTCACCCGCGATGTCGAGGGCATCACCGTCGACGACTTCAGCATCAGCGAACCCGACATCGACGACAGCCTCGACCTCGTCGCTATCGCCGTGAAGGAAACTGCCGTGAAGGAATCCGGCGAGTGAGTAACGCAACACCCGTCACCGAACCGGGGATGTTCGCCCTGGTTCTGCACTCCCATCTGCCGTGGCTCGCCAACCACGGCAGATGGCCCGTCGGCGAGGAATGGATCTACCAGTCCTGGGCTGCGTCGTACATTCCGCTCGCCGCCGCGCTACGACGCCTGGCCGACGAGGGCCGATCGCACCTGCTGACGCTGGGAATCACGCCGGTGCTCGCGGCCCAGCTGGACGATCCCCACTGCCTCGCCGGCATGCATCACTGGCTCGGCAACTGGCAGATCCGTGCACATGAAGCCGCCGGCATGCCGGACGCAGCGCACCGCGAACTCGGAGCGCGCGAACACCGAGCGTCCGCAGCGGCTCTCGAAGATTTCGAGACTCATTGGCAGCACGGCGCCTCACCCGTGTTCCGCGACCTCATCGACCGCGAGGCCTTCGAGCTTCTCGGCGGGCCGCTGGCCCACCCGTTCCAACCGCTGCTCGACCCTCGCTTGCGTGCGTTCTCCCTCCGCGAAGGTCTCGCCGACGCGCATGCCCGGTGGAACCACGCTCCGACCGGGATCTGGGGGCCCGAGTGCGGGTACACCCCGGGCATGGAGCGCGGGTACGCCGAAGCGGGCGTCACCCACTTCATGGTCGACGGTCCCGCCTTGCGCGGCGACACGTCCCTCGGTCGCCCGGTTCGAGAATCCGACGTGGTTGCCTTCGGCCGCGACCTGCAGGTCAGCTACCGCGTCTGGTCCCCGAAATCCGGATATCCGGGTCACGCTGCTTACCGCGATTTCCACACCTACGACCACGAGACGGGCCTCAAGCCGTCGCGGGTCACCGGACGGACCGTCGACTCCGCCGACAAGTTGCCGTACGACCCCGAACTCGCCGCCGCCGCCGTCGACAAGCACGTCGCCGACTTCGTCGAAACCGTTCGGGCGCGTCTGCGCAGTGAATCCACCCGCATCGGCCGCGACGCCCTCGTGGTCGCAGCATTCGACACCGAACTGTTCGGGCACTGGTGGCACGAAGGCCCGCAGTGGCTCGAGAAGCTCCTGCGCGCGCTTCCGGAAGCCGGAATTCGCGTCGGCACCCTCGCCGACGCCAAGGCATCGGGATACGTGGGCGAACCCGTTCAGCTCGAGGATTCGTCCTGGGGATCGGGCAAAGACTGGCGCGTATGGGCCGGCGATCAGGTGTCCGACCTCGTGCAACTGAACTCCGAGGTGGTCGATACCGCCCTCACCACCGTGGACAAGTCTCGCGGCCGCGACAACGCACCCGGCCGACCGGAACTGCGAAACCGGGTCAACGATCAGGTCCTTCGCGAGACACTGATGACAGTTTCGAGCGATTGGGCATTCATGGTGAGCAAGGATTCGGCCGCGGGGTACGCCCGCGAACGCGCACACAAGCACGCCCACGCGACCAGGGAAATCTCCGAAGCGCTCGTTTCCGGCCGCGATGCCGTGGCCGAGCGGCTGGCCGAAGGCTGGAATCACGCCGACGGATTGTTCCCGGGGCTGGATGCTCGCCGTCTGCCTGACACAGAACTGGTGAACGGGAGCGCGTCGTGAAGATTCTCATCGTCTCGTGGGAGTACCCACCGGTCGTTGTCGGCGGCCTCGGCCGACACGTCCACCATCTCGCCACCGAGCTTGCGGCTGCAGGCCACGAGGTCGTGGTTCTCTCGCGCCGCCCCTCCGGCACCGATGCGTCGACGCACCCGACGGTCACGCACATCTCCGAAGGCGTCCTTGTCGTCGCAGTGGCCGAGGACCCGGCACACTTCGTCTTCGGCGAGGACATGCTCGCGTGGACCCTCGCGATGGGTCACGCGATGGTCCGCGCCGGGATGGCGCTGCACAAGCCAGGAGTGGGCGAGGGCTGGCAACCGGACGTCGTGCACGCACACGACTGGCTGGTCGCACATCCTGCGATCGCCTTGGCTGAATTCTATGACGTCCCACTGGTTTCCACGCTTCATGCCACCGAGGCGGGTCGCCACAGCGGTTGGATCTCCGGACGCATCAACCGCCAGGTCCACTCGGTCGAGTGGTGGCTGGCAAACGAATCCGACTCTCTCATAACCTGTTCGGCGTCCATGCAGGAAGAAGTGACCGAACTCTACGGTCCGACGCTGCCGCCGATCACTGTCATCCGCAACGGAATCGACGTGACCACGTGGAGCTTTCGCGAACGTGGACCGCGGTCAGGGCCGCCGAAACTCCTCTTCGTCGGCCGCCTGGAATACGAGAAGGGTGTGCAGGACGCTATCGCGGCACTCCCCCGAATCCGTCGTAGCCACCCCGGCACGACCCTCGCGATCGCGGGCGAAGGCACCCAGTTCACCTGGCTCTACCAACAGGCGCGCACACATCGCGTCGCGCGGGCAGTGGACTTTCTCGGCAACCTCGATCACACGGAACTGCTCAGCTGGCTGCACGGAGCGGACGCCATCGTCCTGCCGTCGCGCTACGAGCCGTTCGGGATCATCGCCCTCGAAGCGGCGGCAGCCGGCACTCCGCTGATCACGTCCACCGCAGGCGGACTGGGCGAAGCGGTAGTCGACGGGGTGACCGGGATGTCGTTCCAACCGGGTGACATCGCCGGGCTCACCTCGGCGGTCCGCGAGGTTCTCGACGATCCCGCCGGGGCGCAGGAACGGGCAGTGGCCGCCCGGGCACGCCTGACGTCGGACTTCGACTGGCATCAGGTCGCCGAGGAGACTGCTCACGTCTACGCGGGCGCAAAGCGTCGGGTGCGGCAGCCGTTGGCGCGGCCGCAGATTCCCGAGCGGCCGCTCCCTGGTCGATGAAGCGCTGACCTCAGCGGGTCGGGAGGGGCGCGGTGAAGCGAGAACTCGCATCCCCGAGCAGATGGCCTGGTGGCAACATCCGGCCACACAACACCAGCAACAAGTCCTGCGCCGCTCCGTGAACCTCGGCGCCGGCACCGTACGTCCAGTCTCGGTCGTCGGCGCGCAACCGAGCGCCGTCGAGGTCAGTCCCGAAATACTTCACGGTTTTGGGCGAGAGTCCGCTGAGCACACGAGTGAGCCGGTCTTCGGGCACCACGTAGTCGTCGCCGAGTGCCACGCGAATGTCCTGACCGTGGATCACGTCGTGTGAGAGTGCACCCTCGAAGCCACCGCCCGGCGGCTTCCACGGGTGTGCGACGTTGTCGCGAAGCGAGGCAAGCAGTTGTTGCTCACCGACTTCCGACGCGTCGGCGAGCGCTCGCCGATTCGACATCTTGTTGAAGTTTCCGCGTGACTTGACCATTTCCACGACGAATCGCGGCGCCGAGTATCGGTAGGGCATGGTGATGTGCGCGATCACTTCGCGGACCCGCCACCCGTCGCACAGGGTCGGCGCGTTCCACTGCTCCGCGCTCAGGCCTTCGAGAAATCCCACCAGTTCGCGGCGCTGCGCCACGACCCATTCGGGTGTCTGTTCGCTCATGTCGGCACTCCTTTCACCGGCGCAGACTTTCGGCGCCGATACCGATACAGACCGGTGGCGGCGCCGAAAGTAATCGCTGGTTCTGCCAAAAAGTGAGCTACGACGTCGACGACGCGTCGGCAGCGTCCGCAGCAGCCTTCTTGCGTGCGATGTCCTCGAGTGCCGCGATGTACTTCGCACGATCGGCAGCGCCGGCTTCCCAATCGGACTTGCGGTTCTTGACCGCCTTCGCAGGCGAGCCGACCGCGATGCTGAAATCCGGGATGTCTCCCTTGACGACGGCGTGCGCACCGAGCACACAACCGCGTCCGACGCGGGTATTTCGCAGCACGGTGACCTTCGCTGCCACCCAGGTGTCCGGGCCGATACGGACGGGGCCCTTGACGATGCCCTGGTCCTTGATCGGTGTGTTGATGTCGTCCATGCGGTGGTCGAAGTCGCAGATGTAGCACCAGTCGGCTACGAGCGTCGACGCACCGATTTCGATGTCGAGGTAGGTGTTGACGACGTTGTCCTTGCCGAAGACGACCTTGTCGCCGATGCGCAGCGAACCTTCGTGGCAACGGATCGCGTTGCCGTCGCCGATGTGTACCCAGCGCCCGATCTCGAGGCGGGACAGGTCGGGGGTCGAATGGATTTCGACGTTCTTGCCGAGGAACACCATGCCGCGCAGGATCACGTGCGGGTTGGCCATCTTGAACTTGGCGAGACGGTAGTACCGCACCAGATACCAGGGTGTGTACGCCTTGTTCGCCAGAACCCATTTGAGGGAATCGACCGTCAAGAACTTGGCCTGATCGCTGTCGCCTCGGCGTGATCCCCGCCATCGAGTGCGCAACGGTGCGCCCCACATGCTCGTCATGAGTGTTCAGCCTACGTGGGGCCGACTCACCGACCCTCGGGGTGTGCCCCGTCACGTTGCCCCGGTCGGGATAGTCTCTGGTCCGGGCTTGTGCAGTTACCGAGGGCTCTTGATCAAGTGAAGGCAGGGAGATTGTGATGCGGCGGGTCCTACGGTCGTCCGTGATGGTGTCGACGGCGATCGCTGCGGCCCTGATCGCCGGTTGCGGCAGCGACGACGGACGGGTGAACCGGTACGCGTCGGCGGGTTGGCCGGCCATGCATGCCGACGCCCGCAACAGCGACACGAGCCCGGTCACCGGATCACGCGATGTCGAGTTCGCATGGTCACGCCCTCTCGGCGGTCCGGTTGCCGCGTACGCCTCGGTGGCCGCGAACGGCCAGAGCTTCGTCACCGCCCGCACCGAGAACGGCTGCAATCTCTTCTCGTTCCAGATGGATACGGGTCGCAAGAAGTGGTGCGCTCGACTCAACGACGGAGTAGTCGCGTCCACGCCCATCGTCGACACGGCCACCAATGTCTACGTCGGTGAGAGCGGCGCGATGATGTCCTTCACCGAGACTGGTCAATTGCGTTGGCGCACGCTCGTTGTGGGCACTCCTCTCTCGTCGCAGTTCACCGGCGACGGAAACCTGTTGTTCATCACCCAATTGGGTCAGATCAACGTGCTCGACCCGCAGACCGGCGCCAAAGTGGTTCCGTCGTTCGACCTGATCCCGCCGCCGTCGATCGACCAGGGCGCAAATGCAGAACTCATTCCCGACAACAAGGGTTTGAACGAGTGCTTCCTCGGCACGTCCGGCTGCCCGGTGGCCAATACGCCGGCAGTGGACCTGGGCACCGGCAAGTTCTACTTCACCTTCTACGGACCCAGTTCTCAGGCAGCCGATCTGGTCGCCATGAAGTACACGGGCGGCGACAATCCGTCCATCACCCGCGAGTGGTCCACCGACGCGCTTCCCGGTGGAACGGCGTCGAGCCCGGACCTGTCGAAGGACGGCAAGACCGTGTACGCCACCGACAACAACGGATCTCTCTGGGCAGTGAACGCCGAAACCGGTGACACCAGGTGGAGTTACGACATCGGCTTCAACTCGGCCGGTAGTGCCTCGACGTCCGACGACGGTTTGATCATTCCCGCCGGCGGCGACAAGGGCCACCTCCTTGCCGTGCGCGACGAGGGAGATCACGCCGAACTGGCCTGGGAACGTAAAGACCTTCTGCAACTGGGTGTTCCGGCGCAGACCGCCGGCAACACCGGATACACCGTCGTCCGTGAGGGTGAGAACGGACTGAGCCTGATCACCTTCGACACCGAAACCGGTGAGACGGTGGATCAGGACACGTTGCCGGGAGCAGTGGGCTTCACCGTCGGCACCTCGATCGGCCCCAAGGGCGAAGTGTTGACGCCCAGCGCAATCGGTGAGCTGTTCGTCTTCAAGTGAGCTAGCGGGACGCCTCACAGATGAAGGCCGACGCCGATCGTCCGATCCGCACGATCACGACGCTCAGTGCACGCGAGCCCTTGAGCTTGAGCCGTGGACGCAGCACTGCCGGGTCCACGTCGACTCCTCGCACCAAAATTTCGGCCACACCGCAGTCCCACTTGGACAGTGTCTGTTTGAGCAGTTTCTCCGAGTACTTGATCTGCTCGAGGATCCGGAATCCGCGAACTCCCTCAGGGACGCTGTCACCGGTCAGATAAGCGATGCGTGGATCGAGCTGCCAGAGGCCGTGTCTGGCCGCGTAGTGGCGCACGAGGCCTGCGCGCACTACCGCTCCGTCCGGGTCGATGATCCACTCCCCCGGAGCTTGCTCCGGAATCACGTCGTCCTCGGCGTCGGTGATCGCCCACCCGCTCCCGTCGGAGCGAAGCACCGAAGCTCGACGCGTGACGCCGGACTCGGCCAGTCCCGTCGACCACAGGCATGCTTCCTTGACGCCGCCGTCGAGCGAGACGACCTCGACTTCCCCGTCCCAGCCCAGATTGTCGAAATCGAGTCCGGGAGCACACTTCACCGCGAGATCACGGCCGGAGTACGCCTCGATGAGGTCCGGTAACGGCGGCATCAACGCTGCCGGATCGTGAGTGCGGCGACCGCCCGATCGCCGGGCGGGGTCCGCCAGTACGACGGTGTCGCGTGTCGTCGGGCGGAGCGCGTCGGCCCGCAACAACGCTGCGCTCGGCACATTGCGCTGTGCCATCGCCAGGCGAACGGAATCGATGTCGCTGCCGATCACGCGATGCGCAACTCCGGTCAAGGCATGCAGTTCGGCGCCGATTGAGCACGTCACGTCGTGGACGTCGCGCCCGATCAGACGCTGCGCGCGGTGCGCCGCCACAACACCGGGAGTGGCCTGCTGCATCGCGTCGTCCGTGAACAACCACTGATCACTGCCGGGCAGTTTCGTAACGGCCTTGCGTCGAAGCAGGACGGTGTCCACGAGCGCAGGCATGTGATCACCGAAACGCGTACGCGCCCGGCCGATGTCGGCCAGACGCGTACGCGTGGACAGTTCGAGCTGATCCACCTCGGCCAAGGCAGCTACGCCGGAATCACTTCCGAGATAGTCGACGTCGCCGAGGGTGAAGTCATAACCCAATTCAGTTGCCGGGCTTCACGCCGGTGATCATGACGTTGTAGAAGAATCCGCGAGGAACGACGTGGCGGAGCACCTTCTCGTCGACCCAGCTGAGCGTCTTCCAACCACCGAAAGCGAAACGTCCCCAACCCCAACCGAGCTTCTCCGGCGGAACAGCTGCTTCGAAGGTACGGACCGGCCATCCGAGAAGCGCCGCGGCGAATTCCTCGGTGGCAGCGTGGACCTGATCGGCTCCGGCGGACTTCGCCATGTTCTCGAGGTCGGTGGGGTCGAACGTGTGGATGTCGACGACTGCCTCGAGCGCTGCTGCGCGAGAGGACTCGTCGAGCTCTTCCTGCGGGCGACGCCAATCTGCCAGGAACGGCAGCTTGGTCACGCGTGTGGTTGCTTCCCACGTCGCGCGGCCGAGCCAGCGGGCGTAGAAGTTACCGACAGTCGTGGGCTCACCGGCGAAGACGAAACGGCCGCCGGGCTTGAGGACACGAAGGACCTCGCGCAGCGACTTCTCGACGTCGGGGATGTGGTGCAGCACGGCGTGGCCGACGACCAGGTCGAAGGTGTTGTCCTCGTACGGAATGGTCTCGGCATCGGCAACACGGCCGTCGACCGGAAGGCCGAGGCTTTCTGCATTGCGCAGTGCGACCTTGACCATGCCGGGCGAGAGGTCGGTGACCGAACCGGTCTTGGCGACTCCACCCTGCATCAGGTTCAGGAGGAAGAATCCGGTGCCGCAACCCAGTTCGAGGGCGCGCTCGTACGGGAGCGGCTGATCGCCCGCGACGGCGTCGAAACGACCACGTGCGTAGTCGATGCAGCGCTCGTCGTACGAGATGGACCACTTGTCGTCGTAGGTTTCGGCTTCCCAGTCGTGGTAGAGCACCTGGGCGAGCTTGGTGTCCTTACGAGCGGCCTCGACCTCTTCGGCCGTGGCGTGCGGCCGCGGCGCGGGGTCGACTACCGAGGTGTCGGTAGCGGCGGGCGGCGTGACGGTTGCGTCGTCATTCGGGCTGGCTGTCATGGCGGCTATCCTACTCGCTGGTAAGAGATGAACAAGTTCTAGTTTAGGGGAGCCTACTCGCCCGTGAACTCGGCCTTGCCCGGACCGTTGGCGATGAACGACTCCATGCCGATCGCCTGATCCTTGGTCGCGAACAATCCGGCGAACAGATGCTGCTCGATCTTGAGCCCGGATTCCAGGTCGGTGTTCAGACCCTCGTCGATGGCTGCCTTGGCAGCAGCCAAGGCACGTGACGCTCCCCCGACGAACTGCGAGGCCCACGTGCGAGCGGCGGTATACACGTCGTCGGGAGCGACGACCTCGTCGACCAAACCGATGGCCAACGCCTCGTCAGCCCCGACGAAACGGCCGGTGAAGACCAGATCCTTGGCCTTGGCCGGTCCGATCAGACGAGCCAGGCGCTGCGTTCCGCCGCCACCGGGAATGATTCCGAGCAGAATCTCCGGAACTCCGAGCTTGGCGTTGTCTCCGACGATCCGGCGATCGGCCGAGAGTGCAACTTCGAGTCCGCCACCGAGTGCGTATCCGGTGATCGCGGCAACGGTCGGCTTCGGGATGGACGCCACGGCGCCGAGCCCGGCCTGCATGCCGCCGATCGCGTCACGGATCTGGCCGTAGTCCATCTCGGCCATTTCCTTGACGTCGGCACCGGCTGCGAAGACTTTCTCGCCGCCGTAGACGATGACGGCCTTGACTGCCTTGTCGACGGTCGCAGCGTGTGCGGCAGCAGCCAACTCGTCCTGGACCTGACGGTTCAGAGCGTTCATGGGCGGGCGCGCCAGACGGATGGTGCCGATGCCTTCGGAAACCTCGAGAGTCACAAATTCAGCCATGATCGAGAGGTTACTTTGCCGCCTTGACCGACCACGGATGCGGCCCGGCGACGTAGTAACCGTCCTGATTCGGGAACTCGACGCGCAGAGTCTCCTCGTCGGTGATCAACGTAGGCAGGATGACGGGAATCTCCGGCTCGGCCGCGAGTATCTCCGCCACCGAGCTGAACTTGGCCAATTCGGTCAGCTGACTCCACGTCGGCGGCAACAGGATGCTGCCACCCTCCCGCCAATGCGCCAGCGCGTCCTGCGGGCTCTGCCAACGCACCTCGGCGGCCTCGGAGGTGACCCCGTCCGCGATCTGTCCGGTCGGTGACGCTGCGACGAAGAAGCGCGTGTCGTAGCGGCGGGTCTCGCCCACCGGCGTGATCCAGTTCGCCCACGGCCGCAGCAGATCCGTTCGCAGGACCAGGTTCTCCTTCTTCAGGAAATCGCTGAACGACAGCTCGTGCTTTTCGAGAGCTACTCGGTCCTGTGCGTAGCCGGCCGTGTCCGCGACGACGGTGTCCGCGGTCGGTCCGGCGAGCAGAACGCCGCACTCCTCGAACGTTTCCCGCACCGCAGCCAAGACGAGAGCCTTCGCCCGAGCCACATCCGTGCTGAACCGCTCGGCCCACCACTCGACCGACGGTCCGGCCCACTCGACCTCTGCCGTCGCATCGGACTTGTCGACGCCTCCGCCGGGGAAGACCGTCATGCCCCCGGCAAACGCCATCCCCTGTACTCGTTGAAGCAGGAAGATCTCGATCCCGGATTCGGCATCGCGCACCAAGATGACGGTCGACGCATCCTTGGGCTCGGGGACAGCGTTTGCATTCTCGTTAGCCATGCTTCGCGAACCTACGCGATCTGTGATCTGGGCCGCATTTCAGGTCCCACTGAAGCTCACGCGCGATGAGCTCCTGACGGCCTCGCGCGGCGCGCGAAGTATCGGCCGTCCGCCTTGTCGAGGCTGATGGACTGGCTGAATGCCGCGCTCAGATTTTCGGCGGTGATGACGTCGTCCAGAAGGCCCTGAGAGACGACCTCACCTTCCTTGAGAAGGAGTGCGTGAGTGAATCCCGGCGGGATCTCCTCGACGTGATGGGTGATCAGAACGGTTGCCGGGGCGTCCGGATCGGCAGCCAGTTCGGCGAGTCTGGCCACAAGTTCCTCACGTCCACCGAGATCGAGCCCGGCGGCGGGCTCGTCCAGGAGAAGAAGTTCGGGATCGGTCATCAAGGCTCGCGCGATGAGGACGCGCTTGCGCTCGCCTTCGGAAAGCGTCCCGTACGTGCGATCCGCCAGGTGCTCGGCGCCGAAGCTTTCGAGCATTTCCACAGCGCGCGAGGTGTCCATGGATTCGTACTCCTCGCGCCACCGACCGAGAACGGCGTAGCCCGCCGACACGACGAGGTCGCTGACCTTCTCGTCGCCGGGCACGCGGTTCGCCAACGACGACGAGGACAAACCGATACGCGGGCGCAACTCGTTGACGTCGACCTTGCCGAGAACTTCGCCAAGGAGGTGGGCAGAACCGCTGGTCGGGAAAGTCTCACCGGCCGCGATGCGCAGCAGCGAGGTCTTGCCGGCACCGTTGGGTCCGAGCACCACCCATCGCTCGTCCAGCTCCACTTTCCAGGTGACGGGCCCCACGAGAGTGGACCCTCCCCGACGGATGAGTACGTTGTCGAAATCGATGAGCAGATCTGGATCAGGTAGCGGCACCCGAACATCTTCCCGCACATTCTCCGGCCGTTCACGGCAGGATCATCTTGCGTGTCGCCTCTCATCGAAACTCACACCCCGACGCCCGGGTCTCCGTTCCCACTCGGCGCCAACATCGTGGACTCCGGAACCCAGTTCGCGGTCCACGCACCAGCTGCGTCGAGCGTCCAGATCTGCCTGATCGGCCAGGACGGAAACGAAGATCGCGTCGAACTCCGGCAACACACGTACGGAATCTGGCACGGGATCATCGCCGGGATCGGTGCGGGGCAGCGATACGGAATTCGGGCAAGCGGCCCGTGGAATCCGCGCGCCGGACTGAGACTGAATCCACACAAGCTGCTCATCGATCCGTGGGCGCGCCGCATCGAGGGGGAACTCGGTGACCACCGTGCCCTCCTGTCGTACGCCGACGATCCTTTCGGCGACCCGTCTGCCCTCGACTCTCTCGGCCACGTGCCGCTGTCCGTGGTGACTCCCGGCCTCGCGCCTGCCGGAGGCCGCCTCGAGACGCCGTGGGAGGAAAGCGTGATCTACGAACTGCATGTGGGCGCGTACACCGCCAGTCATCCAGGAGTACCCGCCGCCCACCGCGGAACGTACCTCGGCCTGACGGCACCGGCCGTGATCGATCACCTCGTCTCACTCGGCGTCACCGCCGTGGAACTGCTTCCCGTACAGGCGTTTCTGACCGAACAGAGCGTCCGCGAGCGAGGGATGCGCAACCACTGGGGATACTCGACGGCGTCGTACTTCGCCCCGCATCCCGGATACGCGGCAACTTCGGGCGGCGAAGTCACCGAGTTCCGGATCATGGTCGACGCACTACACGCGGCAGGCATCGAGGTCATCCTCGACGTCGTCTACAACCACACCTGCGAGCAGAGTGTCGACGGAATCAGCGTCAGCTGGCGAGCTTTGGACGGCCCCGGCTACTACCTTCTCGACGGCGACGGCCGCGACATCGACCTGACCGGGTGCGGCAACACGGTCGACGCCTGCTCCCCCATCGCCGTCCGCATGATCACCGACAGCCTCCGCTATTGGGCCACCGAAATGGGTGTCGACGGCTTCCGATTCGATCTCGCGAGCGCGTTGGGTAGGCCGCGCGGCGGCGACTTCGACCAGCGGGCGTCCATCTTGTCGGCCATCTCCTCCGATCCGGTACTGACCCGGTGCAAGCTCATCGCCGAACCGTGGGATGCCACTGCCGACGGTTACCAGGTCGGAAACTTCGGACTCCAATGGTCGGAATGGAACGACAAGTACCGCAGCACTATTCGCCAGTTCTGGAACGGCGGCTCCAGCGTCCGGAAGGTCGCGTCGCGCCTCGCCGGTTCCGAGGACATCTTTGCCGGCAGCGGCCGTCGCCCATGGGCGTCGATCAACTTCGTCACAGCGCACGACGGGTTCACCGCCGCCGATCTGGTCGCGTACAACCACAAGCACAACGAAGCCAACGGTGAAGACAATCGTGACGGCGCCGATCACAACGATTCGTTCAACCACGGAATCGAAGGCCCCAGCACCGATCCCGAGATTCAGGACGCCAGGGCACGTCATGTACGGGCGCTACTGGCCACGCTCGTGCTGTCGACAGGCACACCGATGCTCACCGCCGGAGACGAGTTCGGCCACAGTCTCGGCGGAAACAACAACGCGTATTGTGTTCCCACACTTGCCTCCCCAGCCGATTCGTGGGCCCTGGACTGGACGGCGGCCGATCAGTCATTGGTGCAGTTCGTCTCCCGAGCGTTCGGATTACGCCGAGCGGCACCGGCGTTGCGTCAGCCCGAATTCTTCGAAGGCAGAAGAAGACTGGAGCACCCGGACCTCGTCTGGTTCGACGCTGCCGGCGTCGAGTTCGACGACACCGCATGGTACGACGAGAGTCACCGAACGCTGCAGGCCTGGATCGACGGAGCCGACGTTCGGTCTCACACTCGGACCGGGCGCCCACTCGGTGACGACAGTTGGCTCCTGATCCTGCATTCCGGTGGACCGGTTCAGGTCACCGTCGGCACTCCGGAATGGTTCGACGGCACATTGACTGCATCGTTCGATTCGGCGTCACCGACCGGAGAACCTGCCTCCACGGCCGAAGTTCCCGTCGGCACGGAGATCTCATTGACCGGACCCACGGTCTTGGCCTTACGTTCCGTGACACGTCCGCCGGTAACCGCTGCTGTCATGGAATCCGGCAGCACCTTGATCAGTAATTGAATGGTCGGCCCGATCCCGAAGGCGTACAACACTGTTCCGACGCCAACCGTTCCACCGAGGAGCCATCCGGTAGCGAGGACCGCGATTTCGATGCTGGTACGCACGAGCCTGACCGACAAGCCGGTGCGCGCCACCAGTCCTGTCATCAACCCGTCGCGGGGACCCGGCCCCATGCCTGCCCCGATGTAGAGAACGCTGGCCAGTCCGTTGAGGAGGATTCCCGCAACCATGATCGCGGCGCGAACTGGCATGGAATCAAAGACCGGCAAGAAGGCCAGTGAAGTATCCACCGAGATTGCAATGACCACGACATTGGCGACCGTGCCGAACCCTGGCCGCTGACGGATCGGAATCCAGAGCAGCAGTACCACCGCACCGGTAATCGCAGTGATCACGCCGAAACTCAGCGAAACATGCTCGGCCACGCCCTGATGGAACACATCCCAGGGGTCCAGTCCGTGGCCGGCTGTGATCATCATGGCCATCGAGAAGCCGTACAACCACAGACCAACGAACAGCGAGGCGAATCTCCGTATCAACACTCGACTATCTTGAAGGCCACTGGACTGTTCATCCATAGCCAAGTTGTCGATACTGGACTGGTCGGTTAGGTCTCTACGGAACCGCGATGACTGTCATGGAGCCTGGTGCCACTTCCGTGAACCCTGCGTCGCGAACCGCGACAGCCTCCGACCGCTTCAATCGATCTACTGCCTCGGCCCACTGTTTCGAACTTGCGTCGCGTACCGAGCAACGAAAGTCGTTCTGCGCCCATGCCCAGCACTGTTTCTCGGACATGGCCGCTGCCAACAACATCGAGGCATGCCCTACCTGTGCCGACGCCTTGCCTACCGTCATCTCGAGCTCCGAGTCGATCCACAGCACCGGAAGACCGGGCTCGGGCTGGCCAGGCTCGTCGTGCTCCAGGTCGGTGCCACCGATCTGCAACTTCTTGATTCGCGGGTCCAGTTCTCCGACCGGCCCGGGAACCAGAGCCCGCGCCTGGGCACCATCCACGTCGACGGTGATTCCCGGTACCTCTTGCGCGGCGAGCCACTGGGCTCCACGCGCTCGGCGAGACACTTTCCGGATCCGGGCACCCACCCACGCCGAATAGTCCTCGTGCCACGGGCCGGGCTCCCCGTCTTCGGTGAACCCGACGCGTTCGTCCAGGCACAGCGCCACTGCCGCCGTTGCGGCAGCCTCGAGCAGTGCAGTGCGCTTCGGCGGGTCTGCCTTCGGGATGTGGAGAATGATCGGCATCGCCAACACCAGTGCCGGATCCGCGGGATCGTCTCGCCCACCGTACCCAGCGGCCAACACCGCGTGGCGCTCGCGCCAGCGAGAATCGGGATCGGAACTGACTGCTGGATCGGAACTCATGGAATCGGTACGCGTCGTACGCCACCGTCGACGGCGTCCGCAGCCTCGACCTCGTCGCGGGTCACACCGAGAATGAACAGCACAGCATCGAGGAAGGGATGCGACAAAGCCGCGTCCGCGACCTCCCGCAACGCGGGCTTGGCGTTGAACGCCACACCCAGTCCCGCGGCGTTGAGCATATCGATGTCGTTGGCACCGTCACCGACGGCGACAGTCTGTTCCATCGGCACACCGACCTGATCGGCGAACTTGCGCAGCGCAACGGCCTTCGCGGCGCGGTCGACGATTTCACCGATCACACGTCCGGTCAGCTTGCCGTCGACGATCTCGAGGGTGTTGGCGTGCACGAAGTCCAGTTCGAGTTCGTGTGCGAGGCCTTCGATGACCTGGCGGAAACCGCCGGACACCACGCCGCAGTGGAATCCGAGGCGGCGCAGGGTGCGAATCGTGGTGCGCGCCCCCGGCGTCAGTTCGATGCTCTCTGCCACCTCGTCGATGACGGACGCGTCGAGACCGGCGAGTGTCGCCACACGCTGGTGCAGTGATTCGGTGAAGTCGATCTCGCCGCGCATCGCAGCTTCGGTGACGGCGCGGACCTCGTCCTCGACGCCGGCCTTCGCGGCGAGCATCTCGATGACCTCGCCCTGTACGAGCGTCGAGTCCACGTCGAACACGATCAGACGCTTGGCCCGGCGAGCCAGTCCTGCGCGCTCGACTGCGATGTCGACGTTTTCGAGAGCGGCGACCTCGGCGAGTCCGGTACGCAGCTTCGCGTCGCCGTCGACAGTATCGGCTGCGCTGACGCTGAGTTCGAGGCCGGTGACCGGATAGTCGGCGACACCACGGATGGAGTCGATGTTGGCGCCCTGCTTCGCGAGTTCGCGTGCCACCGAGCGCATTGCGCGGGCATTGACGGGGCTGCCGAGAACAACGACCGCGTGAGTGGACACTGCAGGTCGACCTGGATCGGCACCGATTTCGATGTCGACGTTCATTCCGACCGTCGCCATCGCCTGTTCGAGCTCTTCCTGAAGGGCTTCGGGATCGTTCGGGCAGGCCACCATGACGCCGAGTGTCAGTCGACCTCGAATCACCACCTGCTCCACGTCGAGCAGACGCACATCGTGCCGCGACAGCGCCGCGAACAGTACCGAGGTGACGCCAGGGCGGTCCGGCCCGGTCACAGTCACCAGAACAGTGGTGTCAGAGGCACCCACCGAAAACTCCGATCGTTTCTTCGTTCGCGTCTTGATCGTCACTATTGTGCCAAGCGAAAGGCCCCACCCGTTACTCGGGCGGGGCCTTCGCTGATTACTTCAGTGTGTTACTTCGCTCAGGAGCGGCTGTCGGTGCCGGGGTCGCCTTCGTCCCCGACTGTGAGCGGCTCGTGACGAGCATCTTCGAGCACGGTGCTGGCGTTCTTCCCACCGTGACCGGGGCCGACGTGCGCTTCTGCGCGCATTCGCTCCACCATGTGCGGGTAGTGCAGCTCGAAGGCCGGACGCTCGCTGCGGATGCGCGGCAACTCGGTGAAGTTGTGACGCGGCGGCGGGCAGGTTGTCGCCCACTCCAGCGAGTTTCCGTAGCCCCACGGATCGTCGACGGTGACCACTTCGCCGTAGCGGTAACTCTTGAAGACGTTCCAGATGAACGGGAGCGTCGAGGCACCGAGTACGAAGGCGAAGATCGTGGACACCGAGTTCAGCACCGTGAACCCGTCCGAGGGCAGGTAGTCGGCGTAACGACGCGGCATACCTTCGGCACCGAGCCAGTGCTGGACGAGGAACGTGCCGTGGAAGCCGACGAACGTGGTCCAGAAGTGCCACTTGCCGAGGCGCTCGTCCATCATGCGGCCGGTCATCTTCGGGAACCAGAAGTAGATACCGGCGTACGTGGCGAACACGACCGTACCGAAGACCACGTAGTGGAAGTGGGCGACGACGAAGTAGCTGTCCGTGACGTGGAAGTCGAGCGGCGGGCTCGCGAGGATGACGCCCGACAGACCACCGAAGAGGAAGGTGATCAGGAAGCCGATCGAGAACAGCATCGGTGATTCGAAGGTCAATTGCCCCTTCCACATCGTTCCGATCCAGTTGAAGATCTTCACACCTGTCGGCACAGCGATCAGGAATGTCATGAACGAGAAGTACGGCAGGAGAACAGCGCCGGTCGCATACATGTGGTGAGCCCACACAGCGATCGACAGAGCGGCGATGGCCAACGTTGCGTACACCAGGCCGCTGTAGCCGAAGATCGGCTTACGGCTGAAGACCGGGAAGATCTCCGAGACGATGCCGAAGAACGGCAGCGCGATGATGTACACCTCGGGGTGACCGAAGAACCAGAACAGGTGCTGCCACAGGAGCACACCGCCCGTTGCCGGGTCGAAGATGTGCCCGCCGAGATGGCGGTCGACGAACAGGCCCATGAATGCAGCGGTCAGCAGCGGGAACGCCAGCAGGATCAGGATGCTGGTGATGAAGATGTTCCAGGTGAAGATCGGCATGCGGAACATGGTCATACCGGGTGCGCGCAGGCAAATCACGGTGGTGACCATGTTGACGCCACCGAGGATGGTGCCGAGGCCGGCGACAGCCAGACCCAAGACCCACAGGTCGGCGCCGACGCCGGGGCTGTGCAGCGCGCTGGTCAGCGGCGTGTATGCCGTCCAACCGAAGTCTGCTGCGCCACCGGGCGTGACGAATCCGGCCGTCGTGATGATCGCGCCGAACAGGTACAGCCAGTAGCTGAACGCGTTCAGACGCGGGAACGCGACGTCGGGTGCACCGATCTGGAGCGGAAGAATGTAGTTCGCGAAGCCGAAGACGATCGGGGTCGCGTACAGCAGCAGCATGATCGTGCCGTGCATGGTGAACAGCTGGTTGAACTGTTCGTTGGAAAGGAACTGCATGCCGGGTACAGCAAGTTCGGCACGCATCATCAGTGCCATGAGGCCACCGATGAGGAAGAAGGCGATGGAAGTCGCCAAGTACATGATTCCGAGCACCTTGGGATCGGTGGTCGTGATCATCTTGAAAATGAATGAGCCCTTGGGTCCCTGCCGCGGCGGGTAAGGCCTGGCCGGCGCTATCGTGGGGACTGGCTGGGGCGCTACGGCAGTCACTGATCCTCCTGAATGTGCCTTTGGTCGCTCCGCAGACTCCGTCAAAGAGCCCTTGGTTGCGCCCGCAGGGTCCGTCGCCCGGGCTGCGGACAACGGCTTCTGGCTTGCGCTCATCGAATCGTAGACCGTGACTCCGAGGCACCGCGACCCGGTCCTACTCTGCGTCGTACTCGAGCATCCGTTTTTCACGGCACCGAACGAACGACCTGCGGTTTATGTTCCCCCGGGAGTCCGAACCCACTTCCGAATCGGCGTGTCGTGCGCGTCGAAGAATTCGGTCGGTGTCCGTTTTCGGCCAACTCCTCCACTGATAAGGTCACCCTCGCCTAACTCACCTCAGGAGTATTCAGTGAAATTCTTTCCCCGCCGCGCCGCGCTGGTAGCCGTCGCAGCCTCGATCGCCTTGGTCGTTCCAGCCTGCTCGAGTAACGACGAGCCCGCTGCAACCACCACCTCGACCGAGTCGGGCGCATTCCCCCGCACCGTCGAGCACTTCCGCGGAAGCACCGAAATCCCGGCCGCACCCCAGCGGATCGTCGCGCTCGACAACAGCTTCACCGACGCCGTCCTTCTCCTCGAATCCCCGCTCGTCGGCTACGTCGACTACCGCGAGCCCGGTCTGCCCGACTACCTCGGATCCTCGCGGGAGGAATTCGCCGCGGACGCCGTCTCGGTCGGCACGGTCAGCAGTGCAAGCCTCGAGAAGATCGCCGCACTGCAGCCAGACCTCATCATCTCCGCCGAGGTCCGCGACGGGAAGAACTACGAACAACTGTCCGCAATCGCACCCACCGTCTTCACTCAGACGACCGGCCCGACGTGGAAGGACAACATCCGCCTGGTCGGTCAAGCGCTGGGCAAGGAGTCACTGGCCGAGGCGAAGATCACCGAGTACGAAACCCGCGCAGCCATCGTCGGCAAGGAAATCAACGAGAAGGCGAACAACCCGGTCATCTCGGTAGTCCGATTCGCCGGTGAACCGACGGCACGCCTCTACCGCACCACCTCGTTCAGCGGCATCGTCCTCCAGGACGCCGGATTGAAGCGCCCGGACAACCAGGGACCTGACCCCGCCGATGCCGGAAACATCATGATGAAGATCAGCCCCGAGCTGATCAACGAAGCCGACGCGGACGTCATCTTCATCAGCACCTGGCAGGACGCCGAGGGCAAGAGCGCCGAAGCCGCGAAGCCGTTCCTCGAGAGCCCGCTGTGGCAGACCCTTCGAGGACGCAAGGTCGACGTGGACGATTCACGTTGGATGTCGCCGGTCAGCATCCAGGGCGCCCACATGATCCTCGACGACCTCTCGGACACGTTCGAGGTGGACAAGCAGAACAGCTGAGTCGAACAGCTAACCTGAACGGCGCCCGCTCACACAGGAAGCCGTCGACTTGTCTGTTCTCTCACGCACGTCTGTTCTCTCACGCACGACCGCCCGCACGTCCATTCGTCGTGTCTCGATCCTGGGGATCGCCGCCACGATGCTCGTCCTCGGTGGTTGCTCGTCCGACTCGTCGGATGATCCCGCGAGCACCATCGTCCGGACCACTACGTCGATCGCCGGTGCCGGCGTGATGGGCATCGAACGCGACACCGCCACCGCGTGCCCGACGCCGACGCAAGCCGACCCGGGAGCGGGCCCCGGGGTGAAGCGTCGAGTCGTACACACTGCGGGTGAAACCGAGGTTCCTTCCGATCCCCAACGGATCGTGGTCCTCGACAGTGTCTCGATGGACGCCGTGTGCGCCCTCGGTCTGTGGGAGCGGGTAGTGGGCGCCGCAACCGGTGTCGACTCGCCTCAACCGTCGTACCTCGGTTTCGGCATCTCGGAGATTCCGAGCGTCGGCCCCGTGAGCGCACCCGACGTCAACGCCGTGAAGGCCGCCGCGCCGGACTTGATCCTCGGGTCCAGTCCGGCGTCCGACGGTTTGTACGGGCAACTCGACGCCATTGCCCCCACCGTGTTCGCCGGCTCGGATCCCGTGTACTGGAAAGCGCAGTTCGCCCTCGCCGGCCAGGCACTTGGCCGTTCGTCCGCGGCTGCGACGGAGCTGGACCGCTACCAGCAGGACGTCGTGCAGCTCGGCGACGCATTGAATGCATCACAGACGCAGGCATCAGTGGTTCGGTTCGGTTCGAAGGACCTGCAGATCGAGGGTCCCGCATCCTTCGCCGGACAAATTCTCAGCGACGTCGGCGTCCGGCGCCCACCGGCGCAGCGATTGACCGATGCGACCACAGCACCGATTCCGGCCGACGATCTCAGCGCCGCCGAAGGTGACTTGATCTACGTACTCTTCGACGGGCCGAACGGCCGTACCTACGGCACCGAGATCATGAAGAGCGACCAGTGGCAGGACCTCGCCGCCGCCACCGACCGGCGTGTGTTCGTCGCTGAAGACGAAATCTGGAACGGAAACGGGATGACTGCCGCCCGTGCCGTATTGGCGGACTTGAAGGGAACCTTGAACGGATATGCGAGCTGACTGGAACGAACCACTACTCCCACATTCGAGGCGGCTCGCCACAACTGTGACGGTCGGGTTCTGATCATGCCGATCCCGGAATTCATTGTCGCTTTGCGCGAGAAGGTCGGTCATGCGCCGCTCTGGCTGTCCGGCGTGAGCGTCGTGATCCGCGACGACGACGGCCGGATCCTGCTCACCCGCCGCGCCGACAACGGTCAGTGGGCCGTCGTGTCCGGCGTTCTCGAGCCCGGAGAGGAACCGTCGTCGGCGGCGGTGCGCGAGGCGAAGGAAGAAACCGGCGTCGACGCCGAATTGATTCGGATCACGAGTGTCGATGTCACAGAACCCATTACGTACCCCAATGGTGACGTAACTCAGTACCTCGACGTCTGCTTCCTGGCCAGGTGGACCGGCGGAGATGCACACGTGGCGGACGACGAAAACCTCGAGGTCGCGTGGTTCGCGCCGAGCGAATTGCCTTCAGACATGACGGAAACCTCGCGTCTGCGCCTCGCAAAAGCATTGCTGGACAAGCCGGAAGCGTGGTTTCTGCGCTGACCCACTCCCCCATCGACGACCGAAGCCCGATTCCCGCGTGTGCAGGAGTCGGGCTTCGGTATATAGGTCGCTCTAGAAATCCCGAGCGGGTCGCTCTAGAAATCCCAGTCGTCGTCTTCGGTGTTGACTGCTTTGCCGATGACGTAGGAGCTTCCCGAGCCGGAGAAGAAGTCGTGATTCTCGTCCGCATTCGGTGAAAGTGCCGACAGGATAGCCGGATTGACGTCCGTCTCGTCCTTCGGGAAGAGGCCTTCGTAGCCGAGATTGTTGAGCGCCTTGTTGGCGTTGTAGCGCAGGAACTTCTTGACATCCTCGGTCAGGCCGACGCCGTCGTAGAGGTCCTGCGTGTAGTCGACCTCGTTCTCGTAGAGCTCGAAGAGCAGCTCGAACGTGTAGTTCTTGAGCTCTTCACGCTCGGCCTCGGTGAGCTGTTCGAGGCCCTTCTGGTACTTGTAGCCGATGTAGTACCCGTGCACGGCCTCGTCGCGGATGATGAGGCGGATGAGGTCTGCGGTGTTGGTGAGCTTGGCTCGCGAGGACCAGTACATCGGCAGGTAGAACCCGGAGTAGAAGAGGAAGCTCTCGAGGAGCGTCGATGCGACCTTGCGCTTGAGCGGCGACTCGCCGTTGTAGTAGTCGAGAACGATCTGCGCCTTGCGCTGCAGGTTGGGGTTCTCCTCCGACCAGCGGAACGCGTCGTCGATGTCCGGGGTGGAGCACAGCGTCGAGAAGATCGAGCTGTAACTCTTCGCGTGCACCGATTCCATGAAGGCGATGTTGGTGTACACCGCTTCTTCGTGGGGAGTGATCGCGTCCGGGATGAGGCTGACGGCGCCGACCGTTCCCTGGATGGTGTCGAGCAGCGTCAGGCCCGTGAAGACGCGCATGGTGAGCTGCTGCTCCTGCGCGGTCAGCGTTCCCCAGGACGGGATGTCGTTGGAGACCGGCACCTTTTCGGGCAGCCAGAAATTGCTGACGAGGCGATCCCATACCTCGGCGTCCTTCTCGTCCTGGACGCGATTCCAGTTGATGGCGGAAACGCGACTGACCAGCTTGACCATAATTCCTACCTAGCGAGAGAGATACTGCCGAATGTTGGCTTGCCTGAACACTACCCGTTGTGTCGGGTCCGCGATGCCAACACAACAACATGTGTCGCACGCGCCCCTCCACGAGTACAAAAAATGTGATATCAATTAAATATCACTTACCGATGGAAAGCGAGTCCCGCATGACCAGCACACCCACCGTGGCCGAGAAACCGACCGGAGTCGCCACCACAACGATCGCCGAACGCCCAGGCTGGGACCTGTCCGGCAGCTGGATGCTCCTCGGAGGCGTACTTCTCTTCCTGGCCGGAATCGCGCTGTCCGTCGTTGGCGGAGTTCTGGGACTCTTCGCCCTGATTCCGGTCGGTGTGGTGCTGTTCATCGCGTCACTCCCCCTGCTGATGGGCCTGACCTTGGTGCAACCGAATCAAGCCCGAGTTCTGCAACTCCTGGGAAGCTCGTACAGCGGCACCCTGCGCACGCCGGGCCTGCGATGGACAAATCCGCTGACGGTCCGTCGATCGATCTCTACGCGTATCCGAAACCACGAGACCGGTCAGGCGAAAGTGAACGACGCCGACGGAAATCCCATCGAGATCTCGGCGGTGGTCGTCTGGCAAGTTGCCGACACAGCGCTCGCCTCATTCCAGGTGGACGACTACGAGGAGTTCGTCTCGGTGCAGACCGAGGCGGCAGTCCGCCATATCGCCGGCAGCTACCCGTACGACGCCGAAGGCCGAGTCTCGTTGCGCGAGAACGCCGATATCATCACCACCACCTTGTCGGAGGAGGTTCACGCCCGCGTGCGTGCGGCGGGTGTCGAAGTTATCGAGACACGCATCAACAGGCTCTCGTATGCACCCGAGATCGCCAGCGCAATGCTTCGGCGCCAGCAAGCGGGTGCAGTGATCGCCGCCCGCAAGCAAATCGTCGAAGGCGCGGTGTCCATGGTCGACATGGCACTCAAGCAGCTCGAGGAAAAGCACGTCGTCGAACTCGACGAGGAACGCAAGGCCACAATGATCAGTAACCTTCTGGTCGTGCTGTGCGGCGACCGCGACGCACAACCGGTGCTGAACACCGGTTCGCTCTACCAGTAAAGGAAAGGCCACATGGCCACGGATCCAGCTCCGAGATCGGAGCGTAAGAAGATCCTGCTTCGGTTGGACCCAGCGGTGCACGACGCGCTTGCCCGCTGGGCCGCCGACGATCTCCGAAGTACCAACGCCCAGATCGAGTTTCTCCTTCGGCGCGCACTCACCGAGCACGGTCGAATGCCGAAGAATGCCGGCAAGATGCACGGTCCAGGCCGTCCGCCGGCCTGATACCCCTGTGCGCCTTTTCGGTAGTAACCACTACCGAAAAGGCGCACGGGGCAGAGCCCTCTACAGCATGCAGGAAACGCAGCCCTCGACCTCGGTGCCTTCGAGTGCCATCTGACGCAGACGGATGTAGTACAGCGTCTTGATGCCCTTACGCCACGCGTAGATCTGCGCCTTGTTGATGTCGCGTGTGGTGGCGGTGTCCTTGAAGAACAGCGTCAGCGACAGGCCCTGGTCGACGTGTTGCGTTGCGGCAGCATAGGTGTCGACGATCTTCTCGTACCCGATTTCGTAGGCATCCTGGTAGTACTCCAGGTTGTCGTTGGTCAGGTAGGGCGCCGGGTAGTAGACGCGACCGATCTTGCCTTCCTTGCGGATCTCGATCTTCGACGCCACCGGGTGGATGGAGCTGGTGGAGTAGTTGATGTACGAGATCGAGCCGGTCGGCGGGACGGCCTGAAGGTTCTGGTTGTAGATACCGTGCTTCTGAACCGAAGCCTTCAGCTCACGCCAGTCGTCCTGGGTGGGGATGTGCAGCTTCGCATCGGCGAAGAGTCCGCGAACCTTGTCGGTTGCAGGCTCCCAGACCTGGTCGGTGTACTTGTCGAAGAATTCACCCGAGGCGTACTTCGACTCCGGGAAACCCTTGAAGTACGAGCCGCGCTCGATGGCGATCTTGTTCGACGCACGCAGTGCGTGGAACAGCACGGTGTAGAAGTAGATGTTCGTGAAGTCGATGCCTTCTTCGCTGCCGTAGAAGATCCGCTCACGAGCGAGGTATCCGTGCAGGTTCATCTGACCGAGGCCGATGGCGTGAGAGTCGTTGTTGCCCTGCTCGATCGACGGCACCGAGTAGATGTGCGTCTGGTCGGACACTGCCGTCAATCCGCGGATCGACACTTCGATGGTCTTGGCGAAGTCGGGCGAGTCCATGGTCTTCGCGATGTTCAGCGAACCCAGGTTGCAGGAGATGTCCTTGCCGACCTTCGAGTAGGACAGGTCGTCGTTGAACAGTGAAGGCGTCGAAACCTGCAGGATCTCCGAGCACAGGTTCGAGTGAGTGATCTTGCCTTCGATCGGGTTTGCCCGGTTCACCGTGTCCTCGAACATGATGTAGGGGTAGCCCGATTCGAACTGCAATTCGGCGACGGTCTGGAAGAACTCGCGAGCCTTGATCTTGGACTTGCGAATTCGCTTGTCGTCGACCATCTCGTAGTACTTCTCGGAGACGTTGATGTCGGAGAACGGAACTCCGTAGATGCGCTCGACGTCGTACGGCGAGAACAGGTACATGTCCTCGTTCTTCTTCGCCAGTTCGAAAGTGATGTCCGGGATCACGACGCCGAGAGAGAGCGTCTTGATGCGGATCTTCTCGTCGGCGTTCTCACGCTTGGTGTCGAGGAAGCGGTAGATGTCGGGGTGGTGCGCATGGAGGTACACGGCGCCGGCGCCCTGACGCGCACCCAACTGGTTGGCGTAGGAGAACGAGTCCTCGAGAAGCTTCATGATCGGGATGACACCCGAACTCTGGTTCTCGATCTTCTTGATCGGGGCGCCGTGCTCACGAACGTTGGTGAGCAGCAAGGCAACTCCGCCACCGCGCTTGGACAGCTGCAGTGCCGAGTTGATGGAGCGGCCGATGGACTCCATGTTGTCTTCGATACGAAGCAGGAAGCAGGACACGGGCTCACCGCGCTGCTTCTTGCCCGAGTTCAGGAACGTCGGGGTGGCGGGCTGGAAGCGTCCGGCGATGATCTCGTCGACGAGTTCGACGGCCAGGTCTTCGTTGCCTGCGGCCAGGGTGAGCGCAACCATGCAGACACGATCTTCGAAACGCTCGAGGTAGCGCTTACCGTCGAAGGTCTTGAGCGTGTAGGAGGTGTAGTACTTGAATGCACCCAGGAACGTCGGGAAGCGGAACTTCTTGGCGTACGCGTGATCGATCAGGAACTTCACGAAAGTACGTGAGTACTGATCGAGAACCTCGGGCTCGTAATAGTTTTCCTCGACGAGGTAGTCCAGCTTCTCGTCGAGGTTGTGGAAGAACACGGTGTTCTGGTTGACGTGCTGCAAGAAGTACTGACGGGCTGCAGCGACATCCATCTCGAACTGGATCTCACCGTTGGCGCCGTACAGGTTGAGCATGGCATTGAGTGCGTGGTAGTCGAGACCGTTGGTGGAATCGCCGCCGCGTGCATCACGCTCTACGCTTCCTGCCGCGATCGTGTCAGTGATGGTTGGCGCCACTGCCCGTGCTCCTTCTCTGTTTCGAGATGATTCCAGAACTCCCCCAAGCCTTCTCGTACTCGGTCGACATCTTCGGCAGTGCCCATGAGTTCGAACCGGTACAGAAAAGGAACGTGGCATTTCTGGGAAATGATGTTTCCTGCATAGCAAAAGGACTCACCGAAATTGGTGTTTCCCGCCGCGATCACTGCTCTGATCAACGACCTGTTGTGTGGATTGTTCAAAAAACGAATGACCGGCTTCGGCACATAACTGGTGTCGCGCCCTGTCACGGTGACCCCGCCACCATAGGTGGGCAGAATCAGCACATAGGGCTCGTCTACACGAAATGAGCCGTCACGGTCATGGATAGGTATACGTGTCGCAGGCAGGCCGAGACGTTGGACGAATCGGTGGGTGTTCTCCGACACGCTGGAAAAATAGACCAGCGAAGTCATCGGTTGTCACCATTTTCTTGTACGGTGCCCGGAACTACTCAGATGTGTCGGCGGAGGTGTCCACCGCCGACACTGCGGCGCTTCAAGCAGCGACGGTCAGGGTCTTGATGCGATCGGGACGGAAACCCGACCAGTGATCTTCACCGGCAACCACGATGGGCGCCTGGAGGTACCCGAGAGCCATGACGTAGTCGCGGGCTTCGGCATCCTCGGTGATGTCGATGATGTTGTATTCGAGACCGGCCTTGTCGAGGGCGCGGTAGGTGGCATTGCACTGAACGCAAGCGGGCTTGGTGTAGACGGTGATGCTCATGAGAGTCCCTCTTTCGCTTAGCCAACAAAGGCCGATGTAGTGATGTTCAGCACCGATTCGACCGATTGCCGGAGTCTCGCTCGAGGCGTTCCGCGTTGTGGTCTCTCAGTGCTCAAGACACTACACCTAGTGGCCGACAGAAACACATAACGCGAGATGTTGTGAGTCACATCGTTGAAATTCCCAGGTAGCCCCAGTTCAGCGCACACATCTTCCGGCGCGTCGGCGTGTCGCCCGTCACATTTCGGTCGCAGGCCTGACAGCATCTGAAAACCACTACTCGGACCTACCATGAGCGTCGTGGAAACACCCCCGAAGGACGAAGCTCCGCGCCACAAGGCAACCGTGACGAGAACGCAGCAGGTGACACCTAAGATGCGCAGAATCACCTTCGGCGGTGCGGGCCTGAGCGACTTCGAGACGAGCGGGAGCCCCGACGAACGGGTGCTCGTCAGATTCCCCCTCGATCCCCCTCACGCCCGTAGTTACACGGTCCGGCGCTGGCAGCCCTCGAAGAACGAACTGGAGATCGACTTCGTTCTCCACGGCCACGGCGGAGCTGCGCTCTGGGCCGAGAATGCGCAACCGGGCGAGACCGTAGATCTCTCGACAGCGAGCGGGTGGTTCAAGCCGCCGGCAGAGTGCGACTGGCTGCTACTCGTCGCCGATCACGCCGCGCTGCCTGCGATCGGGCGGATCTTGGAAGAAGCACCCGACGGTCTACCGATCCACGTCATTGCACAGGTGCCCGCGTCGAGCGAACAGCAGACGTTCACGACGCGCGCCGACGCTCACTACCGATGGATCGACGAAGCAGACTCTCTGCTCGCCGAATTGGCCGCCATTCCCCTGCCTCCCGGCGAGGGCTACATCTGGTGCGCAGTCGAGGCCGCGACCGCCAGACGCATCCGCGCCCATCTGCGTCGAACATCGGAAATCCCGGCACCCCGCATGCACGTGATGGGTTACTGGCGGGAGGACAAGGAGAACTGGGAGCGTCGGTACGCCGTCGTCGCCGACCGTATCGACGCCGCGATGGGCGAAGCGATGATGGCCGGCAAGGATTTCGAGTCGGTTCGCGACGCCGTCGACGACGCGATGGAACGCGAAGGGCTCTAGCGCACAGATGGGCGTGACTCGCATACGAGTGAGGGCCATACCTTCCGGCATGGCCCTCACTCGTGAAACGGATTACGCGTTGACGAGCTGCTTGCTGGCGTCGACGAGGTCGGAGACGACCTTGGAGACCTGAGCGAGCACCTCTGCGTTCTCGCGCGGGTGCAGCTCACCGAACAGTGCGCCGGTTCCACCGATGCTCAGTGCGGTGTCCTCGACGACCTTGCCGCCGGCGATGCGGACCGCCTTGGTGGTGTCTTCGTGTGCCCACTTGGCGCCGTTGCCGCTGGGCGACGCGCTGATGACTGCGACAGCCTTGTCCTTGACTGCACCGACACCGTACGGACGCGAGATCCAGTCGATGGCGTTCTTCAGAACTGCGGGGATGGTGCCGTTGTATTCGGGGGTTACGAGCAGGAACGCGTCAGCGTCGCTCGCAGCGGCGCGCAGTGCGTCGACAGCGGGAATGGAAGCACCCTCGACGTCGATGTCTTCGTTGTAGAAGGGGACGTCGGCGAGGCCTTCGAAGACCGTCAGCGTTGCACCCTCGGGTGCGGCGGACACAGCCGTCTCGGCAAGCTGGCGATTGACGGATCCGGCGCGCAGGCTGCCGACGAGAACGAGAACATTGGTCTGTGACATAACGAGATTCCTTCGAGAGTGGTGCGGTTGGTGGCTCCGGTTGAAAGTTATATCAACTAAACGGACCGCGGTCCACTTACATTCCCCGGACCTGTAACCTGATCCCGTGAGCGCAATCCCCCTCCCCCAGATCGGCGCCGTACCCGTCGAGCGCGGTGACGCAGCACGTAACCGCGTACTTCTGCTCGACGCCGCAGCCCTCCTCGTCGCCGAGCGAGGTGTCGACGCGGTCACGATGGATGCCGTCGCGTGCCGAGCCGGTGTGGGCAAGGGCACAGTTTTTCGGCGCTTCGGCAATCGATCGGGACTGATGCAGGCACTGCTCGATCACACCGAGCGAGAACTGCAGCAGGCATTCATGTTCGGCCCCCCACCGTTGGGGCCGGGCGCGCCGCCGATCGAGCGCCTCATCGCGTTCGGACGAGCCCGGATCGCCATGGTGGAAGTACAGGGCGAAGTCCTCCGTGCTGCGGAGAACGCTCCTGAATACCGCTTCGGCGGTCCGGCACGAGCACTAGGCATCGCTCACGTCATCGGACTTCTTCGAGGAGCCGGCGTCGAGGGCGACCTCGATCTGCTCGCTTCAGCGCTGTTGGCACCACTCGAAGCGTCGCTTGTCCTTCATCAGGTGCGCGATCTCGGGATGACCACCGAGCGCCTGGCCGCCGGCTGGGAAGACCTTGCCCGGCGCGTTACTCGATGTTGACTCCCCAGATCCGTCCCACCACTTAATGTGAGCCCATGCGCATCGCAGCTGCCGTCATCGGCCTCCTGACCATCGCCGCGGTAAGCGGTTGCTCCGCTTCGTCCGACTCCCCCGAGGACAAGACGGACCCCTCCGGCCGCGTCTTCATCTCGACCTCCGTCGACGGAACACAAATTCCCGGCGGTGGCCCGCTGACTCTCGATTTCAGCCAAGCGGATCGAGTGTCCGCGAGTGCCGGATGCAACACGGCAAACGGCTCGGTCGAGTTCACCGACGGCAAGCTGACCACCGGCACCATGGCGTCGACCATGATGGGCTGCCCTCCCGGCATCGCCGAATCCGACGCCTGGACAACAACATTGCTGACCTCCGCGCCGACGTGGAGCCTCGACGGCGACACCCTCACCCTGACATCGGACGACGCCACAGTGACTCTGCAGGACAAGAAGATCGTCACGCCGGATCGACCTCTGCAGGGCACGACGTGGACCGTCACGTCACTCATCAGTCCCGATGCGATCAGTACGAGCCTGGCTCTGGAGACGTCAGCTCCCGAACTCACGATTGCCGCAGACGGTTCGGTCAGCGGAACCACCGGATGCAATCGCATGACCGGAAGCGCCCAGGTCTCCGACACCACAGTCACGTTCACGCCGATGGCAACCACGCGAATGGCCTGCCCCGAGGAGAACATGGACATCGAGCGTCAGATCCTGGCGGTACTCGACGGTGAAGTGAGCTACACCGTCGACGCCGACACGCTGACCCTGCGCAAGCCCGACAACACCGGATTGATACTGACTGCGCAGGCTTGACCAGACGCTGCAGGCTCGATCAGACGTTGTCGAGCAGCCAGCGCCCCAATTCGCGGGCGCTGGCATCGATCATCGCGGGCCAGTCCAAGGCCGAGTCGTCCGCGTGATCGCTGACATGTTTGACGAGTCGGCAGATAGCACCCGCAGCCTGCGCGGCGAATGCGATGGCAAACCCCTCCATGTCGACCAGATCGGCTCGCTGAGCGAGAGCGTCCCGCGTCGCAGTGTCGGCGATGAATGCGTCGCCGGTCGCCAACACCGAGTCGTCACCGCCGGCGAGCACCAAACGGTCCGCGACGTCGTGCCCCAGCGCTCGGATCGCGGTGCTGCTGATGTCGTGATTGATGACAACCCCGGGAACATAGAGGCCACCGTGGTGCGCGTGCAGCGCACCGGCGGTCCCGATGTTGACGACCAGCGGCAGATTCTCCCGCTCGTACCGCGCGAGAGCAGAGGCGACTGCTGTTGCAGCACTGACCTTTCCAATCCCCGTGATCAGCAGTTCGTATCCTTGCGGCACGTATGCCGCTTCCGACTTCGTCGCACTGACCACCAGAACGTTGTTCGCACTCATGTGCGCGACCGTACCGCCCCGGATACGGTGGCACTGCACGCGCCTGCTCACATCGCTAGAGTCCATTCATGGCCACACTGCGTGAAAGCATCATCGAAGAACTCGGCACAAAGCCGACAATCGACGCCGCAGCGGAGGTTCGCGCGCGAGTCCAGTTCCTGAAGGACTACGTGCGCTCGACCCCCGCCAAAGGGTTCGTTCTGGGAATCAGCGGCGGTCAGGACAGCACGCTCGCCGGAGCCCTCGCCCAACGCGCGGTCACTGAACTTCGTGAAGAAGGCCACGAGGCCGAGTTCGTCGCCGTTCGACTCCCCTATGGCGCGCAGGCCGACGAATCCGATGCTCAGATCGCACTCGGCTTCATCAAGCCGGACCGCTCTCTCACGGTCAACGTCAAGCCTGGCGCCGACGCCACAGCCCGTGAGGCCTCCGAGGCGTTGGGGAACGGCGAACTGCGCGACTTCGTCCGCGGCAACATCAAGGCGCGCGAACGAATGGTCATTCAGTATGCGATTGCCGGTCAGCTCGGCTACTTGGTAATCGGTACCGACCACGCCGCAGAAGCGATTACCGGCTTCTTCACGAAATTCGGTGACGGCGGCGTCGACATCACGCCGCTCACCGGCCTGAGCAAACGTCAGGGCGCTGCGCTACTGCAGGAATTGGGCGCACCCGAGAGCACGTGGCGCAAGGTGCCGACCGCCGACCTCGAGGACGACCGACCCGCGCTGCCCGACGAAGTTGCCCTCGGCGTCACGTACTCACAGATAGACGACTACCTCGAAGGAAAGGACGTTTCCTCCGAGGTAGCCGAAAAGCTCGAGAAGATGTTCGCCAACACTCGTCACAAGCGCACGGTGCCGGTCACACCCCTGGATGACTGGTGGAAGTAACTCTTACCAGCGACTAGCTACCGAACAGGCTGCCGAAGACGTCGCCCAGCGAACCCGTTCCCGAAGCCGGATCCTTCTTCGCGAAGTTGGTGGTGCATCCGTTGAACTGCACCGCATCGACCAGCGTCGAGGTGGCAGCGGAACCGGTCCCGACACTGACGCCGTAGTGGTCGACTACCGCTTTCGGGTTCGCGGCGACGATGTCAGCCAAAGGCACTGACACGCGGTCCTTGGCGCCGTCGATGTTCTGAGTGCTCCACCACACGCCCTTCTGGAGATCCGCGTGAACGCCGCCGTCAGCCGTCGGCGTCGCGTCCGGTCCCGGGACCCACACCAAGGTGGTGAATCCGTTCTCGAACTTTCCGCCGGTGGTTCCGGTGAGGCGGAGCTGGAACGCCGCAGTCGGCGTGGCGGCGCGCTCGGCGAAACCGATCGCCTTGCTGACTGCGTCGGACAGCTTGATACCGCCGGCCGAATGGTAGGAAACCGAACGATCGCCGGTACCGTCGACGGCCAGCTTCAGTGAACCGTCCTTGTCGAGAACGTTGTCGGCCGAGTACGACGCGGTCTGATCCTTCTCGTCGGTGAACGGGATGCCCCACCCGTTCGGCGTCGCTTCGGTGGACAGGGTCGAGCACGAGGCTTCCGGCGCAGAAGAGCCGAGAGAACCGGTGGACGGAAGCGCAGTAGCAATTGCCGGAGCGGTGAGTGCAGCTGCCCCGAGGAGCGCTATGACGACTCCGACACGGCGCGTGGAATTAATCGACATTGAAATACCTTTCACATATCCCGAGTGGAATTGCGCCAAAATTAACACATGTCGACAATTACCAACAGCGAAGGTATTTCTTTTGTCATCCAAACAGATGACAATTCACCTGGGCAATTAGAAGTGCATTTACTCCCCCAAAAGTAGGAGAAACTAAACAACACGACCAATGCTGGACAATTGACCAACAATGGAGAAAACGGAGATAGATGCCACTTGAGCTGGAGTGATCAAGATATAAATATTTGGACCGGGAAACCGAAAAAGGACAATACGACGGCAGCCCACAAATAGCTACGCCGGCAATTCTCGGACTAGCCTCCAGCGAAAGGCGGAAGAATATCGACAGCGCTACCGGAGGCTCGAGAGACGTCGCGGGTCAACTCGTCACCGACGAGGAAAGCCGAGACCGACAGCACTCGCTCCATCTCCGGTCCGTATCGCCCGACCAAAACCGCCACCAACTCGGCAAGTGTGTTGTCGGGCGAAATGGCGACTACCTCGCTACGGCAACCGGATACATCCGCTGCAGCAGCAAAGTAACGAACCGAGATCGAATGCGGATCAGCCACCGATCGCTCCCATACTTCTTTCGGGCGGAACGAAGTCCGCGGCGTCGATGCCGTGCCCTGCCCATTTGTTCCACATCGCACCGCGCCACAAATCCGCAAGTTCGTCGTCACTTGCTCCCGATCTGAGCGCCGCGCGCAGATCAACTTCACGGTCACTGAACAAACATGACCGAATTGTTCCCTCTGCTGTCATTCGCGTCCGATCGCAATCACTGCAGAACGAGCGCGTCACCGAAGCGATGATCCCCACCGTCATTTCAGTTCCGTTGACACGCCATTCTTCAGCAGGAGCCGACGGGTCTTCGCGACCGATTGCGGCCAATTCGAAACGGTCACTCAATACCGACAGCAATTCAGCCGCAGTCACCATGTTCTCGCGCGCCCAAGCATGGTCTGCATCGAGAGGCATCTGTTCGATGAACCGCAATTCGACTCCGGCGTCGAGGCACCACTGTAAAAGGTCCGCCGCGCCGTGGAGCGTTTCGCGCATGAGAACGGCATTTACCTTGAGCGGCGCAAGGCCAGCCACCGCGGCCGCTCGGATTCCCGCGAGAACCGAAGGCAACCTGTCTCGCCGCGTCAATTCCGCGAAGTGCGCGCGATCAACCGAATCCAGGGAAACATTGACGCGGGTCAAACCAGCTGCAGCCAGCTTTGCGGCACGATGTTCGAGCCCAACGGCGTTGGTGGTCATGGCAAGTGGAATTCCTGGCACGCGCGCGGCGCACCCAGCGATGATCTTTTCGAGGTCACTACGCATCAGCGGTTCGCCGCCGGTGAACCTCACCTCGCGAATACCGACTCGTTCGACACCGATTCCGACTACTCGAACGATCTCGTCGGCACTCAGAAGGTCTTCCGCAGCGATGGCCGGCAAGCCTTCCTCCGGCATGCAATACGTGCAACGAAGTGAACACTTCTCGGTGATCGAGACTCGCAGATCTCTGGCAACACGCCCGAACCTGTCGACCAGGAGATCCGTCTCGGGACGACCGGCGAGGGAGGCAGCGTCAAACCGCACGGTGGGAATTCCCATCGAGACCACTGTCATCACTTCACCAACTTCCGTATTGCTCCAGTATGACCGAAAGCCGTACTCCGTGTGTCGGACGGACCACACCGCCTAGGATCAAAACATGTCGAGGTTGTCGAGGTTACTGTCATGAGCGCGCGTTCGGTCGAGGAACACGCTGCGCACATCTCCGGATTGCTCACCGGCCTGCACACCCTCTCTCCGTCGGCGGTTCCGACGGCAGAAGCGTTGGGGCGCATAACTTGCTCGGATATCGCATCGCCGGTGGACCTGCCCCTCTTCCGCAACTCACAGATGGACGGATATGCGGTCGATGCTGCTTCTGTGGCCTCGGTTCCGACCACACTGACGGTTCGAGGCGTGATCGCCGCTGGAAGCGGAAAACCACCGAAACACCTTCCAGGATCGGCATTTCGCATCATGACCGGTGCGCCGCTCCCCGAGGGCGCCGACGCCGTCGTTCCCGTCGAGGACACCACGGGCGTCACCGAACACGTGGTCACCATCGAACGGGGCAGGTCTGTAGGCGAATTCGTTCGCGAACGTGGCAGCGACATCACTGCCGGAATGCTACTGGTCACGGCCGGAACACACTTGGAACCTCGCCATATCGCCGCGCTGAGCGCTGTGGGCCTGGCCTCGCTCGACACGTACACGAAGCCACGGGTCGCGATAATTACGACGGGTGCCGAACTGAAAAGTGCCGGAACAACTCTCGAACCCGGCGAGATCTACGATTCCAACGGACCAGCTTTGGCAACATTGGCCGAAGCCAACGGCGCCGATGTCGTATCCGTCGCCCGAAGCAGCGACGACCCGGCCGAGTTCCGCGAATTACTCTCGTACGCAACCTCGGTCGCCGATCTGGTTTTCACCTCCGGTGGGGTGTCCATGGGCGACTTCGAGGTGGTGAAGGAAACTCTCACCCCTCTGGGTGCACACTTCGGCCACGTCGCAATGCAACCTGGTGGCCCGCAAGGCACTGCAGTGGTGAACGAAGTGCCGGTCCTGAGTTTCCCGGGCAACCCGGTCAGCACGATGGTCTCGTTCGAGGTCTTCGCCCGCGGCGAACTGCGCCGGGCCGCGGGTCTGCCCGAGATCCCGCGCGAACGGCTGCCACTTACTGCACCGCTGCGTTCGGTGGATAGCAAGCGCCAGTTCCTGCGCGCGCGTAGAACTGCGGACGGTATCGAACTCGTGGCCGGACCCGGCTCGCACCTCGTTGCAGCAATGGCGTGGGCCGACGTCCTGATCGACGTCCCCGCTGCCGTGACCGAACTCGGAGCGGGCGATCTCGTCGATGTCCTCCCGCTCTCGACTTCCTCGATTTGATTCACTCGATCTGATTCAAAGGACACTCATGACCGAATTGACACACGTCGACAGCGAAGGCCGAGCGCGCATGGTCGACGTCAGCGCCAAGGCCGAGACGACGCGCATCGCCGTCGCTGCCGGTGAACTCGTCACGACCGCCGAGGTAGTTCGCCTCGTCCGCGCCGACGGCATGCCCAAGGCCGATGTCCTCACCACCGCGCGCATTGCCGGAATCGCCGGTGCAAAAAAGACGTCCGAGCTGATCCCGTTGTGTCACCAGCTCGCGCTTTCGTCGGTCAAGGTGGAATTCGGGTTCACCGAAACCTCGATCACCGTCGAAGCGACGGCAAAGACTCGCGGACAGACCGGCGTCGAGATGGAAGCACTCACCGCCGTCGCGGTAGCCGGCCTGACCTTGCACGACATGGTCAAAGCGGTCGATCCCGGAGCCACCATGAACGGTGTTCGCCTGCTCACCAAAGACGGTGGTAAACACGGACATTGGACCCGCGACACTCAGAACTCACAGACATCTCCGGCGCACGCCTTCGCCTCGCCACGGTCCGCAACCGTCCTCGTCGCTTCCACCGGCGGTGCCAACGGAACCAGACCCGACACCACCGGACCGACGATCGCAGCCTGGCTACGCGAGCGGGACTTCGAGGTGCGTGGACCGCTTGTGTACGCCGACGCAGACATCGCGGCGGGCATCGCTGACGCCAAGGAGGGCTCCCCGTCGCTTGTCATCAGCACCGGCGGCACCGGCGCTTCCCCCACGGACGCAACCCCGGAAGCTACCCGGGCAGTCTTGACCCGTGAGTTGCCCGGGGTCGCAGAAGCGATCCGAACCAAGGGCCTCGAGAAGACCCCGCACGCGTCACTGAGCCGTGGTGTGGCAGGTCTCACAGGTACGACGGTCATCGTCAATCTTCCGGGTTCTCCCGGTGGAGTGAAGGACGGTCTCGCCGTCCTCGAACCCATCATCGATCACCTGCTCGCGCAGGTCGCAGGCGGAGGAGCACACGATGAGTGAGCTACTGGCTCGGATCTCCGAGCAACCGATTCACGCAGACACCGTCGACGCCGCCGTTGCCGGTCCGAAGAACGGCGCTGTTGTGGTGTTCACGGGAACGGTGCGCAATCACGATGGAGGTCAAGCAGTTTCAGCGTTGGAGTACCAGGCACACCCGGACGCGGAACGCTTTCTCGAGACGTGCTGCCAAGAGGTTGCGGCCTCGACCGGCCTGCCGGTTGCCGCGATCCATCGCGTCGGCCACCTCGAGATCGGTGACCTCGCACTGGTCGCCGCCGTCGCCGCCCCGCATCGAGCGGAGGCGTTCGCCGCGTGCGCCGAACTGGTGGAGCGCATCAAGCACGAGGTACCGATCTGGAAGCGGCAACACTTCGCGAACGGCGTCTCCGAATGGGTCGGGTTGTAGGTCGAACGCTCCGAGAAGGTAGAGTTGCGACCACTAGGTGCCTGAAATCGGGCATCCAGCGTCGTAGAACGCAAATTTTCTTGCTGAGTGCTCAATGCACCCGCTCTTCTTACGGCGAAGAAGCCTGCCGACCGGCAGCGCCGCCACCACTGTGCTTGATTGTTCGACCGGTTAATTCCCGTGTCGGCATCCGGGCACGAACACGTGCCCGAAAGGCTCTGAACACACTTGTCTGACATCTCTACGCCCGCTACCACCTTCGCAGCCCTCGGTGTGCGCGCACCGCTGGTGAAAGCTCTCGAAGACGGCGGAATCACTTCTCCGTTCCCGATCCAGATCGACACCCTCCCCGACACTCTTTCGGGGCGCGACGTACTGGGCCGCGGAAAGACCGGAAGCGGCAAGACCCTCGCGTTCTCCATCCCCATGGTCTCCCGCCTCGCCGGCGAACTGTCCGGAGGCAAGCGTCGTCCGGGTCGACCGCTCGGCCTGGTCCTCGCACCGACGCGTGAGCTCGCCACCCAGATCACCGCAACCCTCGAACCGTTGGCCGCCGCATACGACTTGCGCGTGACCACCATCTTCGGCGGCGTCTCGCAGCACCGCCAGGTTCAGGCCCTCAAGGCCGGAGTCGACATCGTCGTCGCCTGCCCCGGTCGCCTCGAAGACCTCATGAAGCAGAAGTTCGTCAGCCTCGACGCCGTCGAGATCACCGTGCTCGACGAGGCCGACCACATGGCCGACCTCGGCTTCCTGCCCGTCGTCACCCGCATCCTCTCGTCCACCCCGCAGGACGGGCAGCGCCTTCTCTTCTCGGCAACGCTGGACAACGGCGTCGACAAGCTCGTCAAGCGTTTCCTCAAGAACGAGGTCATGCATTCGGTGGACGAGGCCAACTCCCCCGTCGCAGCGATGACGCACCACGTGTTCGACGTCGACGGCGTCGAAGCCAAGAAGGCTCTGGTCGAGAAGCTCGCTTCCGGTACCGGTCGTCGCATCCTGTTCATGCGCACCAAGCACCAGGCACGCAAGTTGGCTCGCCAGCTCACCGAGTCGGGCATCCCGTCAGTGGACCTGCACGGCAACCTCTCTCAGGCTGCTCGCGACCGTAACCTGGCGGCATTCTCCGCCGGTGAAGCGCGCGTCCTCGTCGCCACCGACGTCGCAGCGCGCGGCGTCCACGTCGACGACGTCGAGTTGGTCGTCCACGTCGATCCGCCGGCCGAGCACAAGGCGTACCTGCACCGCAGTGGTCGCACCGCTCGAGCAGGCAGCGCCGGCGACGTGGTCACCGTGGTTCTGCCCGAGCAGCGTAAGGATCTCGCGATCCTCATGCGTAAGGCAGCCATCAAGGTGACCCCGGTTCGTTCGACTGCCAACTCCGAGCACGTCGTCAAGTTGGTCGGCGACATCGCACCGCACGTCACGCCGGCTCCGAAGGCTCCGGCCCAGCCGAACGGTGGACGCGGACAGCGTCCCGCCGGCCAGGGTGGACGCGGCGGCGCAGCACGTTCGGGTCAGGCACGCTCCGGACAAGGCGGTCAGTCACGCGGTGCTCGCACCGGCGGAGTTGCCCGTCAGGAACATGCAGGCGGCGGCGCTCGCCGTCCCCGCACCGGCGGCGGCGCTCGCACCGCAGGCTCCACCGGGGGCCGTCCCGCGCGCTAGGCCACCCGGTACAACTCAATAGGTTTCGTAGTGGACAGCGTCGGCCAATGGCCGGCGCTGTCGCCATCCGAAGCGCTCGAGATCCGGAACCTGTTGAAACTCAGTCACCTTCCCGACGCACAGCCACGCAATGGGGCGTACGGGTGACGGAATGCCCATGAGTTCGGTGAGGTACTTCTCGTCGTAGAACGAAACCCAGCCGATGCCGATCTCCTCGGCTACCGCGGCGAGCCACAAATTCTGAATTGCGAGTACCGCCGAGAACAGTCCGGTGTCGTCGACGGTATGACGGCCGAGGATGTTCGGGCCACCGCGTGACGGGTCGTAAGTGACGACGATGCCGGTACCGCTCTCGGCGATTCCCTCGATCTTGATAGGGTCGAACGTCGATCGGCGATCCTCGGGCAAAGACTGCGCGAACTTCAGCCGGGCATCGGCGACATGTGCCGCGAAGGTATTGAGCGTCTCCGGATTACGAACGACGACAAAATCCCACGGTTGCGTGTTTCCCACGCTCGGCGCGCGATGGGCGGCGTCGAGAATGCGCATCAGAGTTTCGTCGGGGATGACCTCTCCCGAGAACTCGGCGCGAACGTCTCGCCGTCGCCGAATCGCTTCGTACACGGATACATCTGATTCACTCACGCCCCGACGGTATAGCGGTGCAATCCCAGCATGGCGTCGGGGTGCGGTTCGACCGTTTCCTCGCGCACGCAGGCGCGGAGTGCGCTGCCGACCACTCCCGAATCCATCCCGGTACCGATCACAACCAGTTGCGTGGTTCGAGGTTCGCCCGACTTCCACCGCAGCGGCGTGATCCGAACATGATCACCCACCGATTGGATCTCGAATTTTCCTGTGTAACCCGGAATCTCGAAGTTCACGAATCCTTTGATGCGGTACACCCCCGGCGGTTGATTCTCGAGGAAATGCGTCAGAGCCCTGGCATCGAGTGGCATCTCCGACGTGAAATCAACCGATTCGTAGCGGTGGTGCAGGTGATCGTGGTGACACGAGCCGTCCTCGTGATCGTCGTCGTGCCCCTCGCGCAAGAGCTCGTCGAGGCTCAGTTGATCGCCCGGAGCGGGAGGGGTCACCTCACCGGAATCGAACAGCAGAGCAGGGTCTATCCGTGAATGCGCCGTCTCCACTATCGGCGCTCGCGGATTCAACTCGCGAATTCCGGCCGTGAATCTCTCGCGCTCGGAGACCGGAACGCTGTCGATCTTGTTGACTACCACCAGGTCTGCCAGGCGGACATGTTGATCGAGCTCGGGATGTTCGCGGCGAACGGTGGAGAAATTGGCTCCGTCGACCAGGACCACCAGGCCGCCGTAGACGACAGACGGGTTCTCACTTCCGAGGACGAGTCGAATCATGTTCCGCGGCTCAGCAAGCCCGCTCGCCTCGATGACGATGACGTCGATCCCGGATTGCCGGTGCGCCAACTTGTTCAGCATCTCGTCCATGTCCGAGACGTCGACAGCGCAGCACAAACAGCCGTTACTGAGAGACACCATCGAATCGACCTGACCGGCGACCATCATCGAGTCGATGTTGACGGAGCCGAAGTCGTTGACGATCACGCCGATGCGTACACCGTCGTTGTTGCGCAGAAGATGGTTGAGCAGCGTCGTCTTGCCCGAACCGAGAAAGCCTGCGACGACTATTACGGGAATCTGCTTCTTCGCCACCACGCAACCTTCCGAAACCACACGTACCGATCAGTGATCGTAGTGGAGTGTGGCTCCGGAAGGTTCACGCTGACAGCAGACTCACACCGTGCAGAGCGGACGGATGTCCGACGTGCCCTCGGTGGTCGGTGACGTCAAGATCGTGCACGCGTTGTATCCACGGGATTCGGCGACCCGACGGATCTCACTCCAGCCTGCCGCGTCGACAATCGGGGACCGTGAGAGCACGAACCCGGAAAGCCTGAGTGGATCGCCCACCAGTGCCCACGAATAGTCGTCGGCGATATACGTGACGATGTAGTTGGGCGGACCGTCCAAGCTCTCCTGCGAGGGCACCCCGGGGAAGCTCACATGCAACTGGGCACCCGTTGCTGGATCGGTAACTCGGGCATTCCCGACGATCTCGTTGGCTTGGCCGGTCCACGTCGTACAGGTGTTCTTCACACTCACGTTCGACGAATCGACGATCCCGTAACTCGCCCGGGTGTCCTTCGCGCACGCGAGGTTGAAGGGCTGAGGAATCGCCGCCACCTGGTTCCATTCCCCTACGTAGCGCGCGGCGTCCAGGTTCGCCACCGGCTGCAGAGGTTCCCAGAGTGGGCTCGCCTGCGCGGTTCCCGAAAACAGCGTCGTTGCGGCGCACACTCCCGCAATCGCAATCGCACTTCGCCCCGACCACTTCATGTCATTGCTCCTCGTCTGTACAACGCTCGATCGGCATTGGTTCCTCAAGGTATTCGGAGCTGACGGACTGGAGGATGGGGACGTATGTAAAACTACTTTCGGTTTGTTCTGGACCTAATTCACAAACCTTATGTAGTCTTTGCTCAAAGATAGCTGAAAGTCGGACGGAGCTACTGTGATGAAGGTTGTCGACTTAGGTCTCGAGCGCACTCGCTATGCAGTCATCGACGAGACGATCGAGTCGAGGTGGCGCCGAGTCACCTCGATGCAGCACGACACCGTTGCCGTCGTGACTCCGCGCGACCGGATCACTTTCGCCGAACTCGAACTCCGGACCGATGCATTGGTCCGCGAACTTCGCCTACGTGGGTCACACGGGGCTCGCCCGGTTGCGGTCGATCTCGAACCAACCGCCGAGTCGGTGCCCGCCATCCTCGCTACTCTGATTTCCGGTCGACCTTTGGTCATGATCGACCCACAACTCCCCGAGGCCCGGCGAGCGCACATCATGAGCGCCTCGGGCGCCGTCGCGCTGCAGTCGATCCTCGACGAATCGGCCGCAACCGGCTTCCGTTTCGACAACGCGCTGGAACCATCGAGTTCCGACCCTGCCATGATCGCGTTCACATCAGGGACCAGTGGAGCGCCCAAGGGAGTCGTGTTGAGCCACTCCATGTGCCTGAACAAAGCCGACGAACTTGCCGCAGCAATCGACCTGCGCCCCGACGATCACATCGGAAACCTGTTGCCCGTCAGTTTCGGAGCCGGAATCACGGCCCTGATCATGGGACTGATGAACGGCGTCACGGTCTTCTGCTGGGATCCACGCGTAGACGGAGTTTCGGGAATCGACGACTGGCTGATCGAGAATTCGATCACGACCGCGCACTGCGCGCCGTCATTCCTGCGCGCGTGGTCAAGCCTCGAATCCGATGAAGCACCGGATAATTCGCTCGGATCGCTGCGGGTCGTCGTGACGTACGGGGAAGCAGTGCACGGCGAGGATTACGCGCGCCATCGCAGTCACGGCTTCGCTCGCGTCACTTACGTCAACTGGCTGGCCACCACCGAGACCGGTGTCGTCGCGTACAACGCGTTCCCACCACATTCCGAACTACCCGTCGGAGTGGTTCCGGCCGGACGTGCTCGCGACGGCAAGGACGTACAGATCGTCGATGTGAACGGCGTGCCTCTCCCCGACGGAGAGATCGGCGAGATACAGGTTGTCTCGAGCGATCTTGCCGATGGATACCACGGTGACCCGGATCGCACTGCGGCACGATTCACGCGCCTCGGCGACGGAGTGAGCATCTACCGGACCGGTGACCGGGGCCGTATCGACGAACGCGGCGAACTACAACTGCGGGGACGCGTCGACGACGCCGTCAAGATTCGGGGCTATTTGGTAGAGCCGATGGAAGTCGAGGCGCATATTCGTCGAATTCCCGGCGTCGCCGATGTTTTCGTGGCTGTTGTCCTCGAGAACGATCGACCGGAGATTGTCGCCTACGTGGTCCTGACCAAAGCCGTGATGGCACGGTCGGGCGCCGAAATGCGCCGCGAATTAGCCAAATTTCTACCGGCCTGGATGCTCCCCCGACATTTTGTTCTGATGCCAGCGTTGCCGCGCAACGAAAGAGGAAAGGTCGATCGCCCGACGCTGCCGACTGTCGCGGTGCGGTCCACTCCACCGACTCTCGCCGGGCCCGCCGAATTGTGGTTGTCCTCGATCTGGGAGTCGATTCTCGGTATCGACTCCATCGACCGTGATGACGACTTCTTCGAACTCGGTGGCGATTCGCTTGCTTCAACCGAAGTGGTGGCAAAGATTCACGACATGTTCCGGATCCGGATCACGGCGGCGGAGTTCGCGGCCGCCAGCACCGTCAAAGACCTTGCAGCGCTGGTGGATCGGTGCAGAATCGATCCCGATGATCGTGTCTGTCACAACACGATGGTTCCGCTGAAGCTCGAAGGGTCCGGGCGACCGCTGTTCATCATGAACGGAGCGGGGTGCCCATCGACGACGCTGTCCACCTTGTCGAAAGCGCTTCACACCGATCGGCCGGTTTACGCACTTCAGCCACATGGCTTCGAATCTCGCGGACTACCCGACCGGTCGGTGAAAGCAAGCGCCCGCCGTTTCATATTCGAAATCAAGAAGATTCAGCCCACCGGGCCATACCTCCTCGCCGGTTACTCGTACGGCGGCTACGTGGCGCTGGAGATGGCGTCACAGCTGTCCGAGTCCGGTGACACTGTCGAGCACGTCACCGTTCTCGACACCAGAATCTCCACGGAGACTGCCACACGACTGGCCGGTCGAGCGGGCATCAGTTTGGATCCGTCGATCGTCGACCTCGCACCACAACCATCCACCAATACCCGGTGGAAGCCGACCAGGCGCACCGTCGCGGCGATGTGGATCCGCACGCTCTTCGCCGGCATTCTGCAATACCCACCGGCCACCCAGTGGACGGTGTTCCTCTACATCGGCGGCCAGGCGCTCCGGAAGCATCGGATGCGAACGTGCGCCGCGCCTGTCACGGTGATCCGTGGAGCCACCAACAACCGTGGACGTGAGATCTGGTCACTCATCGCCACGGGCTCCCTCGAATTCGACGACGTCGACGCGTGTCACGAAGACGTCGTCCGTCAACCGTACGTCCGCAAGACTGCGGCGATCATCGACCGAATCTGCGATCGAGCGTGACCAACTACGGCTCACGTCCAGCTGTAGAAGAGAGAGCGGCGCGGAGTGACAGCCCATTCGGTCGTCGACGAACAGACCCTTTCCTTGACGAATCCACCCGCCCTGCCCGCAATGACCACTCCCGTTGACTCGTCGACACGAGTGGTCCGCTGGAACACACCTCGCCGCCTCCCGAGACTGATGCACCGACCTGCGAACTTCGGAGTCACCGGGCGCGGCGCGGAACCTTCGAGTCGATGCAGGATCGTTTCGGCCGCATGGACTCCCAAGGGGATCGCGGCCTGACAACTCATCCTCAGTGAGAGATCACCGACTGCGACCGCATCACCCGCACCAAAGATGTTGGGGTGGGACGAGCATTCCAGTCCATCGTCGACCTTCAGACGACCGAGTTCGTCGACGGGAAGGCTACTTCGGCGCGCCAGATCGGGGACCCCGAATTCGGTCGCGAGAATCGTGCAATCGGTCTCCACCCGTACACCTCCCGCTAGCTCGCAGGACGAACCGTCGATCCGAGTCACCCGGGATTCGGTGACAATATCAACCCCAAGGTCGGTCAATGTTCTGAGAATTGCCGATCGAGCACGCTCTGACAGATCCGGGGCCAAGATTCCTCCGGTCACCAAAGTGATTCGGCTGCTTCGCTGCTCAGCCAATTCTGCGGCAGTCTCGATCCCGGTGAGACCGCCGCCGACAACGCAGACCGCAGCCTTCTCGTCGAGAGTCGCCAGCCTGGACGAGAGGCGGACCGCGTCCTCGAATTCGGCGACGCCGAACCCGTGCTCGTCCGCCCCGGCGATCGTGCTGGGCAACTGCCTACTTCCGACTGCGTAGACCAAGTAGTCGTAGTCGAGCACGCTGCCGTCGTCGAGGGTGAGCCTGCCGAGCGCCGCCTCGATCGTCGTCACCTCTCCGAAGACTCGGTGTGCCGCACGCGGTAGCGCCCTGTCGAACGAGACCGTCGCGTCGTAGCCAGCCGCGATCATCTGATGGAGCCTGATTCTTTGCACGAAGTGTGGGCGCGGATTCACGACGCTCACCGTGATGTCCGACCGAGTTCGCAGCAGTCGCTTCGCTGCCATGACGCCCGCATATCCTGCCCCGATTATCGCCACGTGTGCACTCATGGTTCTCCGTTCCGCCGACGGTCCCCATGCCGAGAATGCACGGGATGATCAAGCCTCACCGCGGACAGTATTGCGCACGAAACAACAAATGCTCTGCACCGATTGGTGCAGAGCATTTGTTCGGGTGGAGCTAAGGGGACTCGAACCCCTGACCCCCACACTGCCAGTGTGGTGCGCTACCAGCTGCGCCATAGCCCCGTATTCAATTCACTCTAACAGTCGAACTCGCAGCGGCTTTTCTGCTTTCCGCTTGCTGGAAGAAAGTTACACCACTTGACTCCTGGGCAACAAATCGCCTGGTCAGAGCGAAGCGGCCGCTCCTCGTCCGAGCGGCCGCTTCAACTCAGGAGGAGAGCTTGGAAACCCAGTCGCTACTGCCCGTGTCAACGATCTTGCCGTTCGCCACTACCGTGGGCGTCCCGTTCGACCCGACATCCTTGAGCGCCTGGCTGGCGGCTGCAGCATTGGCCGCGGCTGCTTCGACGTTGGTACCGGAAGAGATGCAGGTTGCCACGTCCTCGGATGCGCCCGCATCACGAGCGATCTGGGCGAGGTCGTCGTTGGTGTGATCGCTGCTGCCGCCCTCGGCAGGCTGCGTGTCGGTCGCGAAAAGCTTGTTGTGGAATGCGGAGTACGCGATCGCGTCACCACCCTGAGCGACGCAGAGCAGAGCGGCGCCGGCCCGTGTGGAGTAGTCACCGCTGCCCGACGCCCGGTTGAGGAAGTTCAGCATGTGGTACCGCACGGCGACGTCACCGTTGTCGACGGCGGCCGCGAGAGCCTGGCCACTGAGGTGCTCGAGAGCAGCGCAGGCCGGGCACAGCGGATCCTCGAAGAGATCAATGGTCGTCGCGGCGGAGGGCTTGCCGAGCAGCACCACTCCGTTGTCCTGCACCGTGACGGCAACTTCGGAACTCTGCACGGAGCCGTAGCCGTCGTTCTGGGGCTTGTTCTTGCTGTTCGTCCACAAGACACCGCCGATGACGAGGGCCGCGATCACGAGCACCGCGAGGCCACCGATGATGTAGGTGGAGCGGCTCGAGACCGGTTCCGGCGAGTATTTGTTCTTGCTGCTCTTGGTGCTCACGCTGATGCAGTCCTTCGTGCGTCGAAACGATTTACCGATTGCTTACCTTGCCACTGAAGACTGAGTATCCACTGAGAACGCCGCGCGTGATCCGGGCCCCAATGCGAGCGGCGAACGCGGGAACACGAGCAGCCAGACGGCAAGTGCCAAGAAGCCGAGGTCCCGGAGAATCTCCTTCAAATAGTCCCAAGCGCCGACGTCGGCTGCACCTCCGCCGCCGAAACATCCGCAGTCGATGGACAATCCCCTGGCCCACACCGAAATGATCACCGCAATGAGAACCGTGAGGATGACCACCGAGACCGCAGCGGATACTCGCACCGCCAGCCCGACGAGGATCAGCAGGCCCAGCACTATTTCGACCAGGGGAAGAGCCGTCGCCACCGGACCTACCAGCGACTCGGGCAACAGTTGATAGGCGCGCACCGCGATCTTCGTCTGCACGGGATCAAAGAACTTGAGTCCCCCGGAAATCAGCCAAACGGCCGCCAAACCCAATCGGGCCACAAGACTCACGATGCGAATTGCCACCCGATCGAGAGTACAGAATGCCCGGTCAGTCCAGGTTTGTCCGCGCAGGAGTATCCGTTAGCACCGTCACATCAGTCAGATCTTCGACGACGGATTCGACGGGCTTCGTTCGCGACGGAACGAACAACCAACCCGTCGCCGACACGACTACTACGGCTCCCATCACCGCGAAGGCCGCCGAGTACGACACATGCTGGGCGATCAGTCCGGCACAAATCGGCGCCACTACCCCACCGATGTCGGACATCATCTGGAATACCGCCAGAACGGGTCCGCCTCGGGCCGTCGATCCGACAACATCGGCAACCGCGGCCTGCTGGGCCGGACTCATGAGCCCGGAGCCGACACCGGTCACTGCGGCGATGGCGAAGAACACCACAAGGTTGTCGGTGAATCCCATTGCGATGGTTCCCAGACCGCAGATGAGCAGACCGCTCACGACAAAGGGCTTGCGTCCGAAGCGGTCCGAGAGTCGTCCGGACACGATCAACACCAACGCGTTTCCGACGGCAAAGATCGTGAGAGCGTAGGCCGCTATCGACGGGTCTCGGTCGAGGAACTCCACGACGAACAGAGGGACCATGGCAACGCGAACTCCGAAGATCACCCCGCCGAAGGCGAGGTTCGATCCGAGCGCTGCCCGGTACACCGGCGACTGGAGCCCTTCTGTGAGAGTCATCGACTTCACATCGACAGCCTTGTCCGGTGACGCCAGGTGAGATCCACGCAGGCTCACGAAGACAACGAGCGCGGCGATCACCAGCGCAACTGCGTAGATGATGAACGGCATCCGCAGACCGAACTGCAACAGCGCACCGCCGACCAGCGGGCCGCCGATCGATCCCATGAGAAAGCTTGTCGCGTACAGCCCCGAGACGCGGCCGCGACTGTCCGGCGGTGACATGCGAATGATCAGCCCGAGAGCCGACACCGTGAACATCGTCGACCCGATACCGCCCAACGACCGGAACAGCAGAAGCTGCCAGTACTCCCCGGCGAAAGCGCACGCACCGGTCGAGACCGCGACGATCAAAAGGCCGACGATGTAGACCGGACGCTCACCGAGTTTCTGTACCAAAGTGCCGCTCATCGGCGCGAACACCAATCGCATGAATGCGAAAGACGAGATCACGATCGTGGCGGCGGTGACCGATACGTCGAAGCTGCGCGCGAACTGCGGTAGAGCCGGAGCGACCAACCCGAACCCGAGGGCGATGACGAAGCTGGCGGCGACCAGTACCCAAATTTCCTGTGGCAGCTTGGCTGCACGAGTTTTCATGTCGCCCGGAATTCTAGCCGGGCGACACGAGCGGTCCGCGAGCTAGTTCGCCTTCAAGACGCCGGACACCAAGTCCTTGGCCGCTGCCTGAACCTGAGCCAGATGATCGGCGCCCTTCATCGACTCGGCATAAATCTTGTACACGTCCTCCGTGCCGGACGGCCTCGCTGCAAACCACGCGTTCTCTGTCGTCACCTTGAGACCACCGATCGCCGCGCCGTTTCCGGGCGCCGCGGTCAGTGTCGCCGTGATCGGTTCACCCGCCAGTTCGGTCGCACTCACCTGATCGGGAGACAGTTTCGCCAAGACTGCCTTCTGTGCGCGTGTCGCGGGCGCATCGATCCGCGCGTACGCCGGGCTCCCGAACTTCTCGGCCAACGCGTCGTAATGCGCTGACGGAGACTTTCCCGTCACCGCGATGATTTCCGACGCGAGCAACGCAAGGATGATGCCGTCCTTGTCCGTCGTCCAGACGGAACCGTCGTGGCGGAGGAAGGATGCACCGGCGCTTTCCTCGCCGCCGAATCCCACCGACCCGTCGAGCAGACCGGGAACGAACCACTTGAAACCGACTGGAACCTCGAGCAATTCGCGGCCCACACTGCTAACCACGCGGTCGATCATCGAGGAACTCACGAGTGTCTTGCCCACCTTGGTGTCTGCGCGCCACCCTGGCCGGTTCGCGAAGAGATACTCGATGGCAACGGCGAGATAGTGATTCGGGTTCATCAAACCGCCGTCGGGTGTGACGATGCCATGGCGGTCGGAGTCTGCATCGTTTCCGGTCGCGATGTCGTAGCGATCCCGAATTCCGATCAGCGACGCCATCGCGTCGGGCGACGAGCAGTCCATGCGGATCTTGCCGTCAGTGTCGAGCGTCATGAATCGCCAGGTCGGATCGACGAGCGGATTCACCACTTCGAGGTCGAGTCGATGAGTTTCGGCAATCGCGCCCCAGTAGTCGACGCTTGCCCCGCCGAGGGGATCTGCACCGATCCTGATTCCGGCATCGCGGATTGCATCGAGGTTGAGGACAGAGGGGAGGTCTTCGACGTAGTACCGGAGGAAGTCGTAGCGTTCGACGCGGTCCAGCGCCTGCGCCGCCGTGACACGCCGTACCCCGGAAAGCCCCTTGCGCAGTAGCTCGTTCGCTCGATCGGCGATAACCGACGTCGCATCCGTATCCGCGGGTCCGCCGTGTGGCGGGTTGTATTTGAAGCCGCCGTCACGCGGCGGATTGTGTGAAGGCGTCACGACGATGCCGTCGGCCTTTGCCTCCGGTCCCGTCGAGTTGTACCGCAAGATCGCGTGGCTGACCGCCGGGGTGGGCGTGTAGGCATCGCGTGAATCGACGAGGACGACGACGTCGTTGGCGACCAGAACCTCCAAGGCCGACAGCCAGGCAGGCTCCGAGAGCGCATGTGTGTCGCGGCCGATGAACAGTGGTCCGTCGATGCCCTGCGAAGCGCGGTACTCGACAATCGCCTGGGTTGTCGCCAGGATGTGAGCTTCGTTGAACGCCGCGTCGAGACTGGAACCGCGATGTCCTGAAGTGCCGAAAAGTACCTGCTGCATCGGGTTCTCGGGATCCGGGGTGCGCGTGTAATACGCGGTGACCAGATGAGGAACGTCGATCAGATCCTCTGGCAGAGCCACTTGTCCTGCTCGTTCGTGCGCCACGAATCCCCCTCGGCCCGGTGGTCGACCACTGTGTCGACGCGACTGTGGACAATTGTCTACCCTGGCCGCGTGGCGTGCACGCTCGACGCCGGATCGGTCAATCGGTGATCTGGATTCCCAACCACGCAGCGGACAGTCCGACGATCAAACTGACGATGATGTAGATCAGCGAGAGGGCCGTCTGGCGCCTCTCGACCATCCCGACATTCTCGTTCGCAAAGGTCGAGTAGGTGGACAAGCCACCGCAGAATCCGGTCGCCAGAAGTGCAGCCATGTCGGTGGAAAGAGCTGCCCCGGTGAACAATCCAAGGAGGAAGCAGCCGATCACGTTGGCGGCGAACGTCGCAGCCGGGAATCCCTTGTACGCGGGTACATACCGCGCCAACAGGTACCGGCCGCTCGCACCAGCGCCGCCGCCGAGTGCCACCAGGAGAACTGTCATGCCGACGCTCCGTCCCGCGCGCGGATCCAGCGTTCACCGAGCCCTTTGCCCAGTGCAGCGGCGAGGATCGCGGGAATCAGCGTCCCGAGAACATAGAGAATCGATCGCCACGGACTCTCCGTCACGGCGTGAACCGCGAAGGACGAGAAAGTGGTGAAGCCGCCACAGAACCCGGTGCCGAGAAAGAGGTACCCAACCTTGTTGTGGACGAGGAGGGCCGCGAGAACACCGAGAACGAACGAGCCGACGACGTTGATGACCAGTGTCGTCCAGATGTGGGGAAAGAGCTCCCCCAGCCCGTATCGACTCAGTGCCCCCAATGCTCCGCCGACGGCGACCGCTCCCACCGCACCCGGCAGCTTCAGATCACCCATGCTCTCGCCTCACCCGAAAGAGCCTACGTCCCGGATCGGGCTTTCGGCGGGCGCGGAATGAAGTAACTTGTCCGCTGCTGATACTCGCGATAACCCGGACGCTGTTCCATATGTCGCTCGAGCAACCGCGCACCGGTGGCGAAGACCAGGAAGTACGTCATGGCGATCGGCGAGAGGACAGTCAACACTCCCGGCCACACGGACGCCGAGACGAGGAAGATCCCCCACCAGACGCATGCGTCGCCGAAATAGTTGGGATGCCGCGTCCACGCCCACAAGCCTTGATCCATGATGTGGCCACGGCTACCCGGATCGGATTTGAATTCCTCCATCTGCCGGTCGCCGACCGTCTCGAACGTGACGCCGACAATCCACAGCACGATTCCGAGCACAACAAGAAGCCCGAAGCTACCGTTCGATACTGCTGCGACCTGGATCGGCAGGGAGACGAACCACAACGAAATCCCCTGCGTGAGATAAATCTTGCGGATCGCATACAGCGTTCGATTACCCGTCGCTCGTCCGAGCATTTCTTCGTACCGCGGGTCTTCACCCTTGCCGCGGGATCTGATCGCCATGTGCGTCGCCAACCGCAGACCCCAGATCGCCACCAGCGCAAGCATCAGCAACCGGCGCCAGATGTCGCCGGTTCCAACTACCGCGGACACGAGCGCGATCAGAACGAAGCCGGCGCCCCACGACACGTCGACAACATTGTGCCGCCCGATCCGTACACCGATGGTGGCTGTCACTGCCATTCCGACGGCGATCGCCAACAGGCTCGTGAGCGTGACCACTCCGAATGCGCCCCAGTCGAATCCGTTCATCGCCGCGACACCCACTGCGGCCGGACCGATTCCATATCCGATCGACCATCACCGTGCGGCCGGACCGACAGAATCTGATCGACGCCCATCCTGCCGTCCCGAAATGCCATTCCTCCGCCGACGAGGTAGAGACGCCACACCCGGGCGACTTCGACACCCACGAGATCCACGACGCGATCCCAGTTCGATTCGAAGGTCTCGATCCACGCGTCGACGGTCCTCACGTAGTGCTCACGCAGGGCGTGGACGTCCCGCACTTCGAGTCCACCTTCCTCGATCATCGCAACAGTGCGACCGACGGGCCGCATGTACATGTCCGGCGCGATGAACGACTCGATGAACGGACCTCCCCCGGGGTGCGGGCCAGTGCGGGACATCTGCTGAATCAGCACACGGCCACCGGCAATAACATTGTCGTGGAGCGCTTTCACGTAGGTCGGATAGTTGTCCTCACCGACGTGCTCACCCATCTCGATGGACGCGACCGCATCGAAGGGACCGTCTGGAATCTCTCGATAATCTTGGAGGCGAATCTCGACCCAGTCTTCCAAACCGAGCGCGCGGACCTTCGCGTCGACAAAAGCCTTCTGCTCCGCCGAGATCGTGATTCCGACAACCCTGGCGCCGTACTCCCGCGCTGCATGCAGGCTGAGCGAGCCCCAACCACAGCCGACATCGAGAAACCGCAAGCCTCGCGCTCGATCGAGACCGACCTTGCGGCACACCAGGTCCAGCTTGTCTGTCTGTGAGTCTTCGAGCGTGTAGTCCGGTGCATCGGAAGTCCAATAGCCCGAGGAGTACGCCATGTTCTCATCGAGGATCAATTGGTAGAAATCGTTCGACAAATCGTAGTGGTGCCCGATCGCCTCGCGGTCGCGCGCGAGACTGTGCAAGCGGCCCTTCACCTGAGCCTGCGACGACGGTGGAGCCAAAGGTCTCCCGAAAGCACCGAAGGATCGCGCAGCCTTGACCGCGGCCAGGACGAGAGACGGGGTCGGGGTGATCGACCCGAGCCCCCGCTCGGCAGAGACCTTCCACACGTGTGTGAGCGCATCACCGAGATCGCCTTCGACCTCGAGTTCACCGAGAACATATGCCTGCGCCGCTCCCAACTCGCCGGGATTCCAGAGCAAGCGTCGCAGCACATTCGGGCTGTAGAGCGTCACTTTCGGAGCATCTTCCGGACCTGCTGTGCTGCCGTCCCAAGCAGTCAATCTCACCGGAAGTTCGCCGCCGACAAGTGGACTGAGGATGTCCGAGAGACGACCCGCAACGCCGGTACCTTGTGCCGTTCGATCCATCGTGGCGGTCATCGCTGGTTCCTCCGATCGAGAACAATTTGCTGGACGTCGAGATACCCCGAGCGAAACCCCGCCTCGGAGTAGCAGAGATAGAAATGCCACATGCGCGCGAACACTGCGTCGAACCCGAGCGCGGACGCTTCGTCGGTGCGAGCACTGAAACGCTCGTCCCACAGCCGCAACGTCTGCGCGTAGTGATCGCCCATCGACATCCGCTCACGCACCCGAAGGGTTGTCATGCGTTCGGTGACGTCCTCTATCGCCCGCACCGACGGGAGAAATCCGCCGGGGAAGATGTACTTGTGCACCCAGGTGTAGGTGTTGCGGGTCGCGAGCATCCGATCGTGCGGCATCGTGATGGCTTGGATCGCCGCGCGCCCACCCGGCGCCAGCAGGGCGTCGATCGTCTGGAAGTAGCTTCCCCAGTACTGGTGGCCGACAGCCTCGATCATCTCGACCGACACGACGGCGTCGTACTCCCCCTGTACTTGCCGATAGTCGAGAAGGTCGACCTGAACGCGATCGGCCAGTCCCGCAGCGCTTATCCGCTTCGCCGCCAATTCCTGCTGTTCGACCGACAGGGTCACTGAGCGCACCGTTGCTCCGCGCTCGGCTGCTCGAATCGCCAATTCTCCCCAGCCTGTGCCGATTTCGAGCACTCGCGAACCGGGACCGACACCCGCACCGTCCAGCAGGCGATCGATCTTCCGATGCTGAGCCGCTGCGAACGCGTCCCACGACGGGGTAGCTCCCACCGACAGATCCTCGAAGAGAGCACTGGAATACGTCATGGTGTCGTCGAGGAACAGTTCGAACATCTCGTTCGAGAGGTCGTAGTGCCGGGAGATGTTCGAGCGCGTGTTCTGCGTCGAATTCCGCTCACTGCGAGGCTGCTTCGGAATGTAGAGGCCTCGTAGCCGCTGCAGGAAGTCGGGAATCAGCGTCGCCACCCGGGAGGCGAAGACTTCCAGGACCGCGGTGAGGTCGGAGGCTTCCCAATCGCCCGCCATGTACGACTCGCCGAATCCGATCAACCCACTGTCGCCCACACGAGCAGCGAAGTCGTCTGGACGGTGGATGACCATCAACGGCGAATCCGGACTACCTCCACCGGAGAACTCACCGTTGGGCATCTGAACGCGCAGCGGCAAGCGCGCGACCGCCTTGTGGAACAGGGCGCGGGCAACCGGCGACGCAACCCTCACTTTGAAACCGCTGGGCACCGTGGCAACGCCCGGCCACCGCTCGGATTCGATCGTGTGAGCGGAAGGTTCGGTGCCGAGAGTGGTCGTGGTCATTGCACTGCCTCCTGCGGGTGATGTTGCGGTCGGGGAACGATGGGTAAGCGCCTGGCCCACAGCCGGATTCCTTGAAATCTGATCTGCGCGGCGACTCGCAGCGGAGCCAGCGGGATGGAGAGCGCACTGCGGACGATCTCGCGCGTCGTCGCCGGCACACAACGACCGGACACCGTGGCTACGAATGGCGCCTTGCCGCCACGGGCCAGAACTATCGAGAGCGCGAGCGCGGTGTCGGGTAGCGGCAATCGCATCCGGTACTCGCCGTCCAGATCGTTGAATGGAGACACGTAGAACTCTTTGGACGTGCGAGCCCCGCCGCGTTCGTCGGTTTCGAGCAGGTAGCAATGCCGCTCGCCGTAGGTGTTGTGAACCTCGGCAACGACGCACCGCTGACTGCCGTCGTCGTTCAGACACCAGAACACACTCAGTGGGTTGAACACATGCCCGAGAACACGTGCGTTCGCAAGCATGAGGATGCGGCCGCCGGCGAACTCCAATCCGTTAGTTGCCAGAAAAGACTCGACGTTGGCACGAATCGATCGGGTGGGGTCGCCGAGGTGATCTCCGGCGTCGAACTTCGCCAAGGGTCGCAAAGCCTTCGGGAGCTCGGGCAGATCGTCGACGTCGACGAGCCAGCTGTAGCTTCGGTACTCGAACTCGTTGTGCAACGGCTCCGTTCGTACGTGCCGGATGCTCGTATGAACGATGGACGGCGTGATGGGTGCAGTCACGGCCACCGACCTCCGACGCGTTCGGCGGCACGCAGGCCAGACAGTGCACCGTCCTCGTGGAAGCCCCATCCGTGGTACGCACCGGCAAACGCGAGCACGTCCGAGTCCAACTCGGGAAGCCGCGCTTGAGCGGCGACGGAGGTGGGTGTGTACTGCGGATGCTCGTAGGTCATCTGATCGATCACCGAGTCCGGGGACACCATTTCGTCTCCCCCCAACGTCACCAGGTAGCGCCGACCGGTCTCCGGCAGCCGCTGCAACCTCGTCATGTCGTAGCTGACCAGAACGTGATCTGGCTTCGCGTTGCATTCAGGGATGTAGTAGTTCCACGACGCGCGCGCATTGGTGTTGCCGGGCAGCACATTTTCGTCCGTGTGAAGTTGGGTGTGGTTGACGGAGTACGGCATTGCGCCGAGGACCTGGGATTCGGCAGGCGTCGGATCCGCCAAAATCTTCAGTGCTTGCTGCGGATGCGTTGCGACCACAACTGCGTCGAAGGTCTGGATCTGGTCGTCGCCGTCACGAATGTCGACGCGATCGTCGAACCGGTGGACGGCGCGAACCGGCGTGTTCAAGCGGATATCCCCGATGCTTTTGGCGACGAGACGAACGTATTCGCCCGATCCACCGGTGACTGTTCGCCAGGTCGGCGATCCAGTGACGCTCAGCATTCCGTGGTGATCGAGGAACGCGAACAGGTACCGCGCGGGATATTTCAGCGCCGAGCCGGGATCACACGACCAGACTGCCGACACGAGCGGAGTCATGAAGTGAGCGGTGAAGTAGTCGGAGAACCGGCCGCTGCGCAGAAACACTCCCAGTGTCTGGTCGGGTGCCGACGGATCCGTGTTGTCGAGCAGGGCGCGGGCACGGCGATGGAAGCGCTTGACCTCCATCAACATGGACAGAAAGCTGCCGTTGACAAGGAGCCCCGGCGTCGGGAGAACGCCGCGCAACCCTTGGCCCCCCGAGTACTCGAGACCGCAACCCCCACACCTGACCGACATACTCATGTCGGATTCCTGCGTAGGCACATCGAGTTCTGCGAACAATCGCAACAATGTCGGATAGGTGCGATCGTTGTGAACGATGAACCCCGTGTCGATGGCGAGGCTTCGCCCTTCCGGGTCGGTGACCGAATGGGTGTCCGCGTGCCCGCCGAGCCGTGAATCCGCTTCGTAGAGGGTGACGTCACTGTCCTTACTGAGCACCCACGCCGCTGTCAGACCTGCGACACCACTACCGACGACGGCCACCTTGCGCTTGTCGGAACTCATCGTCGTTCTCCCATCTTTGTTGCGGCTACCCCGCGACTCATTCGTGCGATTGCATCCGCGACGAGGCGATGCCAGGTCGCCGCCCGACGGAGCATGAAGTGGCCTGCGCCGTCGATGCCGATCCATTCAGCGCTGTTACCCGACTTCTGCAGTTCGTCAACTTTCCGACGAGACGCTGCCGGGTCGGTCCACGAGTCGGCCGTGCCGTGGAGCACAACCAGTGGTGTGTCCGAACGCAGATTCACCGACGTTCCATCGGGCCACCACGGCGCCAGCGCAACCACACCGACCACCGCCGGATCGCCACACAGTTCGGCGGCGACCCGTCCGCCCATCGAGTGGCCCAGCAAAATCACCCGAGCTTGTGCATTACGTTTCGTTATCGCGTCGAGTGCGGCTCGCGCGTCGGCGACCGGACTGCGCTCGGCACCGTTCCAACCACGCACCCGATAGCGAGCCTGCACCGCTCTCACACCGGAGCGGCGAAGCTGAGCGGTGAACGGGCGCATCCGAAGGTTGGACAGATGCCAGGCGCGAGCCGGGCGATGGCTCGAGACCTTTCCTCCAGGCAGCACGAGCACCACCAGGTGCTGGTCACCGTCCTGCTGTTGCCGTCGGTTGGGCGTCATGCATGGCATTCGGAGCCGAAAACCATTTGGATGGGGTTCGTAGAATTTCTTTTGTGAATCGTGAAGCACTCGTCGGTGACGTCCTCGACGCCATGGACGCCAACTTGGTTTCCCATGCCTGCCACCTGCATGAACACTTGCCGACTGCATCGGTCACGGTCACTGCGGACGTTGTCGTCGCAGACAGCGGCCTCGCCGACGACACTTTCAACATCATCGCTGGTGCTCGCTTCGCCGTACCTGCCGACGGGCCCGAAGATCGGCGACTGATCGACATCCTCGCCTCGATTCGGGCAACCGGACATCCGTTCTCCTGGTGGACCGGACCCCGCGATAATCCCTCTGACCTCGGGGCTCGCCTGTCCGCCCTCGGCTGCGTGCGCTCCGAGGAAGAACGAGCGATGACGGCGGACCTTGACGTCGTCCCTCATCCGACGCCTGTCCCAGAACTCTCCGTTCATCGGGTGACTACTCGTACCCAGCTCGCCGACTATGCCGCCGTGATGGCCGCCAACTGGTCGCCGCCCTCAGCCGCAGTAATTGGATTCTTCGAAGACACCGCTGATGCCGCCCTCGATGAGCGTTCGCGGAGTTCGTTTGTCGTGGGGTACGCGAACTCCCAGCCTGTCGCCGGAGCCGAGGTCCACTTTGCCGCCGGCGTCGCCGGCCTGTATGGCGTCGTCACACTCGAAACGGCTCGCCGACGCGGATTCGGCTCGGCGGTCACCCTTGCCGCACTCGACATCGCCCGCGAGCGAGGTGCCCGAACAGCAGTACTTCAGGCGTCCAGCGACGGCGCACAGCTCTATCGAAACCTCGGCTTCAAGGATGTCGGCACCTACGCCGAGTACTCGATCGGAAGCAGTTAGACGTCCCCGCGGGGACGCTTTCACCCCGTATCCGTGAAGGTGTCGGCACCCACATCTACCATCGAACGTACATTCGAAATGATGTCGGACTCGAGCCGGGGGGCAACCATGAACGCAGCATTAACCGAGAACGCAGCACTGATCGATGAAGATACGCAGGGTTCCAACCGAGACGACGTGGATCAGCTCGGCTCGGAAATCTGCGCCCTCGCCGGCCAGATCGCCGCGGCCACGGCTCGATTCCTTACCCTCCTGTCGAAATTCGACGAAGACCGCGGATGGACCGGTCCGGGACTTCACTCGTGCGCCCACTGGTTGTCGTGGAAGTGCGGAATGAGCCTGCACACCGGCCGTGAATACGTTCGCGTCGCCAAAGCGCTCCGACCTTTGCCCGAGATGCGGAAGGCCTTCGAGCAAGGCCGCCTGTCCTACTCGAAGGTTCGCGCACTCACCCGGGTCACCACGCCTTCCAACGAAAAGCAGATGGTTCGGTTCGGATGTGAGGCGCCCGCAGCCCAGATCGATCGTCTCGCCGCAGGTCTGCGTAAAGCAACCGACAACGAATCCGGCAAAACCAAAGCGCCCGAACGTCTTCAGGTCCGCTGGCATTGGGACCCGGATTCGGGCGAATTTGTCATCAAAGGACGCCTGCCTGCGCAGGACGGCGCCCGAATCCTCGCAGCGTTAGGTGTGGCGGAACGTGAACGCACCCGAATCGCCGCCATCCGCCCCGTCGACGAGAAGGCCGCAAAGAACCCGGTCGGAAATATCGGGCCAGGTCTCGTCGCGATGGCAGAGCTCGCCACCGCCGCAGTCACGGACCGCACGTCCAAGGCCGCCGCGAACGAAGTTGTGTTCTTCCACGAAGCGAACACCGTCCGAGTGCCGAGCGGACCCGCATTGCCTCAAAATGCCGCGGAGGAAGTGCTCTGCAACGCCAAGCTTCGCCTGGGAACGACCAAGGAAGGATGCGTTCTGAATCTGGGCCGGCGGACTCGCGTCGTCAGCGCCAAACAAATGTTGGCGTTGAACTACCGCGACGGATGCTGCCGCACACCAGGATGCGGACGGACCCGCTTCCTGCACGCACATCACGTGAGATTCTGGGGACGTGGCGGCAATACAGACTTGGACAATCTGATCATGCTTTGCGGTACCTGCCACCGCGCGCTGCACGACGGCCAGTTCACGATCTCTGCACTCGGCGAGCAGAAGTTCGAGTTCCACTACGCCAATGGAGACGTCATCGACCCAGCACCGCCAACAGAGGGGTTCGCCGATGGCCTATTGCGCGGAGACGTACCCGACGACGCGATCGTGCCGGCATGGAGCGGAGAGCCCCTCCACCTCGATCACGCGGTCAGCGTCATCCTCGACGGCTGGGCCGCGTGAGCAAACATTGGTCTAGTCCAATCTGAATCCGTCGTGAACAATCGGACAACCCTCGCATTCAGGTAGTGCAATTGGTCTAGTCCTATCGCAATATCTTTAGCGTGACCAAGAAAATCGCACGCACCTCAGCCGCTATCACACTCCTCCTCGCCGGCGCTGTTGCTGCCGGAACTGCAACTGCTGCAGCAATTCCCGGATCGTCGGACCTCAATCCGTCGGCCGCCGAGAAGACAGTTGTCATCGGCCTCGACGGCACCATGCTCAGCCACATCAAGACCGCCGACGCTCCCCGTCTCCAGAAGCTGATCGCCGAAGGAACCAGCGGAGAATCTTCCATCCTCGGCCACACCACCATCTCCGGACCGTCGTGGTCGACCATCCTGACCGGAGTCTGGGACACCAAGCACGGTGTCAAGGACAACACGTACGCAGGCGCCCGCTTCGACCTCTACCCGAGCGTGTTCACACGGTTGGAAACTGCACAGCCCTCTCTGCTCACCGAGTCGATCTCCACCTGGGGCGGCATCGACAACATCGCATCCAGCGGCACGCCGAAAGCCGACGTTGTCGTCACCACTGCCGATGCAGGTTCCGGAGCGGCCACCGATGCTGCGACCGCTGACGCCGTCGCCCGCGACATCACCGACAAGGGACCTGACCTGATCTTCACCCGACTCGATCAGGTGGACGGCGCGGGGCACAGCGGCGGCACCAACGGCGCTGCGTACGAAGAGTCCATTGCCTCGGTCGACGCTCAGGTGGGCAAGATTGTCGATGCCGTTGATCAACGCGCAGCGAAGACCGGTGAGAAGTGGACGGTTCTGGTCACTGCGGATCACGGCCACAAGCCTGCCGGAGGGCACGGTGGCCAGACGCCGGCGGAAGCAACGACATTCGTCATTGCACGCGGTGCGGGATACGCGGCCGGCAAGACCACCGACGCGTACACGATCGCCGACATCACACCGACCATCCTCCAAAGCCTGGGCGTTGCATTGCCTGCCGATCTGGACGGTAAGCCGCTGGCCAAGGAAGCTCCCGGCTTCGTCGGCTCGGTCGACCTGGGATTCTTCGGCTCCTGATCGTAAAAGGTCGCGGGCGCTCAGCAGAGTGCCGCAGCAAGACAGCAAAAAGGTCGGGCCGGAGAGCGTGTGCTCTCCGGCCCGACCTGTTGTGGAGCTGCCGGGAATTGAACCCGGGTCCTACGTTGAATCGCTAGGGCTTCTCCGTGTGCAGTTCGCTAAGTCTCTACTTGGATCTCCCAGTCTCGCGAACAAGCCAGGATGACGATCCCAGTCACTGTTTGATGTCCCATTCGACTCCGTGACCGAGCCGAACGGTAAAGCCCTCTAGCTGATGCCAGGAACCGGGTCGAGGGCAACCCCGGGCTGACAGACACGCTTCGCTACTTAGGCAGCGAGAGCGTAGTCGCGCTGATTGGAATCGGCGCTTATAGGTTTGCAGCGACGCTTACGGTGGTCTCTTGCCTGCACCGACACGCTTCCCCTAACTCAACACACGCAGTCGAAACCGTTCAGCCCCGTGTGTACCCCGCGTCTTTCGTGGGGCTATTCACTATAACGCGCCGAAGTTCGGAAGTCATACCAATTAATCGGCGGCACTTTCCGTGTCCTTCGCCGCAGCTGATTCCCTGATAGCTGCGGTCTCACGCTCTGCAGCACCGGTGATGTTGGTGATCATCCCCTGGAAGACAACTCCGTGGAAAGGCAGGATCGAGTACCAGTACGCCCGGCCGGCGAGCCCGCGAGGGAAGAAGACCGCACGCTGATCGAGATGCGAACCCACCGGCCGTCCATCCGCACCCGCCGGACCTTCCGACACTCGCAACTCCAACCATGCTCCGCCCGGGACCTTCATCTCGGCGCGCAATCGGAGCAACTTGCCTCGATCGATTTCTTCGACCCGCCAGAAGTCCAGGGCTTCACCGGTGTTGAGTCGACGTGGATCCCGTCTACCCCGGCGCAGTCCGACCCCGCCGACCGCGCGGTCCATCCACCCCCGGATGGCCCACGCCAAAGGGAATGAATACCAACCATTCTCGCCGCCGATCGACTCGACGACCGACCAGAGGGTTTTCGGATCCGCAGCACAGTCACGTTCGCGGTGGTCTACGTAAACTGCCTCCCCTGCCCAGTCCGGGTCGGACGGAAGAGGATCGGACGGCGCTCCCGCGATCGTCGCACCGGACCACGCCGTTTCCACCTCACCGGTCTCGATCTTGCGAAGCGCCAAACGCACAGCTTCCCGGTACGGCGTAAGGCCACCGGCCGGAGGCGGGATGAAGTCGTCGATGTCGTGGTTGTGCATCACCGCGTCGTTCTGCAGTGATTCGATCAGTGGCATCGCCAAGCCCCGTGGGATCGGCGTGACCAATCCCACCCAGTGACCTGCCAGACGCGGGGTGAGGACAGGCAAGACGAGGATGCGTCGGCGTACCAATCCTGCGACGTCGGCGTAGGTGTTCATCATCTCGCCGTACTGCATGACATCTGGCCCACCGATGTCGAAGGCGCGGTTGACCTCCGGCGTTGTCGCCGCGGCTGCGATCAAATAGTGGAGTACGTCACGCACCGCGATCGGCTGAATGTTGTTGTGCACCCACTTGGGTGTGGTCATCACCGGAAGTCGATTGGTCAAGTGGCGCACCATTTCGAAGGACGCCGAACCCGATCCGATCACCACCCCAGCTTGAAATACAACTGTCGGAACCTCGGAGTCGAGGAGGATCCGACCGACTTCGAGCCGAGACTGCAAGTGAGTCGACAACTCTCGGTCGGACGGATGAAGCCCGCCCAGGTACACGATCCGGCGCACCCCCGCATCGCGGGCAGCGGCGGCGACGTTCTCCGCGCTTCGCTTGTCGATATCCGAGAACGACCCTCCACCGCCCATGGCGTGAACGAGGTAGTAGACCACGTCGATATCGTCGAAAACACCTGAGAGGGAGGCACTGTCGGTCAGATCCCCACGCTTGATCTCCACGGAATCATGCCAGGGAACATCGCGTAGTTTCTCCGGGCTGCGCACCACAACTCGAACTCGATGGCCCTCTTCGACCAGGCGAGGGGCAAGACGTCCGCCGATGTATCCGGTCGCACCCGTGATCAACACTCTCACTGCGTCCATCACCCCACGCTACGCACAATTCAACTGCGAAGCGCCAGTGCAACCTCGAGGTCGTCGTTGGTCAACATCATGTTGATCCCCGCTCCAGCCTTCGCCCCGGCGGCTGCGGCCATGATGACCTGGGCACCCGGGTCGACGACGTTGCCCGCAGCGAACACGCCGGGCACGCTCGTCGCCCCCATCATGTCGACTGTGACGAAATCGCCCATCATCGTCTCAGCGCGCTGCGCGCCGAATGCGCGCAAGATCGCATCGTTGGGGTCCATCGTGAGAGCGCCACCGACAAAGACCGCCGAACGCGCGACCACAGTGCCGTCGGCCAACCGCACGCCCACCAACCGATCCACCTCGACGACGGGACCAGCGACCTCACCCTCGACTATCGAAATATCGCGAGCTGCAAGCTTTTCCCGATCTTCGGAACTCAGTTCGGTGATTCGATGGAGGAAGAGAACTACGTCGTCGGACCACTGGCGAACCATGAGGGCCTGGTGCATCGCAAATTCCGCGCTCTTGGCCATCACGCCAAGCGGCTGATCGCGCACGCTGTACCCGTGGCAGTACGGGCAGTGCAACACGTCGCGGCCCCAACGCTCGCCGAAGACTTCGAGTTCGTCCGGCAGGCGGTCCGTCAGACCCGTTGCAACGAGGACCTTGCGCACCTGAATCTTGCTGCCGTCAGCCAGTTCTACCGAGAACTTCTCGCCGTCCCGTGTCACGGAGACAACGGTGCCGTCATGGAACTCGCCGCCGAATTTGCGGACCTCACCTCGGCCGATGGTCAACAGTTCGGCGGGGTTCATGCCGTCGCGGGAGAGGAATCCGTTCATGTGATCGGCGGCCGCGTTCCGTGGTGATCCGTTGTCGAAGACGATCACGGACCTGCGTGCCTGACCAAGGATGAGTGCGGCGTTCAGCCCCGCCGCGCCGGCTCCGATTACTGCTACGTCGAATGAGTTCTGCGTCATGAATCCAGAATGACAAGAGATCGCGTTCTTGACAAACACTGTTGCCACTTTGGCAAAATAGATCCATGACCGAAACATCGTTTGAAGCCGTTCTAGCCGGCATCGGCCCTCGCCTACGTGCGTTGCGCCAGCAGTCCGACATGACCCTTGCCGACCTGTCGGAGACCACCGACATCAGCGTCAGCACACTCTCGAGACTCGAATCCGGTACTCGGCGAGCCAACTTGGAGTTGCTGCTGCCGATCGCCAAGGCACACGGCGTCCCGTTGGACGACCTGGTGAACAGCAAGATCAAGGACCCCCGCGTTCGAGAAGAACCGCGAACGGTCGGATGCATGACGGTCATTCCGCTGACCAGTCAGCCCGGCAACCTCCAGGCCTACAAGATGATCATCTCCCCCACCGACGACGATCGCGAACCGGGATCCCACGAGGGCTACGAGTGGGTCTACGTTCTGTCCGGGCGCATCCGACTCCAACTCGGCGACCGAGATTTCATCATGGGGGCAGGTGAGGCCGCCGAGTTCGACACCCACATTCCGCACCGCATCAGCGCTGCCGACGGCCGACCTGCGGAGGCGATCAGTCTCTTCGGGAAACAGGGCGAGCGTGTTCACCTACGCGCAGCGCCGGCCGACAGACGCGGCTGAAACACTAGGACTGAAAACGCTGGAACTCGAAAGAATCTAGGCGCCCGCGACGGCAATCATGCCGACCGCCGCCAGCGCCAACAGCATTCCCGCTTGTTGCACGCGGCTTACCCGCTCGCCCAGCATCACCATGGCGAGCAGAACCGTCGCAGCCGGATACAGCGAACCGATCACGCTGACCAGTGAGAGCATTCCGCCTTGGAAGGCGTAGATCATCGTCCCGTTCGCGACGACGTCGAGGACGCTGACGTACACCGCGAGCTTGAGTGGCTCGCCTCGTGGGAGAACGAAGTGACCGGCCGCCAGCGCGACCAACCACACCACGACGGTCGCGGCGCCTCGAGATACGGCCAACGCCCACAGCCCGCTGCCCTCGCCGATCTGGTGAAGTGCGATGAACGAGAGAGCAAAGGCGCCACCGCTTCCGACGGTCAGAAGAGCCACTTGCCTGGTGAAGCGGAGAGTGATTCCGCCGGCAACCTCACCCGCGGTGTCGTCAGGTGACTCGCGGCTGACCAGGACGACGGCGACCAGCGCGACGGCAATACCCAGGTACGCGATCAACCCCGGCCGCTCACCGAAAGCGAAGCCGACGAGCACCGGAATACCCGCCACCAGAACAGCTGTCAGCGGCGAGACCACCGACATGGGGCCAGTTGCCAGCGCGAGATAGAACCACCACACCGCCAGACCACTCGTGACGCCCGCGATCGCGCCCCAGATCAAACCGTTCAGCGTCAGCGTCCCGGATACGAAAGGTGCTGCGATCAGAACGATGACGAGCGAGAGCGGATACGAGACGATCACCACACGCAGTGCGGCAACTCGTCGTGATGCAACTCCCCCGACGAAGTCGCTGACTCCGTAGGCAACTGCCGCCACGAGGGCAAGCAGGATGGAGGTCAGCGCATGCCCTTGATACGACGACCGAGCTCGCGGGTCACCTCGCGCTCGGCGGTCCGCTTGGCCATGTCCTGGCGCTTGTCGTAGTCCTGCTTACCCTTTGCCAGCGCGAGTTCGACCTTGACCTTGCCGTCGTTGAAGTACATCGACAGCGGAACCAGTGTCTGGTTTCCCTCGCGGGTCTTGCCGACGAGGTGCTCGATCTCACGCTTGTGCAGCAGGAGCTTTCGGGTGCGGCGCGGTGAGTGGTTGTTCCACGTGCCTTGCGTGTACTCCGGAATGTGCAACGAGCGCAACCACACTTCGCCGTTGTCCACGGTGGCGAACGCATCGACGAGCGACGCCTTGCCTTCACGCAGACTCTTGACCTCGGTCCCGACTAGCGCGATACCGGCCTCGTAGGTGTCGATGATCGTGTAGTTGTGGCGTGCTTTGCGATTGGTCGCAATGACCTTGCGGCCCTTTTCCTTCACTGTCCGGGCCTCTCAGTCCGCTGTCTTGCTGTCGAATGGTTCTTGCTGTTCCAGCATAGAAGCTCGTGCAAACCGATTATTCGCGGACGTACAGACGCAGTGTCACGTACGCCGTCACCGCGGCCATTCCGACGCCGGCAAGCACGAGGATCGGCGAGACGAACAGCACGTCACTGTTGGAGATCCGCGCCACGATATTGGCTTCGTAGACATCGGACAGGACCCCGTCGATGAAGACGTTCTTCGCCGTGAACAGTCCGGCAATGGCGAGCACCGCACCGATCAAGGCCGCCACGACGGCTTCGAGGAGGAACGGAAGCTGGGTGTACCACCGCGTCGCGCCGACCAACCGCATGATGTTGACCTCGGTACGACGCGTGAACGCGGCGATCTGGACCATGTTGGCGATCAGCAGGATGGCCGCGATCGCCTGGACGATCGCGATCGCGAACGCTGCGTTGCGCACTCCACCGAGCACGCTGAACAGTCGGTCCACCAACTCGCGCTGATTGAGCACACTCTCGACGCCGGGCCTCGAACCGAAGGTGTCGTTGATGACGCCGAACCGCTCCGGGTCACTGAGCTTGACCTTGAACGACGCCGGGAAGCTGTCCGGGCTCACCAGCGCTGCCAGCTCGGGCTGGTCCTTGAACACGCGCTCGGTGGCGTCCTTCACGGCGTCTTCGCGGTTGAGGTACTGAACCGCGACGACGGACGGAGTCTGCTCGAGTTCCTTGCGCAACGAACTGCAGATCTCCTGCTCGCAACCGGGATCAGCCGAAGAGATGTCGTCGGTCAGGAAGATCTGCACCTCGACGCGTTCGAGGAAGATCTGCTGGGTCTTGCCTGCCATCTGCACGACCAGCAGACCACCGCCGAAGAGACCGAGGGAGATTGCCGTCGTCAAGATCATGGCGATGGTCATCGTGATGTTGCGGCGTAGGCCGGTCAGGACTTCGCTGAAAATAAAGCTGGCGCGCATCGGGGAATCCGATTCCTTTTCGAGAGGCCGGTTGTTTCACGACAACCGGTGGGCGTACGGGACGTGTGGTCGTAGTCGGCGCTACCTGCCGACGCCGTACACACCCCGCGCTTCGTCTCTGGTCACCTTGCCGAGATCGAGTTCGATGACGCGTCGACGCATGGAGTCGACGATGTGGTGATCGTGGGTCGCCATCACGACGGTGGTGCCTGTGCGGTTGATCCGCTCGAGCAGCAGCATGATGTCCTGGCTCGTTTCGGGGTCCAGGTTGCCGGTGGGCTCGTCGGCGAGCAGCACGAGCGGGCGGTTCACGAATGCGCGGGCGATGGCGACGCGCTGCTGCTCACCGCCGGAGAGTTCGGTGGGCAGTCGATCGGCTTTGCCGGCCAGACCGACCATGTCGAGGACCTCGGGCACAGTGCGCGCGATGACGTTGCGGGGCTTGCCGATGACTTCCAACGCAAAGGCGACGTTCTCGGACACCGTCTTCTGCTGAAGCAAGCGGAAGTCCTGGAAAACACAGCCCATGCTCTGGCGAAGCTTCGGCACGCGGCGGGCCGCCAACTTGTTGACGTGGAAATCCGCGACCTCGATGTCACCGGACGTGGGCGACTCCATCTTGAGCAGCAACCGCATGAACGTCGACTTGCCGGAGCCGGAGGGGCCGATGAGGAAGACGAACTCCCCCTTCTCCACCTCCACGCTGACTTTGTCGAGCGCCGGCCTGGTGGAGGCCTTGTAGGACTTCGACACATTCTTCATGCTGATCACAACTAGCCAGTCTAGCCGTTATCTAACGGTGACCTTGGCGCCACGCGCGAGCACCCTCGTCCTTATCCGGTACCGGTGGTCGCAGGTGACTGTGGCACCGACGTCGGTGCCTGCATTGCCGCACCAGGTTGCGGGACGGTCGTCGTCGCAGGAGTCGTCGGCACCGTGGTCGCGGACTGTTCGGCGTTTCCCGGAGCAGGCGCAGGACCAGAAGTCGGCGTCGGAGAACCGGAGCTGCCCGTACTCGATTCCGAGGACGGAGCCTCGGAGGTGGTCGTCTGCTCGGTCGAGGACGGCACGGGGGTCGTCGTCGAAGGTTTGACCGATGGAGCGATGTACGGCTCGGTGACGGACGTGTCGACGCTGGGCGGCGGAGTTGCTGCCGTTTCCTCCGGATTGAGGTACGTGTGCAGCAGATACGTGAGGATCCAGGCGACCACGAGAATGAACGTCGAGGTGCGCATCCGGCCACCGAAGATCCGTGACGGAAGCCAGTCCAGGTGAATCAGGCGGTCGAGTCCGCGGCGCGGTTCCTGATCGGTCATTCGCTCGCCTCCTCGGTCCGTGCGGTGTGCAGATCCGGTGACACCGTGATCCCCTGACGTCGCAGTGCTGCGGCGACGCGGACACGAAGTGCTCGCCCGACCTGGAATTGTTTGCCAGGCAGCGTGCGCGCAACCATCCGCACGTTGACCTGATCGACCTCGAGGCTTTCGACGCCCATGACAGTGGGCTCGTCGAGCAGCAGTTTCTTGAGTCCACGGTCAGCCATCGCGTCGACTCCGACCTGACGAAGTACCTCGTTGACCCGGGTGAGGTCGGCAGTCGCCGGAACCGGAACGTCGATGACGGCGCGTGCCCAGTCCTTGGACAGGTTGGTCGCTTTCACGATCTGGCCGTTGGGAACGGTGATGACCTCGCCGTCGGAGTTTCGCATCCGCGTCACGCGCAGGGTCACGTCCTCGATGACACCTTCGGCGTCGTCGGAGGAGCCGGTGATCGCAAGTCGCACGGTGTCACCGAAGCCGTACTGGCGTTCGGTGATGATGAAGAAACCGGCAAGAATGTCCTGCACGACGCGCTGTGCACCGAAACCGAGCGCCGCACCGAGAACAGTTGCCGGCGCCACGAGACTGCCGATCGGCAAATTCAGTTGGTCGAGAACCTTCAGCGTCGCGATCACGTAGATGAACGTGATGACCACCCAGGTGATGACCTGCGCGACCGAGTGGCGATGCTTGGTCGCCTCGGAGCGAACCAGCGCATCGCCCAACTGATAGTTGGAGTCGATCTGGTCGGTGACCTTGTTGCCGCCCCAACTGACCAACCGGGCGAGAATCATCGCGCCGAGCACGGTCATGAGGACGGACAAACCGGTGGTTTGAAGCCAATCGAGCAGGTTCTGCCCAGGTCGAAGTAAAGTCATCGTGCCTTTCGGTATCCGAACGCTATGCGGACTGGTTCTCGCTCATGCGCCAGCGGATGCCGGCCTCGAGGAACCCGTCGATGTCGCCGTCGAGCACTGCCGACGGGTTGTTGACCTCGTACTCGGTACGCAGGTCCTTGACCATCTGGTACGGATGCAGAACGTAGGAACGCATCTGGTTGCCCCACGAGCTGCCGCTGTCGCCCTTGAGCGCATCCATCTCGGCGCGCTCTTCCTGACGCTTGACCGCGAGCAGCTTGGCCTGCAGGACGCGCATCGCCGACACCTTGTTCTGGAGCTGCGACTTCTCGTTCTGACAGGTGACGACGATTCCCGTCGGGATGTGTGTGAGTCGAACGGCGGAGTCAGTGGTGTTCACGGACTGGCCACCCGGACCGGACGAGCGGTAGACGTCGACGCGGATGTCGTTCTCGTTGATCTCGATGTGGTCGGTCGTCTCGACGACCGGCAGGACCTCGACCTCGGCGAACGACGTCTGGCGACGCCCCTGGTTGTCGAACGGGCTGATTCGGACGAGCCGGTGGGTGCCCATCTCGACGGACAGCGTTCCGTAGGTGTACGGGCCCTTGATCGCGAACGTCGCGCTCTTGAGTCCGGCTTCTTCGGCGTACGACGTGTCGTAGACCTCGACGCCGTAGTCGTGCTTCTCCGCCCAGCGGATGTACATACGCATGAGCATCTCGGCCCAGTCTGCGGCGTCGATACCGCCGGCGCCGGAGCGGATGTTGATGAGTGCGTCGCGCTCGTCGTACTCGCCCGACAGCATGGTCTTGACTTCCATCGCCGCGATGTCGTCACGCAGGCTCGCTCGCTCGGCGTCGGCATCGGCCACCGCGTCGGGGCCTTCGTCTTCTGCCAGTTCGTAGAGGATCGGCATCTCGTCGAGCCGCTCGCGCAGTGCAACGATGCGGCGAAGCTCCGCCTGGGCGTGGGAGAGCTGGCTGGTGACCTGCTGGGCGTGTTCCTGGTCGTTCCACAGACCGGGGTCGGCCGCCTGGTGCTCGAGCTCGTCGATGCGTCGGCGCAGCTCCTCGACGTCCACAACCGATTCGCAGGTGCGAAGGGTGGTGTCGAGGGCGTTCAGGTCTGCAATTACGTCGGGATGCACGGTTCTCAAGGCTACCGGGTGCCGACCTGGGCTCTGCTGTGCGTCACCCTGTCCGCTCCCCCGTGCGTCACCTATTGGGATCACCGCGACTGGAAGCCTTGCCAACCAGGGTCCGAGGGAACCTACTGGAGTGATGACTGTCACCGACGAATACCTGCAGAACAACGCCGCCTATGCCGAGCAGTTCACCGGTCCGCTCCCCCTCCCACCCAGCAAGCACGTTGCCGTTCTCGCCTGCATGGACGCCCGCATCGACGTCTATCGGGTGCTGGGGATCCAGGAAGGTGAATCGCACGTCATCCGCAATGCGGGTGGAGTCGTCACCGACGACGAGATCCGATCCCTCGCCATCAGCCAGCGTCTGCTGGGAACTACCGAGATCATCCTCATCCACCACACCGACTGCGGAATGCTGACGTTCACCGACGACGACTTCAAGCGATCCATCCAGGACGAGATCGGCATCAAACCAAACTGGGCTGCCGAATCGTTCCCCGACATCGACGAGGACGTCCGTCAGTCGTTGAAGCGCATCGAGAACAGTCCGTTCGTCACCGCGACGACCTCCCTACGCGGATTCGTCTTCGACGTCGCCACCGGAAAGCTGAACGAAGTCCTCCCCGTTTGAGCCGGTAGGTTGTGTACCCGTGACCGATCGCGCATCCGACCTCGCACTAGCCCTCCGTATCGCCGACGAGGCTGACGCGATCACTCGCGCCCGCTTCGGTGCGCTCGATCTTCGAGTCGACGACAAGCCGGACCTCACCCCTGTCTCGGACGCCGACCTCGCTGTCGAGCGTGCAGTGCGCGCGACACTCGGTGAGCACCGACCGGAGGATTCCGTACTGGGCGAAGAATTCGGCGGCGACGCAGTCTTCGAGGGCAGGCAGTGGGTGGTCGACCCCATCGACGGGACCAAGAACTTCGTCCGCAACGTACCGGTGTGGGCCACGCTGATCAGCTTGCTCGAGGACGGCGTCCCCGTTATCGGCGTCGTGAGCGCACCCGCCCTGAATCGGCGATGGTGGGCTGCAACAGGTTTGGGCGCACATACGTCCTTCGGGGACAGTGATGCGCGGGCGATCCAGGTATCCGCCGTCGATCGCAGCGAGTCAGCGAGCCTGAGCTTCTCGAGCCTCTCGGGGTGGAAGGACCGCGGAATTCGCGATCAGTTCGTCGAACTCACCGACCACGTATGGCGCGTGCGCGGTTACGGGGACTTCTTCTCCTACTGCCTAGTGGCCGAAGGCGCCGTCGACATTGCTGCCGAACCCGAGGTTTCCCTGTGGGATCTGGCAGCGCTCGACGTATTGGTCCGTGAGGCCGGCGGCGCGTTCACCGATCTGGACGGCGGCGCAGGTCCGCACGGCGGCAGCGCGGTCGCCACCAACGGACTGCTGCACGAAGACGTTCTAGCCCGCCTGCGGTAACCACCCGGATACCAGAACATCCCACCCGCCGCAAGGGTCCGAGGGAGGAGTTCCGACAGGCCCGTCGGCAGGATTCGGCACGACATCTCGGCCCGTTGACTGGAAGTAGTTGATCACGCACTACTTCCAGGAGAACGATGAACCGGATTTCCAGGCGCACGATTCTGTTCGGTCTGGCCGCAGCGCCCCTCGGGCTCGCGGTGGGCTGCGGCGCCGACCCGGCAGCGAAGAGCGCCACGTTGGCGGAGGCCGGAACTTCGCGTCCGCTACCGATTCCGCCGCTTGCCGAATCCACCGTCGACGACGCAGGTGTTCGCCACTTCACACTTCGTGCCGGTGCCGGGACCACCGAGATCGTCGCGGGAAAACTCACCGACACTTGGGGTTTCAACGGATCCATTCTGGGGCCCACCGTCCGCGCCGAACGCGGAGAATCTGTCGCATTCACGATCGACAACACACTGGCAGAGCCCACGACCGTCCATTGGCACGGCATGCATCTGCCCGCCAGATACGACGGTGGCCCGCACCAGACCATCGAAGCCGGCGGACGCTGGGAACCGGCGTGGACGATCGGTCAGCCGGCGTCGACGCTCTGGTATCACCCACACCCGCACGGATCCACCGAACGGCACGTGCAGCGCGGTCTTGCCGGACTGTTCCTGATCGACGAAGCCGACACCCGGGCGTTGGACATCCCCAAAACCTATGGTGTCGACGATGTTCCGCTGATAATCCAGGATCGTCGATTCCTCGCCGACGGCAGCTTCGACGAATCAGATCCGACCGACATCGGCCTGCTCGGCGACACGATCGTCACCAACGGCATCTCCGACGCCTACCTCGACGTCACCACCGGAGTCGTCCGGTTGCGCATCCTGAACGGCTCTTCCGGCCGTCTCTACAACCTGGGGTTCCCCGACGACCGCACGTTCGATCTGATTGCCACCGACGGCGGACTGCTCGAATCACCGATTGCGATCAAGCGGATTCAGCTCAGCCCCGGCGAACGAGCCGAGATCGTGGTTCGCGTCGACCCCGGTGCGACGACCACACTGGTGTCGTTCCCGATCGAGGACGGCGGTGGCGTGAGTTCCTCCGACGCCGAGAACTTCGGCATGAACGACCGCTTCGACATCATCGAGCTGCGGGGGGTTGCCAGCCGTGCGTCACGGTCGACTCTCCCGGCGCAGTTGGCCGTACTGCCGCGTCTCGATCCGTCGAAGGCAAGCGTTTCCCGAACCTTCGATCTGCAGTGGTACATGATCAACGGGCAACGAATGGACATGAACCGCATCGACTTCGAGGCCGAGGTCGGCGCGATCGAGGTGTGGACGATCACCAACAAGGACAACTGGCCACACAATTTCCATGTCCACGACGTACAGTTCCAGATCCTCGACGTCGACGGTCGCACTCCCCCGCCGCACTTGCGCGGACTCAAGGACACCGTCTACACACCGCCGGGCAGCAGGGTTCGCGTCGCACTGCAGTGGTCCGAGTACACCGATCCCACGTTCCCGTACATGTTCCACTGCCACCTGCTGATGCACGAGGACCAAGGGATGATGGGCCAATTCCTCGTCCTCGAACCGGGACAGAAGGCGGCTCCGATGCAGATGGACATGCCGATGGACATGCCGATGCCCGGTTCGCACTCCGGTCACTGAAAGTTCTGCAAGTAGTACACAGCGAGGCGAACCCGATTGTCGCAACCGGTCTTCGACATCAGGTTCGCCACGTGCGTCTTCACCGTGGTCACACCCAGATGCAGCGTGTCCGCGATCTCCTGATTGCTCTTCCCTTCTGCCACCAGTGCGAGGACCTGCGATTCGCGATCGGTCAGCGGAACCCTCTCTGTCACCGCAGTGTCTGCGACACCACCGATCACCGCGCGATCCACAACGCGGCGGAGAAGTTCCGGAGTGAACACCATCTCGCCCTCGGCGATCCGCCGAATGGCGCCGAGCAGCTCGGCGGGTTCGGTGTCCTTGACGAAGAACCCCGAAGCCCCCGCGGCGAGTGCGGGATACAGATGATCGTCGTCGTCGAAGGTGGTCAACACGAGAATGCGCGCTCGACGACCGGCCTTGACGATCTGCTGCGTGGCACCGATCCCGTCCAGCCCGGGCATTCTCAAGTCCATCAGAATCACGTCGGGGTCCAATTCGGCAGCGAGTGCCACCGCCTCGACGCCGTTCGACGCCTCACCGGCAACGGCCATGTCCTCGGCTGCCGCGCACAGCATCCGCAAACCGGCGCGCACCAGTCGCTGGTCGTCGACGATCAGCACGCTGATCACGAGACACCGCCCGAGACAACCAGTGGAATACTCACGTGCACTTCCCATTTCCCGTCACTGTTCGTGCCGGCGGTCATCTCGCCGCCGACCAACTCCGCGCGCTCCTGCATTCCCACCAGGCCATGACCTGCATTCCGGGGCGATCCCTCGACGTCGTTGACAACCCTGACATGGACCCGGTTGTCATCGCGACCGACCGAGACCGATACCAGCCCCTTTTTGTCGCCATGCTTCATGACGTTGGTCAGTGATTCCTGAATCACCCGCAACAGCGTCAGCCTGCCGATCGCATCGAGATCGGCTGCGCCTGACTCGGCATTCCCCTGCGTGTCGAAGACCGACTGCACCTCGAAACCCGCCGCACGCACACGATCTATCGCCGCCCCGATTTCCGCGTCGACGGCATCCGGCTCGACCAGAGCGACCTCACCGAGCGAAGGATCACGAAGTGCGACCAGAAGCCGACGGATATCGGCCAACGCATCCGACGCCGTCGCACGCACATCCGCGAGGACCTCACGCACGGCCTCATCCTGGGGCGCCAAGACATGTTGAGCCACGCCGATTCTCAGGACGATCGATGCCATGTGGTGTGCAACCAGGTCGTGCAGTTCGCGGGCGAGCGCACTGCGCTCCGCAGCGCGGGTCTGCGCAAGATTGTTCGCGGCCAATTCACGCTGCGAGCGCAGATACAGTCCGAGCAGCAGTGGCAACCCCACGTACGCAAGCACTTTCACAGCCGTGGTGACCGAGAAGAATGCTTCGTGAGATTCGAACCAGATCCCCGCGAGCACCGAACCGCACCATCCTGCTGCCGATACGGCAACCATTTCTCTGCGCTCGGCCCGCATCGTGACGTCGACGACGGCGACAGCCCCGAGATACGGAACAAGTTCGGACAGCCCCCAGGCGTCGGCGACGAACATCGGAACGGCGAGCGCCGAGATGGCCAGGGACGCGAAGACCGGCCATCGACGGCCGGCGACGAAGGCGAGCGCCGACAGCATCGACAGTATCCAGTAGGTGACGGGAACTCGATACTCCCCCGGATACGTGCTGGCGATCAACAGGCACGGGACCACCACCAACGGCGCGTAGCGCATATATCGCTGTATCCGATCTGGCACCTCTGTCCGGCTCACCCCTCGAGCCTATGACGCGCATCATTTCGCGGTTTCTCGACAACAGACCTTACTGATGAGTAAGATAAAAATCGTCCAACGCCCCAACACCGAGAAACAGCTGGTGATCATGACCAAGCAAGACAGTGTTGCCCCCGACAAGAGCGCTCAGCGCAGCGAATCGGGCGCGCAGCGCGGCGGCGCCAAGGGTGCGCCCCGCGACACGTCCGCCGTCGGCCTGAACCCGATCAAACGCGACGCCATGGGCGCAGCCATGCGTGTGCTTACCAAGATCACCGGTTCGGAACTGGCCGAGAAGTTCAATCTGCGTCAGACCATCGATCGCGTGACCTACGAGGGCACCAAGACGGGCTTCAAAACCCTGGGTGCCGCCACTCGAGGATTCCAGAAGGTTTCGGGCAACGGTGCACCCAAGCGCCTGCCCGACAACCCGAGCAAGAACGCCGACTACTTCGATCTCACCCCGGACGACGACCAGAAGATGATCGTCGAGACGGTGCGTGAGTTCGCGGCCGAAATCCTGCGTCCCGCGGCCTACGACGCCGACGGCGCAGCTCAGGCCCCCGCCGATCTCTCCAAGCGCGCGGCCGAGCTCGGTATCACGCTGATCAACGTTCCCGAAGAACTCGACGGAGCAGCCGCCGATCGCGGCGCAGTCACCAATTCTCTTGTTGCCGAGGCACTTGCGCACGGAGACATGGGACTTGCACTTCCGATCCTCGCACCGAGCGGTGTTGCAGTTGCACTGACGCAGTGGGGCACCGACGCGCAGCAGAAGACCTACCTTCCGGCCTTCACCGGCGAGCAGGTCCCCGGCGCAGCAGTGGTGGTCAACGAACCACGCGCACTGTTCGATCCGTTTGCCCTGCAGACCAAGGCAGTGCGCTCCCCCAGCGGCTACAAGCTCAACGGCGTCAAGAGCTTGGTGCCCGCCGCGGCTACGTCCGAACTCTTCGTCATCGCCGCGGAACTCGACGGCAAGCCGTCCTTCTTCATCGTCGAATCCGACACCAAGGGACTCGTCGTCGAAGCAGATCCCAGCATGGGTCTGCGCGCCGCCGGCCTGGGTCGCCTGATCCTCACCGACGTCGCTGTGTCGGAGTCCGCACTGCTCGGCGACGGTGACGCCGAGCAGCGTAAGGCCGAATACGCCGACGCGATTCGCCTGGCTCGCCTCGGTTGGGCGTCCATGGCCGTCGGCACCAGCCAGGCAGTTCTCGACTACGTGATTCCGTACGTCAACGAGCGCGAAGCGTTCGGCGAGCCGATCAGCCACCGCCAGGCGGTTGCCTTCATGGTCGCCAACATCGGCATCGAACTCGACGGACTGCGTCTGGTCACGCTTCGCGGCGCTTCACGCGCCGAGCAAGGCTTGTCCTTCGCTCGCGAATCCGCTCTGGCCCGGAAGCTGGCTTCCGAGAAGGGCATGCAGATCGGCCTCGACGGTGTACAACTCCTCGGTGGACACGGGTTCACCAAGGAACACCCGGTCGAGCGCTGGTACCGCGACCTCCGTGCCATCGGCGTTGCCGAGGGCATCGTCCTCATCTGACGCCGCTGAACTTCCAGGAGAACCACGATGATCAACCTCGAACTTCCCAAGAAGCTCAAAGCATCAGCGAACCAGGCACATCAGGTCGCGGCGCAGATCTTCCGACCCATTTCACGTAAGTACGATCTCGCTGAGCACGAGTACCCCGTCGAGCTCGACACCATGGCCGCCATGGTCGAAGGCCTCTCCGATTCCGGTGGAGACATCGGCGGTGCCAGCGGCGGACGGTCCGACGCGAGCGCCAAGGGTGGCAACGCCAACGGCGGCAACATGTCTGCGCTCCTCAACTCGCTCGAAACATCTTGGGGCGACGTCGGACTCATGCTCTCGATCCCCTACCAGGGGCTCGGCAACGCCGCGATCGCCGCAGTGTCCACCGACGAACAGCTCGAACGTTTCGGCAAGGTGTGGGCCTCGATGGCCATCACCGAACCGAGCTTCGGTTCCGACTCCGCCGCAGTGACCACCACCGCCGTTCTCGACGGCGACGAGTGGGTTCTCAACGGCGAGAAGATCTTCGTCACCGCCGGTGAGCGTTCGACGCACATCGTCGTGTGGGCGTCGGTCGACAAGTCGAAGGGCCGAGCGGCCATCAAGTCGTTCGTCGTTCCGCGTGACGCACCGGGCCTGAGCGTTGCTCGCCTCGAGCACAAGCTGGGCATCAAGGCCTCCGACACCGCAGTACTCCTGCTCCAGGATTGCCGCATTCCCGCGGACAACATCCTCGGCAGCCCGGAGGTCAACGTCGAGCAGGGCTTTGCCGGCGTCATGCAGACGTTCGACAACACCCGGCCCCTCGTTGCAGCCATGGCCGTCGGCGTCGGACGCGCGGCTCTCGAAGAACTGCGCGGCATCCTGACCGAAGCCGGTGTCGAGATCTCCTACGACACACCGGTCTACAACCAGCATGCAGCTGCAGCCGAGTTCATCCGTTTGGAAGCCGACTGGGAGGCCGCGTACCTGCTGTCTCTGCGCGCGGCGTGGATGGCGGACAACAAGAAGCCGAACTCGCTCGAAGCGTCCATGTCGAAGGCGAAAGCCGGCCGCACCGGCACCGACGTGACGCTCAAGGCAGTCGAGTTGGCCGGAACTTACGGCTACTCGCAGCGCCCGTTGCTCGAGAAGTGGGGCCGCGACTCGAAGATTCTCGACATCTTCGAGGGCACCCAGCAGATCCAGCAGCTGATCGTCGCACGCCGCCTGCTCGGAAAGTCGTCCGCCGAACTGAAGTGACGGTCGAACTGAAGTGACGGTCGAATTGAAGTGACGGTCGCACAGACCCGATCCCGAAACCCTCCGCCCCGCCACCTTTCGAGGTGGCGGGGCGGACTGCTCGGTCGCCATCGTGAAACTTCACCACCGAAACCTGATTGCCCATTAGTGTGTAATCAGTCCTACAACGACGCTCGGAAGAGGTTCACGTATGCCCGGATTGGTCACCAAGGTCACTGACACCATCGGCGCGGCGGGGGTCATGTTCCGAGCCGGACTCGTCCCGTTCCCTCGCCTTGATCGCGGGCTCAAATCCATTGCAGCCGTGGACAAGTACGGACCCTTTGCCGGGCCGGTCCATGCACACGCCGAGAACGGCTACGACGCGGTGGCGATCATCGACGAGCGCGGACCCATCACCTATGCCGAGCTAGAGCGTCAGAGCAACGCGTTGGTCCGGGCGTGGCAGGCCGACGGCATCACGTCCGACTCCGTCATGGGTGCGATGTGCCGTAACCATCGAGGCTTGGTCCTGACCATGCTGGCGGCAGCGAAGAACGGAACAAAGCTCGTTCTCATGAACACGGGCTTCGCACGGCCCCAACTCGTGGACGTCGCCGCGCGTGAGAAGGTGGTCGCCTTCGTCTACGACGACGAGTTCGCTGACATCGCCGATGCCTTGCCGGACGACGTCGTCGTCTATCGTTCCTGGCCAGAGGGCACGGCCGCGGACGGTTCCACGGCAGCTACTCTCGACGAGGCCATCGCCGGACGCACCACGTCGTCGGTGCCGGCACCCGAGAAGAACGGTGGCTTCGTCCTCCTCACCAGCGGCACAACGGGAACTCCCAAGGGTGCGCCGCGTGGCCACACCTCCCCTCTCGCGTCGGCGCAGTTCCTCGACCGCGTGCCGTTGCGCCGCGGACAGACCATGATGATGGCGGCCCCCGCCTTCCACGGAACCGGCGTCTCGCAGTTCGCTCTCGCGTTGGCGCTCGGCCAGTCCGTCGTCATGCATCGAAAGTTCGACCCGGAGAACACGATCAAACTTGTCGCACAATACAAGTGCGACAGTCTGGTCGTGGTCCCGACGATGCTCACTCGCATCATCGACCTCGGTCCCGACGTGCTGTCCAAGTACGACACGTCGAACCTGAAGATCATCTTCTCGGCAGGTTCGTCACTCTCACCCGACCTGTGCAAACGAGTCACGGCCTCGTTCGGCTACGTCCTCTACAACCTGTACGGATCCACCGAGGTCGCGGTGGCAACAGTCGCGACTCCCGAGGATCTGACCATTGCGCCGGGAACCGCGGGCCGCGCGCCGGTAACCTGTCACGTCGAACTGTTCGACGAGAACAACAAGAAGATCACCACCCCACACACGATCGGCAGAATCTTCGTCGCCAGCGGGCTGAGCTTCGAGGGATACACCGACGGGCGTGACAAGGAACGTATCGACGGACTTCTCTCGACCGGCGACGTCGGACACTTCGACGCCAACGGCCTCCTCTTCGTCGACGGCCGCGACGACGACATGATCGTCTCCGGTGGCGAGAACGTCTACCCGCTCGAAGTCGAGAACCTGCTCGCCGATCGAGAGGACGTCTTGGAAGCGGCAGTCATCGGAGTCGAGGACGCCGACTTCGGGCACCGCCTGCGAGCGTTTGTCGTCGTCGCCCACGGCGCCGACCAGAACTCCGACGAGCTGAAGGATCACGTCCGGTCGAATCTCGCGCGCTACAAGGTTCCCCGCGAGATCGTCTTCATCGACGAACTTCCCCGCAACGCCACCGGAAAGCTGTTGCGCCGCGTCCTGATCGAGATGGAGATCAGCGAAGACTGAGCACAGTCACAAAGCGCTGAGCGTCCGGATCAAATCCGCCTCGTCGACGCGAGTGGAGTGCCCCTCGCGGAGCACGACCTCGCCCGCAACCAACACCGTGTCCACGATCTGACGACTGCCCGTCGTGAGAATGGACGCGCCCGGATCTCGCACCGGGAGGCAACCGAAGTCGCGTTCGAACCGAATCATGGTGAGGTCGGCGGGATCGCCCACGGAGATCCCGCCAGACCTGGCCGGCAGACCGAGTGCTGCGTTCGCACCGCCGGATGCGATGTCGATCATGGCTTCGAAGCCGAACAGGTCGGCGCAGCCACGCGCGGCTCGCTGCACGTAGGCGCCGGTGCGCAGAGTCTCGAGCATGTCCTGAGTATCGTTGCTGGCTGCGCCGTCCACACCCAACCCCACCGCGATCCCCGCGTCGAGGAAACTCGGGACGGGCGCGATTCCGCTACCGAGGCGCATGTTGCTGACGGGGTTGTACGACACTCCGACGCCGCGCTCCGCCAGCACCTTCTGACCACGGTCGTCGAGTTCGACGCAGTGGACCGCCAGCACCCGGTCCCACAAGAACCCATGGGAATCCAGGTAGTCGACCGCGTTCATGCCCGCGTGTTCGGTACACATCGTGTTGTCGGTCTGCGTCTCGAGCAGGTGAATCGAGACCGTCAGGTCGCGAGCCCGCGCGAACTCACGCACTTCCGACATCCCGTCCGGGGTCAGCGAACGCGGGTTCGGTACCGCGACTGCCACGTCAATGCGGGAACCGGCGACGTCGCGCATCATCTGATCCGTATGTGCGAGAACATCTCCGAGTGGTTGCATGAGCCGCGGATCGAAGCCCCACTTCCTCGTCTTGTCCGCCCGGTCTGCGGTTCCGCGTCCCAGCACCGCACGAATCCCGGTGTCGTGCAACGCCCGGATCACAGCGTCGTGAACCTCGCTGGACGGGTGCGGCCACATGTGTTCGACCAGGGTCGTCGTACCGCTGCGCAATGCCTCCAGCGAGGCTGCGACAGTGGCCGTGTATGCGCGCTCCGGCGTGATCTGAACCGACTCTTCTGCGACCGCGAGTAGCCATTCGAGAAGCGGTGTCCCTTCGGCGATCCCACGCATCAGTGACTGCTGAAGGTGCGTATGGGTGTTGACGAACCCAGGGATCAGATACGCCCCCGATCCGTCCACACTTCCAGGTGTGGCGGTGCCGGTCGACTTCTCGATCGATTCGACCACCCCATTCGAGACGACGACGTCGCGGCCGGTCAGCCATTGCCCGCCGCTGTACAACGTCACGTCCCGGATGATCGCGTCGGTCATGTTCTTGGGCGCGGTAGTCATCGCCAGTTCTCCTGAAAGTGTGTGACGGAACGGATACGGATCAACGCGCGAAGTTCGCGCGTACTCGCTGGTCGATGTAGTCCTCGGCAGTGATCGGCGGGTATTTGCCCGCCGGCCCCTCGATGGTCACGTCGCGGTTCGCCTGAGCGAAGAACGCGAGGCTGTAGCGGGCTCCCCGATAGTCGGTGACTCCGGGACTCTTGACCCGGTGGAAGTTCGACGGCAGGACATCATCACTCCATCTCATCAGCATGTCGCCGATGTTGCAGGTGATCGCTTCCTCGGCCGGCACCACCGACGTCCATTCCTGGGTGTCCATCTCCTTGCCCGGGCACAGTTGCAACCCGCCCTGACCGTCACGCTGGAAAAGCAATGTCAGGCAATCGAAATCGGTGTGCGCTCCGGCACGCCACATCCCTTCGACATCTGCGTCGGCGGCAAGGGGGAAGTAGTGGAGTAGTCGCAGTGTGCTCTGGTAGGTGGCCACCGACGGGTCATGTGCCCTGGTGAAGAAGTCTCGTTCGAATCCCAGCTTCTCGGCGAAGCACGACAACAGGTCCATCGCAATGCCCCAGCACTTGGCTTCGAAGTCCAGGATCGTTTCGCGGAATCCACCCAATTCGTCTGCAGTGGGCCACAGATCACCCATATGCGGGCGGGTCACCTGGTAGGACTCTTTCTGATCAGGTGTTCCGATGGACGGACGCACCTGCGTCATGCTCTCCCAGCCGGAGTTGAAACCCTTCTTGAGCGGGTACTGCGCTTTCACCTCGGTGGGCAGTGCAAAGAATCGCTCGGCCGCCGCGAAAGCCTCGCGGACCTGGTCCAGATCGATTCCGTGATTGACGATTTGGAAGAATCCGATGTCGGTCGCTGCCGACCACAACTCCTCGGCGATCTCGCTGCGCCGGTTTTCGAAATCCGAGAGATCGATTCTTCGGACCTCGCGGTCGGTGGTCTCCGTGCCCAGGCCACCCATGCGGGTCTCGCGGTTGAGTTCTGTCATGTCGTACGTCATTTGCTGTGAGCTCCTTCAGCGGATTCCGATGGACCGATCGGTGAACTTGTCGGTGTAGATCTCTTCTGCAGTCAATGACTGCGGTATCGACGCACCCCCGGCGTTCAGGATGGGCTTCAGTTCTTCGACGGTGTGAGCGACTCGCGTCATGTCGAACGTGCCGACGGATCCGTCTGCCTCGTTCGCGATCAGGCCTTTCTCCTTCAGGAGCTGGGCACTGAACGCTGCTTCGCCCTCGGTGTAGGGAGAGAACGACACGTCCTGCGAGACGACGTCGACAATGGCAGCATTCGCCGCATCCGGCGCAGTGATGTAGTCCGCGGTGGCCTGCTGAATGATCGGAACCAGCTTGCTCAAACACGGCGAGAGTGTCTCGACCTTGTCGGCACGAACGGAAACATTGGACGCGTAGATGTCGAAACCCGAATCTTTCAGCAGGTCATAGGAAACCGGCTTGTCCCACGCCGGCGTCTCCTTCTCGTACGTGTACGGTTCCGAATTCGCGAATCCTTGCTGAGCGATGGTCGGGTCACCGACAAATCGCGAGGGAGCTCCGTCGTAGCTCGTGTCGAGCTGAGACTGCTCCAGTAGTCCTTTCGCCACGAGCCACTGCGGAAAGAGTTGTTCCTTGGAAACGACGACACTCGCGTCGGACTTGCCGATATCGGCAACACTCGTCCAGTCCGGATGAGACTCATTGTCCCACATGAGGATTGCCGGGCTGTATTTGAGCAATGGCGTGACGGCCACAACGGGCTGACTTGCCGCTGCCGCGATCACCTGATCCCCGTGCACCAAGCCGAGAGTGATGGAATCGTCGACGTACATCTGGGAGCTGACGGATTGGAACCCGATTGCCGGTCCCCCGGCCCGCAAGGTCAGGTCGACTCCGGTGTCCTTCCCTCCGGCGACAAGAGTCCCACTGACGGACTTGTCGTCGGTGTCGACCGAGTAGCCGGGACCGAGCATCTCGAAGAGCGCTCCCATATCCGACTGTGGCTGCCATTGGAGTTGAACCACAACGTTTTCCGGACAGAGACCCGCAAGGTTCTGCGCCTCGGCAGCTGGTTCGAGAGATTCCGCTTTCGCCGTCTCAGCCTCACTGGAGCTGCACGCAGTCAATCCGATGGCTGCACACATGGCCAGTGCCGCGCCCGCCGCTCCCACACTTCTGCGATTGGAATGCACCTTGCGATTTGAATACACAGCGTCTCCTTCGTGAAAACAATTGGGATGTGGGCGAACCAAGAAGGGTGATCCGATGAGCACACTCTGCAGCACGTGGATTACATGCAATCGCCTCGTTGTTTCCATCAGGTAACGCGCGCCAGTATTCTCGCTTCACCTGCAATGTCACCTCACATTTACATTCAGAAATCTAGGCGACATACATGCAATTCAAGATAGTTCCTACATATTGAAGAACTTTTGCATGCATTACCGACCGGAGGCTCAGATGGAACTCGCGAACACGATGCAGGATGCCGACGCTCGCAAGCTCACCGCGCCGATGCAGATGGTCTTTTCCGATGTCGTCAAGAAGTTCGATACCGGCACTGTCGCGCTGGACGGCATCGATCTGGACGTGGAGCGAGGAGACTTCGTCGCCGTGGTCGGACCCTCAGGCTGTGGCAAGTCGACTTTGTTGCGCATGGCGGCCGGCCTCGAGCGACCGACCAGTGGTGCGGTTGCCCTCGACACCGAATCAGTTGGCTTCATCTTCCAGGAGCCGACTCTCCTCCCCTGGCGAACCGTGCAGGCCAACGTCGAATTATCGGCTGAACTCGGTGGCGGCGACAAAGCAGCGCGAAAGTTGCGCGCCGACGAGGCAATCCGCGCAGTCGGCCTTGCGGACTTTGCGAAACAACTGCCCAATGCGTTGTCAGGCGGAATGAAGATGCGTGTCTCGTTGGCGCGTGCGCTCACCCTCGCACCCGCTGTGATGCTGCTCGACGAACCTTTTGGTGCGCTCGACGAGATGACACGACTGGAGATGCAGGTAGAACTCCAAAGGCTCTACACCGACAAAGGGTTCACCTCGATGTTCATCACGCACTCGGTATCCGAGGCCGTGTACCTCGCAAACAAGGTGGTCGTCATGACCGCCAGGCCTGGACGAATACATTCGGTCGTGGACATCGATTTCCCGTACCCGCGTAGCCCGGAACTGCGCTACGACGCCCGATACACCGAACACGTCGCCGAGATCTCGGCCAGCCTCCATGGGAGCTCACGATGACCGAAGTCCTTGCAGTACAACAGGGCACCACCGTACGCAATACCGCCGTTCGTACTGATTCTGCGACCACGGCGCAAGCACAGGCACAGTCCGGACGGCCCTCTCGAATGAGAGCGCTCGGCACCTTCCTGCTCTATCCGCTGCTCTCACTTGCCGGCGCGGTCGCAGCGTGGTCGGTCGTCAGCTACCTCGTTCTCTCCCCGGAACGTCGATTTCTCCTTCCGCCGCCGAGTCAAGTACTGACGAAGTCGCTACTCGACTGGAAACACCTCTCTCCCATGCTCGAAGCCCTCGCAGTGACGGCACAGGTTGCGCTGGTCGGCTTCGTCGTCGCGGTGGCAGTCGGCGTCGGAACCGGCGTGCTGATGAGCCAGGCCAAGTGGATCGAGCGGATCGTCTATCCATATGCCGTTGTGCTGCAGGTCATTCCCATCCTCGCCATCGTCCCCCTCATCGGACTCTGGTTCGGCTACGGCATGACCGCGCGCACCCTGGTGTGCGTTCTCATCGCGGCCTTCCCGATCATCACCAACACACACTTCGGGTTGCAATCGGTCGATCGCGGACTGCACGAACTCTTCACCCTCGGCCGCGCCTCGCGTTGGGATCGACTGGTGAAACTCGAACTGCGAGCGGCAATGCCGGCCATTCTCACCGGCATCCGCACCGCCTCCGGCCTTGTTGTCGTCGGTGCCATCATCGGCGACATGTTCTTCGCCAAAGGACAACCCGGGATCGGGACCCTGCTCGACGTCTACCGAAGCCGCCTTCAGTCCGAGGATCTGATCGCCGCGATCGTGATCGCGTCGGTGTTCGGCGTCCTCGTCTTCTCTGCCTTTGGATTCCTCTCACGTGTGCTCGTCGGTAAGTGGCACACGTCCGGCCGCAAGGACTTTAAATGACCCACGAAATTCCCGCCTTCGAAATCCCTACGATCGATATCAGCCCGTACCTCCGCGGCGAGGCGGCTGCAAACGCCACCAACAGCACTGCCTGTGCGGAAGTGGCAGCTCAACTCGATCGCGCGTGCCGGGAGGTCGGATTCATACAGATTGTCGGACACAGCATTCCACGATCGGCGACCGACGGACTGGCCGACGCTCTCGACGAGTTCTTTGCTCTCCCACTGACGGTGAAGAACAACTATCGCCGTCCCTCGTCCGAGAACCGTGGCTACTCGCCACCGAAGTCGGAATCACTCAGTATGAGCCTGGGCGTCGCCGCTGCGAACCAGATGAACGATTTCTACGAAGCAATAGTCGTGGGCACAGAGGTGAGCGACTATCCGGGCGTCGACCTACCCGAGTCCAGCTACGCCGCCAACACTTGGCCCGAGGCCGCGCCCGGATTCCGACCGGCAATCGAAGAGTATTTCCGTCATGCCCAGGGCTTGGCACGAATCCTGATGTGCGCCTTTACCGACGCCCTCGGATTGCAGCCCGAGTACTTCGATTCGATGCTCGACCATTCGATCGACGCGATGAAGATGAACAACTACGCACTGCCTGAGGGCGAGATCCGCATCTCCGGCGACATGACGGGAATGGGCGCTCACACCGACTTCGGAATCTTGACCATCCTGTGGGCAGATCAAGTTCCGGGCCTTCAAGTTCTGAGCACCGATGGCATATGGCACGACGTCCAACCTGCCGACGGCGCACTCTTGATCAACCTCGGCGACGCGATGGCACGATGGACGAACGACCGATGGCGCTCGACAGTGCACCGAGTCGACCCACCTATCGTCGATGGTCAGATCATCCGACGTCGCTCTGCCGCATTCTTTTTCGACGGAAACTACGACGCCGTCATCGAAGCACTGCCAGGGACTCTCGAACCGGGCGAGGTGGGATACCCGCCGATCACGATCGCCGAGAACATCGCGGCCAAAGTGGCCGGGCTGAAAGGCGCGACGGCGCCCGACGTCGACAGTCGCAGCGCTGACCGGGTGCGCGCCGCCGGATAGCGCTCCCGGGTACCGTCGATATCGTGCAGGATCGAAGTGAGGACAAGATGACCACCACCGAACGAGCTTTGCTCACCGAGTCCGTGCACGAGACGCTTCGCGAACTGATCTTTTCGGGAGAGCTGGCGCCGGGGACACCACTGAGTGTTCCCGCGCTGGCGAGCAAGCTCAATGTCAGTCGAACGCCGGTCCGCGAGGCCGTGCAGCAGTTGATCTACGAGGGCATCGCGGTCCACACCCGAAATGCGGGTGCAAAAGTCGATTCGCTGGACGCAGAGTCTCTGCGCGCGGTCTTCGAGGTGCGTGAGGTACTCGACGGTCTCGCGGCGTTCAACGCGACGGCCAATGCCACGCATGAAACCGTGTCACAGCTGAACAAGATGGTGCAGGTGCAACGCGAACTTCTCGAGAGCCCGCCGGATCAGCGTCGCGATTCGACGCTGGACCTCGAGTTCCACACCTTGATTCGTGAGACTGCATGCAATCACCCGCTCAGTGAAGCCCTACATCGTCTCGACGGACAGTCACATCTCTACCGTTCGGACATGTGGAGCCTCGAGCTCAATCGACGGATCGCCGTCACCGAGCACGCTCGTATAGTCGCGGCCATCGAATCGGGTGACGCCTTGGGAGCCAGAACTGCCGCGAGCGCACACGTAGCCGGGCTACTCGTCCGAACAACCCGGACCTGAAGCTTTACCGAAATGACGGGAACAACGTGTCAGGCCAGGTGATGTCGCCGTCGTTCTCGTCCACGAACGTACCGACACAGTCGCGCCCCAAAGCGCTGATCGCTCCCGAGATGACCTCTGGATGCTCGAGCTCGGTGAGATGGTCTGCTCCGGTTCCGGCCCCGGGAACGCCATCGACGTACACCCGGCACTGGCCCCCGTCCAACCGACCGTCCGCCCACTCGCCTGAGCTCTGCACCACCGAATAGTAGGCAGATCCAGGAGTGTCCTCACCGGCATTGAGCTTGGTGAGAACTTCGGAGAACATGCAGGTGTCGTAACCGTCGGCAGGGCCTTGTACGCAGCCACCGGGGCTACCGTACTGCGGAGCACCGATGGCGACGAATGAATCCACTACTTCGGAGCCACCGAGGAACTTCGCGTAGTACCGGGAGCTCAGTCCACCCGCACTGTGCGCGATCACCCCGACGGAGTCAGCGCCGGCAGCGTAGGAGCGAATCGAATCGGCAATCAGCTCGGCGTCGGCCGCAATCATCTTGCCGGGTGCGTCGACGAAGTGTGTCTCGTAGCCAGCAGCGCTCAGTGCCTCGTCGAGGGCGCGGTAGGTCGCCTGGTGCGTTTCTCCCGAGTTGTAGAGCTGCTGCCCTGGAACGATGAAGACCACGCGCTTCGCATCGGTGATCCGCCCACCGGCGGCAGCGCTTCCTGCCGAGAACGCCAGAGCGGTGGCCACCAGCGAAGTAGTCACCGCCATCGCCAAAAGAATCTTCGAGAGTCGCACGTCGCCACCCTACGACGGCTGCGCACAAAAAAGGACCGCCGCACTGGAATCCAGTGCGGCGGTCCTTTTCTAGTAGCGGGGACAGGATTTGAACCTGCGACCTCTGGGTTATGAGCCCAGCGAGCTACCGAGCTGCTCCACCCCGCGATGCATTGACAAAGTTACACGAGCAGATGAACGGAACGCAAATCGCCTGCGCTGGAGCGAAATACACGCCTGAAAGTCGAAGAATCGGGTGACTGGGTTCACAAAATGCCCGTGAGCATCAACACATAACAAGCATGTAACGAACGTACCTCGAAACGGCATCGGAAAGGCTCTACCAGCACAAACGCCGAAAATCCTGGATGGGAGAAGACCAGGTGGTCCGGAAAATCGCGAATCGACCCTCGTTCAGCGCTCCCGTACGGTCGGTCCCGGCCCGAATCAACCGGGCGAACGCCGACCCGCCGCTGCTCCACTCTGCCCCGCGGGATCGGAACCCCCGAAACCTTCGAGGGGCAGAGACACGGAGAGACAAGCGCCCGGGAAAGTCAGCATCATCGCCGACCCGCAGGCCCGCCGATGTCAGCAAGCGCGGAGAGGATTTACCCCGACATGACGTACACCAGCATCAGCAAGCGTGCATTCGGCACATTGGCAGTAGCCGGCGCACTTGTCGCAGTGCCCCTCACCATGAGCACCGGCACCGCTTCCGCAGCCACCCACAACTGGGACGGCGTCGCACAGTGCGAGAGCGGTGGCGACTGGAACATCAACACCGGAAACGGCTACTACGGCGGCCTGCAGTTCTCGCAGAGCACCTGGACCGCCAACGGTGGCACCGGCTCGCCCGCCAACGCTTCCAAGGAAGAGCAGATCCGCGTCGCCGAGAACACCCTGCAGAGCCAGGGCCCCGGCGCATGGCCCGTCTGCGGCCAGCGTCTGACCGTCGCAAGCGAGCCGGCAGTCGAAGAGGCTCCCGCCGCAGCACCGGCTCCCGTCGCCGAGGCACCCGCAGTTGCTCCCGCCGTCGAAATCCCGGCCGAGCTCAAGCCCGCCGCACAGCAGGCTTACGACACCGCTCGTGACCTCGCCGGCCAGTACGGATTCGCCGCACAGTTCCAGCAGCTCTCCGATGCCAACGCACCGATCGTTGCAGCACTGCGCTGATTCAGCTCATACAGCTTCACTGAGCACACAAGAAGGCCCACCATCCGATCGGATGGTGGGCCTTCTGCTATTCATGAACTGACGCCGCTTACCTCGGCAGCGCCTGGTACGCGTCGACAGCCTTCTGCAGGCGGTCGAGCGCAGCACCGTAGCTGGTGAAGTCACCGCTCTGTTGCGCCGACTTCAATGCCGCCATTGCCGAATTGACCTCGGCCAGCGCCTTCGTGACGTCATCCGAAGAAGCCGGCGGGGCCGGTGCCGTCGGAGTAGTCGGCGTTTCCGGTTGCGCTCCGGTATCCGGATCGGGTGCCGGCTGGGTGACAGTCGCTGCCGAACCTGCGCCCGGCCAAATCTGACTGATCGCCTCGGAGACGGTCGGTGCATAACCGATCCGAATGCCGTTGGTGTCGCTGAAGCTCACCAGCACACGCGCCAACTGAGGGAACGCGTTCTGCGAGTTTCGCTGCGAGTACAAAGGTTCGACGTAGAGGATTCCGCCCTCGGCAATCGGCAGAGTCAGCAGGTTTCCGTACTGAATCTTGTTCGACTGCTTGAGCAGTGACACTTCCGAAGCAACACGCGAATCCGACGTCATCGCAGACTGAGCCTGCTGTGGACCCTGAGTCTGCGTATCGGTCGGCAGCTGCAGCACCGTGAACTTGCCGTAGTTCTCCTTGTCGTTCGCCACCGAGATGTAGGCCGACAGCAACTCACGACTGAACCCGACCATCGGACTGGTCAGACGGAAATCCGCCTTCGCGGTGTCCTTGTCGCCCACCAGCACGTAGTACGGCGGCTGGTTGGCCGACGTGTCGATCGTCGGATCGCTCGGAACCGACCAGAACGCGTTGTTGGTGAAGAACTCACTCGGATCGTCGACGTGGTACTTCGCCAGCATCTCTCGCTGAACCTTGAACATGTCTTCCGGGTAGCGGAAGTGTGCCTGCAGGTCGTCCGAGATTTCGCTCTTCGGCTTCACCGTGTTCGGGAAGACTCCCATCCACGCCTTCAGAACCGGATCCTGCTCGTCGACCTGGTACAGCGTGACCGTGCCGTCGTAGGCGTCGACCGTGGCCTTCACGGAGTTGCGGATGTAGGAGAACTCCTGGCGCGGAATGAGGCGCCCGGTCGTCTGGTCGATACTGTCCTCGACCAACCCGTCGAGCGAACTGCGCTGCGCGTACGGGTAGTCCTGGGCGGTGGTGTAGCCGTCGATGATCCACTGCATCTTGCCGTCGACCACTGCCGGGTAGGCAGCGCCGTCGGTCGTCAGCCAAGGCGCGACCTCCTCGACCCTTTCCTTCGGATCACGCTTGAAGATGATCTTCGAGTTCGAGCCGATTGCACTCGAGAACAAGATGTTGCGCTCGGTGTACTTCGCCGCGAATGCAAGACGGTTGAACCAGTTGCCGATCGAGACACCACCCGAACCGGTGTAGGTGTACTTCGAGGTGTCGGTGTCGTACTCACGAGGTCCCTCGCCGTCGACGGAACCGACGATCGAGTAATCGGCGTCCGACTGGCTGATCACCTCGCCGTAGTACGACCGAGGATTGTCCACCTTGAGGTTCTCGTTCTCGGGCGTGGTCGTCAGGTCGCTGACCGAGTAGATCGGGTAACCACCGGTGTTGTTCTGACTGTCGCCCTGCACGGCCGTGACTTCGTTCGCCTGGGCCGCGACGAAACCGTTGCCGTGCGTGTAGACCGTGTGCTTGTTGATCCAGTCCGTCTGGTTCCCGGAAAGGTTGTTCGGCGACAGCTCACGCGCTGCGACAACGAAGTCGCGCAGCTGGCCGTCCTGTTCGTAGCGGTCGACGTTGAGCGTCTGCGGGAACCCGTAGAAGTTCTTGAGCTGACGCTGAGCGGTGAACGTCGGCGACAGGATCGTCGGATCCAACAGTCGGGTATTCGCGATCGTGGTCCGGTCGGCCGGAACGTCCTGGGGCTGCTTGGTGCCAACTCCCGGATAGTCGACGTAGTCGACGTTTTCTTCCGTGATCCCGTACGCCTGACGGGTCGCTTCGATGTTTCGTTCGATGTACGTGCTCTCCTTCTGCGCCGCATTGGGCTTGACGGAGAACTGCTCGACGATCATCGGGTAGACCGCACCGACGAGCACCGACGAAAGAACCAGTAGAGCGACTGCCATGGCCGGTATCCGAAGATCCCGCGTGAAGATCGAGGCGAAGAACGCCAAGGCGCAGATGACCGCAATGGACAACAGAATCAGCTTCGCCGGCAGAACCGCATTGATGTCGGTGAAGCCCGGACCGGTGAACGTCGGTTCCTTACGACTACTCGACATCAACGAGTACCGATCGAACCAGTACGCCACCGCCTTGAGGAGCACGAAGGTGCCGGCGATGACAGCCAGTTGAACACGTGCGGCAGTCGTGAATGTGCCAGCGCGCCCGGCCAACTTGATCCCACCGAAAACGTAGTGGGTAACCAGGTTTGCCACGAAGGCAAGCAGAATCGAGACGAACAACCAGTTCAGAACGAAGCGGTAGAACGGCAGATCGAACGTGTAGAAGCCGACGTCCAAGTTGAACTGAGGATCGGTGATGCCGAACGGCTGACCGTTGAGGAACAACTGGATCGTGACCCAGTTGGCCTGCGCGATGAGACCGGAGAGAATGCCGATCGCGACCGGAATGATCACGCCGAACAGACGAAGTCGCGACATGACGGTCGTGCGGTAGCGCGCGATCGGATCATTGGGTCCGGAGACCGGAACGAACACCGGACGTGCGCGGTACGCGAGAACCATCGCGAGCCACACGATGGCTCCGACGACAATTCCGACCACGAGGAAGAGCACGAATCGCGTCAGCAGAACCTTGGTGAAGACACCGCGGTAGCCGACTTCTCCGAACCACAACCAGTCCGTGTACATGCCGATCAGTCGCGGCCCCACGAGCAGCAAGGCCGCCACTACGACAGCCACCACCAACAAGATTCGACTGCGTCTGGACAGAGAGGGTAAACCTGCGGGGGGCCGCATGCCCACGTGCCACGCTCCAAGATTTGGCGACGCCGTGGCGTCGCAACCGATTGCATCGATCACTGCGGCCACGCCCGAGTGGACTTGGCCGTTTCCGACCACTCTACGTAACAACGGTCACGGGTTGACAACACGGAGAGCAGGGAGCCGGACAGAAGGTGGGAGGATGAACGTGTGAGTGAAGAGAATATGAGCAGATCACCGAGTGCCCTCGCCCGGTGCGTTCATGAAGTTGTCGACCACATCGACGCCGAAGGCTGGGATCAACCGCCGAAGCTGTACGCGTTGGTGCCTACCGAAATGCTCGCCGCGGCCGAACCCGGACTGCTCGACCAACTCGCCGAGGGCGCCGAATACACACCGATCGAACAGGAATCGCTTCCCGAGGACATCATCGGCGGTTCACGGGCACTCGACGAGTTCCTGGCAACGACGCATTGGCCCGAGTCGGTGCAGGGTTGCATCCTGGTTCAGGAGATCGTCGTCCTGCCGCCCGAGGCGGAATCGGATCTCGATCACGCCACGGCGCCGGTATTGACCGATCAACATGCTGCCGACGAGGTCGCGCGACTGACGGCCAACGCGCATCCCGATCGACGCGAGGCTCGACTGTTCGTCGGCGTGCTCCGTGACGGTCCTTCGCTGTCGCTTTTGCAGATGCGTCCCGACGAAGATGCGGATCCGTACGGCGACCTGGAACTGCTCACCTACGACGGTCTTGCACCTCACCTGGTTCACGCGTTGTACGCGACGCTCGACGAGGTCGAAGAAGACTGAAAGAAGAAGACTGACCGAGCCTGTCTTCGGCAAGGCAGGTTTCAGCAGCGGGGTGCGTCGCCGCCCGTGTTGAGGCTTTCGAGTGAGTCCACTGCGCCGGGCAGGTTGTCGACCTTGACGAGTCGAAGCCCGTCCGGCGCATTCTGTTTCGCCTCGTCACAGTTCTGGGCCGGCACGAGGAAGGTCTCAGCACCGGCTTCGGAGGCGGCGATCAACTTGTACCTGATACCGCCGATCGGACCGACCTCGCCGTCGGAGTCGATGGTGCCCGTTCCGGCCACGAACTTTCCGCCGTTGAGCTCCCCTGGAGTCAGCTTGTCCACCAAGGCCAGTGTGAACATCAGTCCGGCAGAAGGACCGCCGATGTCGGCAAGGTTGAACTGCACGGTGAAGGGAACGTCCGGGACCTCGTTGGGCGTGACGCCGAGGTAACCCGATTCGGGCTTGTTGGGCCGCGCCCCGACGGTGACCGGCACAACGGTCTCCACACCCTCGCGAAGGACGGTGACGTCGATCGCGGTGCCGGGCGCGCTCGCACCGACCGTGTCCTGAACGCCGGTGATGGTGGTTACCGGAGTGTCGCCGATCTTGACCAGGACATCGCCTTCTTGCAGGGCACCCGCGGCGGGGCCGTCCGGGGTCACCTTCGAAACAGTGAGTGCCACCGGCTTACCGAGAAAGTGCAGTGCAGCCAACTCGGCACTGTCCTCGGACTGCTGGAAGTCGGCGGTGTTGGCCTGCTGAATCTCTTCCTTCGACTTCTCAGGCGGATAGATCTCCGAGCGAGGGACGAGTCCGTTGCTGCCACTCGCCCACAGTCCGAACGCTTCGAAGACGTTGAGGCCGTCGCGAACCGACACCGTTGTCATGTTGAGGTTGCCGTCGGTGGGATCGACCTCGGTCCCCTGGATGTCGACGACGGGCTTACCGTCGACGTCGCCGAGGGTGTTGAAGGTGGGGCCAGGACCGAGTGCGACATAAGGAACAGTGACCATTGTTCCGACGACTCCCAACACGACGATGGGTGCGAGTGCGGCCAAGAGCGTCACTATCCGTCGATTCACCTGATCCAGAGTAAAGCGCGAAGGCGCCGGAGCACCGATCGCACCGCCTGAGCGCCGTGCGTGTTCGCCGTCAGCGTGACTCGGAGGGCGACTCCGACCGCTCGAGCCTTGTACCGTTGAGGTATGAGCAATATGCCGTTCGGCTTCTCCAACTCCGACGACGATCCCGATCGCGACAAGAACGCGGCGGGTGGCAACCCGTTCGGGGGTGGTGACACGCCGTTCGGGTTCGGCGCGGGCGGTGAGGGATTCGATCCGGCTCAGCTCGGCCAGATGCTCACCCAGTTCGGTCAGATGCTGAGCGGGATGGGCTCGTCGATGGGCCAGGGCGGTACTTCCGGTCCGGTGAACTACGACATCGCCAAGAAGTTGGCACGCCAACAGATCGGATCGGTTACACCGATCACCGAGGGCAATGTCAAGGCGATCGCCGACGCCGCACATCTGGCCGAGATGTGGCTGGACGCCGCAACGACGCTTCCTGCCGGAGCGAGCCGCACTCTCGCCTGGACTCCGAACGACTGGCTCGACAACACGATCGACACGTGGAAGCGACTCTGTGATCCGGTGGCCGAGAAGGTGGCGGGCATGTGGGTCCAGGGACTTCCCGCCGAAGCACAGCAGATGGCGGGCCCGATGCTGGGCATGCTCGGCCAGATGGGTGGACTCGCGTTCGGCTCGCAATTGGGCCAGGCACTCGGCCAACTGTCCACCGAGGTGCTCTCCTCCACCGACATCGGCTTGCCCCTCGGACCAGAGGGCACCGCGGCCCTACTCCCCGCTGCGGTTCAGGCGTTCAGTGAGGGTCTCGAACAGCCGCATCAGGAAGTTCTGGTGTTCCTCGCCGCGCGGGAAGCAGCTCATCAGCGCCTTTACAGTCACGTTCCGTGGCTGCGACAGCGCGTTCTCGCCACAGTCGAGGAATACGCCCGCGGGATCACGATGGACTTCTCGGCGATGGAAGAATTTGCCAAGGACCTCGACCCGTCCGCTCTCACCGATCCGAGCAAGCTCGAAGCATTGATGCAGCAGGGCACGTTCGAGCCGCAGAACACCCCGGAGCAGAAAGCCGCTCTCGAACGGCTCGAGACTCTGCTTGCGCTGGTCGAGGGTTGGGTGGAGACGGTCGTCACCGCCGCACTCGGCGAGCGACTGCCTGGTGTTGCCGCGATGAGCGAGACGTTGCGGCGTCGCCGTGCCACCGGCGGCCCCGCCGAACAGACCTTTGCGACGCTGGTCGGACTGGAACTTCGTCCTCGCAAGGTCCGTGAAGCGGCCGGGTTGTGGCAGAAGCTCACCGCGGAAGCCGGTATGGACGTTCGTGACGGCGTCTGGTCACATCCTGACCTCATGCCCGATTCGAGCGATCTCGACGCACCGGACGGGTTTGTCGCCCGGGTCCTCGGCGGCGGCGAAGCCGGCAATTTCGACGACCCGATCGCCCAGCTCGAAGCCGTCGAGGCAAAAGAGCGTGCGGCCGAGGCAGCGATGGACAAGACCCGCGAGGACGACGAAGAGAAGTAATTCCTTCTCGACACATTTTCGCAGTTCAGCCATTCTGACGTCCTGTGGATAACTGTCACTGACGCGGACTCGCCGACGGCCCGCCGTGCCAGCATCGAACGATGACCGGTGACACGCAAGACGACACCACACAGAACAGCACTTCACAGCGATCCGCGGGACCCCGATGGGACCCGCGGATCGCTGTTCTGTCGCGCCCGGACGGTCGGCTGCAGCTGGGATGGACACCCGGACGTGCCGTCCTGCTGACGCTGCCTGTCGGGGTCGATGCGCGCGCGGTGAAGTCGATCCTCCGCAAAATGGACGGCTCCAGATCCCGCGCGACCATCCTGTGGGAAGCATCGACGCGCGGGATTTCGACGTCGGTGACGGAGAAGTTGCTCGAGCAACTCACCGATTCCGGATTCGTCCACACTGCCGCCAGGAGGACCGTGTCCGTACGGATCCACGGTGTCGGTCCACTCTCGGACGCCGTCGAGCGCGCCCTGGTCACCGGCGGGGTAAGCACGCGTCGCTCGCGCGGGTATCGCAACACCGACGTCGTGCGCACGTGGAACGAACAACTGGTGGTCCTGGCCGACGACGTTGTCACTGATCCTCGCCTGGTCAGCGATCTCGTTCGCTGCGGACTCCCCCACCTTTCCGTCCGCATCCGCGACGGCAACGGCGTGATCGGTCCTCTTGTCGTGCCGGGCCAGTCGAGTTGCCTGCGATGCGCCGACATCATCCGATCCGAACTCGACCCTCATTGGCTTCATCTGTCCGCGCAGCTACTCGGCAGCGCCGGCCACGCGGAATCGGCGATGATCCATGCAAGTGTCGCGCTGGCCCTGGCCGAGATCGACTCCGCATTATCCGAGACAGCGGCGACGCATGCGGCGAGTCTGTCGTCGACGCTCGAGATCGCGCTCCGTCCGTATCGGATCACAACCAGGCGCTGGCCTCGGCAAATATCTTGCAGTTGCCAATACCTGGCACCTGTTTCGGGCAAAGGACGCCCCAGTCAGACATGATGGTGTGGTGTCCGAGATCCCACGCAAGAGTTCTGCCCGTACTGCCAAACTCGCGAGCATCCCCCTGGGGATGGCCGGTCGCGCCGCCATGGGCTTCGGACGCAAGCTCGCCGGCGGCGACAAAGGCGAGATCGACGCGCAATTGAGCGCGAAGGCCGCCGAGCAACTGTTCGCGGTGCTGGGCGAACTCAAGGGCGGCGCGATGAAGCTGGGCCAAGCGCTCAGCGTCATGGAGGCGGCGATTCCGGAGGAATTCGCGGAGCCGTACCGCGAGTCGCTGAACAAGCTCCAGGCCGCCGCCCCGCCGCTGCCGACCAAGCAAGTACACAAGATGCTCGATCAGCAACTCGGAACCAAATGGCGCGACCGATTCCAGTCGTTCGACGACGAACCGACCGCGTCGGCAAGCATCGGGCAGGTTCACCGTGCGGTCTGGGCGGACGGCCGCGACGTGGCCGTGAAAGTTCAGTACCCCGGCGCCGACGAAGCTCTACGCGCCGACCTCAAGACCTTGGGCAGATTTGCCGGTCTCTTCGGTTCGGTCATGCCCGGTGTCGATGTGCGCCCCGTGATCGAGGAGTTCACCGCGCGCACCGAGGAAGAACTCGACTATCGGATCGAGGCGAACAATCAGCGAGCTTTTGCAAAAGAATTCGACGGCGATCCCCAATTCGTGATCCCGCACGTCGTGGCGAGCGCGCCGAAAGTGGTCGTGACCGAATGGATGACGGCAACCCCGTTGACCAGAATCATCGAAAGTGGAACGCCGGAGCAGCGCAATGCTGCCGGTGCACTACTCGCCGAATTCCACTTCGCGTCTCCGGCCCGTGTCGGCTTGCTCCACTGCGACCCGCACCCCGGCAATTTCATGCTTCTCGCGGACGGCCGACTCGGCGTCATCGACTTCGGTGCGGCTGCGCCGTTCCCGAACGGACTGCCACGGGTTCTCGGCACGATGGTGCGCTTGGCTGTCGAGGAACAATTCGACGAATTGACGGAGTTGTTGCGCGCCAACGGTTTCGTGATTCCCGGACGCACGGTGACCGACAAGGAGATCGCGGATTACCTGCGACCCTTCACCGACCCGATCCAGACCGAGTCATTTCATTTCACTCGGTCGTGGCTGCAAAAGGCCGCCGGAACCGCCACTGACTTCAACAGTGCGCAGTTCCGAACGGCCCGTGCACTCAACCTTCCGGCCGAGTATTTGATGATCTTCCGAGTTCTTCTCGGTTCGGTCGGCATATGCGCCCAGTTGGACGCATATGCCCCGTACATGGAAATCCTGACTCGTTGGTTGCCAGGGTTCGCGGAGCGGGTTCTGGATGACACCGGCTCCGCCGAATAAGACGCCGGCGCCGTCGACTAAGACACCGGCTCCGCCGAATAGGGCTCTCACGCGCACACGAGTTGCTTGCGTGGGCGCCCCCTCGGTCTCTTGCGCGCTATGACGGCCCCCTGATCGAGGATCTCGCCTCCCCACACCCCCCACGGCTCGGCGCGGTCGAGAGCCGCACTGAGACAACGGGAACGGATGGGGCACTGCGCGCACAGTGCCTTCGCCTGCTCGAGTTCGGCCGGAGCTTCGGCGAACCAGAGATCGGGGTTGGATGCCCGGCACGGCAGGTCGCGGCGGGTGGACGCAACCTCGATGAACGTGACTGCAGCCGAAGTGACGTCGGTGGAAGTTACTGCAGTGGTGGAGTTTTCGGATTCCACGCGGATTGTCTGGGCAGACAACTCGGTCTCCTAGTGCTCGGATGCGAAACTGTGTCGCACGATATGGGTTCGATGGGTGCGAACCTGAGCCGAGTCGGAAACCGGATAAAGAGGGGTATCCAACACAAAGGCCACGGTCCGCAGGGGCTGCGGGTCCGTGGCCGTAAGTGAACGGATGTGTCCTACCGAGAAATACCTCGATGGCTTAAGAACACGGACTCGACAGCTGCTTTCTTTGCTGCTGCTTGAGGGCGCAGGCGGAACGCATGCTGCGCCCATCCCGCTGCACGCGGCAGCATGGGGGCGGCAACAGCGAACTTTGCGCTTGCGCACGCTTCATACGAGATCAAGTTCGTCATTTTTTTGCCACCTCCATTTCGTGTCGGTCCGGATAGTTTCTGCGCACAGGTTGCCCCGTAACACTGAAAACCAGAGTAGAGAATTCGTCGAATCTGCACAACCTATTTTTGACCTGCGGTTATGTAACTCACCGTTGTCGATTCGGATGCATTTCAGATATCGAGTGTTGCCGCACGCAGTTCGCCGCGAATGACAGCTAGTACGTCTTCTCCGAAGTTGTCGAGTTTCTTCGGCCCGATTCCAGGGATCGAAACCAGTCCACGATTGTCTTGTGGTCGTTGTTCGGCAATAGCCATCAGTGTGTTGTCACTGAAGACGACATAGGCCGGAACTTTGAGTTCTCGGGACTTGTCCAGACGCCAGGCCTTGAGGTGCTCGAGCAATTCCAGGTCGACATTGGACGGGCATTTTTCGCAGCGCCCGAGCATTGTCGCCGACGTCCCGATCAACGGTTTGCCGCAGACGCGGCAGCGCGGACGCTTCTTGTTCCCCGACGACGGCGCGGCAACGCGCGAAGCCGGTGAGTCCTCGGGGATGAGCCCGTTGAGGAACCTCGACCGGCGACGGGACTTGCGTCCCCCCTCATTGCGAGCCAATGCCCAAGACAGCTGCAGATGCTCGCGGGCGCGGGTAACACCCACGTACAGAAGCCGACGCTCCTCCTCCACCGCGACGTCGTCGGCGCCCGAATTGGCGTCGCCGAGAACGTGTTGGATCGGCAGGGTGCCGTCGTTGAGGCCGACCAGGAACACCGCATCCCATTCGAGCCCCTTGGCCGCGTGAAGCGAAGCCAGCGTCACGCCCTGCACGGTCGGTGGGTGCCGCGCCTCGGCTCGGGCTGTGAGCTCTTGCAGCAGCCCGGTGAGCGACAGTTCGGGTTCGTGGACGAGTTGTTCTTCGGTCAGCGCCACGAGAGCCGAGAGCGACGCCCAGCGCTCGCGGGCTTGCGTGCCCGAAGGTTCTTCGTTGGTCAGACCGAGTGGCGCGAGTACAGCGCGAACCAGTGAAACCAGCGCTTCGCCGTTGTCTGCGCCTTCGGGGAGGTCGTCTCGTCCGGCGGCCTGACGCAGTGCCGCCACTGCCTGACGGACCTCGGTGCGGGTGAAGAAGCCCTCTCCACCACGCACCTGGAACGGAATGCCGAGCTTGGTGAGTGCCTGCTCGTGAGCCTCCGACTGAGCATTGATCCGATACAGAACAGCGATCTCGGCCGCTGGAGTGCCTGCCGCGATCAGCCGTTTGATCGCCCGCGCAACGCCGAGCGCTTCGGCAGGCTCGTCGTCGAACTCCATGAACTCCGGCTCAGGCCCCGGAGCGCGTTGCCCGATCAACTGAAGACGCGTCCCGGCGATCCGTCCGCGCGCTGCACCGATCACGCGGTTCGCCAGCGACACGACCTCAGGGGTGGAGCGGTAGTCCCGTTCGAGCCGGACGACGGTCGCTTCGGGGAATTTCCGCGAGAAGTCCAACAGATAGTTCGGGGTGGCGCCGGTGAAGGAGTAGATGGTCTGATTCGCATCGCCCACCACGGTCAGGTCGTCGCGGTCGCCGAGCCAGGCGTCGAGCACCCGCTGTTGCAGCGGGGTGACGTCCTGATACTCGTCGACCACGAAGCAGCGGTACCGCTCGCGGAACTCGTCGGCAACCGTCGAATGCTCTTCGAGCGCAGCCGCGGTGTGAAGTAGGAGATCGTCGAAATCGAGGAGCATGCCGTCCTGGCCACGTGCCTTCAGCTCTTCGTATGCCGCGTAGACCTGCGCAACCTTGGTGGCATCGACCGGCGCCTCGCGATGAATCTTGGCTATCGCGCGTGGGTAGTCCTCGGGCGCGATCAGTGAGGCCTTGGACCACTCGATTTCGCTGGCGAGGTCGCGCACGCTTTCCGTACTGGTGGACAACCCGACACGAGCGGCGGCACTGCTGACAACCGCGAACTTTCGATCGAGCAGACGCCACGGGGTGTCACCGATCACCTGCGGCCAGAAGTACTTGAGTTGACGAAGAGCGGCGGCGTGGAAGGTGCGAGCCTGTACCTGCGGCCCACTTCCACCAACCCCCAGCTCACGAAGCCGTCCACGCATTTCGCCGGCCGCTCGCGCTGTGAATGTCACGGCAAGCACCTGCCCGGCGGAGACATGACCGTCGGCAACCAGATGCGCGATCCGGCGGGTAATGGTGCGGGTTTTGCCTGTTCCAGCGCCCGCGAGGACACATACCGGGCCGCGTGGCGCGAGCACGGCGGCCGATTGTTCTGGATCCAGTCCGGTGTCCGCAGGCATGGGGACCATCATGGCAGGACGTTCCGACACTCCATTCGCCGCGCCCGACGGTATGTGGGCAAGAGAACACGGGCCGATACGGAACAACGCTCTCGGTCGTGGTGTTATATCGGCCGTGACTTCTACCGAAAATGCGCCTGCCCTGACCATCTACTCGACCACGTGGTGTGGCTACTGCCGCCGCCTCAAGACGCAGCTCAACGCGTCGGGAATCGAGTACACCGAGATCGACATCGAGAACGATCCGGCAGCAGCCGATTTCGTCGGCAGCGTCAACGGTGGAAATCACGTCGTTCCGACCGTGAAGTACGGCGACGGCAGCGTCGCGACCAACCCGTCGCTCAACCAGGTCAAGCAGGCCCTGGGTCTGTAGAGCCTTTCAGGCTGCTGTCTGACCCAGCTCTTATTTGACCCAGCTCTCGAGCATTCCGCGAGCGATGGAGATCGAGCCGGGCAGCAGCAGTGGCGCGTCCGCTTCCGAACCCCAGTCGCCGAGTTCGAGAGCGGCACGCACCTCGTCCTTCGTGAACCAGGTGCCCTCGGCGATCTCGCCGTCCGCGAACAGAAGCGGAGCGGCGGGGTCGCCGATTGCGGCGAAGCCCAACATCACCGAGCGAGGGAACGGCCAAGGCTGGCTCCCGAGGTATCGAACGCTGTGCACGTCGATGCCGACTTCTTCCTTGATCTCGCGGACAACGCACGTTTCGAGCGACTCCCCGGCCTCGACGAATCCCGCGAGAATCGAGAAACGTCGCTGCGGCCAGGTCGGCTGACGAGCGAGTAGAACTCGATCGCCGCCGTCGTGCACCAGGCAGATGACCGCCGGATCCGTTCGGGGAAACTCCTCGTGGCCGGTGGACGTGGAAATGCGTGACCAGCCGGACATGGTGGGTTCACTCGGTGCGCCGTCGATAGCGCTGAATCCGGCACTGTCGTGCCAGTTGAGAATCGCGACGGCACCGGTCAACAAACCGGCGTCGGCGTCGTCGAGTGTTCCGCCGAGCATGCGCAATTCGGACAACGTGCCCGCCAGCAGCGACACCCGCACCGCCCAGACGTGGCGATTCTCCCGAATTCCCAGGAACACTGCACCGCGCACCGGTTCCGGACCCAGTTCGGTTGCCTCGGCGAAGACCAACTGACCTTCCGGTGAGACCTTGACCTGACCCCGTGAATTCACACGGAGGAGCAGCGCGTCCGCCCAACCCGTGGTCAGTGCGGCGGCATCCGACCGCAATTCCTCGGCGCGGCCGACGCTCGAGCGTGAGAGCAGCGGTGTTTCGGTCAGCTGGAAGTCGTTCACGCTCACGACATTACTGCGCGCACGAAGCTCGGCAGCACTCAGTTCGTGACGCGGCGGATGTAGAGCAGGCGATCGTTCTCCTCGACGGCGTCCACCTCGGGCGAACCGACGCGAACCAGACGGCCGTCGCGAACTACCCCGAGCACGATGTCGGAGAGATGACGCGGAGAGCCGCCGACCTCGTCACGTTCGACTGCGCGCTCGGCGATCGCGAATCCGGCTTCCGGGGTCAGAAGGTCTTCGATCATCTCCACGACAGTGGGCGTTGTGGTCGCGATGCCGAGGAGTCGACCTGCCGTCTCCGAGGACACGACCACCGAGTCTGCGCCGGACTGACGCAGAAGATGCGCGTTGTCGGCTTCACGGATGGCTGCGGCGATCTTGGCTTTCGGCGCGATTTCGCGGGCTGTCAGTGTCACGAGCACTGCGGTGTCGTCACGATTCGTGGCGACGATGATCGACGACGCATTCTGCGCGCCTGCCAACCGGAGTACGTCCGATTTCGTCGCCGAACCGAACACCGTCACCAGGCCCTTGCTCGCCGCGGAGTCGAGGACTGTCTGATCGGTATCGACGACCACGATCTCCGACGCCGGTACACCGTCACCGAGCATTGCTTCGATTGCCGTCCGCCCCTTGGTCCCGTATCCGACGACGACGGTGTGATTACGCACGTGCTGCCTCCAACGCTGAATTTTGAACGCCTGACGCGAACTCTCGGTCAGAGCTGAAAGTGTGGTTCCGACCAACACGATCAAGAAGAAGATTCGAAGTGGCGTGATCAACAGGACGTTGACCAGGCGCGCCGACGGAGTGAACGGAGTGATATCGCCGTAGCCGGTGGTCGAGAGCGAAACCGTCGCATAGTAGATGCAGTCGAGCAGCGAAAGCTCGTTGTCCTGTGCGTCTCGGTATCCGGCGCGATCGATGTACACGATCAACACGGCGGCACCGAGAGCACCCAACGCGATGAGAACTCGCTTGTAGATAGCCCGCGCCGGACTTGTCTGTAGCTGGGGAATGCGCAGCACCCCGACAAGGGCGAAGTCAGGCTGATCGGTCAATGCTTCCGACCTGGTCAAACGCGCCCGGAGCTTACCGGCCATACATCGACTCTCTCACTCGAACTTACGAAATACCTACACGGACATCGGCAGGCAGCGTAACCCTCGAAGATCGACTTCGGAACTCGGGCGCCGAATAGCGCGCGGGTCGTGGCGCCGGTAGTGGCAAGAAGGTCCACCGTGAGGCAGGCTGGGCAAATGCCTTTCACCGGTTCGACGTCCACTCCCAGCCAAGCAGCCGCTCTTCGTTTGTCGGCCCTCCTTCTCGGCGCCGGCACCATGCATTTTGCAGCGCCCTCGTTCTTCGACAGCACCGTTCCCCGCCAGCTTCCCGGACAGGCCCGCACCTACACCCAGGTGTCCGGCGTCGCGGAACTGGCGATCGGCGCTGCCTTGGCCGTGCCGAAGACCCGCAAGCTCGGCGCGGGCCTTGCCGCCGCGCTCTTTGTTGCCGTGTTCCCCGCCAACATCCAGATGGCGATCGACTGGTGCCGAAGCCCGAAGACGTCCACACCGCAGAAGATCGGTTCGATCGCACGTCTCCCCCTGCAGGTCCCGCTGGTGACCGAAGCACTCAAGGCTCGTCGAAACGCAAGCTAATCTTGCGCGCCTGCCGTTCGGATGAGGCGAGCGAGAGCCTCACCGTCCGGCAGGTTCTCGGGTGCGATGGTGCGACCCGATCGAACGTAGTGAAACGCCGCCCGCACCTTGTCGGCCGGAAACTGTTCGTTGCGCCCCGCCGAACGAGCTCTGGCTGACATCAATTCGGCCCAGGCCACCCGATACGCGGCCAACTGCATCACAACAGCGTCCTCGTTGGCGGCCGACGGTTCGGCACCGGTCTTCCAGTCGATCACCGTCCATCCGCCGTCGGGATCGGCGAACACAGCGTCGATCCGACCGCGCAAAACCGTTCCGGCAATGGATGTTTCGAAAGGAACTTCCACTTCGATCGGGCTGCGATTGGCCCACGGGGACCGCAAGAACGCATCCTGAAGTTTCACCAGGTCGGTCTCGGGACCCGCGCCGGTATCCGCGGCGCCGGGTAGCTCGTCGAGATCCAACAGCCGAGTCGCACCGAACCTTCGCTCGATCCAGGCGTGAAAAGCGGTTCCGCGACGAGCCAACGGGTTGGGCGGATACGGCAACGGACGACGTAGGCGAGCCGCCAGTTCATCCGGATCTGCCTTGAGGTCGACGAGCTGAGTCACCGAAAGCTGCGCCGGGAGAATCACTTCGGCACGCGCGTTTGCGCGGGCCTCGCGCTCGGCCAGGAGAACGTCGACGTCCGAGGCCCAGTTCTCCGGATCGTCCTCCGGTTCTTCCGCCTCTTCGCTGTCTTGCGGCAGCGAAGCGAGAGCGGACAGGACGCTCGCGGCTCCGCCCTCGACGGCGCCGCGCCGCGCACCCAGCGGATCCGGCGGCCACTGCGCCGTACGGGGAGTGGCGGCCAACGGGTTCTCGGTGTCGGGTTCCGGTGCAGGCGCCCATTCCTCCACGACGCCGATCGCACCGCGTGAGTCTTCCTCATCGGCATCGTTGTCGGCCGTGACCATCTGATGCAGCTCGTCCAGGAACTCCGAAGGCCCCTTCGGTTCCGCACCGGATTCCGCCCAGTGATGCGCCGAGATGAACAGCGCCCGTTCGGTTCTGGTCAGCGCGACGTAGAACAACCGCCGGTCCTCGTCCAGTCGACGGTTGGACAAGGCCTTCTTGTGCGCCGTTATCGCGTTCTCGAGGTCCTTGCGGTTGTAGAGCTCCTCGAGGTCGAGCACCGGAACTCCGTCGGCCGAATCCGCGTCGACCGCCCGGTCACCACGCAACGACGGTGGCAGTTCGGCGAGCGCCCCGAGCCACGATCCGGACGCGGTGGACGAGGGGAACACCCCGTCGCTGACATGCGGGATCGCCACTACTTCCCATTCGAGCCCCTTCGCCGAGTGCACGGTCAGGATCTGGACCCGATCCGGCGCCACCTCCACTTCGCCTGGCGTGAGGCCCTTTTCGATCTGTTCGGCTGCCGCGAAGAAAGCCAGCATCCCGGTCAGATTGGCAGTTGGACGCGTCGCGTAGTTGGCGACAACGTCGGCGAAGGCGTCGAGATGCTCGCGGCCCGCGGTCCCGACGACGCCGACTCGGGTCCGCGCGCCCGCCTCGATTCCGATCCCGAGCACCCGCTCGACCTCCGCCACCAATTCGGTGAGCGGCTGGCCGATACGTTCGCGCAACGACGCCAACTCTGCCGCTATCGCGTTGATGCGTGTGTACCCGAGAGCCGAATAGCGTTCTGCCGGGCCTGGATCGGAGATCGAGTCGACCAATCCTGCTTGCTCGGCGTTCTCCCCGGGCAGCGCATCGTGGACCGCCGAGGTAAGCGCCTCGGCGTCGGTGACCGCACCCGCCGTTCCGTATCCCGCGGAGATGGCAAGTTCGCGGGAGCGTTGAGAGAGTGCGGCGAGATCCTTCGCGCCGATCTGCCATCGCGCGCCGGTGAGCAGCCGAACGGCAGCGCTTCCTGCAAGCGGATCGGCGACCACCCGGAGCATGGCGATCACGTCCGCAACCTCGGGTGTGTGCAGGAGCCCACCGAGCCCGACAACTTCGACCGGCAGACCTTTGGACCGCAAGGCCTCGGCCAGCGGAGCGGCATCGGCGTTCCGGCGGATCAACACCGCTGCCGTGGGCGTCGGGCGGTCTTCGGCACGTGCCGCCTCGTATTCTCCGGCGATCTTCTCCGCCACCCACTGACGTTCCTGTTCGACGTCGCCCAGCAACGCCAGTCGAACGTCTCCGGCGACGGCTCCCGGCCGCGCACGAAGGGTGCTGACCGCCACACCGCGTCGACGCAACGGTGCCGAAGACAGGTTTGCCAGTTCGAGAGCCTCCGGCGGGTTACGCCAACTGGTGAGCAGTTCGAGCGTCGGAGCCGGCTTTCCGTTGGCAAGCGGGAAATCGGTTGCGAACCGTGGCAGGTTGGCCGCCGACGCGCCGCGCCAACCGTAGATCGACTGCATCGGATCGCCGACGGCCGTCAGTGCCAAACGGCCGTCGGCTCCCCCACCGAACAACGAGGACAACAACACTCGCTGAGCGTGACCGGTGTCCTGGTACTCGTCGAGAAGAACCACCCGAAAGCGCTCACGCTCGGTCTGCCCGACCTCGGGATGCTCGGAGGCGACCCGGGCAGACAGCGACATCTGGCTGCCGAAATCCAATGCGCCTTCACGCCGCAGCGTCTCACCCAGCCGGGCGACGAGAGGCAACAGTTCGATGCGCTTATGTTGCACATCAAGGTAATTCAACAACTCCTTGCTCGGTCCACCCCGCTGTTTCGGGCCGGCGGGCAGAGTGTGAATCAGCTTGTCCAGCTCGGTGTGTGCCTCGAGCAACTGCTCGGGATCGACCAGGTGCTCCGCCAACTGACCGGCAAGGGCCAGAACGGTCTCGGTGATCGAACCCGGATTCTTGTCGGTGTCCAGATCACTGTCCCAGCCGCTCACGACGCGGTGCGCAACCTGCCACAGTTCGGTCTCGGACAACAACGTCGCCGAGGGTTCGATGGGCAACAGCAGTCCATGTTCGGAGAGCAACCGTCCCGCGTAAGCATGGTAGGTACTGACTTCGGGTTCGCCGGCCAGAATCCGGGAACGCACTCCGCCGGTCGGGTCGAGTGCCCGCAGAACGTCCGAACCCGCCAGCCGCGCCAACCGCTTGCGGATTCGCGACGTGAGTTGTTGCGCCGCTTTGCGCGTGAAGGTCAGGCCGAGAACCGCCTCGGGATCGACGAAGCCGTTGGCAACCAGCCACACGACGCGAGCAGCCATCGTCTCGGTCTTTCCGGCACCGGCGCCGGCGACCACCAATGTCGGACCGAGCGGTGCGGCGATCACTGCTGCCTGCTCGGGCGTCGGAGGGTGCTGACCGAGCGCGACCGCCAGGTCGACAGGGTCGATCTTCGGTCGGCGTGCCTTCTGCGTCGCGGCAGCCACTTAGTTACTCACCTGTCGTCCCTCGTCGTGTGCCGGGCAACTCGAACGCACCGGGCAATGTCTACATCCGTCGTTGACCCTGGCCAGGTACTGCGGTCCTTGGGTCGCTGCGGCAGCGTTGTGAATGACGTCTCGCCACATCTCGACGGCTTCGGCCGTCAGCGGCGGCTGAACTCGCTGCGCCGCACCGTCCTTCTTGTTGGACTTGGCCACGAATACCAGGCGTGCACCGCCGGGTTGTGTGGCCGGTTCGCCGGCAATCGCACCTTCGGCCGCTGCGACCTGGTACGCCGCCAACTGCGCATGAGATTGCGCGGCCTCGTTGCTGACGGGGTTTCGCGCAGTCTTGACGTCGACAACCACTGGACGACCTTCGGTGTCGCGCTCGAGCCGGTCGATCCGGCCACGTAGCTTGACCGCAGGCGCTCCTTCTTCGCGCGGTTCGAGGACCCCCTCGACCGCGACCTCGACGCCGACTTCGGTCAGCTCACCGCGAGTTGCGTTCATCCAGGCCGTGAACGTCGCCAGCATCTCCCGAGTTCGATTGAGTTCACGGCGCGAGTACCACTGCGATCCCAGATCGATGGATTCCCAGGCATTTTCGAGTGCCTTCTCGACCTGATCCGGTGGAATCCGGCCGGCCAGTGCCTGCACCAAGGTATGGACCAGCGTACCGGCGATCGCATGAGTGTTGTCTCCGTCGCTGCCACCGTGACGCTCGAACACCCATCGGAGAGGACATGTTTCGAGAAGCTCGATGGTGGACGGGGACAGTGAAACCGGTCCGTCCTCGGGTTGCCACATGGGAGCAGCGGTACTCGGCTCGGCTGTGCCGTACCACTGATCCGGATGCGCGCCTCGTACTCCGGCCGCAGCCAGACGGGCCAACTGGCGAGCAGCCCGAGAATGCTTCTCGGGGTCGAAATGCGCGATGTCGGGATCACACACCACGCTGCGAAGCTGTGCGACCAGTGCAGGCAGCGACAGAACCCGGGTATCCCCGGTCTCGGGTGCAACGACGTCGAGATCGGAGGACGGGTCGTCCGAGTACGCGTCACCACGGATCAATTCGTCCACGAACCGCGAAGGCACCAAGTCGGTGTCCCCCGAAGCCGATTCGACTGCGGTGATCAGCAGACGGCGACGAGCACGGCTACAGGCGACCAGGAACAACCTGCGTTCTTCGGCCAGAAGCGGCGCGGTTCGCGAGAGTCGTTCGGCAGCCGAGTCACTGCCGTCGGAGACTCCGTTGACCAGGTCGATAAGAGCTTCGGTACGCAGTAGCGAGCCGCGTGCCCGCAAACTCGGCCAGAGCCCCTCCTGCACACCCGCCACCGCCACCACCGCCCATTCGCGCCCCGCCGCGGCGTGAGCGCTGACCACGGTGACGGCGTCGGGAGCGATGACCGATCGGCTCCGCGAGTCGGTCGGTATCTCCTGGCTGGTCAGGTAGTCGACAAAACCGGAGAGTTGCGAACGCGGCAGCCGGTCGACGTAGTTGGCAGCCGCGTCGAAGAGTGCGACTACGGCATCGAGGTCTCGATCGGCTTGTGAGCCGATCGGTCCGCCGCGCGCCGACGCGGCCGCCCACCGCCGTTCCAGCCCCGTCGCCTGCCAGGCCGCCCACAGAACTTCTTCGACCCCGAGACCACGCTCGAGAGGCACTCGGGCCTTGCGAAGGACCGACAGCACGCGATTGAGGGCCGCAGCTTCGACGTCTGTCAGCTTGCCCATCAGGCGCTTGGACTGCGCACGATCCTCGTCGATCAGAATGAGCCGCAACAACTCCGAGGAGTCCCGATCACTTCCCGATGCCAACTCGACCCGGCGCAGGCCACGACGCAACCGGCGCAGGGTGACCGGTTCGGCGCCGCCGATGGGACCGGCCATCAGGGCAAGCGCGTCGTCGCCGGTGAACTGATCGCCGCCGAGCGCCCGAAGGACCAGCAGCAGGCCGGACACTCCGTGTTGCCGCGCGAGCGGCAATTCGGTGGCAGCGGTCGTGACGGGCACCCCCGCCGCGAGCAGGGCTCGCCGGAGAGGGGCGAGAGTGCGCGGGACCGACCGCACGATGACGGCCATGTCGGACCACGCAATCCCGTCCAGCAGATGCGCTCGGCGCAAGGTATCTGCGACGACTGCCGCCTCTTTGGCCGTCGTACCGAGAACCCGCACCGACGCCCGTCCCGGATTCTCATCGGTGAGATCGGATGGAACCGCGATGCGATGAGCCAAGTTGCCGGGCAGCCGCGCAGCGATCTTGGCCGCGATCGACGCGACGTCGGCGTTGTTGCGATACGTGACGGGCAGAACGATCTGGCGCTCGTCTCCGCGCTCGGCCAGTCCGAGCAGGAACGCCGAATCCGCACCGCGGAATCCGAAGACGGACTGATCCGGATCACCGGCGATGACCGTGCCCACAGTTCCGGTTCCGATCAACCGAACCAGTTGCGCCGCCTGCGGATCCAGATGTTGTGCGTCGTCGACAAGGAGGTGCCGGATCCGAGCGCGCTCGGAGCGAAGCAATTCGGGATCGGTGGCGAACGCGGTCAAGGCCGCACCGATCAACTCGGCCGCGTCGAGTGCCGGCGCCGTCGCCTCCGGAGCCTCGACACCGACACTGCCGCGCAGCAGCACGCCTTGCTCGTAGGCCTCGGCGAACCGCCCGGCCGCCACCCACTCCGGACGGCCACGCTTCTTGCCGAGCTTGACCAGATCTTCGGGGCCGAGCCCGCGCTCGTTGGCTCGCAGCATCAGATCTCGAAGTTCGACGGCAAATCCGTTCAAACCCAATGCGGGTCGCAGGCGCTCCGGCCACCGGAGGGCGCCGTCTTCGATGTCTCCGCGCAACATCTCTCGGAGCACCGAGTCCTGCTCGGCGCCGGTGATCAGGCGTGGCGGCGCATTGCCGTGTGCTGCGGCTTGAAGCCGGAGAACGGCAAAGGCGTAGGAGTGAACGGTGCGTACCAGCGGCTCACGGGTTGCCTGCGGTCCGCGTTCCTGTTGGTACCCGAGCAACCCAGCGGTGATCTGCTCGCGGACCTGCGTCGCGGCTCGGCGTGACTGGGTGAGCACCAGGACCGATTCAGGATCTTCGCCACCCGAGATCTTCTGCACTGCCAGATCCACGAGAAGGGACGTCTTGCCGGTTCCGGGACTGCCGAGTACCTGCCAGGGATTCCAAGCCGCTGCCGAACCGAATGAAACAGGGCCGAACGCGAGCTGGAACGGATCCTCGGACGGCGGCGCGAAGAGCCGCGTCGTCCCTTCATCCCACGTTCGGGGTATCGGAGACGGCGCAGTTCGGTGCACCAACCGCGCCCGCGGAATGGTGACCTTGCTGCGTGTTGCCGTCTCACTCACCCAGGCATTCCACCAGAGCGCACCGACAACTCACACATCGCCTGCTTCCGGCATGATTGACCTCGTGTCTGCACTCCATACGTATCTCTACGGACCCGTCGGGGCGCCGGAGATCCTTTCGCTGCACGGTCTGACCGGTCACGGCCGCCGTTGGCAGTCGATGGCCGAGAACCAACTGCCCCAAGCGCGCTGGATCTCGCCCGATCTGCGTGGTCACGGACGCTCGACCTGGGCTCCCCCGTGGAACATCGAATCCCACGTGGAGAGCCTGCTCGAGACACTGGACGAACATGCAAACGGACCGGTGGTGATCGTCGCGCATTCGTTCGGCGGAATGCTGGCGCTTCACCTCGCGGCCACCGCGCCGGAACGCGTTCGTGGGCTTGTTCTGCTCGATCCAGCGATCGGCTTGGATCCGACTTTCATGCAGGAAGTGGCCGAACTCACAATCGGCTCACCGGATTACACCGATGCGGCCGAGGCGTACTCCGAGAAGATTCACGGCTCGTGGGGTGAGGTTCCCACCCAGGACCTCGACGTCGAGATGGCCGAGCACCTGATTCAACTGGGCAACGGGCGCGTCAACTGGCGCCTGTCCACGCCCGCGATCGTGACCGGGTGGGGCGAACTCGCTCGCCCGATCGTGCTGCCACCGCCTTCGATGCCGACCGTGCTGGTTCAAGCAATGAAAGTCCAGCCTCCGTACGTCACCGACGAGTTCCGGGCAGCGCTCACCGAGCACCTCGGTGAAAATCTGACCAGCGTCGAATTCGACTGTGACCACATGGTCCCCCACGTGCGGGCCGACGAAGTTGCCGCCCTCGTTCGCAGCATGCTCTGAAGGAACCGACATGGCAGCCACCACCGAAGAGCAGATCGAAGAGGTACGGCGACTCATCGCGTCGATTCCGGCCGGTTTCGTGGCGACGTACGGCGATATCGCTGATGCTGCAGGACTTTCCAGTGCTCGCACGGTCGGTTGGATCATGCGGACGGACTCTGCCGACCTGCCGTGGCATCGGGTTCTCGGCGCCTCCGGCAAACCGTCGGCGCACCTGGCTCATCGTCAGATCGCCAAGCTCGAACTCGAAGGGGTACCGATCAAGGAGGGTCGGATCGACCTGAAGAAGGCACGGTTTCACTTCTGATCCCGTGTCACCGGTCGTCCTCACCCCGGCGATGGGGCAGCATGGAGGCATGACCACCACGCCGCCGACTGCCGCCGTCATTTTGGCGGGTGGTCGCGGGACCAGAATGGGTGGTGTCGACAAACCTGGCCTTCTCGTACACGGTCGCAGACTCCTCGACATCGCGCTTTCAGCAACGTCGCATCTCGACGCCGTCGTCGTGGTCGGCCCGCATCGACCTGAACTTGATCCTGGAATCACCCAAACTCAGGAATCTCCGGCCGGAGCCGGCCCTGTCGAGGCGATCTGGGCCGGGTTGTCTGCGACCCGGTTACCCGATAACGCCGTGGTGGTGGTGCTGGCGTCCGACCTGCCGCACATCGAGGCCGAATCAGTCGACGCCTTGATCGCTGCCACGTCGACGGACAATCCGGTGACGTGTGCCGTGGACGAGAACAACCGAACCCAATTCCTGTTCTCCGCATGGACATTTCGCGAACTCCGGCAACGCCTGTCCACATTGCGGGAGAGTTCGGGGCTGGAGAACCAACCTATGAAAGCGATTGTCACCGAGCCGTTCTCGACACTGAGTGTCGCTGGTACGACCGACTGCGACACACCGGAAGACATCGATCGCGCGCGAAGCCATCCGCGGCTGACGGTCGATCAAGCCCGCGCCGCCGTCAGGAACTCGCTGACAGCATTGCCGCCGCACCGTGCCGATCTCGCCGACAGCCTCGGAGCAACGCTCGCGCAGCCTCTGGTCGCCCTGGGTGATCTTCCCAGGTCAGACGTTTCGGCGATGGACGGGTACGCGGTCTCCGGCGAGGGCCCCTGGCGAATCCGCACCGAGATCCGCATCGCGGGCGCCGACGGACAACTCGAACTCGGCGAAGGTGAAGCGATTCGCATTGCCACGGGAGCACACCTGCCCCTCGGCGCCACCTCGGTAATTCGTGACGAGTATCTGTCCGTCGACGAGCCATCTCGGATGGTACGGAGACTGCCGGATTCGCCGCACCGCAACGACGCTCGACCACGAGGGGAAGATTGGACCACCGGATTCACGATCGCCCCGACAGGTACCGCGGTGACTCCGGCGGTGATCTCCGCAGCTGCCAGCGGTGAAGTGTTCGACGCCCTCGTCCGTGGTCCGGTACGGGCACGCCTGATAGTCACCGGCGACGAGATCCGGCGGACCGGTCCACTGCGTGAAGGTCAGACTCGCGACTCCGTCGGCGGGATTCTCCCCTACCTACTGGAAAGCAACGGCGTACAGTGCGTGGCGAATTCGCACCTGCGAGACACTGCGGACAGTTTCGAGCGGGTGCTCGCAGACGGAGTCGACCAGGAAGCCGATCTACTCGTCGTCATCGGTGCGACGGGAGGCGGCGCTGCCGACGAAATGCGCAGTGCGCTCGATCGACTCGGCGCTCGCACGATCGTCGGGCGAGTCGCCTCGCGCCCCGGCGGATCTCAGATAACGGCCGTCCTGCCCGGTGGTCTGGTGGTTCTCGGCCTCCCCGGCAATCCGTATGCCGCCGTGACCACCCTGTTGACGATGCTGCCCACCGTCGTGGCCGCCTTGACCGGAAGCGACACGCCGCCGCCACTACTCGGCATCATCGAGAACGCCGCTGCGGTGAGTTCCGATGCGGTACGCCTGTTGCCGGTGACACAATCCGAAGACGGTCGCTGGCGCGCCGATCCGTCTGTACGTACCGCGCACCTTGCGGGGTTGATCGAACGCTCGGCGTTTGCACTCGTACCGGCACACTCCGACGACGGCGCCGTCGCCGAATTGGTCGTCCTCCCACGCTGATCGGGTCAGCGGTTTCGGCGCCTGCGCCGGCCGACGTCCGCCAGCACGATCACGCCGACCACGATCGCGAGCACCAGCGAATACACGCCCCACAGCACCAAGAACGGCAGCAGCCAGCCGGCATCAACGGTCTGACCGCGCGGTCCGACGCAGTACAGCGTGAAATTGGTGGACGTACCGTCGCCGTCGGTAAAGGAATCCGAGACGACCATCGCGCTCGATGTCGGTTCTTCACAGAAGATCGGCGCCAAGTGCGCGACCTGGCCGGGCCAGATCACCGAAGACAGCAGTGCGGCAAAGATTCCCACGACCACGATCACCGCTACCGAGATCAGTAACGGAGCGATTCGGCGCCTCACAGCGGCTGCACCAGAAAGGGAGTTCCGTCAGACTCGAAGACCACAAGTACTCGCGAGCGTGGGGATTCCACCATCACGGAGGCGTGTATCGACTCGGTGCGACTGACCGAGATCCCGGAGACTTCGCCGTCGTCGACTCCGCTGCTCGCCAGCGCGTCGTCGACCAACTTCTCGACATTCGCCAATGCCGGCACTTGATCCAGCGTGAACGATCGCGCATCGAGATCGTCGGTGACACTGACTTGCACGGGGATGGGCTCGCCGAGAATGACGCCGTCGAAAGAGAATCTGTCGAGCTGTGACGGCTTCCCGGGGTCACGAACGGTGACGCCGAGCGTCTCGATCGGGCTGATGTCGATGCTGGTCACCGATATCGCGTCGACGCCGTATCTATGTGCGAGGCTGTCGAACCCGCCTCGCACCAACTCCGACGTCATCCCACCGCCACGTTCGCGCATCTGGTTGTCGAAATCCATCCGATCGACGGCACCGATGCATCCGCTCAGACCCGTGGCCGTCAAGGCGATGGCTACCGTCCACAGCGCCGGCCGCACCTGCGAGGACGCCAATTTCATGAGCGGAGCGTACCGCGAGTGTCCGGTTCCATCTCGGTGACCTGCGCGTCGGACGAATTCCTGTCGGCGACTCGTGGGATCATCGCGCCATGAATCGTGTCGACGAAGGATTCGAACCGCCGGACGCATTGGTCGAGTGGTGCCGCTCCCGCACCTTTCCACTGCACGTCCTCGACGACGAAGCGACCGTCGACCTGGATTGGTGGAACGCGCACCTGAAGGACGCCGGCCACACCATCAGCCTGCGCGGGCGTGACCTCGACGGCAAAGTGATCACCGAAGGCCGAGCCATCGTTCAACGCAACGACCTTCGCCCGTCGAGCGACCTCGTTGTCGCCCAGCACGACGGCCTCGGACTGCTCTTTCTCTGCGCGGCCTGGCAAGGCTCGCACGAAAGCAGACGGTTCACGCGGCGGTTCCCCAACGTCTTCAATCCGCATCACCGCGAAGACGAGGATCCGCTGACCCAGATCACAGCCATTCTCGATCACTGTTCGAAAAACAAGTCAATGCCGGTCGTGCGACGCGACACCTGGTCCGGGTGGCCACTCACCCCCGGCGTGGGGGTATCACTCATGGCCGCTTTCATGTGGGCGGTGGGCGTACAGGACGAAGGCCGACGCGCTCAGATGATCGATCAGTACGGCGTCTCGACACTCATCCACGAGGGCTGGCTCGAGGATCCTTCCGTCACGGGCTTCACGACGCGTCGCTACCGCCGGTACTGCGAACTGCTCGACAGTTGGGCCTATGCCGCCGGCACCCAACCCGAGATCGTCGAGATGTGGTTGGTGAAACGGTGGAGTGCGCGGTTGGCCCAAGCACGCAACGACGTCAGCGCCCCCACCCTGTTCTAACTCTCAGAAAGGCCGTGTCTCAGAAAGGCCGTGTCTCAGAAAGGCCAGGCCGGGAGGGTCGGCAGCCCCACCCTCGTCGGCCTCCCGACCAACCAGGCCAAGGTCTCCGCATCCGACAGCGAAGGAACACGTACACCCGGGACCGCTGTCTCCAGTGCGCCCAACTGACGGGCGAGAGTGAATTCCACGAACTCGGCAGGCCAGTCGTGGCAGGTGTAGCCGATGTCGAGGTCCATCAGGTGAATCTCGATCTCGTTCCAGCGCAGGATCGGTAGATCGAATGCCGTCACAGGTTTGCGCCACGGCACCGGCGTGTCCAGTCGATCTGCCTGGATCTCGCACAACGCGTCGACCAGTCTCGTTCCCGAGAAGCGGTAGTCGAGAGCCAACAACTCAGCCGGGCGATCTGCACCTTCCTCGATTGCAGCATTGCGCGCGTCCGGTCCCCCGGGATACATCTCCCCCGATTCGCCGCCCTGCACTCCGGCAACAAATCTGCCCAGCGCGTCGGCGTTGCGCGACATGTGCGTCACGACGTGTCCCCGACTCCACCCGGGGAGCCCGGAGGGCTCCCGCGCCTGCTCTTCGGTCAGTCCGCCGATGAGAGCCTGTGCCTTGACGTCGGATTCACGAACTGCGGCGACCAGGTCGGCATACGTCGGCGTTACGGAGTGAGACGTCATGCAGCGATACTAGTTCCCTTCGCGCACTCTCATACCGATTCACGACAAGGTCCACCACTCCCGGATCGACGCCGAGTGGTTCGGTCACACCATCGGCTCCTGCAGCGTGCAATCTTTCGTGAAACAGTCCGTGTGCGAGGAGGTACGAGGCAACGAACACTCGCTTCGCGCCGCGAACGCGTGCTGCTGCAACAACATCGGCTACCTTCGGTTGCCCGGTCGCGATGTATCCGATGTCCACCCGGATCCCCGCCGCTTCGGCGAGCATCAGCGCGGCACGCTCGACGTCTCGCAGCGCCCGCGCATCGGAGGACCCGGCGGCAGCAAGCACTATCGCGTCGCCTGGACTCCACCCCGCTTCGGTCAAGCGTCGGAGCAGCACGCGCGCAAGCGCCGGATCGGGTCCGAGTGCGGGCGTCACAGTCACAGCCGAGTGCTCACTGATCGCCACTTCGCGTCGAACATCGGTGTGAACGTGGTAGCCGGACGCCAGGAAGGCCGGTACGAGAATCGCTCGCCCCGGAGTGTCCCGGAGGACTTCAGAAGGTGACGGACCGAGCACATCGACGAAGGCAACGCGCGTGCGTCCGACGCGCGTGCCGACGGCTTCGGCAAGGGCGGCAACCATTTCCACGCCACGTGGGCTACGCGTGCCGTGAGCTACCAGTACGAGTACATCGTCATCGCGTTGCATAGTCACCTGGATTCTGTACGTAGTCGCCGGGGTCGAGGGCAAGTCGATAGCCCCGCTTGACCACGGTCTGAACGGCTTTGGGCGCACCGAGGCACGCGCGCAATCGGGCGACGGCGGTCTCGACGGCATGGGTGTCGCCGCCGCCTCCGGGAAGAGAAGCCAGAAGTTCGTCGCGGGAGACGACTCGGCCGGGGCTGGCACCGAGAGTGCGGATCAACGACATCGCAGCCGGCGGCAATTGCTTCACTTCACCGTCCACGACGACGCAACCGCCGCGGATGCTGATTTCGTGTTCGCCGGCTTGAATCTTGTTGGCTCGCTGCGGGAGTTCGTCGACGATGTGTCGCGCGAGCGCCCCGAGACGTGCCCGCGCCGGGGCTGTGGTCGGTACATTCAAGGCTTCGAGCGGCGCCGAGGTGACCGGGCCGACGCACATTGCCGCCACCGGACCCCGCATCGCGTCGAGAATGTCGCCGAGATCCCCGGTCTTGTCGGCGCGCATCAACATCGACGCAACGGCCGGTGCACTGGTGAAGCTGACGGCGTCGATTCCAGCTGAAGCGATGGCGTCGATCATCCGGTCGAGCAGCGTCGGATCCTCCGGCGGTTCCCATCGATAGACAGGGACCGCGATGACCTCGGCGCCCGCGTCGCGCAGCACCTGACAGAAATCGGGAATCGGCTCCCATTCGGTAGTGGCGCCGTGCAGTTGAACGGCGATTCGTTTTCCCGAGACACCTTCTGCAAGAAGATGTTCGAGCACTTCGGCGGAAGACTCGGATGCCGGAGACCATTCTTCACGAAGGTCGGCCGCGCGGATTGCCCCTTTCGCCTTGGGTCCGCGCGCGAGCAGACGAGCCGAGCCCAACGCGGATCCGAGATTTTCCGCCTCACCCCACCCGTCGGCTGCTTCCAGCCAACCCCGGAATCCGATCCCGGTGGTGGCGACAACCACCTCGGGAGGATCCGAGATGATCTGCTGTGTCACCCTTTCGAGCTCGCGGTCGTCGGCGAGAGGGATGATCCGAATCGCCGGAGCGTGAACGACGTCCGCTCCCCGACGAGTCAGCAACGTCGCGAATTCCTCGGCGCGGCGCGAAGCGGTGATACCTACCGTGAATCCAGCCAACGGCATGTCGTCACTCACGAGACTGCATCGGCGACAGTCGAGCGAACGCCCTGCATCTGAAGGCTGTGTACCTGAACGACGCCGGCCCACACGCGAACTCCGTATACCGGCAGCGCGACCGCGGAGTCGTCCAGCGCTCGGCCGTCGACCAGCGAGAACGCCTGCTTGAGCAGCGGCGAGACCACGATCGGTTCACCGTCCCGGTCGCCGACGAGTCCGCGTGACATCACCGCGGCGCGGCCGTACGGATCGAAGTTGCTGACAGCCCGCAGTGTGCCGTCCTCTAGCAGGAACAGCGCCACCTGCTCGCCGCCGCGAAGAAGCACGGCGACCCCGCGTCCAGGGATCAGATGGCTCAGCGGGCAGGCCGACGTCCATTCGAGTCGATCCGAATCCAGCTTGGCGATCTGCGCATCGATGACACTCATCGAAGTCCTCCTGTCGATCCGGCGACAACGTCGCGCGGGTTCTTGTCTACGTTTCTACGGACCCCGTGTTTCCCACGGGTTACGCGACTATTACCGGCGCGTAGGGATGCTCGGCATACCCATCAGGACTGGAACCTTGCGCACTCCGGTCTCGTCGAACACAACCGTCGGGTCGGCTTCTTCCGGTGCATTCACAAATGAGACGAACCTCGACAGCTTCTCCGGATCACCCAGCACACCAGCCCATTCGTCCTGGTAGCCCTCGACGTGCTTGGCCATCAGAGCCTCGAGTTCTTCGCCGATTCCCAGGCTGTCTTCACAAATAACGGCCTTGAGGTGATCGAGTCCGCCTTCGAGTGATTCGACCCACGGCGCCGTGCGCTGGAGGCGATCGGCGGTGCGGATGTAGAACATGAGGTAGCGGTCGATGTACTTGACCAAGGTTGCGTCGTCGAGGCCTCCGGCAAGCAGTTGAGCGTGTTTGGGCGACTGTCCGCCGTTGCCGCCCACATACAGATTCCAACCGTTCTCCGTCGCGATGACGCCGACGTCCTTGCCACGCGCTTCGGCGCATTCACGAGCACATCCCGAGACGCCGAACTTGATCTTGTGCGGCGAACGCAGGCCGCGGTAGCGGTTCTCGAGGTCGACGGCCATTCCCACCGAGTCCTGAACGCCGTAGCGGCACCAGCTCGAACCGACGCAGCTCTTGACCGTCCGCAGGGACTTGCCGTACGCCTGACCCGATTCCATCCCGGCGTCGACGAGACGCTTCCAGATCGCGGGCAACTGTTCGACACGAGCCCCGAACAAGTCGATGCGCTGACCGCCGGTCACCTTCGTGTACAAGCCGAAGTCACGCGCCACCTCACCGATGACGATGAGCTGCTCACCCGTGACCTCGCCGCCAGGCATACGAGGTACCACGGAGTACGTACCGTTCTTCTGGATGTTCGCGAGGAAGTGATCGTTGGTGTCCTGCAACGACGCCTGCTGGCGGTGCAGGATGTGATCAGAGTCCGTCGATGCCAGAATCGAAGCGACTACGGGCTTGCAGATGTCGCAACCGGCGCCCTTGCCGTACTTGGCGATCAGCGCCGAGAAGGTTCTGGTCTGCGTCGACTGGACGATCTGGAACAACTCGGCCCGCGATTGAGCGAAGTGCTCGCACAGTGCCTTCGACATCACGACGCCGGAATCGGCCAGCAGCTGCTTCACAGTGGGAAGGCAACCGCCGCAGGTGGTTCCGGCGCTGGTGCACGCCTTCACCGAAGCAATGTCGCATGCGCCGGCCGCGATTGCACCGCAGATGGCTCCCTTGGTCACCGCGTTGCACGAGCACACCTCGGCGTCGTCGGGCAGCGAGCCTGCACCCGGCTTCTCCCCCGCAGGCGAGATCAATGTCGCCGGGTCACCGGGTAGTTCGCGACCGACCAGCGGGCGCAGCGACGCGTAGGCCGATGCGTCACCGACAAGAATGCCGCCGAGCAGGATCTTCGCGTCATCTGAGACCACGAGCTTCGCGTACGTCCCCTTGGACGCGTCGCTGAGGACAACTTCGAGAGCGCCCGGTGAGGTCGCCATCGCGTCACCGAAACTGGCGACGTCGACGCCCATGAGCTTGAGCTTGGTGGACATGTCGGCGCCCGGGAAATCCGCGGCCCCGCCGAGCAGACGATCGGCCACGATCTCGGCCGTCGTGTAACCGGGAGCAACCAGACCGTAGCAACGGCCTTCCACCGCAGCACATTCGCCGACGGCATAGATGTTCTCGTCCGAAGTCACACAGCCGAGGTCGGTCAGAATGCCGCCGCGCTCCCCCACTGCGATGCCGGCGTCGCGGGCCAGCTGATCACGCGGACGAACTCCGGCGGAGAAGACGAGCAGCGCAGCGTCGATGGTGGAGCCGTCGGAGAGTTCGACCACAATTCCGTTGTCGGCCTGCGAGATTCCCGCCGTCCCGACTCCGGTGTGAACGGTGAGACCGAGTTCGGTGACGAGGCGAGCGAGCAGTGCGCCGCCGCCCTCGTCGACCTGCATCGGCATCAATCGCGCATTGTGTTCGACGACGTGTGCCGTCATTCCCATGAGCGAGAGAGCATTTGCGGCCTCGAGTCCGAGAAGACCGCCGCCCACCACGACGCCGACAGCGCCAGGACCCGCCTTCTCGGCGGCGGCCCGGATACCGTCGAGGTCGTCGAGGGTGCGGTAGACAAAACATCCGTCGCCGTCGTGCCCCGGTACGGGAGGCACGAACGGATACGAACCGGTCGCCATCACCAGAGCGTCGTAGGAGATCGTCTCGCCGGTTGTCGTCGTGACCGTGCGTGCATCTTTGTCGATCGAGAGCGCGCCTTCCCCCACTCGGAGGTCGACCAGGCTGTCACCGACGTAATCGTTACCGGCCAGTGCCAATTCCTTGGGGTCCCACGCTCCGACGTACGAGGACAGCCCGACTCGGTCGTACGCTGCGTACTGCTCGTCGCAGAGTACGGTCACCGACCAGTTGTTCGCTTCGTCGCGCGAACGCAGTGCCTCGACGAATCGGTGTCCGACCATTCCGTGTCCGATGACAACAACCGACTTGCTCATGACGCCTACTTCCTGAGGTACGAGATAGTTCTGAGATTCCGCGGACCGCTCACGCCGTGACTGCGACTTTCGCCTCGTCGACGTCTGTGGTCAGCGTCGACGGCTTGCGCAGGAAGACGAACCAGGTGACTGCGATGCAGGCGATGTAGAAGGCCAGGAACACCCAGAAGGCCATGGTCGCCGACTTCGCGGGGCTGCTGTACGACGCGCGCAGCACCAGGTTGATGCCGACGCCGCCCAAACCGCCTACCGCACCGGCAAATCCGATGAGAGCACCGGAGATACTGCGCGACCACGTTGCCTTCTCGCTTCGATCCATGTGGTCGAAGCTCTGAGCCTTCGCCTCGAAGATCGCCGGGATCATCTTGTAAACGGATCCGTTTCCGATGCCGGAGAGCAGGAACAGGGCGATGAATCCGAGAACGAATGTCACCATGATTCCGGCGCTGGCGACGCCCGCGGTGTTGTCGTCCATCGTTCCGGCCGTCACGAGGATCGATGCAGCGAATGCCATGGCGACAAACGTCCACATGGTGATCTTGCCGCCGCCGATCCGGTCGGCCAGTTTGCCGCCGAGGGGCCGGGCGATCGAACCGAGGAGCGGACCGATGAAGGCGATCTGTGCTGCATGCAGCGCGGCCGCGGCCGGAGTGGCACCGCCGGCGAGGAAGTTGATCTGCAGAACCTGACCGAAGGCGAAGCTGAATCCGATGAAGGAACCGAACGTACCGATGTACAGGAAGCTGATCACCCACGACTCGGAGAACTTGAGTGCCTTGGCCATCGAGCGCAGGTCCGACTTCTGGTTGCCCAGGTTGTCCATGAACAGCGCGGCACCGACGGCAGCAGCGGCAATGAACACGAGATAGACAGCGCACACGATCCACGGAGCACGGTTACCGACGGTGGCGATCACCAGCAGACCGATCAGCTGGATCATCGGTACACCGATGTTGCCGCCGCCGGCATTGAGACCGAGCGCCCACCCCTTGAGGCGTTGCGGGTAGAAGGCATTGATGTTGGTCATCGACGACGCGAAGTTGCCGCCGCCGATACCTGCAGTGGCCGCTACCAACATGAACGTGGTGTACGACGCACCCGGGTTCATCATCAGGTAGAGCGTGAGAAGTGTTGGTACGAAGAGGAACAGCGCACTCATGACGGTCCAGTTACGACCGCCGAACCGTGCGGTGGCAACCGTGTATGGAATGCGGAGGACCGACCCGACAAGTGTGGGCACTGCGACGAGGAAGAACTTTCCGGCCGCGTCGATGCCGTAGATATCCGTCGGCATGAACAACACCATCACGGACCAGATCGACCAGATCGAGAAGCCGACGTGTTCGGCTACCACTGACCAGATCAGGTTCCGCTTCGCGATGTCCTTGCCGCCGGATTCCCAGGCGTCGACGTCCTCTGCATCCCAATGCTCGATGTAATGACTCACCAGGGCCTCCTGAATATGTTGGAGACCCAAAGGTAGAAAACGGTTATTGCGCCGGTGCTGCGTGCGATGACCGCGAAGTCAATTGATCCTCACCCGGTAACAAGACCGGGTGTGAGCTAGTTTTTCGCAGGTGCGTGCCAGGAATCCTCGAGCATCCGAGGCTTGCATGCCTGGTAGGCGCCCAGGAGCACCACGATCACCGCGACGACGAGCAGGCCGAACGGCGCAGCGTATCCACCGGACACGTCGTGGAAAACGCCGAACAGGAGCGGACCGAGGCAGGCAACGGAGTAGCCGATGCCCTGGGTGAAGCCGGACAGTGCCGAGGAACCGATGTGCGAACGAGTACGCAGGTTGATCAGCGTGAGCGACATCGGGAACGTGCTCGGACCGAGGCCCAGGACGACAACCCATACGACCGGCGCCGCCATCGGGGCAAAGTACAGCCCGCCCATGCCGACCAGGTAGCAGACGGCACACGCGATCACGACAGGGAATGGATTGGCCATGCGGGCGCACAGCGTCGGTGCACCGAAAGCTGCGACGAGCCCGATCACCGAGAACATTCCGACCATCGTTCCGCCGAAGGCATCACTGGCTCCGGCGTCACGAAGGATCGAGGGAATCCACGTGAACATCGAATACGTGATCAGTGAGGTCATGCCGAACATGCCGGCCATCCCCCAGGCCACGGGAGAACGCCAGACCTGACCGCGTGGCTGTTCTGCCACTGCCGCAACCGAATCCGATGCATTCTCGACGGACCCGGCTTCGTTCGCGCGAGCCTTGCGCGAACGAGCGAGGGTGATCAACCACGGCACTGCTGCGGCGAAGCCGAAGGCGGACCACCAGCCGATCGAGAACCGCCACCCGAAGGCGTCGGCAACCGGGACTGCGACGAACGCCGGAACGATGGTGCCGATCTGCACGGCCACGATGTAGACCGAACTCATGGTGGCGAGGCGATCCGAGAAGTACCGCTTGACCAACGGCGGGATCACGACATTGCCGATTCCCATGCCTGCCAGTGCCAAAGCCGAGAGGGCCAGCAACGACCATGTCTGAGACATCATGGCGCGCAACAGCATTCCGACGCCGGCCATGAGCATCGCGACGAGGGCCGTTCGCTCGAGCCCGATACGTTTCGCGATGGCGGGAGTGATGAGACCGAAGATGGCGAACATTGCGGTCGGAACCATGCCGAAGACACCGACGATCGAGGCGGAGAAGCCGATCTCGTCGCGAATCTCGGCCGCCAAGGGCGAGAACGAGGTCACCGCAAGTCGAAGTACGAGCGCAGACATCGCAATCGCAGCGAAAACGAGCACACGGCCTTGTATCAACGAGCGGGTTTCGGTTCTCTCCAGTTGAGCAGTCACCGGGAAATCATAGGATGACCGGACGAACTCGCACAAGCGCGGTAATCTAACGTCACATTCACACCACTTACCCGGACCCGAGGAAACAACCACGTGCAACCCGTTCGACGCGCAAGTCTCATCTCGCAGGTCACCGAACAACTCCGCAACGAGATCCGGAGCGGAACCTGGCCGATCGGTTCCAAAATCCCCACCGAACCGGAACTGTCTGAGCTGACCGGGACCGGTCGCAATACCGTGCGCGAGGCGGTCCAGGCGCTCGTTCACGCCGGAATGCTGGAACGTCGTCAGGGATCGGGCACCTACGTCGTTGCTGTCTCCGACCTCGGTGGCACTCTCGGCAACTACTTTGCCGGCGCCCACCAACGGGACGTACTCGAACTTCGGCGCGCACTCGACATCACCGCGGCCACCCTCGCCGCCGCACGGCGAACCGAAGACGACATCGCCGAACTGACGCGACTACTCGAGCTTCGCACCGCGTCATGGGAGGGTCAGGACATCGACGCTGCCACCACCGCGGACGTCGCCCTGCACCGAGCAATCGTCGCGGCCAGCCACAACGAGGTCTACCTGGAGTTCTACGACTCCCTGCTCCCCGTCATCGAGACCACGATCCAACAGCACATCGATGCAACCGGCGAAGGATTCCACTCGCAGCACGCAAACCTCGTCAACGCTGTCGTCGACGGAAACACCGTGGCCGCCTCGAACGCCGCACGCGAGCTGTTCGAGGGCCTGGTCTCGGACTTCGGTACCGGCACCCCGATCTAGAGCAGCAAGCGCACGATGTCGGAAGTACGGGCCAACCCCGGGAACGCGTCCGCCGTCGAGCGCGGATGCAGAACATGAACTGCCAGGCGGAACATCACCGCACGTAGAAGCATCTGCGGCCACTCGGGGAGATCTTCCCACCGGCCGACCAGTGCCTCGTCGGCACCGCCCCACGAGATCGCGTCGACCACAGCGACGGCAGCGGCCCACGCAGCCGGTCGCCAATACGGCGTGATGTCGGTGATTCCGGGGGCCATACTGCCCGAGAACAGCACCGTCCCGAACAGATCGCCGTGCACGAGCTGGTCCGGGCTCTGCACCGGCTTCCGCAAAGTAGCGAGCCCGGCAATCAGTTCCAGACTTTTGCGACCGTCAGGAGTGGGCGTCTCGAGTTGCTCGACGCCCTTCGCGATCCTCAGCGGAACCGTTTCCCATGCCGCGCGATCAGCGGCGACGAATACGTCGACCTCGGCCCACGGCGGCACCGGCGGTTGTGCAAGGAAGCGCGGGCGCTCGAGCGAGGCCGTCGCCGCATGCAGTCGACAGGACATCGAGACCACTTCGTCGTGACGTGGTTCCGGCGATCCGACGATGAATGTGTCAGCGCGCCAGCCCGAGACGACGTAACGACCGTCAGTCGAACGCACCGGTCGAGCCAGCCGAACGCCGTCGACTTCGAGGTTCTCTCGCACCTTCGCCGACCACGCTGCGCGGGCATGATCCGCGACTGCTGAAAGGACGACGTCTCCACACAGCCACCCGCCGTCCCAATCCGCACCGAGTGGGATGGGATCGACTTCACGGAGGCCGAAGGTGGAGCACACGTGCTGGGGAGGTTGGCCTGTGCTCACACCCCAACGCTACCGGTGCGCGGCGCCGCCTCCCGCGAGGCGCGCCTAGTAGACCGGCAGACTCGCATCCACCTGGTTCGCCCAGGCGATCGCGCCGCCTTGAACGTGAACTGCGTCGGAGAAACCGGCGTTCTTGAGAAAGGCCAGTGCCTCGGCCGAACGAATGCCGGTTTTGCAGTACAGAACTATCTGCTTGTTCTGCGGCAACGTCGCCAGAGCTTCACCGGAAAGGATGCGGTCCTTCGGGATCAGCACCGCCCCCGGCAGATGCATGATGTCCCATTCAACCGGTTCTCGTACGTCTACCAGCTCGATCGATCGTCCCTCGCCGATCATGGCCTCCAGCTCCGGCGCCGTGATCGTCGAGCCGACAGCAGCAGCGCTCGCCTCTTCGGACACGACACCGCAGAACGCGTCGTAGTCGATCAAGGCGGTGACCGGCACGCGGGTCGGATCACGCTGAAGGCGGATCGTCCGGAACGTCATCGCAAGAGCGTCGTAGATCATCAGGCGCCCGAGAAGCGGTTCGCCGATCCCTGTGATGAGCTTGACCGCCTCGGTCGCCATGATCGAACCGACGGTCGCAGGCAGGACTCCGAGCACACCACCCTCGGCGCACGAGGGGACCATGCCGGGCGGCGGCGCCTCCGGGTAAAGATCGCGATAATTCAGTCCCGCGCCGTCCGGGGCGTCTTCCCAGAAGACCGAGACCTGCCCTTCGAAGCGGTAGATCGAGCCCCACACGTACGGCTTTCCGGCGATGACGGCGGCATCGTTGACGAGGTACCGCGTCGCGAAGTTGTCCGTACCGTCCAGGATCAGGTCGTACTCCGAGAACAGTTCGACCGCGTTGGAGTTGTCCAGGCGGAATTCGTGCAACCGGACGTCGACGTGCTCGTTTATCTCGAGAATCGACTCCTTCGCGCTGACCGCCTTCGGGCGTCCGACGTCGGAGCGTCCGTGAATCACCTGACGCTGCAGGTTCGACATGTCGACCTCGTCGAACTCGACGATCCCGATGGTGCCCACTCCTGCGGCCGCGAGATAGAGCAGTGCAGGCGAACCCAATCCACCGGCGCCGATGAACAGGACTCGCGCATTCTTGAGCCGCTTCTGGCCGGTCATGCCCACGTTCGGGATGATCAGGTGCCGGCTGTATCTGGCAACTTCCTCCCGGCTCAACTCGGCTGCCGGCTCCACCAGTGGTGGCAATACGACGGGTGTTGCAGACACCGCGAAACACTCCTAGTTCAAGACGAGATCAGGGATTCTCGATCCGGTCACGCTCGGGGGTACGGCCACGGATTGAAGCGGCACGTGAGTCCGTTCATCGGAACGACGCCCTCGGGATCAAGCCTAGCGATGTCGTTGTTCGCGGTTCCGAAGGTCTGCTGCATCATGATCGGTGCGAGTCCGCCTTCGGTCTCGCACGGCTGATGAGCGGCGTATCCGATGGCATGGCCGACCTCGTGATTGATCTGATACTGCCGATACGAGCCGATGTCACCCTGGAACGAAATGGCGCCTCGCACCCATCGCGGTTCGTTGAGCAGGACTCGGTCCATGCTCGGGTTGTAGCAGGATCCTTCGAGTTCGATCTCGTATCCGCAGCCTTCACGGATAGTCATCTGCGAGGTCAAGGAGATCCGGAAGTCCGGCTCGCCCGCGTCGACGCGCCGGAACGCGACCTTGGGATCATTGGTCCAACTCTTCGGATTTGCCAGCGTCTGATCGACCATGCGTCCGTACGATTCGTCACCGCCGAAACCGGTCGTGTCGACGCCGTCCTCGATCTCGACCGTGTACGTGAACTCGCGTTCGGTTCCCTGTCCGACCTTGCCCGTCGTACCCGGTACGACGTGCCACGTTCCGCCGCCCGCGACGGTGAACGGACCACCGTCGGGGAGAGCGCCGGACGGTATCGACGACGCAAAGGTTCCGTCTCCGGCCGGCGGCGCACCGATGACGTCGGTTCCGTCGGTGCTGTGTGCGAGGTCGGCAGTAGCCGACGTCTTGCTCGCGGTGTCTGTGGCGTCCGGACGTACTGCGTCGACGATCACAAGGATGGTGAGCACCACGAGAACCGGAATCGCGTAGGCCCGCCAACCGTATGTCGAGACGAAGCGCCCGAGCTTGCTCTGCTTTCGCGCTGCCCGGTCCGGCCGCGGATTACGCGGGGTTCGGCCCACTTCTCGTTTGGTCGGATCCCACTGGGCACGCAAGGGCTGATGGGAGGAAATGCCGCGATAGTCGCGTTCGCCGTAGGCACGATCATCCGGCACCTCTGGCCGACGTTCGTCGCGGGGCGCTCCAGTTCCGCTACGCATTCGACGTTCCTCACGTTCAGGGTTCTGCGTAGTTCGTCCACGCATGCGCGGTCCCCCTGGGTCAGTCACGTCGTCCAGAATCTCACACACGGCAAGTCGCTCGCCCGGGCTGACCGAAACATGCTGGTCCTGGCGTGTCATGGCAACCCGTCCTGTAACGAGAAAGACCGCTGGTCTCGCTCACCGAGGCACGCGCGACTCGCCCGGGCGACACACGGTATCGTTCATTCGGCTACGACCGGTGTGACGGAGGATACTGGCGGGTACGCACACGCGACTCGCGGATCCGCGCGCCGACCGAATTTACTTTTGCTCAGATTGGAAGCGACATGACAGAACTCGCGGATCGGACAGACTCCGATCGCGGTACAACGGCTGGCAAGCCTGCCGGAACACGTCGCAGCACCCGACTCCCCCGCGATGCGCGCCGCCTCCAGCTCCTCGCAGCTGCAAGTGAGGTATTCGTCGCGAACGGGTACCACTCGGCCGGCATGGACGAGATCGCCGAGTGTGCCGGTGTCAGCAAGCCAGTCCTGTACCAACACTTTCCAGGCAAGCTCGAACTGTATGTCGCAGTCCTGCAGAGTTATGTCGACAGCCTCATCTCGGGTGTACGCCAGGCCCTGCGATCGACGACGGACAACAAACAGCGTGTCCGCGCCGCAGTCCAGGCGTTCTTCGACTTCGTCGACAACGACTCGCAGGGCTTCCGCCTCGTGTTCGAGTCCGACATCATGGGCGAACCTCAGGTCCAGACACGCGTCGAACAAGCCACCGAAGCCTGCGTCGACGCCGTGTTCGACCTGGTCAGTCAGGATTCCGGACTCGATCCGTACCGCGCGCGCATTCTTGCGGTCGGTCTGGTCGGTGCCAGCCAGTTCACGGCGCGGTACTGGCTCGAAGCCGCGCGGCCGATCCCCAAGGAAGAGGCCGTGGAAATCACCGTGACACTGGCGTGGGGCGGTCTCTCACACGTGCCGCTGCAGGCCGAAACCAAGTAACCGGAACCCGAACGAGAATGGGCGGGCAGTCTCACGACTGCCCGCCCATTCTGCTGTTACAGCTACGCGTCAGACGGTAGGCGCGAATCCGACCTTGCGGATATCGGACGGACCGATCTCCACGTACGCCACACGAGAAGCCTGCACCAGGAACTTGCGGCCCTTGTCGTCGACGAGAGCCAGAACCGGCTCGCGGCCACCGAGGACAGCCGCGACCAGTGTCTCGACCTCGTCAGGGGTCTGTTCGCTGTTGACGATGAGCTCACGCGGGCTGTCGATTACACCGATCTTGACCTCCACGGTCAACCTCCGAACTGTTCGTGAATTACATCCGTTGTCGACGCAAGGCTAATGCAGCAGCGACCGCCCACGCTCCTCTGCACGCTGTGCCCAGAGCGAACAGGCACCTAGACGAGTCCGAGAATCGCCATCCGCTCGGCGTGCTTTGCCTGCATACCGTCGAACAACGCGACAACTCCGTTGAGGTCACCCGAGGCCGAGATCACCAGATCCGTGAGGTCCTCACGCTGCGCCAGCACGAACTGTGCCTGCGTGATTGCTTCACCCAGTAGACGGCGCCCCCACAACATCAGCCGGTCCTTGGCGCGGGTGCTGGCCTCCACTGCTGCCTTCACCTCGAGCACCACGAACTCCGAGTGGCCCGTCTGGGACAGCACGTCCTCGACGATCTCGGCGACATCCGCCGGGAGGGAGTGCCCGATCTCGCGGTAGAAATCGGCAGCGATTCCGTCGCCGACGTACGCCTTCACGAGCGATTCCAGCCACGTCGACGGTGTCGTCGACGCGTGATAGTTGTCGAGGGCACGAACGAACGGGTCCATGACGGCAAAGATCTCGTGGCCACGTTCCGTCAGCGCCGTTTCCAGAGTCTCGAAGTGGTCCATCTCGGCGGCGGCCATGCTGGCGAACGCCACCTTGCCTCGCAGGTCCGGTGCCATTTGTGCGTCCTCCGCCAACCGGTAGAACGCCGAAATCTCGCCGTAGGCGAGAACGGCAAACAAATCGATCACGCCGGGGTGATCGGAAGCGACTCGGCCTCCGGTTCCAGCGTCCGTCGAAGCATCAAGATCGTGTGCGCCCATGACTACGAACTGTAGTGCTTCGACGGCCGACGCGACCGCCAAGGACCGCATGTCCGATTCGGTGATCTTCGACATGTCATCGCGAGAGGCGGACAACGTGCAGCTACAATGGTCTTGGGAGTTCGCCGGTTCCCCCGGCTCTTATGGTTAGCCGGGACGGCTGCTTTAGGTCAGCCGACACGACTGTGCTCACGCGGACCCCACCGATAATGTGCGCGCACCTGCATCGACGGTTGTTGCCCGCTTCGCCGAGATCTCCGGACGGTTCGAATTCGTCCGAGTGGAATTCAGTGCTGAGGCGTAGGCATGACCGAAGAAAAAGAGGGCATCGACATCGGCCGATTTACGGCCTGGCCCCTTACCTTGTGCGTGCGTACCGCCACGAGGAAAGGCTAGTCCCCTGAGCAAGATCACTGTCGACCATGAAGACGAAGCAACCGAGAACACCGTTTCCGTCCAGCTCGACGACACCCATGTACCCCCGAGCTTCGCCGAACTCGGTGTCCGCGACGAAATCGTCCGCGCACTGAACGAGATCGGCATCGAGCGCACCTTCGCCATCCAGGAACTCACCCTTCCGTTGGCTCTCGCCGGTGACGACCTCATCGGTCAGGCCCGCACCGGAATGGGCAAGACCTTCGGTTTCGGCGTCCCGCTCCTGCATCGCATCGTCACCGCCGAGAACGGCACGGCTGTCCTCGACGGCACGCCACGCGCTCTGATCATCGTTCCCACCCGCGAGCTGTGCATCCAGGTCGCTCGCGACCTCGAGAACGCCAGCAAGTACCTCCGAGTCGGCGACCGAGGCCTCCAGGTTCTGCCCATCTACGGCGGTCGGCCGTACGAGGCGCAGATCTCGGCACTGCAGAAGGGCGTCGACGTTGTCGTCGGCACCCCGGGTCGCCTGCTCGACCTCGCCAACCAGTCGCACCTGATCCTGGGCAAAGTGGGCGTTCTCGTCCTCGACGAGGCCGACGAAATGCTCGACCTCGGATTCCTCCCCGACATCGAACGCCTCATGGGCATGGTCCCCGACAAGCGTCAGACGATGCTCTTCTCCGCCACGATGCCCGGCCCGATCATCACCCTGGCTCGCACCTTCCTGACGCAGCCGACGCACATCCGCGCCGAGGAAGCCGAATCCTCCGCAGTGCACGACCGCACGAGCCAGCACATCTACCGTGCGCACGCTCTCGACAAGGCCGAGATGGTCGCCCGTGTTCTGCAGGCCGAAGGCCGCGGCGCGACGATGATCTTCACCCGCACCAAGCGCACAGCCCAGAAAGTCGCCGACGATCTCGCCGAGCGCGGCTTCTCCGTCGGTGCCGTCCACGGTGACCTCGGACAGATTGCCCGCGAGAAGGCCCTGAAGGGCTTCCGCAACGGCAAGGTCGACGTGTTGGTCGCTACCGACGTCGCCGCACGCGGCATCGACATCGACGACGTCACCCACGTCATCAACTACCAGTGCCCCGAGGACGAGAAGACCTACGTCCACCGCATCGGTCGTACCGGCCGCGCCGGACGCACCGGCATCGCTGTCACGCTGGTCGACTGGGACGACATTCCTCGCTGGCAGCTCATCGACAAGGCACTGAGCCTCGGAATCCCCGATCCGGTCGAGACGTACTCGAGCTCGCCGCACCTCTACGAAGAGTTGTCGATTCCGGCCGATGCCAAGGGCACTGTTCGCAAGGCCAAGCCCGCCCCTGAGAAGGCTGCAACCGACAAGGCAGCAACGGACAAAGCGGACGCGCCGAAGACGGCCGACGCCGACGGCAACGAAGAGAAGGCCGCGCCTCGTCGCAACCGGACTCGCCGCCGTACCCGCGCCGGTGCTTCGACCGACGCCACGACGTCCACCACCGCCGGCGCCACCACAGCTCCCCCTTCGGCACCGGCGGCAACCGCTACCGAGAACTCGGACGAAGACGGAGCGGCCAAGCCGCGTCGCCGTCGGCGTCGTCGCCCCGCGGCTTCCGCGACGGCAGGCGCCGCAGAGTAAGCTGCCGATGTGCTGGCTCCCGAAAGGCGTACTCGCTCAGATGTGATCGGTGCGCTGGCAATCGCGCTGGCAGTAATCGTGGCGGTGACCGTGGTGTGGTTGCGCAGTGATGCGCGCGGAACCACCTCGGTCACCGCCGAATCTCCACTCCCACCTCTGTCGACGTCGGTGTTGTTACCCGACATCCTGAAGCAGGCGTGGGAATCTCCCAGTGCCGACTCGACGGCACCGATCACCGTCGGAAATGCCGTCGTCACCGCCGACGGTTCCGAAGTGATCGGCCGCGACCCGGCAACAGGCGAAGAAGTGTGGCGATACGCGCGCAACATTCCCCTGTGCGGTGCGATCGGTTCGTGGGATCGCGTCGTCAGCGTCTATCAGGACGATCGCGGTTGCTCTCAGGTCACGTCACTGGTCGCCGACACCGGCGCCCGAAAGGACCAGCGCAACAGCGACGCCGATTCCGCGGTCACCTTGTCGGCGGACGGCACCTATCTGATCTCACGCGGCAGTGAGCGAATGGAACTGTGGCGCTCGGACCTCGTCCGAACTCTCGAGTACGGCAGGGTCGACGCGAAGGTCAATCCGAACAAGCAACCCCGCACCGGATGCACGCTGCTCGACGCTGCGTCGAGCGCCAACCGAGTCTCGGTACTCGAGCGTTGCCCGGGTGAAGCCTCCAACAGGTTGACGGTGATGAACCCCGCACCGAAGGACGCCCAGGAACCCGAAGAGTACGGATCCTCGATTCTCCTCGACTCCGAAGGCGCCCGCCTGCTTGCCGTGGCCGGCGAGAAGACGGCCGTCTACCTCCCTGCCGCCAACGGAACCGCTTCTCGCATCACCATTTTCGACGGAACCGGCAATCCGATCGTCGACTATCCGATCGAGGGAGCGGTGACCGAAGGGGCCCGCACCCACGCCGACAAAGCTTCGATCACCTGGTGGACCGGCTCGCAGACCGTCAACCTCCGCCTGAGCGATCTGGCTCCGACGTGGATAGTCAACGGAACGTCCGGGCCCGGAAGCATGGTCGCCGGTCAGATGCTCATCCCCGTTCCGGGCGGCATTGCAGCCGTCAGCCCGTCGGACGGAGCGGTGCAGCGCATGATCGCAGTCGACCGCGGTGAGACGACGACGCCGATCGTGCTCGCCAGTGCGGGCGAGACGATTCTGGAACAGCGCGGCGATACCTTGTTCGCGCTGCGCTAGAAGCTCTCACCTTCCTCAGAGCGCCAGTTCCGGCGCGAAAGTCACGACTTCATTTCCAGCCCAATGCTTTACGAGATTGTCGGCGAGTTCTCGATAGGCATCCGCGCCCTTGTTCTTTCGCCCGGCAAGGACCGTCGCGCCGGAAGCAGAGGCCTCGGCGAACTTGACGGTCCGTGGAATCGGCGGCGCCAGAACGGCGAGGGAGTAGCGGTCACTGACGTCAGCGAGTACGTCGCGACTGTGCGTGGTTCGAGCGTCGTACAGAGTCGGAAGTGCGCCGAGCAGAACAAGATCCGGGTTGGTGATGGCTTGGACTTCACGAACCGTACGCAGCAACTGTCCGACGCCGCGGTGTGCGAGGGTTTCGCATTGCAGTGGAACCAGAACCGACTGCGCCGCAGTCAATCCGTTGAGTGTGAGCACACCCAACGACGGTGGGCAGTCGATGATGATGACGTCGTAAGAACCCAGGAGCGGAGACAGCGCCCGCTTGAGCGCGAACTCTCGACCGGGTCGCATCAGGAGCAGCGCTTCGGCTCCCGCGAGATCGATGGTGGCCGGCAGGAGATCCATACCGTCGTCCGTTTTCAGCACGGCGTCGACCGCGTCGAGATCACCCGCCAGGACCTCGTTGACCGAACGCTCGAGGCGATCCGGGTTGTGTCCGAGCGAGAACGTCAGGCAGCCCTGCGGGTCGAGATCCACCACCAGAACTCGTTGTCCGAGCGCGGACAAAGCCGCACCGAGAGAAGCGACGGTAGTGGTTTTAGCCACGCCGCCCTTTTGATTTGCCACTGCGAGAACCGTCGTCACACGTAGATCCTTGCGCACTTCGCGCCAGGAGGCGAGCTACACACGCGAGGCAGCCTGCAATGATGGTCGACATGACCTCCCAGTCCGCCCCCTCGTCGATCCCCCTCGGTGCTCGCGTCGTACTCATGCGCCACGGTGAAACCGAGTGGGCACGCACCGGGAAACACACGGGCCGGACCGAGGTTCCGCTGACTCCGCTCGGCGAGATGCAGGCAACCGCGACCGGAAATCGCTTACGAACCCTCGACCTCCGGAACCCCATGATTCTGACGAGTCCGCGGCTGCGCGCACAGTTGACGGGTGATCTCGCCGGCCTGCCGGAAGAGCGAACCTGGGATGCACTTTCCGAATGGGACTACGGCGACTACGAAGGCCTCACGACGCCCGAGATCCGCGCAACGGTGCCCGATTGGACCGTCTGGACACACCCGTGCCCCGGCGGCGAGCAGACCGATCAGATCCATGCCCGCACCGACATGGTGCTGTCGATGGTGCGTTCGCAGCTACCCGAGCGGGACGTGATCCTGATCGGGCACGGCCACTTCTCACGCGCGCTCATCGCCCGCTGGCTCGAGCTCCCGGTCACCGAAGGAAAGCGTTTCGCGTTGTTCCCGGGCGCTTACACGGTTCTCGGTTACGAGCACGGCGCCAGCCACCTCGTCCATCACAACGTGCCGCCGCTCGTGGAGGCTTGAGGCTTAAGATTCTCCCCATGATCCGACGCGCCACGCCCGCAGACGTCCAGCCGATCACCGACATGATCTACGAGTTGGCGGACTACCAGAAGGCCCTCGACGAGTGCACCGTGAAGGCGGAACAGATCGGCGAGGCATTGTTCGGGCCGGCCGCGACGGCCTTCGCGCACGTCGCTGTGAATTCGGCTGACGACGTCGTCGGCATGGCGCTGTGGTTCCGCAATTTCTCCACGTGGGACGGCGCCCACGGCATCTACCTCGAAGACCTGTACGTCAAGCCCAGCCAGCGCGGATCAGGCCACGGAAAGGCTCTTCTGGCCGCGCTCGCCAAGGAGTGCACCGACAACGACTACACCCGGCTGTCCTGGTCGGTGCTCAACTGGAACACGCCCTCGATCAAGTTCTACGAGTCACTCGGTGCCGACGCGAAGACGGAGTGGACCACGTATCGCCTGACCGGCACCCACCTCGGAGCTCTTGCCGCCGAAGCTGAGTAGGACTGAAGCAGGGTAGGCGTTCCGTCCTACTTGTCCCGCGGCTCTTCGGTCTCGTCCGGGCGTCCCTCTTCCGGCGACACCTCGTCTGCGTACGCTCCGTACTCCGCTGCCATCCATCGAGACGTCGGAGCCGAGAACAGGCAGCCCAGAGCGCCGAGAACGACGACACCCAGAACGATGCCGAGCGGCACCTGATGCGAATCGGTCAGGAGCGACCAGGCGACCGGCAGGAGCAGCAACTGCGCGACGACGGCGATTGCCCGGCCCCACCGGCGACCCGTCAGCAAAGCGATCCCGGCAGCCAACACCGCGCCGCCGAGGATCGCGACCCAGGCAGCAAATCCGTATCCGTTGGTGACGCTCTGATCGTGGCCGGTCGCGCCGCGAATCACTGCGACGATCGCGAACCCGGCGGCAACCAGCCCTTGCAGCGTCACGAGGGCACCTGCCCATGTGACTGTCTTGGGCAGGGCGTTCGGACTGGCGGTATTCGGCACGAGGCCAGCCTAGAACACGACACCGGATAGGCTCATGCCCCGTGCGCGCACTGCTGATCGTCAACCCCAATGCCACCTCCACCACCGCTGCCGGTCGTGACCTGTTGGCACACGCCCTCGAGAGTCGGGTGCGACTTACTGTGGCGCACACCACACATCGGGGACACGCTGCCGAACTGGCGCGCGAAGCCCACGAAGACGGCTTCGGCTCGGTGATCGTCCACGGCGGCGACGGAACGGTCAACGAAGTGGTCAACGGACTGCTCGGGTCACCGCATCCCGCGTCGATGAAATCGGTTCCGGTCGGTCCGATCCCGACGATCGCTGTCGTCCCGGGAGGCTCGGCAAACGTTTTCGCGCGCTCACTCGGTATTGCCGCCGACCCGATCGACGCCACAAACCAACTCGTCGATCTACTCTCGGAACGAACGAGACGCCGAATCGGGCTCGCACACTGCGACAACCGTTGGTTCACGTTCAACGCCGGAATGGGCCTCGACGCCGATGTATGCGAAGCCGTCGACGCCAGCCGTAAGAACGGTGACGCCGCCACACCCGCCCGGTATGTCCGAACCGCAATCGCGGCGTTCTTCCGTGCCAAGCGAGCCGAGCCCGCCCTGACAGTCCACCTCCCCGATCAGGATCCCGTCTCCGGAGTCCACTACGCGTTCGTGTCGAACTCGAGCCCGTGGACATATCTGGAAGAGCGTCCCGTACACACCAATCCGGGAACGACCTTCGACAGTGGACTCGGCATCTTCGCCATGACGAGCACCAAAGTCCTACCGTCTCTGCGGGTTGTGCGACAGCTCCTCGCACGCGGCGCAGAACCGAAATCGAAGGTCCTTCTACGCACCGACGACGTCCCGACAATCACCATCGAATCGTCGCGACCGATCGGACTGCAGATGGACGGCGACTACATCGGACTTCGCGAAAAAGTCGAATTCACCTCGGTCCCGGATGCACTGGAAGTGTTCGCACCGATTCCGACGTGAGTCAGGCAACACGTTTGACCTGCAAAAACTCTGGTGCCGAATAGTCGAAATCGGGTAAAATGCCGGTGACGCCCAGGTGGCCGTCAGGTGTGTCACAAATTAGTGAGTTGGCCCACGAACCCGTTCAAACCTATTGACATACCGCGAGTTCGTGAAAGCATTCACAAGTAACAGTGCGGAAACATTGATGACGCACACACAAACTCATTGGTACCAAATGGTGTGAATACACACCCAATTAAGGAGCGAAAAAAGATGGACTGGCGCCACAACGCAATCTGTCGCGACGAGGATCCCGAACTGTTCTTCCCGGTGGGAAACAGTGGACCGGCCCTCGCTCAGATCGCTGATGCCAAGGTTGTCTGCAACCGCTGCCCCGTCACCGCCGAGTGCCTGTCCTGGGCTCTCGAGTCCGGTCAGGATGCAGGCGTCTGGGGCGGAATGAGCGAAGACGAGCGTCGCGCACTCAAGCGTCGTAACGCACGTACCCGTGCACGCACTTCCGTCTAGGTATAACCGAGACGTTCGACTCGCGGCGGAGAACAGCCCCTCCGCACAGTCGAAGACGACAGCCCGACACCACATGGTGTCGGGCTTTTTGTCTGCTCGAATCGCTAACGCTGCTCGAATCAGTAACGCGCAGTGCGTCTACCGAGCGGCACACGCAGAACCGCGTCGGTGCCGCCACCGCTTCCCGGGTGCAGTCCGAGCGAGCCACCGAGTTCGGCGCCCAGCAAAGTCCGCACGATCTGGAGTCCGAGCCGATCGGACTTCTCGAGGTCGAAGTTCTCCGGCAGGCCGCGCCCGTTGTCGTGGATGATCACGTCCAACCAGCGCGCAGAACGCTCGGCGCTGAGTGTGACCGTGCCGGTCACTCCCGGATCGAAAGCGTGCTCGATCGCGTTCTGCACCAACTCCGTCAGCACCATGACCAGCGGGGTGGCGCGCTCGGCGGAGAACACTCCGAAACTGCCCTCACGCCGAATCGCCACCGGCACACCCACTCCCGCGACATCGGAGAGCATGGGAACCAACCGGTCGATCACCTCGTCGAGATCCACCTCTTCGTCCACCGACATCGACAAGGTGTCGTGAACGAGGGCGATGGACGTCACGCGCCTCACCGACTCTGTCAACGCCTGTCGCGCTTCGTCGTTGCCGGTTCGCCTGGCCTGTAGACGCAGAAGCGCCGCGACGGTTTGCAGGTTGTTCTTCACTCGATGGTGAATCTCGCGGATGGTTGCGTCCTTGCTCAGGAGAGCGCGATCACGACGCTTGACCTCGGTGACGTCGCGGACGACGACCGCCGCACCGACATGCCGGCCGCCCGGCTTGAGAACCAGGGCTCGCAGCAGAACGGTCGCCCCGCGCGCCTCGATCTCCATACGGCGACCGGGCTTGTCCGCCAACGTATCTCGGATGTATCCCGCAGCTTCCTGAGACTCGAACGGGTCGGTGACCAACGAACGGGTCAACGCCGCGAGGTCTTGGCCCACCAAATCCGAACTCAGACCCATCCGGTGATAGGCCGAGAGCGCGTTCGGGCTGGCATAGACGACGGTGCCTTCGGTATCGAGACGGATGAAGCCGTCGCCCGCACGTGGGCTCGAGTTCGTGTCGGAGCGCGATTCTCGGATCGGGAAGGTTCCGTCGCTGATCATCTGACACAGGTCTTCGGCGCAATCGAGATACGCGAGCTCGAGCGGACTCTGCGCTCGCTGGTGCGACAGGTTGGTGTCGCGGCTCAGAACCGCGATGACTCGCCCGTCCAGACGCACCGGAACGGCTTCCCGACGCGGCGGCATTCCTTCACGCCACGTCTCGTCTTCCCCGCGCACGACGCGGCCCTCGACGAGAGCGCGAAGAACCTGCGGGTGCTCGGACTCGGAAACGACCGTTCCGACCGCGTCCTCCGGAAAAGCCGTCGATGCCGTTGTCGGCCGGCAATGCGCGACGCAGATGACCGTCCCCTCGGATCGGTTCTTCTCCGATTCGGTGCCCACCCACAGGAGAACGTCGGCAAAGGAGAGGTCGGCGAGCAGTTGCCACTCCCCCACGACGCGCTGGAGATGGTCGACCGCCGCACCGGGAAGATCGGTGTGTTCGGCGAGGAGGTCACTGAGAGTGGACATCGTCCGGCTTAGGAGATCACGGCGATCAGATCGCCTTGCTGAATCACGTCGCCGACCTTGACGCCCACCGTCGTCACCGTTCCCGGAACCTCGGCCAGGACGGGAATCTCCATCTTCATGGATTCGAGGATGACCAGGGTGTCGCCGTCCGCAACGACGTCTCCCTCGCTCACGACGACCTGGTAGACCGTCGAAACCATCTCGGCGCGCACGTCTTCTGCCATCGTGAACCTCACTTCTGTCGGAACTGCACTCTGACCACGAAAATACGTCGACGGATCACTCGATCGACCTGCCAATGGAACCACACCGGCATCGGCGTGAAACAATGACGCGAAAGAAACAGAAGGGAGACCAATCATGGGTAAGCGTGGTCGTAAGAAGCGCAGCCGTAAGGGCAACGCCGCTAACCATGGCAAGCGTCCAAACGCCTGACATGTAGCGCAACAAAACGTCCGAGGGGCGGGGAAGCATTGCTTCCCCGCCCCTCGGACGTTACTGCCTTCCGACTGCTGCCGCTCAGATCTTCGCTGACGGGCTAGCTGTCGGTTTCGGTAGTCGTTATGACGATGGTCCGACGCAACTCGACGGTGAGCCGCTGACGCAGGCTTTCCGGCGCGTGGTCTCCACCGCACTTACGGTTGATCAGGCTCTTGACCTTCTCCTCGATCCCGTAGGCCTCGAGGCACGATCCACAATCGTCGATATGACGCTGCAGGCGAGCACGACTCGAATCGTCGCATTCACCGTCGAGCATCAACCAGACGTCGGCGATGACTGCCGAGCAGTCGAGCCTTTCGAATTCGTCCTGCTCACTCATCGTGTGACACCTTCCGTCTCGGTGGCTGCGACTGTGGCTGTGTCGACCGCGCCGTCCCGATTGAATCCCCGGTCTTTTGCGACATCGGCCAAAAGACCACGCAATTGCTTGCGACCACGGTGCAGTCGCGACATCACCGTTCCGATGGGTGTGCCCATGATCTCCGCGATCTCCTTGTACGGGAATCCTTCGACATCGGCGTAGTACACGGCCATACGGAATTCCTCGGGAAGCGACTGCAGCGCCGCCTTGATGTCGTCGTCAGGCAACGCGTCGAGCGCCTCCACCTCGGCCGATCGCAGCCCCGTCGAGGTGTGCTCGGCGGTGGCAGCCAACTGCCAGTCGGTGATCTCGTCCGTCGGATACTGCGCGGGTTGGCGCTGCTTCTTGCGGTACGAGTTGATGTAGGTGTTCGTGAGAATCCGGTACAGCCAGGCTTTCAGGTTGGTACCGGCACGGAACGAACGGAAAGCGGTGTACGCCTTGACGTACGTCTCCTGCACGAGATCCTCGGCATCAGCCGGATTCCGCGTCATGCGCAGGGCAGCGCCGTACAACTGGTCGAGCAGCGGGAGCGCGTCGCGCTCGAACCGGGCAATCAACTCATCCGCAGTTTCGGGCGTTTCGGACACAGCGCCGTCGATAGGTTCAGTTACCCCTGACGGTTCGTCCTTGGGCCGGTCGTGTTCCAGCACTCTGATCCCTTCACTAGCCGTAGGGATCAAGGTTACCGCCAACTGAAGATCCGACCCACGGGCCGGTGGTGGCTCACACACAGCCAGCACGGTCGCTCCTTCGCTTCTCGGGACAAGTTTCATCAACTGGTACCAACACGGGAGTCTGCGACTCTGTTCCCGGCCTGGTCGGATGTACCTGTCGGCGATCCACATAGGGTGTTCCTCATGGCCGGAACAGCGACCCCTGCGACCGTACTTCTCGACAAGTCGAAGACACCGCACCGCGTTCACAGCTACGACCACGATCCTCGCGCCGAATCTTTCGGCGACGAGGCGGTCACTGCACTGGCAGAGTCGACAGGCGTCGAGGCCGCACAGATCTTCAAGACCTTGGTCGTCAAACTCGACACCGGCAAGCTCGCCGTCGCGGTCCTGCCGGTCCCGAACAAGCTCTCGCTCAAAGCCGCAGCCGCTGCCCTCGGTGCAAGCAAAGCCGTCATGGCCGATCGCGCCGAAGCCGAGCGCTCGAGCGGCTACGTCTTCGGCGGTATCTCACCGCTCGGCCAACGCAAGAAACTGCCGACCGTGATCGATGCGTCGGCGCTCGACTGGGACCGCATTCTCTGCAGCGCCGGTCGACGCGGGCTCGAGATCGAGCTGGCTCCGACGGACCTCGCGCAGTTGAGTGGCGCGGTCACGGCGCAAATCACGGCGGGCTGAGTATCCGGTCGCTACGGTCTCACCATGCGACCACACCTGAAAACTCTTGCACTGACCGCTGCAGCGGCAGCTCTCACCGTCTCGCTGACGGCCTGCGGGAGTTCGGACAATGCCGCCAAGGAAGTCACGGTAGTCGGATCAGGGCAGGTCCGCGGGGCGCCGGACATCCTCAATGCCGACATCGGCATCGAGGTGGTTGCCCCGGATGTATCGGGAGCGGTCTCGGAGGCGAATGACAAGGCCCGTCAGATGATCGACGCGATAGTCGCCGCCGGTGTGGCCCCCGAGGACGTGCAGACAAGCGATCTGTCCGTCCAGCCGCAGTACGACGCCAGCGGCGGACCGTTCGTCGGCGGCAACGTGACCGGCTACCGGGCAACCAACTCGGTACGAATCGTCGTGCGCGATCTCGACAAGGCCTCTTCTGTCCTGGACGCCGGCATCGCGGCGGGCGGAAACGCGGCACGGCTCGGCAACGTCGCCTTCGCCATCGACGACGACTCTCAGCTTCTGGCCGACGCTCGCACCCGGGCCTTCGAGGACGCGAAGAACCGTGCCGAGCAGTACGCGGATCTGTCCGGTACGTCGCTCGAGAACGTCGTGACCATCACCGAGGCACACGACACGAGTGGCGGTCAGACCATGCGCGCTCCCGACGCCTCGATGTCCGACATGGTTCTCGCCCCGGGAACCCAGCAGGTCTCGTTCGAGGTGACCGTTACCTGGGCTCTCGGCTGACCACTAGAGCAGGCTGATCTGCTCGCCGGCACGGTCGACGTCCGGCTCGATCAACTCGTGCCCGTTGTTCTTGACACTGTTGACCAGCGGCCGGACTCGATCGACGTCGATCCGCTCGAAGAGGTCCGGTACCGGTTCGAGCAGAGCCGAATCGACGGTGTTGTCGGGGTCGAGCCACGCCTCCCAGCGGTCACGAGGCAGGGCGAGGGGCATGCGGTCGTGAACCTGCTCGAGGTGACCGAGAGAGTCGACTGTGACGATCGAGCAGCTCAGGACGGGGCTCGTGTTCTCGACCCTCGGGTCCCGCCAGGCAGACCACACGCCCGCCATGAACAGCCGTGATCCGTCGTCGGGGTGCATGTAGTAAGGAATCTTCGCTGCCTTTTTCCCGCCGGTGGCCTCGGTCTGCCACTCGTACCACCCGTCCATGGGGACCAGGCAACGCTTGAACTTGAAGGCGGTCCGAAACGCCGGCTTCTCCGCCAGCGAGTCGGCGCGGGCGTTGAACAGGACCGGGCCTTTGCCCAGTTCCTTGGTCCACGACGGCACCAATCCCCATCGCATCCGCCGAATCCTCTTGGTCGGATCGCTGTCGGGGTTTTCCCGATCGTGGCGTTCGACGACGGTCAACACCTCGGTCGTGGGGGCCACGTTGTAATCGGCTTCGACGGGCGCCGAGTGGTCCGTCTCGTCGAGCGCATCGAGTTCCACCGCCAGGGTGGCCGGGTCCGCTGTGGTCGCATACCTTCCGCACATGACACCCAGGGTGGCACGGTTTCGACCATTCCCCCACCGATGAGAGAAGATGGACCATGTGAGTCTGAGTCTGTGGAGCGCCCCGAGGGCCCAAGCACCCGTCGATGCAGTGGTGACGCTGCCCGGATCCAAGTCCATCACCAATCGAGCTCTGATTCTTGCCGCACTTGCGGATGGCCCGTCCACGATTACCGGTGCACTTCGCAGCCGTGACGCCGACCTGATGATCGCAGCTCTGCGTGACCTCGGCATCGGCGTCGAGGAAGCCGGCGATCCGACCACGCTTCGCATCACCCCTGGGCCCCTGCGCGGCGGCGAGGTCGACTGCGGCCTGGCCGGCACCGTGATGCGCTTCCTGCCGCCGCTCGCCGCGATGGCCGACGGCATCGTCCGTTTCGACGGCGACGAGCAAGCACGCACCCGCCCCCTCGGCACCATCTTGGAGGCACTGCGCGGTCTCGGCGCTCGGATCGAGGGTGACGCACTCCCGTTCACCGTCACCGGAACCGGATCCCTACGCGGAGGAACGGTCACCATCGACGCATCCGGTTCGTCGCAGTTCGTCTCCGGTCTGCTGCTCTCGGCTGCCGCCTTCGAAGAGGGTGTCACCGTCCACCACGACGGCAAGCCCGTCCCGTCCATGCCACACATCGACATGACCGTCGAGATGCTCCGCCAAGCCGGAGTCTCCGTGACGACACCAGCCACGGGCGGAGACGCAGACACGTGGCGGGTGGCACCGGGGCCGGTGCGCGCCGTGGACTGGGCGATCGAACCCGATCTCTCCAACGCCACACCGTTCCTGGCCGCAGCCGCTGTTACCGGCGGAACCGTCAGCGTCCCGATGTGGCCGTCGTCGACGACGCAGCCCGGCGACGCGATCCGCGGGATCCTCGCCTCGATGGGCGCCGACGTCACTCTTGCCGACGGCGTGCTGACCGTTCGCGGCCCGGAGAAACTGCGCGGCATCGACATCGACCTCCACGACGTGGGAGAGCTGACCCCCACCGTCGCGGCCCTGGCCGCTCTCGCCGAGGGCACCTCGCATCTACGAGGTATTGCACACCTGCGCGGGCACGAGACCGACCGCCTGGCCGCCCTCGCCGACGAGATCAACAAGCTCGGCGGTTCCGTCACCGAAACCGACGATGGCCTGACGATCGTTCCCGCGGAACTCCATGGCGGACAATGGCTCTCGTATGCCGACCACCGCATGGCAACAGCCGGCGCCATCATCGGCCTGGTCGTCGACGGCGTCGACGTCGACGATGTCGGAACCACAGCCAAGACACTGCCCGGCTTCGAGAACATGTGGATCGACATGCTCGAGAGTTCGCCGGCGACACCGAAGGCAAGCTTCTGAGTCCGCGGCAGTACGACGAGTCCGACGTCCGGGTACGTCCCGGCCGCGGATCCCGCCCCCGTACGAAGACTCGGCCCGAACATCTCTCGGCCGAATCGGGGATGGTGGTGTCGAAGGATCGTGGCCGTTGGGGTTGCGTCCTCGGCGGCGATCCCGACCGACTGATCGTCACGATGCGTGCCCGCGAACTTGGCCGAACCCCCATCGTCGTCGGTGATCAGGTGGACATAGTCGGCGATCTTTCCGGCAAAACCGATACCCTCGCCCGCATTGTCCGGGTTTCCGAGCGTTCAACGGTTCTGCGACGGACGGCCGACGACACTGATCCCTTCGAACGCATCGTCGTCGCGAACGCGGAGCAGTTGCTCATCGTCGTGGCACTCGCCGATCCCCCACCGCGCACCGGTTTTGTCGAGCGCGCACTGGTCGCCGCCTACGTGGGTGGCCTGACACCGATCGTCTGTCTGACCAAGAGCGACCTCGAACCACCCGAGGAATTCGCGAGCACTTTCGCCGACCTCGACATCCAAGTGGTCGTCGCCGGTCGCGACGACCCCCTGGACGAACTGACGCAGATCCTCGAGCACAAGTTGACCGCCCTGATCGGACATTCCGGCGTCGGAAAATCGACATTGGTCAATCGCCTTGTCCCCGATGCCAATCGAGCGGTCGGCATCGTATCCGGCGTCGGCAAGGGCCGGCACACATCGACGCAATCGGTGGCACTCCCCCTCGCCGGTGGCGGTTGGGTGATCGACACCCCTGGCATCCGTTCGTTCGGTCTGGCGCACATCTCGCCCGAGAACGTGGTGGCTGCATTCTCGGATCTCGCTGCGGCGATCGAGGATTGCCCGCGCGGATGCACGCACCTCGGGCCGCCGGCAGACCCCGAATGCAAGCTCGACCTGCTGGAGGGCAAATCCGCTCGACGCGTCGTCGCTGTGCGACAACTGCTGGAAGCGATCAAGTCCAACGATCAGTACTGAGCGACACCCCTTAGCGAGAACAGCAAAGCGGCCCGGCACCATGTCGAATGGTGTCGGGCCGCTTGTTGTGTCTGGTCAGCGCAGGCGGGAAATCAGCGCAGGCCGAGGAGGCTGCGCAGCTTTCCACTCTTGCGCTTACGTGCGATGGCGCTCTTGAGACCGTTACGACGCCCGGTCACGGGATCGACAGTCGACGTCAGTTCGCCGTCGAACATCCGCTCCGACGCCGTCTCGGGCGCATTGTCGACGGTGTCCTTGAGGTACTTGTTGGGCAGCGACAGCTTGGCGATGGTGCGCCAGGACTTGGCGTACTGCACGGCAAGTGGGCCCGTCGTGTACGGCAGGTCGTACTTGTCCGCGAGCTGACGCACCGTGACCGCGATGTCCTTGTAGCGGTTGCTGGGCAGATCGGGGAACAAGTGATGCTCGATCTGGTAGCTCAGGTTGCCCGTCATGAAGTCCATGAGCGCGCTGCCCTCGATGTTGGCGCTACCGAGCATCTGACGCAGGTACCACTGGGCCTGCGTTTCCTTGTCGATGTCTTCCTTGGTGAACTTCTCGGCACCGTCCGGGAAGTGACCGCAGAAGATGACCGCGTTGGTCCACACGTTCCGCAGGGTGTTGGCGGTGAAGTTGGCCGACAACGTGCTCTTCCACGCCGGGCCGGTGATGGCCGGGTAGATGACGTAGTCGCGCAGGACCTGCTTGCCGATCTTCTCGCCGACCTCGCGGAGCTTGCGCTGGGTCTCTTCCTTGTCGGCGCGGCCCTTGGCCACCTTGCCGAGCTCGAGGTGCTGTGCGGCGATGCCGTACTCGAAGAACAGCGCGAGCAGCGTGTTGTAGACCAGATTGCCGGCGTTGAAGGGCTTCCATCGCTGATCGCGGGTGACGCGCAGGAGTCCGTATCCGACGTCGTCGTCCATTCCGAGGACGTTGGTGTACTTGTGATGCAGGTAGTTGTGGGTCTGCTTCCAGTGCGCAGACGGACCGGTGACGTCCCACTCCCACGAGGTGGAGTGGATCTCCGGGTCGTTCATCCAGTCCCACTGACCGTGCATCACGTTGTGCCCGAGTTCCATGTTCTCGATGATCTTCGAGAGCGTCAGCAGGCCAACTCCGGCGAGCCACGCCGGACGGCGACGGCTGGCGAAAAGCACTGCGCGGCCGCCAATTTCGAGTGAACGCTGCAGGCGAATGACGTTGCGCACGTAGCGCGCGTCCTTCTCTCCGCGCGACTCCTCGATGTCGCGACGAATCGCGTCGAGTTCGCGGCCGAGCGCCTCGATGTCGGCGTCCGTGAGATGTGCATATTCCTTGACATCTGCAATCGCCATGGAAAGCCTCCTAGCAGTGAGTTAGGCGCAAAGTAGTAAGTGCAGAACGATCATGACTTCGAATCGTTCAGATCAACTGCACCTACTGTAGCGTAACTTACGGCACCGTAGGTTAGGTTTTTCCCGATGTAACCTATATCACTTCCGGCGCTTCGGCATGCGAGAACGCGCCTGCGACTTGAGTGCGGTCAACAATCCGAGGCGCTTGCCGGTGACCGGATCGGTACGCAGGTCCTCGACCATCGCCATGGCTGCGTCCCGGAACCCTGAGTCACGGAACCGTAGTTCCGAGGACGTTTCCGGAGCATTGTCCGAGGTCGCAGTCAGCCACTTGTCCGGCAAGGCCAGCTTGTGGATCGTGCGCAGCGCAAGGAGATACTGCTTGAAGAGCGAACCGGTGGTGTACGGGAGATCGAACTTCTCACATAATGCACGCATCTTCACGGCAATTTCGGGGTAGCGGTTGCTCGGCAGATCAGGGAAGACGTGGTGCTCGATCTGGTAGCTCAGGTTGCCACTCATGAGTCCCATGAGCTTGCCCGAATTGAAGTTCGCGCTACCGAGCATCTGGCGCAGGTACCACTCGTGACGAGTCTCCTGCTCGAATTCGGCAACGGTGAACTTCTCGGCGCCGTCCGGGAAGTGACCACAGAAGATGACAACGTACGCCCACAGGTTGCGCACGAGATTCGCGGTGGCATTGGCCGTCATCGTCGACTTCCACGCTGGCCCCGTCAGGGCGGGGAACAAGATGAAGTCCTTGCCCACCTGACGAAAGATCTTGCGCGCGAAGTCTTTGTTCGCCTGCGAGTTCAGTTGCCCCTTTTCCGCGCCCTCCAACTCGGCTGCCGCCGTGAGGTCGTGCAGCGCGATGCCCCACTCGAACGTGGCCGCCAAGATCACGTTGGCGATCGGCTGGAAGAGGTTGATCGGCTTCCACGGCTCGTCACGCGTCATACGCAGGATCCCGAAACCGAGGTCCTCGTCCATCCCGACGACGTTGGTGTACGTGTGGTGCTGGTAGTTGTGGGCACGCTTCCAGTGCTCGGAAGGACCGGTCTGATCCCACTCCCACGAAACGGAGTGAATCTCGGGATCGTTCATCCAGTCCCATTGCCCGTGCATGACGTTATGCCCGAGCTCCATGTTCTCGATGATCTTCGACAGGCTCAGCAGGGTCGTCCCGACCAGCCATGCCGGTCGGTACCGACTGCCGAACAGCGCGATACGCCCACCGAGTTCCAACGCCCGCTGGACGCGAATGACGCGACGAATGTAGCGGGCGTCCCGGATTCCACGAGAGTCTTCGATGTCGAGTCGAATCTGATCGAGTTCACGTCCGAGAGCTTCGACATCGGCCTCGGTGAGGTGCGAAAACTCTTTGATATCGGTGATGGCCACCGTGGTCCTCCGTGTGCCTAGAAGCTATGCGTCCAGCGTACAGTCGCCGGCGGCAGCGGAGATGCACGTCTGAATCCGCTCGCCCTCCGCGTGCTGTTTTCCCGAGCGTAGGTCGATTGCGTGGCCGGCGACGAGAGGCACGACACACGTCTGGCAGATGCCCATGCGGCAACCGAAGGGCATCAAGGCGCCGGACTGCTCGCCGGCTTCCAGAAGCGTCGTCGCGCCGTCGACGGTGATCGTCTTACCCGACTTCTCGAACGTGACCGTGCCGCCGTCCGCCGAGGCGTCGATGCGTGAAACCGCGAATCGCTCCATATGGAGTCGATCCTCGATGCCTTCCGCCTTCCAGACGTCTTCGAGCTCGTCGAGCAACGGAAGGGGTCCACACGCCCAGGTGTGGCGCTCACGCCAGTCGGGGCAGACCGTGTCGAGAGAACTGAGTTTGAATTTTCCGTCGCGGCGAGTGAGCTGAACGTGACTCACGAAGTCCTCGTGCTCGGCGTGCAGTGCCGTGAGTTCGTCGGCGAACATCACGTCGGATTCCGTCGGCGCCGAGTGGATGTGCATGACGTCGGGCAATTGACCGCGCCGGTTCATCGTCCGCAACATACCCATGACGGGAGTGATGCCACTGCCGGCGGTGATGAACAGGATCTTCTCCGGCGGCGGATCCGGCAAGGCGAAGTTGCCCGAAGGCGTGGCCAGTCGAACGATGGTTCCCGACGGCACGGCCCCGCTGACGAGGTGGCTCGAGAGAAAGCCCTCTGGCATGGCCTTGACCGCGATGGAAATGCGCTTGTTCTCCCAGTTGGGAGGCGAAGTAAGTGAGTACGACCGCCAATGCCAGCGGCCGTCGATATGCAGACCGATTCCGATGTACTGCCCCGGCTGGTAATTGAAGTCGAATCCCCAACCAGGCTTGATAAGAATGGTCGCCGAATCCGTGGTCTCGGGCCGGACTTCGACGATCTGTCCACGCAGCTCGCGGGCAGACCACAACGGATTTGCGAGGTGCAGATAGTCGTCGGGAAGCAATGGTGTGGTCAGCCGAGCCGCCGCACCACGAAGCAGATTGAGCTTCGACCGCGCTGCCGGAACTACCGACGCTGCCGGTGCCTCGATCCAGTCCTTCAGACCCATCAGACCTCCACCTCTCACCTTCCGAACCCACTGCCTACGGTACCGTAGGTTATCAGGTTACGGTACCGTAGGTTACTTCACGGTAAGCACATTCACAGCAGGTCGAGCAAGAACGGCAACTCCTGCGCGGCGTACCACGCCAACTCGTGGTCCTCCGCGTCGCCGAGCGTGAACTCGGCATCGGCGTCACCGAGATCCGCCGCGTCGACTATGCCAGCAGCGCGCTCGATGTCCGATTCTGCCTGTTCGAGGTCGACATGCACAGATGCAACCTGAGCCATCGTCACAGGACCCGCCAATCGAACTACAGAATCGTCGAGATCGGGACGCAACTTCACATCTGCATCGTCGACGTCGGCGGCAACGACAGCACGCCGGAAGGTGACGTCACCCTCCGTTCCGGCGATCAGCCGCAGCGACGCACGCGCAGCCTCACCCATGGCGACCTCGGCCAACTCGTCGTCATCGCCCGCCGCGTACGACTCACGCAGAGTCGGGGTGACCGCAAAAGCCGTCCGGCTCATCGGGTCGAACTCCTGATCTGCGACCAACTTCTGCAAAATCTCGACCGTCGCCGGTACGTACACCCTCATGAGACCACCTTCATGCTCGTTCGTCACCGACTCGCATCCGTCAATTCCTCGAGTGACTCGAAGATCAGCGAACGAACGACGTCGACGTCCGACATCGCGTCACGGTCGGCATTCAAACCGTAGTAGACATTTCCGTCGTACGACGTCAGGGCGATGCTGAGTGTCTGATTCTTGAGCAGTGGCGACACCGGATACATCTCCAGCATCCGAGCCCCACCGAGGTAGAGCGGGAACTGTGGCCCTGGCGCATTGGTGATCATCAAGTTGAACATTCGCTGCGACAGACTACTGGCCGCACGGGAGCTCATCGCATGCAGCGTCGCCGGCGCAAACCCGGACATTCGCACCATCGTCTGCGCGGTGACCCGCCGACCCTGACGCGCGAATGCCTCCGTCGCATGCGCCACGTGAGAGAGCCGAACAACCGCGTTGGGTTCACCGACAGGCAGGTCGATGAGGAACGAGGAAACATGCCCCGGCGCCTGCGGATCGTCGACGTCGGGACTCTCGGGGCCGTCCGTGTACACCGACATGGGCACCATCGCCCGCACGATGGTCGCCTCGGTCACCGGCTCACCACGCGAGAGCAGCCAGTTCCGCATCGCACCTGCGATGACGGTGAGAATCACGTCATTGATCTCGCACCCGTACCGCGCGCGAATACGTCGATAGTCCTCGAGAGACGTCTTGGCCACCGCAAGGCGTCGATTGCGCGAGATGGTGGCGTTGAGCGGGCTCGACGGGGCCACCTGGGTCGCCGTTCGAACCACTTCTGCGAGTTTCCCGAGTGCACTCACAGCCTCGGTGACGGATGTGGTCACGTCGTTGAACGCTGCACGCGCCCGTGCGATCCCCTCCCCCGGGCTCGTCACGAGATCTGCCATTGCACTGACCAACAGGCTGGTATCGCTCGGCGGCCTGGCGGGCATCCACAATTCTTCGGGGCCTGGCGCTCGATTCTTCTCCGGATCGAAGATCACCTGACTGATCTCTGGAGCCGCCTCGCCGTCCACCAACGACGAATGAGACTTCGTGAAGATGGCAAATCTGTTTCTGGTCAGCCCCTCGACCAGGTACATCTCCCACAACGGCCTCGTGCTGTCGAGTGGTCTCGACGTCAGCCGCGCGATCAGATCCATCAGCTGTTCGTCGGAACCTGGTTTGGGCAGAGCCGATCGGCGTACGTGATAGGTGATGTCGAAATCCGAGTCGTCCACCCAGACGGGGCGGGCCAGGCCGAACGCCACCTCACGCACTCGCTGGCGGTAACGCGGAACCGATCCGAGCCGCTCTTCGACCAGACGAAGCAATTCCTCGTGATCGATCCCGTTTCGCAGTTGCCGGAAGATCCCCAACGAGCCGACATGCATCGGCGTCGTCCCGGCTTCGAGGAAGTAGAAAGCAGCATCCTGAGTCGTCAGTCTGTTCACCATGGCTTCGTGCCCCCTCCGTCGCCGAGATCGAACAGAATCGACAACTCCTCGATGGTCGATTCCGAGCCGACGTGGTGGACCCCGACCATCCCGACTGCCACCGCCGCCCGGACGTTGATTTCGAGATCATCCACGAAAACGAAGTCCTCCGGCTCGACGCCCAAACGACTCGCCGCCAACAGATAGATCTCGGCGTCGGGCTTCGCCATCTCGACATCACCGGACAAGATCACGTCGTCGACCAAGACCCCGTCTCCGAGATCCCGCAACCACTGAGCATTGGCACCGCCGGGATCGTTGCTGACGATTCCCGTCACGATTCCGCGGGCCTTCACCGCGCGCACGACCGCGCTCAAGCCGTCGAGATCCGATCCCGGACCGAACAGCACGCCACCGACATCCAACAGAAGTCCCCGCACGCCATCACCCTAAGTCGCGATGGTGATCACGGCGACATCTCGAGCGTTTCGTGTCATGCTTCTCACCATCGCTCGGGGGAGCGAAGTCCGAGACGACCATCTCGGACGCACGATCATCCGGGGGGATGTCATGGAGCAGGACTGCACAATCATTCTCGAGCCGGCACCACAATTCGAGCCTCACGCGCATACCGTCGCGCTTACGCGGCCGCAGTGCCGACCCGACCGAGCGCAGTGCCGAACCGACCGAATGCTGCGTCGCCCACGAAAGACACCACACAACGGGACGTCGTCCAGTGCCGGTTTCACTCACGTGCTGGAACCGCAGTTGGCGGGTGCCGACATCTTCTGGAACCGATCACTTCGCCTGGTTCTCGAAACCGTCGACCGGCGACGAAATCCGCGGCAACTCAAGGGCGTATTGACGCCGTCCGTCCTGGAAGTTGTTTCGCGACTTTATACTTCGGAATTTTCGGCCCGGAAGCTGGGCGGCGCGGCCGTTCACCGCACCCACGTTCAAGCAGTATCGAAGAGTACCGCCGAAGTCTGTGCGACGTACACACGAGGCACGCAGACATTTGCCGTCGCGGGTCGGATCGACCATACAGACGGAACAGGCTGGACGGTCACCGCACTACACGTGGTGTGACCGTCCAGCCTGCTGAGTACTAACTGCGCTGGTAGCTCAGCTGTACTGAACCTCAGCGCTTGCGCTTGGACTTCGGAGCTCGATTGCTCTTCGACTGCGTCCGTGCTGCTTCACGACGTTCGCGGCGCGAGGCCGCCCCGTCACCGGAGTCGGCGGCCGAGTCACGCGTTGCCTTCGCCTTGCCGTCCTCGTCCGGGCCGGTGTACGTCAATCGCGACGGACCTTCGTCGTCAAGTCCCTTGGCGCGCAACGCCGTCGGGGCAGCAGTTCCGGTTGTCCTGGCTGCGGCTTCCTGCGTCGGGAGCGGCTTGGGCGCCGTGGCGGACGCCGCAGCGGCCGAGCCGGCCGTGACGGAGATTCCGCTCGCGGGCTGCGCCGGAGCTGCCTCGACCTGCAGGTTGAAGAGGAATCCGACGGACTCTTCCTTCAATCCGTCGAGCATGCCGATGAACATGTCGTAACCCTCGCGCTGGTACTCGACCAGCGGATCGCGCTGGGCCATCGCACGCAGACCGATTCCCTCCTTGAGGTAATCCATCTCGTAGAGATGCTCTCGCCACTTGCGGTCCAGGACCGAGAGGAAGACACGACGCTCGAGTTCACGCATACCGTTTTCGCCGGCGATCGCATCGATCTCGGCTTCGCGCTTCTTGTACGCCGCGTGGGCGTCTTCGAGCAAAGCGGTTCGCAGATCGTCACGGCTCAGGTCACTGTTGATGCCTGCGCCGTCCTCCCCTGCCAACGTCTTGTGATCGATGCCGACCGGGTAGAGCGTCTTGAGCGCGGTCCACAGCTGCTCGAGATCCCAGTCCTCGACGTATCCCTCGGCGGTCGCACCGTCGACGTAGGCGGTGACCACGTCAGTGATCATCTGCTCGACCTGGCCCTCCATGTCCTCACCCTCGAGGATCTGGCGGCGCTCCTTGTAGATGACCGTTCGCTGCTGGTTCATGACCTCGTCGTACTTGAGGACATTCTTGCGAATTTCGAAGTTCTGCTGCTCGACCTGAGTCTGAGCGCTCTTGATGGCCTTCGAGACCATCTTGGCTTCGATCGGGACGTCGTCGGGAAGGTTGAGGCGCGTCATGATCGACTCGAGGGCCGAACCGTTGAAGCGACGCATGAGCTCGTCACCGAGCGAAAGGTAGAACCGCGATTCGCCTGGATCACCCTGACGTCCGGAACGACCGCGCAACTGGTTGTCGATACGACGCGATTCGTGACGCTCGGTGCCCAGAACGTACAGGCCGCCGGCGTCGCGGACCTTCTCCGCGTCTGCCTTGACCTCAGCCTTGACCTCGTCCAGGACTGCGTCCCAGGCTGCTTCGTACTCGTCCGGCGTCGTGACCGGATCGAGGCCCTTCTTGCGCAGCGCGATGTCCGCGATGATGTCCGGGTTACCACCGAGAACGACGTCGGTACCACGGCCGGCCATGTTGGTCGCGACGGTGACCGCACCGGAGCGACCGGCCTCGGCGATGATGGTCGCTTCCTTCTCGTGGAACTTCGCATTGAGGACGTTGTGTGCAACGCCGCGCTTGGTGAACTGCTTGGACAGGTACTCCGAGCGCTCGACGCTGGTGGTACCGATCAGGACGGGCTGGCCGTTCTCGTGGCGCTCGACGACATCGTCGACCACCGCGTCGAACTTGGCTTCCTCTGTCTTGTAGATGAGGTCGCCGTTGTCGACTCGGACCATCGGACGGTTGGTCGGGATCGGGATCACACCGAGGGTGTAAGTCTGGTGAAGCTCGGCAGCTTCCGTCTCGGCGGTACCCGTCATGCCCGACAACTTGTCGTACAAACGGAAGTAGTTCTGCAGCGTGATGGTGGCGAGAGTCTGATTCTCAGCCTTGATCTCCACCTTCTCCTTGGCCTCGATCGCCTGGTGCATGCCCTCGTTGTAGCGACGGCCGACCAGCACGCGGCCGGTGAACTCGTCGACGATGATGACCTCACCGTCGCGGACGATGTAGTCCTTGTCCTTGGTGTAGAGCTCCTTGGCCTTGATCGCGTTGTTCAAGTAGCTCACCAGCGGAGAATTCGCGGCTTCGTACAGGTTGTCGATACCGAGCTGGTCCTCGACCAGTTCGACGCCCGCCTCGTGCACACCGATGGTGCGCTTGCGGATGTCGACCTCGTAGTGGACGTCCTTCTTCAGCAGCGGCGCGATGCGAGCGAACTCGCTGTACCACTTGCTGGAGCCGTCGGCCGGGCCCGAGATGATGAGCGGGGTTCGGGCTTCGTCGATGAGGATCGAGTCGACCTCGTCGACGATGGCAAACGCGTGGCCACGCTGGACCAGGTCGTCCAGCGAATGCGTCATGTTGTCGCGCAGGTAGTCGAAGCCGAACTCGTTGTTGGTGCCGTACGTGATGTCGGCTGCGTAGGCGACGCGGCGCTCAGCCGGCGTCATGCCCGAGAGAATCACACTGGTCTCGAGGCCGAGGGCGCGGTGAACGCGACCCATCCACTCGGAGTCACGCTTGGCGAGGTAGTCGTTGGTCGTGACCACATGGACGCCGTCACCGGCGATCGCGTTGAGATAAGCCGGAAGAACCGACGTCAGAGTCTTGCCCTCACCGGTCTTCATCTCGGCGACGTTGCCGAAGTGCAGGGCCGCGCCACCCATGATCTGCACGTGGAAGTGCTTCTGGTTGATCACGCGCCACGACGTCTCACGGGCCACGGAGAATGCCTCGGGCAGCAACTCGTCGAGAGTTTCCCCCGCGGCATAGCGCTCACGGAACTCGGTGGTCTTGGCTTTGAGTTGCTCGTCTGTCAGGCCTTCGACATCGGGCGACAGAGATTCCACATGCTCGGCGATGTGCTTGAGCCGCTTGACCATGCGACCTTCACCAACACGGAGCAGCTTCGATAGCGACAGCGACGGCACAGTCTTCTTCGTCCTCAATCTTCGGCGACAGGGGTCACACACTGAAAATCCGGCCGGGGTCCGAAAACTCCGGCCGGATTCCATGGTAGGCGCTACCGGCGGCGAGCGAGCAAACCCACCACCGATTGGGTCATGTCAGGCGGATCAATCCGTAGTCGAAAGCGTGACGACGGTAGACGACGGACGGCTTGTCCGACTCCTTGTCATGGAAGAGAAAGAAGTCGTGTCCGACCAATTCCATCTCGTACAGAGCGTCGTCGATGGTCATCGGCTCGGCCGGGTGATCCTTCGTGCGGACCACGCGTCCCGGGCCGTCGTACTCGTCCGGCTCTTGGCCGTTCAGCGAAATGTCCGGTGTGACTCCGAGTGAGTCTGCGTCGACGAGGGAGGCGGTTGCCTCCGCGACGGACACCGGTCGCTTGTCGCCGTAATGGACCTTCTTGCGGTCCTTGGTTCGACGGAGGCGACTCTCGAGCTTGTCGATCACCGATTCGAAGGCGGCGTAGAAGCTGTCTGCGGACGCTTCGGCTCGGGCCACCGGGCCTTTACCTCGAGCGGTGATCTCGACGCGCTGGCAACTCTTGGCCTGTCGTCGGTTGCGTTCATGTTGAAGTTCCACGTCGAAGTGGAATATGGAGGGGTCGAAGTGTTCGAGTCGCGCCAGCTTTTCCGAAACGTAGATTCGGAAGTGATCGGGGATCTCGACATTTCGTCCCTTGACTACGACGTCGGATCTCGGAGCTGCGGCATTCTCGGAACGCTCGATGGTGGCGTCCTCGATGAAAAACGAGGCTTGCGAAGGGGTCGTCACTCGTACCTCCCAATTACGGCCCCGCCCCACGGTGGGCGGCGGCAAATTCTGCAAGTACCGAGAGGGGATCCGCCCGGCACCAGTATCGAAGTACCACCTCCTACCAGTATTTTCGGGTGTGCCGCCGACGCTAGTACGTAACGCGCGCGAGTGCCACTGTTCCAACGAAATTCATCTAAGCCCCTGCAAGAACAAGCACGAGAGTTGTCCGAATCCCACTGAGCGCGAGAGCCCGAACCGACTCTGCCGCAGTCGCTCCCGTGGTCAGGACGTCGTCGAGCAGGACGATGTCGCCGTCCCCGACAATCGAAGAGACTGCAGTGGTGTCGAGAGACACATGACCGTTCACATTGGTCACCCGGTCGGCCGCGGACAGTCCGACCGAGTCACGTACGCCTCGCGTCATCCGGAGAATCGGACAGACACGTACCGGACGCCCCTCGACGGAACCAACTTCCCGCTTTTCGCGCACACTCTCGGCTATCCGGCGAACCGGATCACCCCCGCGAGAACGCGCCGCTCGGGCGCGTGTGGGAGCCGGCACCAGCACGATCGGATTGCGACTCACGACGCCGACCTCGCCCCACCGTTCCAGAGTGGCCAATGCGCCGGCCACAGCGATCCCCAGAGGCATCGCGAGGTCCCGACGACCCCGTTCCTTCATCTCGATCACACTGCGCCGCCTTGGGCCGTCGTAGCGGCCGAGTGCCCAGACCGGCACGCCCGGGTCTACGCGCGGACTCAATTGAACCGGATGGTCACGCAGCAGTTCCGCGCACTCACCGCACCACAGCGTCCCCGTGCGGCCACACCCACCACACTCGCGTGGCAACAGCAGATCGAGCAATCCGGCACCGAATTTCTTGTCCCCCATGGCCGAATCATGAATCAGAGCACCGACATGCATCAGAGCACAGACATGCATCAGAGCACAGACATGCACCAGAGCACAGAGACGTCAGCCAGGTAGAACCGGAATCGCCTTCTGTCCGGTCAGCACAGTCACTTCACGCCAGCGTCGATCCCCGGCGGGGTCGTTGTTGTTCAGTTGGAACACCGCACGCGCGTCGGCGACGTACTCGGTGGTCGGCGACGCATCCACGGAGGTGACGGGAGCGGTCAGGTTTCCACTCGGCAGCGCGTCCATTCGTGAACCGTCTATGGCGACCTGGACGACCGGTATGTCGGCTCCACTGCGCGCGATCACGATGGTGTCGCTGTTGCTCCAGTCGAGTGAGAGCGCGGTACTGCCCAAGCCGGACGCCACCGCACGCGGACTCGTCAGGGCGTAGACCCCGCTGGGTGTGCGCACGACCACGGCCAGGTAGACCTTGCCGTCGATGATCATCGCGGCTCGCACGCCGTCGCGAGAGAGACGCAATTCCGAGATCGTGGAGCCGACCGACGTCAACGCCCCGACATCGACGTTGGTGACCGACACCCGACCGGTTCCTGGTTCGCGGACGACCCGAACGACGGTATTGCCGTTCACGGCCGCCCAGACCGCGTTGTTGTCCAGCTCCCACGAAGGTCGGGTGATGGCGCTGCCTTCGAGCACCGGAGCGGAACCATCGCCGTATGTACCGAGCGACAAGTCGAACCGGGTGGCTGGATCCGGCCGAGCCGTGTCTGCGACGGCTGCGACCAACTTGCCGTCCCGCGAGAGAGCAGCCGCCGTGAGGTTGCCCGCATTGCCCGCGAAACCGGGCACCGGAGTCGCCTCCTGCTCGCTGACGCTCACCAGTGAACCGTTGCGCAGTGCGTGCAGTCCGACGGTCGCACTCGTGGTGGCCAGCGGGTTGGTGGACGCGACGTCGGCGGTGGTCCAGCCTTCCGCATGAGCAGCGTCCAGCGGTTCGCCGTCGATCTCCAGAACGTACGGTCCCGCGACATCGGCATTGGCGAGCGTCCAGATGACTTGCGCTGCAAACAAACCGCGCGTCGCAGCATCCATCGGGTTGTCCAGACGGAAGTTGATGCGCACACCGCCGAGACCGACTCCGACCTGTCCCGGCTTGCCGTCGGCCTTGGTGATCGGACCGATCACCGACACGCCATTGCCGAGTTCGTTTCGTACAGCCGGCGCCAGCGCTGCCTTCGGTCCGTCGATCATCAGGCCGATCAGCTGAGCTGCCACCTGGTCCTGTCCGCCGGAGATCCAGCGAAGGTCGGGGACGACTGTCTGGCTGGTCGGGTCGAGGAAGAACAACGACTTCCGCTGATATGCGCCGAGGAACTGCGGACGCTCCATGATCACGCCGGGTGGCAGATCGCTGATACGCCATTCGCCATCGGTCAACGTCAGCGTCATCTTCGCTTCGAAGCTGCCCTCTTCGGGGACGTACAGCCCGCCGGGGTCGAGGCGACCGACCTTGTTCACACGAATCGTGTACACCGCTTCGGAACTGGTTCGCGACGCCGACAGGGTGTCGATCTTGTCGACGATGACGGCACTGGCCGCGTCGTCCCAGCGCGCCGAGGCGTCTTTGGTGAGGTACTGACGGGCTGCGGCATGCCGGTTGGACGGATCGGTACTCGCCTTGACGAAGTCACGTACCAGCAAGTCCGGCTCTCGCCCCGATGCCGGTGATTCGACGGAGGTTCCGGGCACAGCTGTTGCCAGAGTTCCGATTGCCTGCGGCGAGGAGGATTCCGGCAAACTCGCGCACGCGCCGGTCAGCAACAGCACGCTGAGCGTTGTTGCGAGAAGTGCCAGACGGCGGCGGGTTTCGATCATGATCGATCCCCACCGTTGGACTCGTTCCGCGAGTCCGATTCGCGCGGAGTCGGCAGGGACGACGTGACCTCGCCGACGGTATCGGCGACGATGTCGGCTTCGCTCGGCGTGCGGACGAACTTTGTGGTCGTCGGCTTGAGTGGTAGTGGGCTCGACACGACTTTCTTGCCACGGGTGCGCGAGAGCGTCAGCCGGAAGCAGGCGCCGACTCCCGGTTCGCCCCAGGCCTCGAGCTTGCCGTCGTGCAGATTCGCGTCTTCGACGCTGATCGCGAGGCCGAGTCCGGTGCCGCCACTGCGGCGCACGCGGGACGGGTCCGAGCGCCAGAACCGGTTGAAGACCAACTTCTCCTCGCCCGGACGCAACCCGACGCCACTGTCGCGGACGATGAAGGCGAGGGCATTGTCGTCGGCGCGAAGGCGAAGCAGAATCGGCTTCCCCTCACCGTGGTCGATGGCGTTGGCCAGGAGATTTCGCAGGATGCGTTCGACGCGGCGCGGATCGACATCCGCCATGACGGGCTCGTCCGGCATGTCCACGATCAATTCGGTGCCGGATTCGCGGGCGAGATGGCGAACCGTGGAAACGGCCGCTCGCGCACACATACGCACGTCGAGTTGTTCGGATGCGAGTTCCGCGACACCGGCGTCGTGGCGGGAGATCTCGAGGAGGTCCGCCAGAAGCCCCTCGAACCTGTCCAGTTCGGCGACAAGCAGTTCCGACGACCGACGCAGCATCGGGTCGAGGTTCTCGCTGCCGTCGTAGATCAGGTCGGCGGCCATGCGGACCGTGGTCAGAGGTGTGCGGAGTTCATGGCTGACATCGGAGGTGAAGCGTTTCTGGAGACTGCCGAACTCCTCCAGCTGGGTGATCTGTTTGGACAGACTCTCGGCCATCTCGTTGAAGGACATGGCCAAGCGCGCCATGTCGTCCTCGCCGCGGACCGGCATTCGTTCCTTGAGTCGGCCGTCTGCGAAACGCACCGCGATTCGTGAGGCCGATCGGATGGGAAGCACGACCTGCCTGGCAACCAACAGCGAAATCGCAGCCAGGAGCACCAGCAACACGGCTCCACCGATCAGCAGGGTGCTTCGAACAAGCGACAGACTCCGGTCTTCGCTTGCGAGCGGGAAGATCAGGTACAGCTCGAGTCCCGATATCGACGACGCGGTGGGGCTACCGATGATCAGCGCGGGACCGGAGTAACCGTTCGGGTTGGACACCGTCGCGAATTGGTAGCTGATCTGGCCGCGTTTGACGAACTCGCGCAGGTTGTCTGGGATTTGATCGACCGGTCCCGAACTCGTCGGCTGGCGCGGCCCGTCCCCGGGCACGATGAGCACCGGGTCGAAGGTGCCGGCCGACCCGGAGGCCTGGCCCGAGGTCTGGTTTCGACGGCTCGTCAGTCCGGATGCAGCGCTTTCCAATTGAACGTTGAGCGCCGTCGAATCGTCGACACCCGCGAGTTGGTCTTCGACGATGCCGCGGGCACGGTCCATTTCTTCGGTTGCCGCGGTGATCTTCGTTTCCAACAGTCGATCGGTGATCTGGCTGGTCAGCACGACACCGAGAATGACGATGACGATCAAGGACAGCGTCAAAGTCGAGACGACCACTCGCAACTGGAGCGAGCGTCGCCACGTGTGCGCGAGGGTGTTGCTCATCGAGTGACACCACCGCAGAAATGGCGTCAGCCGTCGGTTGAGACGACGACGCCACCTGGAAACTCCGCTCACGGCGGTCCGGCCTTGTAGCCGACCCCCCTGACCGTCAGAACCACTTCGGGATTCTCGGGATCAGTTTCGACCTTGGCGCGCAAACGCTGAACGTGCACGTTCACCAGACGGGTGTCGGCGGCGTGGCGGTATCCCCACACCTGCTCGAGGAGGACTTCACGGGTGAACACCTGGCGCGGTTTGCGCGCCAATGCGACCAGCAGGTCGAATTCGAGTGGTGTGAGCGAGATCTGCTCGCTGCCGCGGCTGACCTTGTGCGCCGGAACGTCGATCACGATGTCGGCGATGCTCAGCAGCTCGGCCGGTTCCTCTTCGGTGCGGCGCAGGCGAGCGCGAACTCGCGCCACCAATTCCTTCGGCTTGAACGGCTTCATGATGTAGTCGTCCGCACCGGATTCGAGGCCGAGCACGACGTCGACGGTGTCGGTCTTGGCCGTCAACATCACGATGGGCACACCGGAATCCGCACGCAGAACCCGGCATACGTCGATCCCGTTCATTCCGGGAAGCATGAGATCGAGCAGGACGAGATCGGGGCGCGTCTCACGCACTGCCGCGAGCGCCAGGGTTCCGTCGCCCACCACGTAGGGATCGAAACCCTCACCACGCAGCACGATCGTGAGCATCTCGGCGAGTGCCGTGTCGTCGTCGACAACCAGAATCCTTGGTTTCATATCCCTATCGTTGCATCTCGGAGCGATGAATCAGACCGTTACGAGGCCGTGCGGCGTGCCGCGTCTTTCCCTCTACTGTGCCGGAAAGTTCGAATCCCGGCTGCCAGGGTGACCGATCACGCGAAATCCGCGAGCCTGCGTGCCAGATCTGCCGGGTCCGTCTCCGGCCCCACGATCCACCAGGGTGAGGCCCAGTTCGTCGCTGCCAACTGCTTGTAGAGCTCACCGGTTCTGGCCTGCAGACCGCCGTCGCGCTCGTAGGCGTCGAGCTGACGCGACGCGTCCTGGGCCTCACGGGAGCGGGCGCGCTGCTCGGCCAGAGCTACCGGCACGTCGAGGTACAGCTGCAGGTCGGGAGCGGGGAGAGCGAGACGACCCAACTCCAATTCACGGATCCAGGCGACCATCTCGCCGTCCACGCCCTGATGCACGCGCGCCGCGTTGTAGGCAGCGTTGGAGGCAACATAGCGGTCGAGGAGAACAATGTCGTTGGTGGACAACAGTTCCGAGATCCGATCCGCAGCACCAGCGCGGTCCAAGGCGAACAGGACCGCCATCGCGTTCACGGATTCGGCCAGGTCTCCGTGTGATCCTTTGAGCGCCTCGGCAGCAAGATCCGCGTGGATCGACTTTCCGTACCGCGGAAAATCCAGAGTCGCGATCGACGTGCCGCCGCGGCGGAGTTCGGTCTCCACTTTGCCGATCAACGTTCGCTTTCCAGCTCCGTCGAGGCCTTCCAATGCCACCAGTGTTCCCACGGCGGACAAGCCTATCCCCCGGCCTGCTTGCGCAGACCGGGGGACGGCGGGCACTACATTCTCAGCGACGAATCGCCGGGTCAGTAGCGGTAGTGCTCCGGCTTGTACGGGCCTTCGACGTCGACGCCGATGTACTCTGCCTGATCCTTCGTGAGCTTGGTCAGCGTGCCACCGAGTGCCTCGACGTGGATCTTGGCGACCTTCTCGTCGAGGTGCTTCGGGAGGCGGTAGACCTCGTTGTCGTACTCGTCCGGCTTCGTCCACAGTTCGATCTGTGCGATGACCTGGTTGGAGAAGCTGTTGCTCATCACGAACGACGGGTGGCCCGTCGCGTTGCCGAGGTTGAGCAGGCGGCCTTCGGACAGCACGATGATCGAGTGGCCGTCGGCGAAGGTGAACTCGTCGACCTGCGGCTTGATGTTGATCCGCGTGACGTCGCCGGACTTCTCGAGGCCTGCCATGTCGATCTCGTTGTCGAAGTGACCGATGTTGCCCAGGATGGCCTGGTGCTTCATGGCCTTCATGTGCTCGAACGTGATGATGTCCTTGTTACCTGTGGACGTGATCACGATGTCGGCCCAGCCGATGGCCTGCTCGACTGTCTTGACCTCGAAGCCGTCCATGAGCGCCTGAAGGGCGTTGATGGGGTCGACCTCGGTGACTGCGACGCGAGCGCCCTGGCCACGAAGTGCCTCGGCACAACCCTTGCCGACGTCTCCGTAACCACAGACCAGCGCAGCCTTGCCGCCGATCAGAACGTCGGTGCCGCGGTTGATGCCGTCGAGCAGCGAGTGGCGTGTGCCGTACTTGTTGTCGAACTTGCTCTTGGTGACCGAGTCGTTGACGTTGATCGCGGGGAACGTGAGTTCGCCGGCAGCGGCAACCTGGTACAGACGCAGAACGCCCGTGGTGGTCTCCTCGGTGACGCCCTGGACGGACTCGGCGATCGCAGTCCACTTGCCCTTGTCAGCGGCGAGCGACTGACGCAGAAGCGCAAGGAAGACCTTGTACTCGTCGGAATCCTGGTCGTCGTCCGTCGGCGGCACGACGCCGGCCTTCTCGAACTGTGCGCCCTTGAGCACCAGCATGGTGGCGTCGCCGCCATCGTCGAGAATCATGTTGGCGGGCTCGCCCGGCCAGGTCAGCATCTGCTCCGCTGCCCACCAGTACTCTTCGAGGGTTTCACCCTTCCAGGCGAAAACCGGAACGCCCTTGGGCTCTTCCGGGGTGCCGTGCGGACCGACGACGATGGCGGCGGCAGCATGATCCTGCGTGGAGAAGATGTTGCACGAAGCCCAGCGGACCTCGGCGCCGAGCGCCGTCAGCGTCTCGATCAGAACCGCGGTCTGAATGGTCATGTGCAGCGAGCCGGAAACGCGAGCGCCCTTGAGCGGCAACACCTCTGCGTATTCGCGACGAAGCGCCATGAGGCCGGGCATCTCGTGCTCTGCCAGACGGATTTCCTTGCGACCGAACTCCGCGAGCGAAAGATCTGCAACTTTGAAGTCGATGCCGTTACGGCTCTCGGCCACGGGCGTTGTTGAAACTGAGGTCGTCATCTGCCTCTCCTGGTTGACGTGCAAACTATGCACAAGCCTATCGGTGTACCAGGCTATCGGTTAGACGCCCTCTCCCGCCCGCCCCTCTACTGCGCGACCCTCTCGCGCCACGTCGATGAATGGCCCGAGCAATGTGCCCAGATCCTCCGCCACCGAAACCTCGGACTCCGGCGGCATCGAAATGTAGCTGAGCCCGAGACGCGCAATCGCCCTGGCCAGAATCCCGGCATCGGCGGGTGACGCCTGAATCCACCCTCGCTGGAAGCTCTCCGCAAGCCGCGACGACGCGCGTTCGATGATGACCGCGCTGTCAGTGGTGATCAGGCGAAGAAGGTCCGGCTTGGCCTCACCGGTGAGCAGAGAGATCACCAACGGGTCGGTTGCGCTGGAGGCGAAAAACGATCCGAAGCCCGCCGTCAGTGCCTCGACTGCACGTCCGTCGTTCGCCACCATGGCCTCGTCCACCGCATCGACGAATCCGTCGGCAAGGCGAAGCGCGTATGCCTCGGCAAGCCCTTGCCTCGAACCGAACTCGTTGTAGAGCGTCTGACGACTCACACCGGCATGCTTGGCCAGAACTGTCAGCGTCACCTCGGACCAGTCACGCTCGGTCAACAACTCACGCATCGAATCGAGCACCGACGTACGCAGCAGCAGGCGCGACGCTTCTTTCTGCGGCAGACGAGTTGGCGTCGAAGTCATGGTGACGACACTACCGCCGCGCTCAGGTCCGTTCGAGGCCGACGCAACTCACCGCCGCTCGACCTCCACCATGAAGAAGTCGCTCTTCGCCGCGCCGCAGTCCGGGCAACTCCAGTCTTCGGGAATGTCGTCCCAGCGAGTTCCCGGTTCGATACCGTCCTCCGGCCAGCCGACTGCCTCGTCGTACTCGAAGCCGCATTGCGCGCACTGATACAGCTTGTAGTCGTTCATGATTCACTCCCTGCCGTTGCCGGCATCGGCTCGAAGTCCAGCTTTTCCCTCACGCCGCAGTCCGGACAGCACCAGTCGTCCGGCACGGCATCCCACGGCGTGCCCGCCGGAAACCCTTCTCGTGGTGCACCCTCCGATTCGTCGTAGACGTATTCACACACCGGGCATCGATAGCTGCTCATCACGCTGCTCCGTACCGAGCAAGGATGCGATCACGCTTGGACGGCTGAACGTTGACGCGGGTGATGTCGCCGCCGTAGTGCGCAAGGACCTTGGGATCCATTACTTTTCGCCACAGCGGCGGAACGTAGGCGAGCATGATCATGCTCGCGTATCCACTGGGCAGGTTGGGTGCACCGTCCATGCTTCGAAGCGTCTGATAACGACGTGTCGGGTTCGCATGATGGTCACTGTGACGCTGGAGGTGATACAGGAAGATGTTGGTGCAGATGTGATCGCTGTTCCAACTGTGCTCCGGTGCGGCGCGCTCGTACCGCCCACTGTCCAGACGGCGACGCTTCAGTCCGTAATGTTCGAGGTAGTTGACGGTTTCGAGCAGGCAGAATCCGAAGACGGCCTGCAGCACCAGGAACGGCAGCACCGAGAGCCCGAAAACGGCGACGAGGACACCGAAGAGTACGACGGACATCAACCACGAATGCAGGACGTCGTTGCGAATTGTCCACGGCTTCTTACCCAGTCGATCGAGCCTGGCTTTCTCCAGGGACCACGACGAGCGCAGAGATCCCCACACACTGCGCGGCAGGAAGGTCCAGAAGCTCTCGCCGAAGCGAGACGACGCCGGATCCTCGGGCGTGGCGACCCGCACGTGGTGTCCACGATTGTGCTCGATGTAGAAGTGGCCGTAAAACGACTGCGCCAGAGTGATCTTCGACAACCAGCGCTCGAGATCGTCCTTCTTGTGACCTAGTTCGTGTGCGGTGTTGATCCCGATTCCTGCGACGCAACCGATACTGATCGCCAGACCGATCTTGGAGGTCAGCCCCAGTCCCCCGTCGATTCCGAGCCAGGACAGGTCGGTCGCCGACCAGAGATAGCAGGCCAGGACCAGGCTGGCCAATTGGAACGGTATGTAGATGTAGGTGCAGTACCGGTAGTACTTGTCGTTCTCGAGGCGCTCCATCACCTCGTCCGGCGGATTCTCGCCGTCCGGACCGAAGAAGATGTCGAGGATCGGGAGCAGGATGTAGACGAGCAACGGCCCGATCCACCACCACACCGGCGAGACCTCGTTCCACCCGAGACTGTTGAACAACGCGACCAATCCGACGGCAATGAAGACCGCCGTCGGCGGCACCAGGCCGAGCAGCCAAAGATATCTCTTCTTGTCACGCCACTGCTCGGGCGGGAGTGTCTGCCCGGACTGCGAGTTCACGTGCGTCGACACGGTCTACCTCCTCGATTCGGACCGACTCGACAACTGTGAGTCAGTTCACCCCGAGATAGACAGTACTACGCTATTTGTACAAGTGATAGACAAATCATAATCTTTGTACATTTACTCGATTTCGCCGCGTTCACGCTTCCCGATCAACGAATGCTGCCTGCTGTAGGCGAAGTAGATGACAACACCGAGGGCCATCCAGACCACGAACCTCATCCAGGTCTCCACCGACAGGTTGAACATCAACCAGAGACACGCGAGGACAGCCAGGATCGGGATCAGCGGGACCAGCGGCACCCTGAACCCGCGGGGTAGGTCCGGCCGCGTCCGACGAAGCACGAGAACCCCCAACGACACGAGAACAAACGCGAACAACGTGCCGATATTGACCATTTCCTCGAGGGTGCCGATCGGGAACACTCCGGCGAGCACCGCGACCACAACGCCGACCAAGATCGTGATCCGCACGGGAGTTCCGTGCTTGCCGGTCGGCGCCAGGCGTCGCGGCATCAGACCGTCGCGTGCCATCGCGAAGAGCACCCTGGTCTGCCCGAGCATCAGCACCATCACCACGGTCGTGAGACCGGCCAACGCGCCGAACGAGATGACGTTTTTCGCCCACGTGATGTCGTGGAAGGCGAATGCCGTTGCCAGGTTGGAAGTATCGCCCTCGAGTTCGGTGTACTTCACCATCCCGGTCAACACGAGTGTCACTGCCACGTACAGAACCGTGACGATCAAGAGCGAGCCCAGGATGCCGCGTGGCAACGCCTTCTGCGGCTCCTTCGCCTCCTCCGCAGTCGTGGCGACGACGTCGAAGCCGATGAACGCGAAGAACACCAGACTGGCTGCCGCGAGCAATCCGTACCACCCGAATGTGCTGCCACCGGCCCCGGTCACGTACGAGAACAACGACTGGTGGATGCCCTCTCCCGTCGAGCCCGGCTCCGACGGCGGAATGTACGGCGAGTAGTTGTCGGTGTCGATGTAGAACAGACCGACGATGATCACCAGCAACACCACCGCGACCTTGATCGCCGTGATCACCAGTGACACCCTCGAAGAGAGTTTTGTGCCGGTCGCGAGCAGGATCGTGATGACGGCGATCACCAGCACCGCACCCCAGTCGAACGAGATCGGCCCCAACTCGACGATCGGGCTGCGTGAACCCATCACTTCGCCGAGGTACAGCGACCAGCCTTTTGCCACCACCGAAGACGCCAAGGCGAATTCGAGGATGAGATCCCAGCCGATGATCCAGGCGACGAATTCGCCGAACGTCGCGTACGAGAACGTGTACGCGCTACCGGCAACCGGGACCGTCGACGCGAACTCGGCGTAACACAGCGCTGCCAGTCCGCAGGCGATTGCCGCGATGACAAAAGCCAGGGAAACCGACGGCCCGGCGACGTTTCCCGCCGTCCGAGCCGTGAGTGTGAAGATGCCCGCACCGATGACCACTGCGACACCGAACACCGTGAGATCCCACGAGTTCAGCTCTTTCCGGAGTTTGGTTTCCGGCTCGTCGGTGTCCTTGATGGACTGCTCGATCGATTTGGTTCGAAACAGCTTCGACCGTCCAGATCCGGCCTGCTCGTCCTTGACAGCCATTGCCGCCTCCTTGCTGGGGACCAGCAGGTCCCACCATGGGCAAGTAGAGAGATGGCATCAGCCTAAGCCCGCAGGCGCGGCTTTGTTCAGGGTTTGTCGGGAGCCTGTAGATCTGTTTCAGGGCGATCTCCTGCGCTGAGACGATCCAGGTCCGGCTCGAGGTAGATCACCCGCGCCGCAGGCACTGCAGCGCGCACGCGAGACTCGGCCTCGTCGATCGCCGTCGCCACATCCGAGATCGTCGATCCGACCGGCACCGCAACCTTGGCAGCAACAAGGATCTCCTCGGGACCGAGGTACTGCGTCTTGCAATGAATGACGCGTTCGATACGAGTTCCGTCGACCAGTGCGTTGAGGATCAGTTCGGTCTCCACCGCCGTTGCGCCTTCACCGATCAGCAGCGACTGCATTTCGATGATCAGAATGACCGCGATGATGCCGAGCAGGACACCGATGCACAGAGTTCCGATGCCGTCGAAGACCGGATTTCCGGTCACCATCGTGAGGCCGACGCCGCCGAGTGCAAGGACGAGACCGATCAATGCGCCGGTGTCCTCGAGCAACACAACCGGGAGTTCCGGGCTACGAGAGGTTCGGATGAAGTTCCACCACGACGCATTTCCCTTGAGCGGTCGTGATTCCTTCGCTGCGGTCCGGAAGCTGTAGCCCTCCAGGCAGATCGCGATGAACAGGATCGCGATTGCCACGAAAGCCGAATTGAGTTCTTCAGGATGCTGAATCTTGTGAATACCTTCGTAGATCGCGAACAGCGAACCGAGGGTGAAGAGCACCAGTGCAACGACGAACGAATAGAAGTATCGGTTGCGCCCGTAACCGAACGGGTGCAGTTGATCTGCCTCACGTTCTGCCTTCTTCTGCCCCAAGAGCAACAAACCCTGATTGGACGTGTCGGCCACCGAGTGCACCGATTCGGCGAGCATCGACGACGATCCGGTGATCAAGAATCCGGCGAACTTGGCTACGGCAATTCCGGCATTGGCTCCGAGGGCCGCCAGAATTGCCTTCTTGCCACCATGAGCCGACACAATGTCTCCTCGCTATCGACCGAGATTCCTATCGACCGACCACTGCACTGAAAACCTGCGCAGTCGGGGTTCGTGTGGTCAGGTGTACTACGGGCTCGTCGGCAGCAATCCACGCGGCTCGGCCCCGATCGAGGTCGAGAGTGTCGGCACCGCACGTCGCAGTGACCGCGCCGTCGGTGCAGATCAGAATCCGCGGGCCGCCGGCTTCGACAACGAGGTCGGTGGCATTCGAGTCGAACTCCAGACGCGTCAAACGAAATTCAGGTGCGGGCGTGACGTACTCGTATCTACCTGACCCTGACTGACCTGATCCTGGCTGACCTGATCCTGGCTGACCTGATCCTGGTGAAGGGGCCGGATCGAGCACTTCGATATCGGCCCCGACGAAGTCCAGAACCCTCAACAGTTCGGGCACGTCGACGTGTTTGGGCGTCAGCCCGCCGCGCAGCACGTTGTCGGAGTTGGCCATGATCTCGACCGCGAGTCCATGGAGATACGCGTGGAGATTTCCCGCAGCGAGAAACAGTCCTTGGCCGGGCTCGAGTGTGACGCGGTTGAGCAGCAGTGCCGCCAGAACGCCGGCGTCGCCGGGGTACGCCTCGCTCAATTCCAGCGCGGTACGGATCTCGGTCACGAATTCGGCGTCGTGGTGCGCGACGTAGGTGATGCACCCGGCAAGCACGGCAGGGAGCAACGTCCCGAGCACCGTGGACGGCAGCGTGATCCATGTCGTGAACAACGCCCGGAGTCCGTCGGAATCGGGTTGGCCTTCGAGCAGACCGATGTACGGCTCCAACTCGTCGACGGCCAGAGCGCGCAGCAGTTTGACAGTCCGCGTCGGCTCGCGGAATCCGGCAAGCGCTTCGAATCTGCTCAGCGCGACAACAAGTTCGGGCTTGTGGCTGCCGTCCTTGTAGTTGCGAATCGGCGATTCCATGGGAACGCCGAGTGCGTTCTCACGACGAAAACCCTCGTCGGCTTGAACGGCGCTGGGATGCGCCTGAAGCGACAGCGGCTCTTCCGCCGCAAGCAACTTGAGCAGGAATGGGAGTCGCTCACCGAATGCATCGAGGTTCTCACGGCCGAGTTCACGCTCGGGTTCGCGGTGCAGAACCTCGAGCAACGACTCGCTTCCGGATTCGGTGATCACGCGCGCCGGGTCACCCGGGTGCGCGCCCAACCACAACTCCGCTTCGGGATGATTCGACGGGGTCGCAAGACCGCGTAGTTCGGCAATTGCCGTTCGCGAGCCCCACGCGTAAGAACGAAGTGCACCTTCGAGTTCACGCACTTACTTCGCACCGCCCGTCAACTGCACGTACGCCGCGGCCATGTCTACTCGAGACGCCAACACGAATACCTGCTCCATCTCCGATATCACCACGTTGGTCTGGTCTTCGTCTGCCGCCACCACCAGATCGGCGTCGGCCAATGCGTCCATCCGGCGTCTCGCCTCCCCGCGCGTGGATTCGGTCGCGAAGACGAACGCCCGCGCCGGCGGGGTCGGCAGTGCGCCGTCCAGTTGCGGATCGTGAAAGAACGGGTCGTGGAACACCGAATCACGCGAAGCTGCGTCCGGCGCGAACAGAGCTCGTGCCGAACGAATCACCTCCGACATCTCGGCGGCAGCGGCATTCAGGCCCGAGCTCATCAGCGAAACGCTCGAGAACTCTGCGAGTGCTGTTGTCACGGAACCACTCCCACATAGAACGACTCGCCGGCCGCTCATTCTGGTGGCCAACGACTTGGCCGGGTTGTGGAATACCTCGTTGGCCGGCCCGTCCCGCATCGCCTCCGCATCAACGGCGTCGGCGATTCGACCGAGCACCGCCGAACGGTCCTCGATCGATCCCTTGCCCTCGATTTCGGCGGCAACGGCGAGGAAGACGGCGAGGAACCGCGTCATCGTGTGCCTCGGCGAGGCGTAGAGCCGCGGCGGCAACGACATGGTGCGCCCGGCCGCCACAGCCCGCATGGGCCCCTCGTCCGGAACGGCGACAACAACTTCGGCGCCACGGCGAACTGCACTGTCGACGGATTCGACCAGGCGCGGATCACCGGCATCGTCACCGGCAACGACGATCACGTCCAACGGTCCGGCCCACGACGGCGTCCGGTCGAGTACGAGGAGCGGACAACCGACCGAATCTCCGACGAGAGCAAGCGCCATCCTGGCTCCGTGCCGAGCGCCACCGGCACCGGCAATCAGCACGACGCTGCGCGGGCGCAGGCCGGCCAGCCGAGAGATCACACCCTCGCCGACGGCCGATGCGGTGGCCCGAATCTGTGCGCCCCCCATGGCCACAGACCGCAGTAGCCCTTCCGAATCGGCAGCCGACAAACCCTCGCTGTCGTCGAGGTCGAGAAGCGGCATCGGCGCTGTCATCTCACCGCACCCCCTTCTCCGTTAGCAGTTCCCGCACCATCCAGCATTCCAGCTCTACGCGGTCCGTGGTGGCAAAGCCCTCGTTCCCGAGGCAGTCGTTCCCGAGATAGTCCCCCAACTATCCCAGGGCTTCGGCTCACCGACAAACCGATCAGACTCGGATTCAAGCCCGGACGATCGCCAGAATTTCGTTCACCAATGCGTCGACATCGGCGGACGTGGGTGCTTCGACGTTGAGTCGCAGCAAAGGCTCGGTATTGGACGCGCGCAAGTTGAACCAGGCATTTCCCTCGAGACTGACTGTGACACCGTCGAGGCGATCAACCGACTCGGTGCGGTCCGCGAATGCTGCCAGCACAGCGGCAGTGCGATCGGCCGCGTCAGCCACCGTGGAGTTGATCTCACCCGAGGCCGCGTAGCGGGTGTACTCCGCCATCAACTCGGAGAGCGGACGGTCCTGCTCGCCCAGTGCGGCGAGTACGTGCAACGCCGCGAGCATGCCGGAGTCGGCGCCCCAGAAATCGCGGAAGTAGTAGTGAGCTGAGTGCTCGCCGCCGAAGACGGCACCGGTCTCGGCCATCTCCTGCTTGATGAACGAGTGGCCGACTCGGGTACGGATCGCGACGCCGCCGAGTTCTTCGACCAGTTCGGGCACTGCCCGCGACGTGATCAGATTGTGGATGATCGACGCGCCCGGTTCCTTCGCGAGTTCGCGCTTGGCGACAAGTGCCGTCACCGCGGACGGAGAGACGGGGTCGCCCTTCTCGTCGACGACGAAGCAACGGTCCGCGTCACCGTCGAAAGCCAAGCCGATGTCTGCTCCGGTCTCACGCACGTAGGCCTGCAGGTCGACGAGGTTGGCCGGATCGAGCGGATTGGCTTCGTGGTTGGGGAACGTGCCGTCGAGCTCGAAGTAGAGCGGGAGGACTTCGAGAGGCATCGGCCCGAATACGGCCGGCGCGGTATGGCCGCCCATGCCGTTTCCTGCATCGACTGCGACCTTCATCGGGCGCAACGCAGCCAGGTCGACCAATCCGCGGAGGTAGCTCGCGTATTCCTCGAGGACGTCCTTCGTGCCGGCGGTACCTGCCGGTCCGTCGTACGCGGGAACACCCGAGACGACCTCGGCGGAGATGACTGCCAGGCCGGTGTCCTGACCGACGGGCTTGGCGCCGGCCCGGCACATCTTGATGCCGTTGTACTTGGCCGGATTGTGGCTCGCCGTGAACATCGCGCCCGGGCAGTTCAGCAAACCGGATGCAAAGTAGAGCTCGTCGGTCGACGCCAATCCGATGTAGACGACGTCGAGTCCTTGAGCGAGCACGCCGTCACCGAAAGCGGAAGACAGTGTGGGCGACGATGCACGCATGTCGTAGCCGATCACAACCGTCGTGGCTGCGCCGGCCTCGTCACGGACCAGACGGGCGAACGACGCTCCCACGTCGCGGACAAAATCTTCGTCGATCTGCTCACCGACCACGCCGCGCACGTCGTACGCCTTGATGATTGCAGCAACCGACTCGGCTGTTCGCCCCACTGAAAACTCTCCTTGTGCATGCACCCTCACAGACGAGAACGTCCGGGCGCATGGCGTCCGGAGATTCGCAGTACTCGGGTGTGGAAGTACTCGGTCGAGCCTAGCGTCTGCGGCGACGAATCTCGCGTCAGTTGGATGGGTCGGGCAGTACGCGGAGGTGTCCACGACGCCCTGTACGGGCAGTACTCGGTGCTGCGGGACGTATGTCCTCATCTGCGTCGACGTTGGACTTGCTGCGATCTCCGAGACCGGCTTCACGTACAGCTTCGGCCAAAGCGGTCAGATCGTCTTCGTCGGGAGTGCTCGACGCGAATCCGCCTTCGTGGCGGACGAGTTCCCAGCCCTTGGGGGCGGTGATTCGAGAGCCGTGAGTGTCACACAAATCCCATGAATGGGGCTCGGCGACGGTTGCCAGCGGCCCGACAACCGCAGTGGAGTCCGAGTAGACATACGTAAGCGTCGCGACGGCGGGGTTCTTGCACCCGGGGCGGCAGCAGCGACGCAGAGATCTCACAGGTACGGAGCCTAGCCCTCCCCACGTCCGGAACCTACTCGGACACACCGAGCAGTTTCTTCTGTCGTAATCTGGGCGCCATGCCACAAGCTCGCCGCCGACGCTCGGTCACCACTCGTTCCATCGAGCGACACGGCCGTGGCCTGCGCGGACCACTACTTCCCCCGGAGGTGCCCGCCAGGCGTACCCGGGCTGAGAAGTTCGATCTCCTGGTGCTCGACGCCTTCTCGCCCGTCGACCTCGCGTGGCACGACCGGTTGACGAAACTCGACATCGCGGTGGACGAAGTTCCGAAGATTCACGCGCACGATCCGGAGTCCGTCACATGGCCGCCGGAGGTCATCGCAGACGGCCCGGTTCCACTGTCACGACTGATTCCGGCCGGAATCGACCGTCACGGAAATACGACTCGCGCAAGAATTGTGCTGTTTCGCCGCCCATTGGAGCAGCGCGCGAAGGATCCGGAAGAACTCACGGATCTGGTGCACGACGTGTTGGTCCATCAAGTCGGCACGTATCTGGGCGTCGACCCACAGGTCATCGACCCCACACTGCCCGACGAGGACTGACGCACCGTCAGACGAAAAAACTGATGTCACACGAAGAAGTAAATCCACACGAAGAACAAAACAGTCGTTGCTTGACCTGCAATTCCCCGTTGCAGGTCAGACTTTCGAAGACCGCCCGTCAGCCCCGACGCTGACAGAACCGATTCAGCAGCAGATCAGATGATCCCCCGCTTGAGTCGCCGACGCTCGCGCTCGGACAACCCTCCCCAGATTCCGAACCGTTCGTCGTTCGCGAGCGCGTACTCGAGGCACTCGTCACGAACTTCACAACCGAGGCAGATCCGTTTTGCTTCCCTCGTCGATCCACCCTTTTCAGGGAAGAACGCTTCGGGATCGGTCTGCGCGCAGAGAGCACGCTCCTGCCACTGATCCTCGATGGTGTCGAACAATTCTTCGAAGCCGGTGACGAGACTCAGCACTGGCCGAGTACTCATACCGTCGAACTCACTGCTGCAGGCACCTTCTGCTGCGCCTGCTCGGGAATCGGTCTGCGGTTCGTCGCTTACTGTCATTGCGAGAGAACTGATCTCGACATTTTCATTGGGCATCGTTCCGCCTCCTCACCTGTAATAGCGCAGAATTTTCACTCCATCTTCAACCCCACCCCGTCGACCGTTCGAAACTGTGTTCGAAACCGGCCCCGCTGCAAGTGAACTCACAAGTAGCGGTTGGAATGACACATTTGAGATTACACACGTCCAGCGTGTCGCGGTCAAGCTAAACGAGATGAATCCATTAGTATTCCGGCCCCCAATTGACGGGACCTTCTGCCCGCCAGACACGACGACGCGCCGACCGCCTAGGCTCTGATGTCGTGAACGTGACTGTATTGGTTGGCGGCGTCGGCGGGGCCCGTTTCCTTCAAGGTGTGCAAAATGCGCTCGGAATCGCCGGTGGTGAATCCCTCGAGAAATACGAAGGCCCACATCGCATCACGGCCGTCGTCAACGTCGGAGACGACGTCTGGATGCACGGTCTGCGCATCTGCCCCGATCTGGACACTTGTATGTACACACTCGGCGGCGGTATCGACACCGAACGCGGGTGGGGGCACGCCGGCGAAACCTGGAATGCGAAAGAAGAACTCGCGGCATACGGAGCGAAGCCGGACTGGTTCGGCCTCGGAGATCGCGATATCGCAACGCATTTGATTCGCAGCCAGATGCTCCACACGGGATATCCGTTGTCCGCGATCACCGAAGCATTGTGCAATCGCTGGAATCCGGGTGTCGCACTGCTTCCCGTGAGCGACGACCGCAGCGAAACACACGTTGTGATCACCGATCCGGAAGACGGTGAACAGAAGGCGATTCATTTCCAGGAGTGGTGGGTACGCCATCGAGCACAGGTGGAAACTCACAGCTTCGCTCACGTCGGCGCCGAGCAGGCCAAGCCCGCGCCGGGGGTGGTCGAGGCGATCGACGGTGCCGACATCGTGCTGATCGCACCGTCCAATCCCGTCGTGAGCGTCGGCGCGATCCTCGCGGTGCCCGGCATTCGCGGAGCCCTGCGGACCACCGCGGCCAAGGTTGTCGGCCTCTCCCCCGTCATCGGTGGAAAACCGTTGCGCGGCATGGCTGACGAGTGCCTCGAAGTGATCGGGGTCGAGACGACTTCCGAGGCGATCGGTCGCCACTACGGAGCTCGCTCGATCAACGGCATTCTCGACGGCTGGCTCGTCGACGAAGGTGACACGGCCGACATCGACGGGGTGAACGTGCGAAGCATCCCACTTTTGATGACGTCCCCCGAAGAGACCGCAAAAATGGTTCGAACGGCTTTCGAGATCGCCGGAGTCGAACTGTGACCGAGCCCGGAACCGAAGCAAGCCGCGACAGAAATCACTCTCCCGGCGATCACTCCCCCGGCGCCGCAATCGAAGTCATTCCCGTGCTCGGCCTTCCCGAGTTCCGGCCCGGAGACGACTTGGCCGCCGCTGTCGTCGACGCGACACCGTGGCTCGAGAACGGCGACGTCGTTGTCGTCACGAGCAAGGTGTTCTCAAAAGTCGAGGGTCGCATCGTTTCCTCGCCGACCGATCCGGAAGAGCGCGACGCAGCACGACGCCTCCTGGTGGATCAGGAAGCCGTCCGCGTCGTGGCCCGCAAGGGCCGCACTCTGATCACCGAGAACAAACTCGGCATCGTGCAGGCCGCATCGGGCATCGACGGCTCCAACGTCGACGGTGCCGAACTCGCCCTGCTCCCCGTGGATCCCGATGCGAGCGCAGCGGGGCTGCGTGCCCGAATTCTCGAGAGCACGGGCAAGTCCGTCGCCGTCGTCGTGACCGACACGATGGGTCGTGCGTGGCGCAACGGGCAGACCGATGCCGCGATCGGTTCCTCCGGCATTCCGGTCCTGCACGGCTACCTCGGGGCACAGGACAGCCAGGGCAACGATCTGATCGTCACCGAGATCGCGATCGCGGACGAGATCGCCGCTGCGGGCGATCTGGTCAAGGGCAAGCTCGGCGGCGTTCCCGTCGCCGTCGTGCGAGGACTCCGATTCGAGGACGACGGTTCGAGTGGCCAGGATCTGATCCGTCGCGGCCCGGACGATCTGTTCTGGCTGGGAACCGAGGAGGCTACGGCGATGGGCCGCGGCCAGGCGCTGCTGTTGCGTCGGTCGGTTCGGCAGTTCGCAGGTGATCCCGTCGACGCGGAGATCATTCGCAGCTCGATCGCCGAGGCACTCACCGCTCCAGCACCCCACCACACGAGGCCTGTTCGATTCGTGTGGCTGCGGACCGCGTCGGTCCGCACGTCGCTCCTCGAGCAGATGCGTGAGAAGTGGGCCGCCGATCTGCGTGCGGACGGTCGTAGCGACGAATCCGTCGACGCGCGGGTTGCCCGCGGAAACATCCTGTTCGATGCCCCCGAGGTCGTCATTCCCTTCTGCGTGCCCGACGGCGCACACAGTTATCCGGATGCCCGACGTACCGCGGCGGAGTCCACGATGTTCACCGTCGCTGCCGGCGCGGCAGTGCAGGGACTGCTGGTCTCGCTGGCCACACGCGGCGTGGGAAGCTGCTGGATCGGATCGACGATCTTCGCCGCCGACCTCGTACGCGAACAACTCGATCTCCCGGCCGATTGGCAGCCACTCGGCGCAGTCGCAATCGGGTACCCCCTCGAACCACTGACTCCGCGCACGGTCTCCGCCCCCGGGGACGCGTTGGTGGAGCTGTAGGTCATGTCAGCCGAATCGCTGCACGCCTCCGCCAAGGGCGTCCTGGAGGGCTGGTCGACGTCCTCCGAAGCGGACGAGTCACTGCGGCACACGATGCTCGCGTTCCTCGATTCGGCTCCGGACGGCTGCCTTCGTCGCCATGCCCCAGGACACATCACCGCGTCGTCTCTGGTTCTCGACGAGAGTGGCTGCCACGTCTTACTGACCCTGCATCCCAAGGTGGGCAGGTGGATTCAGCTCGGAGGTCACTGCGAACCCGACGACGAGACGGTAGTCGATGCGGCATTGCGGGAGGCTCGTGAGGAGTCCGGAATTCACGACGTTCGGATAGACGCGGACCTACTCTCCGCCCACACACATCCGATCACGTGCTCACTCGGGGTCCCGACCAGACATCTCGATCTACGGTTTCTTGTTGTGGCGCCGGACAATTCACATATCGTCCGCAGCGCGGAGTCCACCGACCTCCGGTGGTGGCCGGTGGACGCGCTACCGCCGACTGCCGAACGCGAGACCATCGACCACCTGGTAGCGCTCGCCCATCAGCGCAAGAATCAGGACTGAATCGGAGACAGCTCGGGTTGCTTGGCGCTCACGCCGTCGCCCGAAGATGTTCCCTTCACGCGCCGAGCTACCCACGGCACCAAGAACTCTCGCGCCCATTGACGATCCTCGCGACGAGTTTCCGCTTTCGTGAGAACCGGCGCAGGCCCGAGGTCGGGCGCGATCAATCCGTGTTCGACGCCCAGTACGTCGAGCACCCGCGTCGCCATGTTCTCGTGCCCGGCGGGCGACATGTGGAGGCGATCCCAGTCCCACATCCGTAGGTCCTGATATTCGGAGAATCGCCAGAAGTCGACGAGGGTCGCGCCGTGGCGGTCCGCTACCTCGCGAACAAGCTCGTTGTAAATCGCCAGGCGTCCGCGGAGCTTGCCGAAGAAGGCGGACCATCCGGTGTCGTATGCGGTGAACATGAGAACCTGCGCACCGGAAGCAGTGAGCTGGCCGATTGCCGAATCGTAGCGGGCGACCATCGCGTCGATGTCGAGCTTCGGACGCATCATGTCGTTTCCGCCGGCGTAGATGGTCACCAGATCGGGCTTCAACGCCAGAGCGGGTTCCAACTGCTCGTCGATGATCGGTCCGAGTAGGCGACCACGAATCGCCAGGTTGGCGTAGCGGAACTCGGGGTTGTTCACCGCCAGCTGCTCGGCCACTCGGTCTGCCCACCCGCGCAGACCGTTGGGGAATCGTTCGTCGGCGTCGCCGACGCCCTCGGTGAACGAGTCACCGAGGGCAACGTAACGGCTCGGAAGAGAAGTCATACCCGCCAGTATTCCAGTAGGTCAGCTAACGATCACACATCTGTGCTGAAGCGCACGCCACCGTCCGGCAGCGTCACCCCCGGCCACACACGTGCGCCGCGCAACAATTCGCACCGCGCACCGATGTCCGCGCCGTCTCCGATGACGGCGTCGCGGACCAGTGCTCGTGGTCCGATACGGACGCCGAATCCGAGGATCGATCGTTCGACTACCGCACCGGCTTCCACAACGGCGCCGTCGAAGAGAATCGCACCGTCGAGGCGCGCACCTGCGCCGACTTCTGCGCCACGGCCGACAACCGTGCCGCCGATCAGGACGGCGCCAGGCGCAATTCCCGCCCCGGGGTGAACGAGCGACTCGCCGCGCGGACCTTCGAGAGCCGGCGAAGGCGCGATGCCTCGCACCAGGTCGGCGGAACCGCGAACGAAGTCCTCGGGGGTTCCCATGTCACGCCAGTACGACGAGTCGACGTGGCCGAACACCCGCTTGCCCTCGGCCAGGAGATTCGGGAACACCTCGCGCTCGACCGATACCGGTCGTCCCTCCGGGATCTGTTCGATGATCTCGCGCTTGAAGACGTAGCAGCCGGCGTTGATCTGATCCGTCGGCGGATCCTGGGTCTTCTCCAGGAATGCCGAGACTCGTCCGTCCTCGTCGGTCGGAACACAACCGAATGCACGCGGGTCTCCCACACGAACCAGGTGAAGTGTCACGTCGGCGTCCGTCTTCTCGTGGGTCTCGAGAATGGCGTTCAGGTCGGTGCCACCGAGCACGTCACCGTTGAACACCATGACGTTGTCGCCGCGCAACTTCGGGAGTACGTTGCGGATTCCGCCACCGGTGCCCAGCGGCTCGGTCTCGAAGACGTAGTCGATCTCGAGCCCCATCTTGGAGCCGTCGCCGAAGTAGTCCTCGAATACCTCTGCCTTGAAAGATGTTCCGAGCACCACGTGCTTGATACCGGCAGCCTCGATCCTGGCAAGCAGATGCGTCAGGAACGGAAGGCCGGCGGTCGGAAGCATCGGCTTGGGCGCCGACAGCGTCAACGGACGCAGCCGAGTGCCCTTGCCGCCTACCAGGATTACGGCGTCGGTCGGATTCGGATCGGACATCATTTTCCCCCGTGGTTCGAAACTGATGGGTTGTCGGTCGAGTCGTCGGTGCGAGCGCGCTCGCGAACAGCAGAAGCTACGGCGATCTTGGACCGCACGGCCAGGCCACCGCGCAAGGCAAGTCGCAGCGGAGCCTGCCACCAATGCGGATGACGATCAGCCTGGAACTGGTATGCGCTGCGATGATGAGCGGGCAGCATCAGTTCCGGATGCCGGCCTGCCGCATGGCCTTTGGCATGGGTCACGACAGCGGAGGGAACAAAGACATTGAGCCACCCGGCTTTTCCGAGGCGATCACCGAAATCGACGTCCTCCATGTACATGAAGTATCGCGAGTCGAACCCGGAGATGGCGTCGAAGGCATCACGTCGGACCAACAGGCACGACCCGGAAAGCCAACCGACGGAGCGCTCGGTGACGGCCTCGTTCTCCTGACGGTAACGGGCAGTCCACGGGTTCTTCGGCCACACGGTGCCGAGCAACGCGTGCCCGACGCCCGAGGTGATGTCGGGCACCGTTCGTGCCGACGGATAGACGCTGCCGTCCGGTTCGAGGACCTTCGGCCCCAGTGCACCGGCCCTTGGCCACCGATTTGCCGCAGCGACCAATTCGTCGAGTGAACCGGGTGCCCATTGGACGTCAGGATTGGAAATCACGACAAATTCGATCGACGAATCGATCTCCGCCACAGCCCGATTTATCGCTCCGCCGTAGCCGATGTTTCCCCCTGTACGAAGCAGACGAACATGCTCGTACTTGGCATCCGCCGCCTCCGGCGCACCATCGGTCGACCCGTTGTCGGCCATGATGACCTGGGGTTTTTCTGTCGTCGCCGCGGCGAGCGTGCTCAAGAAATTCTCGAGATGCTCGCCTGGGGAGTACGTCACCGTTACCACGGCCAGCTTGGGACTCACGCCGGTCAGCCTAGCCGCCCACGGGCACTGCCCCGAACAATGCTCACGCCAGAGCGGCGTGCAGAGCCTCTCGCCACGGACGCAGCGGCGTCATTCCCGCGGTAACCCACGCGCGCTCGGACAAAACCGAATATGCCGGGCGGGGCGCAGGGCGCACGAAGTCCGCGCTGCTGCACGGGCGCACCCGCGCCGGGTCTGCTCCGATCTCCTCGAACACCGCTCGCGCCAACTCGTACCAACTGGCTTGCCCGCCGTTGGTCAGGTGGAATGTCGACGCACCCGTGAAGTCCCGCAGCGCGAGTTCGACGATGCCGCCGGCCAGATCGACGCTGTACGTGGGTGACCCGATCTGGTCGTCCACGACGTTCACGAATTCTCGTTCGGCTTCGAGCCTGCGCATCGTGGCGACAAAATCCGTACCGACACCCGAATACACCCACGCGGTACGGACAACGGCCACGTCGGCGCCCGACTCTCGTACTGCGATCTCGCCGTCCAGCTTGGTTCGGCCGTAGACCGTCGCGGGACCGGTCGGTGCATCGACGTCGTATGGAGTGCTCGCGTCACCCGGAAAGACGTAGTCCGTCGAAACGTGGATCAACCGCGAACCGGCACGCGCACACGCTCGCGCGAGATTCAGCGGTCCGATCTCGTTGACCGCCCTCGCTGCCTCCTGGTCTGTCTCGGCGGCATCTACTGCCGTGTACGCAGCGCAGTTGATCAGCACCGAATCGGGCGAGACGAAGTCGTCGACCGCGCGACTGTCTGTGATGTCGAGCTCGCGGGAACCGACGGCCGTCACAGTGTGACCCGCCGACGTTGCGAGAGCATCGATACGTGTTCCGAGCTGCCCTCGGGCGCCGGTGAGCAGGATATTCGTCACATGGTTGAGTCTGGCACGCCGCGTCGAGGTACCCGCGGCCGAGCATCGGACCAGTAACCTGAAGGGGTGTCCCACCAGCAACCGCAGCGCCGCGCGCGTCCACGACCTGCGCCGATTCGGACCAAGACGAGCCCGGCTCGCATAGCGGTCGCGGTGCTCTCCGTGCTCGTACTGCTGGTCACCGGGTTCGCATGGCGAGGTGTGGACTCGTTGAGAAACAGCCTTGCCACTGCAAGCGGACTCGGCCTCGGTGGGGGCAAGGACGGAGCCATCGACATTCTGATGGTGGGAACCGACAGTCGCACCGACGCACACGGCAACCCGCTCTCACAAAGCGAGCTCGACTCGTTGCGCGCTGGTGAGGAAGTTGCGTCCAACACCGACACCATCATCTTGATCCGCGTCCCCAATGACGGAAGTTCGGCAACCGCGATCTCGATTCCCCGAGACGCGTACGTCAACGTCCCCGGTATCGGTATGTCGAAGATCAACGCCGCGTTCGGTGCCACCAAGGAAACCGAGCGACTGAAGTTGGTCAACAACGGGTCGTCCGACAGCGACGCAGACAAGAAGTCGACGGAAGCCGGCCGGACCGCGCTCATCGGAGCGGTAGGAAATCTGACCGGCATCACCGTCGATCACTACGCCGAAGTCGGTCTACTCGGATTCGTCCTGCTGACCAACGCAGTGGGCGGAGTCGACGTCTGCCTCAACGCGCCAGTCGACGAACCGATGTCCGGAGCCAACTTCGCAGCCGGGAAACAGACACTCGACGGCGCCGACGCGCTGAGCTTCGTGCGACAACGACACGACCTTCCTCGCGGCGACCTGGACCGGATCGTGCGCCAGCAGGTGTTCATGGCGTCCCTCGTCAGTAAGGTACTGAGCGCAAAAACCCTCAGTGACCCGGGCAAGCTCAGTCAGTTGACCTCGGCCGTTCAGCGTTCCGTCGTCATCGACGACGACTGGGACATCATCGAATTCGCCAAGCAGTTGCAGAATCTGGCCGGCGGAAAGGTGCAATTCGAGACCATTCCCGTTCTCGACATCAACGGCATGACCGATTACGGCGAGTCCATCGTCAAGGTCGATCCCAAGGCCGTCAAGAAGTACATCGCCGGATTGGTCGGCGCCGACAGCGAGGACTCGGAGGAGACCTCCGAGGCACCGACCACCGTGAATGCATCCTCGATCACGGTCGACGTCGCTAATGCCAGTGACGTCGCGGGGTTGGCCAGCGGGGTTTCCGAGGCATTGAGTGCCCTCGGGTACAAGCAGGGACAGGTCGGCAACAACACCGGCTCCGACGTCTCCGAATCGACGGTGTTCGCAAAGTCCGCGGACGACGACGCTACACTCGCGGTGGCCGAGGCACTCGGCGGTCTGACGGTCAAGGCGGATTCGTCATTGTCCTCGGGCAAGGTTCGGGTTGTCATTGCCGAGGACTACAGCGGACCGCAATCCGCGGACGCGGTATCCCCGTCCGAAGGCGCGACAAGCACGACTGAATCGGCGAGCACCACCGAGACCAGTCCCACCCCTGCCCCTCCCGGTCCGCCGATCGACGCAGCCTCCAACGGCCCGCGCTGTGTCAACTGAAAACTGTGTGAACTGAAAGCGGTGTGAACTGGACGGCTGCGTAAGCTGATTACGTGCCTTCGCCTGTAGACAACCTGACCGACGCCCTCCTCGGACCGATCCTGGCTGCCGACCCGGCCGGCCCTCGCGTGACCTACTACGACGACGCCACCGGCGAGCGCATCGAATTGTCTGCGAGCACTCTGGCCAACTGGGCGGCAAAGACAGCGAACATGGTTCGGGACGAGTTCGCCCTCGAGCCCGGCGGCAAAGTTGCCGTGCTGCTTCCCGCGCACTGGCAGAGCGTCGCCGTCTTGCTGGGTGTGTGGTGGGCAGGCGGTGAGGTCGTCCTCTCCCCCGACGCCGACGCCGAACTGGCTTTTGTCACTGCCGACCGTCTGGACGATGTTGCGGACGTACCGGAAGTAGCCGCACTCTCACTCGACGCGTTCGGCAAAGGTTTGAGCGATCTTCCGCTCGGCGTCGCCGACTACGCAACCTCCATTCGTGTCCACGGCGACCAGTTCCGTAGCGCCGGAGCCGGTTCGGCGCTGGAAGGCCGGTCCGTAGCGGACACGATCGACGCCGCACGGGCATCGTCGAAGAACGTCGAATTGGCGTCGACGGATCGTGTCCTCTCCAGCCGCACGTGGGACACGGCAGACGAATTGATCGACGGGCTTCTGGCCGTTCTCGCCGCGGGCGCCTCACTCGTGCAGGTAGCCCACCCGGACGCGGAAGCTACCGCGCGCCGAGTGGGCACCGAGAAGGTCACGAAGCAGTTCTGAACGCTAGCTCGCGAGAGCTGTCACCGGTGACACCAGCCCCGCCCTCCTAGCGGGGAGCAGTGACGCGATCACACCGCAGATTCCGCCGATCAACACGATGGCTACCAATTGCGCCCACGGCACTGCGCTGAGGGCGACGTCCTCGATCCCGAACACCGAGGCGGTACCGGCTACACCGAACACCATCCCGAACAGCACTCCGATCACCGATGCAACTCCTGCCACCAGCAGTGCTTCCCAGATCAACATGGCTCGAATTCCCTTCTTGGTCAGTCCGAGTGCGCGAAGCAGTCCGGATTCGCGGCGCCGTTCGAGAACCGACAGTGCCATGGTGTTTCCCACCCCGATCAGAGCGATCAACACCGCTACCGACAGCAACCCGGCAACCACCATGAGCATGGTGTCGAGGATCGAATCGAGAGCCGAGCGCATTTCGGTCATTCCTTGAACATCGCTGCCCGGAGCTTCCTGGCGTGCCAGTTCGGTGATGCGGTCGGTGGCAGCGAGCGCCTCTTCGTCGGTGTCCGTCCCCAACCTGACCCAGTAGGAATCGGTGGTCGGCGCAGTGGCCGCTGCACCCAGATCGCCTCGATCCAACAGCGCTGGTTGACCTTTCACACCCTCGACCACGCTGACGTTGACGGCACCGCGATCTCCGCGCACCGTCGCCGTCTCGCCCACCGAGAGTTTGTATTCGGTCAGGTCAGCGGGCGAGAGCACCAACTGACCGGCCGCGGGTACCGAGATCTCGGTACGCAGAACATCTTTCACCTGGGCAGCGTCGACGCCGAATCCGGTCAACGAACCGCGCCCGTCGATCGTCAGTTCGGCCTTGTCCAGACCGCTCACCGCGCCGACGCCGTTGACCGCGGCGATGTCTGTGCCCAACCCTGCGGGAAGCGGTGCCGAACCGGAACTGCTCACCATGACGTCGACGGGGAATTGACTGTCCATCGCCGCAGGTGCGGCTTCCTTGACCGTCGCGATTCCCACGACGAGCGTGCTCGTCAAGGCCACACCGATCAACAGGGCCGTGGCTGTCGCCGAGGTCCGGCGTGGGTTCCGACCGGCGTTGCCTGCTGCCAGGCTTCCCACCGGACCGATCAGTCTCGCCAGCACTCCGCCGGCGGCATTGATCAGCGCGGGCACGATTCGCCCGGACAGTGCTGCGATCCCCAGGAACGAAAAGAGTCCACCGGCAGTCGCCGCCGGCACCTGCTGATTCGTCACTCCCAGGACGGTCATCGCGATGCCCGCGAGCAGTATCACGACGCCCAGAACCCGGCGCACGACCGATACCTGAACGCTCTCGGGCTTGGACTCCATCGGCTGCAGTGCCGCGAGCGGGGAGAGCCTCGTTGCCGCCCGCCCGGGCGCAGATGCAGCGAGCATCGTCATCACGATGCCAACGGCAAGACCGACCAGCACGGTCACCGGGGTGACGCTCAGTGACGAAAGAGGCACCGGCACATCTGCGGCCGTTGCTACGCGACCGATCGCCCAGGCAAGTCCGACACCGAGTCCGACGCCGATCACCGAGGCGATCACGCCGACCGCAGCGGCTTCGCTGCGAATGCTCCGGCGAACCTGTTTGGCTGTGGCGCCGACGCATCGCAGCAACGCGAGTTCCTGAGTGCGCGCGGCGAGCAGAACGGCAAACGTATTGGCGATCACCAGCGCGGCAACAACAACGGCAATGGCACCGAAGGCGAGCAACACCGTGCTGAGGATCTTGGTGCCACCCATGTATTCCGCTGCCGCGTTGTCGGTGGCTTCTTCTCCCGTCAACACGGTGGAGTCCGCGGGCAACGCGCTCGCGATCGAATCCACGAGTTGTTGCTGAGAGCGCGAACCGTCACCGGCGACACGGAACTCACGTTTGGCGCTGTCCCCGGCCCACGCGCTCACCTGCTCGGCGGTGGTGAATATCTTGATCCCGCCCAGTCGTTGCGCCGAACCGGAGAGATCGACCAGCCCGACCACCTGCGCGGTGGGCGCAGCGGCACCGACCGTCGAATCCCTTGCCGTGACAGCGATTCGGGCACCCGTCGGTATCCCGGAGTCCGCGCTCACCAACACCTGCCCCAGACCGGCCGGAAGCGAACCCTCCGACAAGTTCTCCCAACGCAATTCGGGATTGTCGGCGATCGAGAGAGCATCCCCGTAGGACGCGCCCTTTGCCTCGGAGTCGACGCGAACATACGTCGACACGTCGTCGGCGACTGCCGAGACGCCCGGCACCGCACTCAGCAGTGCTTCCGTCACGCCTGGACCGGAGGCGACGACATCCGTGGTTTCGTATTGCGTCGCAAGTGATTTACTCACACTCGCATCGACCGTCGAGCTCAATGTCAAAGTCGCGACGATGTATCCGACTGCGATCACCACGGCGAGTATCGAAGCCACATAGCGCCCGGCATGTGCCCGCGCCTGGGCAAAGGCCAGACCCCTCATCGCAGTGCACCCGAAACTGCAGGAACATCAGCCAGGTCGTCGGCACCGAGTGCTCGCATGGCACCGATCACCGAGTCGACGGTGGGACGGTCGATCTCTCCGGCAATACACCCGTCCGCGATCAACACGACTCGGTCCGCATACGACGCCGCCACCGGATCGTGTGTCACCATGACAACCGTCTGACCGGTCTCCCGAACACTGGTGCGCAAGAGGCCCAGAACCTCGGTCCCGGAACGGGAATCCAAATTTCCCGTGGGCTCGTCGGCAAAAATCACGTCGGGCTGCGGCAGTAGTGCGCGGGCGACAGCTACACGCTGCTGCTGACCACCGGACAACTCGTGCGGCAGGTGGTCGAGGCGCTTCGACAGGCCCAGTTTCCCGATCACCTCGTCCATCCACTCGGGCGAGGGTTCACTACCCGCCAGCTTCATCGGCAGCAGCATGTTCTCCCGAGCAGTGAGCACCGGCAGCAGGTTGAACGCTTGGAAGACGAATCCGATTCGCTCGCGTCGAAGTTCGGTGAGTTCCGTGTCGCCGAGTTTCGTGACTTCGGTGTCGCCCAGGAAGACCTGTCCGCCCGAAACCGTGTCGAGCCCGGCCAGACAGTGCATGAGCGTCGACTTTCCGGAGCCGGACGGGCCCATGATCGCGGTGAACCGCTCACGACCGAAGTCCACGTCGACCCCGCCGAGCGCGTGAACCGTGGTCTCACCGGTGCCGTACACCTTGGTGACACCGCGGGCAGTGATCGCCGGCACTGCGGCTGGTTCCGTCGTGGTGTGCGCATGCATTTTTTGCCCTCCGTAAAGCTTCTCGCTATGACGGAATCGACGTTATTGCAGCGCAAGTGGTCTCCGCGTCGGAGCGCGGGGCGATCTTGGAGAGCCCGGTGTCATCCCGGGGTAGGACTGAACAGGGCTGCGCGTCAGCCCTCGGTTCCCAGGAGATCTGCGCGCCGGACAAGTCCGATCTGGAAGGCAAAGACGACGGCCTGCACACGATCACGTGAATGAGTCTTCGAAAGAACCCGTCCGACATGGGTTTTCACTGTCGTTTCGGAGACGTGGAATTTTGCGGCGATCTCCGAATTCGACAGCCCGTACGCCATGGCCTCGAGCACCTCGACCTCGCGCGGTGTCAGCTCTTCGGGCAACTGCGATTCGGGCGCCGAACCTTCCAGGAGAGGTCCGACGTGCTGAAGCAGTCGCCGAGTGGCCCGAGCTTCGATCACCGCGTCCCCGCGATGCACGGTGCGGATGGCGTCGAGCAACTGTTCCGGTGGCACGTCCTTGAGCAGGAAGCCGCTGGCGCCCGCCCTGATTGCCGACATCACGTACTCGTCGTTGTCGAAGGTGGTGAGCACCACGACCTTCGGCGCATCGGGGTCGGCCAGGAGCCGACGGGTCGCCTCGATGCCGTCCATCTTCGGCATCTGGACATCCATCAGGACGACGTCGACATGACGGGCCGCCAACTCGGTCAAGGCCTGCTGACCGTCCGAAGCCTCGACCACCACGGACAAATCCGGCTGCGAGTCGATGACCATTCGAAAACCTGCGCGGACCAGCTGCTGATCGTCGATCAGTGCCACTGCGATCGGAGCCACGTGTTCGTCCATGCCACTCACCTTAAGACCTTCAGACGTTTCAAGACCTACCCAGACGTTCGTTCATACGGCAGGACGGCCCGGACACTGTATCCGCCGCCTGATTTCGGCCCGGCGGTTACTTTGCCTCCGTGCAGTTTGGCGCGCTCGGCCATTCCGATCAGGCCCTGCCCGCCTGGTGACGATTCGACCAGCGCGGCGCTGCCGCCTCGTCCGTCGTCGGTGATGCCGAGAACGAGTTCGGTTTCAGCCCAAGTCATCTCGACGCTCGCCTGTGCTCCTGGCCCCGCATGTTTGAGAACGTTCGTCAGCGATTCCTGGACGATGCGATAGGCCGTCAACCCCGCACCCGCAGAGAGTTCGCGTGGTTCACCGGTCACACTGACGGCGATGTCGAGTCCGCTGCTGCGTAACTCGTGGAAGAGACTGTCGATATCACCGGCGCCCGGGATCACCGAGAAATCCCGGGGCGTGTCCTCACGCAGGACGGACAGAAGCGATCGCATGTCGGTCAACGCTTGGCGACCGGTGGAGGCAATGGTTTCGAGCGCCTGGATTGCAGCCTGAGGATCCTTGGCCGCGCTGTAGCGTCCGCCGTCAGCCTGAGCGATGACAACGGTCAACGAATGCGCGACGATGTCGTGCATCTCGCGCGCAATCCTCGAGCGTTCGCTGATCGTCGCGATTTCCGCTTCCTGCGCACGCTCGAGTTCGAGCAACCGTGCGCGCTCGGTCAGACCTTCCAATTGTTTGGTGCGAACTCGACGCAAATCACCGAACGCCCAGACCGCGAGCATGAAGATCATGACGGCCACGGACTGCATGACCTGCGAAGACACCGGGATTCCGTCGTAGCCGAAGTATCGAACAGTTCCGGCAATCGAGCCGAGCAACGCGAGCACCAGGCCGGTGAGCGAACTCCACCGAGCGCCATAGGCGGCCAGCGCGTACAGGGAGATGGGCACGACAACGGCCGATGCGAGCAGTGTGTTGCCGATGAAGATCACGTGTAGAACTGCGAACCCTGCGATCACCATGCCGGAGAGTTCGGGGCGCGAGCGTCGCCATGCCAACGGAACGGTCATACCCAGCGAGACGAACACCGCCAGCGGACTCGCCTCGACCGCAACGACAACGCTGAACAGTGCGGCAACCGTCGCAATGCAGATGTCCACACCGCGAGCATGTTCCGCGCTCCAGCGGACGAAGCGTTCACTAGTCGGAAAACGAGCCATGCCGCCAAGAGTAGCTTTTACTGACGAGCTTTCACTCAGGTGCGGTAACCGCCGTCTTCGAGACCGGCCTCGATTTCGAATCGGTTCCGCGGACCGCGATGACGCAACTCCTCACGCAGGTACAGCAGCCCGAATACGATTCCGTACCTGGCCCATTGGTCCGCGTGAACGGCCTCGTGGCGAAGGACGGATCGAGTCGTGTTTCGCCGGGTGAGGTACACACCACCGAGAGTTGTTCCGCCTCTGGCGAACCCGCCGCGCAGCCCGGAAGCGACAAAGATCCCGGACTCGTCGTCGAAGCGGATGTCCGCGCCGAGAATCCCGGCGTAGAACAGCGCGACGCGAGTGACGAATGCGGACTGCGCGCTGCCCCGACTCGCTCGGATCAGCGGCAGCCCACGCCGTGCGCACACGAGAAGATCAGCCCAGCAGTTTCTCGCGAAGCGCCTTGTCCTTGTCGAGCACCATCGCCTCGAGGCTCTCCTGGAAAGCCACCATCCGCTGCTGCAGTGCGGGATCCGAAGCGCCGAGGATCCGAGCAGCCAACAGACCGGCGTTGCGAGCGCCGCCGATCGAGACCGTCGCCACCGGGACGCCGGCCGGCATCTGCACGATCGAGAGGAGTGAATCCATACCGTCGAGGTACTTGAGCGGCACCGGAACACCGATGACCGGCAACGGCGTAGCCGAGGCAACCATGCCCGGAAGGTGCGCGGCGCCACCGGCACCGGCGATGATGACCTTGATTCCGCGGCCCGCGGCTTCCTTGGCGTAGTCGAGCATCCGCTGAGGCGTGCGATGCGCCGAGACGACACCGACCTCGAACCGGATACCGAACTCGGCCAGAGCTTCGGCTGCAGCTTCCATGATCGGCCAATCCGAATCGCTGCCCATGATCAGGCCGACCTGCGCGCTCTCACTCACCGTGTACATCCCATCCGTCGGTCCAAACTGCATACGAAAGCCAATGTGCTGCGCGCTCGGCGCGTTCCCGAACTGCGGCAACGTAATTCGGGTCGTCGATGGATCCGGCGCCGCCGACGATGTTGACGTGGCCGATCTTGCGATCCTTGCGCTCACCCTTGCCGTACAGGTGGATCTTCGCATCGGGCATCCGCGCGAAGAGGTGATGGACACGCTCGTCCATCGTCATCTCGGGCGCTTCCGGCGCACCCAGAACGTTTGCCATCACCGTGACCGGCGCGATCGGCGAGGTGTCGCCGAGCGGGTAGTCGAGAACGGCACGCAGATGCTGTTCGAACTGAGAGGTGCGTGCGCCGTCCATCGTCCAGTGACCGGAGTTGTGCGGGCGCATTGCCAGCTCGTTGACCACGAGAGTGCCGTCAGTCGTCTCGAAGAGTTCGACGGCCATCGAGCCGACGACACCCAACTCGGAAGCGATGCGTAGCGCCAATTGTTCGGCTTCCTCGGCAACGGCACTCGAAAGGGCGGGGGCAGGTGCGATCACGACGGCGCACTGGCCGTTGCGCTGAACGGTCTCTACGACCGGCCACGTAGCGCCCTGTCCGAACGGCGACCGCGCAACCATGGCAGACAGTTCCCGACGCATCGAGACCATTTCCTCGACGATCAGCGGAACACCCTTGTCCAACTGCTCGGTGACAATGGCTTCTGCTTCGTCCTGATCATCGGTGATCCAGACGCCCCGGCCGTCGTAGCCTCCGCGGGTTGCCTTGATGACAAGCGGCCAACCGTGTTCGGCACCGAAACGCACGACGTCTTCCGCCCACGTCACTTCGGCGTACGCGGGTACAGGTGCGCCCAGTTCGGCAAGTTTGCGACGCATCAGCAATTTGTCCTGAGCGAAGATCAGAGCCTGCGGCGGAGGCTGAACGTTCACGCCTTCGGCAACAAGAACCTCGAGATGTTCGGTCGGCACGTGCTCGTGGTCGAACGTCAACGCGTTGGAACCGACCGCTGCGCGGCGAAGAGCGTCGAGGTCGGTGTGGCTACCGAGCACGACATCGGGGCTGACCTGAGCTGCCGGCTCGTCCGCAGTCCCGGAGAGCACTCGGAGCGTCTGGCCCAGGGCCACCGCCGCCTGGTGAGTCATCCTGGCCAACTGTCCGCCACCGATCATGGTGACGACGGGCATGGATGCTTTTGCCGGTCGAGGGGTGGTCGGGCGGGCGGGGATCTGCGCGGGATCGTTGTTGCCGGTCACGGCTCTCTATGTTGTCATGTGCCGCGTTCGCCCGTTCATTCAGCGTTCCCAATCTGTGATTCTGCTGATGAATCCGCGGCAAATTGGTGGTAACGCGGTTTCGTTTCGTAAACTCATCTGTTGTGCCATTTGTCGACGGGGTCATTGCCCGCATACCCCAACCGTTTCGTGACATCGCTCTGCGTCACAGCGAGCTGATCAAATTCGCGATCGTCGGCGGAACTACCTTCCTGATCGACTCGGGCATCTTCTACACACTCAAGCTGTCGATCCTCGAATCCAAGCCGATCACGGCCAAGATCATCGCCGGCGTCGTCGCGGTGATCGCGTCGTACATTCTCAACCGCGAGTGGTCGTTCAAGAACCGTGGTGGCCGTGAGCCAGCGCACGAAGCTGCTCTGTTCTTCATCATCAGCGCCATCGGCGTCGTCATCAGCTTCATCCCGCTCTACATCTCCAGTTACGTCTTCAACCTGCGTGTACCCGAAGTCAGCTTGGCGACGGAGAACATCGCCGACTTCATCAGTGCATATGTCATCGGCAACCTGCTGCAGATGGCGTTCCGATTCTGGGCCTTCCGCAAGTTCGTGTTTCCCGACGAGAATCCGGAACCGCTCGAACTGTCCGACACCACAGGATTGTCCGAAACCACAGCGTTATCCGAAACCACGGCGTTATCCGAAACCACAGCGCCTGACCCGGTCATTCCTGATGCCGAAGAGGAGCTCGGGCACTCCTGAGTTTTCCGTCTGCGCGAGCCTTTCGGTCAGCGCGGTTCGCGGTGCGGAACGACGTCCGCGGTCGGCGCAGTGTTGGCCACCGGCAGGAAGACCGCGAACAAGGCAGGCTTACGCCTCTGCAGTTCCAGTCGGCCCCCGTCGGCTTCGATCAGTGCACGTGCGAGTGCCAACCCGACGCCGGTGGACCCGGCCCCCGAAAATCCTCTGTCGAAGATGTGCGGTGCAAGGTCGTTCTCCACGCCCGAGCCTTCATCGGTGACCTCGACGCACACCATCGAGTCACGACGAGACGAACTGCGACCGGTACCGTCGATCAATCGGACAGACACCGTGCACGTACCTTCACCGTGTTCGAACGAATTGTCGACCAGCACGGAAACAGCTTCACGCAGACGCGAACCTGTGGTCGCGGCCATCACCGCGCGATCGCCGCGTAGGCGGAGCCTGCGTCCCTCTCCGTCGAACTGAGCCTGCCAGTCGCGGGTCACCTGTTCCAGCTCGCCGACTACCGACACCAGACTCGCCGATGACCCACTGGTGCGCGACGAGCGAATCAGGTCGTCGATTCCGTCGGTGAGCCTGTCCACTTGCGCCATGGCTTCCTCGGCCTCGTTCACGACGTCAGGATCTTCGTGAACGGACAACTCGTCCAGGCGCAGCCGCACTGCAGTCAGTCGACTGCGCAGTTGATGCGAGACGTCCGCAACCAGCGCGCGCTCTCGTTGCAGCCGCACCGAAATCTCCACAGTTGCCGCGTCGAGGACGTCGGACACGCGGTCCAGTTCGGGGATGTCGTGCCGACGAGGATCCGGCCGGAAGTCACCTTCGGCGAGGCGTGCCGCCCGGTCGGCCACATCCTGCAGCGGATCGGCAAGCCGACGTGCAGTGACCACAGCGACCACGGTGCCTGCCGTGATGGACAGAAGCACGAGCACACCGACGGCCATCACCGCTTGCTTCTGCTGGGTGCGCAAGTTCTCCGACGGCACCTCGAGGCGCAACGAGCCGGACGTTCCCATCGCGAGCGATTCGACGAGTGCGTTCTTGACCGTCGCCTCACCGACGTCGACGCGTGCAGCGCCGTCGACGACGGTCGGATACACGACGACGAGGCGCCCGTCGTTCGGGGTGAGAACCTTGAGCGAATCGGTGTTCAACGCACCTTCGACGAGCCCGTTCGTCCCCTCTTGCGCGATGACCTCAGCGGCCATCCGGTCGAGGCGCACCCGGAGATCACTTCGCGTCACGTCCTCCACCCAGAGCCACGCCGTGTAGATCAGCGGAACTCCCAGCAGCAACGCCGTCATGATCACGACAGCGAGAATCGACTGCAATATGCGACGCCGCATGCCGGCAGTTCCTGATTCTCGAGAAGTTAGTCGGTGTTGATTCGGAAACCGACACCGCGGACGGTGGCAATTCTGCGTTCCACAGCGGGGCCCTCGTCACCGATCTTGCGGCGCAGCCACGACATGTGCATGTCGAGCGTCTTCGATCCACGAAGCTCGACGTCGCCCCACACCTCACGAAGGATCGTATCGCGCGATACTACTTCCCCGGCATGTTCGAGGAGGACCCGCAGAAGTTCGTATTCCTTGTTGGCCAAGGCGATTTCGGAGCCGTTGACGAGTACGCGTCGTGCCGCGGGCTCGAGCCTGATGCCACCGACCTCGACGATCGTGTCCTCGCGGCCACCGTGGCGACGCAGGAGTGCTCGCACACGTGCCATCAACTCGGCGAGACGAAACGGCTTGCTGACGTAGTCGTCTGCGCCGGCGTCCAACCCGACCACGAAGTCGACTTCGTCGGTTCTGGCGGTCAACATCAGCACGGCGAGCGAGGTGCGATGCGCACGAATCTGTCGACAGACCTCGAGGCCGTCCATGCCCGGAAGGCCGAGATCGAGAATCAACAGATCGAAATCACCTTCGAGCGCCTGCTGCAACGCAGCGGGTCCGGTCGGTTCGACCGTCACCGAATACCCTTCACGCCCAAGTGCGCGGGAGAGGGGTGCGGCAATGGCCTCGTCGTCTTCGGCTAGCAATACGGCAGTCACACGAACAGACTACGGACAACACGCCTTTGCACGTTGATTACCAGCCATTTCGATCGTTCGGGTCGTCGTTTTCACCCGCCGGCCGCTGCGGTGGCTGCGATGGTGGCTGCTGCATGGAATCGAAAACCTGGTGATACAGCAGGGCGTGAACGTGCTCGACGTCAGGAATGTCGTCGAACTCGAGCGGATCGTCACTGGCAGAGGCGATGACCAGAGTTCCGGTCTTGAGCATTCGATCGATCAAGCCGTGGCGGAACTGAACATTGCTGATCCGCCCCATGGGGATGTCGATACCGGTATGCGTGAGCACTCCGTGGCGTATGAGCACTCGCCGATCGGTGACGATGAAATGCGTGAACTTCCAGACCGTGAACGGCGCAACCGATCGCCAGGCCACGACACCGAGCCAGATGATTCCGATGGCGATGGACGACACGGTGCGAGCCGTGCCGTCCAATCTCGTCTGTGCGAGGCCCAACAAGAACCCGGCGACGGCCGTCGCAAGCACGAACGTCAGCGCCGGAAGCACCAACATCTTCCAATGAGGATGGCGATGCAGTATCAGTTCCTCGTCCTGAGCGAGGGCGTCTTCGGGATATCCCATGACGGGAAGTCTGCCATCCCGCACCGACTTTCAGGCACACCGACTTTCAGGCACACCCACGTTCAGGGCAACGCTCAGGGCTGCGCGATCTTTCGCAGCACCAACGGGGTCACGACGATGATGATGCCGTACAGCACCATCCACACGCCGACCACGATGCGGAAGACGTCGAGCGAGAGTTCGGGCTGCAGAAGGACGATTGCACCCGCGACGATGCTGATGACTCCGAGCACGATCGACAGACCGCGATCGACGGTGTGCCCGGACGCCGCGTCGACCAGATCGAGAACGCCACGGAATACCCACCAGGCACCGATCACCAATGCGATCAGAACCACCGTCTGCAAAGGGCTACGGAGAACCAGGAATCCGAGGAGCACTGCCAACGCGCCGGAGATCGCGACAAGCGTCCGAGTTCCACCCGAAGCCGTCACGTCCGCGAACGAACGGATGATCTGGACGATTCCGAATCCGAACAACTGAATCGCAATTACCACCGCGACCACGAAAAGGGTGGCATCCGGCCATGCGAGTACGGCGATACCCAGGCCCAATGTGAGGACACCGAGCAGCACCGTCACACCGGTGAGTACGCGGCGAGCGCTCTCGGCCGTCTCGGCTTCGGTCGGAACAACGATCGGTGTGGTCATGACGCCCCTAGGCAGCTCAGTAAATCCCGCAGTTAAATGAAATGAAGGACGGACGGTTGGTTCGAAAACCGGCCAGGGCCAAAAATTAGCACTTTGGTGCCAGAAAATCCGGCAAGGCTCACGATTCGGCTACCGGGGCGGCCCGAAGGTGCGTGATATCACCCGCAGCGACCGCAAAGGTCTCCCCATCTGTTCCCTCGATTTCGATGACAACGCGGCCGGAAGTGTCGATGTCGGTCGCGATACCGAACACCTCCTTGTCGCCCGGCAAGACCGCGCGGACTCGTTTGCCCAGCGTCCCGCAACGCTGCCGGTATTCGGCAGCCAACACAGATGTATCCCATTTCGATGATTCCCAAGCACGGAATTGCGTCGCCAACTCACGGGCAATTGCTCGAACGAGGGTGTCGCGGTCGACAGTCGATGCTTCTTCGATGAGGAGTGATGTAGCGGTCGGGACGGGCAGCTCCTCGACACCCAGGCTCACGTTCAACCCGATGCCCACCACCACCGCGGGATCGGGCGCTGTCCTTGCCACCTCGGCCAGAATTCCGGCGACCTTCTTGTCACCGATGAGAACGTCGTTCGGCCACTTGAGTTCTGCGGGCACTTCGGCCACGTTCCGCAGCGCGTCGACGACCGCGATTCCCGACAGTAGCGGGAGCCAACCCATGTCCGTGAGATTCATTCCGGGCATCGACAGCAGAACCGACATCGAGATCTGCGCTTGCGGCGGACTCACCCAAGTGCGCGAATGACGGCCGCGGGCACTCGCCTGATACTCGGCGATCAGAACGTGACGGTCGGCATCCGGATCTGCCGCTCGCGCAAGGAGATCCGCGTTCGTCGAACCGGTCTCCTCGACAACGTCGAGGCGGTTCCAGAAAACGCGCGCGTCGTCGTTGTCACTGCGCACGAGTGCGCGTCGTAGGGCATTGCCGTCGAGGGGCGGGCGGTTCAAGTCGGTCCACATAGCCCCAGCCTATGACGACAGCGAGAATGTACTGGTCAGTAGCTTGAGCCTGCAAGACAGCGACAATCGGACCTGCCTTCGAAGCCCCCCACGCACTCTCGTTAAGCTCACGTCCATGACCACTGTCCAAGAGCCGAACGCGCCGGAGGCGGCGGCCGCACCCGATATCCACACGACCGCGGGAAAGCTCGCGGACCTGCGGAATCGCCAAGCCCAGGCGCAGGCACCGAGCGGCGAAGCCGCCATCGACAAGGTGCACGCCAAAGGCAAGCTGACCGCCCGCGAGCGCATCACCGCCCTCCTCGACGAGGGCTCCTTCGTCGAACTCGACGCACTGGCACGGCACCGAAGTGTGAACTTCGGTCTCGCTGACAACCGCCCGGTCGGCGACGGCGTCGTCACCGGTTACGGCACCATCGACGGCCGCGACGTCTGTGTCTTCTCACAGGACGCCACCGTTTTCGGCGGATCGCTCGGCGAAATCTACGGTGAGAAGATCGTCAAGGTCATGGACCTCGCGATCCGCACCGGTCGCCCCCTCGTCGGCATCAACGAAGGTGCAGGCGCGCGCATTCAGGAAGGCGTCGTCTCGCTCGGCCTTTACGGCGAGATCTTCCACCGCAACGTCCAGGCCTCGGGTGTCATCCCCCAGATCTCACTGATCATGGGACCCGCCGCCGGCGGCCACGTCTACTCCCCCGCACTGACCGACTTCGTCGTGATGGTCGACGAGACTTCCCAGATGTTCGTCACCGGCCCCGACGTCATCAAGACAGTCACCGGCGAAGACGTCACGATGGAAGACCTCGGTGGTGCTCGCACCCACATGGTCAAGTCCGGAGTCGCCCACTACGTCGCTTCCGGCGAGCAGGATGCCCTCGACTACGTCAAGGACCTGCTCAGCTACCTGCCGTCCAACAACCAGGCAGCAGCTCCCCGCGGCGAGATCACCGACCCGATCGTCGGTTCGATCGAAGACAGCCTGACCGCTGAGGACATCGAACTCGACACCCTCATCCCGGATTCGGCCAACCAGCCGTACGACATGCACGAGGTCATCCGTCGCATCCTCGACGACGACGAGTTCCTCGAGGTCCAGGCCGAGCGCGCGATGAACATCATCGTCGGTTTCGGTCGCGTCGACGGCCGCTCGGTCGGCATCGTCGCCAACCAGCCCACCCAGTTCGCGGGCTGCCTCGACATCGACGCCTCGGAGAAGGCCGCACGCTTCGTGCGTACCTGCGACGCGTTCAACGTCCCGATCATCACCCTCGTCGACGTTCCCGGTTTCCTTCCCGGAACCGAGCAGGAATACAACGGCATCATCCGTCGCGGCGCGAAGCTCCTCTACGCGTACGGCGAAGCAACGGTCGGCAAGATCACGGTCATCACCCGCAAGGCTTACGGCGGAGCGTACGACGTCATGGGCTCCAAGCACATGGGCGCCGACGTGAACCTGGCATGGCCGACCGCTCAGATCGCCGTCATGGGTGCATCCGGAGCTGTCGGATTCGTCTACCGCAAGCAGCTTCTCGAAGCCGCGAAGAACGGCGAAGACGTCGATGCATTGCGCCTCAAGCTGCAGAACGAGTACGAGGACACCCTCGTCAACCCGTACGTCGCCGCTGAGCGCGGATACGTCGACGCTGTCATTCCTCCGTCGCACACCCGCGGACAAATCGTTTCCGCATTGCGACTGCTCGAGCGCAAGGCCGTTTCCCTTCCGCCCAAGAAGCATGGGAACATTCCCCTATGACCGCAACCACCGAGGACATTCTCAGCGAAGATGTCGCGCTGGCGGAGACTGCACCGACCAACGGTGCGGTCGTCGAGGGAAGCGCGACGGACGCTTCGCTCACGGAGCTGACCGAGACGTCGACCTCCGACGCGTCGGTCATCAAGATCGTCAAGGGTTCGCCCACCGACGTCGAGATCGCGGCACTGGTCAGCGTGCTTGCCGCGGCTGCCGGCAGCGGTCAGGCTCCCGAGTCGAATGTTCCCGCGGAGACCTGGGGCGATCCGACTCAGTTCCACCGCACGCGTGCGCCGTTCTCGCCGTACGCGTACCTGAACCCCGCGATCCGTCGCAGCTGACGATCACTTGCTGACGTGACTCAACTGGTTCTAGCTTCAGCGTCCCCGGCTCGCCTCGCAGTTCTGCGGGCGGCCGGGGTTTCGCCGCTTGTGCGTGTCTCCGGCGTCGACGAGGACAAGATTGCCGACAACCTCGGCCCCGACGCCGCTCCCGAAAAAGTCGTGACGGTGCTGGCGGAGGCCAAGGCCGCCGAGATCGTTCCCGGCCTCGCCGCCGACAATCTCGCCGACGTAGTCGTTGTCGGGTGCGATTCGATGCTCCTGATCGACGGGCAACTTCAAGGCAAGCCAGGCAGCGTAGACATCGCCCGAAAGCGATGGGCCGCAATGGCCGGACGCAGCGCCACTCTCTTGACCGGGCACTGTGTCCTACGCGTCGCCGACGGCCGCATCGTTCGCATGGCCTCGGATCACAGCGCAACAGTGGTTCATTTCGCGCAACCGTCCACCGAAGATCTCGAGGCATACCTGGCAACGGGCGAACCGCTCCAAGTCGCCGGAGCATTCACGCTCGACAGTCTCGGCGGCTGGTTCGTGGAGAGGATCGAGGGTGATCCCTCGAGTGTCATCGGTATCGGATTACCTTTGGTACGAACACTTCTCGAGCGTGTCGGGGTTTCCGTCTCGGATCTCTGGCGCACGCAGAGCATCTTCTGACACGATTTCTCCAAGCACGTTTTCTCCACGCACGTTTTCTCCAAGCACCACTGACCAGCCTCGCATCGGGTTAATGCCGGTGCGAAGCTGGTCGTTTTGTTGTCGCCGAAGAGGTTTGCCCCCTCAGGTTTTGAATGTGGTGTTCGCCGGCCGCGGGTGCTGGCCGGGGTCGATCGAGGGCGGTGGGATGAACCAGGGTTTGTTGTCGACCCCGATGCGGATCACCCATTTCCCGACGAACCCGGACTTGCGGTGCATCAATCGATGATGCGAACGGCACAGCAGGACAAGGTTGCTCATCACCGTCGGCCCGCCGTTCGCCCAGTGCCGGATATGGTGCGCATCCGTCCACGCGGGCACGCACGCGCAGCCCGGGAACGCGCACCCCTTGTCCCGGGCGATCAACGCCACGCGCTGCTCCGCAGAGACCAACCGTTTCCCGGGTTTCGCATCGAGTGGCGCCCCGTGATCGTCGAGCAGAACAGTCGAGAGGAAACAATCGCACCCGAGAAGCCTGGTCTGCGATACCGACAGTGGCCCCAGCCAGGGCATGTGACCGACATCGAGATCCGACACAGCCACTCCACCACCATCGGGCGAGGGTGCGGCGGCGCAGTCCCGGTGCTCCGCAAGATCACGGGCGTTGATGTGCACGTTCACGTGCGGACGCTGACCACCATCGACACCGGTCTTCGCGCAATCCAGATACCGCCGAATCAGTTCCGTGAACCCGTCCGCCGTCCGCTTCGCCGCAGACCGAGCATCGGGGGTTCCATCGGGTGCCGGGGTGGGCATCGTCAGGTTCGACAACGCCGACAACAACATTTCCCCGGTGAGGGCATCGAAATCTCCGCGCACCACCACCCGACCGTTCAACGTCGACGCGATCCGGAGCTCGTTCCGATCGGTATCTTCGGCGGGCGGAATCTCATCGGATTCGAACACTCGCTCCAAGGTCGCGATCACGTTCCGTACCTTCGTGGTCGTGGCCTCCACCCCCGAGGCAGCAGCCAACAACAAATCGATACAGCGAGGGAGCGCCTCCTCCGGCATGCCCTTCGGTGGTGACTCGCAGAACGCCACGATCAACACGGCATGATCGAAGGAGCAGTCCCCGTCATCGAATCGGGCCGCCACTGCCGGAAACGGGCGTAGCGCTGCACCGAGGGCGGCGATCTTCTTCCCGTCCCGGATTTGCAGCATCGTGTTTGCCGCCAACCAGCAACCCACCCCGCGGCTGGCAATCACCTGATCATCCGGCCGCATCGACAACTCGTCCACCACCGCCACCCGCACCGCCTCGAGACGAAGAATCTCCGCGCTCGCCTCGATAGCGGCAGCACGCAACTCAGAAGCAGTCAACCGCCACAGACGTCCACGCAACCCCACCGCAGAACCAGACACCACATCCGACAACAAGACACTCATTGAATCCCCCGATCCCCTGAACACAGGCTACTCGAACACCCGTTCGAGTCAAGGGTATTTTTTTCAGACTGGGGAATTGACCCGCGGCAGGGCGGTCGAGGCCAATCCGATGCCGAGCGCAATTGCGGCGATGATCGCGAGCACGCGGCGTTGGGCTTCGAGAAACGCTTCGCCGGCCGCCGCGCGAGTAGATGCGTACGCGGCATCAACTGCCACTTGAACGGCTTGGCGCCCGGCGCCGGCAGTTCCTTCGCGGCGACATTCCGGCGCCACCTCCATCGGTGTTCCGGATGCCAATTGACTTGTCGCGCAATCGACAAATGCCTTTTCGGCGATGTCGACCAGGCCGGGATTCACGCCGGCAGCTTCAAGATTCGCAACGTACTCGGGCCGCTCCCCCTGCACTGCTTGCGGAGCTTGCCCCGCAACGAGCGAGAAGAACACCACTCCGATCAGGGCCAGTCCGATCGAGCTGCCAACCTGCTGAACGGTCGGTAGCAGTCCCGACACCGAACCCGCGTGCGCGGGTTCGACCGTCGCGAGGATCGCGGTTTGCAGTGGCGCCACGAACAGTCCGAGCCCTGCGCCCCCGAGGAGGAGAGGACCGGCGAGCGCGAGCCAGCGTGGATCAGTTCCTTCGTGCTCGAGGATGACCGACAACGCGATCAGCGAGGCGGCAAAGACGACCATCCCCAAGATCAGGACGCGGTTTCCAAGCATCCGGTACACCGCGGATGAGAGAACCGCAGCCACGCCCATGCCGACGGCCCACGGGAGCGTCATCACGCCCGCTCGCAATGCGGAAAACCCGAACCCGAACTGAAGCGTGAGACTGATGGTGAAGATCAACGAAGTCAGGGTTCCGAAGAATACGAACGCAAGAACCGCGCCGATCGCGAAGGCTCGGTCACGGAAAAGCTCCAGACGAAGGACCGGATCGCCGCCTCGTTTCCCCAGACGCGATTCGTAGAGCACAAACGCCAATGCCACCGGCACCGACATCGCGAGCATGACAACAAGACCTGTGGGCCATCCACGCGCCCTTCCCTCGGCCAGGGGAAGGATCAGCAGGAACAGCGCCAGCGATGACAGTGCGGCGCCGATGAGGTCCAGTGAGCGCACATGCTCAGCGCGAGCATCAACGAGATGGAAATACCCGAGAATCAAGGCGGCGATGCCGATCGGAATGTTGACGAAGAAGATCAGGCGCCAGCCCCAGTCGAAGAGATTCCACTCGATCAGCAGCCCGCCGATCAGAGGCCCACTGACCGTTGCGAGCCCGATGGTCGCACCGTAGATCCCGAACACTCGCGGATGCCTGGCCTTCGGAAACAGACCCGAGATGATGGCAAACGTCTGGGCGGACATCGAACCGGCCGCCAACCCTTGCAAACCCCGGAAGACGATCAACATCGTCGCGCTCTGAGCGAGCCCGCACAGCAACGAGGCCGCGACGAATACGAACAGGGCGGTCAGAAAAACAACCCTACGACCGAACAGGTCCCCCAACCTGGCCGCGGTGATCAACGAACACGCAAAAGCCAGGATGTACACGCTGACCATGAGCAACTGCGCCGATACGCCTGCTTGAAGATCGACGGCGATACTCGGAAGCGCGACGTTGACGATCGTCGCGTCGAGCAACTGCATGAACGCCGCCGCCAGACTCGTCGCCAACCCGAGCCAGGGCGTCAGAGAACCAGCTCGCCGTCCGCCCTTGTGGTCGGCGCCGACAGCGTCACCTAAAGGGTCCGGAAGCACCGAATGATCCTAATCGAACAGGACGCTTCTAGAACCTGTTCTTGTTTAGATTGTAGTATTTCGGACAATTCAGTCCCCCAGATGGGATAGTTCGTCGTCTGCCCATTTTCAGAGCAGGCTTCTCGACGACACACGCAGGAGTTCTACTCGATGGATCTGAACTTGATCACCCATTGGCACCCGCTTCCTGGACGGGTAATCGAATGGGGCGTCACGCATGCTTCCGCTCAACGAGCCGCCGAAGCCGAGATCGACCGAGAACTACCCCCGACCACGATGCAGGATCGCCACCTGCGACGCGCCCGCGTCACCGCAGAGAAAGGCGATCCGCAGTCTCCGTGGATCGGTATCGCCTTCGATTTCGCAGGAACACTCGACCGCGACGCCATGACGCGAGCCCTGCAGCGCTACGTCCGTCGCCACGACACGCTGCACAGCTGGTTCTCCTTCGACGAAGCAACCACCGACGCTGCGGACACCGCGTTCGAGGTCCGTCGACACGTGGTGCCGGTCGAGAGCATCGAACTCGAGTACCGCGTCGGCGACGACGTCTCCGAATCCGAGGCGATCCGCGCACTCGTCGCAACCAAGTTCGCAACGGAAACCAGTGCCCTTCAGTGGCCGGCCTTCGTGTTCGGCGCCGTCGAGCACCACCATGCCGACCTCGAAGCCGATCCGAGCTTCACCCTGTTCCACGCAGTCGACCACGCCCATTCGGACATGAACTCGATGGTGCTGATGTACGCGGAATTGCGTCAGCTCTACGCCGCGGAAACGACCGGGTCACATCCCGAACTAGGCCCCGCGGGAAGTTACGCACAGTTCGGTCGCGTCGAACGCGAGCGAACAACCGAACTGACTATGCAGTCCCCCGAAGTGCACCAGTGGCTCGGTTACCTCATGCGCAGCGGCGGCTCGTTCCCCGGATTTCCGCTCCCGCTCGGGGCGGAAGACGCGCCCAAACCGGCTATCGGTTCACGCTTCGACCTGGCCGACGACAATGAGTGCGAAAGGTTCGGTGCGGTCTGTAAAGCCAACGGCGCCAACTTCATCGGTGGAATATTCACCGCCCTCGCGATTGCGGAATTCGAACTGGCCGGACGCGACAAGTACATCGCCCTCTCGCCGGTCAGCACACGAACCGAGGCCGACTCGTTTGCACAGGGCTGGTACATCAACCTGATCCCGGTCGGCATCGACGTCGACGACAAGCGACGCTTCACCGAGTTGGCAAAGCTCGGGCAGCAGGGGTACCACGACGGCAAGGCACTCCTCGATGTCTCTGTGCAGCAAGTCATCGACCTGGTTCTGTCGAGCTTGGCCGAGTCGGATTCCGCACCCGGCGGATTGTCGAAGACGCTCACCCCACCGCCGATCGTCTCGTACATCGACGGCCGCCGCATGCCGGATCCATACAGTTACGCCGAGACGAAGGCAACGGGAATCGTCGGCGGCAAAGAGACGCAGATCGCGTCGATGTGGATCAACCGGATGCACACCGGTACCTGGATCGCCGTGTCCCACCCTGACACCCCCATTGCCCACGAATCGGCCACCCGCTTCGCCGAGCACGTCTCCAAGATCATCAAAACTGTTGCAGCTCAGGGCGACTACTCGTTCTCGGCACCAGAGGGAGCGTCCTGATGCATGTCACCTCGATCGATCGATACGGACTCGAGCCCGGAATCGTCACCGAATGGTCGCTCCAGCCCGCGGACGGCGCCGTCACCGAGTCGGAAGTACCACCGTCGTACAACCAGCATTTCCATCTCGAGACTGCGCGAACACACGGCATGGGCCGGAGTGTGTGGATGGCAGCCGCATTCGACCTTCCCGGAGAACTGAATCGGCCCGCACTCGATCTCGCGCTGCGCCTGTTCATCAGTCGCCATGACACTCTGCACACAGGATTCGAGGTGGGCGAGTTCACCACCACCCGAATGGGACTCGATCCCGACGGCACACACATCGAGACTTCGGAACCTGTGAAGTTCGATTCGACCGAAGACCTCCGAGCGCACCTCAAGAAGCGATTCACGACGGTATGCGATCCACTGACCTTCCCCGCCTACACGTTTGCCACGGTCGAACGCGAAGAGCACTACACGGTCCTGAGCGCCTTCGATCACACCCTCGTCGACGGCTACTCGCTGGTCATCGCCCTCGGGGAACTGCGACAGATCTACGAGGGACTGATCGCCATACCCGAACTGACCGACCACGAGGCCGTCGACGCAGTGATGAGCCGACTGGGTGACCCGGGAAGTTTCGTGCGGTACTGCGAACTGGAGGCCGACGCCCTGCTTCCCGTCGACAACGACCCTCGAATCCGAGAGTGGGCAAGGTTCTACGAGATTTGTGGTGGCACATCGCCGAGTTTCCCCTTGGATCTCGGCGTCGAGGCAGGAAAGCCCGCGCCTCAGGGCGCCGATGTGCGCGTGCTGCTCGACGAGGAACTGACCGCGACGTTCGACGAGATCTGCCTATCCGCCGGCGGTAGCGTGTTCACCGGAATCCTCACTGCGATGGGACTTTCCGTCCACTCGTTCACCGGACAGGCGACGCTTCCACTGCAATTCCCGCTGCACATCCGCAAAGATCCACGCTGGGCCGACGCCATCGGCTGGCTCACCACGAGCGCGCCGATCACGGTCCAGATCACTCCCGATGCGGATTTCGGTGCATCCCTTGCACATACGCACGCGTCGTTCCGAGTTGCGTTGACGCTCGAGGGCGTCACCATGGCCCAGGTTCGAGATGCTTTGGGCGACAAGATTCGACGCACGCGCACCGACGTCTTCATGGTGTCGTACATCGATTACCGCAAACTACCCGGCACCGACGATCATGATCTCCTCAACGCTCATCACATCAGCAATGTGACGGTCGCCGACGATGCCCAGTTCTGGATTTCGCGAACGAACCGTGGTCTCTCGCTGCGTTCGCGCTTCCCGGACACCGACACGGCAAACGAAACCATGGTGAATTTCCTCACCGATCTCGACCGGATTCTGAGGGAAGTCTGCGCCCGGGGCGTGACGCCGATCGGAAGTGTCACCGAACAATTGAGAGATTCGAGCGTCGGGGCAGGAACACCGAGGATTTAGGGTCGGCAACGGGTACGAGCAGGCAGAACCCGCTTCCGGGCGTCTCCCCTTGCGCGCAGCGCATAGAATCGATCAAGTCCGTGTTCGAACCGAACGATTCGTCTTCAGGAGTACGCCCGTGCCCGTTGCCCCCGATCCCTCAACCGCGTTTGCCGAGTTCGCGCATCCCGACCGGTTGGTCTCGACGGAATGGCTCTCGGCGAATCTCGGTACGCCGGGCCTCAAGGTCGTCGAATCCGATGAAGACGTGTTGTTGTACGACGTCGGCCACATTCCCGGCGCAGTGAAGATCGACTGGCATCTCGACCTCAACGATCCGGTCACCCGCGATTACATCGACGGTGCGAAGTTCGCAGAGTTGATGAACCGCAAGGGCATCAGCCGCGACGACACCGTCGTCATCTACGGCGACAAGAGCAACTGGTGGGCCGCCTACGCACTCTGGGTCTTCACTCTGTTCGGCCACGAGGACGTCCGTCTTCTCGACGGTGGCCGCGATGCGTGGATCGCCGAGAACCGTGACACCGCATTCGACGTTCCCGACATCACGTCAACGGATTACCCGGTCGTCAAGCGCAACGACGCTCCCATCCGCGCATTCAAGGACGACGTACTTGCACACTTGGGCGACGGGCCGCTCATCGACGTGCGATCTCCGCAGGAGTACACCGGCGAGCGCACCCACATGCCCGACTACCCCGAAGAGGGTGCGTTGCGCGGTGGACACATTCCCAGCGCTCTCAGCATCCCGTGGGCGAAGGCAGCGGCACCGGACAGCCGCTTCCGCACCCGCACCGAACTCGGCGAGATCTACGGCGGTCTGTCGGCCGACGACAACATCGTCGCGTACTGCCGCATCGGTGAGCGTTCCAGCCACACCTGGTTCGTGTTGACCCATCTTCTCGGCTACCCGAACGTTCGTAACTACGACGGTTCCTGGACAGAGTGGGGCAATGCAGTGCGCGTCCCGATCGTCCAGGGCGAAGAGCCCGGCGCAGTTCCTTCCTCCGTATCGGCGTCATGAGCACTCTTCCTTCGGCTCTGGCCGAGATCGTCGACGACTTCGCAGCCGTCGGCGCCTCGGACAAGCTCACCCTTCTTCTCGAGTTCAGCCGAGAGCTACCGCCGTTGCCGGCGGAGCTCGAGCAGAGCGCGATGGAGCCGGTCCCCGAATGTCAGTCGCCGCTGTTCCTCTCGGTCGACGATTCGGATCGCGACAACGTCCGTCTGTACTTCAGCGCGCCCCCCGAGGCTCCCACGACGCGTGGTTTCGCATCGATCCTCGCGCAGGGGCTCGACGGTCACAGCGCGGACGAGATCCTCGGTGTACCCGACGACTTCTATTCGGCGCTCGGTCTCGCAGAAGCTGTGAGCCCGCTCCGTCTGCGCGGAATGTCGGCCATGCTCGCGCGCATCAAGCGGCACTTGCGGGGCTGAAAACATGGAGTTCACCGAACTGGCCGACTATGCGATTCCGGCCGGCGCACTCGTCGAATGGTTGCCGTGCGCAACCGGGCCTTGGGTTCCGGATCCGCGGCCCGTCTCCTACATTCACGAGGCACATCTCAACCGTTCCGCTGCAGGCGCGGGCGACAAGTCTTGGCTGGGAACAGCTTTCGAGATTTCCGGCCCGCTCGACGTCGATGCGTTCCGAGTCGCCCTCGGCCGCTGGATCGACCGTCATGAAGTTCTGCGCTCGCATACCGTCCTCGAGCCCTCGAGTGGCGAGATCACCCGGCACACCGTCCCGATCGGCGGAATCGACATCGGGGTCGTCAGCCACGGCTACGACGCGTCCAGCCAGGACAACTTCGACCACCTTCACCGCCTGTTCGACGATTACGCGTCCCCGCACAGTTGGCCGTCGTACGTCTTCGCGACGTTGACGCCCCGCGGTGGCGACGGTCCGTTCACCGTGTTCTTCGCGGCGGACCACTCGATCATCGACGGTTTCTCGATCGTGCTGGTCGCTCACGAGATTGCAGCGCTGTACCGCGAGGCCTCGACCGGCAGCGCTGCAAATCTGTTCCCGGTGGGCAGCTACGTCGATTTCGGTGCCGTCGAACGCGAGCAGATGGCCGACATGGAAGCCGAGAAGGCTGCGGTGGAGATCTGGCGTAAGGCTCTCGGAACGGACGGGTTACCCCAGTTCCCGCTACCGATCGGTGAACGCGGAACCGATTCTCAGAACGGCCTGTCGACCTGGCTGCTCGACGCCGAGCAGTCCAAGGCCTTCAGTTCGACGTGTGCAGCCGCCGGCGTGGGGTATTTCGCCGGACTACTCGGCGGACTTGCGGCCGTAGGTCGCGAAGTCGCGGGATCCGATCAATTCGAGGTCGTGACGCCGGTTCACACCCGCAGCGCTCAGGAGTGGGCGGGTGCGCTCGGCTGGTTCGTCGGACTGTGCCCGGTCGAGTTCGCCGTTGGATCGGACTGTTCGTTCGGCGACCTCGCGACACGCGCCGCCGAATCGATCGCTTCGGTCAAGCCTGCCGCCGCGGTCCCGTTCGATCGGATCGGTGAGCACCTCGAAACCCCGATTCGACCGCGATTCGTGGTGTCCTACATGGACGTTCGCTTTGTACCCGAGGCCGCACAGTGGCCCGAATGGAACGCCAGAGCACTTCGAAGCAAGGCATACACGCACGACGTCTACATCTGGATCAACCGCACACCCCAAGGCCTCAATCTCGCAGTCAGGTATCCAGGCAACGAGACGGCGAACGCCGCGGTTCACGCCTACGTGGCCACACTGCGCCGGACCGTCGAAGAAATCGTCGCCGAACCGGACACCGGCACCTCCGGCAGCTACTCATCGGTAGTTTTCGAAACCGTTTCCTAAGCCGGAGTGGGCTTTAGCGATCCGGTTACAGCCAGCGCCGAAGCGATGCATACACTCCGAAGTGATGCCAATCCCCCGATGGTGAAATCCCAGAGGAATACACCGCGGAGACAGACTATGCGAACCACAGGAGGCTCAGTGCCCAGTCATGCCAGCGCGCACATTACGAAGGTGCTTGTCGCGAACCGCGGTGAAATCGCGGTACGGGTCATCCGGGCGGCCAAGGATGCCGGCTACGGCAGCGTTGCCGTTTACGCCGAGCCCGACGCAGAAGCGCAGTTCGTGAAGCTCGCAGACGAGGCATTTGCCCTCGGCGGACAGACGTCCGCCGAGTCCTACCTCGTGTTCGACAAGATCCTCGATGCCGCCAAGAAGTCCGGCGCCGACGCCATCCACCCCGGCTACGGCTTCCTCTCCGAGAACGCCGACTTCGCCCAGGCCGTCATCGACGCGAACCTCATCTGGATCGGCCCGTCACCGCAGTCCATCCGCGACCTCGGCGACAAGGTCACGGCACGCCACATCGCAGAACGCGCGAAGGCTCCGATGGCTGCCGGCACCAAGGACCCCGTCAAGGGCGCAGACGAGGTCGTCGCATTCGCCAAGGAATACGGCGTACCGGTTGCGATCAAGGCTGCCTTCGGCGGCGGTGGACGCGGCATGAAGGTCGCCCAGACCATCGAGGAAATTCCCGAGCTGTTCGAGTCTGCCACCCGTGAGGCCATCGCAGCCTTCGGTCGCGGCGAGTGCTTCGTCGAGCAGTACCTGGACAAGGCCCGCCACGTCGAGGCTCAGGTCATCGCCGACCAGCACGGCAACGTCGTCGTCGCCGGTACCCGCGACTGCTCACTGCAGCGTCGCTTCCAGAAGCTCGTCGAAGAGGCTCCGGCTCCGTTCCTGACGGACGACCAGCGCGCACGCATCCACGCGTCCGCCAAGGCCATCTGCAAGGAAGCCGGCTACTACGGCGCCGGAACGGTCGAGTACCTGGTTCAGGGCGACACCATCTCCTTCCTCGAGGTCAACACCCGCCTGCAGGTCGAGCACCCCGTCACGGAAGAGACCGCGGGCATCGACCTGGTGCGTCAGCAGTTCCTCATCGCCAACGGCGAAGAACTCTCCATCAAGGAAGATCCCACCCCGCGTGGACACTCCTTCGAGTTCCGCATCAACGGTGAAGACGCCGGCCGCGGCTTCATGCCCGCCCCCGGCCCGGTCTCCGTCTACCGTGAGCCCACGGGCCCCGGCGTCCGCGTCGATTCCGGTGTTGTTGCCGGCGACGTCATCGGCGGACAGTTCGACTCCATGCTCGCCAAGCTCATCGTCACCGGCGCCACCCGCGAAGAAGCCCTCCAGCGGGCATCGCGCGCTCTGGCCGAGTTCGAAATCGACGGCCTCGCGACCGTCCTCCCGTTCCACCGCCACATCGTCGAGAACCCGGCATTCGTCGGTGACGGCGAGAAGTTCGACATCTACACCAAGTGGATCGAAACCGACTGGGAAAACACCATCGAGCCCTACGCCGGTTCCGGTGCACCGGTCGACGACGAGGACGAGGCTCTGCCGCGTCAGAACGTCGTCGTCGAGGTCGGTGGACGTCGCGTCGAGGTTTCCCTCCCGGGCCAGTTCTCGCTCGGCAACGGCGGCGGCGCAGCATCCGGTGCCATCCGCAAGAAGCCGAAGGCACGCAAGCGCGGCGGCGCCGGCGGCGGCGCAGCATCCGGTGACGCCGTCACCGCTCCGATGCAGGGCACCGTCGTCAAGGTCGCAGTGACCGAAGGCCAGGAAGTCGCAGAAGGCGACCTGATCGCGGTCCTCGAAGCCATGAAGATGGAAAACCCCGTCAACGCGCACAAGGCCGGTGTCGTCACCGGACTGTCCGTCGAGCCGGGTGCAGCAATCACGCAGGGAACGGTTCTCGCAGAACTGAAGTAAGGCCTCCGGCCCCGTGCGCCTTTCCGGTAGTCCCCACTACCGGAAAGGCGCACAGTCGTTTGAGTAGGCTGTAACGATGGCTGACGTCCCCGACATTCGCATCGGCACTGCAGAACGCGAGCAGGCACTCGATCTCCTGAGCGAGCACTTCGCCGCAGGCCGCCTCACCGTCACGGAGTTCGACGAGAGAAGCGGAATCGTCAGTGCCGCAACAACTCGCAGTGAACTCGTTCCGGTGTTCGCCGATCTACCGGGCAACTATCAAGCTCCAGGCACCGCTCCCCTGTCGATGGTGACACCTCCCGCCGCACCGGCGGAGCGACGATTCAACCCCGACTGGTCCGGACGCGTCATGGCCGTCATCCCGATTCTCGCGGTGATCCTGTTCTTCGTCACCGGCACCTGGTTGTGGTTCCTCGCGATTCCCCTCGCCGGTGCACTGCTGTTCGGTACCGACAGGGAACGCAAAGCCAAGCGTCGCCGCGAGCGGGGCTCCGACTGATGGAGCCGATCGAGATCAACGCAGGCGGATGGTATCTGCGAGCACTGCGCGCAGACGAGCGTGTGGACGACCGCCCTGCCCTTGCCGACGGCGGTATCACCGACCCCGATTACGTGAGTCGGCGGAGCGCTCAGTGGCACGAAAACAGCGTCTACTCCTGGGCCGTGTGCCAGCCCAACACCGGTGAGCTTCTCGCCGAGGTCGTTCTGACGCCTCTCGACTCCACCGCCCTGCTGACCGGATGGGCCCGCGACGGGCACACCGAGGCGCTCACGACAGCCGCCGACGCCGTCACCAGATTCGCCGAAGGTGCACTCGGACTCGTCGTCGTCGAGGGGCAGACGAATTGAAGAACAACCGATACTGGCCGCTGGCGATCGCCGTGGTCATTGCCCTGATCATGCTCTTCTCCCCGGGCTCCACCGTCCCGTCGAGCCCGGAGAACACCGACAAGATCACTCACACGTTGATGTTCGCGGTGCTGGCGATCACCTCGTTGCACGCCCGGATCCCGGCGTGGCTCACCGCGGTGTGGCTCGTGATTTTTGCTGCGACGTCCGAGGTTCTTCAAGCAGCGCTGCCCATTTCGCGTTCCGGTTCGATCTGGGACGGCACCGCCGACCTGCTCGGCATCGCCATCGGGATCGGTATCGTCAGCCTCGTGATGCGGCGTCGAACGGCCCGCGACGACGAGCCGAGCAGGTCCTGATCAGCTGAGCAGGTTGCTCCGCAATTGTTCCTGGGTCGACGCGTCGATCTTCAGGCCGTCGGTGAAGTAGGCCTCGATCGATCCGTGGACCTGCGCGAGCTCTGCCATCGACGCCTCCAGGTACTCGCGCCTGACACCGAGGACACCTTCGAGCAGGGTCGGATCGATACCCTTGGCCTCGAATCGCTCGAGGAGCGGCGCGAACATCGGCAACAGAACCTTGTTGGTTTCGAGGTAGTCCGCGAAGACCGCGTCCTCGGAGGCACCCAGGAACAGCAGTAGCGCGGCTGCGGCCCAGCCCGTGCGGTCTTTGCCCGTGGTGCAGTGAATGAGTGCCGGCGAGCTGGGCGGCTGCGCCAAGTCGACGAACAGTTGCCGGTACGACGCGACCGCACTCGGCAAGGTCACGAAATCGCGGTAACTTCCCTGAAAGTACTCGAGCGCCTGGCCGCTACCCAACGCTTCGGCAGCAAACGCCGGGTCGGCGATCATCTGCTGCATTTGAGCCGGAATGGCGCGATACTGCTTGTCCGCCAATACGTCCAGGCCGAGTTCTCGGATTCCGTCCGGCGTCAGATCCGGCGCCGCCTCGCGTTCGGACTCGGTGCGCAGATCGTAGATCGTGACGATGCCCAGATCGGCGAGGGTCTGTGCGCCCTCCGCACTGAGCGATGCCAGATCGGTGGAACGAAACACACTCCCGGTGCGGACGGTGCCACCGAAGCTCGATTCGGGGCCACCGATGTCTCGGAGGTTCGCCAGGGACGGTACGACGGAAGACAGCTTGGGAGTATCGGTCATACCTAAGAATGTATCTGTCACCGGAAAAGGGCGGCCGGAGAAATAAGATCGAGACACATCATCTCCCGTAATTGCTGCGCTACAGATCCGTAACATGCTCAAGTAATCCTGTGGACATGCCTACAACGAATTCCAGTGGTCTCGGAGCCTTCGATGCGCTCGGTGACCACCAGGCAGTCGCGGCGCTGCTCGAGTGTTGCCATTCCGCCGTGTGGGCACAGGAAATCGCCTCGTCTCGCCCGTTCACCGATCTGGAAGCTCTGTTCGACAAAGCAGATGCCGTGCTGGCCGAGCTTCCCGAGTCCGAAATCGACGACGCTCTGTCCGGCCACCCACGAATCGGTGAGCGAAGCGAAAGCGCGGCCTCGACCCGTGAACAGTCGGAAGTCTCGTCCGCGACAGAAGACGTCCTCGCGGAACTTCGACAGAAGAACGCCGAGTACGAAGAGACATTCGGCCATGTTTACCTGGTCTGCGCGTCGGGGAAATCTGGAACGGAGCTCCTCGACATCCTTCGAGGCCGTCTCCGAAACGACCCGGCGACCGAGCGTTCCGTGCTTCGAACCGAATTGGCCGCCATCAATCGAATCAGGCTTGCCCGTCTGATCGATTCACTCGCCGGAGGCGCAGCATGAGCAAGACCCTGAGCACGCACGTTCTCGACGCGACGACGGGCATTCCCGCGGCGGGGATTCGCGTCGAACTTCGTGATCGAGACGGCGTCACGATCACCAGTGCTGAGACCGACTCCGACGGCCGCATCCCCGAACTTGCTCCTGGTGGTCTGGTCACCGGTCACTACACCCTGACTTTCGACACGGGAACGTATTTCGAGATCAACGGACAAGAGAACTTCTACCCGGAAGTGACAGTGACCTTCCGGGTGGACGACACGGCGCGGGGCTATCACGTCCCACTGTTGCTGTCGCCCTTTGCTTATTCCACCTATCGCGGGAGCTGAACACGTGACTACCGAAAACATCACGACCGGCAACATCACGACCGGTGTTACAAGCACCGACCGGTTGAGCGGATCCATCGAACTTACCGGTCACCAGTACGGCAAAGCTGAGAACAGGGTAGTCCGAATCTACCGCGACACTCCTCGTCACGAGATCCACGACATCAACGTCTCCACCTGCCTGCGTGGAGATTTCGCCGACGCGTACCTCACCGGCGATCAGTCGAAGGTTCTGCCGACCGACACGCAGAAACAAACGGCCTATTCCTACGCCAAGGAAAAGGGTCTGATCTCGATCGAGACGTACGGACTCGAACTCGCCCGTCATTTCGTCGACGACATCGAACCGGTCAGTGGCGCGCGGATCGAGATCGAGGAATACGCTTGGGAGCGTGCGATTGTCGACGGCAGCGAGCACGACTACACCTGGATTCGGAAGGGTCAGGAAGTTCGGACGGCGTCGATCACAATCTCCGATACTGGGACAGCCGATGCCGGGACGTGGGTGATCGGCGGTTTGAAGGACCTGGTGATCCTCAAATCGACCGGTAGTGAGTTCTCGGGTTTCCTCGAAGATCCGTACACGATCCTCGAGCCGACAGACGACCGCGTCATGGCGACGACGTTGGTCGCCCAGTGGCGATTCGTCACCACCGACGTCGACTGGGAATCGGTCTACGTGGGTATCAAGGCACAAATCGTCAAACAGTTCGCGCAGGTGCATTCACTTGCCTTGCAGCAGACGCTCTTCCACATCGGCAAGGCAATTCTCGAAGAGTTTCCGATCATTGCCGAGGTTCGACTGTCGGCACCCAACAAGCATCATTTCGAATATGCACTCGGCCGCTTCGGAGTCGAGAACGACAACGAGGTGTTCCACGCCGCCGATCGTCCGTACGGGTTGATCCAAGCTGCGGTCAGCCGATCCGACGCACCAGACGCGGGGCCGTCGTGGACACCCTATTCAGGCTGGTTGTCGTGACCGACCCGGCCCTCGGGACCACTCTCGTCGTCGCCAATGCCCATGTGGTCACGATGGACAGCGAGCGTTCCGAGCACCCCGACGGCTACGTCGTGATCTCGGGCAACAAGATTGTCGACGTGGGGGCCGGAAAGGCTCCCGTGTACCCCAATGCGCACGTGATCGACGGCAACGGTTGCCTGATCACGCCCGGTCTGGTGAACACACATCATCATCTCTACCAATGGATCACCCGTGGCCTGGCAGCAGACTCGACGCTCTTCGAGTGGCTGACCACGCTGTACCCCGTCTGGGCGGGTATCGACGCCGACGCCGTCCACGTGGCGGCCACCGGCGGACTCACCTGGTTGGCAAAAACCGGATGTACGACCACCACCGACCACCACTACGTCGTTCCCCGCGACGCCGGCGACGTTTTCGAAGCCGAGATCACCGCCGCTGCGCAGGTTGGCCTTCGATTCCACCCGTGTCGTGGGTCGATGGACCTCGGTCAGAGTTCCGGCGGCCTGCCACCGGATCACGTCGTGGAAAAACTCGACGACATCCTGACCGGCACGCAGTCGGTGATCGACCGCTGGCACGATCCGAATGCGGGGTCGATGCTGCAGATCGCGGTAGCTCCCTGCTCACCCTTCTCGGTGACGGAGTCACTGCTCCGAGAGTCCGCGACGCTGGCCCGCGAAAACGGCGTGCGAATGCACACGCATCTCGCCGAGACGCTGGACGAGGAAAGCTTCTGCCGAGAGCTTTTCGGTTGCACGCCGGTCGAATACATGGAACGCGTCGGCTGGGTGGGCCCGGACGTCTGGTACGCACACGCAGTCCATCTCGACGACGCCGGTATCGAGACGATGGCGCGAACCGGAACTGCCGCGGCACACTGTCCGACCTCCAATGCGCGACTGGGGGCCGGTATCGCCCGTGCCGCCGATCTGGTGAAGGGCGGGGTCACCGTGGGGCTCGGTGTGGACGGCGCGGCGAGCAACGAAGCATGCAGTCTGATCGAGGAGTCTCGTCATGCGCTTCTGTTTGCTCGCGCCAAGGGCGGACCGCAGACGATGACGGTGCGAAAAGCCTTGGAATTGGGAACGATCGGCGGCGCACGAGTTCTGGGCCGCGAGGGCGAAATCGGATCGATCGAGGTCGGAAAACTTGCCGACCTGGCGGTGTGGAAACTCGACACCGTCGCGCATGCCGGCATCACCGATCCGGTGGCGGCGCTCGTACTCGGCTCGACGCCCCCGCTGAAGTTACTACTCGTCAACGGGCGAATCGTAGTTGCCGACGGACGAGTCACCACCGTCGACGAGGACGTCGTGGCCTCGGATGTCGCACGCGCACACCGCGACCTACTCGGAAAGGCTTGAGGCAGCGATGGATCTGCACAGCGTCGACGAAGTTCTGGTGCCGCGGACCCGCGCCGAGCTCCCCTGTGCCTCACCCGGTATCGGGTTCATCGGCGGCGGCACCTGGCTGTACTCGGAACCGCAGCCGCACCTGACCACTCTTGTCGACCTTGCGGGCTTCGACTGGAAAGCTGTCGCGGTCGGCGATCTCGGTCTCGAAATCGCGGCCACCTGCACCATCGAGGAACTGTGCCGCGCCGATCTTCCCACCTCATGGTCCGCCGCAGCGCTGTTCCAACACTGCGCCGACGCACTGCTCGCATCATGGAAGGTGTTGCGATACGCGACCGTCGGCGGCAACATCGCGCTCTCCTTCCCGGCCGGAGCGATGACGACTCTGTGCACCGCTCTCGATGCCGAACTGACGATCTGGCGTCCGGACGGTACCGAATACTCAGTCCCCGTAGTCGATTTCGTCATCGACGATTCTCGCAACGTGCTCGGCCCCGGCGAGATCATCCGCAGTATCCGGATTCCCGTGCATGCACTGACCGCACGTACCGCGATGCGAAAACTGGCACAGACGTCACTCGGGCGATCGGCCGTAGCCGTTGCCGGACGCTGCGGTGCCGACGGTTTCACACTGGCGATCACCGCCGCGACCCGCCGTCCGTACGCTCTGAAATTCGACGAACTCCCCGACGCCGCTGCACTTGCGGATGCGTTGCACTGCAGGATTCCGGAAGACGCCTACTTCACCGATGTCCATGGAACTGCGCCGTGGCGGAAGGCGATGACTGACCTTCTCGCCGAAGAAATCCGAGGTGAACTGGAATGAAGTACTCGGTGGACGGAGTTCCCCGCGACGACCAGCCCCGCCCAGGACAGTGCCTGCGAACCTTCCTCCGCGAGCACGGAGCGAACTCCGTCAAGAAGGGGTGCGATGCCGGAGACTGCGGCGCCTGCTCGGTTCTGGTCGACGGACACCCCACCCATTCGTGCATATTTCCCGCCCACCGCCTCGGCGGCCGCGACGTCGTCACCGCCGGCGGCCTCGGAACACCGGAGAAACTTCACCCCATTCAACAGGCATTCGTGGACGCCGGTGGATTCCAATGTGGTTTCTGTACAGCGGGAATGGTAGTCACCGCATCAGCGCTGTCGGTCGAACAAAAATCCGATCTCGCGTGCTCGATGAAAGGTAACCTGTGCCGCTGCACCGGTTATCGGTCCATTCGTGACGCCCTCGCGGGTACATCCAATACCGAGACCGCCAAAACAGGCGGGGCTCAGGGGCGTTCCATCGCAGCCCCGGCGTCCGCACGCATCGTCACGGGGACCGAGCAGTACACCATGGACTTCTCCCCGGGTGAGAAGCCGATCGGCCTGCTTCACGTCGCAGTACTCGGCAGTCCGCACGCACACGCACACATAACCCGGATAGACACGGCAGCAGCGGAAGCGGCGCCGGGCGTCGCCGCGGTCCTCACCTTTCAGGACAGTCCGGACGTGCTGTTCTCGACCGCCCGGCACGAGGACCGCAACGACGATCCGGACGATACGCGGGTGTTCGACAGGACCGTCCGTTTCCGCGGCCAGCGCGTCGCCGCGGTCATCGCCGAAACCCCGACGCAGGCGGAACGTGCACTCTCGCTGATCGAAGTCGACTACGAGGTACTCGACGCGGTATTCGAACCAGATCTGGCGCGTTCCCCCGGCGCTCCGCTCCTGCACGGCGACAAAGACGAGAGCTCGCGGATCGCAGAAGTCCCTCGCAACGTGGTTGCCGCGCTTCACGATGGTGTCGGCGATCTGGACCGTGCGCTCGCGGATGCCACTGCAGTCGTCGAAGGTACGTGGAAAACTGCGCGAGTCCAGCACGTGGCCTTGGAAACTCACGGCGCAGTGGGGTGGCTCGACGAGGACGGCCGTCTCGTCATCAGAAGCAGCACACAGGTGCCGTTTCTGGTTCGGGACGAATTGGCGCACATCTTCGATCTCGATCGCAGCCGAATCCGGGTGTTCGCCAAGCGGGTAGGTGGAGGTTTCGGCGGGAAGCAGGAACTACTCACCGAAGATCTGGTCGCACTCGCCGTCCTGCGAACGGGTAAGCCCGTTGCTTACGAGTTCAGCCGCAGCGATCAGTTCACCATCGCACCGTCACGGCACCCGATGCGAGTTTCGGTTCGCGCCGGCGCCGATGCCGACGGAAATCTCACTGCACTGGCCATCGACGTCCTTTCCGACGCCGGGGCGTACGGGAACCATTCGATCGGAGTCATGTTCCACGGTTGCGCCGAATCCATGGCGGTCTATCGCGCTGCAACCAAACGCGTCGACGCCGAAGCGGTCTACACGAACAACGTTCCGTCCGGCGCCTTCCGTGGTTACGGGCTCGGCCAGATCATCTTCGCCGTCGAGTCGGCCATGGATCAGCTCGCTGATCGTCTCGGCATGGACCCCTTCGAGTTTCGGCGGCGAAACGTCGTCGTACCCGGAGACGATTTTGTCGACTGGCACGTCGAGGACGGTGATCTCGAATTCGGCAGCTACGGACTGGACCAGTGCATCGACCTCGTCGACAGTGCACTGTCGAGCGGACGCGGGGAGGCTGCACCGGCAGGGTCGCGTTGGCAGATCGGCCGGGGCATGGCAATTGCCATGATCGCGACGATCCCGCCGCGTGGTCACTTCTCCGACACCACTGTCGCACTCGAGGCCGACGGTCGGTACGTGGTGAACATCGGCACCGCTGAGTTCGGCAACGGAACCACCACGATTCACCAACAGATCGCGGCCACCGAATTGCGGACGACAGTCGATCGCATCACGATTGTTCAATCCGACACCGATGCAGGCGGATACGACACCGGAGCATTCGGGTCGACGGGAACGGTGGTCGCCGGCAAGGCGCTCCTGATCGCCTGCGAGCGCCTTCGCGAGCGAATACTGACCCGTGCGGTGCGATTGAGTGGCCGCGGCGCGCAGATCGACGATCTTTCGCCGGACGGGGTCGAAACGTCCCACGGTTGCCTCGATTTCGCGACGCTACTCGAAGGTGGCCCGCTCGCCGCTGACGGTCGCCACGACGGAACACCGCGCTCGGTCTCGTTCAACGTTCACGGTTTTCGCGTTGCCGTCGACACGGATACCGGCCGGGTGAAGATCCTGCAGTCGGTTCAGGCCGCCGATGCCGGCACCGTCATGAACCCGGCACAACTGCGAGGGCAGGTGGAAGGCGGTGTGGGACAGGCCCTCGGCGCTGCACTGTCGGAGGAAATCGTCATCGAAGAAGGCCGAGTGATCAATCCTCAGCTACGCAATTACCACGTTCCACAGATCGGAGATTTGCCGATCACCGAAGTACTGTTTGCCGACACGTACGACAAACTCGGGCCTTTCGGCGCAAAATCGATGAGTGAGGCCCCCTTCAATCCGGTAGCACCGGCGTTGGCAAACGCGATAGCCAACGCGTGTGGAGTGCGTATGTACTCCACACCGATGACACCGGATCGAGTGTGGAGCGAACTCCAGGCCAGAGCCTAGACTTCGCGCTCGAGCACTCGCTCGACTGCGTCGACCGCGTCGTCCAACTCACCGGTGGTCACCGTCAGCGCGGGACGGAATCTGATTCCTCTCTTCCCGGTTGGCAGTATCATCACATGCTCGTCTTCTCGCAGTCGCTGGACGACGCGATCACGAAGGTCACTGTCCGCCAACGTAATCGCGCACATCAGACCACGACCGCGCGGCTCGGTCGCCGCCGCGTAGCGCCCGCAGACTTCGGTCAACCGGGCAAGGAGATGCGCACCCGTGAATCGCGCGCGGTCGATCAGTCGGTCCTGCTCGATGACTTCGAGTATCCGCCGGGCGCGCACCATGTCGGTGAGGTTGCCACCCCACGTCGAATTGATCCGGGAACTGACGTGAAACACATTGTCGTGCACTTCATCCGCTCGACCGCCGGCCATGATGCCGCACACCTGCGTTTTCTTACCGAAGGCCACCACATCCGGATGCAATCCCAATTGCTGATAGGCCCAAGCGGTTCCGGTGATTCCGCATCCCGTTTGCACCTCGTCGAGAATGAAGAGGGCGTCATTCTCACGACACAGCTCTTGCATCGCCTGCAGGAATTCCGGCCTGAGGTGATGGTCACCGCCTTCGCCTTGGATCGGCTCGGCGATGAAACAGGCTATATCGTCGGGGTTGTCGGAAAACGCTCGGCGCGCTTGCTCGAGAGCTTGCCTCTCCGCAGCTTCGACATCGCGACCGTCTGCGAGATACGGCGAGTCGATCCGGGGCCAGTCGAACTTGGGGAATCTCGCGACCTTGCCCGGTTCGGTATTGGTGAGCGACATCGTGTATCCGCTACGACCGTGGAAGGCCTCGGTCAAATGCAGGACCTTCGTCCCCAGATCGCTTGACAATCCACGGCTTTCGTTCAACCGACTCTTCCAGTCGAAGGCAACCTTGAGCGCATTTTCCACCGCAAGTGCCCCGCCGTCCACGAAGAACAAATGTGGGAGCGCCGAATCCCCCAGGACCCGAGCGAAAGCCGCAACGAAGCGCGCCATAGGCTCGGTGTAGATGTCGGAATTACTCGGCTTGTTGGAGGCGACAACGGCCAATTCCTGCTGGAATTCCTCGTCGTCGGCGATCGCCGGGTGATTCATCCCCAGGGCGGAAGAGCCGAAGAAACCGAACATGTCCAGAAACTCGGTGCCGTCTCGCAGGTCGCGGAGATACGAACCCTGCGACCTTTGCACATCGAGAATCAGATCGAATCCGTCGACGAGAATGCTGGCCTTCAGCACCTCGTAGACCGGAAAGAGCGCACTGTCACCGAAGTCTCGCATCGCAGTACTCATACTGCGAAGATTATGTCAATTTTACGAAAGTGTCGATAGGAGGCCGCAAAAGTTACGGAAGACCCGTCATTCGTCGTAAAAAGTTTGTAGGATGATGGTGCTTCGCGTGTTGACGTTGGCTGCCGTACGGATCTCCTGCAGCAATCGTTCCAACGCGCGAGGTGACGCCACCCGGACCAGGAGGACGTAGCTTTCGCTCCCGGCCACGGAGTGACACGAGACGACGGCCGGTAGATGACGCAAGCGAGCAGGCGCATCGTCGGGCTGCGAAGGATCGAGAGGAGTGATTGCGACAAATGCGGACAGATTATGACCGAGTGCCTCCGGATCGATCTTCGCCGAGTAGCCACGGATCACCTTGCGAGACTCCAATCGACGCACTCTCGACTGGACTGCAGAGATCGAGAGTCCTGCCTTCTCAGCAAGACTCGCGAGAGTGGCACGGCCGTCCAAGACCAATTCACGCATCAAAAGTCGATCGGTTTCGTCGACCGGAACCCCGGCAGCGTCACTGGTTTCTGTTTCTCGCACCTGCGCAGGCTAACGCAATCGGACATTCGTATGGTTGAAACCTGGGAGCTACGTGCACGGTTCGCAGCGGCCCTCGCCAAGATGTATGGCGACGAGGTCCCCGCTTACAACACCTTGGTAGATGTAACGATGCAGGTGAACCGCGATTTTGCCACCGAACACCCGGATTCGGCGGAGCGCCTGGGCAGCCTGGCGAGAGTCAGCGCCGAGCGTCACGGCGCCATCAGACTGGGGACTCTCGACGAACTACGTGACGTAGCCACCGTCTTCGGCGGATTCGGTATGTTTCCGGTCGGCTACTACGACCTCCGGCTCACCGACTCCCCCATTCCCGTTGTCTCGACGGCGTTTCGCCCCACCGAACCTGCCGAACTCGCCCGTAACCCGTTCCGTGTTTTCACTTCGGTACTGACCGGCTCCGATTCCAGGTTCTTCGACACCGACCTCGAGCGTCGGATCACCGGGTTCCTGCGTCGCCGCACCCTGTTCTCTCCAGAACTTCTGCAGTGGGCACGGCAAGCGAACCGCGAGTGCGGCCTACCGGAGCCCGAGGCGACACAATTCGTCGAAGCGGCGACCTCGGCGTTTCGGCTCGGCACCGATCCCATCGACGCCGGTTGGTATCGCGAACTTGCCGCGATCTCACCTGTCGCCGCAGACATCGCCGGCCAGGGCTCGACACATGTCAACCACCTCACCCCGCGAGTGCTCGACATCGACGAGTTGTACCGCCGAATGACCGAGCGCGGCATCACCATGATCGACCGCATCCAAGGCCCGCCGAGGTGGAATGGACCGCCACTGCTTCTGCGGCAGACATCGTTTCGCGCACTCGCCGAAGACAGACGTTTTCGCCGGCCGGACGGATCGGTCACCACAGAACCTGTCCGCGTCAGATTCGGCGAGGTCGAGGCACGCGGAATCGCGTTGACCCGCGGCGGGCGTGCAATCTACGACCGACTGATCGCAAGGCCCGCGGACGCCGACTGGGACAGCGAATTTCCGCACACCGAGGACGGATTGGACGACGCGGGGTTGGCGTACTTCACGTACCGAAACGAAGGAACTGTTGTCGTCCGCGACCCGATCGTCTACGAGGACTTCCTACCGGCGTCCGCGGCCGGGATCTTCGCGTCCAATCTCGATTCCGTGACCGGATTCGTTTCCGATGCGCCCGGCGCCGAATACGGGCAGGATCGATTGGAGGGCGCCATCGACCGCACCATCGAAGATCCGTTCGAGCTGTACCGCGCACAACAAGAGGCATCACGTGCCCTGCTTTCTCCCGCCAACAACCACTCCCGCCTACAAACACTTCCGCCTTCAAACACAGAGGACTCCCCGTGAACCTGCCTGATCCTTCGAGCCTCGCTGATCGCGCCGAGAGAGCCCTCGCTGCCTGTGGCGTCGAGGGGCCCGCCGGTGATCTGAGCGCACACACGCCGATCACCGGCACACAGCTGCGTACGGTCCGGCAGCACTCCGGCCGAGAGGTCGACGACGCCGTCGAGGCGGCTCATCGAGCGTTCCTCACCTGGCGCACCGTCCCCGCTCCGGCGCGCGGCGCGGTGGTGCGGCGGCTGGGCAGCCTACTTACCGAGCACAAGGAGGATCTCGCGGAGATCGTGACGCTGGAGGCAGGCAAGGTCACCTCGGAAGCTCTAGGCGAGGTACAGGAGATGATCGACATCTGCGAGTTCGCGGTCGGTCTCTCCAGGCAGCTCTACGGGCGCACCATGCCGTCCGAACGTCCCGGCCACCGGTTGTCGGAAACGTGGCACCCGCTCGGCGTTGTCGGGGTCATCTCTGCGTTCAACTTTCCGGTAGCGGTGTGGTCGTGGAATACCGCCATTGCTCTGGTCTGCGGCGACTCCGTCGTCTGGAAGCCTTCGGAAACCACTCCGTTGACCGCTCTGGCATGTCATGCGCTCCTGCGGCGTGCGCTCGCGGATTGTGAAGCACCGATCGACGTGCACCAGTTGGTCGTCGGCGGACGTGACGTCGGTGAGGCGCTGGTGGACAACCCACTCGTGGCCTTGGTCAGCGCCACGGGTTCCGTGCGGATGGGCCGCGCCGTGGCTCCGCGGGTCGCCGCGCGCTTCGGACGAAGTCTTCTGGAGTTGGGTGGGAACAACGCCGCGGTCGTCACGCCGTCGGCGGATCTCGAGCTTGCCGTGCGCGGAATTGTCTTCTCCGCCGCGGGAACTGCCGGGCAGCGCTGCACCTCACTGCGCCGACTCATCGTTCACGAGTCGATCGCCGACAACGTCGTCGATCGCATTGCGTCCGCGTACGCGCAACTCCAGGTCGGTAGTCCCTTCGATTCCGGTGTTCTGGTCGGACCGCTGATCAACGAAGCCGCGTACGAGGCAATGCAGAAGTCCCTCTCGGCCGCGCGCGGCGACGGCGGAACCGTGGTGTGTGGCGGTGATCGCGTCGGCGAATCCGGGTTCTACGTGACACCTGCTCTCGTTCGCATGCCCGCACAGACCGAGGTGGTACGGGCGGAAACATTTGCACCCATCCTCTATGTCTTGACCTACACCGACTTCGACGACGCTATTGCGCTGCACAACGGTGTACCTCAAGGACTTTCATCCTCGATCTTCACACTCGATCAGCGAGAAGCAGAGCGCTTCCTCGCCGCCGACGGCTCCGATTGCGGCATCGCGAACGTGAACATCGGAACGTCCGGTGCGGAGATCGGCGGCGCATTCGGCGGCGAGAAGGAGACGGGCGGCGGACGCGAATCGGGTTCGGATTCATGGAAGGCCTACATGCGCCGAGCCACCAATACCGTCAACTACTCGGACCAGTTGCCGCTGGCTCAAGGCGTCGAGTTCGGCTGAACGCGTTCTGGGCAAAATCGGCGATCGCTTCGATCAACTCCGGGAGCGCCGACAACTGCGGGGCGTGGTCGGTGTCCAGGCTGACCACCTGGGCACCGGGAACAAGTTTTTGCATGGCACGTTGAGCTTCGATCGGCACGGTTCGATCGAGCGTGCATTCGACATACAAACGCGGGACGGTTCCGAATCGTTCTTCCGTCCAGACGGGTGCCATCAGGCGGGCCGACTCCAGTTGTGGAACGAGCATGCGGGCGGCGAAGATCGCATCAGCCACCGGCGCTTCGTGGAAGAACACAGCGGCACCGGCTTCGGGCGGAACCACCGTCGCATTCCCGTCGTCCACGGGGACCAACCAACGTGAGATCCCGACCGGACTTGCCAGACCGACTTCGATGCAGAGCATCCCGAAGTCCATCTGCGATGGAAGCATCATCCCCGCGACGTAAACAAGACCCGCTACCCGCGAAGGCAGTAACTCAGCCACCTGCGAGGCCACGATGCCTCCGCCGGAGTGACCGACGAGGGTGCACTGCCCGTCCAGGGACTCGACGACTGCCACAACATGTTCGGCAACTACGTCGAGATCGATCACGTCGTCGGGGTTCCAACTTCCCGAGCCTGGAAGCTCCACCACAACGGGATTGAAGCCGGCCGATGTCAGTGGGCCACACACACGATCCCAGACCCAACCGCCGGCCCACGCTCCGTGGATGAGGACGATGTTCCGTGCACTCACTGCTTGATCTCGAGCTCTGCAGCCGAAAGTACCCGAGCCGCCTCACGACCTGCGGCGGCGTTGGACTTTCCCTGCCTCGACCCGGCCAATTTGGCCTTGATGTGATCGCGAACGGTAATGGATTCGTACTCCAAGCCGGAGTCGTCCTGAAAACTCGGCAGAGTCGCAATCACCGCGTCGACGTTTCCGTCGTGGAAGAAGGCCGCCGATCGCCGACGCTTGATGGTGCCGTTCACCACCGGAGGCGCAACTCGGTGCAGCGTGGACATCCACCTGTCGTTGGTCAGTCGCGCGGTGAGATCCCCGAGATTGACCAGTAGCGCGCCGTCGACCGGCCAGACATCGTGCCAGCGTCGGTCGCTCCCGAGTACTTGCAAACCTTCGACCTGATCCGCCCACAGCACGGTGACCAGCCCGAAATCGGTATGTTCGCCCATACCCTTCAACTCACCGTCCAATGTCACCGTCCCTTCGGGTAATGCGTAGTTGTTCATCCGCAGTACGTCGATGGAATGGTCGGTGATCGACTCGAAGAATCCTGGGGTCAGACCGAGCGCATCTTCGAAAATGGTTGTCAGTGTGCGTGCCACCCGCTCGCCATGGGCGTAGTAATTCTCCACTCGTTCCGTGAAACCTGGCACTGCGGGCCACAGATTGATTCCGTAATCCTCCTCCGACAGTTCGAGTTCGGTGAATGATCTGGCTTCGGTTCCGACGTTGAAGGCCTCGAAGAAGTCATTCATCCGAGTCGCGGATTCGACGCCGAGGCTCAAGCTCAGCGACTCGCTCTTGGGCGGGCTGTATCCACGATTCGCGCCCTCGATTCGGTAGCCCGTTTTCGTCTCCATCGGCAGCCCGAAGAAGTCGTCCATGGCTTCGGCGAGGCCGGAAGAAACATCGGCCGGAACGCCGTGGCCCCGAATCTGGATGAAACCGACAGTCCGACAGGCATGGTCGACTTCGGCGGCTACTCGCGCCTTGTCCTGGTCGGCACCACCGAGTACGTAGGGCGAGATGTCGATGACGGGAACTTCGAAGGGATCAGACTGGGACGATGGCACTGGCGTCTCCTGCAGAGGTGGTAGCGGGTTCAGGAAGGCTCTCTCGCGATCGCCTCGCGAGTTCACCGAGTCGGGTGTGATTGAACAGCAGATTGAGTGAAAAGGCAGAGGCCGCAGCCAAGGTGATGCCGCTACCGAGGAGGATCTGAGCCGAGGAGGGGAATCGCTCGAACATCCCCTCCGCAAATTCCGGCAGAATACCGATTCCGACGGACACAGCAGCGATCGTGGTGTTGATCGGGTCACTGAGATCGACCTTGCGCAGTGTGTTGATTCCGACCACGGCGACAGTGGAGAACAAGATGATTCCGACGCCGCCGACCACCGGATCAGGCAGGGCTGCAACTACTTCACCCATTCGCGGGATGAGGCCGAGGACGATCAGAATGGCACCGCTGGTAGCGGTCACGTACCGGCTGTACACCCGGGTCGTGGCAACGGCGCCGACATTCTGCGAGAAAACGGTGTCGACAAAGGCATTGAAGATTCCGCCCAGAACTCCCGACATGCCGTCGGCCACCAGCCCGCGTGCGAGATCTGCTTTTTTCAAAGGCTTTCCGGTGATCTCGCTGACCGCCAGCATGCTCGCCGTCGATTCTGCGAAGACGACTGCCATGACGATACTCATCGCCACCACGGCGGTGACGGGAAACTCCGGAGCGCCGAAGTGGAACGGCATCGGGAAGCCCACCCAGGCCGAGCCGCCGACGCCACTCAGATCGATCAGACCCATCGGGATGGCGATCACGGTACCGATCACCAGTGCCATCAGTACACCGAGTTGCGTCCACATCCCGCGACCGAGGCAGATGAACGCCACCGCGACCACAACGACTGCGGCAGCCAGCGCCAGATTCTTCGGATCGGCGAACGACGGGGAGGTCGGGTCGTTTCCGACGATCAGTCCTCCCGCGACACCGATCAACGAGATGCCGATGACTGTGAGGACGACGCCGGTGACCAGGGGTGGGAAGTATCGGACGATTTTGGCGAACGGGACGGCCAAGGCTATGCCGACCACGCCACCGACCAGCATGGACCCGTACACGGCCTGCAGGCCGTACTCCTTGGCGATCAGAATCATCGGCGTCAGCCCGGCGAACGTCGCACCGCAGACGATCGGCAGGCGGACACCGGCAACCTTGCCGACGCCCAGGCTCTGAATGATCGTGATGATGCCTGCAACGAGCAAGTCCGCACTGATCAGCATCGCGACCGTGCTGCGGTCCAGCCCGACTGCGGCACCGAATACCAGCGGAACCGTGATGCAACCGGTGTACATGATGAGGACGTGCTGAAGAGCAAAAGCAGACTGGCGGGCAATGGGGAGCCGCTGGTCGACTGGATGGATGGCCATGCGCCGATCTCCGTCCGAAGCTGGAAGTGTTTCGTGTACGGGACTATTCAGCACGTCGATAATTTCTTACCGTGGTCGAATTTGTTTCGTCTGTGTAATCAAAACTTTCACCAGAGCACTGCTATCTTCGGCACATGGACGACGACCAGAGAGCGATAGCGACCGCAATCGGGGCAGCCGTGCGGACAGCGAGAAAAGAAGCCGGTTTGACGTTGCGTGAGGTTGCCGTGAAGTCAGGGTTGTCGCAGCCATTCCTGAGCCAAACCGAAAACGGGCACGCAGTACCCAGCGTCATGAACCTTCACCGCCTCGCGCAATCGCTCGGCACCACGGCGCACTCACTCTTGGCACAGGGCGAGCGAACTCCGTCCAGCCTCGTCCGCGCCGGCGAGGGGCGAACCTTCGAACTGGCACACGATTCGGTGATCCGATTCTGCTCGACCGGCTCACGGACCATGGAACCCAACGAGATCACGGCAGCACCTCACTCCGAGGCAGGTGAGCACACCGAACATGCCGGCGAAGAATTCATTCACGTTCTCGAAGGATCTGTCGAGGTCGAGGTCGGGCTGGACGAGCACCACGTTCTTCATGTCGGCGATACCCTCCTCTACACCTCGACCATCCCGCATCGGTGGTTCAATCGCACCGCTGCAGTTGCGAGATTCCTCATCGTGAGTTCACCGCCGTCCTTCTAGATACGCCACCGCTGCAGTTCCACACCACAACCCCGGCTCGCGGCTTACCCTGACAGCGTGACCAAGTGGCCGGAACTTGCGCGTGAGATCGCCGATACCGTTCTGTTTCCCGTCGCCGACAGCGTCGACGCCGACGGAGAAATCCCCAGCAGCCATTTCGACGCGCTCGCCGCCGACGGCTTCTACGGCATCGCCGCCCTCGGTGACGGTGGCCCCAGCAGCGAAGAACTGGTCGAGGTCCTCGAAACCTTGTGCGGCGGTTGCCTCGCGACGACGTTCACCTGGATGCAGCATCACGGCGTCGTCGGAGCCCTGGCAGCGAGTACCAATACGTCTCTGCGCGAACAATACTGGGACGGTCTGGTTTCCGGCACGATTCGCGGTGGGGTTGCCTATGCCGGCGCCATCCCCCGCCCACCGCTCCTGTGGGCCAAGCGGGTGAACGACGGCTACGTCCTCGACGGGATCGCACCCTTCGTCACCGGTTGGGGCATCGTCGATGTTCTCTTGGTGTCGGCGCGCGACGAGTTCGACAATTCCATCGTTCATTCCGTCGTACCGGTGGGCGAGGCCCCGGGTCTGACGATCGAGGAGCTTCCACTGATCGCGGCGCGCGGGAGCAACACCGTCCGAATCGTGTTCGACGCTTTCGAAATTCCCGATACCGACGTCTGTGCTGTCGTCAGCGACGAACAGTTCCAGAGCACCCAACTCCCCGGCTTGTGGCTCAACGGCGCGATGGCCATGGGCATCACCCGCCGCGCCGTGACCGAACTCACGGATCTGGGAGTCGACGCCGACGCGTTCGAAGAACAAGCCGCCCGGGCGCGCGCCGATCTCGATGCAGCACTGCGCGGCGGCGGCGACATGTCGGCCGCACGCGCCCGCGCATCGGAACTTGCGATACGAGCATCGGCCGCGCTCGTCACCGCGACCGGAAGCCGCGCCCTCGTCGGCAGCAACACCCCCGAGCGGCTCATGCGAGAAGCCACCTTCACTCTTGTCGCGGCTGGTCGACCGGAGATCAAGACAGCTCTCGTGGAACGACTCAGCGGATACTGAGTCTGCACGGTTACACTCGATTACGCTGGGGCTCATGACCAGTGGAGAACCAGTACTCATCCCGGCCGGAACCGTGTTCACGCCGGAGGACCTGACGTTCTATGCCGATCGCGACTCCCGCAGTCTCGACGACGCCATCGCCGAAGCCGACCTTCTTGTCAGTTGCCCACACTCGGGTTCCGCGATTCCAGCAGAACTCTCACGTTTTCTCGCACCCGAGTTCACACAGCGGCTGCAATTCGACTTCACCGACATGTCCACCAGTCCCATCGTGCGCCGTTGGGCCGAAATCGATTCGCGCATCGTGTACGTGGAGAATCCGCACCCTCGCATGATTCGCGATCCCAACCGTGCGAAGCCCGAAAACCTGGAAGCGTCACTGCGCGAAGCCTTCGCCCGCGTCCACAAGGCCGGTGCAGGCAACAAAGCAGACCTCACCGGCGTCGACGCAGTTCGCCCTGTCACCTTCTCGTTCTACCCCCTGTTGCTCGAGCCGACCGACGACGCGGGCTGGAAGAACCTCGCCGAGACCTTCACCGAGACAGCCGAACACGGTTTGGGTGTCTACGAAAGAACTCGCGACGCACTGATCGAAGCCATGGTGGAGAAGAGCTTCGAACTCGGTCGATCGTTCACGACGTTGTCGTTCCACGACACGATGAACCACACCACCCGGCGGGACGGCGCCGTCAATGTCGAACGGCCGGAAGCAGATCAACTCCCCGACGTCGTCGCACTCTCCAATCGTGGCGACCACCACGGCAATCGACGCGGCGACAATCCCGTGACGATGGATCCGGAGCACATTCGCACACTTGCGGTCTCACATCGCAAGGGATTTCAGGTCGACGATCCAGATGCCGTCGCTCTCAATCAGCCGTACCTCGGCAGTTTCGAAATCATCCGAGCCGGAGCCAGATTCGCCGAATTGAGCGCCCGCGCCGCCGAAGCCGGGATCACGTTGAGTGCGGTTCAGGCCGAATTCAAACGAGAATTCCTACTGGGGAACGAACTGGCCGCATACATCATGGAACCCGGCCTCGACTGGCCTACACCCGACGCCGAACGGGTGGACCAGCTCGCCCACGCGTGCAAGGCGAGCTGGGACCACTACCGCAACAGCTGACTCAGCGATATCACTCAGGCTGACTCAGCGGTATCACTCAACCGAGTACCACTCCGAACACCGCGCCGGCCGCAATCGTCGTGACGGCCAAGATGATGGTCGGCAGGAAGAACGAGTGGTCGACGAGCTTGGAGCCGAGCTTCGTGCTGCCCGAGAGGTCGAAGTTCGCAGCTGCGATCTGTGAACCGTTTGTCGGCAACAGATAGACACCGGCAAAGGCTCCGGCCCACATGCCGCTCACCAGGCCGGGTGCAATCCCGGCAGCGAGACCGATCGGCACGATGGTCCTCGTCGCGGTCGACTGGCTGGTCGTCAGGACACAGACCAGGAAGACACCGAGCGCGAAGATCCATGGCGCGGCGTTGACCCAGTCGCCGACGGTGCTCGTGATCAGCTCCGAATGTGCGCTGATGAACGTGTCCGTCAGCCATGCCAGACCGAACAGCGCGATGGCCGAGACCATGCCGGCACGGAACACCGTCGACGAGGGCACGTCGGCAACGTTCGGGCGGCACACCAGCAGGATCAACGTACCCACGACGAACATCAGCATTTCGATGATCGGTGTCATCCCCATCGGGGAACCGTCGGCGGCTTCGGGGCGAATTCCCTTGAACAGGCCGAAGATCACGATGGCCAGAACGCCGGCCAGAAAGATCAGTGCCGCGTTTCGTCCGGTCTTCGTCGAGACGAGTTCGGTCTTGGACGCTGCACCAGGTCCGGCCAATTCGCCCGACTTCATCTTCGCCTGTATGTCCGGGTCGTCGTCGAGATCCTTACCGAGCCTGTTGACCGCGATGGAGGAGAGGACGATGCCGACGACAGCGGCCGGGAAGGTGATCTTGATGATGTCGATGAGTTCGAAATCGTAAGGCGGCACGTCGGTCAGCGTGACCATCGCCGCCATCGCCGCGGACACCGGACTACACGCCAGCGCCACACCGGTCGAGACAACCGACAGCGACAGCGGCCGTGACGGCCGCACACCGTTCTTGTACGAGACGTCGTAGATGACGGGGAGCAGCGGGTAGAGGATGTTGGACGTACCGGCACCGACCGAGAACAGGAATGACACCAACGGCGCGATCAGCGTGATCTGTTTCGGGCGAGATTCGATCAACTTGGCCGCGATGGTGACCATCCAGTCGATACCACCGGCCGCCTGCATCATCGACGACGCGAGGACAACGGACAGGACGATGAGGAGAGCGTCGACCGGCGGACTGCCGACGTCCTCTCCGAAGACGAACACGAGGACGGCAACACCTGCGCCGCCCCACAGACCGAGAGCGACACCGCTCGATCTGGTACCCATGACAATCGCCCCGAGCACTACCGCCAGCTCGAGGACAATCTTGACTGCTTCCATCAGGCACTCGCCTTCTCGATAACAAGAGAATCGCTATAACAGGGCAAATAGTATGCTCTGCACTTCGGCTGCGGGCACGAACACGCTGTCGGTGGGAAGGGGCAATATGGTGGTCGTGACCAATGTCCTCGGTAGGTTCTCGCCCGCCACACGCGAGTGGTTCGGTGGCGCGTTCAGCGCTCCGACTGCTGCGCAGCTCGGTGCCTGGGAATCCATCGCAAGTGGCTCTCACACACTTGTCGTCGCACCCACCGGCTCCGGCAAGACATTGTCGGCGTTCCTGTGGGCTCTCGATCAACTCGCCGCGAAGGACGAAGGCGAACGCGCCACCAAAGTCCTCTACATTTCGCCACTCAAAGCGCTGGGCGTGGACGTCGAACGGAACCTTCGCGCGCCGCTGGTCGGCATCACACAGACTGCGAAACGTCTGGGCCTCACCCCGCCAGAGATCACCGTCGGTGTTCGTTCCGGCGATACGTCACAGGCCGATCGGCGCTCGTTGATCAAGCGTCCTCCGGACATCCTGATCACGACGCCGGAGTCGTTGTTCCTCATGCTCACCTCCGCTGCCCGGGAAACACTGGTCGGCGTCGACACCGTGATCGTCGACGAGGTTCACGCGGTGGCGGGTACCAAGCGCGGCTCGCACCTTGCGCTCTCTCTGGAACGTCTGGACGGCTTGCTCGAGCGTCCGGCGCAACGCATCGGATTGTCGGCCACTGTCCGTCCTCACGAGGAAATCGGGCGGTTCCTCGCCGGTTCGGCACCGATCCGAATCGTGGCACCGCCTGCCGCCAAGACCTTCGACCTCACGGTCCGTGTCCCCGTCGAGGACATGACCGAATTGGGTATCGCGACGCCCGCCGACGGTTCCGAATCCCCCACCCCGCAAGCCGGTTCGATCTGGCCCCACGTCGAGGAACAGATCGTCGACCTCGTGCTCGATCACCGATCGTCCATCGTATTCGCCAACTCTCGTCGCCTCGCCGAACGATTGACGGCCAGGCTCAACGAGATTCATGCAGAACGCATCGGTCTGGCCGTCGAGAAAACACCTCGCCCGCCCGCGCAGATCGGAGCTCCCACCGAGGTCAACTACGGCGCAGAACCCCTCCTTGCTCGCGCCCACCACGGATCGGTCAGCAAAGACCAGCGAGCCCTCATCGAAGACGATCTCAAATCGGGTCGATTGCGATGCGTCGTCGCCACCAGCAGTCTCGAACTCGGAATCGACATGGGCGCCGTCGACTTGGTCATCCAGGTGGAGGCGCCGCCCTCGGTTGCCAGCGGCCTGCAACGTGTCGGTCGCGCCGGCCACCAGGTCGGCGAGATCTCACGAGGCGTCGTCTTCCCCAAACATCGCACCGACCTGATTCACTGCGCGGTGACCGTCGAGCGCATGGTCGAAGGCAAGATCGAGGCGATGGCCGTTCCCGCCAATCCCCTCGACATCCTTGCCCAGCAAACTGTTGCGGCCACTGCACTCGAGCCGATCGACGTCGACGACTGGTTCGAGACGGTGCGCCGAAGCGGTTCCTTTGCAACGCTTCCCCGTTCGGCCTACGAGTCGACTCTGGATCTGCTCGCCGGGCGGTACCCCTCGGACGAGTTCGCCGAATTACGTCCGCGCCTGGTCTGGGATCGCGAGTCCAACACTCTGACGGGCCGCCCCGGTTCGCAGCGCTTGGCAGTCACTTCCGGCGGCGCCATCCCCGACCGCGGCCTCTTCACGGTCTACATGGTCGGTGAGAAAGCATCAAGAGTCGGCGAACTCGACGAAGAAATGGTCTACGAATCCCGGGTAGGCGACGTCTTTGCGCTCGGCGCCACCAGTTGGCGGATCGAGGAGATCACCTTCGATCGGGTTCTGGTCAGCCCCGCCTACGGCATGCCCGGTCGTTTGCCCTTCTGGCATGGCGACGGACTCGGTCGCCCTGCCGAACTCGGACAGGCGTTGGGACAATTCGTTCGAGAGACCGCGCTGGGTAACCAAGCCGACGTCGTCGAGCGTTGTCGCGTGGGCGGGCTCGATCACAACGCCACAACCAATCTGATCCAACTCGTCGGTGAGCAGAAGAATGCCACCGGGCAGGTCCCGTCGGATCGAACATTGGTTGTCGAGCGCTTCCGCGACGAACTCGGCGATTGGCGTCTGGTGCTGCATTCCCCGTACGGCCAACGGGTTCACGCACCGTGGGCCCTCGCCATCGGGGCCCGCTTGCAGGAACGATACGGCGTCGATTCCAGTCCGACGGCCTCCGACGACGGCATCATCATCCGTCTCCCCGACACCGAGAACGAACCTCCCGGCGCCGAACTGTTCACCTTCGACGTCGAGGACATCGAAGATCTGGTCACCCAGGAGGTGGGTGGCTCGGCATTGTTCGCCTCCAGATTCCGCGAATGTGCCGCCCGCGCACTGCTTCTCCCACGCCGCAATCCCGGCAAGCGTGCTCCACTGTGGCAGCAACGTCAGCGGTCGGCGCAACTGCTGGACGTCGCTCGCAAGTTCCCGACATTCCCGATCCTGCTCGAGACCGTGCGTGAGTGCTTGCAGGACGTCTACGACCTGCCGGCACTGAAGGAATTGTTCGGCAAGATCGAACGGCGCCAGATTCGAATAGTCGAAGTGGAGACGCCCTCGCCTTCACCGTTCGCAAGTGCGCTCCTGTTCAACTACGTGGGCGCGTTCATGTACGAGGGCGACAGCCCCCTGGCCGAGCGACGCGCCGCCGCACTGTCGTTGGACTCCACGCTGTTGGCCGAACTCCTCGGCCGCGTCGAACTGCGCGAGCTGCTCGACGCCGGAGTGATCGAGCAGGCAGAACGTGAACTGCAACGGCTCGCTCCGGACCGCAAGGCCAAGGACCTCGAGGGCGTCGCCGACCTCCTCCGTATGCTCGGCCCGCTGACCACAGAAGAAGTCACCGAACGCTGTCTCGAGGATCCGGTCTCGTGGCTCGACAAGTTGGTCGCAGACAAACGTGCCCTCCACGTCTCCTATGCGGGCGAGAGCTGGTGGACCGTCGTCGAAGATGCAGCGCGCCTTCGCGATGGACTCGGCGTTCCCCTACCCATCGGGGTTCCGGCCGCGTTCATCGAGCCGGTCGATCAGCCACTCGACGACCTCCTGAGCCGATACGCACGCACTCACGGACCATTCACTCTCACGGATGCGGCTGCACGCTTCGGTATCGGAGTATCCGTCGCGCGTGACGTTCTCGGTCGGCTCGCGCTCGAAAAGCGTGTTCTCGAAGGAGAATTCCGCCCGTCTGCAACTGGGAGCGAATGGTGCGACGCCGAAGTCCTGCGCCGCTTGCGGCGTCGCTCGCTCGCCGCGGCACGGCAGGAGGTCGAGCCGGTCAGTACCGCAACGCTCGGACGTTTCCTTCCCGGTTGGCAGCATGTGGGCGGCACGCTGCGCGGAATCGACGGTGTTGCAACGGTAGTCGATCAACTTGCCGGCGTTCCGATTCCGGCGTCCGCTCTCGAATCGTTGATCCTGCCAAGCCGAGTCGCCGACTACTCCCCCGCGATGTTGGACGAACTCACCTCGACGGGTGAAGTCCTGTGGTCCGGATCCGGAGCAATCTCCGGCAAAGACGGGTGGGTATTGCTGCACCCCGCCGACCTGGCACCGATCACGCTCAATTCGCCCGCCGACACCGACGTCTCGGAGTTGCAGAAGCGCATCCTCGACCTGCTGTCCGGCGGCGGTGCCTACTTCTTCCGCCAGTTGGTCGACGCGTTGCAAACTACGGAGTCGGCTGCAGACACGGTCGACAGTGCGGTGACGACGGCACTGTGGGAGTTGGTGTGGCTCGGACACATCGGTAACGACACCGTGGCACCGCTGCGCGCACTTCTCTCGGACACCACCAGAACCACCACAAGTCACCGATCGCCTCGACGTGTTCCTCGTGCCCGTCCGTACCGCGGAATGGCGCGCGCTTCCACCCCGGCGCGCACGGGACCGGCAACCGCTTCCGGTCGGTGGTTCCAACTGCCGGCCATCGAACCGGACCCGACCATCCGGGCGCACGCCACGGCTGATCTGTTGCTCGAACGGTACGGCGTCGTCACCCGCGGATCGGTGATGAGCGAGAACGTGCCGGGCGGTTTCGCGTTGATCTACAAGGTACTGAGCACGTTCGAGGACAACGGGCGCGCTCGACGCGGATACTTCGTGGACACCCTGGGCGGCGCTCAATTCTCGACGCCTCCCGTGGTCGACCGATTGCGCACGTTCGGTGATTCCATCGAGGGGCGCCACACCTCCTCGGCTGCAGTCACTCTCGCGGCGTGCGACCCGGCCAATCCATACGGCGCCGCACTACCGTGGCCGGCGTCGGGGGGCGAAGAGTCACCCGGACACCGGCCCGGGCGTAAGGCGGGAGCACTGGTGGTTCTGGTGGAGGGCGAGTTGGTTCTGTTCGTCGAGCGAGGCGGTCGCACCATCCTGACATTCACCGACGACGGTGGAACTTTGCGCCTGGCAGCACTGTCGCTTGCCCAGAAGGTGACTTCTCGCGCTGTCGACAAATTGGTAGTGGAGAAGGTCGACGGAGAGACCATCCACGGCAACGATTTTGCTCCCGTCCTGGTCGAAGCCGGCTTCGCGGCCACCCCTCGCGGATTTCGGTTGAGGTCATGAGGATTGAGGTCATGATGGTTGCGATCGTGAAGTGCTGGAGCGGCGACCATGCCTGAGGGCGATACCGTGTGGCGGGCCGCCAACGATTTGCGCGCTGCCCTGGCCGAGAAGGTACTCACCACCTGCGATGTCCGCGTTCCTCGCTATGCCACCGTCGATTTATCGGGACATCGTGTGGATTCCGTCGCCAGCCGCGGAAAGCATCTGCTGATCCGCGTGGGCGAAGCGTCAATTCACACGCATCTGAAGATGGAGGGTCAGTGGCAGATTTATCGCCCCGGCGAGCGCTGGCGCAGACCCGCCCATCAAGCGCGCATAATCTTGGCCACCGAAGACTCTGTAGCAGTGGGCTTTTCACTGGGAGTCACCGAGATCCTCGAACTGGGGCAGGAACAGGAGGCCGTCGGGCACCTCGGACCGGACCTGCTCGGGACCGATTGGGACAGTTCCGTGGCCGTCGAGAATCTTCGCGCTGCAGACTCCGTACCGATCGGAATCGCGCTCCTGGATCAGCACGTGATGGCCGGACTGGGCAACGTGTACCGCAACGAGATCTGCTTCCTACGAGGCATTCACCCGAAGACGCCGACACACCGCGCCGGGAACCTCGACGCGATTGTGGATCTGTCATTCCGCACCATCAACGTCAACAAGTCGCGTCGCATCCGGGTCACCACCGGCGACACCCGCCCAGGTAGGCAAACGTGGGTGTACGGCAGACGCGGAAAACCTTGCCGCCGATGTGGAACCCGCATCAGAGAAGACACCCTCGGACCGGATCAGCTCACCGAGCGAAATATCTTCTTCTGCCCCGCGTGCCAGCCGTTCACGCCTGGTTAGCGTTGATCAGCAGCCGGACGCAATGGCGCACAAATCGCTCGCGCTCGACGACGATCGAGCCGTCCAGATAACCGATGAACAGTGTGAACAACGCCCCGACCAGCCCGACTGCCACCAGCTGCTTGTCCACCGGATCAGCAATCTCGGACAACTGGTCGTACACCAGGTCCACGAACGCCGGCATCGATTCGATACCGCGTCCGCTCAGCACCGGCTCCGAGAGCGGAGCGATCAGAAGCACTCGCCCCATTGCCGGGTCGTCGACCATCAGCTTGACGAAAGCGTCGACCGCAGCGGTGGCGACTGCCTCGGATGTCGTCTCGGACTCCACTGCCGTCGCGAGCGCCGACTGCGCGCGCTCGGCGACAAACGTGTGGACCGCGACAACGTACTGATCGCGATCGGTGAAGCTCTCGTAGAAGTACCGCTCGGTCAGACCAGCGGCCTTGCAGACCGCTCGCACGTTGACGGCCGGACCGTCGACCGCACCGAGCAGTGTCACTCCGACGTCGAACAACGTCGCCTTTCGAGTGGCCCTGCGTTCTTCGATGCTCACAACTTCCCCACTTCGCCGACACTTGTTCTTCAATGCACCCGGTACTCGATCCTTGACTACCGCTGTTGTCGATCCTAATCTGACAACATGCGTAGTCAACTTGGCGACAGCAGCACCCCGGTTCCCCTCGGTCCGGATTCCCTGACCTGGAAGTATTTCGGCGACTGGCGCGGGATGCTCCAAGGTGTCTGGGCAGGTTCGATGCAAAACATGCACCCTGGTCTCGGCGCCGGGGTCGAGGAGCACTCGCAGTTCTTCGACGAGCGCTGGGAACGGCTGTACCGCTCGCTGTATCCCATTGCCGGCGTGGTCTTCGACGGCGATCGCGCGCAGCAGACAGCCGAAGAAGTCCGTGGCTATCACACACGGATCAAGGGCATCGACAAGCTGGGACGCCGGTACCACGCCCTTGATCCCGACACCTTCTACTGGGCGCACGCGACATTCTTCATGGGCACCATCGTCACCGCCGAGAACTTCTCCGGTGGCCTGACCGAGGCCCAGAAACGACAACTCTTCACCGAGCACATTCAGTGGTACCGCCTGTACGGGATGAGCATGCGCCCAGTTCCCGAAACCTGGGAGGCATTTCAGGAGTATTGGGACCACATGTGCCGCAACGTACTCGAAGACAACAAAGCGACCCGCGACGTCTTGGATTTGTCGGGGCTGGGAAAGCCCCCGTACATGACGTGGCTACCCGATCCGTTGTGGCGGCTCACGCGGATTCCCCTCGCCCGCGGATTCGTGTGGCTGACAGTGGGCATGTACGACCAACCGGTTCGCGACCTTCTCGGCTACTCGTGGACCAGTCGCGATCAGAAAATTCACAACGCTGTCGGCCGCACCGTCAACGCCGTCTTCCGCCTGGTGCCGTGGCGATACCGGTATCAACCGCGCGCTCGCGCGGGGTGGGACCGAGCCAGCGGCAGAATTCCCGCCGGGGCTCCACTGGTCCACACGCCGGCCCGCAATCTACCGCCGCTCGAGCAGCGAGATAATCCGATGCACTACAGCCCGAGGGTCTGATCTGCCATGCTCTGAACATGGAGTGGGACCTGCGAACACTGCTGAACCGGCCGATCACGTCTCACGGTGCGCCGCTGGGACAAGAACGTGTGGCGGCGAGAACCACCGCGTACATCTACGGCAACATTCTTGTCCTTGCCGCACTCGTCCCGGTGACGAAATCTCAGGAATCACTGGGCGCCGCGATTGTGGTCGGCACGGCATTGTCGACGTATATCGCCCACACATTTGCCGAGAGCGTCGGCGAGAGCATTCGCAACGACCGCCGTCTCACCACCGCGGAGAGAATCGACTCGCTGCGCGATTCTGTCCCGATCCTCACCTCCGCGGTTGTTCCTGTCGCCATTCTCGCGACGGCGTGGTTCAACTTCCTGGAACCACGGACGGCGCAGTTGATCGCGGAAATCGTCTTGATCCTGCGCATCGGATCCACGAGTTACGTGATCAGCCGCCTTCACGGCGAGAAGGTCAGCACGAACACACATCTGGCAGCCTTCGGCCTCGCTGCCGTCGCCACCCTCATAGTCGGCTTGAAGATAGTGCTCACTCATTGACGAGCCACAACTGCAAATTGCCAGGCCTGAAGGGGTACTGCCGTTACCCGGCTGAGCAGTCACTCCCACCGAACCAGTGGCCGCCGCTACCGTGGACGACATGAGCATCCCGAGCCTGAAACTGAACAACGGCGTCGACATCCCCGCGCTGGGCTTCGGCGTCTACCAGACCCCGCCGGACGAAACTGTCGCCGCAGTCGAGTCCGCGCTGTCGGTGGGTTATCGCCATATCGATACGGCTGCGGCCTACGGCAACGAGAAGGGTGTCGGCGAGGCGATCCGGCGATCCGGTCTCGATCGCGGTGAGATCTTCGTCGAAACGAAAGTCTGGATCACCGACTACGGATACGACGAGACCTTGCACGCCTTCGACAAGAGCGCAGGCAAACTCGGAGTCGAGCAACTTGACCTCCTCATCCTTCACCAGGCGTTGCCGAGCGAGTTCGAGCGCACCATCGACGCATACAAGGCCCTGGAAACACTTCTCGCAGACGGCAAGGTTCGTGCCATCGGAGTCAGTAACTTCATGCCGGATCACCTCACCCGACTATTGGACGCAACGTCCGTAGTGCCGGCGGTCAACCAGATCGAGGTCCATCCATACTTCAGGCAGTCGACCTTGCTCGAGGCCGACGCCGATCACGGCATTCTGTCTCAGGCATGGTCACCGATCGGCGGAATCACGTTCTATCGCGACGGCTCTCACGGCTCAACCCTCGAGGACGCCACCATCGGCGCTATCGCTTCCTCTCACGGCAAGTCTCCCGCACAGGTGATGCTCCGCTGGCACCTCCAGCAGGGCCGCCAGGTGATCCCCAAGTCGGTGACTCCCTCGCGCATCGCGGAGAACTTCGACGTGTTCGACTTCGAACTCACCGCCGAAGAACTCTCCGCAATCGACGCACTCGACACCGGAGTTCGCGGTGGTCCCGAACCCGAGGTCATCACTCGCGAGAAGTTCGGAATCGAGATCCCCGAAGCGTGAAAAACCCAGCAGCTCGGGTGGTCTAGCTGGCGCTCCACCCTCCGTCGATGGTGTACGACGCCCCCGTCACCATCGACGCCTCGGTCGATGCCAACCAGCCCACCAGCGATGCCACCTCCGCAGGCTCGACCATCCGTTTGATTGCGCTCTCGGTGAGCATCACCTTTTCGACAACCTCGGATTCACTGATTCCGTGAACCTTTGCCTGGTCGGAGATCTGGGATCGCACTAGTGGCGTCAGGACGTAGCCCGGATTGACGCAATTGCTGGTGACACCGTGTGGGGCGCCTTCGAGCGCAACAACTTTCGACAGTCCTTCGAGTCCGTGCTTAGCCGTGACGTATGCACTCTTGAATGCCGAAGCGCGGAGCCCGTGGACCGAGGAAATGTTCACGATGCGACCGAAACTGTTGCGGTACATGTACGGCAGGGCGGCCCGAGCGAGGAGGAATGGCGCTTCGACCATGAGGCGCTGAATCTTCCGGAAGTCCTCGACGTCGAAATCCTCGATAGGACTGACCCGTTGAATGCCGGCGTTGTTGACGAGTATGTCCGTCTCGAGTGACAGATCCACGAGTTGGTCGGTGTCGAGGAGATCGACGGCCCACGCCGTGCCGTCGATCTCGTCGGCCAGCGACTTCGCGGCGACGTCGTCGAGATCGGCGACGGTCACGTGCGCGCCGCGGGCGGCAAGGAGTCGAGCACACGCCTCGCCGATCCCGCTGGCACCACCGGTGACCAGAGCAGACTTTCCGGTCAGCGTCATACAGACACACCGGCCCGCTCGTCGGCGAGAACACGGGCGTCAGCGGCGTCGACGGACTCGAGCGAGATTCCCTTGGTCTCCCGCGCGAAAACGACTGCAACGATGGTGACCAGGGATGCCAGCAGGAGATAGATCGCGATGGGGACCGAGGAGTCGAACTTGCTCAGCAATCCGGTCGCGATGATCGGAGCCAGTGAACCCGCCACGATGGACGTGACCTGATAACCCAGGGAGACACCGGAGTAGCGCATCCGAGTCGGGAACATCTCGGCCATGATCGCGGGTTGGCCTGCGTACATGAACGCGTGGAACACGAGCCCGATGATGATTGCCGACAAGATGACTGCATTGTGCCCGCTGTTCATCATCGGGAAGGCGAAGAATCCCCACGTTCCGGCGGTGACGGCGCCGATCATGTACACCGGGCGTCGACCGATCGTGTCGGACAGTTTGCCTACCAACGGAATCACTGCGAAGTGCACGGCATGTGCCATCAGCATCCACCAGAGGATGTGCGCCGTGTCCGCATGAACGACGACCTTGAGGTAAGTGATCGAGAAGGTCACCACGAGGTAGTACATGACGTTTTCGGCGAAACGCAGCCCCATCGCGGTCAACACTCCGCGCGGGTAACGCTTGACGACCTCGAAAACGCTGTACGAGGTTGCCTTGACCAGTTCTGCTTCCTTCTGCGCCGCAATGAAAATGGGAGCATCGGTGACCTTGGTCCGAACGTAGTACCCGACCAGAACGATCACCGCGGAGAGCCAGAAGGCAACGCGCCAGCCCCAACTCATGAAGGATTCGTCCGAGAGCGTCGACGTCAGGATCAACAGCACGACCGTCGCCACCAGGTTGCCCATCGGCACGCCGGCCTGAGGCCACGACGACCAGAATCCGCGCGATCGATTCGGGCTGTGCTCGGCGACCAGGAGTACCGCCCCACCCCATTCGCCGCCGACCGCGAATCCTTGGATGAAGCGCAGCGTGACCAGCATTGCCGGCGCCCAGTAGCCGATCTGACCGTAGGTAGGCAGGCAGCCCATCAAGAACGTTGCGGCGCCGACCAACAGCAAACTGAACTGCAGCAACTGCTTTCGGCCGAATTTGTCTCCGAAGTATCCGAAGACGATTCCGCCGAGTGGCCGCGCGGCGAATCCGACGGCGTAGGTGATGAAAGCCGCGATGATCGCATCCAGCTCGTTGCCGCCGCCGGGGAAGAAGACCTTGCTGAAGACCAGCGTGGCCGCCGTGCCGTACAGAAAGAACTCGTACCACTCGACCACGGTGCCCGCCATCGAGGCGCCGACCACCTTCTTCAGCCCCGATGGTGGGGCTTGGCTCTCGGGTTTCGGCATGTTGTCGACGCTCATCGTGGACTCCCTCGTCTTCAGTTCGCGATTCGCCTGCTCTTCACGATCAGGAATGTGACCGCTCGCACACTTTTTGTGACTCGATGAGTATCAGTGCAGATTGATGGCACGACAATGACAAATCTCGCACCATATAGGTGCAAAAATGCAGATATGACTCTCGGACTGAGCCCGGACGACCTACTGGTGCTTCTCGCGGTCGGTCGCACCGGTCGCTTCAACACCGCCGCCGACGACCTCGGCCTCAATCACACCACCATCTCGCGCCGCATTTCCTCGCTCGAGAAGTGTCTCGGCGGCCGTGTCCTGGTTCGCTCGTCCGGCGGCTGGGAGCTGACCGACCTGGGCAGACAAGCCCTCAGCGCGGCCGAGCGCATCGAGGCTGCGGTGAACGAACTGGCGCTCGACTCCACCGGTCAGCAGCAACTCGACGGCGTCGTGCGAGTCTCGGCGACCGACGGATTCAGCGCATACATCGCGGCGCCCGCCGGCGCCGCGGTTCGCAGACGCCATCCCCGCGTCAGCGTCGAGATTGTTGTCGCAACCAGAAAGGCGTCGCAGATACGCTCGGGCCTCGACATCGAGGTTGTGGTCGGCAAGCCTCAGGTTCACCGCGCCGAAGCAGTCCATCTGGCCGACTACGCGCTGGGTTTGTACGCCTCCCGAGAGTATCTACGTCAGAATGCTGTTCCCGAAAATGCCGAAGATCTGGCCGAACACTCGCTCGTGTATTTCATCGACTCGATGCTGCAGGTCGACGAACTCGATCTGGCTCGCAAGCTCACGGTTTCCATGCGCGAGGCCGTCACGTCCACCAACGTGTTCGTCCACATCGAGGCAACGCGCGCGGGTGCCGGCATCGGCCTTCTCCCCTGTTTCATGGCCGAGCAGCACGACGATTTGATTCGCGTTCTACCGGCTCACATCGAGGTGAGACTTTCCTATTGGTTGGTGGCCCGTTCGGAATCCTTGCGACGCCCGGAGGTCGCAGCGGTGGTGACAGCTCTTCGAGAGACGGTGGATCGCAAGCGATCTCAACTCCTCGGTTCTCCCGGGACGAACGAAGCGCTCAGTCCAGAGTCGAACGATGCTGGACGATGACCTTGCGCGCCAATTCGGCGATCTTGACGTTCATGTTTTGTGAGGTTCGCACCAGAATGTCGAAGGCCTCGTCGTCGGACACACGATGCAGTGCCATCAGCAGACCGACGGCCTGACCGATTTCGCGACTGCTTGCCAGACCACGTCGCAGCGAGTCGGCATCCTCGCCTCGCGTCAGCGCAGTGACGGCCACGGATGCAAATGACGCCAACATGATCGCGTGGTCGGCAACGGTTTCGGTGAAAGCCCCCGGAGTGTCCGAGAAGAGGTTGAGGGCACCGAACTTCTGACGATCTACCATCAGCCGGAACCCCATCGATCCGCGAATGGGTGTCTCTGCCACGACTTTCCGAGCGAACTCGGGCCACTGATTCGGGGTGCGAAGGTCCGACTCGAGTTGCGGAGCCTCCGTATCGAGGGCGTCGATGCACGGCCCCTCACCGGTGGCACGCTCGAGATCGTCTGCATAATCGGCGATCTCGTCGCTCGCCGCTACGGTGACGTTGGTGTTTCCACGTCGCAGCATCAGACTTGCGTGGTCGCAACCGGGAATCAACTCGACAGCCGCCGAACAGATCGCGGAGTACACCTCGGCGCTGTCTGCCGCGGAGTAGAGGATCTCCGCCAACGCCGCGAACACTGCCTTGGGTTCTGTCAGTGCTTGGTCGCGCTCAGCCATCTCCATACACCTCGGGGTCTACCGTTCATCGAATTCTTCATCGAACGGTACAAACCTTACTTACTCGACCTGATGGGGTCGCCGCCGCTCGCCGATTCCCGCCCGTCCGTCCCCTGGAAAGCCTCCGTAGCTGCGCGGTGATGCAGCGCCGTGACCGTGGTGATCTGCTTGGACACCAGGTCGTTGAGTTCGCGGTACTGCTCCTCGGTCTCCCCGGCCGGAATGTCTCGCAGGACCTCCCACATCGCACTCTTGCCGCACAGAGCGGTCCGCATGATCTCGAGAGTTGCCAACTTCACGAGACGGTTGCGCCAGATTGCGTCGACGTGAACGAGGCGTCTGATCCGATTGACCGTCGCGTCGATCTTGGAGTACCGCGGCAGAGATATGCCCTGGGTGTCCTCGATCAGTTGCAGCAGCTGCTCGATCTCGTACTCGAGCTCACCCGGCAACGAGTCCAGCTCACCGTCGGCCCAGGCACCGTACGAGTCCGCGAGTGACCGCGAGAGTTGCAGCCCCACCATCGCCCCGCACAGGTGAGTGACCAGATAGCCGGTAGCTATGTGTTCCTCAGCAGATCGCGACCGATTACCGAACATTGAGATCCTCCTGGGTGACGCTCGACCGGTCTGTGCTGACACGGGTGGTGATTCGCCATCCGCCTACCCGCGACAGACCGAGAACAAACGACAGGCGACTCAGACCCGATCCGGCACCACGACGACGGGCTCGAGGATCTCGGCCCGCGACTCCGGCGCTGCGGCGCGCAATGCGTCCGCCGACTCGTCGTCCGGCTGGGTCTGAGACTCGATTTCGGCTTCGACACGCGCTCGGTACGTGTCGACTTCGCGTTCGACGGTGGCGGCATCCCAACCGAGAATCGGGGCAACCAATCCGGCGACCTGCTGTGCGCAGTTGACACCACGATGCGGATATTCGATTGCGATACGCGTACGGCGGGCCAGAATGTCGTCGAGGTGCAGTGCCCCCTCGGCCGCGGCGGCGTACACAGCTTCGACCTGAAGGTAATCGGGCGCGTCCGTGATGGGCTGCAACAACTCCGGTGTCTGCCGGCCGAGTTCGAGGACCTCGGTGATGAGCGAACCGTAGCGGTCGAGCAGGTGCTTGACGCGATACGGATGCAAGCCGTACTGCTCGCCCAGTTGCACGGTCTGGTTGATCAACGCGAAGTATCCGTCGGCGCCGACGAGCGGTACCTTCTCCGTGATCGACGACGCAACCCGCGCCGGAATGTCTTCTGCTGCGACGTCGACGGCGTCTTCCGCCATGACCCGATACGTCGTGTACTTTCCGCCGGCGATGGCGACCAGACCTGGAGCCACACGGGCAACGGCGTGCTCGCGCGAGAGCTTCGACGTCTCGTCGCTTTCACCGGCAAGCAGCGGGCGCAGGCCGGCGTACACACCGTCGATGTCGGCGTGCGTCAACGGCGTGACCAGGACGGAGTTCACGTGGCCGAGGATGTAGTCGATATCTGCTTTGGTTGCCGCCGGATGTGCGAGATCCAGGTTCCAGTCGGTATCAGTGGTGCCGATGATCCAGTGACTGCCCCACGGAATGACGAACAGCACCGACTTCTCGGTACGCAGGATGATGGCGGCTTCACTGACGATGCGATCGCGCGGGACGACGATGTGTACGCCCTTCGACGCTCGCACCCGGAACCGTCCGCGCTGACGTGAGAGCGCTTGGATCTCGTCCGTCCAGACACCGGTCGCATTGATGACGACGTGACCCTTGACCTCGGCGGTACGGCCGTCTTCGCAGTCCCGAACACGAACTCCCGAGACCCGATCCGCTTCCCGCAGAAAGCCGACGACCTGCGTCGACGTTCGGACGACCGCGCCGTAGTGTGCAGCGGTCCGTGCGACGGTCATGGTGTGCCGAGCGTCGTCGACGACGGTGTCGTAGTACTGGATGCCACCGGTCAGCGAACTGCGCTTGAGGCTCGGCGACATGCGTAGCGCGCCCGCCCGCGTCAAGTGCTTCTGGGAGGGGACCGACTTTGCGCCGCCCATTCGGTCGTAGAGGAAGATTCCCGCCGCCATGTACGGGCGCTCCCACACTCGGTGAGCCAGAGGGAACAGGAACTTCAGCGGCTTGACCAGGTGCGGAGCGAGCGTGGTCAGCGAGAGTTCGCGCTCACGCAATGCTTCACGAACGAGGCCGAATTCGAGTTGCTCTAGATAGCGGAGACCGCCGTGGAACATCTTCGACGAGCGACTGGACGTGCCGGATGCGTAGTCACGGGCCTCGACCAACGCAACCTTGAGTCCGCGGGTGGCCGCATCGAGCGCAGCTCCGACACCGACAACACCGCCGCCGACAACGACGACGTCGAATTGCTCGGCCTGAAGCTGTTCCCAAGCAGCTTCACGCTGCTGCGGGCCGAGAAACTGCGCACCTTGCTGCTTACTCAACCCGGTCTCCTGTAAGTCGACGACGAATCCGTTTACAGGCTAGTAGCTTGATCCACATACTGCGACAGCGCACGGATAACTGCGAACGCGCCCGAACATAGGAGCACAGTGAATCAATACATCGCCGCCATCGACCAAGGCACGACGTCGAGCCGCTGCATGATCTTCGATCACGACGGCGCCGTGGTGAGCGTTGCGCAGAAAGAACACGAGCAGATTTTCCCGCGTGCCGGTTGGGTCGAGCACGACCCGGTTGCGCTGTGGATCAACACCCGGGAGGTGGTGGCCGGCGCTCTCGCGAAGGTCGACCTCACGCGGGCCGACATCGCGGCCGTCGGAATCACGAATCAGCGTGAGACGACCGTCGTTTGGGAGCGTTCGACGGGCAAGCCGATCTACAACGCGATCGTGTGGCAGGACACGCGCACGGATCAACTGTGTGTCGAACTGGGCGGCGACGAGGGTCCGGACAAGTACCGAGACAAGACCGGGCTGCCGCTCTCGACCTACTTCGCCGGGCCGAAGATCCGGTGGATTCTCGACAACGTGGACGGCGCGAGAGCCAAAGCGGAGGCCGGAGAATTGTGCTTCGGCACCGTCGACACGTGGATCGTATGGAACCTGACCGACGGTGTTCACGTGACAGATGTCACCAATGCGTCACGCACGATGCTGATGGATCTCGAGACCCTTCAGTGGGACGAATCGATCTGCGCGGACTTCGGAATCCCGATGTCGATGCTCCCGGAAATCCGTAGTTCGTCCGAGGTCTACGGCACCGGCCGTCCTCGCGGCAATCTCGCCGGTGTGCCGGTCGCGGGAATCCTCGGTGACCAGCAGGCAGCCACATTCGGCCAGGCCTGCCTCTCCGAGGGTGAAGCCAAGAACACCTACGGCACCGGCAATTTCATGCTTCTCAACACCGGAACGAAGCCGGTGCACAGCAAACACGGACTGCTGACGACCGTCTGCTACAAACTCGGCGAAGCCCCTGCCGTCTACGCACTCGAAGGTTCCGTCGCGGTGACCGGCTCCTTGGTCCAGTGGCTTCGGGACAATCTCGGAATCATTCAGAACGCCAAGGACATCGAGCCGCTCGCCGCGAGTGTCGACGACAACGGTGGCGCCTACTTCGTACCCGCGTTCTCCGGACTGTTCGTTCCCCGGTGGCGACCGGATGCACGCGGCGTGATCGTCGGCCTGACGCGGTTCGTCAACAAGGGACACCTGGCTCGCGCGGCGCTCGAGGCGACGGCATACCAAACCCGTGAGGTCATCGACGCCATGCGTGCGGATTCGGGAGTCGAACTGTCCGCGCTGAAGGTCGACGGCGGCATGGTGGTCAACGAAACCCTGATGCAGTTCCAGTCGGACATCCTCGGAGTTCCCGTCATCCGTCCGGTGGTCAACGAAACGACAGCACTCGGCGCTGCGTATGCAGCGGGCCTCGCCATCGGTTACTGGGCCGACACCGAAGACATCCGCAACAACTGGGCCGTCGGCCAAACCTGGGAACCGGCGATGGACGAGTCCGAAAGGTCACGGCTGTACGCGGAGTGGAACAAGGCCGTCGAGCGGACGTACAACTGGTCCGAGTAATCACCCCGATCCTTCCATACCGGAAGAGCTGATCATGGCCGCCTATTGATACTCCTGAGGTATCAATAGGCGACCAAGTTGGTATTGGACGTGACCTACACCACTCTGCGAATCTCATTCAGGCGCGCCACGTTTCGGCGCCGCGAATGTTGCAGAGAAAGGTCGCCACGCATGAGTTCACCCACTCGCAGTTCCGAGGAGATCAACGCCAAGGCACGAAGAGCCGGTATCGCTTCATTCATCGGAACCACCATCGAGTGGTACGACTTCTATATCTACGGCACCGCGGCTGCCCTGGTATTCGGCGAGATCTTCTTCTCCGACACACTGCCGAACGGAGTCGGCACGCTCCTCGCCTTCATCACCCTGTGGGCAGGCTTCCTCGCCAGGCCGATCGGCGGGATCATCTTCGGCCATCTCGGCGACCGGATCGGGCGCAAGAACACTCTGGTCATCACCTTGATGATGATGGGCGTCGCCACTGTCGGGATCGGGCTCCTCCCCACCTACGCGCAGGTCGGCATGTGGGCCCCGATCGGTCTGGTCACCCTTCGCGTGATCCAAGGAATTGCGGTCGGTGGTGAGTGGGGTGGCGCGGTACTCATCGCCAGCGAGAACGCACCGAAGGGCAAGAGCATCCTCTACTCCGCGTTCGCTCAGCAGGGCTCGCCCGCGGGAAATCTGTTGGCGACCATCGCATTCTTCCTGCTGTCCTCGATGCCGACGCCGTCATTCCTTCTCTACGGCTGGCGAATCCCTTTTCTCGTTTCGGCAGGCCTGGTCATCCTCGGCATGATCATTCGCCTGAAACTCGAAGAGTCCGACGAGATGAAGGCCGTTCTCGCCCGCAAGAAGGTCGTCAAACTTCCGCTCGCCGAAGTATTGCGCAAGCATTGGGTGCTGGTTCTCCTCGGCGCCGGCGCACTCCCCCTCGCCCAGGTCACCTATTTCAAGAACACCTTCGCATTGTCCTGGGCTACAAAAGAACTCGGATACGACCGCGGCACATTCCTCGCCGCTATCGCGATCGCACTTGTCGTGCAGTTCATCGTCCAACCGTTCGGGGCCGTTCTGGTTTCCAAGATAGACATGCGGAAGGCCATGTGCCTGATGGTGATACCGGAGTTCGTTCTCATGCCCGCGATGTTCTTTGCCATCAGAACCGGGAACTTCACCATCGCAGTCGTTGCGATGTGTCTCGCCACGATCCCGCACTCGATGTTCTACGGCGCCATCGCCGGCGTTCTCGCTCGCGCCTTCCCTGCGAACATCCGTTACACGGGTCTGTCGACGGCATATCAACTGTGTTCCCTTGTCGTCGGCGGCGGAACTCCGGTACTGGCGCAGTGGATGCTCAACACGTCAGGCAACATCGTCGGGGTCGCGATCGTGTCCGGACTGTACGCACTTGTCTCGCTGATCTGCACCCTTCTCCTACTCCGACGTACCGGCTACAACGCAAGCGAACTCTCGACGGCCGAGCAAGCGGATTACGACGAGCTCGAACTCGAGAACGCTCTTGCCGATACTGCAAACTCGCCGACGTCCGAAGCGGGTGAAATTCCTACCGGGAGGGCAACCGTCTAAGCCAGGGACGGCAGCGCCTGCTCGGACAATTTCAACACTTCGAGAAGAGCAGGTCTGTCGTCTCCATCTCGCCAGGCGATACGCAGTTGAAGGGGAGGAGGTGGATCCATGACGGGAACAAAGACAACATCAGGGTTCACGATGCTTTGGGCCACCGACGAAATAGTCAACGAGCATCCGATTTCCGCGGACACCAGCGCGATCAACGACATCGAATCCGGTGCCGTCTGCACGATTCGAGCCAGGAACCCTGCGTTCTTCGACGCAGTGAGCAGAGACTCCCGCAGAATCGAACCCGGCTCCGCCGGAAGCGTCACCCAATTCTCGGACTCCAATTCGATCAACCGAACCGATTCCCTCGACGCCAACGGGTGGTCTTTCGACATGGCAACCAGAAAGTTCTCCTCGGCGATCAATCTCGACGTGATCCCGAGCGGCGGGACGGTCCACCGCACCATCCCGATGTCGAGGCGTCGATCGAGCAACATCAACAACGCCTCGTTCGCGAAAGCGGAACTGTCGAGCACGAATTCGATACCGGGATTCGTCTTTCTCACCAATTTCGCCCACCGCCCGACGAGTAGGTGCGACGAGGTTCCCGCGAAGCCCAGGCGAACGCGACCTGTCGTTCCCTGGCCTGCCGCGGATACCGCGATCTCGGCCATCCGGCACGCGTCCAGAATCTCGCGCGCCGGAAGCAGCAGTGCTTCACCGGCAGCAGTCAACCGCACAGTTCGAGTACTTCGATCGAACAACGGCGAACCGAGCTGTTTCTCGAATTGCCTGATGGTTCGACTCAGCGGCGGTTGCGCAATCCGAAGCCGCTGAGCCGCACGGCCGAAATGTAGCTCCTCAGCCACCGCGAGAAATGCGTTGATCTGATGAATTTCCACCCGACATTGTTGCGCCACACCGGCCGACCATGTCAAGTTTCCGAAACCGACCAAGTGCGCGAGAACGTAAGAAGAGGTACACACGTGGACAAGACGCTCTCGATGAAAGAGGCCATCGGTCGATACGTCGGCGACGGAATGACTGTTGCGTTGGAGGGCTTTTCGCATCTCATTCCATTTGCCGCGGCACACGAGATCATCCGGCAGGGCAGGAAGGACCTCACGCTGTGCCGGATGACGCCGGACATCGTTTCCGATCAACTCGTCGCCGCCGGCTGCGTCCGAAAGCTGGTCGCTTCGTTCTTCGCCAGCGGCTCCGCAGGTTCTCTGTACGAGTTACGCAGACGCATCGAGAACCAGGACCCGCTCCCCCTCGAAGTCGAGGAATACAGCCATTACGGCATGGTGTGCCGGTATCAGGCGGGAGCCGCCAGGCTTCCCTTCTTCCCGCTACGGTCGTACGCCGGTAGTGATCTACCCGCACTCAACCCACAACTGAGACTCGTCGAGGACCCGTACGGCGGCGGGAGCGTCTACGTTGTGCCGCCATTGAATCCGGATGTCACGATCATCGGCGCACAGCGAGCGGACACGTCCGGGAACGCGCAGATCTGGGGCATCGCCGGGGTGCAGCAAGAGGCCGTGTACGCCGCGAAGAAGGCAATCGTCGTTGTCGAAGAACTGGTCGACGACGAGGTCATCAGGTCAGACCCGAGCCGAACTCTGATTCCCTCGCATGCAGTCGACGCGGTTGTCGTCTGCCCGCGCGGCGCACACCCGTCGTACGCGCAGGGATACTACGACCGCGATTGCGGCTTCTACCGACGCTGGACTGAAATCTCCAAAGACCCTTCACGGCTGAGAAATTGGCTCGACGAATGGGTGTACGCACTCGACAGTCACGGCGAGTATCTCGCCAAACTCGGAGCCGACTACTGGTCGGATCTCGAGGTCGGACCAAAACTCTCCACACCAGTCGACTACGGGAGCAGACTATGACCACCACGATCGACACCGGTAGCACCACCTCCACCGAAACGATCGTCGCCGTCGCGGCACGCGAATTGGCGGGTAAGCGCCGGGTCTTCGCCGGAGTTGGACTGCCCACGCTCGCAGTCGATCTCGCGCGGCACACGTCGAATCCGGACGTCGAGCTGATCTACGAATCCGGAGTGTGCGGTGCACATCCGTCGGCAATGGCCGAGGGTATCGCGGACTCCGTGGTTGTCTCCGGTGCCGAATCCGTGCTGAGCATGGCCGCGCTCTTCGGTTACGTCCTGCAAGGTGGCAACGTCGACGTCGGATTTCTCGGGGCCGCTCAAATCGATCGAACGGGCAGTCTGAACACAAGTTTCATCGGTGACTGGAAGAACCCGACGGTCAGACTGCCCGGAGCGGGCGGGGCCGTCGAGATCATCGCGAACGCCGCCGAGATCTTCGTCGTGATGCGTCGCCACGATCTCAGTTCCTTTCCGGCCGAGCTCGACTTCTGCACCTCACCCAGCCCCGCCCGCGCCCACGCCAGCGGTAAGGGCATCATGCCGGCAGGTGCAGGAGTGACCAAGGTATTCACCAACCTCGGCGTCCTGACACGCCAGGGCCCCGGCGGCGAATTGGAGTTGACCAGCGTCCACGAGGGAATCTCGGTCGATCAAGTCCGAGAGTCGACGGGATGGGACCTCGCCGTCGCCGAGCACGTCACCATCACCACCCCACCATCGAGCACGGAGATCGATCTGCTCCGCAACACTATCGACAAGGTCAGGCTGTACCTGCGGTAACACTCTTCCGGAGCCTGCCGACGGCATCGACCAGCACGGCTTCGGGATACGTCGCGAAACAAAGTCGAGCGCTTCGACCGAGGTCAGCTTCGACCGCGAAGGCCGAACCTGGGACAAATGCCACGCCGTGCTTGAGCGCGGCACCCAGGAGTTCGGTGGTGTCGACGTCGTCGACGAAATCCATCCAACAGAACATCCCGCCGCGGACCTCGGAAAAGCGTGCACGCCCACTCAATTCCGTCTCGGCGGCCGTGACCAACGCCTTCGCTCTGGCGCCGTAACCTTCCCGGAGCTTGTCGAGGTGCGTTTCGAACCATTCGACGTCGGAGAAGAGGTCTGCGGCGATCTGCTGGGTGAGCGAAGACCCGCACAGGTCAGCGCCTTGCTTGATCAGTTCCACCGCCTCGCAGACCTTTCGGTCGCCGTGCAGCCAGCCGACGCGCAGCGCCGGTGCCAACACTTTGGAAGCACTGGACAGCCGAATCACCCTGTCCGACAACGCCGCCAGCGGTGCGGGCGGTTTCTCGCCGAAGTACAGTTCGCCGTACGGGTCGTCCTCGAGAACCCAGAACCCGTATCGGTCCGCCAGCGCCGCCAAGTGCGCTCGCCGCGGCGCCGAGAGCACCGCGCCCCGCGGGTTGTGGAAATTGCTCACGGTGTGCACAACTTTGGGCCGAAGACCGGCGGCGAGTTTCGCCTCGAGCGCGTCGGTGTCCATTCCGTCCTCGTCCAACTGGACGGGAACGAGACGAGCCTGCGCCGTCCGAAAGACCTGCAGCGCACCGGTATATGCCGGTTCCTCCACGACCACAACGTCACCGGCGTCGAGGAGGACCTGCGCGAGCAGGCTCAAACCTTGCTGAGAACCGTGTGTGATCACAACTTCGGACACGTCGAGTGCCCGCCCGATCTTGGAGGATTCGCGCTCGGCAATCACCTCACGGAGGCGCCGCAGGCCTGACGTCTCGCCGTATTGAACGGACGAGGGGTCACCGAGTGCGTCGTGGGCTGCCTTCGAGATTCGTTCCCGCGGAATGAAATCAGGATCGGGTAGTCCGCCGGCCAAGCTGATGACGTCGGGTCGGGCAGTCAAGGTGAGCAGATCGCGAATTGCAGAACTACGGAGTCCGTCCATACGAGCGGACAGCGCGGCGTGTGTCATGTGAAGCTCCCAGGCACGCAGAATGAAGGTCAGAGGAAAACACCCTGAGCCGTCCTGGGTCAACGGGGCGGGAGAGCGCCGAGATACCGACCCTTGATTCGGTCGGTATCTCGACTATCTCACCAATACTTCAGTATGTGAAACAGACTTCTCACATTGTAAGAAGACTCTGGTCCGTTCTCAGTCCAGGTCGTCGTGACGCATGAGCTGACGAGCTGCCTCGGTGATCGATCCGGTCAGCGACGGGTACACCGAGAACGTCTGAGCCAGGTCGTTGACCGTCAGGTTGTTCTGCACGGCGATCGCAATCGGCAGGATGAGTTCCGAAGCGGTGGGCGCGACCACAACACCGCCGATGACCACGCCGGTAGCCGGGCGGCAGAAGATTTTCACGAAGCCGCGGCGCAAACCGGACATCTTGGCACGCGGGTTGGTGTTGAGCGGCAACATGACGGTGCGAGCAGGCACCTCTCCGTTGTCGATCGCGGCCTGCGAAACACCCACCGTTGCAATTTCGGGGCGTGTGAAGACGGCCGATGCGACGGTCTTCAACTTGATCGGGCTGACGCCTTCACCGAGTGCGTGGTACATCGCGATACGTCCCTGCATCGCAGCCACCGACGCGAGCGGGAGCAGTCCGGTGCAGTCACCGGCAGCGTAGATACCGGAAACCGTGGTGCGCGAGACCCGGTCGACACGCAGGTATCCACCCTTGTCCAACTCGATGCCGACCCGCTCCAGGCCGAGACCGTTGGTGTTGGGGACGGAACCGACGGTCATCAAAGCGTGGCTTCCTTCGACCGTGCGGCCGTCGGAGAGCTTGACGATGATGCCCTTCTCGGTGCGCTCGACGGCGTCTGCGCGGGCGTGCTTGACGAGGGTGACACCGCGCTCGGCGAGGGCGTCCTCGAGCACGAGCGCCGCATCGGCATCCTCGCCGGGCAGAACACGGTCACGACTGGACACGAGTGTGACCTTGACGCCCATCTCGGTGTATGCGGAGACGAACTCGGCACCGGTGACACCGGAACCGACCACGACCAGGTGCTCGGGCAGCTCGTCCAAGTCGTAGAGCTGACGCCACGTCATGATTCGCTCACCGTCGGGCTCGGCTCCCGGGATGATGCGGGGGCTGGCGCCGGTGGCGATCAACACGACGTCTGCGTCGATGGTCTTCTGCTCGCCGCTTCCGAGCGTCGCGCGAACCTGGTGTGCTGCCATACCGAGGAGCGGATCGGTCAGTTCGGCGGTGCCGGAGAGAACCTCGACGCCGACCGTCTGCAACCGTGCGCGAATGTCCGAGGACTGGGACAACGCGAGACTCTTGACTCGGGAGTGGATCTTCGGCAGTGACACCGAAGCCTGCTCCGGATCCAGAGTGATGCCGAGGTCGGATGCACGACGCATGTCGGTGCGGATTCCGGTGGACGCGATGAACGTCTTCGACGGGACACAGTCGAACAGCACACACGCGCCGCCGACGCCGTCCGAATCGACCAGGGTGACCGTGGCCCCGTGCTGCGCGGCTACCAGTGCCGCCTCGTAGCCGGCGGGTCCGCCACCGATGATCACGATCCGGGTCATGTGTCCTCCAAGTCCTCGCGTGGCCGGCAGGGGTCTCCCGTCGACCAGTGTCACGCTATTCGAGCACCACGTGTCGCGCAGTGCTTGTACCAGATTACTTGCGTCCGGTGGTCCGCTTCGCCACACCCTCGGACCACGGTTTAGGCTTGCGCCCGTGTCGATTTATGCCGCCTACGGTTCCAACATGCATCCCGAGCAGATGTTGTTGCGCTGCCCACACTCGCCCATGTCCGGGACAGGGTGGCTGCGAGGCTGGCGCCTGACCTTCAGCGGCGAGGACCTCGGCTGGGAGGGGGCTCTCGCCACCGTGGTCGAAGACCCCGATTCCAGTGTTTTCGTGGTCCTCTACGACGTCCCGGAAGAGGACGAAGTGAGTCTGGACCGCTGGGAAGGTGCCGAACTCGGTCTGCACCGCAAGATCCGCGTGCGGGTCGACACCGCAGGCGATGCGGTGCTCGCTTGGCTCTACGTCATGGATGCGTACGAAGGCGGACTGCCGTCGGCCCGCTACATCGGCGTGATGGCCGACGCCGCCGAGATTGCCGGAGCGCCGGCCGAGTACGTGCGAGAGTTGCGGACGAGAAACAGCCGCAACGTGGGTCCGGGTAACGGTGTTACCGATTAGATAGCTGTCCTGCTCAAAGCAGCAGGAAATACGCGAGCAGTGCAAGTGCTGCGAGTACCACCACAATCGTCAGGCCGATGAGCACACGCTTGGAACCGCGTGACTCCGATTCGCCTGCGGCAACTGCAGTTTCCGGCTCGACTGTTGCCACCCCGGTTGCAGTTTCAGCCGCCACCTTCTCACGTCCGAGAGTGTCGAACACCTCCGTCACGTCGTGTGAAGGCGGCAAACCGATCGGAACGATCGTGTGCGACGTCGAGGTGAAACCGGCAGCCAGAATTGCGGCTCCCAGCGCGGCCGACTGCTCCGGTCCGGGCCCGAGTTCACATCTGACACCGAGCTTTTCGGCGATTCCGGCCGCTATGGACATCATGGCTGCTTTGTCTGTCGCCGGTTCTCCGTCACCGGTGACGACTACGGCGTCCAGGTTCTCCGGCATCCAACCGAACGCACCTAGTGCCGTCGCGAGGCGTGAACTCGGTGAACTCCCGTCGCCGGCGAAGCCGAATGCGCGGCCGGCGGCGACGCCCGAACGCACCAGCGTGACCGCTGCCCCGGTGTCGTCGACGTGATAGATGCCGATGAGCGTGCCGGCGAGTGCCGCGATTTCCGACTCGAACCACGCCGAGACCGCCTCGGCGTCCGAGACGAGAGTGACCCGCTCGAGGCCTGCATAGACCAGTGAATCCTGCATGAGGGCCGCTGTGGACGAGTCCCAGCGCGACGGGTAGGTCGCGACGATGTCGGGCGCTCCCCCACTTCGACCACCACGATCGGGCAGCGGCTCGCATTCCTGTAATAGGCAGCGAATCGACGTCGCCACCAAATCCTCGGCGCGGTAACGGGTATCGGCCGTTCCGGAGACGCCACTCGGGTCCCCCACACGGCCGACAAAACCTGACCATGATTCCGAGAATTCACGGCCGGCACCCAATTGCTCGGTACCGCCGAGCACGGTCGTTCCGTCCTTGCGTTGATTGAGAATCGTGTCCCTGACCAACACCACCGGATCGGCCGAACCCGGATCGTTGGACGCAACTACAGCCGTCGACACCAATGTGCCGATTCGCACTCCCACACCTATGGACATGCCCGTACCTTCACTCGAACGACACGAAAAACGGTACCCCCGACGGGAACCGGAACTATCCCAGAACCAGGCTCGTCAGAACCTTCACACCGACGCCGAGTGCACGCTCGTCGAGATCGAAAGTGGGTTGGTGGATATCGAGCTGATCGCCTTCACCCGACCACACGCCGAGCCGCGCCATGGCACCCGGCACGGTTTCGAGGTACCACGAAAAGTCTTCGCCACCACCGGATTGCGGGGTGTCCGCCAAAGCATCTTGTCCGACGGTCGCGATGGCGTCCTCGAACATCCGAGTGGACACCTCGTCGTTGACGACCGGTGGCACTCCGCGACGATAGTTGAGTTGGTAGCGAACTCCGGTGGGCGCGAGCAGTCCGTGGACGATTTCTTCCACGAGCGGTTCGAGCAACTCCCACGTGTCGTGATCGCCGGTACGTACCGTGCCCGTCATCATGCCGGTCTGCGGAATCGCGTTGGGCGCCTGACCTGCACTGACCGCACCCCACACCATCACGGTGCCGGTACGCGGATCGATACGACGGCTGAGCATTCCCGGCAGCCCGGTCACGACTGTGCCGAGTGCGTAGATGAGGTCCGTGGTCAGGTGCGGCCTCGACGTGTGCCCACCCGGAGAGTCGAGAACGACCTCGATCGTGTCTGCAGCAGAGGTGATCGCGCCAAGACGCATTCCGACCTGGCCTGCCTCGAGTCGCGGATCGCAGTGCAGAGCAAAGATTCTGGACACGCCGTCGAGCGCGCCGGCAGCGATGACGTCGAGTGCACCACCAGGCATGACTTCCTCGGCGGGCTGGAAGATCAGCCGAACCCCGACGGGAAGTTCGGGCAGCGTGGCCAGAGCCAATCCGGCGCCGAGCAGGATGGTGGTGTGGGCGTCGTGCCCGCATGCATGAGACACACCGGGGACCGTGGACGAGTACGTCGCCCCGGTCGCCTCCTGCATCGGCAAAGCGTCCATGTCGGCGCGAAGTGCGATTCGCGGCCCCTCAGGTCCGATGTCGCACGTGAGCCCGGTGCCACCGGGAAGGATCTTCGGCGACAGCCCAGCGGCGGTGAGGCGGGTCGCGACGAATTCGGTGGTCGCGTATTCGCGGCGAGCCAACTCCGGGTTGGCATGGATGTGTCGACGCCACGCGACGAGGTCGTCGGTGTGCGCGTGAATCCACGTGTCGATTGCCGCGTTCACCGGCGATCTACCCCTTCCAACAGACGGGTGCGTTGTTCTGGATCGGACGCTACCCGGACAGCAGTGCGGGCCAACGCAATTGCACCGTCGACTACCGCTCGATCTGCGGAGGTGGTGATACACGCGGCCGCGAACTCCGGCTGATGTGTCACTGCCCCCGATGAATCCAAGCCTATGACCGGGTGAATTCCCGGAATCACATTGGTCACATTACCCATATCCGTACTACCCAGTGGACGGGAGCGCTCCCATTCCGCTGCCAGTGGCACCCGCCCGAGGTCGACGATCTGTTCACGGTACGCCGCCGCCAGCCACGGATCGGGGGTCAACTCGGTGTAAGTGGGCGATACCGTGCGGATTTCGTGGGTGCATCCGGTGCCGAGTGCGCCCGAGGCGAAGCAGGCGTCGGCACGCTCGGACAGATTGGCCAACGACGCGGCCGTCTCGGCACGCAGGTAGTACAGCAGTTCGGACCGAGCCGGAACGATGTTGGGAGCAGTGCCGCCATCACTGACGATTCCGTGAATCTGTTGCCCTGGCTGGAGGTGCTGGCGCAACAGTCCGACCGCCACCTGCGCGAGCGTCGCGGCATCGGCGGCATTACGACCGAATTCCGGCGCAGCAGAGGCGTGCGCTTCGCGACCGTGATAGCTGACGGCGATGTCCGCCAGGGCCAGCGAGGTGGCACCGATGATGTCGATCGGTCCTGGATGAACCATCATGGCCGCGCCGACGCCGTCGAATGCACCACGCTCGAGCATCAGAACTTTGCCGCCACCGGTTTCCTCCGCGGGAGTACCGATCACTCGGACGGTGATCCCCAGTTCGTCGGCCACGGTAGCCAACGCGATGCCGGCCCCGACCGCGGCGGCGGCAATGATGTTGTGCCCACAGGCATGACCGATCTCGGGCAGCGCGTCGTACTCAGCGCAGATCGCGATGACCAACTCTCCACTGCCGTAGGTGGCATCGAAGGCCGTCGGCAGATCGACGATCCCGTGAGTGACCGCGAAACCGTGCTGCGCCAGCAGGTCCGACACTTTGGCAGCGCTGCGGAACTCCTCGAAGGCAAGTTCCGGATCGCTGTGAATCGAATGCGACAGCGCAATCAGATCGGCCTCTACGGACCTGACTGCGCTGTCGACATTCTGGTTCACGCGATCATTGTCTCACCCGAAGGAGAAGTTGCTCTTGTCAGTCACCTGAGCGAGGTCCGCAAGCGCATCGCGGTGGATGCCTGCCTTGATTCCCGCCAAGTTCTTGCCGTGAGTCGACGTCAGTGCCGATGCCTTGGCCACTGCTGCGGCGAGTACTCCGTCGCCGTCGACCGTTTCCTGCACGATGCCGGCAGCAAGCGCGTCGGCGCCGCCGAATCGACGCCCCGTCGTCATCGCGTCGACTGCCGTCTGCTTGGGCAGACGACTGTTCAACAGTGCTGACATGCCGACAGTGAACGGCATGTTCAGTCCGACCTCGGGGAGGCAGTAGAAGCCGCGGTCCGCGCGCATGATCTGGAAATCGTGTGAGGACGCGAGCATGGCGCCGGCGCCGAACGCGTGCCCCTGCACGGCCGCGACCGTGGCCATCGGGAAGGTCAACAAACGGCTGTAGATGGTGTGGACCTTGTCCAGGTAGCCGGGCAGACCGTCGAGATTGCCGAAGATCCACGTCGTGTCCAGGCCGTTCGTGTAGAACTTGCCCGTCGCGGTGGTCACCAGGGCTGCGGGCCCCTCGTGCGCTTCGACCTCGTCCAACTTGCTGTGAACAGCGTCGATCCACTCAGGGCCGAAGCGGTTCTCGTTGTCCGTTTCGCCCTCGTTGCCGAGGTACAGGATGAATACGTCGCCGTCGCGTTCGAGATAAGGCATGGATGGGAGAGTAACGCCCGCCAACTCACCCGGCGAACCGACCCGACTCCTCAGTAGGGTTGCTCACATGGGAACGATCGCCGAGGCCGCCGCCGCTGCTCTGTCCGCCATGACTGGCTCTTCGTCACCGTCAGTCGCCATCGTGCTCGGGTCGGGGTGGACCGATGCCGCAGACGTGTTCGGCGACGCCGGTGCGGACGTGACAGCCGAAGTCTCGATGGCGGATCTTCCTGGCTTCGCCCCACCGTCCGCGCTCGGTCACGCGGGCACCATTCGTTCGGTGCGCGTCGGAAACACCGAAGTTCTGCTGCTGCTCGGGCGCGCGCACGCATACGAGGGCCACGATCTCGGTACCGTCGTCCACCCGGTCCGGACAGCCATTGCTGCCGGCGCCGACACGGTCATCCTCACCAATGCGGCCGGCGGTATTCGCGAAAACTACACAGTCGGTCAACCGGTGCTGATCAGTGACCACCTGAACCTGACGGCCCGCTCTCCCCTCGTCGGCGCAGAGTTCGTCGACCTGGTCGACGCCTATTCGCCGGAACTGCGCGCGCTGGCTCGCTCGATCGACCCGGACCTTGCCGAGGGTGTTTACGCCGGGCTTCCCGGTCCGCACTACGAGACTCCGGCCGAGATTCGAATGCTTCGTACACTCGGCGCCGATCTGGTCGGCATGTCGACGGTTCACGAGACCATCGCGGCTCGCGCGCTCGGCGCCCGCGTTCTCGGCATCTCCATGGTCACCAATCTGGCCGCCGGAATCACGGGCGCCCCGCTCGACCATCAGGAAGTGCTGGCGGCAGGCAAAGCCTCGGCGGCCCGGATGGGAGTGCTGCTGCGTCAACTGGTCGAGCAGCTGTGACACCACTGAACGTCACCGAGTGGATCGACGCCGATCCGGACCCAGTTACCCGCGCAGAATTAGCAGCCATTTCCGAACATGAACTGACCGAACGCTTTTCCGCACCACTGACGTTCGGCACTGCTGGGCTTCGCGGGCCGGTGCGCGGCGGGCCCAACGGCATGAACCTCGCGGTCGTCATCCGGACCACGGCCGGTCTGGCGGCCTGGCTGACAGCTCGCTGCCAGGGCGGGTCCCGCGTTGTGGTCGGCCGCGACGCCCGGCTCGGTTCAGAGGCATTTGCTCTCGCCGCCGCCGAGGTCATGGCAGCGGCCGGGTTCGAGGTGACCCTGCTCCCCCGCCCACTGCCGACACCGCTGGTGGCGTTCGCGGTGCGCAGGCTCGGGGCAGCGGCAGGTATCCAGATCACCGCCTCCCACAATCCTGCCGCCGACAACGGTTACAAGGTGTATCTCTCGGGCGGAGCGCAACTCGTCTCCCCCGCCGATCGTGAAATCGAGAGCGAGATCGCCCGCATCGGTGGTGCCGCCGACGTCGCCCGGGCATCGGTGATTCCGGCCGACGATTCTCTGGTCGAGGAGTACATCGCCCGCATCGCGACCCTCCCGCACGGCGACGCCCGCTCGATCCGGATTGCGCTCACGGCAATGCACGGCGTCGGCGGGGAGACTGCGACAGCGGCTCTGCGAGCAGCAGGGTTCGACGATCTGCACGTCGTGGCGGAGCAGTTCGATCCCGACCCCACGTTTCCGACCGTCGAGTTCCCCAATCCCGAAGAGCCTGGCGCCGCAGACCGCCTGCTCGCCCTTGCCCGAAGTGTCGACGCGGATCTGGCGATCGCACTCGACCCGGATGCCGACCGCTGCGCCGTCGGAGTTCGCGACGGTGATCAGTGGCGCATGTTGCGCGGCGACGAAACCGGGGTGCTCCTGGCCGACCACGTACTGCACACGGCGCCCGGAGATTCGTTGGTGGCGACGACGATCGTCTCCTCGACTCTGCTCTCGAAGTTGGCGAAAGCTCGCGGAGCCAGGTTTGCGCAGACACTCACCGGATTCAAGTGGCTCACGCGCGCCGGCGACGGACTCGTCTACGCCTACGAGGAAGCGATCGGGCACTGCGTCGATCCGGATGTGGTGCGGGACAAGGACGGAATCTCAGCTGCCGTTCTGGTGGCCGACCTGGCTGCCACCCTCGCGGGCAGCAACAGAACCCTGTTGGACGTTCTAGGCGACTATGCCGTCGAATTCGGACTGCATCGCGGGGACCAAGTATCCCGCCGCGTCGAGGATTTGAGCGACATCGCCGAAATGATGAAACGACTACGCGCCGATCCTCCTGGCCAACTCGCGGGTGAGCCGGTCACGACCGAGGACTTGTCCCTGGTTCGCGGCGGTATGCGCACCGACGCAGTGATATTCGACGGGCCGTCGATCCGCGTGGTTGTCCGACCGTCCGGAACCGAGCCCAAGCTCAAGTGCTATCTCGAAGTTGTCGTCCCGGTGGCGAACCGCGACGACCTCGCGAACGCACTAGAGCAGGCGAAGGCCCGGCTGGCCGAACTTCGAACCTTCGCCCTTTCGCTCTAGCGGGGTCCGAACTGCCGATCGCCGGCGTCACCGAGACCGGGGACGATGAAAGCGTTCTCGTCGAGTCCGTCGTCGATGCTCGCGATGACCAGACGAACCGGGTGGCCGGACGCTGCCAGCGCGTCGACGCCGGCCGGAGCGGCCACGACGCACACTGCCGTGACATCCGTCGCGCCACGCGCAACCAGCAAGTCGATGGTGTGCACCATCGAGCCACCGGTGGCGAGCATCGGATCGAGCACGAACACCGGGATACCGGACAGATCCGCAGGCAGGGATTCGAGGTACGGAACCGGCTGATGAGTCTCTTCGTCACGTGCCATTCCGACAAAGCCGACGCCGGCCGACGGAATCAGCGCACTCGCCTGTTCGACCATGCCCAGACCGGCCCGCAGCACGGGTACCAACAACGGCGGCTTCGCGAGCCGGATGCCCGTCGTCGCTGCTACCGGGGTGTCGACCGGAAACTCCTCGACCTCCGCGTCACGCATGGCCTCGTAGACCAGCATGTGCGTGAGCCTGCGAAGTGCGGAACGAAAAGTTGCGTTCTCACTGCGTGCATCACGCATTGTCGTCAAGAGGGCCGCCGCGAGCGGATGGTCGACTACGTGCGTCTGCATGACCATCAGAATAGTTCCTCGGGAACCGGAGCACCCCGCGCGGCGTCCAAGAAGGAGTAAGCGCAACGGGGGGAAGACAAGTTGACAAATCTGGATCTGGACACTGAAAGCATCGCGGAGTTCGCCACGCGGTTGGGCACTGTTGCCGACAACGTCGCGCAAGCGCGACAGGACGCGGCGGGTGGCGATCACTTGGCTCTGTCCACTGTGCTGGGGCTGATCGGCGGCGACTTCGTCGATGTCGCGAGCCGAGCACAGCAAGCGCACATCGACGACATCGATCGACTGTCCGCTGTGATCTCCAGCGTCCAGTCAGCCACCCGCGACGCTCACGCCGTCTATCTCGACTCCGAGGAATCGGTACGAACGACTCTCGCTGAAGCCGCACGCTCATGATCGACGTCGACGCACTCGCACGACCGATCATCGATCTGGTCGACATTGTCGGGACTGGCGTCCCCAGCGCAAGTGGACCCGACGTCGGCATCCGAATCGCTACGGACGCCCTCGAGATCGCATACCAATTGGGAAGCGCTGCTCTGAGCGAACTGGCGTCCTCTCAGAGCTCGTCCACGGCCCTCACCGCTGCGGTGACCAAAACCGAGCAGACGCAGACGTCGACGCGAAACCTCGCCGATCGTGGAAACGACATCGCCGGCGTCGTGGACGAAGCAACAACGTCCGTGTACGCGGGAATGACCGAACTCGGTGAGATTCTCCAGTCGTTTCTGACACTCGCGATCAAGGCCGGGCCGACGCTCATGACACCGACGGGCCAATTGATGTTGTTGTCGGCCGCGTTGGAGCACCTCGGACGCGCGGTATCGGTTATCGAGCGGGTACGCGGTGAGCTGGCGGGGTCGACCGACAAGATGTCCGCACTCGTCCCGTCCGTCCCGATACCCGATCCCGCACCTGGAGTCTCCGGTTCGGTGGGTGGTTCCGGTTCCGTCGGTGGTTCCGGTTCCGTCGGTGGTTCTGGTTCCGTCGGTGGAGTAGAGGTCGAACTTCCCGACGGCTCGATTGCCACCGCACCGAACGCCGAGGCCGCTGCTGCCGTACGCAACGCGCTTACTCAACAGGGTGTCCCGTACGCCTGGGGAGGCACGACACCCGGAGTCGGTCTGGACTGCAGTGGTCTGACGCAATGGGCGTACGGCCAGGCCGGAGTCGATATTCCGAGGTTGGCTCAGGAACAGGGAATCGGGAACCAGGTCGATCAGAACAATCTGATGCCGGGCGACCTCGCGGTCTGGGACGGCCACGTCGCGATGGTGATTGGCGGCGGCCAGATGATCGAAGCCGGCGACCCAGTCGAAATCAGCGCCATCCGAACCACGAACAGCGGCATGGGCTTTCACGGTTTCTACCGTCCGACAGAATGACAGGAAACATGAACGAGAACATGCGGGAATCACCGCCGATCATCACAGCCGTCTCCGTCAACCGCGCTGGAACCATCGCGGTCCGCGCCACGGAACACGCCATTCCCGTGGACCTGCGGATCAGCCAGGAGGAACTGCGGTACGGCGGGGAACGGTTGGCGCAACAGATACTCACACTGTGCTCGAAAGCAGCAATCGAGGCCGGCGCCCGCCATCGTGTGGAGCTCGAAGAGACCGGAGTCCCGGCAGCGATCCTCGATCGGCTCGGTCTCGCGACCCGAGACGAACTGGCCGATGTCGATGCCGCCGAGGGCCAGATCCTTCCGTCGAGCTGGATGCGTTCGATATGAGCGAGATTGATCGAATCATGGAGCTGGCGAAACACCGGACCGGACTCTTGCAGGACGCCGTCGACGGGGTCGGCGCTCTGCGGGCAGTCGTCTCGAGCGAGGGTGGGATAGTCACGGCGACTGTCGACGGGCTGGGCGCTCTGGTCGATCTACGGATTACCGACGCAATCACCACGATGAATTCTCGCACTGTGGCCGCATTGACGGTGGCAACAATTCACCAGGCAGTTCGACAGTCCAACGACGAACGAGAGCGACTGGTCAGTGAGCTCCGAGTGGCACTGAAACAAACGTGACGAACCCCCGCTATGCCTTTCGCTCTGCGGTGGATAGGCTTCCGCCCATGGCTGGAGACATCGTCCCTATCGAAATCGGACTCACCGACGGAGACCTCGTCACTTTGTGGGCACCCCGCTGGCGCGAAGGCGACGACGAGTGGGAAGCGTTCCTCGGCCATGAGGAAGACCTGTACGGGTTCTCCTCCGTCGCAGAACTCGCGGCCTTCATCCGAACGGACTCCGACAACGACCTGGTCGAGCATCCGGCGTGGGCCGTCGTCTCCGGACTGTCGGCAGCCGAGCTCGAACCGGAAGAGAACTTCACCTTCGACTTCGTCGGCGTGCCGGAACTGGCCGCAGGTGACCCTGAGGCACTGGCGGTCTCGGAACTCGAAGACACCTTGAACATGGCTCGCAACATCGGCGAGGTGTGCGAACTGGACGCGGTCATCCGCTTCTTCAGCGGCCATCCGGTACTCGGCGCGCTTGCGACCGGCGCCGGCACCTTCGAAGGTCGCGAAGGCCTGGAGCTGTGGGACCAGGTCGGCGCTGCGATCGTCAAGGACTGGGACGCCGTTCTCGACGCCATCGACAAGGTGGTCACCTCCCCGAAGGTCGACGCAGCTGCCGTCGCGGTCGCCGAAGCTGAACTGCTCGCTGCCGCCGAGAACACCGTCGACGCCGACGATGTCGCTGAGGAGGGCGAGGACGAGGAATTCGACGAAGACGACCTCGACGAGGAGGAAGACGAAGTCGAGACCTTCTGGGGCGAGGTCGGTGTCGACCCGATCCGCATCATCACCTCAGCCGAGACGTTCTACACTCTGCGCTGCTACATGGGCGATCAGGCGATCTTCCTCGGCAAGGACGGACTGATCACCGTCTTCCGTAGCGAGCGCGCACTCGCCCGCTACCTCGCCGACAACCACGAACACGATCTCTCGCAGGTCAGCACGTACGGCGAAATTCAGAATGCTGCCGTCGACGGTTCACTCGAAATCGAAGTCACGGACGAGAACGTCTACGTTCTGCCCGGTATCGCCGACGACCTCGCCCAGGGCCCGGACGTCGTCGATGCCGAGCAACTGGAACTTGCCGTCGAATTGTTCACCGATGCAGCGGATTTCGCCGACGACGACTCCACCGAGGAGGCTCTGTCCGCGTCGAACGAGCTGGGTTGGTACGTCTCGTACCTCCTCAACCCCGATCCGTCGCGGATGGCTCCGAGTGCGCCGTTCACCAAGGAATCCGAGGCCTGGCGCGAACTCGAGCGTGAGTTCGAGGCCCGGCTGCGATCTGAGTAGTCGGGTGCACGTCAGCTAGCCGATGAGCACGGCGTAACCCGGCTTGATGACGTCGTCGATCAACGCGAGGCGCTCGTCGAACGGGATGAAGGCCGACTTCATCGCGTTGATGGTGAAGCGTTCCAGATCGGTCCAGCCGTAACCGAAGGTCTCGACCAACGCGGCCATTTCCCGGCTCATGCTGGTGTCGCTCATCAGCCGGTTGTCAGTGTTGACGGTCACGCGGAAGCGCAAGTCCGCCAACAGTCCGAACGGATGGTCCGCCAGGGCGGCTACCGCTCCGGTCTGCACGTTCGAACTCGGGCACAGTTCCAGGGGAATGCGCATGTCACGGACGTAGTTCGCGAGTCGACCCAGTTCTGCCCCACCTTGGCCACCTACGTCGATGTCGTCCACGATCCGCACGCCGTGGCCCAACCGATCCGCTCCACAGAAGGCGATGGCTTCGTGGATCGACGGCAACCCGAACGCCTCACCCGCGTGAATCGTGAAGTGGGCGTTCGCATCACGCATGTATTCGAAGGCGTCGAGGTGCCGGCTCGGCGGGTTACCGGCCTCGGCACCGGCGATGTCGAAACCGACGACGCCGCGGTCCCGGAATCGCACAGCGAGTTCGGCGATCTCTCGTGACCGGGCGGCATGCCTCATCGCCGTGAGAAGACACCCGATTCGGATCTCCCGTCCCGCGACCCTGGCAGCGGATTCGCCGGCCCGGAAACCTTCGAGAACGTGCTCGACGACCTCGTCCAAACTCAGGCCTTGTTCCAGGTGCTGCTCGGGCGCAAAACGGATTTCGGCATAGACGACGTTGTCGTCGGCCAGATCCTCGGCGCACTCGCGCGCGACCCGCGCGAGCCCTTCGGGAGTCTGCATCACGGCGACTGTGTGCGCGAACGTTTCGAGGTAGAGCTCGAGCGATCCGCTGTCAGCGGCAGTTCGGAACCATTGCGCGAGTTCGGATGCCGTAGTCGCCGGCAGCTCGTCGTAGCCACACTGCTCGGCCAGTTCGAGGACAGTCTCGGGTCTGAGTCCTCCGTCGAGATGATCGTGGAGAAGAACTTTGGGTGCGCTGCGGATCGTGGTCAACTCCGGTGCGTTCATTCGCCAACGCTAACGCGAATCACCCACAATTCGCTCGATGAGCAACGGTCGCGAAACGGTGTCGGAATCGGCCCCGATCGACCAGCCTCCGCCGAGGCTCCGCCGCGCAGGATCAAATCTCTCGGGAGTGTCGGTGTGCAGTGTCATCAGCTTCTGTCCGGCGCGGACCACGTCGCCGGGCTTCGCGTGCATCTCGATGCCGGCACCGGCCTGAACGGCTTCGCCCTGTCGTTCGCGTCCGGCTCCGAGCTTCCAGGCCGCGATGCCCACCGCCATGGCGTCGAGTCGGGTCAGCACGCCGTCTCGGTCCGCGGTGACGACGTCGCTGTGCCGGGCCACCGGCAGCGTCGCGTGTGGGTCCCCACCTTGTGCGGCGATCATCGCGCGCCACCGGTCCATGGCCGTGCCGTCGGCCAGTCTGTCTGCGGGGTCGATACCGTCGATCCCAGCCGCGGACAGCATCTCCCGAGCCAGGACCAGGGTCAGCTCGACGACGTCGGACGGCCCGCCGCCTGCCAGCACCTCGACGGATTCACGCACCTCGAGAGCGTTGCCAGCCGTCAATCCCAGCGGGGTGTCCATCCCGGTGATGAGAGCACTTGTACGAACGCCGGCGTCGTTGCCCAACTCGACCATCGTGCGTGCCAACTCTCGCGCGTCGCCGAGGTCCTTCATGAACGCTCCGGAACCGACTTTGACGTCGAGCACCAGGGCGCCGGTTCCCTCGGCAATCTTCTTGCTCATGATCGAACTTGCGATCAGCGGAATGGATTCCACCGTTCCGGTCACGTCGCGCAGCGCGTAGAGCTTCTTGTCGGCGGGGGCCAGGTTCGCTCCGGCAGCGCAGATCACCGCGCCGATTTTCGGGTCCGCGAGAATGTCGACCATCTCCGTCGCCGTGAGCTCGGCTCGCCAACCTGGAATGGCCTCGAGCTTGTCGAGAGTTCCGCCGGTGTGGCCGAGTCCGCGTCCCGACAACTGCGGGACTGCAAGACCACATGCCGCGACGAGGGGTGCGAGCGGAAGGGTGATCTTGTCCCCAACACCACCGGTCGAATGCTTGTCGACGGTGGGCAGCGGCAAGTCCGAAAAGTCCATCCTCCCGCCGGATTCGATCATTGCCTCGGTCCATCGGCCGGTCTCTGCTCGTGACATTCCTCGGAAATAGATCGCCATCGCGAGCGCCGACATCTGCTCGTCGCCGACGACCCCCTCAGTGAACGCCTGAACTATCCAGTCGATCTCGGTTCCCGACAACTCGCGGCCGTCACGCTTGGCGCCGATGATGGAAACTGCGTCAAACATGGCGGAGCCCCTCTGCTTGTTCCGGCCCGAAAGCATCAGGCAACAGCTCGCTCAGCGGCTTGAACCCACTGCTCGTGTCGACAAGCATCTCACCCCCGCCGTGCTCGAGAAGAAGCTGTCTGCACCTGCCGCATGGCATCAGAATCGAGCCCTTCGCGTCGCAGCACGTGAAGGCAACCAGCCGCCCGCCCCCGGTGGCGGCTAAGTTACCGACGAGTCCACATTCGGCACACAGGCTCAAACCGTATGAGACATTTTCCACATTGCATCCTGAGACGATCCGACCATCGTCTACCAGGGCAGCTGCACCCACTGCATAGCCCGAGTACGGTGCATAAGCCTGCCGCATGACCACTTGCGCGTTGTGCCGCAACAACTTCCAGTCGATGTCACCCATGGTTCGTTATCCAATCACGCCGACTGAATGGATGCAGAAACCACGCCGAAACCGACTAGGTGAGATTGGAAAGGCAAACCTTACAAAGAGTTTGGTACGCGTACGAATCCCGCATCTGATTAGTTCCCGGTTTCACATAGGTTTAGAGTCTGAGTCAAGTCGGTTCAGGATCCCGTCGAGCCCGGGCTGAGGTACATCGAAGCTCTCTGCAGGCTCGACGCGTCCACCAATGACGTTGGAGGCACAGCACTCGATGAGTACTACGACTGAAGCCGCTCCTCAGAAGGAGCGCACGAGGTCGCTTTACCGGGGCGACCCCGGAATGTGGTCCTGGGTTCTACACCGGATCACAGGCGTCGCTACTTTCTTCTTCCTATTCGTACACGTTCTCGATACGGCACTCGTTCGGGTCAATCCCGATACGTACGACGCCGTCATCGACACGTACAAGAACCCCCTCGTCGGCCTCATGGAGATCGGCCTCGTCGGCGTAGTCCTCTACCACGCCCTCAACGGCGTGCGCGTGATGTTGGTGGACTTCTGGTCGAAGGGCCCGAAGTACCAGCGCGTCATGCTCTGGACCATTCTGACGATCTGGTTCCTGGTGATGATCCCAGGCGCCGGACGCATCCTCATCAACATGTTTGCGGAGCACTGACATGGCGACTACTCACGGACCCGAAGCCAAGAGCCTGGGCACCTCATACGACCGTCCCGCAAGCCTGGACAACCCGCGGTCCCCGCGCGCGAAGGCTCGGAACAACTTCGAGTTGTACGCATGGCTGTTCATGCGCTTCTCCGGCGTCGCCCTGATCGTTCTGGTCCTGGGCCACATGTTCATCATGCTGATGCTCGACGGTGGCGTTCACCGTCTGAACTTCGCATTCGTCGCAGGTCGCTGGTCCAGCCCGTTCTGGCAGTTCTGGGATCTGACGATGTTGTGGCTGGCACAGCTGCACGGCGGTAACGGCCTGCGCACGGTCATCGCGGACTACTCCCGCAAGGACTCCACGCGCTTCTGGCTGACCACGATCCTCGTTCTCTCGATGATCCTGATCATGGGCCTGGGCACGTACGTCATCTTCACCTTCGACCCCAATATCTCGGCGAGCTAGGGGAGCACAGACTTCATGCAGGAACATCGTTATGACGTGGTCATCGTCGGCGCCGGCGGCGCAGGCATGCGTGCGGCAATCGAAGCTGGCCCCCGTGCCCGCACGGCCGTACTGACCAAGCTCTACCCCACCCGCAGCCACACCGGCGCGGCCCAGGGCGGCATGTGTGCCGCACTGGCGAACGTGGAGGAAGACAACTGGGAGTGGCACACCTTCGACACCGTCAAGGGCGGCGACTACCTCGCCGACCAGGACGCCGTCGAGATCATGGCCAAAGAGGCCATCGACGCGGTGCTCGACCTCGAGAAGATGGGTCTGCCGTTCAACCGCACGCCCGAAGGCAAGATCGACCAGCGTCGATTCGGTGGCCACACGCGTGACCACGGCAAGGCACCCGTCCGCCGTGCGTGTTACGCAGCCGACCGCACCGGTCACATGATCCTGCAGACGCTGTACCAGAACTGCGTCAAGCACGACGTCGAGTTCTTCAACGAGTTCTACGCGCTCGACATCGCCATCACCGAGACCGAGGACGGCCCGGTTGCCACCGGTGTCATCTGCTACGAGCTCTCGACCGGCGAGCTGCACATCTTCCACGCCAAGTCGATCATCTTCGCGACCGGCGGCTCGGGACGTATGTACAAGACGACGTCCAACGCGCACACCCTCACCGGTGACGGCATGGGCATCATCTTCCGCAAGGGCCTGCCCCTCGAGGACATGGAGTTCCACCAGTTCCACCCGACAGGACTCGCCGGTCTCGGCATCCTGATCTCGGAAGCCGTCCGTGGTGAAGGTGGCATTCTCCGTAATGCCGACGGCGAGCGCTTCATGGAGCGCTACGCCCCCACCATCAAGGACCTCGCTCCGCGTGACATCGTGGCCCGTTCGATGGTCCTCGAGGTTCTGGAAGGCCGCGGCGCCGGCCCGAACAAGGACTACGTCTACATCGACGTGACGCACATCCCCGAGGAAGTTCTCGACGAGAAGCTCCCCGACATCATGGAGTTCTCGCGCACCTACCTCGGCGTGGACCCCGTCAAGGAGCCCGTGCCCGTCTACCCGACGTGCCACTACGTCATGGGCGGTATCCCCACCAAGATCAACGGTGAGGTTCTGCGCAACAACGACGAGGTCGTCAAGGGCCTGTATGCCGCCGGCGAATGTGCCTGCGTTTCCGTGCACGGTGCAAACCGCCTCGGCACCAACTCGCTCCTCGACATCAACGTGTTCGGCCGCCGCGCCGGCATCGCTGCCGCCGAGTACGCGAACTCCACCGAGTTCGTCGACCTGCCGGAAACCCCGGCTGCGATGGTCGAAGACTGGGTCGGCGTCATCCTGTCCGATCACGGCCACGAGCGCGTTGCGGACATCCGCACCGAGCTGCAGCAGTCGATGGACAACAACGCCTCCGTCTTCCGCACCGAAGAGCGCCTCACCCAGGCACTCAAGGATGTGCGTGCTCTCAAGGAGCGCTACAACCACATCACGGTCCAGGACAAGGGCAAGCGCTACAACAGCGACCTGCTCGAGGCCATCGAGCTGGGCTTCCTCCTCGAAATGGCAGAGGTCACCGTCGTCGGCGCCCTCAACCGCAAGGAATCGCGCGGCGGCCACGCTCGTGAGGACTTCCCGGATCGCAACGACGCCGAGTACATGAAGCACACGATGGCGTACAAGGAGGGTGACGGCCTGCTCTCCGACATCCGTCTGGACTACAAGCCGGTGATCCAGACCCGCTACGAGCCGATGGAGCGTAAGTACTGATGTCTGCGCCTGCTGTAGATGCACCCAAACTCCCCGCTGTTCCCGAGGGGGCCGTCATGGTCACTCTCAAGATCGCGCGGATGAACCCCGAATCGGGCGAGGGCCAGCACTGGGACAGTTTCCAGGTCCCGGCACTGCCCACCGACCGTTTGCTCAACCTGCTGCTGTACGTGAAGGGTTACCTCGACGGCACCCTCACGTTCCGTCGCAGCTGCGCACACGGTGTCTGTGGATCGGACGCCATGCGGATCAACGGTGTGAACCGTCTGGCCTGCAAGCTGCTGATGAAGGACATGCTGCCCAAGGACGGCAAGCCGGTCACCATCACGGTCGAGCCCATCAAGGGCCTGCCCGTCGAGAAGGACCTGGTTGTCGACATGGAACCCTTCTTCGACGCATTCCGCGCCGTGAAGCCGTTCCTCATCACCAGTGGCAACGAGCCCACTCGTGAGCGCATCCAGAGCCAGCACGACCGTGCTCGTTTCGACGACACGACAAAGTGCATCCTCTGCGCATGCTGCACCACGTCGTGCCCCGTGTACTGGAGCGACGGCAGCTACTTCGGTCCCGCTGCCATCGTCAACGCACACCGGTTCATCTTCGACAGCCGTGACGAGGCTGCTTCCGAGCGTCTCGACATCCTGAACGACAAGGACGGCGTGTGGCGTTGCCGCACCACGTTCAACTGCACCGACGCATGCCCCCGCGGCATCCAGGTGACAAAGGCAATTCAGGAAGTCAAGCGAGCTCTGCTCTTCGCTCGATAGTCAGGCCTTCGGCCCTGTGCGCGGTTAGGGAGTCTCCGGACTCCTTAACCGCGCACAGCTATGTCGGGGGCATGTTGAGCGGTGTCACGACTTGAACCGGTGACGTCGTAAAGCCGAAGTGAGCGCCCATGGCGCCGTGTTCTTTCATGACCACCTGACAGGCAGTGCGAACATCCGCACGCAGATCGTGGTGGAGCACCGCTGATATTCGCCTCTCCCCCAGCAACTTTCGATTGTCACCGTCGAGATCGTGGGCGATGAAGACACTGCACTCCCGGTTCAGTTCTTCGAACGCGTCGACCGTGGCCAGGTTGCCACCACCGATCGAATAGACAGCCCGGATCTGCGGATCGGATTCGAGTGCCGCTCGCACCAGTTTCCTACTCGTCTGATCCAGACCGTCACTGTTCGGAATGTCGATCAACCGTCGATGCGGAGCCGCGACGCGCATGGCGGATCGAAATCCCATCTCCCGTTCTTCCTCCCCGCGAAAGAATCCGCTACTCATGCTGACCAGCACGTTGCCGTCCCGATCCCTCAGCCACTGATCGATCAAGTACGCGGCGGTGGCTCCGGCGGCTCGGTTGTCGATGCCGATGTAGGCGGCTCGCCTGCTACCGGGAACATCGGTCACCAACGTGACGACCGGAATCTTTGCCGCCACCAACCGGTCGATCGCCGCCACGACTTCCGGAGTGTCGGGAGCCTTGACGATGACTCCGTGGGATCCGCGTCGGCGAATCTTGTCGAGCGTCGACGTCATCGCTTCGACCGAACCGGTTTCACGAAAGTGGAACCGGGAACGAACGACAGCAGGCGCAAGGGTCGGCAGTTCGTCCTCGAGCGCGTCACGGACGGCGTCGGAAAACCTTGCGGGGGTTTGCAACACGACGTCGACGATGAACGTGCGCCCGACCAGTTTCAGTTGCGAGCGTTGACGTTCCAGGTCCGTGATCGCCTGGCGAACCTCCGATCGTGTGCCCTCCCGAACTCCAGGACGGTCGTTGAGCACCCGGTCGACGGTGGCCTCACTCAGGCCCGACTGCTGAGCGATCTCCCGTACTTTGAATCGATGCGCCACAACTACCTCACGATGATGGATATTTGATGGTTTTTCGCTGTTGCTCGAGGTCTTCGTCACAGCCAGACTAAACCCATGACTTCTCCGCCGGGCGTAACCAGGCCCGCACTCCTAGCCGACACCGTCGTACTGGTCAGTGGCGGCTCGCAAGGCGTCGGCGCCGGCGTCGTACGCGCCGCAGTCCGTGAGGGCGCTCAGGTGGCTTTCACCGGCCGACGCCCGGACGTCGGAAAGGCTCTCGAGGCAGAACTTTCGGGAACCCACTTCATCGAAGCCGATGTGGCGCAGACCGATTCCGCGCTCGCCAGCGTGGCCGAGACGATCTCACATTTCGGCCGCGTGGATGCCCTCGTCAATTCCGCCGGACTCACCTCGCGCGGCACGCTGCTCGACACCACCGAGGAACTCTTCGACCAGCACATCGCGGTGAACCTTCGCGGTCCGTTCTTCACGATGCAGGCAGCCGTCAAGGACATGCGCGAGCGTGCGGTCCCCGGGTCCATCGTCAACATCATCTCCACGTCCGAACTCGGCGGGCAACCGTATCTCGCGCCGTACGTGGCAGCGAAGGCCGGGCTGGCGGGGCTGACCCGCAACGCCGCCCATGCGCATCGCTGGGATCGTATCCGGATCAACGGTCTCGACATCGGGTGGACACAGACCGAGGGAGAAGACCTCACGCAGAGAGCTTTTCACGACGCTGGTGACGATTGGCAGGAACGTGCGGGCAGCACCCTCCCCATGGGCAAGCTCGGACAGGTCGACGAAATCGCCGACTTCGTCGTCTTCCTGCTCTCCGATCGCAGCGGAGTCGTGACAGGTTCGATCATCGACTGGGACCAGAACGTCTTCGGAGGGCTGGACTGATGGGCGCTCGTATCGGAGTCATCGGCCTCGGACGAATCGGCAGCTACCACGCCCGAAACCTGCTGACGACGGACGGCGTCGACGCACTGGTTGTCACCGACGTCGACGCACGTCGAACCTCGGACGTGGCAAGCGAACTCGACGTGGAGTCCGCTGCCGATCCCGACGCGCTTTTAGCGTCAGGCATCGACGGCGTTCTGATCGCCGCGTCGTCGAGTTCGCACGCCGACCTGATCGAAGCCGCTGTCCGCCGAGACATCCCGACGTTCTGCGAAAAGCCGGTAGCCGACTCGATCGAATCCTCGGTTCGTGTCCTCGCGACTGCCGAGCAGACGTCGGTACCAGTACAGATCGGATTTCAGCGCCGATTCGACCCGTCATTTGTGGCGGCGTACGACGCAGTTCGATCTGGAGAACTCGGTTGGATCCACACTCTCCGATCGACCACCCTCGACCCCGCTCCCCCGCCGATCTCGTACATCGCACACTCCGGCGGCATCTTCCGCGACTGCTCGATCCACGATTTCGACATCGTCAGGTGGGTCAGCGGCCGCGAAGTCACCACGGTTTTTGCCACCGGCTCGAATCAGGGTGATCGCGGGATCGCCGATGCCGGTGACGTCGACACCGCCGCAACGGTTCTCACTTTCGAAGGCGGAACCATCGCGGTCGTGTCAAATACCCGCTACAGCGGCCGCGGCTACGACTGCCGACTCGAGGTACTCGGCTCGGCGGACTCCGTCGTTGCCGGGCTGGACGACCGCTTGCCACTCCGCTCTCTCGACCCCGAAACATCGTTCCCCTCGAAGGAGCCGTACACGTTCTTCATGGACCGCTTCACGTCCGCCTACCGTGCGGAACTCGAAGCATTCCTCGGCGTTGTCGCCGGGCGTCGGGAATCACCGTGCACGCCCACAGATGCGGTCGAGTCGGCGTGGATCTCCGAAGCTGCAACGCACTCTCTGCGCGAGGGTCGGCCCGTCACGATCACCGAAGTCAAAGATCTGTTCCTTCACGACAAGAATGAGGCACACACATGAGCACTCCTCGCATCGCCGGCGCACCGATCTCCTGGGGCGTGTGCGAAGTCCCGGGCTGGGGCTACCAACTCGACCCTGCGCAAGTCCTCCGGGAAATGCGCGAAGTCGGTCTGGCGGCAACGGAAATCGGACCGGAGGGCTTTCTGCCGACAGCACCCGCCGAAATGGCCAAGGTGCTCGCGGATCACGACCTGAGCGCAGTCGGCGGGTTTGCACCAGTACTGCTGCACGATGACGATCATGATCCGGTACCCGGCATCTCCCCCATCCTCGACGGTTTTGTCGCCTCGGGTGCCGAGGTTTTGGTTCTGGCCGCCGCGACGGGTTCCGACGGCTACGATTCACGCCCAGAACTGGACGAGCAGAGTTGGAAAACCCTGCTGCACAATCTCGATCGCCTCACCGACGCCGCCGCCGAGCGTGGAATCAGGGCAGTTGTCCACCCTCACGTCGGAACGATGATCGAGCAGCGCGACGAGGTCCTGCGAGTGCTCGACGGCTCGGCCATCCCACTGTGCCTGGACACCGGCCACCTGTTGATCGGCGGCACCGATCCGGTCGACCTGGCGCGTCAAGCTCCCGAGCGCATCACCCACGTGCATCTCAAGGACGTCGACGATGCCCTCGCATCACGCGTTCGCAGTGGTGAGCTCACCTACACCGACGGCGTGAAGGCGGGAATGTACCGTCCACTCGGTGGCGGCGACGTCGACATCGCCGGTGTCACAGCCATATTGCAGCGCCACGGTTTCGACGGATGGTACGTGCTCGAGCAGGACACCATTCTGACCGAGGCTCCGTCCGACGAGGGACCGGTGCGCGATGTGCGAGCGAGCGTCGAGTATCTGCGGTCGGTTCTGTGACACCTGCCCCGCTGCGGATAGGCATTCTGGGAGCCTCACGCATCGCCGAGAACGCGATGATCAAACCTGCAACGGCCACCGGGCACCGCCTGGTGGCCGTTGCCGCACGCAGCCCCGAGCGGGCCAGAGCCTATGCAGCCCAGCATGGGATCGAACGGGTGGTCGGTTCGTACGCCGAGCTGATCTCGGATCCGGAGGTGGACGTCGTCTACAACGCGCTGCCCAACAGCCTGCACGGACCGTGGAATCTCGCCGCCGTTCAGGCCGGCAAGCACGTGCTGACGGAGAAACCGTTTTCGAGCAACGCGGTGGAAGCGCGTGCTGTAGCCGAGGCAGCGCGCGTGAGCGGAGTGACGCTGCTCGAGGGGTTCCACTACCTCTTTCATCCGGTGAACCGGCGCCTGCTGGATGTGGTTCGGAGCGGCACAGTCGGCGCGGTCACTCGGGTGGAAACCGTACTGCGGATGCCCAAACCATCCGAGAACGACCCGCGGTGGGAGCTCGCCTTGTCAGGCGGGTCACTGATGGACCTGGGCTGCTACGGGTTACATGCTTCCCGGATGCTGAGTGACGTCTGTGGTGGTGCGCCAGTGGTGACCGGGACCCGCCACGAGGAATACGCTCCGGGGGTCGATTCGTGGTTCGACATCGAACTCGAGTATCCCGGCGGAGCGCGGGCATCCGTTGTGACAACGATGTTGGACGAGCAGTACCACTTCACCTTCCGGGTCTTCGGATCCAACGGAGACGTCCTGGTGCACAACTTCCTCCAGCCGGACGTCGACGACCGTGTCTCCGTCACTGTCCATGGGCGCACGAGTATCGAGCAGCTGGGCACGAAGTCGTCGTACACCTGGCAACTCGAAGCGTTCGCCGATCATCTGTCCGGGGTCTCGGCGCTGCCGATCGGACCGGGCGACGCGGTAGCCAACATGACGATGATCGACGAGGCGTACATGCATTCCGGCCTCGGGGTTCGGCCGACGACCATCCTCTGACGAAACGACTACAGCCTCGGTTCGATTCGAACCGAGGCTGTAGTCGCGAGGTTTTGATCTAACGGCGAAGCTCGTGGGTCAGTGTCTCGAGCTCGTCACCGCCCGCCATCTCCTTGGTCAGTTCTTCGAGTGAGATGTCGTCGTACTTGGCGTCGAGCTTCTGCCTGCCTCGGTTGAGGAGCACGAAGTGATCGCCGACCATGTACGCGTGGTGCGGATTGTGCGTGATGAAGATGACGCCGAATCCCTGTTCCTTGGCAGCGGTGATGTAGCGCAACACCATTCCCGACTGCTTGACGCCGAGCGCTGCTGTCGGCTCGTCGAGAATCAGCACGCGGGCACCGAAGAAGATGGCGCGGGCGATGGCAACACACTGACGCTGACCGCCGGAGAGACTACCAATCGGTGCGTCGACGTCAGGCAGTTCGATGCCCATCTTCGACAGTTCCGAAAGAGTCGTCGCGCGCATGGCGTTGGCGTCGAGCGACTTGATCAGACCACCCTTGCGCCGTTCCTGCCCGAGGAAGAAGTTGCGCCACACCGGCATCAACGCAACAACGGCGAGGTCCTGATAGACCGTCGCGATGCCTTTGCCAAGCGCTTCTTTAGGCGAGTGGAACGTTGTCGGTTCGCCGTCGACGAGTAGTTCACCTTCGCTCTGCTGGTGCAGACCGGCGATGATCTTGATCAGCGTGGACTTGCCTGCGCCGTTGTCACCGAGCACACCGGTCACTTCACCCGCACCGACGCGCAGGTTGATTCCCTTGAGCGCGATGATGTTTCCGTATTGCTTACCGACGTCCTTGAGCTCGATCAGTGGCACGTTGCCGCCCGAGTTCGAGAGAGCCGGAACTTCAGCTGTGGTACTCATGTGTCACCTTTTCGCAGCGTAGTTGCGGAATGCGTTGTTGGCGATGACCGCGAACAGCAGCATGGCGCCGAGGAAGAACTTGAACCAGTCCGGGTTCCAGCCTGCGTAGACGATGCCCTGGTTGGTCATACCGAAGATGAATGCGCCGATCGCAGCGCCGATCGCGGTTCCGTAACCACCGGTGAGCAAACAACCGCCGATGACTGCGGCGATGATGTACAGGAACTCGTTACCGACACCCTGACCGGACTGAACGGTATTGAACGAGAACAGCAGATGCATGCCCACGAACCAGGCAGCAAAGCCGACGGTCATGAACAAACCGATCTTGACTGCGGTCACCGGCACACCGATCGCGCGGGCACTGTCCTGATTGCCGCCGACCGCGAAGATCCAGTTGCCGATCTTGGTCTTGAACAAAACAAATGTTGCAATCGCGGTGAACAGCAGCCACCACACGACCGTGATCTTGACGGACACCCCGAAGACCGAGAACGACGACGCGAATACCTTTTTCGCAGAATCGAATCCGGCCATGTCGGAGACGCTGGGTGTGGCAACCTGACCACTCACGAGCTTGGTGACGGCCAGGTTGATTCCGGTCAACATCAGGAACGAGCTCAGGGTGATGAGGAAGCTGGGAATCTTCGTCTTCATGACGAGGTAGCCGTTGAAGAATCCGACTGCGAGCGAGACGACCAGCGCCAGAATCGCACCCACCCACAGATTGAGGTGCAGGTTGTAGGCGATCATCGACGCGGCGAGCGAGGACGTGGTGACTGCGACGCCGGCGGATAGGTCGAACTCGCCGCCGATCATGAGCAGGGCGACCGCGCAAGCCATGATGCCGATCGTGGAGCTGGAGTAGAGCACTGTCGCAAGCGCTTCCGGCGTACGGAACGGTGCCGCGACGATACAGAAGAAGATGAAGATGGCGATGGCGCCGACAAGTGAACCCATCTCCGGGCGGAGCAGTAGGCGCTGAATGCGCTTTTGCTCCTTCACCCGTTCATCGGTCACGACTTTGTGGGCGGCAAGGTCGAGATCTGCCTGAGTGGACATGATTTCCCTTCCGTGCTGGACAGGCGCACGGAGGGCGGACTCTCAGCCCTCCGTGCGCCCGGATCAGCGAGTTCCGTTCTTGGCGTACTCGGCGACCGAGTCGATGTTGGTGTTGTCGATGAACGCGGGTCCGGTCAGGGTCGGCAAGCCGCCACCGATCACGTTGCCGTTGTTGAGGTAAAGCCACAGCGAATCGATGGCGAGGTAGCCCTGCAGGAAGGGTTGCTGGTCCACTGCCCACTGCACGTCACCGGATTTGATGGCGTCGACGAGCGCCGCGTTGGTGTCGAAAGTGACGACCTTCGCCTTGCTGCCCGCATTGCCGACCGACGTCACGGACGTCAAGGCAAACGGAGCACCGAGTGCGAGAACTCGATCGATTGCCGGGTCCTGTTGAAGTTTCGCGGTGATGGTCGATTCCACCGACGGCATGTCCTTGCCGTTGACGTTGAGAATCTCCGTCGTTCCCTTGAACGACTTCTTCACTCCGGCACAACGTGATTCGAGGCTCACGTTGCCCTGCTCCTGAATGACGCACAACACCTTGGTGGCACCTTCGGTGTTGAGTCGCTCGCCGGCAGCTTCACCGGCAATCGACTCGTCCTGACCGAAGTACTCCTTGACGCCCATGTCCTTCCAGGTCTCGAGGCCCGAGTTGAGGGCGACCACCGGAATGCCCGCGGCGGTGGCACTTTGGACCGCGGCAACCATGGCGTCGGGCTTCGCGAGGGTCACGGCAATCCCGTCGACCTTGCTGTCGATCGCACTCTGAACCAAGTTGGCCTGATTCGGCGCCTCGGGATCGGCGGAGTACCGAAGCTCGATGTTGTCCTTGGCCGCTGCGGTTTCGGCTCCCTTGCGCACCAGATCCCAGAACGTGTCACCGGGAACTTCGTGAGTGATCATCGCAATGGTGGCGCGGGGCGTGTCCGCCGTACCCGCGCCCATTCCGGATCCGGAAGAATCCGGCTTTCCGCCGGTGCTTGAACAGGCGGCCAGACCCAAGACCACGACTGAGGCTCCGGCCAGTACGGCAACGCTCTTGCGTCCCGTGAGAAACGACATGTGAACTCCCTCTCGACATCAACCAACGGCCCGCGAACGGATGGTGCTCGGTTGTATGTGAAAGATGTAATACCCGTCACAGTCGAATGTCAATAGTTTGTTCTGACATTAGGACTGCTTATCAAAGGCCGAACAAACTAATGGAAGTCGAAACTGCAGGTCAATGCCCTGCGGGTCCAGTTGAACCTCGAACCACCAGTTGTGGCTGCGCGACAATGTCCTTGCCCAATGGCCCACTTCCGCCGTCGAGGCGTTCGGAGATCCGCTCCACCGCGGCGCCGCCCAGAAACGCCGTGTCCTGCCCGACACTGGTCAGATCGATGTGCGCCAAACCTGCCAATGCACTGTTGTCGAATCCGATCACGGAAACGTCGCCAGGCACCGAGATCCCGGCACGCAGGAAGACGTCGAGAACTCCGAGCGCGCAGCGATCGTTGAAAGCGAAGACCGCCCCGGGTAACCCACCCTCGACCATCGACCTGGCGGCAGCTGCGCCGAACTCCTCCGTGAGACCGCCGGGAAGAATTCTCGGCTCCAGACCTGCCGCTCGCATGGCCTTGCGGTAGCCCTGACGCCGTTCCTGGGCGCCCGGGCCGCGCCCGCCGTCGACGTGGGCGATCGAGCGGTGCCCGAGTTCGACAAGGTGATTCACGGCCATCACCGCGCCCGCCTCGTCATCTGTTCGGACAACATCCACGTGCACTGACGACATCTTCCGCGCGATTACGACAACGGGAACCTTGTCGGCCAGGTCGACGATCTCTGCTTCCGGCGCCTGTGAACCCAACAGCAAGATCGCCTCACACCGGTCGTCGAGCAGGGTCCGCGTTGCACGAGAATCCGGCCGTCGCTCCGAGACCGCACTGAGGACGACGTCGTAGCGCGACCGTTCGGCGGCCACATAGATTTCGTCGAGCAGCTCCGCGTGAAATGTTTGCGCCGCAACGTAACTGACACCGATCAGGCGGCTGCGATGTTGGCGCAGCAGTCGCGCCGCGTTGTCGGGTCGATAGCCGAGTTCGTCCGCGGCCGCCTTGACCCGTACCCGCGTCGCATCGCTGGCACCTGGGACATCACGAATGACGATGGACACCAGAGCGCGTGACACACCGGCCAGGTCTGCTACGTCTTGCAAGGTGGGGCGTCGACTGTTCACCTCCACAGACTAGATCGTTCCAGCGAATTAGCACCGAAGCATTGACGCGCGCCGCATCCGGCGCTTTACTGGCATGGACTAGAACGATCTAGTTCCTCATTCTCACTCCGAACGGAGCCCCCATGTCTGCCTCTGTTGCAGTCGGTCTCATCGGCGCCGGATGGATCGGCCGCTTCCACGGCGAGTCCGTCGCGCTGCGTATCTCCGGCACCCGTCTCGTCGCCGTCGCCGATCCTGCGCCCGGCGCTGCGGCGTCGTTGATCGAACGTGTCAGTCCCGACGCCCGCGCGTACACCGACGCCCTTGAGCTGATTGCCGATCCGACCGTCGAAGCGGTGCTCATCAGTACGCCCGCATCAACTCACACCGATCTCGTGGTGGCCGCCGCGGAGGCCGGCAAACATGTCTTCTGCGAAAAGCCGATGGCCTTGACACTCGAGGACGCCGATCGCGCGATCGGCGCATGTGCCGCGAACAACGTTGCGCTGCAAGTCGGTTTCAACCGGCGCTTCGCCGCCGACTTCACCGCGGCCCACGACGTGATCACCGCCGGCGGGATCGGAACCCCACAGTTACTTCGTTCTCTGACCCGCGACCCAGGAATCACCGCCGACGTCGCCTCCCGAGTCAAGCCGTGGACCATCTTCAACGAGACGCTGATTCACGACTTCGACGCTCTGCTCTGGCTCAACCCCGGGGCACGCGTCGTCGAGGTGTTCGCGCAGGCCGATGCTCTCATCCATCCGCAGTACAAGGAGCAGGGGTACCTCGACACATCGATGGTTCAGTTGCGCTTCGACAACGGCGCCCTCGCGTCGGCCGAGGCCAACTTCCAAGCCACCTACGGTTACGACGTTCGCGGCGAAGTTTTCGGTTCCGGTGGAATGGTGAGTGCAGGCGAGGTCACGCGGACCGCGATGCGTCATTACAGCTCACCGGGCGTTCTGGCCGACACACCTCGGGTGAACATCGAACTGTTTCACGACGCCTATGTCGCCCAACTGGCGCACTTCGCAGACTGCATCCGCTCCGGCAGCGCGCCGTCGGTCGACGGTCTGGATGCCCGCAATGCGCTGGAAATTGCATTGGCCGCAAAGGAATCCGTGGAAACCGGACTGCCCGTATCATTGTTGGCGGTGCCGCAGTGAGCCCCTTCGATTTGGCGGTCTCTGCCGAGATGACGTTCACCGAACTCCCTGTCGTCGAGCGTGTTCGGCGGATCTCGGAGGCGGGGTTCGCAGCTGAGATCTGGAGTTGGCAAGACAGGGACCTCGATGCTCTGGTCGCCACCGGAGCTCGGTTCTCCTCGATGACCGGCTATCTCCACGGCGATTTGTTCGACGAAGCCGGCAGCGCCGAACTGGTACGCACAGCGGCGCTATGCCTCGCTCCGGCAGCGAAACTCGGCGTTCCCCGGCTGAACTTCCATACCGGCGAGCTCATCGACGGACAGGCTGCGCGCCCGCAGTATCGAACTACGGGAGCGATGTGGCTGACCGCCCAACGCGCGCTCGAGAAGATCGCGAGACTGGGCGAAGAAGCCGGAGTCGTCTTCTGCCTCGAGAATCTCAATACGATCGTCGATCACCCCGGCGTACCGATGGCCCGCGCCAAAGACACTCTGGCACTGGTGGAATCCGTCTCACACCCCAACCTCAAGATGATGCTCGACCTCTACCACGCACAGATCGGCGAAGGAAACCTCATCGAACTCGTGCGGCGTTGTGGTGACAACATCGGCGAGATTCAGGTGGCCGACGTACCCGGCCGATGCGAACCCGGAACCGGCGAGATCAACTACCCCGCCATCGCACGCGTGCTCGCCGACCAGGGTTACACCGGCACGATCGGTTTGGAGGGCTGGGCATCCGGAGACAGTGACACCGCACTCACTGCTTTCCGGAAGGCCTTCACGCTCTAGCCCTCACCCGGGAACGTGATCCCCACCTGACGGCGGATCTCGTCGAGGATGTCGAGCGTCGCAATGGCCGCGTCGAGCGGATGGACCGGCGACTCGATATCCCCGGCGGTGATCCGCCGCGCCGCCTCGGCCGCCTCGAACGCGAGACCTCCGACGTATCCGTCGACCGGATCGTCGTAGCGCGCAGATCTTCCGTCACCTAGCCGGACAGTGAAGGCCCCGGGCCGGTAGAACGTCGAGTCCAGAACGATCATCCCCTTGTCGCCGCAGATCGAGGCCGTGTTGGGCGTGTCAGCAAGGATCGTGGTGTTCAGACTGGCCTGAGCAATGCCTGCCCAGGACAGAACCACTGAGATCTGGCCGTTCACCATGTCATTCGCCGGCTCGCCCAGGGCAGCAACCGCAGTAGGAACACCCAATACCCGATACGCGAGACTGACCGGATAGGTCCCGAGGTCGAGAAGTGGCCCACCCGCAAGCGCTGGATCGTAGATACGATGATCGGTCTCGAACCGTTCGCCGTGATCGGCCAGAACCGTACGTATGGTTCCCAGCAGCCCCGCCTCGAGGATCTGGTCGATCACGTCGAACTTGGGCAGAAACGACGTCCACATCGCCTCCATGCAAAACAGTCCGAGCGCAGTCGCCCGCTCCTGAATCGCCCGTCCCTGCGCTGCGTTCAAAGCCAGCGGCTTTTCGACCACGACATGCTTGCCGTGATCCAATGCCGCCATCGCGCAATCGAAATGAGCAGTGTGCGGTGTTGCGACATAGACGACGTCCACATCCTCGGAGGCAAGCAAAGCGTCGTAGCTACCGTGAGCGCGTCGGATCCCCCAATTGTCCGCGAAGGCCTGAGCGCGGGTGAGTCCGCGCGAAGCGACGGCCGTGACTTCCTGCGCTGTATTTCTCTGCAGTGACTCCACGAAGCGTTCTGCAATCCAGCCAGGCCCGAGGATCCCCCAGCGCAAAGTCGGAGCGTCGACCGGATCGGGGACCCGGGTGCGAGGGAGTTCCAGAACTGTAGAAGAAGTCATGCCTCGAACTGTAGAGTCGAATCTCGAAATATGTAAGGACATTAGGTTGTCCGTTTCAATCCTCTGGAAGTAGGAACCTCATGTCGATTCGTGTCGGTGTGATCGGAACCGGCGTCATGGGCGCCGACCACGTCCGCAATCTCCACTCCACGGTCTCCGGGGCAACGGTCTCTGTGGTTGCAGACCTCGATCAAGAGCGAGCAAAGTCCGTAGCGTCCGCAGTCGGCGCACGGTGGGTGACCGATCCGTTGAAACTGATCAACGACGCCGGTGTGGACGCCGTAGTCATCGCTTCCCATGATTCAACGCATGCCGACCTCACGCTTGCTGCTGTCGAAGCCGGAATACCGGTTCTGTGTGAAAAGCCCCTCGCAGTGACAGCAGAGGACTGCCGACGCGTCGCTGCGGCCGAGAACCCCGAAAGCCCCCTTGTGAGCGTCGGATTCATGCGCCGCTTCGATCCGGGATACGTGGCGCTGAAGGCCGAAACACATTCCGGCCGTATCGGTGACCCACTGATCGTGCACTGCTCGAGTCGCACTGTCAGCGCCTACCCGGGTGGCAGCTCGGAATCCACGGTGACCAACTCCGCGATTCACGAACTCGACATCGTGCCGTGGATCTTGAACTCCCCCGTCGTCGCAGCCAGCTGGCACTGCGGGCGCTCGAGTTCGCTGGTGAACGATCGCCAGGATCCGCAGATAATCATGCTGCGCACCGCCGACGGCGTTCTCACCACGGTCGAGGTCTTTCTCAACGCGCGGTACGGCTACGACACTCGGTGCGAGGTCGTGGGCGAAATCGGCGCCGCTCGTCTCGCCGAACCGGTGGTCATCCACACCGACGCGGATCGATCCCACTCGTACGGCTATGCGGCGGATTGGATTCCGCGTTTTGCCGAGTCGTATCGGCGCCAATTTCAAGAGTGGATCGACGCATTGAGCACCGGAAGACCGTCGACCTTGGCCACAGCCGCGGACGGCCTGCGGGCAAATCTCGTGGCAGCTGCCGTGATCAAGTCGATGCACTCCGCGGGGACAACTGTCTCGGTCGAGCCCGTGGGGGAAAGTTTCTGAGGTCTTTTTGATGGATTTCAGGGGTAGTTTCGATGGGTTCTCCTTGGCAGTCTTTGAGGTACAGCGCATCTTGAACACCGCAGGAAAGGCCCCGAATGACTCCATCACTGACCAACCACACCGTGCCGTCCGCAGGTAGGTTGCACCGAGAAGACTGCAACATCGACGACTTCGCCGCTTTGGTCGCGCACGACACCGACCTTGCCGATTACCCGTACGCCGATTCAGTGGCCGACGGGGTTCTTCTGTACCGCTCCGAAGCATTGGTAGAGCAATCGTCGAATCCTGAAACCCGGGCCGAGATCCAAGACGAGATCGCCCGGGCGTTACTCACCGGCCCCGGCATCACAGTCTTTCAAGGCGCGTTCGACGCGGAGATACTGGATCGCGCCAGCGCGGTCTTCCGTGAACTCATTGCACGCCAACACGAATCCGGTGCAGCGTCCGGAGATCACTTCGCCAAACCTGGTGCCAATGACCGAATCTGGGGCGCACAACTGAAGTTGGCGCTCGAAGATCCCAAGGCTTACGTCGACTACTACGCAAACAGCATTGTCGCTTTGGCTTCGGAAGCGTGGCTCGGCCCCATGTATCAGGTGACGTCGGACGTCAACGTCGTCAATCCCGGTGGCGCCGCACAGAATCCACATCGCGACTACCACCTCGGTTTCATGTCGAGCGACGTAGCCGCGAAGTTTCGGGCGCATGTTCACCGCTTGACCCCTGCCCTCACCTTGCAAGGTGCAGTCGCCCACGTGGATATGCCGGCCGAGACGGGGCCGACGAAGTATCTGCCGTACTCGCAGCAATTCGAATCCGGATACCTCGCGTTCGAGCGTCCCGAGTTCAAGGAGTTCTTCGAAGCCAACTACGTCCAATTACCTTTGAAGAAGGGAGATGCCGTCTTCTTCAACCCAGCCCTGTTCCACGCGGCAGGCCACAACAAGTCCGCCGACGTCCTGCGTATGGCAAATCTTCTCCAGGTGTCGTCGGCCTTCGGTCGAGCCCTCGGAACCATCGACCGGGAGGCACTCGTCAACGCGATCTATCCGGCACTGCTCGCTCTCAGCGAGGCGGCGTCAGACGAGGCAGTTCGGTGTGCCGTCGCCGCCTCGGCCGAGGGCTACGCCTTCCCGACCAATCTGGACCGAGACCAACCGATCGACGGCCTCGCGCCTCAGACGCAGGCCGAACTCGTGACGGAGGCGGTTCGCGAGCGGATCTCACCTGGTCGACTGGCCGATCTACTGAAGGCACAGTCCGAGAGACGAATGAGCTGAGGGACGGTAGCACTGAAGAGACTTGAGCCGCTTGATGCCGATCGGTCGGTACGCTCGAAGCATGGGGTGGGACTTGTTAGTGCTGTTCGCCATGATCGGCCCGTTGGCAGTGTTCGGGTGGGCGGCTGTTCGGGCGAAGCGCCGCGGACTCGGTGGCTCGTTCGTGGGGCCGTTTCAGGAAATGTTCGATCCTGGTGCGGCGCGAGCACAGACGGTCATCGAACAGATCGCGGAACTGCCGGATCCTGCGGACTCCGGCGACCCGGACAACGATGACGATGTGCCGTACACAGTCACCTATGAGGGTGTTCGGCTCCACATCAATCCCGGTAGGGCCCGACAGCGTGGAGGCGAAGGGACCGCCAAGCACGCTGACTGAAAGTTGCACCGGATACAACATGCTGTATGGGTTTTTTCGACGTGCAGTACAGGGATCGCTACTGTTCGAGAATTCGGGTGAGGGAGAACTGGTTCGGTCAGGGCCGGCGCAGTTGATAGGTGACACCGTTTTCCAACTCGTCCGAGCTGAACGACTTCGGGGAAAAGCGGCCCAAGCTCACCTCGTAGTTCTTCTGGTTTGCGGGGACGGCATCAAAATGTGCGGTGTAGGAGCACGTGCTCATTCCGTCAGGAAGTTGATCGATTGCCTCGACCTCGAGTGTCGACCTGACGGACGCAGCGCCACTGCCCCCGAAAATTTGAATCTGGTCGTTCGGAGCGACACGGATCGAGTCGATCACGCACTCTCCAGAGCCGGCCTCGACTTGCTCTGCCTGACCGGTCACCGTCAATGTGGCAGCAAATGTCTTCGGCACATCGACATTGGTCGTGCAGCCCGTGAGTATCAGCACTCCGACGGCGATCAAGGCCGCAGGCGTGATCTGCCCCAATCCTTGTCCCATAAACGGCAACGGTAGTGCACCCGAGGTGTCACGGTGCTCGGTTGTCGAAATCGAAGGGTCGCGCGCGGTCCCTCGCCGGCCGACCGAACCACGTGGACAGCTGAGTGTCCAACTCCGCCTGCGTATCCCCCAGCCACACCACATGACCGTCCGGCCGAAGCAGGACAGCCGGAGCGTCCAATTCAGTGCTTGTGTCAACGATGTGGTCGGCGCGATCGCTCCAACCATCGACGGACAGTTGGCCACCCTGGTCGAGAAGAAGTCCGCGGCCGGATCGCATCAGGTCGTACAGGTTGCCGCGGGTCAACGCGATGTTCCGCAGCCTCCGACCGAGTAGGTCGTCGCCTTCGCCGAAATCGTAGCGAATCGAGATCGCAGTGATCTTCTCGGTCAAATAGCGCTTGACGTCTTCGAATTCCATCAGCTCGGAGATCAAGCGCCGCACCGCTTGTGGTCCGGCAGCGGTGGAGATCAACTCGGCCTGGGCGCGCGTGTTGTCCAGCACGTCGGCAGCCACCGGACGCCGTTCCGATTCGTACGTGTCGAGCAGGCCCTCCGGTGCCCAGCCGTTGATCTCGGCGGCGAGCTTCCAGCCGAGGTTGAAGGCGTCCTGCACACCGAGATTGAGACCTTGACCGCCCATCGGTGGGTGGATGTGTGCGGCGTCGCCGGCGAGAAACACCCGGTCGCGCCGGTAGTGCTCCGCCAGACGAGTGGCGTCGCCGAAGCGCGAGAGCCACCGCGGCGAGTGCACACCGAAGTCGGTACCGGCAATGGCCAGTAGCTGTTGTTTGATGTCGTCGAGGGTGGTCGGTGCTGCGCGACCGTCGGCAACTTCGGCCGCAGGAACCACGACACGAAAAGCACCATTGCCGGCGGGACCGACTCCGAATCGTTTGTGCGTTTCCCGGATTTCGGCGACAACGGCGGCCAGTTCATCAGCGGGCATGGTCACGTCCATTTCGCCGATCAACGTGTCGGCGCTCGACGGCTCGCCGGGAAACCCGACGTCGATCAGCTTCCGAACAGTGCTGCGGCCGCCGTCGCAGCCCACGAGGTAACGCGCGTGAAGTGTTGTGCCGTCGGACAATTCCGCTGTGACGTTGTCGGCATCTTGACGGATCGCGACGACGCGCTTCCCTCGCTGAATGTCCGCGCCGACTTCGGTGGCATGTTCGGCAAGAATCCTGTCGATCTCGGGCTGAGGTATTCCCAGTACGTACCCGTGCGCAGTATCGAGGTGCGCGGGTGCCGGTTTGCTGATCCCCGCGAAGAATCCACCGAGCGGATACTTGCGGCCGTGCGCGAGGAACTTGTCCAGCAACCCGCGCTGCTCCATGATTTCGATGCTGCGCACATGGATGCCGAGGGCACGGACGAACTGAGTCGGCTCCTCGTCCTTGTCCACGACGACGACATCGACGCCCTGTAGCCGGAGCTCACCTGCCAGCATCAATCCAGTTGGTCCAGCACCGACAATGATGACGTCACTCATGCGATCCCCTCCTTCGGGCAAGGCTTTTGCTTGCTCGCAGCAGACGAGTGTGCACCATCACCGGGGCCTTGCCGCAAGCCCCGGGTCCCGCGTTATGATGAAGGTGGCGGAAGACGCTTCATTATCGGCGCACCAACACCACAGCACCCGTATCGCGTGGGAGCCGCCAACTCTCGATCACCGTCGGCACCAGCATGGCCCCGAGAACACCCAGCGTCAGAGAAAACGGCACTCCGCCGCTCAGATCCCCCGACTCCGCCAACGGTGTGCAGAGCGTGATCACCAACGCGGACAGTGCAATACCTAGACCGGATGCCAACTCTTGCAGCGTTGCATGCAGAGTATTTGCATCGGTCAGCTCACCCGAGTCGACGTCGGCGAACGCCAAGCTGTTGTACGCGGTGAACCCGATGGATCGCAACGCGCCACTGACAAACAGTGCAACAGCGATAACGACGTCCGGTGTCGTCGACGAGATCAGTACCAGCGCACCGAAGCACACCACCGACAGAACTCCGTTTCCCACCAGAACTCGTCTGATCCCGAATCTGCGCATGAGCGGAGTGGTGAGCGGTTTGATCGCGATATTCCCCGCGAACAGAACCATCACCAGCAGACCTGCCTTGAACGCCGACATTTCGAACCCCACTTGGAACAACAACGGCAGCACAAACGGCACGCCCATGATCACGAGCCGGTACAGCGAGCCGCTCGACGCGACGAGCCGAAACGATCGAAGTCGGAGGACGCCGAGCGCGATGAGCGGGTGATCCGACCGGACGAGGTGAATGACGGCCAAGCTCAACAAGATCAGAGCCGCAATGATCCCGAGGCCCACTCGTAGCCAGTCGGTTCCGGCACTGTGCACGCTGTCGAGCGCCACCACAAGCACTGCGACGCCTGCTCCGATCACCACCAATCCCAGCCAGTCAAGGCTCCGTTTCTGCGTTTGCCGAATGTCGGGTACCATGCGCAATGCCAGCAGAAACCCGACGATCCCGATCGGAACGTTGATCAGAAAGATCCAGCGCCACGAAGCGATCGACACGATGGCTCCACCCACAGCGGGCGCAAGAACCGGCGCTGTGAGCGCCGGCCACGTCAAGTAAGCGATAGCCCGTACGAGTTCCGCCTTCGACGTCACCCGCAATACTGCGAGCCGCCCTACCGGCACCATCATGGCGCCGCCTACCCCTTGTAGTGCGCGCATTCCCACCAGCATCGGGAGGGACGTGCTCAGTGCACATCCCACCGACGCCACCGTGAAAACGGCTATGGCAGAGATGAAGACACGTCGCGTTCCGAACCTGTCGGCCATCCATCCGCTCGCCGGGATCAGGACGGCCAACACCAGGAGATACGAAGAAACGGCGACATTGACGTCGACGGCGTCAACTCCGAAGGATTGGGCGATCGACGGCAGTGCGGTTGCGAGAATCGTCGCATCGAGCATCTCCATGAACAGTGCTGCTGCCACCAGCAACGCCAGTCCGCGGGGAAATGTCACTGCACCAGAGCCTTTCGGAGCAATTCTCGATCAGCCGAGAGAAATCCAGCCACCGGAGGAGACCGAGGCAACCATCGCGTCCAGAGCCTGCGCCGACGCGACAGCATCAGCGATGGTCGCGCCCTGCGGCGCTCCGTCCACGATCGAGGAGACGAAATTGCGAGCCTCGATGACCTTCAGGTCGTCATAACCCATGGCGTTGGCCGCGCCGGGTTGGAAGCGGCCGAACTCTCCCGACTCGGGGCCGACCAAAACCGTCGTGACGGATTGGTCCTGGTACTTCGAGCCGAGGCTGGTGCCCAGTTCACCCATCCGGCGGTAATCCCAGAACACGGCACCCTTCGTACCGTGAATCTCGAATCCGTAGTTGTTCTGCTCTCCCACGGCGACGCGGCACGCTTCGAGTGTGCAGCGGCCGCCCGAGCCGAGCCGCAGCAGTGCGCTGACGAAGTCTTCGTTCTCGACAGCTCCCATCTCCCCGCCGCTGGCTCGGGCATGTCCACTGGTAGCGGCGGACGGACGCGCACGCTCCGGGATGAAGATCGCAGTATCAGCAACGAGAGCGTCGACGTCACCGAGAAGATGACGAATCAGATCGATGCCGTGCGAAGCCAAGTCGCCCAGGACGCCGGCGCCGCCGCGCTCACGCTCGTATCGCCAACTCAAAGCGCCTTCAGGGTGGGCCGCATAGTCGCTGAGGAAACGAAACCGCGAGTGCGTGATCGTGCCCAACTCCCCTGAGTCGATCAGGCTTTTTGCCAGGGCTACAGCCGGCGCGTTTCGGTAGTTGAAGCCGACGGTCGACTGCACACCGGCCTTCGAGACTGCTGCGGCAACAGCTTTGGCGTCTTCCGTGGACAAGCCGACGGGCTTCTCGATCCAGATGTGTTTGCCGGCTTCTGCCATTGCGACGCCGATTTCACGGTGCAAGAAGTTCGGGGCCGTGATGCTCACCGCGTCGATGGCCGGATCGGCTGCGATATCGCGCCAGTCCTGGGTGAAAGCTTCGAAACCGAATTGGTCCGCCGCTTCCTCCCCTCGGCCAGGCACCTCGTCGGCGACGACGGCCAGGCGGATCACGGGAAGCTGGGGATAGTGTTGCCGCAGACGCAGATACGCCTGCGTGTGGACGCGGCCCATCCATCCGAATCCGGCAACTGCTACTGAAATGCCTGTCATGAGGCTCCGTTCGGGTCAAATGATCGAAGGATCGCAGAAATGCTGGGATCACAAATCACCCCCACTGACTCGGTCAGGCGGGTACTCGTGTCACCGGGATCGAGATCTAGCGGTCGACCACGGTGGTGTCGAAGTAGTAACGCGACGCTCGGTAGCAGTGGCTGCCGTACTCGACGGCACTACCTGAATCGTCAAATGCAGTGCGGCTCATGGTCAAGAGGGCAGCACCCACTTTCTCGTCGAGCAATCCTGCTTCTTCGCGAGTCGCCGCCCGAGCGCCGATTCGCTGCCGCGCCACACGGATGTGAACGCCGCGAGTTCGCAAGGTTTGGTACAGCCCTTGCGTCTCCAACTCCTCGGGATCGGGGGCGATGTCCACCGGAATGTAGTTGGTCATCACTGCAAGCGGTTCGCCGTTGGTGCTTCGCAGACGCCTGATGGTGGCCACTTCGGCGTCAGGTTCGAGGTTGAGTTCCGCGGCAACGTCCTCGGCGGGAACTCCCACCGTGAACTCGAGCAGCTTGGTCGTCGGCGCTTGGCCTGCCCTCGCAAGGTCGTCGAACAGGCTGGTGAGCTCGACCGGGCGGTGCACCGGACTTTGCACCACCTGAGTTCCGACTCCCCGCTTACGAACAAGTAGGCCCTTGTCCACCAGTTCCTGGATCGCACGTCGAGTGGTCGGACGTGAGAGATTGAGCCGTTTGGCCAACGCCAGTTCGTTCTCGAAGCGATCACCTGGGGCAAGTTCGCCACCGAGAATAGCGCCCTCGATTGCCTGGGCCAGCTGAAAATACAGCGGCACCGGGCTCGAGCGGTCCAACTCGACGGCGAGTGCTGCGACCACGGTCAACTCCGATCTGTCTTGGGAAGGCGCCGTATCGACGCTACTTCTCTCGGCAGTGTATGCGAACACTAACATTCACTTGACCGCAAGTCATAATGTCCAGACAAACTATTGACAATCGCTGTGTCGCGGCGCACAGTTTCAGTCATACAACGGTGCCCTGCGCGGGCAGCCCACCACGAACTCTCGGGAGTCAGTCTTGACAAGCATCAACACTCACCAGAGCGGGTCACACATCCCTGACGCACCATTCGACGTGCTTGCCATCGGCCGATCGGGGGTGGACATCTACCCACTTCAAACCGGTGTCGGACTCGAAGACGTCGAGACCTTCGGCAAGTTTCTCGGCGGCAGCGCGGCAAACGTCTCGGTGGCGGCTGCACGCCTCGGCCGGCGAGCAGCACTGATCTCCGGCGTAGGCAGCGATCCCTTCGGAAAGTTCGTCACACGCGAGTTGGCACGTCTGGGCGTCGACAACAGGTTTGTCGTCACCAATTCCGAGTACCCGACACCGGTGACGTTCTGCGAGATCTTCCCCCCTGACGACTTCCCGCTGTACTTCTACCGCAAGCCGCATGCGCCCGATCTTCGGATCACCCCGGAAGATATCGACCTCGACGCCGTTCGAGGAGCGTCCCTCTACTGGTCGACTGTGACGGGGCTGTCCGAAGAACCGAGTCGCAGTGCACACTTCGCTGCCTGGGAAGCCCGCGAACGACGCCCGCTGACGGTCCTCGATCTGGACTACCGCCCGATGTTCTGGTCGACACCCCAAGAAGCGACCACTCAGGTGCAGCGCGCTCTCGCGCACGTGACGGTAGCCGTCGGAAACCGCGAAGAGTGCGAGATCGCGGTCGGTGAGACCAATCCGAACAAGGCCGCCGACGCGCTTCTCGACCTCGGAGTCGAACTGGCCATCGTGAAGCAGGGCCCGAAGGGTGTCCTCGGCAAAACACGAAAGCAATCGATCACCGTGCCGCCCAACGCCGTCGACGTGGTCAACGGGCTGGGTGCCGGCGACAGCTTCGGCGGGTCACTGTGCCACGGACTGTTGGCCGGGTGGCCACTGGAGAAGGTACTGCGCTATGCCAACGCGGCCGGTGCCATAGTCGCATCTCGGCTCGAATGCTCCACTGCGATGCCAACCGCTGAAGAAGTCCACGATCTCGCCGAAGCCACAGCCACGGAGGCAGTCAATGTCTGACAAGCTCGCCGCCCGCCCCCTCGCCACCACCTACGCCGACGTGACGGAACTGCGTGCGAGCGATCCGCAGATCATCGAAAAGGCCTGGGCAGCACGCACTCCTCGCGCCACCGTTCGAGGCAACGGACGACTGATGATCGTCGCTGCCGATCACCCAGCGCGTGGGGCATTGTCTGTCGGCGGCAAGCCGACAGCGATGAACAGTCGTACCGATCTGCTCGACAGATTACGCACGGCGCTCGACAATCCCGGAGTCGACGGCGTTCTCGGTACCGCGGACATTCTCGACGATCTGCTCCTCCTCGGGGCCCTCGAGGACAAGGTCGTCTTCTCGTCGATGAACCGCGGCGGCCTGGCGGGCGCGAGCTTCGAACTCGACGACCGCATGACCGGATATACCGCGGCGGGCACCGCGAAGTTCGGAATGAACGGCGGAAAGATGCTGCTGCGCATCGCCCTCGACGACGCGGGCACCCTGCCCACCATGACGGCATGTGCCGAGGCCGTTGACGAACTGGCCGCGGCCGGACTGATCGCGATGCTCGAGCCGTTCCTCTCCAGTCGCGTCAACGGCAAGGTGGTCAACGATCTCAGCCCCGACGCCGTCATCAAGTCCATCCACATCTCCCAAGGTCTCGGCTCCACCTCGGCGTATACGTGGATGAAACTGCCGGTCGTCGACGAGATGGAACGCGTCATGGATGCGACCACCCTCCCGACGCTCCTCCTGGGCGGCGATCCGCAGATCGCGCCGGAAGAAACGTACGCAAAGTGGGACGCTGCCCTTCAGCTGCCGTCCGTGCGCGGATTGATAGTCGGGCGCGCGCTGCTCTACCCACCGGACGGCGACGTGACCGCGGCCGTCGACACCGCAGTCAAGCTCGTCCACTAGAACCGACCTGGCAGGAGCAAGATGTTCAGCAAGTACTACGTCCCCGCCGGATCGTCCGCCGACGGTGATTTCACGACAGTGGTCACGCCGGAGTCCGCGGGTTGGACCGAATCCAGCTTGTGGACACTCGAACTCGCCCCTGGCGCGAGCGTCCGCTTGCAGTCCGGCGAGAACGAGATAGTCGTCGTTCCACTGTCGGGTTCGGCCGTGATAGTTGCCGAGGGGACGGAGATCGCCCTGACCGGCCGCGCGTCGGTCTTCGACGGACCGAGCGACTTCGCCTACATAGGACGCGATTCCGACTACACAGTGGCCAGCGCAGGTGGAGGCCGCTTCGCCCTGTGCGGAGCGCGCGCCGGCGCAAAGCTCCCCCATCGCTACGGTCCCGCATCAGGAGTTGCCGTCGAACTCCGCGGCGCCGGTAACTGCAGCCGACAGGTTCACAACTTCGCCACCGCAGACACTTTCGAGGCAGACTCCATCATCGCGTGTGAGGTCATCACCCCCGGCGGGAACTGGTCGTCGTATCCCAGCCACAAGCACGACGAGAACAGCGACGTCGAATCGGCCCTGGAAGAGATCTACTACTTCGAGATCGACCGAAGCCCCACCGGGACCGAAGGGTTCGGCTACCACCGCGTGTACGGAACCGCCGAGAGACCTATCGAGGTGCTCGAGGAAGTCCGCTCGGGCGACGTCGTCCTCGTGCCGCACGGCTATCACGGCCCGTCCATCGCAGCGCCGGGCCACCACATGTACTACCTCAATGTCATGGCAGGTTCGGGCGAGATCCGGGCGTGGAACATCTGTGACGATCCGCAACACACCTGGCTACGTGGAAGCTGGGATCACCAGGACATCGACCCTCGACTGCCGTTGCAGTCCCACAACTGACGGAAGTGAAAGCTGTGGCACCCACCAACAACGCAACCGGCAATCGTCTACCTCGCGACGAGCCGACCGTACACCTCACCGTTTCTCAAGCTGTCGTCCGCTTCCTCGCCAACCAGTACACCGAACGCGACGGCCAGCGCACCAAGCTGTTCGCCGGCTGCTTCGGAATCTTCGGGCACGGCAACGTCGCCGGACTGGGGCAGGCACTCTTGCAGGCCGAGATCCAGGATCTCGATGCCGGCCGTGAGCCGACACTCCCCTACGTGCTCGGCCGCAATGAACAGGCGATGGTGCATTCGGCTGTCGCGCACGCCCGCATGAAGGACCGCCTGCAGACGTGGGCAGTCTCGTCCAGCGTCGGCCCCGGTGCCACCAATATGATCACCGGCGCGGCACTGGCCACCATCAACCGTCTACCTGTATTACTGCTTCCCGCAGACACTTTCGCGACCCGCGCCAGTGCCCCCGTCTTACAGGAACTCGAACTCCCGTCGAGCGGCGACGTCACAGTCAACGACGCTTTCAAACCGGTCTCACGATACTTCGATCGGGTATGGCGCCCGGAGCAGTTGCCGAGCGCTCTGCTCGCCGGGATGCGCGTTCTCACTGATCCCGTCGAGACCGGCGCAGTGACCATCGCCATCCCGCAGGACGTGCAGGCCGAGGCTTTCGACTGGCCCGAGTCCTTCTTCGCCGAACGGGTGTGGCACGTGGCCCGCCCGCTCCCCGAACGATCGGTGATCGAACGCGCCGCCGCGATCATCCGCTCGGCTCGCAAGCCACTGATCGTCGCCGGCGGCGGAGTGATCTACAGCCAGGCCACCGACTCTCTGGCAGCGTTCTGCGCGCAGACCGGAATCCCCGTGGGGCAGAGCCAGGCCGGCAAGGGTTCATTGGTCTACGACCATCCACAATCCGTCGGGGCGGTGGGGTCCACCGGCACTACGGCTGCAAACGTACTGGCTACCGAGGCGGACGTCGTCATCGGTATCGGCACGCGGTACAGCGATTTCACGAGCGCGTCCCGCACCGCATTCACCAATCCCGACGTTCGCTTCGTCAACATCAACGTCGCTTCACTGGACTCCGTGAAGCAGGGCGGAGTCAGCGTGGTCGCCGACGCACGTGAGGCGCTCGACGCGCTGGCGATCGCACTGAACGACTACCGGGTGGACGACGAATACGCGTCCAGGATCGGTGAACTCGCTCGCGATTGGGATGCGATCGTCGAATCCGTCTACAACCCAGCCGAACCCGCTGCCGACGGGTCACTGAATCAGAATCAGGTGATCGGCCTGGTCAACACTCTGTCCGATCCACGTGACGTCGTGGTGTGCGCTGCCGGGTCCATGCCGGGTGACCTCCACAAGCTGTGGCGAACCCGTGATCCCAAGGGGTATCACGTCGAATACGGGTACTCGTGCATGGGATACGAAGTTGCCGGCGGTCTAGGCGTCCGCATGGCGTGCCCCGATCGCGACGTGTTCGTGATGGTCGGCGACGGTTCCTATCTGATGATGGCCACCGAATTGGTCACCGCCGTACAGGAACGCCTCAAGGTCATCGTCGTCCTGGTGCAGAATCACGGATTTGCCTCCATCGGTTCGCTATCCGAGTCGTTGGGTTCCCAGCGCTTCGGCACGCAGTACCGCTACCGCTCGAATGACGGACGTCTCGACGGAGGTGTTCTCCCGGTCGATCTGGCCGCGAACGCCGCCAGCCTCGGTGTCGACGTCATCCGCGCCAACACCGCCGCCGAGTTCGCCGATGCGATCAAAGTCGCCAAAGCAAGCGACACCAGCACGGTCATCCACGTCGAAACCGATCCGCTGATCGGCGCCCCGGACAGCGAATCCTGGTGGGATGTACCGGTATCGGCCACCTCCGAACTGGAATCGACCAAGAACGCCCGGACAACCTACGAGTCCTGGAAGAAGATCCAGCGACCGTACCTCCGTCCATCCGAATGAAATTTCCGCACAACCACACCCCAAAAAGCTTGCCCGCGAAAGGAATCTAGACATGAGCGCGATTCGCGTCGGATCAGCCCCCGACTCCTGGGGTGTGTGGTTTCCGGACGACCCTCAGCAGACCCCGTACACGCGATTCCTCGACGAGGTGTCCGCGTCGGGATATGAATGGATCGAACTCGGTCCGTTCGGATACCTTCCGACCGATCCAGCCAAGCTGACTGACGAACTCGGAGCACGCGGCCTCAAGCTTTCGGCCGGTACCGTTTTCGAACACCTGCACCAGGACGATTCCTGGGATGCCGTCTGGAATCAGATCAAGGACGTCGCCAAGTTGACCGCAGCCGTCGGCGGCAAGCACGTAGTGGTCATACCCGAGATGTGGCGCGATCCTTCCACCGGAGTGGTACTCGAGGATCGAAATCTGACTCCCGAGCAGTGGCGCAAGAAGACCGACGGCATGAACGCTCTCGGCAAGGCGATGCTCGAGGAGTACGGCGTCATGGCGCAGTACCACCCTCATGCCGACAGCCATGTCGATATCGAGGACAACGTCTACAAGTTCCTCGAAGGTACAGACGAGCGTTTCGTGAACCTGTGCCTCGATACCGGCCACATCAGCTACTGCGGCGGCGACAACCTGGCCATCATCAACAAGCATCCGGAGCGCATCGGGTACCTGCACCTTAAGCAGGTGGATCCGGCGATCGTCGCCAAGGTGGAGGCGGAGGACCTGCCGTTCGGCGAAGCCGTCAAACTCGGCGCGATGATCGAACCACCGCGTGGAATCCCGGACATGCCGCCGCTTCTGGAGGCCATCGAGAAGCTCGGCATCGACGTGTTCGCGATCGTCGAGCAGGACATGTATCCCTGCCATCCCGACACACCGCTGCCCATCGCAGCGCGCACTCAGAAATACCTGTCCACCTGTGGCGTCCCCGCCGTCCGTTTCAGCTGAGCAACACAATCGAGGAGTACCACCGCATGTCTGACAACCAGGATCTCCGGATCGCAGTGCTCGGCGTCGGCATCATGGGGGCCGATCACGTCGACCGCATCACCAACAAAATCGGCGGTGCCCGAGTCACCGTCGTCAACGACTACTCTCTTGCCCGCGCCGAGGAAATCGCAGCATTGACGCCGGGGTCACGCGTCGTCGTCGATCCGTTCGATGCCATCGCAGCCGAGGACGTCGACGCCGTTGTGCTCGCAACCCCGGGCCCGACCCATGAGAAGCAGGTACTTGCCTGCCTCGAAGCAGGCAAGCCGGTTCTCTGCGAGAAGCCGCTGACCACCGACGCGGGCAGTTCGCTGGCGATCGTCAAAGCCGAAGCAGCGCTGGGAAAGAAACTGATCCAGGTCGGTTTCATGCGCCGGTTCGACCACGAATACACCCAGCTCAAGGATTTGATCGACAGCGGCGATCTCGGTCGCCCTCTCGTTGTTCACTGCGCGCACCGCAATCCTGCGGTTCCGAACGGCTTCGACAGCGCGATGATCGTCAAGGACTCACTCGTCCACGAGGTCGACGTGACGCGATTCCTGCTCGACGAAGAGATCACCTCGGTGCAGATAATTCGGCCGTCTGCGAATTCGCTTGCTCCCGAGGGTATTCAAGACCCACAGATCGCTATATTCGAGACCGAGTCCGGTAGACACGTCGACGCCGAGGTGTTTGTCACCACCGGAGTTGCCTACGAGGTGCGCACCGAAGTTGTCGGCGAACTCGGAAGCGCGATGATCGGACTCGACGTGGGACTGATCCGAAAGACCAAGCCCGGCAACTGGGGTGGGCAGATCACCCCAGGATTCCGCGAACGCTTCGGGCAGGCATACGACACCGAGTTCGCCCGGTGGATCAAGGCAGTGAAGACGGGCGCCGGCACCGGCAACTACATCGACGGACCAGGTGCCTGGGACGGGTACGCCGCGGCCGCTGTCTGCGCCGCTGGCGTGAAGTCTCTGGAGACGGGTCAACGCGTCGTCGTGGACATGGTTCCGCGCGACTCTGTGGCCGGGGCGTAGCGATGAAGGTCGCTCTCGATCCCACACCGTTCCATCACGACTACTCGCTGCTGGAGCTTCCCCGAGTTGTTGCCGATCTCGGGTACGAGTACCTGCAGCTCACACCGCACGTCGACATGATCCCGTTCTTCAATCACCCGAAAGCCGACGACGCGCTCGTCGCCGAGTTCCGGAAGGCCTGCGCGAGTGCGGGAGTCGGCATCGCGTCGGTGCTCCCGGTCCTTCGGTGGTCCGGCCCGGACGAGGACGCTCGCGAAGCAGCAGTGCGTTACTGGAAGCGGGCCATCCAGATCACGGTCGATCTCGGTGTCAACGTCATGAACACCGAATTCTCCGGCCGCCCCGAGAAAGCCGAAGAGTCCGAGCGTGCGTTCTATCGTTCGATGGAGGAACTGCTTCCGATCATCGAACGCGAGGGGATCGACGTCCTGATCGACCCGCACCCGGACGATTTTGTCGAAGACGGACTTGCCGCGATCCGCACGATCCGTGGCGTGAACTCCAAGAACCTCGGCATGGTGATCGTGGCGTGCCACCAATTCCATATGGGTGGGGACCTTCCCGCCATCATGGAGGCCGCCGGCGACATGGTCCGTCTCGTACATGTGGCAGACACCATGGATCATCACCGTTCCCACGGACTTCGCTACATCACCAATCCGCCAGGCAATGCCGTTCGAGTGCATCAACACCTCAAAATCGGGGACGGAGACGTCAACTGGGACGAATTCTTCGGCGGCCTCGGCAAACTCGGCTTCTACGATCGTGACAACACCGTGATGGTGTCGAGCGTCTTCGCCGAGAACGAAAACGCACACGAGGTTTCCCGGTACCAGCGCGAGACGATGAACGACTATGTCGCCAAGTACACCTCCCCGAACTCCTGAGCCACCAGACCACTAGGAAATACCATGACCAGCACTGATACTCGTGTCATCGCACACTGGTTGGACGGCAAGTCGTTCGCCGGAACATCCGAGAACACCGCCCCCGTCACCAACCCCGCCACCGGGCAGATCACCGGCCGACTCGCCCTGGCGAACCTCGAGGATGCCCGCACCGTCATCGACGCTGCTGCGGCGGCCTTCCCCGCCTGGCGTGACACCTCCCTGGCCCGGCGCACACAGATACTGTTCAGCTTCCGCGAACTCCTCAACGCTCGCAAAGGTGAACTCGCCGAGATCATCACAGCCGAGCACGGCAAGGTTCTCTCCGACGCCCTCGGCGAAATCAGCCGCGGACAAGAAGTAGTCGAATTCGCCTGCGGAATACCGCATCTCCTCAAGGGCGGATACACCGAGAATGCATCGACCAAGGTCGACGTCTACTCCATCCGCCAACCCCTCGGCCCCGTAGGCATCATCTCCCCCTTCAACTTTCCCGCGATGGTCCCGATGTGGTTCTTCCCGGTTGCCATCGCCGCCGGGAACACCGTGATTCTCAAACCCTCGGAGAAGGACCCCACCGCGGCGATCTGGCTCGCCGAACTCTGGGCCGAAGCCGGTCTGCCCCCCGGCGTCTTCAACGTCCTCCAAGGTGACAAGCTCGCCGTCGACGAACTTCTGGAAAACAAAGCAGTCAAAGCGATTTCGTTTGTCGGATCCACCCCCATCGCCCAGTACGTCTATGCCACCGGCACCGCCAACGGCAAACGCGTGCAAGCACTCGGCGGCGCCAAGAACCACGCCATCGTTCTGCCGGACGCCGACCTCGACCTCGCCGCCGACGCAATGGTCAACGCGGGATTCGGCTCCGCGGGCGAACGATGCATGGCGATCTCCGCCCTGGTCGCAGTCGGCGACATCGCCGACGAACTGGTCGCCAAGATCGTCGAGCGCACCACTCCCCTCGTCACCGGTGACGGCACCAAGAACTCCGACATGGGTCCGCTCGTCACCAAGGCCCACCGCGACAAGGTCGCCTCATACGTCGATGCAGGCGAGAAGGACGGCGCCACCATCGTGGTCGACGGACGTACAGTCCAGGCCGATGGTGGACCGGACGGCTTCTGGCTTGGACCCACCCTCATCGACCACGTCACCACCGACATGTCGATCTACACCGACGAAATCTTCGGGCCTGTTCTCTCCGTCGTGCGCGTCGATACCTACGACCAAGCCCTCGAACTGATCAACAACAACCCGTACGGAAACGGCACCGCCATCTTCACCAACGACGGCGGCGCTGCCCGACGCTTCCAGAACGAGGTGGAGGTCGGCATGATCGGCATCAACGTCCCCATCCCGGTTCCCATGGCCTACTACAGCTTCGGCGGCTGGAAGAACAGCCTCTTCGGTGACACCCACGCTCACGGGACAGAAGGTGTTCATTTCTTCACGCGAGGTAAAGCCGTCACCAGTCGCTGGCTCGACCCCAGCCACGGCGGCATCAACCTCGGCTTCCCCGAAAACAGTTAGCCGGCAAGACATCTGTGGCCGAGACTCTCGAAGAGGCTCGGCCACAGATGTTTTCGAGAGGTCTACGCGACCGTGGGGTGGTACGTCAGCACCTGAACTCCGGATTCGTACCGACGATCGTCCTTCAACTCGAGGTCGATCTTGTCGGCCGATTCGGGGAACACTCTCCCGCCGGACCCGAGAATGACCGGGAAGACCATCAGTCGCAGCTCGTCGACCAGACCGGCCAGCAACAACGCGTGGACGAGCGTCCGACTTCCCGCGACCAGGATTTCGCCGTCGATCTGTTCCTTCAGCTTCGGAACGGATTCCTCGATGGGACCGTCGAGCGCCGTCGAGTTGTTCCATTCGAGCGGCTCCGTCGAACTCGTCACGACGTACTTGGGCATCTCGTTCATCTTGTCCGCAAAGCCTTGGTCGTCTTCGCGCTCAGGCCAGGCACCGGCGAAGCTCTCGTAGGTCCGTCGACCGAGTAGAAGCACGTCCGCGGCGAGGGTTTCGTCGAGTTTGAACTTCATCTGATCGCCCTCCTGGTACGGAAAGACCCATCCAGTGTGCGCATAGCCCGGTTCGCCACCGGGCGCTTCCATGACCATGTCCAAAGACACGAATTCCGTCACCACGATCTTGCCCATACCGATCCCCTGTCGTCAGTGCGTGTGCGCCATTCGAGTAGTCGACTACCCCACTGTTACAGACTCTGTGTGGTGGTGGAACTCATCGGCGGCGATCTTCGATTGTCACCACATAAAGACGTCAGCACACAACCCAGGCGCCGTTCTCCTTGATCAACGTGATGTCCTCGCGCATCATCTCGGACGGATCCTCGGTGCTGTAATGGCGAGTGTTGGCTGTTGCCGAATCCCCGTTCACGACGATGTTCTCCACTCCGTCCAACCTCAGACTCGCAAGCGTGTCGTCGAACGGCGACTCTTCGGCCCGGGGGCTCTCGCTGCGCATCGAACTGCATTGAGTGCTGTCCACTGCCTCCCAGTCCCTTTCGGCCATGAATTCGAAACTCTGACCGACCACGGCAGAGATTTGGCTCTCGGCCGACGGTTCCGAATCGCCGGAACATCCCACGACGGCGGCTGACGTTCCGATGAGTGTCATTGCGGCGAGCGTCAGGCGTCCGCGTATGACTGTGAGGTTCATCCGTCCACTATGACCGATGTACAAACCGAATCGCCTGTTTTCGATCCCTCTGCTTGCGCGGCGATTCGGACGTTCCCTCACGTTCGCATACCCTCGTATATCGATGATGTGGCGTCGAAAGTGTGCAGTGGCAGTGGCCGGAACAGTGCTCTCAGGGAGCATTGCGTTTACCGGTGTCGTAGGGACCTCGGGAGTGGCCGGCGCCCAACCGGCCCCGCCGCCGCCCACCACCACCACCGAGGCACCGTTCACAACACCCAACACCGACAGCTGCCCGTTCACGAGTAGCCCGGCGCCGGCGATCGATCTCTCCGAAGCACCCGCGCCCGGATCCACGGCCCCGACTGCTGTCCCGATTCCGGAAAGCCCCGTCGGTGGAGACAAGCTCGGCGAGTGTGGCGTCGTACTTCCTGACGGCGCTCCCCCGCTCCCGGCCGACATCGCGGCATCCGGATGGGTACTCGCGGACGCCGAAACCGGTGAGGTCCTCGCCGCGAAAGATCCGCACGGTCGCTACCGACCGGCCAGCACCATCAAGATGCTGTTGGCTCTCGTCGCTCTCGACGAACTCGATCTCGACACCGAAATCACCGCAACTGCCGAAGATGCGGACGCTGAAGGTAGCGCTGTCGGCATCGGCAAGGGCGGCAAGTACACCAACCGGCAACTGATGCAGGGTCTGGTCATGGCGTCGGGAAACGATGCCGCGCACGCTCTTGCCCGCCAACTCGGCGGTGACGCTGCAGCCGTGTCGAAGATGAACGCGCTCGCGGCCGAACTCGGCGCCCTCGACACTCGCACGGCAACTCCATCCGGACTCGACGGCCCGGGGATGAGCAGCTCACCGTACGACCTGGCCGTAATCTTCCATACAGCCCTCCAGAATCCGACGTTTGCCGGACTGATCCATACCGAAACCGTCGAGTTTCCCGGCTTCCCGAAAGATCCGACGATTCCTGACGATCAGGACCGCCCCGGATTCACTCTCGCGAACGACAATCAGTTGCTCTACAACTACGACGGCGCATTGGGCGGCAAGACCGGCTTCACCGACGACGCCCGCCACACGTACGTCGGTGCTGCGGAGCGCAACGGCCGGAAACTACTGGTGACATTGATGGGCGGCGAAGCCAAGCCGATCCGTCCGTGGGAGCAGGCTGCCCGTCTACTCGACTACGGATATGCACTCCCCGCCAGCACAACCGTCGGCTCGTTGACGGACCGATCGACCGACGATGCCACGCCCGATGTCACTCGCACACCGTCTGCCGCTGCACCAGCCTCGATCTCGGCAGCACCCACCGCTACCGACACCGAGTCGGACACCACTGACCGCATCCTCATCGGTGCTGTCGGCGGAGTTGTGGTGATCGCGCTGGTGGCGGGAGCCGTTGCCCTGAACCGTCGAAGGCGCTAGCGCGGCCGACGGCGCATGAAGCCCGAAAGACCCAGGCCGGCAACCGCACCCGTGGCGATCAACGCAGCCACGCGAGACGGTGAAGCTCCGTCACTGACAACGATTCGCGGCGAGATCACGGCCGGATCCGGCGGCGGAACGAAGGCGAGAGCCATACTTTCCTTTGTCGTCGCCGCCCACGCCGTGCAGAACAGCAGCATCCTCGACGCAGTGAACACGAACACGAGCAAACCGATGATCGGGCCGAATGCCACGCCCGCCGGGCCACTGGTGACGGCCGCGAGGTAGATCGCACCTACCTGCTTGAAGATTTCGAACACGACCGCGGCGATAAGCGCTGCCTGCGCGGCGCTGCGCAGCGTGACAGGCTCGCGCGGTAGCCGGGCAATCACCCACAGGAACACCGCCCACGTCGCCAGGAGTGAGAGCAACAGTGAAACGACTCTGAGCCCCACGCCGACACCGGTGATGTTCTCGAGGTTGAGCCATTTCACGATCTGAGTCGCAACCGGCCCGCTGCTCAGCGCCGACATTCCCAGTGAGACGACCATGGCGAGAGCCAGACCGATGAGGGCCCCTGCGTCACCGAGTTTGGTACGAACGAAACCCTTCGGCTCGCGCTTGCTCTCCCACATCGCCGTCAGCGCGTCGCGAACATTTGCCATCCAACCGAGACCCGCGTACGCGGCACCCAGGAGACCGAAGATTCCGACGCTCGCGCGCGAGTCGATAGCCGAATCGATCAGCGTGTTGATGGTGTCACCCAAGCTGCCCGGAATGCTCTTGGTGATCTGCTCCTGAATCGACTCCAGGTACTCGGGATGCCCGGCCAATACGAAACCGGCCACTGCAAACGCGACCATCATGATCGGAATCAATGCGAGAACACTGAAGTACGTGATTCCCGCAGCGTAGTAATCGCCCTTTTGCTCTTGGAAACGTCCTGCGGCGCGAACCAGATGATCGAGCCAGGGTCGCGCTGCTCGTTGCTTCTCGAGAAAGCTCGGTGCGTCGTCGTCCGTGTCAGCCATTGCCGTCCCCCTCATGTTCGGTCAGGCGTCGTGAGTCCGAATTCGCGTAAGTCAGCCCTTCGGTGCCAGGAATCCGACCTTGTCATAGACAGCGGCGAGAGTGCGTGAAGACACCTCACGGGCGCGGTGCGCTCCAGCCGCGATGATGCGATCCAGCTCTGCCTCGTCGGCAAGGTAACCGTCGACCTTCGCCTTGAGTGGGGTGACGAACTCGGTCAGCACGTCAGCGGTATCGGTCTTGAGGTCGCCGTACCCCTTGCCCTCGTAACCGGCCACCAGAGTCTCGATCGGCACTCCCGAGAGAGCCGACTGAATGGTGAGCAGGTTGCTGACGCCCGGCTTGGCCTGCGGGTCGAAACGAATCTCGCGCTCGTTGTCGGTGACGGCCGACTTGATCTTCTTTGCCGACACCTTCGGATCGTCGAGCAGATTGATCAGTCCGGCCGCACTGGCGGCGGACTTGCTCATCTTGGCGGTCGGATCCTGCAGGTCGTAGATCTTTGCCGTGCCCTTGATGATCTGCGGCTCGGGAACAACGAACGCCTTGCCGTAGCGGGTGTTGAACCGGCCGGCCAGATCGCGTGCGAGTTCGAGGTGCTGACGCTGATCCTCACCCACCGGAACTCGCTGCGGGCGGTACAGAAGGATGTCCGCGGCCATCAGAACCGGATACGTGAACAAACCGACACTGGCGTTGTCGCTGCCTTGCTTGGCGGACTTGTCCTTGAACTGCGTCATACGGCTGGCTTCACCGAAACCGGTGATGCAGTTCAGGACCCACGCCAACTGTGCGTGCTCGGGAACCTGACTCTGTACGAACAGCGTCGCCCGATCCGGATCGATACCCACCGCAAGGAGCTGAGCCACCGCAACCTTGGTGCGACGACGCAATTCCTTCGGGTCCTGCGTCACCGTGATGGCATGAAGATCCGGAATGAAGTAGAAAGCGTCGAAATCGTCCTGCAACGGAACCCACTGCTGCAGCGCACCCAGGTAGTTGCCGAGGTGGAAAGAATCCGACGTCGGCTGGATTCCGGAAAGCACGCGAGGCTTTGCGGTGGGCTTCTGTTCTGCAGGGGTCGACATGGTTCCGATCTTTTCACGAGTGGAAATCAGTGCAGTGGCGTGGTGCCCGGGTAGTCGAGTTCGACGAGGTCTTCACCGTGGGCGGTGAGGTCCTCCGCACCGAACTGGTAGACGGTCCGGAAAACGACGGGTTCCCATTCTTCGGTGTAGAAGTCCATCGTTTCGCGGAACCACTCCAACTGATCCTGTTGCTCGGACAGTAGAGAACCCGCACCTCGGATCACAACTACATATCCGGCGCCAAGTCCGAGTACGCCGTCGAGATCGCGCATGACATCGTCGAAAGCGTCTTTGTTGCGCCCGAAGTGGGACGGAAACTGGAAGGCTGCCGCGAACTCGTCGAAGACCTGCGCCGTTGTTCGCATGTTCTCTCCGCGAACCACCCGAACGACAAAATTCTCGCCACGGAGTTCACGTGCAAGATCATCCGCAACGGCCGGGTCGCCCTGCAGGGCCACCGAAGCCACATCGGAAGACGGATCCAGCCACTGCGCCACGCTGACCGTATACGAGTCCGACATCAGCGAATCCTCACAAACGTGTCGTAGTGATCGAGGGTGTACCACGCCGAACCGTCGTTACCGGTGACGATTCGCTCGGCATCACGACCTTGGCCGTTTTTCTTCGCGTTGACGTCCCATTCCTGATAGACGACACGTCCGCCACCGGCACCGACAGCGGGCAGACGCCCTTCGCTGTTGCGGAAGGTGATGCCGCCCTTGGTGCCCGGCGCATTGGCGGAATCCGGCCACCGCCCGGCGTCGATCTCCACGAGCGTGGCGAGAACGCGCGCCGGCGCATCGCTGTTCGTCTGCTGCGTTGTCTTGACGGCGGAGCTGGAGGGCGCGGAGCTCGAGGGCACGGAACTCGACGGCGCGGCCTTGGTGGTAGCACCCGGCTTGGCTTGAACAGTCGAGGACTGGGCACTCGAGGACTTCGTAACCGACGACGCCGAACTGTCGGAGTCACGTGAAGAAAGGGTTACCGCCAGTACGAGCGCCACCACCGCCACCACGACGGTGATGATGGCGTTGCGCGTCTTTGCGCTCGGCATTTTCAGACCTTCAGACATGCGCGTCCCTACCGGTACGAGACAGTGACAGGTGCGTGATCCGACCAACGGAGGTCGTAGGACTCAGCGCGTTCCACGAGCGCAACCTTGGCCCGCTCGGCGTATCCGCGGGTGGCAACCTGGTAGTCGATACGCCAACCCGAATCGTTGTCGAATGCCTTGCCGCGGTACGACCACCACGAGTACGGACCGTCGACACCCGGATGGAGGGTGCGGAAGACATCGACCCACGCGGAATCTTCGGCGAACAGCAGATCCATCCAGGCGCGCTCCTCGGGGAGGAATCCCGAAGACTTCTTGTTGGTCTTCCAGTTCTTGAGGTCGAGTTCGGTGTGCGCGATGTTCCAATCGCCGCTGACCACCACGTGACGATCGGCAGCCTCGGCCGCCGCAGCGGTGGTAGCGAGGTGAACTGCGAAGGACGCCATGAACCGCTCCTTCTCCTCCTGCTTCGGCGTGAGCGCCTCACCGGAGGGCAGGTACAGGCTCGCGACGGTCAGATCCGCGAAGTCGGCTTCGATGTATCGACCGACGTCGAGAAACTCGTCGTCGCCGTGACCGATCCGCACCGCGTCAGGTTCCGTGCGTGAAAGCACAGCGACTCCGTTGCGTCCCTTCGCGGACGGCTCGGCGGAGACGAGGAACCATCCGTTGCCGAGCGCTGGTTCGAGAGTCTCGCGAAGCTGATCGTCCGACGCACGCGTTTCCTGAAGGCAGATGAAATCCGCCGACGTCTTCTCCAGCCAGTCGAGCATGCCCTTGCGGGCAGCTGCTCGAACGCCGTTGACGTTCACGGACGTGATGGTGTGGGGCGCAAGAATGTGGGAGTCAGCAGTTTGTGGCACGGCAAGCACCGTAGCCGATTCCACCGACGCGGATGGGCGCCCAGGTCAGCGCACGGCCCTACGCTGCAGAATCACCGCAACCGCCAGCACGACGAGACCCGCGACGGCCAGCAGCGACCCAACCGCTGCCGGTGCGGTGTACCCGTACCCGGCCGCGATGACGACGCCGCCGATCCACGCTCCGAAGGCATTGGCGATGTTCAGCGCGGCGTGATTGAGAGACGCAGCCAAGGTCTGAGCGTCCTCGGCGACATCCATCAATCGTGTTTGAAGGCCAGGAACCATCGAGGACCCGGCAAGCCCGATGAGGAAGACGAAGACAAGCGCCGTGTACGGATTTCGCACAGCGATCACGAAGACCGCGAGGATCACCACGAGGGATCCCATCGACAGGAACAAACCCTTCATCAGTGCGCGATCCGCGAGGTATCCACCGACGAAGTTGCCGGCCACCATGCCCAGTCCGTACAGCATGAGCGCCAGAGGAATGAACGAAGCACCGAGACCGGACACGTCGGTGAGCGTCGTACTGATGTAGGTGTAGACGGCAAACATCCCGCCGAATCCGACCATTCCCACGATCAGGGTCATCCACACCTGAACGCGGCCTAGCGCCCCGAGTTCGGTGATCGGATTCGTCACCGGCATATCGTCCAACCGCGGAATCCAGACGAACAGCGAAGCAACGGTTGCCACCCCGATCACGGCGACCAAGGCGAAGGCGCTGCGCCAGCCGAGTGCCTGGCCGATCCAGGCCGCGACCGGCACCCCGATCACATTGGCCACGGACAGACCCATCATCACCATCGCCACGGCCTTCGCGCGTTTACCTGGTTCGGCCAAATGAGCGGCGACCAGTGCGGCGACTCCGAAGTACGCGCCGTGCGGCAATCCAGCGACGAATCGAGCCATCATCAGCGTCGTGTACGAGGGCGCAAAGACCGAAGCGGCATTGCCGACGGTGAATGCGACCATGAGTGCGATCAACAGGGTGCGGCGCGGTACCCGTGCGGTGAGAGCAGCGATCAGCGGAGCACCGACGACAACCCCGAGCGCGTACGCCGAGATCACGTGACCAGCGATGGGTTCCGAGACGCCGAGCCCGGATGCCATTTCCGGGAGCAATCCCATGGCGACGAACTCGGTTGTGCCGATACCGAAACCGCCGAGGGCAAGAGCGAGCATCGCTGGACCTCTGGCGGAACGAACCCCGGGTGTCGAGGTGTCAGAACGGGAGAGGGTAGACGAAGTCACTGATCAATTGTGGTCTCACACCTGGTTGAACTTCCAAGTGAGAGCGGGTGAGTTCACTCACGTGAGACCGCGAACACAAATGGGACGCCCGGTTTCCCGGACGTCCCATCAGAAGGTGAAACAGTGAATCTACTTCGCGGCCATGGCCTTCTGCAGGTTCACGTCGAGTGCGCCGAGGAACTCCTCGGTGGTCAGGTAGCCCTGATCGCCGCCGACCAGCATCGAGAGGTCCTTGGTCATCTGGCCGCTTTCGACGGTCTTGATGACAACGTCTTCGAGCGCCTGCGCGAAGCCGATGACCTCAGGGGTGCTGTCGAGCTTGCCACGATGCTCGAGCCCGCGGGTCCACGCGAAGATGGACGCGATCGGGTTGGTCGAGGTGGGCTTGCCCTGCTGGTGCTGACGGTAGTGACGCGTCACGGTGCCGTGAGCAGCCTCTGCCTCACAGGTCCTTCCGTCCGGTGTCAGCAGAACCGACGTCATGAGGCCGAGCGAGCCGAAGCCCTGGGCCACGGTGTCGGACTGGACGTCGCCGTCGTAGTTCTTGCATGCCCAGACGTATCCACCCTCCCACTTGAGTGCGGAAGCGACCATGTCGTCGATGAGGCGGTGCTCGTAGGTCAGACCTGCGGCATCGAACTCAGCCTTGAACTCGGTCTCGTAGACGTGCTGGAAGATGTCCTTGAAGGCACCGTCGTACGCCTTGAGAATGGTGTTCTTGGTGGACAGGTACACCGGGTAGTTCTGCTGCAGTCCGTAGGTGAGCGACGCGCGAGCGAAGTCACGGATGGACGTGGTGAAGTTGTACTGCCCCTGGACGACGCCGCCCTCTTCGGGGAAGTTGACCAGTTCGTGCTCGATCGGTGCGCTGCCGTCCTCAGGCGTGTAGGTGATCATCACCTTGCCGGGGCCGGGGACCTTGAAGTCTGTGGCGCGGTACTGGTCGCCGAATGCGTGACGGCCGATGATGATCGGCTTGGTCCAGCCCGGAACGAGTCGCGGAACGTTGGAGATGATGATCGGTGCGCGGAAGATCGTGCCGCCGAGAATGTTGCGGATCGTTCCGTTCGGGGAACGCCACATCTTCTTGAGACCGAATTCCTCGACACGTGCCTCGTCCGGCGTAATCGTGGCGCATTTGACGCCGACGCCGTGCTTCTGGATCGCGTGCGCTGCGTCGATGGTGACCTGGTCGTCGGTCTCGTCGCGGTACTCGATACCGAGGTCGTAGTACTCGAGGTTCACATCGAGATACGGATGGATCAACTTGTCTTTGATGAACTGCCAGATAATGCGCGTCATCTCATCGCCGTCGAGTTCGACGACGGTGCCCTCAACCTTGATTTTGGACATGGGTGCTTCGCGTCCTCCTAGGAAGTTTCCCTGGTTACACGGTTGCGGTCACACTTTGTGAGTGGGTCCGCGAACGGTTCGATTATCAAACCTAGACGGTGTGGACTGATCTCGGGAGATGAGTCCCAAACAAGACAAGCGTACTGCTAACCCGTGAGGCCGCAACCGGCAGGTCCACCCATCGGTCTCTACTCGCGAGTAACTTTTGCCTGCTAGTGGGCTGCGTCGCTCTGTCTCGCGTGCGGTTGCGGCTCACAATTCGCCCCGCGTCAGGACTGCGCTCACTTCCCGGTAGAATCCGACTTGGTCATGAGTGCCAGCGTCAAGCCCCGGCTCGCTGGACGGCAACCCTCCAACCGCGGTGGGGTGCCCCGGGTGATGACCAGGTTTCCCGACGTGGATCTGCTCACGCAGTTCCACCGCAATTCGGGTGACAAGCGCGGGTCCGACAGGGACGGACCCCAGACCGGGCCGAGCCCCACGGAGGTAACTCAGTATGTGTCGCACTTGTAGATAGACCCCAGCACGGGGCGGCGATCCTTCGCCCCCGTCCGACATCTATCCGTCAGACCACTGGAGTGAACAAATCATGACCGACAACACAGCCGACGGCGCAGCAACTTCTGATCCGACCGCGAACTGGTCGTTCGAGACCAAGCAGGTGCACGCCGGGCAGACAGCGGACACCGCCACCAATGCGCGCGCTCTGCCGATCTACCAGACCACCAGCTACGTTTTCGACAGCACCGATCACGCTGCGGCACTGTTCGGCCTCGCCGAGCCTGGCAACATCTACACGCGGATCATGAATCCCACACAGGACGCCGTCGAGCAGCGCATCGCCGCCCTCGAAGGCGGAGTCGCCGCACTCCTCCTCTCCTCGGGTCAGGCTGCCGAAACCATCGCGATCCTCAACATTGCCGAAGCCGGCGACCACATCGTCTCGAGCCCGTACCTGTACGGCGGCACGTACAACCTCTTGCATTACACCCTTCGCAAGCTGGGCATCGAAGTCACCTTCGTCGAGGATCCCGACGATCTCGAGCAGTGGCGCGAAGCCATTCGCCCGAACACGAAGGCGTTCTACGGCGAGACGATCGCTAATCCCAAGAACCACATCCTCGACCTCCCCGGCATCTCGTCGCTGGCCCACGAGAACGGTCTTCCGTTGATCGTGGACAACACAGTCGCGACGCCGTACCTGCTCCGCCCACTCGAACACGGCGCCGACATCGTCGTTCACTCGGCCACCAAATACCTTGGCGGACACGGCACCGCGATCGCCGGCGTGATCGTCGACGGCGGCACCTTCGATTGGACGCAGGGTCGCCACACGAACTTCACGACGCCTGATCCCAGCTACCACGGCGTCACCTTCGCAGACCTCGGCGCGCCGGCGTTTGCACTCAAGGCGCGCGTCCAACTGCTGCGCGATCTCGGCTCCGCCGTGGCGCCGTTCAACGCGTTCCTCATCGCGCAGGGCATCGAAACCTTGAGCCTGCGCATCGAGCGTCACGTGTCCAATGCACAGAAGGTCGCCGAATTCCTCGACGGCCACGGCGAGGTGGCCTCCGTTTCCTACGCGGGACTCCCCTCCTCGCCATGGTTCGAACGCGGAAAGCAGCTGACGCCCAAGGGAACCGGCGCCATCGTCACCTTCGAGCTGCCCGGAGGTATCGATGCGGGCAAGACGTTCGTCAACGCTCTGACGCTGCACAGCCACGTCGCCAACATCGGCGACGTTCGCTCACTCGTCATCCACCCCGCCTCGACGACACACTCGCAGCTCACCCCCGAAGAGCAGCTCGCCTCCGGTGTCACACCCGGACTCGTTCGCCTCGCGGTCGGTATCGAAGGAATCGACGACATCGTCGCCGATATCACCGTCGGCCTGGCTGCGGTGGCAAACTCGTGACCGTGAACGAATTGGAGCCCAGGATCGACCTCCTTCCCCCGCCCGACGGCCAGGTGGGGTTCGTCGACATCGGCGCCCTGGAACTCGAGAGCGGCGCGGTACTCCCCTCGGTTTCGCTCGCCGTTCAGCGGTGGGGTGAGCTGTCCCCGAACCGCGACAACGTCGTACTCGTCGAGCACGCACTGACCGGAGACTCACACGTCACCGGACCGATCTCCGCAAATCAGCCCTCCCCCGGTTGGTGGAACGGGATGGTCGGCGCCGGCGAACCGATCGACACCGGCGAATGGTGCGTCATCGCAACCAATGTCCTCGGTGGTTGTCGCGGCACGACCGGTCCCAGTTCGCTGGCCGACGACGGCAAGCCGTGGGGCAGCAGGTTCCCGGAGATCTCCATCCGGGATCAGATCGCGGCGGAGAAGAAGCTCGTCGATCTCCTCGGGATAGACCAGTTGGCCTCGGTAGTCGGCGGATCCATGGGCGGCATGCGCACCCTCGAATGGGCAGTTACCTACCCGGACAGCATTCGCTCCGCGTTGGTTCTCGCAACCGGTTCACGGGCCACCGCAGATCAGATCGGCACCCAGACGACGCAGATCGCTGCCATCGTCTCCGATCCGGATTGGCAGGGCGGTGACTACCACGGAACGGGGCGGGTACCTCGCGCCGGACTCGGCATCGCCCGTCGCATCGCGCACCTGATGTACCGCACCGAGTCCGAACTGGATGCGCGCTTCGAGAACTCCGCTCAGAACGACGAAAATCCTTGGAACGGTGGACGATACGCCGTCCAGAGTTACCTGGAACATCAGGCAGACAAGCTGGTCGACCGCTTCGACCCGAGCACGTACGTCCTCCTGACCGAGGCCATGAACCGGCACGACATCGGTCGTGGACGCGGCGGCGTTGCAGCGGCGTTGGCATCGATCACGGCGCCGGTCGTCGTGGGCGGCGTGGACTCGGATCGGCTGTATCCCCTTCGTTTGCAGGAGGAGATCGCGGACGGCATTTCGACGTGCACTGGCCTCGAGATTCTCAAGTCCAGAGACGGCCATGACGGCTTCCTGACGGAGGCGGACGCTGTCGCCGGACTGCTTCGCCGAACGATGGAGTTCGCACGCACGGCCCGCTGATCCGGCACAGAGGCACAATTTCAGGATCCGTCAATGTCGGGAAAACCACAGCTGATCTGCAGGTTTTCCCGACATTTTCATTGGCGTCCCTGAGCCGGCGCGGCTAGCATCGGCGAACGTGAATCAGCCATGCTCGACGCGCCTGCAGGCTACGTACATTCCCGAGCACATGTCCTTCGCGTTCTGGGGTGACACAGATCCGGCAGCGCGTCTGTCGGCGCTGGGGATGCCGACGGGATCGCCGGGCATCTGCCAGCTGGCGATCCCGGTCGACGAGTCGATCACAGCGACCGATGTCGAAGCGCAACTGCTCGACCTCGCCACCGCGATCGACGCCTTGCACACCCTCGATGCGCGTCGCGACGACCTCGGACCGTCGTTGCTCGCATGGAAGCGCGTCATCGACACCGGCGCACATGACATTCCGACTGCAGCGCATGCCGCGATCGAGCGCGACGACACGAGAATCAGAAGCGCCCGGTCGACGGTGCAATTGTTCACGGAAGCGCGCGCGGCCATCGAGAGTCTTCGCCGAGCAAAGATTCAGGCGACATTGCGCCCGTATCAAGTGCACGGAGTTGCCTGGCTGACTGCACTGTCGGGTTCGGGCGGTGGAATCCTCGCCGACGAGATGGGTTTGGGCAAGACACTGCAAGCGATTTCGATGATCGCGATCCGCGCCGACGACGGTCCGCACCTGGTTGTGTGTCCCACCTCGGTGATAGGAAACTGGCGCCGCGAGATCGAGCGATTCGCTCCGCATCTGCCACTACACGTTCATCACGGGACTGCTCGCACACTTCCCACTCGTGTTCCTGCCGGCACCACGGTTCTGACCAGCTACAGCGTCTTGCGTTCCGACGCAGCACAATTGGCCCCGATCCATTGGAGTTCAGTGGTCTTCGACGAGGCACAACAGATCAAGAACCCCTCTTCGCTGGCAGCGAAAGCAGCAATGCAGTTGTCGGCCGACGTCAAGGTAGCGATGACCGGCACGCCGGTGGAGAACCGCCTCGAAGAATTGTGGTCGCTCTTTCGCGTCGCCAATCCCGAAGTCCTCGGAACTCGCGCACGGTTTCGTCAACGCTTTGCCGTACCGATCGAATCCGGTCGATCGGCCACCGCGGCGACCAGGCTTGCCGCGGTCATCGATCCGTTCATTCTGCGCAGAACCAAAGACACAGTGGCCAAGGATCTTCCGCCCAAGCAATTTTCCACCGTCTCGTGCACTCTGACGTCGGAACAGGCGCGCATCTATCGGTCTGCAGTTGCAGATGCTTTCGACACCGGTTTGGGTACGGGAATTGCCCGGCGCGGCAATATCCTTGCACTGCTGACCACCCTCAAGCAGGTATGCAATCATCCGGCGCAGGTCACCGGCGATACGGACGACCTCTACGGAAGATCCGGAAAGCTCGACCGCGCAACGGAAATGATCGCCGAGATCGTCGACGACGGCGATCGCGCGCTGATATTCACGCAGTACCGGACGATGGGCGAGATGCTCTCGCGGCACCTGGGCTCCGAGTTGGGAATCGGCGCAATCCCGTTCCTTCACGGCGGCCTGAACACCGACAAGCGCGACGCGATGGTCGACGCATTCCAGAACGACACGGATTCACCACCGGTTCTGATTCTGAGCTTGCGCGCCGCCGGCTTCGGCCTCAACCTCACGCGCGCAAGTCACGTCGTGCACTACGACCGGTGGTGGAACCCAGCCGTCGAGGATCAAGCAACCGACCGGGCACACCGCATCGGCCAGAAGCGCACCGTCAACGTCCACACCTTGGTGACGGGCGGTACCGTCGAGGATCACATCGCAGCGATGCATGAGTCCAAACGAGCTGTGGCCGATGCTGTTTCCGGGAACGTCGAGGCCGCCCTGGCCGATCTCCCTGACACCGAACTGCGTGAACTCCTCGAACTCGACGGCGCGGTGATCATCTGATGGCCAACGAATTCGGTGTCACCGCTTGGGGTCGAGCATGGCTGCGCACGGTGGAGCGGACTGCGGCATCCGGTCCGAACCCGTCCCTGCCGACGGCTCGTACCCTCGCACGCAACGGTTCCGTGGAGTTCACCGTGGTCTCATCGGGGACCGTCGTCGCGGAGGTGAGCACCAAAGCAAAAACCTCGTCGGTGACAATTTCTGTCCCGCTCTGGACCAAATCCGAAATCGCCGCAGTGAAGAGCCTTCTCCGTTCGGCGGGAAAGGCCAACAGATCCGTCTCCACCGGCGAACTGCCGGACAGCATCGTCACCGAACTGCAGGCTCGAAATATCGCAGTAGCCGTTGATCTTTCGGAGTGCACTGCCAGCTGCGACTGCTCAGGTCGACGCTCGCCGTGCGTTCACCATCTCGCCGCGATCTACGCCCTGGCCGGGCGAATCGACGAGGAACCTGCACTTGCGGTGACGCTGCGAAGTGCACCGGTCAAGGCTGGAAAGAAGTCGACATCCACAGATTCACCGGAGTGGATCCCCTTGAGTGATATCGACATTCGCTCGTTCTACGGGGACTGATCTTCTCAGTCGGTGCCGAGCGGATCGATGGTCAGGGCGAGCGTCGCGATCAACACACCCATCACACCCATCGCCGCAGTGTCGAAGACCCTTCCGCGCACCGCGAGCAACCCCACACGATTCTCGGGAACGAACCACCGAGCGGCAGCTCCGATGATGACGGCAACACCGAAGACGAGGGCGCCGCGACGCCACCGGTCGGCCAGCACGAGAACCACGGCCGCCGCGATCACGGCGAGGACCGCGAGCATGGGCAGATTCTTCTTCGCGAGGCCGACCAGTGAGGACATCGGACTCAGACTCCGGCCAGAACCCGCTCGGCGCGCTCGACCACGTTGGTGATCAGGAACGCGCGGGTCAGCGGTCCGACACCACCGGGATTGGGTGAGACGAAGCCGGCGACCTCGTTCACGTCGGCTGCCACGTCGCCGCGCAGGCCGTCGTCGGTGCGACTGACGCCGACGTCGAGGACCGCTGCTCCGGGCTTGACCATGTCTGCGGTGATGAGGCCGGGAACGCCGGCGGCAGCGACGATGATGTCGGCGCGGCGAACCTCGGCCGCGAGATCGCGGGTACCGGTGTGGCAGAGCGTGACCGTCGCGTTCTCGCTACGACGCGTCAGCAGCAATCCGATCGGACGACCGACCGTGACGCCGCGTCCGACAACCACCACGTGTGCACCGGCAATCGGGACCTCGTAGCGACGCAGAAGGTGGAGGATTCCACGTGGGGTGCACGGCAGCGGGGCTTCCTTGCCCAACACCAGTCGACCGAGGTTGACCGGATGCAAGCCGTCGGCATCCTTGTCGGGGTCGATACGCTCGAGGGCCGCGTTCTCGTCGAGGTGCTTGGGGAGCGGCAACTGCACGATGTAGCCGGTGCACTCGGGATTGGCATTGAGCTCGTCGATCGTCGCGTTGAGCTGTTCCTGCGTGATGTCGGCAGGCAGGTCGCGTCGCAAAGAATTGATACCGACCTTGGCGCAGTCGTTGTGCTTGCCGCGCACGTAAGCCGCGGATCCCGGGTCGTCGCCCACCAGGATGGTGCCCAAGCCGGGTGTGATGCCCTCTGCCTTCAGAGCGCTCACCCGCACCTTCAGGTCTTCGAAGATTTCGTCGCGGGTAGCTTTGCCGTCGAGGATCGTTGCAGTCACGGCGACCATTGTTCCAGGTTAGGGTCGATGAGTGACAACGGCTCCGGAACTACGCGGCCCGAGGGTGCTCCTCTCCCCCGTCGCGCCCGATCATCACGCCCGTCTGCGGGCAATTCACCTGCACCCGGACGTCGTGCAGTGGTGGCAAAATCCCGACGACGACTGGCCTGCAGCGCCGGAGGCCGGCACCACGCGCTACAGCATCTTCTACGGCGACCACCTGATCGGCTTCATCCAGTGGTATGAGGCGGAGGACAATCCCGACTTCCGCCACGCCGGGCTCGACTTGTTCCTCGATCCCGACTTTCACAGCCAAGGGTTCGGTCGCGAATCGATTCGGGTGCTGTGTGCCCACCTGATCGACGACCTCGCATTCCACCGTCTGGTCATCGACCCGGAAGTCGACAACTCCGTCGCCATCGCTTGCTACCGATCGGTGGGGTTCAAAGACGTCGGGGTGATGCGCGAGTACTCGCGAGATCGCCATGGTGTGTGGAAGGACGGACTGCTGATGGATCTGCTCGCACGGGAATTCATCCGCTGATCACAAGGTACGACCCGAAGGGACAGTCATCATGTTGCTGGACAAGGAATTCACGGCCACCTTGCAGAAGAGTGACGCCAAGGGTGGGTGGACCTACGTGATCTGGCCGGAGTCCGCCGAGTTCTTCGGCACCCGCGGCCTGGTCAAGGTACGCGGGACGATCGACGGACATCCGTTCCAGAGTTCGTTCATGGCGCTGGGAGACGGCAACCACAAGCTGCCGGTCAAAGCCGATCTTCGCAACGCCATCGGCAAGGAGACCGGCGAGATGGTGACAGTGCGCCTCGAGGAGCGCGTGGAGAGCTAGGCGCCTCTACTTCATGTCTACGACAAGACCGTGCGCCGACGCATAAGCCACCGCCTGCATCAACTCGATCTGCGCGTTTCCGACGGATGCGGACGTCCACAGGCTCGGATCGATCCGCGCGCCGCGCAGATCTGCACCTTCGAGTTTGAGTCCACCCGTACGAGCACCGGACAGATCCGCCGACGCCAGGACCGCGCCCCGCATGTCGGCCCGAACCAGGTTCGCTTCACGGAATCGGCATGAGGTGAAGTCGATCTTCCTCAGGTCCGCTCCACCGAGTGAGGTCAACGAGAAGTCGACTTCGTCGAGCGTCAACGGCCGGATACGGCAACCGTCGAACGTCGACCCGAGCAGACTGCAGTTTCGGAACGTGCTGTGCCACAGGCTGGTCCGAGCAAAATTGCAGGAGCGAAACGCCGTTCCCGTGTGCACGGACTCCCCCAGATCGGTGCCGGTGAAGTCACAATCCGTGAACACCACCGACTCCGTCGTGAGTCCGGTGAGGTCGGCGTCTCGAAAATTGCAATTGGTGAAAGTGCGCTGACGCCACTTCTGCCCGGCCAGCCGCGCGTCTGAATAGTCTTCGCCGACGACGTCGTCGGATTCTTCGGGGAGCATGCCGTCCATACTGCCCCGCCGCACCGACACCGCTTCGATCGCCTAGGTCTCGCAGGCCACGCCGTCACCGTCACGATCAAGCTTGGACGAATAGCCGGGATCGCCGCGGTAGATCGGGGCAGCACCAGCCGCTCGCACCGCTGAGCAGTTGGCGTAATACACCCCTGCATCAGGCACCTTTGCCGGCGGCGGAACGTACGCGGGTTCCGTTGTCTTCGGCGGGGTGTACGCCGGGGCGGGCGGAACGTACGGCGTAGTCGTGGTCTCCGGAACCTGCGGAACCAGCGGCACGATTGCCACGGTTGTCGTCGTTGGTGGCGGCACGATCGTTGTCGTCGTCGGCAAGAGGGACGACGTCGTGGTCTTCGTCGTCGACGGGACCGTGCTTTTGGTTGTCGTCGCCGCCGCTGTCGTAGAAGAGGTCACAGCAGGCGTCGTTGATTCTTCCGACTTGCCCGCGCCCGTCGCCGCGGCGATGGCAACCAGCCCCACGACTGCTGCGCCGGCGATCCACGGCCACTTACGCCGCGTCTTGCCTTCCTCGGCGTTTGCGTCCGGCACCGGCGATCCGGGAGCACCGAAGACCTGGGTGGGAGTGCCGAAGGCTTGAGTGGGTGCGTCGACGCCCTTGGGCCGTGTCTGTGCAGTCCACTGCTGACCGTCCCAGTAACGGTCGATCGTGGGGTCGAAGGGGTCGGGGTTCCAACCGGCGGGAGGGTTCATCAAAATGTCCGTTCTGCGAAGAGTGCCGGAAATAGATTCGCACGGACTGGCCGGTTTGTTACCAATTCGCCCACGCTTCCCGACCGGTCTCCTCACGGACGCGGGCACCGATACGACGCCCGGTACAGTTCCTCGAGTGTTCCGAGTGATGTTCCACGAGCCCCGCATCCCACCCAACACCGGAAACGCGATCCGCATGGTCGCAGGCACCGGTTGCGAACTCCACCTGGTCGGCCCACTCGGGTTCGACTTGTCGGAGCCGAAACTCAAGCGCGCAGGCTTGGATTACCACGATCTGGCGACTGTCACGGTCCACGAGAACCTTGCTGCGGCGTGGGAAGCCGTCACCCCCGCTCGCGTGTTCGCCTTCACCGCGCACGCGACCACGTCCTATGCCGATATCGCCTACCAACCCGGCGACGTCCTGCTGTTCGGGCCCGAGCCCACCGGACTGTCCGAAGAAGTATTGGCGGACGAACACATCACCGAGCGCCTGCGTATCCCGATGCTTCCCGGACGCCGGTCCCTCAACCTGTCCAACGCCGCCGCCCTCGTGACGTACGAGGCGTGGCGTCAGCACGGGTTCAAGGGCGCCGTCTGATCGACGTCAGTAGACGTCTCGGACGTACCGCTTCTCGGCCGAGAGAGCCTTCACGTACGCCTCCGCACTACGAGGTGCCAGTTTTCCGTGTTGAGCGACCACCCCGTTGAGGGCACTGTCGACGTCCTTGGCCATCCGGTTGGCATCGCCGCAGACGTAGAAGTGGGCGCCCTTCTGCAACCACTCCCACAGCAGCGCACCGCGCTCACGCATCCGGTCCTGCACGTAGACCTTGTCGGCTTGATCCCGGGAAAATGCGAGGTCGAGTTCGGTGAGGAATCCGTCTTTCCGCAATTCTTCGATTTCTTCGCGGTAGTAGAAGTCGGTCGCGGCGTGCTGTTCCCCGAAGAACAGCCAGTTCGGGCCCGTGTGCCCCAATGCCCGACGCTCATGCAGGAAGGCACGGAACGGCGCGATGCCGGTTCCCGGACCGACCATGATCATCGGGGTTTCGGGATCGGACGGTGGCCGGAAATGGGTCGACTTCTGCACGAAGATGCCGATGTCATCATCGTGGGCGTGGTCTGCGAGGTAGGTCGAGCACACCCCACGCCGTGGGACACCCGCGACGTTGTAGCGCACCGCGGACACCGTCAGCTGCACTTCGCGTGGGTTCTCCTTCGGACTGGAAGATATCGAATACAGCCGCGGCTGAAGCGGTTTGAGGAGGGAGAGCCATTCGTCCGTCGAGGCACGAACGGGTGACTGCGCAAGTACGTCGACGGACTGTCGTCCCCACGACCAGTCTTTGAGCGTGGAGATGTTCTCCGGCTTCATCAACTCGGCGAGGTCCGCGTCGCGAGTTCGTTGATGCACGAACCGAATCATCTCGCTCGAGATTCGAGTGATCTCCAGGCGTTCGGTGAGCGCGGCACGCAGGGTCATATCGCCGTACTGCCCCAGTTCGACGACCTCCTCACCGTCAAGGCCGGTGAGGGTGAGCCACTCGTCGACAAACGGAGAGCTGTTTCGGGGCCAGACTCCGAGAGCGTCGCCGGCTTCGTAACTGACCGTGTCGCCTGGAAGGTGAAAGCCCAACTGCCGCACGTCTTTGGAAGAGCCTGGCCGGTTGAGCACGACATTGCGCGTCAAGGCTGTGGTCAGCGGCGCCTTCTTATTGTACTGCAGCGGCGCCGACATCGCCGGTGAAATCGGCGTGGCCGCAACGGTTGTCCCAGAATTCTTCTTTGCAACGACGACGTCGGCCGTCTCACCAGCCGCCGAGCGCTGAAGTTCAGCCGTGACAGAGTCCAGCCAACCAGCAGCGGTGTCCTCGAAATCGGGCTCACAGTCGGCGCGATCGACGATACGACTGGCCCCCAGTTCACCAAGGCGGGCGTCAAGCTTTCGTCCATGCCCACAGAAGTCGTCATAGTTCGAGTCACCGAAAGCAATGACTGCATACCGTGTCTCGGCCATGCGGGGCGCCGTGTCAGCAGCCAACGCATCCCAGAAACCGCTGCCGTTGTCCGGGGATTCGCCGTCACCGGAGGTACTGGTGATCAGCAGGACCTCTCGGGTGGCCGCCAGGTCGGCGGCCGGGAACTCGTCCATTGCATGCATCACCACGGGCAAGCCAACTTCCCCAAGGCGAGCAGCGCAGGCGGCGGCAAATTCTTCCGCGTTTCCGGTCTGCGATGCCCAGAGCACCACGATCGGCGCGCGTTCTGTCGCAATGCCCGGAGCCGAGGACAACGCGGGCCCGTCGGTGTCAGGGAGCGAGGTTCGCGAGTACAGGCCGGCCAATACCCCGTCGACCCACATCCGCTTTTCGGCATCGAACGGCGCCGTCGACGGCAACGTCGGGACCCCGGCAGTGCGATCGGCGTCCGCACGCAACGCGGCGAGAAGACCGGCCAGGTAGCTCTGCTGGAGCGCATCGAATACCACTGCAGGTGTTCCTGTTTGACCGATGACATCCGCGAGGACATCGGTTCGCGACAAAGCCCGATCAGCTGGCGCGGAAGCCACCAGCGGCGCCTCGGCGAGCACTGTTTCAGGTGTGTTCACGGCGACCTTCGTCATAGTGACAGCACAGGCTTTGAACTCCGGTTGCTGCGAGGCTGGATCGATGGCGTCGTTGGTGACAGCGTTGATGGACAGATATTCGCCGAAGGCGTCGTTCCAGTGAAACGGGGCAAAGCAGTTCCCCGGACGCACTCGGTCGGTGATGACGGCCGGAAGCACAGCGCGACCGCGGCGTGAGGCAATCTCGATCGCATCCTGGTCGACGACGCCGAGCCTGGCGGCGTCGTCGGGATGGATCTCGACGAAGGGACCTGGGTTGAGTTTGTTCAGCTTGGCGACCTTGCCCGTCTTGGTCATGGTGTGCCACTGGTGCGCGAGACGACCGGTGTTGAGCAGGAATGGATAGTCGTCGTCGGGCATTTCGGCGGGAAGCATGTGCGGCCGTGCGAAGAACATCGCACGGCCAGTGGCGGTGGGAAATGCGAGCCGCGGAGTGCTGCCGTCCTCGCGGATCAGGAGCCTTTGACTGACACCGTTATTGACGTATCGGATGGGATGACGGTCCTGATCACTGTCTGGCGGGCACGGCCACTGGATTGATGTCTTGCGGAGGCGCTCGTAGGTGACGCCGCGTAAGTCGTAGCCGGTCTTCGGATTCCAGAACTGCTTGATCTCTTCGAACACCTCTTCGGCACAGGTGTAGGTGAACGCCTCGACATACCCCATCTCGCAGGCGATCCGGGCGATGATCTGCCAATCAGGCAGCGCCTGCCCGACCGGATCCAGTGCCTGCTGAAAGAGCGTCAGGTTGCGTTCGGAATTGATCATCACTCCGTCGGACTCTGTCCACAGTGAGGCGGGCAGCAGAACATCGGCGTATTCGTTGGTCTCGGTGCCCAGGAACGCATCCTGGGTGATGACGAGGTCAGCCTTCTCCAAGCCGTCGATGACGGTCTTTCGGTTGGCTACCGTTGCAACGGGATTGGTGCAGATGATCCAGCATGCCTTGATATCACCCGCCGCCATGCGGGAGAACATGTCGATGGTGCCACCGCCAATGTCGGTGCGCAGCGAGCCTTGCGGGATCCCCCACCTCTCCTCTACGAATTCGCGATCGGCGTCGACCATCACTGCACGCTGGCCGGGCAAACCTGGACCCATGTAGCCCATTTCACGCCCACCCATGGCGTTCGGCTGCCCGGTCAGCGAGAACGGACCGCTGCCGGGCTTGCAGATCGCACCGGTCGCAAGGTGAAGGTTGCAGATGGCGTTGGTGTTCCACGTGCCATGGGTGCTCTGGTTCAAACCCATTGTCCAACAGCTCATCCAGTTTGCAGCCTCACCGATCCACTGCGCTGCAGTGCGGATGTCGGCCTCGGGGATACCGGTGATCTCACTGACCTTCTCCGGGGTGTACTCCGCGAGGAAACTGGGCATCACCTCCCAGCCTTCGGTGAAGTCGGCGATGAAGTCAGGGTCGGTGTGGCCGTTCACCACGAGCAGGTGGAGTAGTCCGTTGAGTAGCGCGAGATCGGTGCCGGGAGCGATCTGCAGGAACAAGTTCGCCTTGTCGGCGGTGGCACTGCGTCGAGGGTCGACGACGATCAACTTCGCGCCTGCCTTGATCCGCTCCTGCATCCGCAGAAAGAGGATCGGATGGCAGTCCGCCATGTTCGCGCCGGTCACGAAGAACACGTCGGCGTGTTCGAAGTCCTGATAGGAACCGGGCGGTCCGTCGGCCCCGAGAGACTGTTTGTAGCCGGTGCCGGCACTCGCCATGCACAACCGGGAGTTCGATTCGATCTGATTGGTCCCGATGAATCCCTTGGCCAGCTTGTTCGACAAGTACTGGGCTTCGAGAGACATCTGCCCGGACACGTACAACGCAAATGCGTCGGGGCCGTGCTCGTCGATGATTGCCCGTAGACGCTGGGCGGTGTCAGTGATGACGGCGTCCATGTCCGCGGCTTCGATCGCATCCCCTCGGTGCGGACGGCGATATGCAGAGTCCATTCGCCCCGGACCTGCGAGCATGTCTGCGGTCGTGGTCCCTTTGGTGCACAGACGCCCGAAGTTGGTGGGATGTGTTTTCAGACCGGAAGACTTCGCAGCCTTCCGGCGTCCCGTCTCCGGATCGGTGATGATGTCGAGGACAAGACCACAGCCGACCCCGCAGTACGCGCAGAGTGTGTCGACACTGGTGGTGGTGAGTTGAGCGCCCATCGATTCATGCATCCCTTCGACCGAGGATCAAGGTCGACTTCTATCTTCGGATGCAGTTGTTTCGGGAGTTCATGCTCGATGTTGCGTATCAATCACTCTTTCCTCACCGCGCCCTTCGGACCGATGTGCGGTCTCCGAACCGGCGGTCGTCGACGGGCAGCGACACGCGAATGCCCAGTTCTACGCCCTGCCGCCGAATCGAGCAATGTAGTGCCAGACCTTTTTGACGTCCTGCGGATCGAAGGACGCGCTCCGTGCGAGCCCAGTACGGCAGGCGTCAGTCGCCTGCCGCGGGCAATTTCTCGGGCAAGGTCGACGACGGTCGCTCCCCGGTATTCGGGATGTTCGGCTATCTCTTCGACATCGACCGCGTAACCGTCGTGCCACAGCACTGCCCATTATCCGGATACGGAAGCAGCGCCGGTGAAGAAGTCGACCAGTGAATACGGTGCGCCTTCACCGAGGCAGAGATCAAGGATCACGTGCGAGTCAGTGGCCTCGGATGCACTGCGCACGAACATCGCTTCCTCGTAGCCGCTCAGTGCCGCTTCGATGTCGTCCGGGTGCGCGGCGATCGCCCTTCCCAGTTCGGCGCCGTCGAACATGGCCAAGTTCGCACCCTCACCGGACGGAGCCATCAGATGTGCCGCGTCACCGAGGAGCGTGACCCCAGGCACGCGATCCCATCGGTGCTCGTCGGGAAGTGCATGGATCGCGCGCGGAATCGGCGCGGTTTCGCCGTCTGTGATCAGCGCAGTGAGTTCCGTTGCCCAACCGTCGAACTCGGCCGCGACCCGCGCTGTCGCAGCAGCGGCGTCGGTGAAATCGATACCGGCAAACCACTCCGCCGTACGGTTCAGCTGGACGTAGGTGTGCACGATGTCCCCCACCTCTCGATGCGCGGCGATCGCTTTTCCGGGTGCGGGCGCGTACATCGCCCCGTCACCGACTGCCTCGGCTGCAGCCGAATGCTTCTCGTCGACGTCGTACAGATACGTCTCGACGAACGTCGTGCCGACGTATTCGGGCTTCGCATCGGAGAGCAAGGGGCGGATCTTCGACCAGGCACCGTCGGCGCCGACGAGGAGGTCGGTAGTCACCGTCGAACCGTCGGCAAAGGTCAGTTCGTGTCGGCTGTCAGCGCGCTCGTCGGCGGTGTTCCGTGAGCCGAGCGAGCGGACACTGTCGACCTTGCGTCCCCATTCGATCGTGCCGTCCGGAAGGGATTCGAGCAGGATCCGTCGGAGGTCTCCGCGCAGCACTTCAGGACGGACTCCCGTGCCGTCATCGGGTTCGTCGAGGAGTACAGCGGCGTGTTGATCGAGTACGCGCGACGCGGCACCGCCCTCGTGGATGATCGCGCGGAACTCGTCGATGAGGCCGGCAGCATCGAGCGCCGCCTGACCGTTGTGTTCATGGATGTCGAGTTGGCCGCCCTGCGTGCGAGCTTCTGCCGACGGTTCCGCCTCGTAGATCTTCGACGGAATTCCGTGAACGTGGAGGACGCGCGCGAGGGTCAGACCGCCGAGGCCCGCCCCGATGATCGTTATCGAGTTGCTCATGTTTGTTTCCTTTCAGCCTTCTATTGGAACGTCGTTCCAGTGACCATCTTGGAACGGCGTTCCAGATATGTCAAGATGGTGCGCATGGCGACCAGGAATCAGCGGACCGAACGACGTACGGACGCGCTCTCGAAGGAGCGAATCGTCGAGGCTGCGATCGAGATCCTCGACGACGAGGGCGAAACTGCGCTGACATTTCGCGCACTCTCCGCACGCCTGGCAACAGGTAGCGGGGCGATTTACTGGCACGTCGCCAACAAGAGCGAACTGCTCGCCGCGGCGACCGACGACGTCATCGCCCGCGTGACCACCGAAGGAACCGAAAGCGCAACCCCACGTGAGGCGATCCGGATCATCACTCTCGGTGTGTTCGACGCGATCGACGCGCACCCGTGGGTCGGCACCCAACTCTCTCGCGAGCCGTGGCAATCAGCGGTGATGCAGATCTTCGAGAGTCTGGGAGGGCAACTCCAAGCACTCGGCGTTCCCCAACCGGCACAGTTCGATTGTGCGTCCGCACTCCTGAACTACGTGCTCGGCCTCGCCGGACAGTATGCCGCGGGGGCCCGCCTCCTCCCCCGCGAGACAGATCGGTCCGCCTTCCTCGCCACCGTCGCGCAGCGGTGGGAAGAACTCGATTCCGCGAAGTACCCGTTCCTTAATCAGGTGACGGCGCAATTGCGCGACCACGACGACCGAGAACAGTTTCTGGCAGGCATCGATCTCATCCTCGCGGGGATCGACACCGTCCGATAGCAGCCGTTCCCGTCAGCCGCAGCCGTCAACGCGAGTGAACAGCGGTGTTGGAGCCGAGCGCTATGTCGAGGAAATCTCTTGCCGCACCGCGCAATCCGCGATCGGGATCCCAGACGGCTTGGAGTCGCCTCGGCATCCGCAAGCCGTCGACGTTGACCGCGACCAGTCGGCCGTCCGTCAGGTCGGCAGCAACGGCCAACGACGACAGAACGGCGGGCGCGTTGCCTGCCACCACCGCAGCCTTGACTGCGGTGCACGAGGTGAGCTCGAGCAAGGGCGGCACACAATCGGGAACAGCATTCTCGAGCGTCAGACGCGTCCCTGACCCTGACTCGCGCTGAATCAGCGGCGTGCGTGCGAGGTCCGCAACCGGAACAGGCACACCATTGGCCCAGTCGTGTCCCGGCGGCACAACCACGACGAGGTGATCACGCGCTACCTCGCACGACGCCAGCGCCGACGGCACATCCGGACCTTCGACGAATCCGATATCGGCCTGGCCTGCCTGCACTTGAGCAGAGACATCCGAGGAATTGTGCAAGCTCACCGACGCCACGACGTTGGGGAACTTATGCCGCATCGCGACCGTCCATCCGGGAACCAGATACTCGGCGATGGTCATGCTGGCGGCAACTGTGACGGCAGCGTCGCGTTCACCGCGAAGTGCGGCAACTCCCGATGCCATTTCCTCGGCACTGACGAGGATGTGACTTGCCCACTCGAGAATCAGACCGCCCTCGGCGGTGGGACGAACACCGGTCGCCGCTCGATCGAAAACCTTGATTCCGAGCTGCCGTTCGACCGAACGCACCCGGGCGCTGACCGCTTGCTGACTGAGTCCGTGCTCCCGGCCGGCAGCACCCATGCTGCCTAGACGCCCTACGGAAAGCAGGACGTCGAGGGCACTGAGTTCCGGCACCCGAGGAGACAACGACATAGACCAAGATTAGACCCACAAGGCGAGTTTGTGGGCATTCAAGGACAACCGGTCTACCGGTACGAACCGGATGAGACGACAGTGAAATACATGACCACCACAACGAGTCCCACCTTCGCCCACATCACCCCGAACTGGTTCGCGGCAGCGATGGGAACGGGAATCGTCTCGGTGGCCGCCGCTTCGCTCGAACCGGAGATCGAAGGCTTGAAGCTGGTCTCGGAAATCTTCTGGGTTCTGGCGGTTCTCGTACTGTGCGCCTTGATCGGCGCATTTGCCACCCATTGGTCACAACATCGATGTCAGGCCCTCGCCTACCTGCACAGCCCCGCGATGTTCCCGTTCTACGGAGCCGTCGCCATGGCCCTGCTGACCGTGGGATCGGCAACCGGCATCACCGGGCCGGACTTCCTCGGCCACGACGCGGCGATCACCGTCTCGCTGACTCTGTGGATACTCGGCACGGCACTCGGCCTGGTCACCTACGTCGTGATGATGATTCGTCTCGTTCGAGATGCTGGGATGGCGACGGCAATGCCCTTCTGGCTCATGCCCGTCGTACCTCCGATGGTCTCGGCCACCACCGGCGCAGCGGTCAGCACCCACATGCCCGAAGGCGCTCCGCGCATCGCGGTACTGATCTTCTGCTACATCCTGTTCGCTCTGGCACTGACCGCCGCTATCGGCATTCTGATAGCCGTCGCAAGGCAGTTCGCACGCAACCGCTCGGCCGGCATCGACGTGATCCCGTTCAATGCCATTCCCTCGCTGTGGATTCCGTTGGGCGTGATCGGACAGTCGATCGCAGCATCCAACCTGTTGGCCGCCGCCTCACGGCATGCACTCAGTACCGAGCACGCCGACACCCTGCACGAATTCGGAATCGCATACGGAACCGTCGTCGGAATCATCGGCGTCATGGCATTTGTCACCGTCACCACCGTGACCATCCACGCACTGCGCCGCGGCTTGGACTTCTCGCTCGGCTGGTGGAGCTTCACCTTCCCCATCGGAGCATGTGCAGTCGGAGCGAATGCCTTCGGAGTCGCCACCGGTTCGACGCTGATTCTGGGAATCGCACTTGCCCTGCTGACCGTGCTGATCCCCATCTGGGCAACCGTCGCGGTGCGGACCGTCCGATCGATCCGCAGTGGAGCTCTCCCGGCGGCTGCATGAATTCGCACCGATGAGTTTTACCTCGCCGTACGGTCTGTACTCACGTAGACCATTGTCGAGAGCGGGAGTACACGGTGAGTCAGTTATTACGAGTACAGAATTTCAGCGTTTCCAGTGACGGAATAGCCTGCGGTCCGGACCAAAGCTTCGAGAGCCCGTTCGGCCTGGACCACGGTGAAATGTTTGCGTGGGCGGGAGCTACAGCGAGCTGGCCCAATCGCACCGATCCCGGCGGCAGCCGAGGCATCGACGACTATTTCACGCGGGACTTCTCCAACAACATCGGTGCCGAAATCATGGGCCGCAACAAATTCGCACCATACCGCGGCCCTTGGGAGAATCTCGAGTGGCAGGGGTGGTGGGGCGACGAGCCACCGTTCCACACCCCGGTTTTTGTCTTGACCCACCACGTGCGGCCGTCGTTCACGCTATCGGACACGACATTCCACTTCGTCAACGCTGACCCGGCGACGGCCCTCGAGCAGGCACGTGAGGCAGCGCAGGGCAAGGACGTTCGACTCGGCGGCGGGGTCAGCACTATCCGTGAATTCCTCGACGCCGATCTGGTCGACACGATGCACATCGCTGTCTGCCCGATCGAATTCGGATCCGGTCTACGCCTGTGGGAGACACCTGATGAGTTGCGCGACCGCTTCAACCTCGAAATCGTGCCGAGCCCGAGCGGCGTGACGCATCACCTGTTCTGGCGAAAGTGACCGGTGGGGGCGGCTCCCGAAACGGGAACTGCCCCCATCAGTTGTGTCTTAGGCTCCGGTCTCGACCTGGCGCCCCGACTGGTACCACGCCATTGTTCCACCGGCCACCGAAACGGCATTGATGCCACGGGCCTGCAGATACTCCGCGGCCTGCAGGCTACGGCCACCGACGGCGCAGATGATGTACACCGTTTCCGCGTCCGGAATTTCACCGACGCGAGAGACGAATTCGCTGAGCGGAATGAGCGCCGCACCGGGAACTCGGACCTGAGCGAACTCGTCGGGCTCACGGACGTCGATCAGCGGCTCACCTGCCGCCAATGCCGTGTCCAGTGCATTCAAGTCGACTTCCAACATGTCTTCTGCGTCCTGCCTTCGTGTTCGCTGCTGTCCGAATAGACGGTACCGCGTGATTTCGTGTGGTTGCCTTTACGATCTGACAATGACCAATACTGTTCCCGAAAAGTCGGGTTTTTGGAGTCGACCCACTTTGTGGAAGTTGCTCCTTCTCATCGTTGCCTATTTGGTCTTCTACCTTGCCGCCGGGCAGGTGATCTCGCGTGTTTTCGCCGACCAGATCGACACGGACAACGTGGTCTCGAGTGCCTCGAGCATCATCTTCGGCGTCATGTTGCCCATCGCGATCGGTGCAGTTGCGTTGCTGATCTTCACGGTCAAGGTCGGCTGGCTCAGCAGTATCTTCGGTCCTCAACCGGTACGCGGACGCGGCTGGATGTGGATCGGGCCGATTATCGTCGTTGCCGCCATCGCTGCCCACCTGGCCGGAACCGACTGGAGCGCGTGGTCGGCCGGCGAAATCGTCTCGTTGATCGCCCTCGGTGTATGTGTCGGTCTCGCAGAGGAATTGGTCACCCGAGGTATTGCAGTGAAGATGCTTCGTGATGCCGGCCACCGAGAACGCTTCGTCGCTGTTGTGTCGTCCCTACTGTTCGCACTCATGCACACGGTGAACTTCATCGCGGGAATGGAACTGGCAACAGTCCTTGCCACCGTCGTCTACACCTTCGGATTCGGAATGTGCATGTACTTGACCATGCGCGTGACGGGCACGATCTGGGCCGCAATCGTGTTGCACGGCCTCACCGACCCCACCACCATTCTCTCGACCGGCGGGCTCGACACCTCGGTGACGACGGGTGCCAGCGGAGCCACCACGATCGCCACACTGCTCACTGTCGTGCTGGTCGCCTTCGGCGTAGTTGCCATCTTCTTCATCCGCGGCCGGGTCGGCGAAGAGCAGCCCACGCGCGTCTCGGCCTGACTGATCGCATGGGTACAAGACATACTTGTACCCATGCCTTCTCGGACCACACATTCGATCGCCGTCGTGACCGCATCTTTTGTTCTGGCACTATCGGGCGCCGTCACACACGCCAGTGCGGGGGTTCCGGCCGCTCCCGAAGCCGCGACTACCGAATCCATCGCATCGGAGTCGATCAGCGATCTGTACGCAGCCCAGGGTGCGCACGAGGTGGCGGCCGACTCGGTTCCCGGATACCAATTGTTCTACCCAGCCGACTTGTCCGCTGATGGCAAGCGGCATCCCGTCATCACGTTCGGCAACGGCAGCTACGCGACGTTCGAAGAGTACGAGGCCCTCCTCCGACACTTTGCGTCGTGGGGTTTTGTTGTTGTGGTGGCCGACAGCAGTGTGACCGGCGACGGTACTGAAATCTTGGGTGCCGCTCAGTACCTCGTCGATCAGAACACCAACGCTGAGAGCATTTTTCACCAGAGGATCGATACCGACAACATCGCCTCGGTCGGACACTCCCAGGGGGCAGGTGGCGCGATCAACGCTGCAACGCAGTCGGCGAATCTGATCACCGCCACTGCGGTGCTCGACCTGCCGGACCCGTGGTGGGCTTCGCGACCTGTCGATGTCGTCGACGTGGCGAAGTTGACCGGGCCGACGTTCTTCATGACCGGCGCCGACGATCCGGTCTCCACCGCCGATCCACAAGCTGAGTACTTCGACAAAACCGCAGCACCGGCGGTCCGGGGCAGACTACTTGGCGTCGGCCACAATTGGGCCGCCGACGGCGAAGGATTCCGGGGTTACCTGACCGCGTGGCTGAGGTTCGCCCTCAGCGGCGACCAGACTGCCGGACGTGCGTTTGTCGGCGACTCGGCGGAAATCCTCACCGATCCCCACTGGGACCGGCAAGCGATCAAGGGTTTGTGATGACGATCTTGCCGTAGGCCTGCCCGGATTTCTGCTGCTCGAACGCCTCGGCAAGATTGTCCAGACGGTACGACGAATCGATGACGGGACGAAGCGCGAGGCTCTCCAGCCCTGCAACCATCTCCTCCTGATGTGCACGACTGCCCACCAGAACACCTTCGATGGTGACCTGTTTGGTCAGTAGCGAAGTCAGGTCGATCGACGATGACGGGCCGTTCATGATGCCCAGCGCGCAGATCCGGCCGCCTGGTCGGACTGCCGCCAGAGATTGACCGAGGGTGGACGGCCCGCCCACGTCGAGCACAAGGTCGATCCCGCCGCTGAGCCGCATCGCTTCCGATCCCCAGTCCGGGCGCTCACGGTAGTTGACCACGTGATCGGCACCGAGCTCGGTCAATCGAGCCATCTTGTCGGGAGCCGACGAGGTTGCGATCACCTGAGCTCCAGCAGCTTTGGCAAGCTGGACGGCAAACAGCGCTACCGTGCTGGTCCCGGGAATCAACACCGACGAACCTGGGATGAGCGGGACGCCGGCAAACAATGCACGCCACGCGGACAAGCCCGCAGTGGGCAAGGTAGCGGCTTCTTCGTACGTGTAGTTTCGCGGCATCGACGTCACTGCCGATACCGGTACGGTGACGGTGTCACGGGCGAACCCGTCGACGCCGTCACCGGGTGAATTTCCGAATCCGTCGAAATCCGGTGCACCGCTGCGCCAATGCGGCAGATAGGTGCTCATCACACGGTCCCCGACCCCGAACTGTGTGAGGCCGTCGCCGACGGCAACTACCTCACCCGCTGCGTCGGACAACAGAATGCGAGGGCCGTCGGTCGGTATCTCGCCGGTCGCCACGAGGTAGTCGTGGTGGTTGAGCGAATTCGCGCGGATCGCGACCGTCACCTCACCCGCACCTGGCCCTGGCGTCTCGATCGTCCTCGATTCGAGGTTGTTCAACCCTCCAGGCGGAAGTACGTATACAGCGCGGTTGGTCATGGTGTGGATCCTCGCACGATTGACGATTTCGGGTGACGTTCGGAAAGGGTTCCGCTGCTCAGAGGAGAGAAGCGGTGAACCCTCCGTCGAGAACCAGGCTGCTGCCGTTGCACCACGACGACTGGTCGCTCGCAAAGAACACTGCGGCGGCGGCGACTTCCTCGGTCCGGCCGTAGCGGGTTTGCTTCGTGACCATCAGGTCGTCGAAGCCGCCGGACTCGAGGCCGAGTGCGTTCTCGAAATCCTGTTGGTGACTCTTGACCAGGTCTGTGTCGATGAATCCGGGTAGCAGGGCATTGGCTCGGATTCCGTGGAAGCGAAGTTCGGCTGACAGGGTTTCGGTGAGATTGCGAACTGCTGCTTTGGCGGCGGCATAGCTACCGATCAAGGGCGACCCGGTGGTCGACGAGATCGACGAGATGTTCACGATCGAACCGCCGCCGGATGCGACGAGCGCGGGTAGCGAATGACGGACGGTCAAGAACACTCCATCGAGGTTGACCGACATGACTTTCCGCCAGTCCTCGAACGAGGTCTCGATCAGCGGAGTCGTGGTGGCGATGCCGGCGTTGGGTACTACGACGTTCAGTCCGCCGAACTCTTCGACCGCCCTGGCGACGAGATCCTTGACCTGCTGTTCGTCGGTGACATCAGTGGTGACAGCGATAGCTCCGTCGATCGAGTCCGCCACTGCCTGTGCTGCGTCACCGTTGATGTCGGAGACTACGACGCTCGCGCCCTCCGCCCCGAACGCCCGGGCAATGGCGGCGCCGATTCCGGCACCTGCGCCGGTGACAATTGCAACTTTGTTCGCGAGAAGATCGGACATGTCAGCGTTCCCCTTCAGTTCTCGGTCGGGACGTAGAAAAGCAATTCGGGTCCGGAGTCGCCGGTAGTCGCGATGGCCTCGGACATGTCGAGAGTCCCGTCGCCCAAAGCACTTCCCAACGCCTGCGCCGTGCCCGCGAGATCTTCCGTGTCGAGTTGATAGATGCTCAGGTAGCGGCGCGCGGGCAATGCATCCTCGGGCAGCAACTGCACATCCGCCAGGAAGAATCGGGAGGCGGAGACAACTCCAGGCACTCGTTCGACGACCTGCGGAATATGCACGTCGTCGTACCAGCGGTTGAACGCGTCCTCCGAAGACGGATCGGCAGGGTGTACGTGTGCGACGAGAATCGCTGTGCTCATGGAGTTCCTCTTCAACTCGAAGTGCTTTGGATTCAGCATGTTTGGAAGGCGACAATATTCACCAGCGAGGCCACTGGTCGTGGCCGTGCCAGGCGATTCGATGGCCGCTCAAGCGACAACCCTAGGCAGGGATTGTGACCCGCGCCATATGCTCGGAGGTCAGAGTTGAGCTCCACATTTGTCCTCTCGGCACAAAACTCCGAGCAGAATCGGGCATTAGCGAAAGTCTCGCGACTTGGCTGTGACTCGCAGATCCATCAGCTGCATCCGGTCTGCCACGACAGTGACAGCGCCTTCCGCATTTTGCACCTTTCCTCGAATAAGCAACGCCGGCGCCGTATTTGCCAGTTTTCGGTACTTTGCCCACAACCCCACCGAACACACGACATTGACCATGCCGGTTTCGTCTTCGAGGTTGATGAACGTGACGCCCGCAGCTGTGGCCGGACGCTGCCGGTGTGTGACCGCTCCCCCTACCAGCACACGGTCGCCGTCCGGGATGTCGAGGAGCCTCGAAGCCGGCACCACGCCGAGCGCGTCGAGCTGTGGGCGAAGAAACTGTGTCGGATACGTGTCGGGAGATACTCCTGTCGCCCAGACATCCGCTGCCGCCAATTCGACGTCGCTCATGCCGGGAAGGGTGGGAGCTGTGACCGACGCACCGATACCGGGCAAGCGGTCCGGACGCTCCCCTGCCGCAGCGCCCGCAGCCCACAGCGCTTCTCTACGCGAGATGCCGAAGCTGGCAAGCGCGCCGGCAGTCGCCAACGATTCAGCTTGCGCGGTAGTCAGTTCCACCCGACCGGTCAGATCGAGAAACGACGTGAACGGTCCACCGAGGTCGCGCTGTTCGACAATTTTCTCGGCGAGCGCATCGCCGATGTTGCGCACTTCCCCCAGCCCCAGCCGAACTTCGAATCCACTTGCCTCGACGGTGGCATGCGCGAGGCTGACATTGATGTCTGCACCGTGTACCTGCACTCCGTGCCGGCGCGCATCGGCAACCAGGGACTGCGGTGAGTAGAAACCCATCGGCTGCGCTCGCAGAAGCCCGGCACAGAACGCAGCGGGGTGATGAAGCTTGAACCACGAGGAGTAGAAGACCAGCGCGGCAAAACTCTGTGAATGACTTTCCGGAAAACCGAAATTAGCGAATGCGTACAGCTTTTCGTAGATTCGGTCGGCAACCTCGTCGCCGATGCCATGTAGGTCTCGCATGCCCTGGTACAGCCTCGCTCGCAGTTGCTCCATCTTCTCGGTGGAGCGTTTCGATCCCATTGCCCGACGCAATTGATCGGCCTCGGACGGCGTGAAACCCGCAACGTCGACGGCCATCTGCATCAACTGTTCCTGAAACAGCGGAACCCCCAACGTGCGTTCGAGTGCCTTCTCGAGCGACGGATGGTCATAGGACACAGGTTCGAGTTTGTTGCGCCGGCGGATGTACGGATGGACTGATCCGCCTTGAATCGGCCCGGGACGGATGAGCGCGACTTCGACCACCAGGTCGTAGAAATTTCGAGGCTTCAGACGCGGCAGTGTCGCCATCTGCGCACGTGATTCCACTTGGAACACCCCTACCGAATCTGCCCGCTGCAACATCTCGTACACCGCTGTTTCCGACAGATCGAGTTGCGCCAAATCGACTGTGATGCCTTTGTGTTCGGCCACCAGATCCATCATGTAATGCAAAGCCGAGAGCATGCCGAGCCCGAGTAGATCGAACTTGACCAGCCCAGCGGCAGCACAATCGTCCTTGTCCCACTGCAGGACACTGCGATTGGCCATCCGCGCCCACTCCACCGGGCAAACGTCGGCGATGGGACGATCACAGATGACCATTCCACCGGAGTGGATACCGAGGTGCCGTGGATAGCCTTCGATCTGCGCCGCCAGTTCGAGTACCGGACGCGGAATATCGGTATCCGCATTCTTGTCGATACCACCCCACCGGCCGACCTGCTTACTCCACGCATCTTGCTGGCCCTGCGAAAAGCCAAGCGCGCGAGCCATGTCCCGCACCGACGACTTTCCTCGATAGGTGATGACATTGGCTACCTGCGCGGCATACGTACGCCCGTATTTCGCGTACACGTGCTGGATCGCCTCTTCCCGGCGATCCGACTCGATGTCCACGTCGATATCCGGTGGGCCGTCGCGCTCGGGCGCAAGAAACCGCTCGAACAGCAATTTGTTGCGAACCGGATCGACGTTGGTGATGCCGATCGCGTAACACACCGCAGAGTTCGCAGCGGAACCCCTTCCCTGACAGAGGATGTCGTTGTTCTTGCAGAACGACACGATGTCATGCACGACCAGGAAGTATCCGGGAAAGTTCAATCCCTCGATGATGGCAAGTTCATGTTCGAGCTGTTTGTATGCCTTCGGTGCGCCTTCCGGGGGTCCGTAGCGTTCCAGCGCCCCCACCATGGTCAGCTCACGCAACCACGACGCCTCGGTATGCCCGGCGGGAACGTCGAACGGTGGCAATTTGGGCGCGATGAGCTTGAGATCGAAAGCGCACTCACGACCAAGATCGGCGGCACCACTGACAGCCTCGGGATAGAGCGAGAACAGCGTCGCCATCTCCGCGCCGGACCGCAGGTGTGCTCCGCCGGTCGGAGCCAACCATCCAGCTGCCTCGTCCAAGCTTTGACGCGCCCGCACAGCTGCCATTGCCATGGCGAGGCGTCGACGCGGAGGAGCGGCGAAGTGTGCGGCGGTGGTCGCCACCGTACGTAGTCCACGTTCTCTCGCCAGTTCTGCCAGAACGGCATTGCGCTCGTCGTCCTCCGCCAACCCATGATGAGTGAGCTCCACCGACACTCGCTCCGCCCCGAAACGCTCGACCAGATCCTGTAAGGCCTCCGCCGCGGCTTCGCGACCACCCGACGTCAAGGCTTGCCGCACATGACCTTTGCGGCACCCGGTCAGGATCTGCCAGTGCCCACCGGCGGCTTCGGTCAGCACGTCGTAGTTGTACTGCAGTTTGCCCTTCTCACCGCCCGCCAGATGTGCGGCGGCTATCTCCCGCGAAAGACGGCGATATCCTTCCTGCCCACGGGCAAGTACCAGAAGATGCGTTCCACCGGGATCTGCCGTCCCAGTTCTGGGTACCGAATCGAGCGACAACTCGGCCCCGAACACGGTCCGCATTCCCCATTCACGCGCAGCCTCCGCAAACCTCACCACGCCGTAGAACCCGTCGTGATCGGTGACGGCAATCGCCTCGAGCCCGAGACGCACAGCTTCCTCGACCAGCTCTTCCGGCGGTGATGCGCCGTCGAGGAAGCTGAAGGCCGAGTGAGCGTGCAGTTCTGCGTAAGGAACCACGCCGGTGCCACGAGTGAGTTCGCCTGCGTGATACTCGCCGCGCTTTCGTGACCAGGCGGGACTGTCACTTCCGTCGCCCGGGAACAAATCCTCGTGTTCCACGCGGCCTGGCCGTCCGGACAGCACCCGTTCCATCTCGGACCACGTCGGCGGCCCATTTCCCCAACCCACACTGACCTCGCACCTGATCGAGCCGGCCGTCACGGGACGACCGACTGCTCGAGGATGCCGAAAGGGAAGACGCACCACATGCATCGAACTGATGTTCGATGCAGATTCAGTCTGACAGGTCACTCACCCTCAGTCAACAGAGCGAATCTCAACCCTCACCGTCTCGTCACATTCAGATGTACGCATGTCTGCACTCCGTTCACTTTGGCCCCAGATCATTAGCCGCGTTCATAATCTCCATCCATACTGTTTCCAGGAGTACTACTCGTATGTCGTTCTCGCGCAACACACGTAGGTTGACGGCCGTCGCCGGCGCCGTCGCCGTTCTGGCCGCCGCCGGCTGCAGCAGCAGTGCCGACGAGGCAACAGGCTCCAACGGCACGACCGTCGATCGCGCCGCGACCGGCGAACTGTCCTCGAACGGTGGTGCTCGCCGCATCGACGGTGATCAGTCGGCCGCAGTGCGTGACGCCGTCAACGCTTCCGGCGCGAAGAACGTCATCCTCCTGATCGGGGACGGCATGGGCGACTCGGAGATCACCGCCGCGCGCAACTACGCCGAGGGTGCTGCTGGCAGCTTCGCCGGCCTCGACGCCCTGCCGATCACCGGCCAGTACACGCACTACGCACTGACCAAGGACGGCAAGCCCGACTACGTCACCGACTCCGCTGCCAGTGGATCGGCATGGTCCACCGGCACCAAGACCTACAACGGCGCGATTTCCGTCGACATAAAGGGGCAGGCCCAGTCGACCGTCCTCGAGATCGCCAAGGCGAACGGCAAGGCCACCGGCAACGTCTCCACCGCCGAGGTGCAGGATGCCACCCCCGCAGTGCAGGTCGCGCACGTGAGCGGCCGCAAGTGCTACGGACCCGAGGCGACGTCCAAGTCCTGCCCGGAGAACGCCATCGAGAACGGCGGCAAGGGATCGATCAGCGAACAGCTCCTCGACACCCGCGCCGACGTCACCTTTGCCGGCGGCGCCAAGTCCTTCGCTGAAACCGCGAAAGCCGGTGACTGGCAGGGCAAGACCCTCAACGAGCAAGCTGCCGCTCGTGGCTACCAGCTGGTGAAGAATGCCGCCGAGATGAACGAGGTCGGCAAGGCCGATCAGGACGCACCCGTGCTCGGGCTGTTCGCCGACGGCAACATGCCCGTCCGCTGGGAAGGCTCTGTCGCCACCCGCGACGGTTACCTGCAGCCCGCCGAGACCTGCATCGACAACCCCAAGCGAACCTCCGACGTACCGAAGCTCGCGGACATGACGCAGAAGGCAATCGACCTACTGAAGGTCAACGACAACGGATTCTTCCTCCAGGTCGAAGGTGCCTCGATCGACAAGCAAGATCACGCAGCCAACGCGTGCGGTCAGATCGGTGAAACCGTCGACCTCGACGAAGCTGTGCAGAAGGCACTCGAATTTGCGAAGACCGACGGAGAAACCCTGGTCATCGTCACAGCCGACCACGCTCACACCAGCCAGATCGTCACCAACGTCAGCGCAGACGACATCGCCACCATCGCCAAGGACCAGAACATCCCGGTCGAGCGCGCCCAGGAAATCGTCTACCCCGGTCTGACCCGCAAGCTGACCACGAAGGACGGCTCGGAGATGACGATCAGCTACGGAACGTCCGAAGATCCGGCCGTCGAATCCGAAGGGCATACCGGAACTCAGTTGCGCGTAGCAGCTTTCGGCCCGCACGCGGCCAATGTCAGCGGCCTCACGGACCAGACCGATCTGTTCTTCACGATGACCGACGCGCTGGGACTCGACCGTTCCAAGGTCGCAGCTCACTGACCTGACAACACCCGACCCGGTAAAAGCCTGGGTCCAGTCACACCAGAGTAGCCAAGGCGCGCACCCGATCTTCGGGTGCGCGCTTCGGGCAACTGGTGCACTTACCTTCACCGGGCACCTCGTAAATCAGGCAGCACGACGCGCGCTGCGTGAATCTGCGTCGCCCGGATGCCACCGGTGTCAACGGATTAGAAACGCGCACAACACTTTCATTGCGGTCGACATCGACGAAACGCGGAACCGGAATGCCCGGGTTCTCACCGCGGAGAACATCGATCAGGCCGGCAGCAAATGCACTTCCGCGCTCCCTCGCGCTACCGGCGGCGTCGAGGCTGCGATTGGCGATGGAGTCCGTCGCGATCGCCCACAGCGCCTGCTGCCGAACGCCGGACACCTCGGCGAGTACCTCGATCACGGGACTGAGTGAGCGGAACATCGCGTGGCCCAACTCCGCCACACTCCGCGAGATCGGAATGACCGATCCGGCAGCAAACCCGCCCAGATAGCCGTTGTCACGCAAGAAGATCCGCCCACCGTTCAACGATGGATCGGCCGCGAACCCGGTGACCATTCCGGTTCCGATCGGAATGCCAGTCAGCGTGGAACTGGCCGAGTACCACCACAACGTGCCGTTCACTCGGCTGTCCGCACTCCCCCATCGCTCGGCCGTATCGGCGACACGTGCTGCCAACCACTGGGGGTCGGTCATCAACACCGCGGGCATCGTATCCGGATACGCGCTCAGGTTGTCGAAGAACGGCACCGCTAATGCCATACGGGCGTAGATCCCGGCTACCGATTCCGTCATGCCAGCCCCAATATCTCCATCCGCGGACGTACTCCGCGTTCGACTCGCGCCTTGATGCCGAAAACCTCGGCCAACAACGGCTCGTCCAACACCTCGACCGTAGACCCACACGCGCGGAGTTCACCTTCGGTGAGCACGGCAAGGTTGTCGCAGTACTCGACTGCCAACCGTAGATCGTGCATCGTGACCACAACCGCGAGCCCCGCCGACGCAAGTTCGGCGAGCAATTCCATCACGATCAACTGGTGACGAAGATCGAGATGATTGGTCGGCTCGTCCAACAACAGAACCTTGGGCTCCTGAGCCAATGCGCGCGCTATCGAGACACGTTGCCGCTCACCACCCGACAGGGTGGACACGTCGCGTCCGGCAAGCTCGACCAGACCAACCTGCTCGATGCACCGGTCCACGATGGCGGTATCTCGCTCAGTGCTTCGGTCCAACCAGCTACGGTGCGGAGTTCGTCCGAGCGCGATCGATTCACGAACCGAAAGTCCTGCCGAGACAGTAGGTTCCTGGACGCTCGCCGAGATGGTTTTGGCGATGTCCTTACGCGAGAGCGTCGTCGAGTCGGCTTGATCGATCAGAACTGCGCCACCTGTCGGAGTCAAAGCGTTGTAGCAGCAGCGCAGCGCCGTCGTCTTGCCACTGCCGTTGGGTCCGACCAAGCCCAGTATTTCACCGGACGTCACCGCGAAAGTGATGCCGCGCAAGACTTCGCGGTTGCCAAGCCGCGCCCGGGTCTCGACGAGTTCGAGCAGAGGCGCAGCTTCGGCGTCCTTCGGGAGTGTCTCTGTTCTGGCCTGTGTCACTGTTCTGGTCTGCGTCACTGTTCGAGCCTCCGATACTGCCGGTAGAGCATCCAGACGAAGATCGGTGCACCCACGAGGGCGGTGATCACTCCGACCGGAACTTCGGTGGATTGTGCCACCGAGCGCGCAGCGGTATCCGCGGCAACCATCGCGACGGCGCCCAGAAGGGCTGCAGCAGGGAGCAGTCGAATTGCTCTGGTGCCGACGATGAAACCGGCCAGATGTGGGATCAGGAGGCCGATGAATCCGATTCCACCGGCAACGCTGACTGCCGCGCCCGCCAGTACGGAGACCGCAAGCAAGGACAACACTCGGAACCGTCGGACGTTCATACCGAGTGCTGCAGCCCCGTCGTCACCGGTCTGCAAGACGTCCATCCACCGCGAACTGAACAGAAGGGCCGTGCCGACGACGACCAGTGCGATCGTCGGGAAGATCAGCGTCGACCATCGCGCATCACCGAATCCGCCGGCAATCCAGTGCATCACCGACGTCACGTGCCGATCATCGGCCAACACCAGGATGCAAAAGGTGATGAGCGCCGAGAATATCTGGGCGAGCGCTACACCCACCAAAATGATCGCGGTCGGCTGCGGATACCGGCCGCCGATCAGCAGTGCGAGAAACAACGGGATCATCGCCCCGACGAATGCTGCGACCGGAATCGTGAAAACCCCGAGGAGGCCGGCGCCGAAACCCAGCACCGACACGAGCACCACCATGAATCCCGCACCCGACGAAACTCCGAGCAGATACGGGTCGGCAAGAGGATTCCGTGTGACAGCCTGAGCAACAGCACCCGACATCGCCAAGGAAGCACCCACGACCGCAGCCGTGAGTGCACGTGGCAGGCGGGAGTCGATCACGATCGACTCCCGCGCCGCGGTCCACCACGTTTCGAAAGTCCCTGGCGCCAAACGGGCTCCGACTATCGCCCAGACGTCACCGACGGGAATGCGAACCGATCCCAAGGAGACGGCCAACCCCAGGACGATCGCCAAGGCGACCGCCAAGCCGACAAGTAGGGCGCCGTACCCGTAACGCGTGCGGGTCACTTCGCCGCGTCAGCGCCCGGATGGAAGGCCGTCGCGATGGTCTGTGCCGAACGCACCAACCGTGAACTCTCGAACAGGTCCGCGAGAGGAACCACGACGAACCGGTTCTGCTGCACAGCAGGGGTGGTCGCCATCAACGGCTGGGCACGGAGGAAGTCGATCTTCTGCTCGGCCGTCTTGTCGCCGTAGTCGATGACCACGATCGCCTGGGGTGCACGCTCGGCAACAGCTTCCCACGATGCGTCGATGTAGGGCTTTGTCCCTTCGGCGAAGATGTTCGAGACACCGGAGTATTCCGCGACCAATTGACCGACGCCGACTCCGCCGATAGTCGTCGGAACCTGGTCACCACTGTCGTAGAAGAAGGTCGGTACCGGCGCCGCGTCCCCGACCGAAGCGCGGACGGAATCGAGACCATCGCTGATCTCCTCTGCGACCTCGCGGGCGGAATCTTCAACGCCCAGGACTCGACCGAGTTGCGTGTAGTCGTTCTCGAGCAATCCGATGTCGGGGAAACCGGTGCCACAGTATTCCGAGAAGAGGAAGGTGTTGATTCCGCGCTCGCCGAAAGCGTCTCGGGAACGGCCCTGCTTCTCGTTGAAGGCACTGGTCATTCCTCCGACCACGAAGTCCGGATCGACGTCGAGAACCTGCTCCATGCTGGGGAACGTATCGGAGAGGCTGGGAATCTTGTTGAATGCATCGGCGGTCTCCGCAGTTGGCGGATTGTCGCTGTACGCCCGACCGACGATCCGGTCACCCGCACCGATTTCGATGAGCACCTCGGTGACATGCCCGTTCAAAGACACGATGCGCTGCGGCGGCGAGTCGAAGGTCATCTCTCGATCGCAGTTGGTCACGGACACAGGCTGTGCGAAGGATTCCGCAGCAGACGCGGACTCTGATTCCTGGCCTTTGGAACAACCTGCCGAAACCAAGGCGACCGCGATGAGAACAGCGGCGGCGCGGGACGGGGAGAACTGAAGTGACACGGGGACCTCGTAAGGGCTCTGAGCCACGAATGAGAATCCGACAGACAACTCCGCCCGCACACTGATACTCGGCCAGAGCTCCTGCTGGACTTCCTTTTCGTAGACCACGACGAATGGATGTCGCACACCGCGCGGTGGGTAATCGGGCTTGCCGACGCTCGGTGACTACCGAGAATCGACCTACCGTTGCGGGTCAGCGCCGGATTCGGACCGGCTTCCCCCACACACGTGGCTTGCAAGTGCTTCGAGCAGTATGCATGACGTTTCCGATTCAAGACCAAACGCCCACTACAGTCGATCTGGCCAGACGCCCCCACACACCGGAGTTGATACATGACACGCTGGGCCCAAACCGTCGTCGCCCGGAAATGGTGGGTACTGAGCCTCGCGGTTCTGATAGTTCTCATCAGTGGGGTGTGGGGACTCGGAGTGTTCGGCAAGCTCAGCCAGGGCGGCTTCATCGATCCGGGCAGCGACTCCGCGAAGGTTGCGGACATCATCGAAGACAATCTCGGGCCGCAGACCCCGGACATCATCGCGATCTACTCACCCACCGACGGTAAGACCCTCGACGACATCGGGCCGGCAGTAACGGCCGCCGTCGACCAGTTCAAAACGGAAGTGCCGACCGCGTCGGTGAAGTCGTATTGGGGAACAGACGCCGCGGCCAAGGCCAGCCTGCTCTCGAACGACGGATCCATGGCGGCCGTTGCGATCACGTTGGCACCGGACTCGGGCGTCACACCGGCCACTTTCGCCGATCTCTTGCCGAAGCTCGAAGTTGAAGGTGCCGAGGCACAATTCGCGGGCAATACCGTCGTCGGCGTTGCCTTCAACACCAAGCTGGAGAAAGACCTGGTGGTCGCCGAAGCCATCGCCATTCCGATCACTCTGGTGCTGCTGGTCTTCATCTTCGGCGGCATCGTCGCTGCGGCGGTTCCGGTATTCGTGGGTGTACTCAGCGTCTTGAGCGCCTTGGCGGTTCTGCGAATCCTCACGCTGATCACCGATGTGTCCTCGTTCTCGATCAACGTCGCTTCTCTTCTCGGGTTGGGACTTGCAATCGACTACGGACTGTTCGTGGTCGGTCGGTTCCGTGAAGAACTGAATTCGGGCTCGGACCCGGGAGCGGCTGCGCAGCGGACAGTTCTGACCGCGGGTCGCACCGTCATGTTCTCGGGTCTGCTGCTGATCTGCGCGTTCAGCGGCATGCTCGTTTTCCCGCAGGCCGTCATCCGGTCTTTGGGTTTCGGTGCGATCGCAGCAGTACTGAGCGCGGCAGTTCTGTCGCTGACCGCTGTGCCTGCGCTGCTTGCCATTCTGGGGCATCGCATCAACGCCCTGACGTGGCGCAAGGATGCGGCGCAACGCGGCGAGGAACGCTCGCGCAAGTTCTGGGGCCGCGTCGTCACGTGGGTGATGAAGCGTCCGGTCGCGGTCTCGGTGACGATCGTGGCCGTGCTGCTCGTGATGGCCTCGCCGCTGCTCGGTGCCCGTTTGGGAGAACTCTCGTACACCGCACTCCCGGACAACGACCCCGCTCGCGTCGCAATGGACACGTTGGTCAACGACTTCCCGCAGACCGGCAACGGCGCGACGATGATCCTTCAGGCCGAGGACGGGAACACTCTCACCCCGACCGAAGGTGCAGCGATCGCCGAGTCCGCCGGTCAGGTCGAGGGCATCGGTCAGGCGACCGTCGTCGCGAGCACCAATCAACTCATCGCGGTTCAGGCTCTCTACAGCGAGGGCTCTACACCCCAATCACAGAGCACCGCAGTGACAGATCTGCGTGCGATCTCCGCTCCCGACGGAACAGTGCTGCTTGTCGGTGGCGGTCAAGCCATGGTCGACGACGGCAACAACGCCGTCCTGCACTGGTTGCCGGTGATGATCATCATCATGGTCGGATCGACCTTGATCCTGTTGTTCCTCGCGTTCGGTTCGGTGGTCCTGCCCATCAAGGCGGTACTGATGGCCGCGCTGAGCCTCGCGACCACCTTCGGAGTCCTCACCTTCGTCTTCCAGGACGGTCACGGCGTCGAACTCCTCGGGGTCAGTCAAACTCCGCTGGAGGCGACGTTCGTCGTGCTCATCCTGGCGGTGGTGTTCGGATTGTCCACGGACTACGAGGTTTTCCTGATGTCCCGGATGGTCGAGGCCAAGAACGCGGGAGCGACGACGGAGGAAGCAGTCAAGTTCGGAACCGAACGCACCGGCCGAATCGTGACGGCCGCCGCCCTACTCCTGATCGTGGTGACGGGGGCATTCGCGATGTCCGGGTTGTCGGTGATGAAGTTCCTGGGCGTCGGCATGATCGTCGCGTTGATAGTCGACGCGACCATCATCCGCATGTTGCTCGTGCCCTCGCTGGTGAAGTTGATGGGCGAAGCGAACTGGTGGGCTCCGGCCTGGATGAAAAAAGTTCACGCGAAGGTCGGCATCGGCCACTGATTTCGGGCCACTGATCACGCACTAGTGGATTTCCCTGATCGGGCAGTCGTCCTCGAGGATGACTGCCCGATCAGGGAAATCGCTCCGCAGGTCGATGTTCTCCGAAGCTGATTTCGTCAGACTTGGAGCATGACAATTTTCGAATGGATCCTTGCAATCCCCGCTCTTGCACTTGCCGTCGCGTTCCTGTTTTCCGGAATCATCACTGCGGGCATCGACTTCGACACCGAGGATGGCGTCATGACGCACTGATGTCCGGTTCCCCCTAGCCGTCGATCTTACTTTGGAGTAAGTTACCGACCATGGCCACATACATTGTCACTGGCGGTACCGGGTTCCTCGGACGAGCTGTACTACCGCTCCTGCTCGAGCATGATGAAACTGCTCAGATCCACGTGCTGGTCAGAGCGGGTTCTGTCGCAAAACTCGAAGCACAGGTGTCGGCAATTCCCGGCGGCGATCGAGTGCATCCGCTCGTTGGCGATCTGACCGAGCCCGAGCTGGGCATCGACTCTCCCCCGCCGGCCGACCATGTCCTTCACCTCGGCGCGATCTACGACATCACGGCCGGAGACGAGCAGGCTTCGACGAATGTCGAGGGCACACGCTCCGTGGTCGAACTTGCTGCGAAACTGGGAGCCACCCTTCATCACGTGTCATCGGTCGCAGTCGCAGGCGACTATCCGGGCACGTTCAGCGAGACCGATTTCGATTGCGGCCAAGGCTTTCCGACGCCGTACCACCGAACCAAGTTCGAGGCCGAGAAGCTCGTTCGAGAACGAGAAGGCCTCACCTGGCGTGTTTATCGGCCGTCTGCCGTGGTCGGCAACTCCGTCACCGGAGAGATGGACAAGATCGACGGACCGTATTACTTGTTCCCAGGTCTGGCGCTACTCGCGAAACTACCTGCAGCACTCCCTGTCCCGATCCCCAACCTCGGTGCAACCAACGTGGTGCCGGTCGACTATGTGGCCGCTGCCCTCGTCGAGTTGATGCATGTGCCCGGCCGTGACGGCGAAGCATTCCATCTCGTCAATCCGAAACCTCAACCGGTACGCGAAATCTATGCCGGCCTCGCCAAGGCCGCCGGAGCGCCGCGGCCCGCGCTCAGCCTGCCGGGCGTGATCGCCAAACCCTTTGTCTCGCCATTGCCGATGGATTCGGCAGAATCGGCACGAAAAGTCTTCCTCGATCGCATCGGCATGCCTGCAGCGTTGCTCGACAACATGACGATGGCGCCGACCTTCACCTCCGAGAGAACCGTTGCCGCCCTCGCCGGATCAGGCCTGACGGTCCCCGAGTTCGGGTCGTATTCGACTGTGCTGTGGAAGTACTGGCGCGCAAACCTCGATCCCAATCGCGCACGTCGCAACCATCCCGAAGGACCACTTGTCGGTCGGATAGTCCTGATCACCGGTGGCTCGTCCGGAATCGGCAAGGCCTCTGCCATCGCCGCCGCCCAGAAAGGCGCCACAGTTCTCCTGATCGCACGCCGCACCGACGAACTCGATGCCGCGGTGCAGGAGATTCGATCAACCGGAGGCAAAGCGTTCGGTTATCCCTGCGACATCACCGACGACGAGTCGGTCCAGCATACGATCAAAAGCATTCTGACAGAACATGATCACGTGGACATGTTGGTGAACAACGCCGGCCGATCCATTCGGCGCGGCATTTACCATTCCACGGATCGTTTCCACGACTACGAACGAACGATGGCCGTGAACTACTTCGGCGCTGTGCGATTGGTGCTCGCATTGTTGCCCACCATGCGTTCTCGCCGCTTCGGTCACATCGTGAACATCAGCAGCGCGGGAGTCCAGGCGGCAACCCCTAGATTCTCGGCCTACGTGGCGAGCAAGGCCGCCCTCGACGGCTTCTCCGACGTAGCTGCCTCCGAAACCCTGGCGGACGGAATCACTTTCACGACCATCCACATGCCGCTGGTCGAAACGCCGATGATCGCTCCGACCGGCGAATACAACAACGGCCCGATCACCAGCCCGGAAAAGGCTGCGGCAATGGTGATCCGCGCGCTGATCGAACGCCCCAAGCGCATCGACGTGCCACTGGGCACTCTGGGTGATCTGGGAACCTTGTTCGCACCGCACACCAAGGACCGGATTCTCAACCAGATGTACCAGGCCTTCCCTGACTCCCCGGCGGCAAAGGGGCAGGTAGACAAAGAAACTCCGTCAGACGTTTCGGCAACACCGTCGCGTCAGCGCCATTCACGCTCGCGCATCCGCAAACTCGGCCGACGCGCCGCCCGACTCGTGCCCGGAACGCACTGGTGACCGGTGGTGTGACTTCGCCTCGTAGCGTGTTGGCCACCGCAAGGGATCTGCAGTGCTAGTCATCAGAATCTATCCTGACCATGGCCATCCCAGTTCACTATGGCCGTCGAAGGAATTGATTGTCGTCCCGCCGCAACGGTTCCCGCAGGCATACGTTCTCCCGAGCCAAATGGGGATCGACGACGAACTCGGAGAGAAGATACTGGCGTGGACTGATCGCTTCCAAAAGTTCTTTGTGACCGAGATCGACGGCTTCGCGATGCGACCGAGGTGGCGTCCAGGGATCAACGTTTTCGACTGGTACGACGAGGGCTATCGGATCGTGGGCGAACTTCGCGCACGGTTTCCGGACGTGCACGTCAAACCTGAATTTGCCCAGTACGTCTTTTCGGTCAACGAGCGTCGGGAAAGCATGGGGCTTGTGCCGGTCAGCCTTCCGAACGAACCCAAGGCCGGGCATATAAGCATCACTGAACTCCTGCACCCCAAGTGAGTTTCAGAGCCATGGCGATGAGTGCGATCGATACTGCGGCAGTGATCGAGTTTTCCCATCCGAGGGCGAAGTAAACCGCGGAAGAATCGAAATCCACTGCCTTGCAATAGGCTATGGGAAACGGGATCCAGGCCCATCCTGTTTCTTCGAGTAATCCGATTCCATACGAACTTGATCTACAAAGCTCCGATGCGGACGCTGGGAACCCCCAACGTGAGGTCACTCCGAAGCTCACGATCAATCCAAGAACACCGACGACCAGCATGAGTGCGCAAATATTGAGAGTACGTGACTTTTCTCGGGGTGAAGTCATTGGCACACAGTACTTCGGCTTTCCGTCAGTTCGCTGACACTGCACATTGTTCCGAATGCGAGATCAATTAGCTGACGACCCTGCGGATCTCGCTCTCGGAGGCATTGGCGCCCGTGCAGACAACAGCAACGCGCTTGTCCGCGAAGGTGTTCGGATGTGCGTAGACCGCAGCAAGTGCGGCCGCACCGGCGCCCTCACTCAAAGTGTGTGCGTCGAAAAGGAGAGCCCGCTGCGCGAGGGTGATGTCATCGTCCGTGACGAGCAAGAAACCACCTAGCCGTTCTCGCATGACGCGTTGAGTCAATGCGAATCCGGCCCCGGTCGCGAGCCCTTCGACACGAGTGGCGTTCGGGCTCTCGACACAGGTGCCGGAAGTCCACGAGTCGTGCGCCGCTCGTGCGGCCTCCGACTGCACCGCGAACACCTCCAGGTGCGGTGCAAGCGCACTGGCGACGAGGCAAGCGGCCGCCGCACCACTGCCACCACCGACGGGGACGACCACTGCGTCCAGATCTGGCTGCTGCTCGACGAGTTCGACGTACGCCGTAGCAACACCGGCGAGGATTGCCGGCTCATTGGCGGCGCTGACGAGACGCAGGCCGTCACGTTCGCTGATGAACTCTGCGTGAGCGCGTGCCTCGTCGAAGTTTGCGCCGTGCTCGATGAGCTCGGCCCCAAGCATGCGGACAGCGTGAGCCTTGACCGGATTTGCCCCAGCCGGCATCACAATTACGCACCGCACGCCCGCATCCGCTGCGGCATACGCCAGGGACTGAGCATGATTTCCCGTCGAGTAGCCGATGATGCCTCGGGCCCGCGTCGGCTCATCGAGTCCAGCCACCAGGTTCAGTCCACCGCGAACCTTGAACGCACCTGTGGGTTGCACGTTCTCATGTTTGACGAACAACTGGCTGCACGAGCCCGCTCCCAAGGTCGGGTGCGATATCAGGGGCGTGACCGGTAGGTGGCGTCGGACAACCTGACTTGCACGCTGAATGTCCGCCCATGTGGGTGGTTGTAGCCCGGTTGTTGCCGCGAGATCAGGTGCCTGTGCCATGTGGATCACCCTGTCAAACACTGATTCATAGGTCTAATACATGTTTTCGTCGAAAGCATCGAAATCCTCTATGATTTCGTCATGCTCGATCTAATTCGACTTAGGGTCTTGGTCGCTGTCGCGCAGGAAGGATCGGTGACAGCCGCCGCCGATTCGCTCGGTTACGCGCAGCCCTCCATCAGTCACCACCTTCGACAGCTCGAATCGGAAGTCGGAGTTCCGCTGTTCCAGCGAGCCGGTCGTGGGCTACGTCTGACGGATGCCGGTGCGGTACTGGTTCGGCGCGCCACGGAAATTCTCGGTCACGTCGACGCTGCCGTAGCCGAGGTCGAAACGTACGCGGGACTGAGGGCGGGGCGGGTACGACTTGCCGCATTCCCGTCAGCCCTGGCGAGTTTGATTCCGCAGGCGATGGCAGCGTTCACGTCCCAGTACCCCGACGTGTCCATCAGCCTCGTTGATGCAGAACCACCCAAAGCACTTGCAATGCTTCGTAACAACGACGTCGACGTAGCTGTCGTTTTCGCACACGCGGATACCCCGGATGTGGGGCTGAAGCACGTCACCCTAACGACGTTGCTGGACGATCCGTTGTACCTGATCACCTCTGCGCGGAATGCAGATGCCGCCAACGAGATCACGGACTACGCCGATGAGACCTGGATTGCAGGCTGTCCGAGCTGCCGCGCCCACCTTCTCACCGCCTGCAATCGAGCTGGCTTCGTTCCACGGATCGAGTTCGAGACCGACGACTACGTCGCGGTCCAAGCGCTGGTCGCCTCCGGAAGCGGAGTCAGCACCCTTCCCGCCCTCGCTCTCCATGCACATCAGAACCCGGGTATCCGCGCACACCGCATTCGCGGCGAGCGACGCACTGTCTCCGTCGCAACCTTCGGGAAACCTCCGCTCGCTCCTGCCATTGACGCGTTCGTCAGCACCCTGGCGGCGACATCCGACTCCGTGCGTGAGCGGTTCGAATTGGATGGGCACCTGTAGGCGATGAGATCACGGCTGCACCGCACTACCCAGTCAGTGATGGCCTGCCGACAACCGCGACGATCAGCGCGGCAAGTTCACCTTTGGCGTCCTCGGGCGAGAGCACTCCGACGACCGCCGCGTGCGAGAGGGCCTCTGCAGCACCGAATATCGCAGTCATCGATGATTGTCCAAGCCCGTCGGCACTGAAAGGAGCCAGCACCTCGCGACAACGCTCTGAATAGGCGCGTTCCGACTCGCGCTTGACCTGCTCCAGCTCGGGCGAGCCCTCCAGCGCTGCAAGCACTCCCGTCAGTTCACGCCCCTGTGCCAGTGAACATCCGACATAGGAGTCGGCGATGGCATTCGCCCGCCCGTTCACAGACTCCTCCGCAGCTTCGAGGTATTCCCCGAGCATCACCGTCTGACGATCGTCGAATTCCTTGAAGAGGGCCGCCAACAGCGCAGCGCGGGAGGCGAAATGGCTGTAGACGACCGGCTTTGCAACGCCGGCACGTTCAGCCAACCGGCCGAGGGTCAGCGCATCCGCGCCCTCCTCTCGCACCAGTGCCCACGACACCTCCACGAGTTGTTCGTACCTGTCGGCTCGCGACAGTCTCGTTCGTGCCATCGGACACCTCCTTGCGCTATATACCAATAGTAACCTACTCTTAGTACATAAGCGCACCATCTACCGAAGGAACGCTCATGACCACACTCGTCGTAGTCTCCCACTCCGATCCACAGTCACTTACCCAGCATGTCGCCCGTTCTACCGCCGACGCGATCCGCGACCTGGGCGGCGATGTCGACATCGCGGACCTACATGCCGAGAATTTCGATCCCCGATTCTCCAAAGCCGATGTGAACCTGTTCCGCGGCAAGGGGACTCCCCCGGCCGACGTTGTAGCCGAGCAGGACCGAATCGATCGAGCAGACGATCTGATTCTCGTGTTTCCGATGTACTGGTGGTCGATGCCCGCACTACTCAAAGGTTGGATCGATCGAGTCTTCGTCAGCGGATGGGCGTACGAGTTCACCCCGGGAAGCGAATTCGTGAAGAAACTGGACCGACTCACGGTCCACCTGATCCCTGTCGCGGGTGACGACGCGGAAAGTTTCGAACGCCACGGTGTGTACGAGGCCTTCCAGACACAGATCGAGCACGGCATCATCGAATACTGCGGTGCCACACTGGGATCGACAACATTCGTTCACGAGTCGGACACGAAGCGCCGCGATACCCTCGCCGCAGAAATCCAAGACCTCAGCGAAAGCATCGCTGCCCGTGTCGCCTACCCTGCGACCGTGGCTTCCCGTTGACGGTCAGACATCGGTCAACTGACGCTTGACCGGCCCGTGACTGCCCAGTAGCGAAGCGTATCCCCCGTGTGACCGAGGTTGCGCGACAACTGATCAGCTGGGCGCACGCTGTCGAGTAGACCACCACACCCTTCGATTGCCTTACGTGAACCCGCGTTCGTTTCGTCGCAGGTAATCAGGACGCGACTGAGCCCCACCGGGTCGCCTGCATACGTGAGCACCTCCCGCAGAGCAGCCGACGCTAAACCTTTCCGGCGTTCCGACGGCCTGACCCCATAGCCGATGTGACCACCGACATCGGCCAAGAACTCATTCAAGCTGTGCCGCAACTGGATAGCGCCGAGGTACCTGCCGTCTCGAACGATCCACCAGTTGGTTGCCGGGACAATGTCGGGCCCCGGCACTGCCTCTGGCTGCGCCAACAACTCCTGCACCCACTGCCCGAATCCATCCCGGGAGGCAAGATCGAGATCTAGACGTTGCGCAACTCCCAATGCCGAACCGGGCTGGTCCGCCTGCGGTCCGCCCCACTCGTCACGCGACTCCAACCAGGACGCCCACAAGGCCTCGTCAGGTGCAACCAGATCGACAGTCATAGCTGCGATGCTACTTCGCACCCGCAACGGTGCCGCTATTCCCCCGAACCGCCGCTGCCTAAGTCCCGAATCCGCTTGTCACGCCAGCAGACTGTGGATCTGATGGAGTCCGTATCCTCCGCGCCACCTGCCGGCCCATGTGATCGCATTCATCGAGACTGATCGTATGGAACCGACGAGGGAATCACAGTTCTCGAATCGACGTGACGACAACTGGCCTGACCGGTTTGGGCGCCGCGCCGCAACTCGGTGGACGCGGCGCGAGTTCGGAGACCGCCGTCTCGACCATCCACCGCCGTCCGTCCACATGCGCGACGACGCATGTCCCGTCACTGGCCTGCTTGATGATTGCCAAATCGTCGATTCCGCAGCTGATTTGTTGTCGTACAGCAACTTCCGAAGCCTGCCCCGCAGGAAACCAGCAACTCCGTCCACGCAGGCCTGGCAAATGGACCTGATCTCGGGAAGCCACCTCCACAGCCGTGACACTCTCACCAGCGGACAGACGGCCGTACGTATTGCCGCTCGGCAGCAGGATCATCGACGGCGCAAATCGGTGCCCGCCAGTATGCGAACACTCCCACACCTGGGGTCCGAAGGACGACATCAGCGCTGCGGCAATCGGCCTGCCGAACACAGCGCAGCATTGGTCACGCTTACCGTGCGCACAAACCAAGACGACTGGCTCGTCCACCGAGTCGCCCAATCCTGGTGGAGGGCCGTCGAGTAGCGCGAAATCGATGTCGAGCAGATCAGCCGGTGAATCGATGCGCAACCGTTCGCACCACGAGTCGCTCGGATCGGAGCGCGCGAGCAAGACCGTGTGCCCATCAGTCAGCGGATCGGTGCGGCCTGGTCGCCGAATGAACATGATTCGTACGTCGGCAGCATCAGCTCGCCGACTCAGCTCGGCGGCAAGCTCCTCCCCCAAGGCCGTACCGTCCAGCACGTCACGGCCCCAAGCGGCATTGAATTCGAGGCATACCCAACCCCGCACGACGGCAGCGCTGCCTGCCAACGGTTCGTCAACAGCAGACAGTGCGGAACAGGTCTCGGCTTCGATCACGAGCCCTATTGTGTCAGCCACGTTGAAAGTCGATCAGCCATCCCAGTCAGCTCAGTAGAACTTCTTGCCCTCCGCGAGTTGGTTCACGAACTTCTCGATCCGCCTGGCGCGTGTCTCCGGACGCTTTGCCTCCTGCAGTCGGTACGCGATGGTGAATCGATTGGTGGAATTGAGCGTCGCGTAGAACTCGCGAGCCTTCGGGTTTTCCGCAAGCGCATCGAGAAAGTCCCTCGGGACCTCGGCCTTGGCTGCTCCCTCGTACGCGCGATCCCAGCGGCCGTCGGCCTTGGCCTTCTCTATCTCAGCGATGCCGGATGGCTCGAGGAGTCCCGCAGTGTCGAGGCGGGCGACTATCTCGACGTTGCGTTTGGACCACGGACTCCGCGCAGTGCGACGCGAAAACTTCTGCACGAAAAAATCGTCGTCGATTCGCCGGGAGAGGCTGTCGATCCAGCCGAAGCACAGGGCAACGTCCAACGCTTGGTCGTAGTCGATCGAACTGTGTGACGAGGTCTTCTTGGCCATTTTCAGCCAAAGCCCGGGGACCGCCTCGTGGTTCTCGCACAGCCATCGACGGAACTCTTCTCCGTCAGCGAAGTATTCGGTACCGAGTTCGACTGCCATCAGTGCTCCTCATTTTCGCGATACCCATACTCTGACAAAACCCTGCGACAAATATCCGAAAGTTCCGAGTGCGAGTACCCATTTGGCAATACTGACCGTCGAGGCGGCGCGAACCCTCGAGTCGGTGATGCTGTCGCGATGATCGAGGAAATGGAGGCCGATCACGTTCTCGACATAATCGCCCGCCGCCGACAGCACCGGCGCTACGGCAAGCGCGCGCCGAGTTGCGGTCGAAAGGGGAACCCGCTCTCCGAGCCGCTTGCCTGCGGACCGCAAAGCCATCGCGTAGATCGCGGGATGTACGAAGTCCGGGTAGTAGTGACTACGAAATCGCGCCGTGGCCTCCGCTTCCATGGAGTCCAAGATCTCGAGGTACCGACGAGCGGAAAACGCCGTCTGCACTTCCAATACTTTAGGAGCCACCGGCCCGAGTAGACGAGCAATGTTTGCTTGTGAGACAGCAAAAGCGGTGGTCCACAGTGCCATCGCCTTCGCGGAGCCGGTTGGTGCCATGCCACGATCGTGCCATCTTCGAACAACAGAACGGAATGACCCGACGGAAAAGCTCCACAAAATATGCGTGAGGTTGTAAAAAGCGGGCATCCCGTATCGATCATCGGTCCGATAGCGGGGAGCGCGCATGTCGCCCAAGTCCAACCCGACTGTTCTGTTCATCCACGGACTCTGGATGCACCCGACCACGTGGGATCCCTGGGCGCAGGTTTTCAACGCGCAGGGGTACTCCACGATGGCACCCGGATGGCCAGGGGATGCGTCCACGGTGGGTGAGACGCGCGAACACCCGGAGGACATCGCGGGACACGGCATCGACGACGTGACGGACCACTACGCCAAGGTGATCGCTGATCTCGACGAACCACCGATCGTGGTCGGGCATTCGTTCGGAGGTTTGATCGCGCAGAAACTGCTGGGCCAGAAGTTGGCGACCGCGGCAATTGCCATCGACCCCGCTCAGCCCAAAGGTGTGTTGAAACTTCCTCTCGTTCAGCTTGGAAGCGTGTTCCCTGTCCTGTCCAACCCCGGCAACTACCGGAAGGCCTACTCACACAACAGAAAATCGTTCCACAAGTCCTTCGCCAGCGCCGTGTCCCAGGACGAGTCCGACGCCCTGTTCGAGCAGTATGCAATTCCCGCCCCCGGACGGCCGTTGTTCGAGGCAGCACTCGCCAACTTCGCGCCCCACAGCCCCGCTGCAGTGGATTTCAACGCCCGCCGCGGCCCCCTCCTGATGATCGGCGGCGGTAAGGATCGCACAGTACCGAAGGCCAGTTCGGACAGCTCGTTCAAGAAGTACGCCAAGGCCCCGACGATCAACGAATACAAGGTATTCGGCGACCGAGGTCACTCGCTGACCATCGACCACGGTTGGCGTGAGATCGCCGATTACAGCCTTGCCTGGCTCGACAAGCAGGGCATGAGCCCGCCACAAGGCAAGCACGAAAGTCAGTCCTAGCCGAACGCTTGAAACCGACGACGGTACACCTGGGGCGAGATTCCGAGATGAGTCGAAAATGCTCGTCGTAGGGATTCCGAACTGCCGAATCCCGCCAACTGCGCGGCTTCGGTCACCGAGTGGCCGGCATCGAGGAGCGCCTTCGCAGCGTCGAAACGGATCAACTCGACGTATTTGGCCGGCGTCGTCCTTAATTCTTCGCGAAAGAGCCTCGTCAGATGACGCGGGCTCAGGTGCGCCAGGGCAGCCAGTTGCTCGACCGAATACTCCCCCGCCGGATCGGCCGCGACGGCGTCGACCACTTCTCGGAGCGCAGGGACCCGAGGCCGCGGCCCACTGAGCGAGGGCGAAAACTGTGACTGTCCGCCTGGACGCTGGAGAAATACCACCAGAAGTTGTGCGACGCGTCGAGCCATTTCTGCACCATGATCACGCTCGAGCAATGCGAGCGCGAGGTCGATGCCCGCGGTCACACCCGCAGACGAGAACACCGCGCCATCCTGAATGAAGATGGCGTCAGGAACCACCGTGATCTGTGGATAGGCGCGCGCCAGCGTTGCCGTGTGTTGCCAATGTGTCGTTGCGCGGCGTCCGTCGAGCAATCCACTCGCCGCAAGAATGAATGTCCCGGTACAGATTGAGGCGACCCGGCCCGAACGCCCCGCCAGATCGCTTGCTGCCTCGCGCAGTTCCGGACTCACCGGCGTCGACGGGAACACGTCTCCACCCATGACCAGCAACGTGTCGAAAGAACCGGAATCTACAACGTCACGGTCGACCGGAATGCGCATCCCGGTCGAGGAGTCGACATCGTGTCCACCTACCGAGCAGATCACCAACTCGTAGTTCGCCCCGCCGCGATTGGCTTCCGCGAACACCTCACTCGGACCTGCGACGTCGAGCAGTTTGACGCCGTCGAACACCAGGACGGCAACTCGATGCACTGCGGTCACGATGCGCTCTCCTTCGTCCTGATCTGTGGACAGTATGGCCGAGATCAGGGTGCGCCCGCGGGCGTGCTCGACCGACACTGGGATAGACCGAGAAATTCGCAGCAACGACGAGCAGAGCAGGTACCGATGACCACGATCATTGCCGGTGTGAAAATCCCCGATTCGAAGATGGCTGCCGACGCCACCGAGCTGGTACGAGATACGGCGTCCGAGTTACTGTTTCACCACTCGCGACGTGTCTTCCTCTTCGGATCGCTTCAAGGAGCGCGTCTGGGTCTGCAGGCCGACCCCGAATTGCTCTACGTCGGCGCCATGTTCCACGACCTGGGGCTCACCGCGAAATTCCGGGACAGTACGTCACGTTTCGAATTGGACAGCGCCGACGAAGCGCGGCGATTCCTCACCGGCTACGGAGTCGACGAAACCGACATCCGCACAGTGTGGGAAGGCATCGCTCTGCACACGACGCCCGAGATCCCCTCCCGATTGGAACCCGAAATCGCCTTGGTGACAGCGGGTGTGGAGACCGACGTACTCGGAATCGGATACAGCGAACTCGACCAGGCCGACATTGACGCCGTCACCGCGGCTCACCCGCGCCCGGATTTCAAGAATCAGATCTTAAAGGCTTTCACCGAAGGCTTCAAGCACCGTCCCGAAAGTACATTCGGGACGGTCAACGCTGACGTACTCGAACATTTTGTGCCGGGATTTCGGCACATCGATTTTGTCGAGGTCATCCAGAACTCGGCTTGGCCCCAATAGAATTCGCTGTCATTTGGCCGCCTCACTCATCGCAGCGGCATCTTCCGCCCCGAACTTTTCCTCGAGGGTCTCCGGCGAATAGTCGAGGTCGATCTCGGCGACGTCGCGCCCGCGCGCGGACTCGATCGCCGAAAGTCGGCGCTGCGCACGGTCTGCGGCGTACTCGAGGAACTCCTGATTGTCCAAACCGAACGGCTGCACCTCGAATTGATCGTTGACCCAGTTGATCATTCCGAGTGCCATGGGCATGAGTTCACCCATCCGCTGCTGGACGACGTCCCAGTTGTGATCGTCGGCGGCTACGTGCCTTCGGCAGGTGAACGTCCCCCAAGCCATGTGCCGTCGCTCGTCGTCACCGATCTTTCGCACCAATTGCTGCATGCCAGGCAGGATTCCGCGCGTCGCACAGACTTTCTGCCAGGCGTAGTAGCCCGTCAACGCCAGACTGCCCTCGATGACGTGGTTGTACGTGACGCTGGCACGCACCTGGTTGACCGGACTCGGATCCGTCTCGAGAATGCGTAGCGACGAAGGCAACTCCTCGTAGAACAGTTGCCGGTAGTACGGATTGTCAGCGACGTAGGAATGCAGATCGCTGGTCAATCCCACTTCGTCCATCCACAGCCGAAAGACCTGGGTGTGCTTGGCTTCCTCGAAACAGAACTGCGTCAAGTACATCTCGTCGCCGAATCGCCCCTCGGTCGACATCGCTTTCATGAACGGTTGAATGTCTTCGGTGACGGCTTCTTCACCGGCAATGAACTGCGCGCACAGGAAGGTGGCGCTGCGCTGCTGCTCGCTGGTCAGCTCCTGCCAGTCACGAGCGTCCTGGGAAAAATCGAGGTCGGTTGGGTTCCAGAATTTGGCATTTCCCTTGGTGAACAATCGGAGTGGGAACGAATCCCAGTTCAACCCTCCCGACCGAAGAGTACTGAAACCTTCTCGCCCCGGCGAGGTGACAGTCATGACATTCCTTCTTCCCGAACCGAAGACAGATGCCCCATCAGCATGCCCGCAGAACTGAAACGTGAATCAGTTTTGGCGAAATTCGATCTATTCCTTCAGAGAAACGCCCTTGGTCTCCATCACTGCGAAGAGCTTGGCGTTCATCTGAGCCGCCAGATCCGGCCGATACGAGCCGATATTGAGCGGATTGGCTAGATTGTTCAGTTCCAAGGGGTCGGCTTGTAAGTCGTAGAGTTCGTATTGCGGCGCAGCAACTCCCGCAGGATCGAAGTACATCGTGTACTTCCATCGGTTCTCCCGGATGCAGCGGATGTGATTGGGCTGGGTGACGATGTTCTGACCGTCGGGCGTCGCACAATTCTGATCGTCGTAGGTGAACAGAATCGTGTCCTGAACCTGCGCGCTGGGACCGTGGGGGTAGGCGGCAGCGTTGATGATGACCGGTGTCAGATCGGTACCCGAGAAGTTCCACGATTCACGCGCTGGCGCTTGGGCGAGAGTGGCGAGAGTGGGCATCACGTCGATCAACGACGCCAAGGCGTCTGTGCGAACGGGTTCGGGAAACAGCAAGGGGTTGCTGATGACCAGTGGAACGCGCAGCGTTTCCTCGTAGGCGTTGAACACCTTCTGCCGCAAACCTCCGTGGCTCATCCCCATCTCACCGTGATCGGACATCCGTACGATCACGGTGTCGTCGAGCATCTGCGGGGTGGCTTCGATCGCGTCGAGCACGCTGCCGATGTGTTCGTCGACCACCTTGTGCATGTAGGCGTAGAAGTTGATGTAGTTGCGTGCCTGATCAGGCCCGAGCAGCGGCCCGAGCCCGGCTGCGAGTAGCAATTCCGACTGAACCTGCGCTGTCGGTTTGTGATTGAGTGCCAGGATCTCGTCGAAAGTGGGCGGCAAGTCGATCCCCTGCTCGAAGGCGCCTGGCGCGTCCGATCCATAGTTGTCGCACGTTCCGTTCATCGCATTCCAGGTCTGGGGGTACGCGAGGACGTCGTGTGGGTTCACGAACGAGACGATGAGCGCCCAAGGCTGCCCGGATGTGACCGCAGATCCGGAGAGGAAATCGACTGCCTCCTCGGCAACACGGCGATCATGGTCGGCGCACCCGCCACCGAAGTGGTCCGGATTGGTGTCCTGACCCGCGTCGGGGGGAATCCACCCTTCGAAGCCGAATCCCGCTACATCGTCACTTGTCGGATCACCACCCTCGACGCCTTTGCTCAGATGCCACTTCCCCCGGTACTGAACGTTGTAGCCGGCCGACGCCAGCAGCTTTGCCATGTTCTGCTCGGAGACTTGTAACTGTGGCTCGGTGGGTGAGACAGTGCCGCCTTCGGTGAGGGTTCTGGTGACCCTGTGCTGCGCAGGAAAGAGGCCGGTGAAGAACGTACTACGACTGGGCGAGCACATCGCGGTATTGCACACTGCCTGGTCGAACGTCAGCCCGTGATCGGCAATCCTCTTGCGGTTGGGCAGATTCTGATCAGCCCAGCCCTGCGGCCAATACATCGGCCGGCGCTCCTGATCGGTGATGATGACAACGATGTTGGGTTTCTGCGGAAACCGATCGGCGGGCGATGCTTTCGCCGGCGCCGCGCTCGCCGCGCCGGTTGCCACGTCTGCCACTCCGGCGAGGACAAGAGCACCGACGCCACCGAGGAACGTCCGGCGCGGCAATGAATGACAGTGCGATGCAGGAACGTTCTCTGGGTTCACGGGCGTCGTCCTCTCGGAGGCGTTGTGGCCCCAGAGTTGACCGAATCAGTGTTCGCTACACATGCGCGAGCAAACTGCCTCGGCGCTGATCAGTTCGATGACTCGATCCGCGCAGCGCAGCGGATCCGGTGTCCGGCCGATACCGAGAGGGTCGACAATCGAAATCGTCCTTCGCACGTCAGCCTCCTCGACACCCCACGACCAACCGAAGTCGTGATTCCAGAGCAGAACCGCGTTCTTCCCCGGATGGTTTCGGGCATGAACTGGCAGAACGATCACCGCATCCATACTCGGTCCCTGCGGCCATCGGACGGTCTCACCGTGAACGGATCGTGCTACCGCTTCGACGTATTCGTGTGCGGACCAGTCGTTGCCGTTGGTATGCATGGAAGTACATTCGGTGCCGCACGCGTAGCGGATGGGTTCTTGCCGGAACTGATCGAGTATTGCGCTTTCAGGAAATGAACGGCAACACAACGGATTCGAATTGGCGATGGCCGTCGCGATGGACACTGTGGCCGGTACGGAACGAGACCAATTCGCAGCGCGCGACGGTGGCTGCAACAGCGTCGAGGCGATCGGGATCCACCATCCCGCCCAGACCTCCACGCAGGAACAACATGTCAGCTTCGATGAGCGGCAACCGATCCCACCACTGCGGATCCGGTCGGCGGAACTGCTCGAGCGCGGACCGCGTCATCGAGCGATCGAACGTGAGCGCAGCTCGCGGGTGCCGCACCAGACTTGTTGTTGCATGCCACAGTTCTGGCACACTCGGCAATTTCCTCGCGAATACCTGTTCTGCGTCACCTGCGCGTAGCGGCAACGGTGCTTCCTCGATGACCAACTTCCGCACCACGGTGGGTCGTTTCTGCGCGATCAACGACGCCGCGTGCCCGCCGAGCGAATGGCCGACGAGATCCACCTGATCGAGTTCGAGATGATCACACACGTCCATGACGTCGTCGGCGAACTCGTCGAACAGATACGACGACGCCCGAGCGCTCCGGCCGTGGCCGCGAAGATCGACCGAAACAACTCGCCGGTTGCGTGATCGCAAGGTCCGCGCGAACTTGTCCCAGGTACCGCTGTCGCCACCCATCCCGTGCACGAGGACTACCGGAGGCAGATCGGCAACACTGGGATGCGAGCCGGAATCGCGGTAGCTGATCTGGACCCCGCCGGCACTTCGTACGTTAGCGACACTCACGAGTTCCCAGGATAGACCTGTCCTCGTGGATTGCTGAAGCTGTCAGCCGAGGCGGCAACTGCCCTGGCCGCGTGACCTCGTCGTAGCGACCGAGACCGATCCTCGCGATGTTGCGCAGCGACTCGCTTGCATCGGCGAAGTATCCACAATGCCCTCGAATGGCACCGGTGTCGAAAACAACAGCTCCGTGCTGCGCCCGAACTGGAGACGGGCCGTGCCCGAGGCGACCGATCTTCACGCGTGGGAAATACCGAATCCAGTCCGACGGCCCCAGCGCGGCCCAGAGATTTCCGGCAAAGCACAGGTCTTCGCGAGAACTGGTCCCCATCCCCGGGCTACCGAGCACCACACAATCGTCTACTCGCGCCGACGGGAGGGCGAGTCCGCACACCACGGCCCCGTAGCTGTGTCCGACGAGCGTCACATGCGCCGAACGCGGCAGGATGCGTGTCAATCGCGCCAGATCGATCGCACCGCGTTCTGCGAGTGTCCGCGAGAACGACTCGAGAAATCCCCACGGCGTCCGATAACCGACCCACACGATCACCGCGACGTGGTCGTTCCGTCCGAGCGTTCGGAGCATTCTTCCCAGTGTCCATCCGCTCGCTCGTGGTCCTGTCGGACGGTTCTCGTCGAAGTAGTTTCCCAATCCGTTGTCGTTGCCAGGCACGAAGATGACGATGTGCTCGGCTGTGGCGACATCGCCGAACACCTCCACGATCCGGCCTTCGCCAGACTCGTCGTACGCCAGAAGTTGTGCGTCGTGCAGCTCCGTCTGCTCGTAGTGAAGTCGATCGGTTCCGGAAACTTCAGGTCGACCCGCCGTTGCCATGACACTCCTCGTAAAGAGTTGCAACGGTGAGAATCATTGCAACGGTTACTTTTTGAATGTCATCAACGCTAGGAGCCGAGCGACGGCATGACGATGGTGCCAACGCCCCTACTGTTCGTACAGTCGACTCGACCAGGCGGGTACAGCTGGCTATACCTGCGAGCTCATTCGTACACACCCTCCACCGACCATCCACCGCCTTCACAGATCATCAGCAGCGCACGCGATTCCTCCAACAGAACCTGAGCCCGCGCCGCCGTGCGTGCCGAGGCAGCGTCCCACCATCGCTCGTCAACCGGCCAGGGCCCGGCCCACCCCTGCACTGCCCATTCCTTGCTCCCCCACTTCAGCCTTCCCGGCTGCGAACTGAAGACACCGCGCTCAGTGACGTACACGGCGTTACCGGCCACATCCCCCAGCCACACCTTGGGATTGTCGACGAAGATCGACCCCGGAGACGGTTGCGGCAGACGGCCCGGCCACGGGGCTGTCGGATCATGGGTAGCTACCCGCTCGTCACCCAAGGGCAACAAGGTAATTCGCTCCAAGGGCCCTCGACCTCCGCTCAGGACACCGACCTGAACCGATTCGCCACCCAGAAGACCCTGCACGCGCACCAATGCTCGCCTGGCTCGTTCCTCCTCGTCGCCGACACCGCCCCACAGCCCCAACTGCAAAGCGCCGGCACTGACCACCTCCACCGGTTCCAGACGCAACACGGCTATGCCTGCGGTTGGCCGGGTCTCACTGCGCCCGGTGAGCCAGCCATCCAGTTGCCATCGCACTCGATCGGCCGTTCCCTCCGGCGTCAGAGGTTCGGCGCAACGCCAAGTCCGAGAAAGATTTTCACCGTTACCCGTACTGGCCGAAATCGACAGACGGGTGCACGCCACCGCGGCAGCAGACAACTTGTCGTGCAGGAGACTCGCCAAGGCGCGCCCGGCAAACGCTGCGGCATCCACCCGCTCGATCGACGGATCGTAATGCTGCTCCACCTCCAGGTCCGGCGGAAGTGTCCGCGCCGACGGTGGCCGTTCGGGTTCACCTCGCGCCGCACGATGCGCGAGCACCGCATCGGCACCGAAACGCGAAGCGACGTCCACTGCCGGCAGATCCGCAAAAGCACCGATGGTTCTGATCCCGAGCCTGCGCAGCAGATCCACCAACTCCCCGCGATGCGGTGCAGACAGGCTGGGTTCGGCCGCCAACTCCGGCATGGGTAGCGGCGCCAGAAACCGTGCCCCCTCCCCCGGCGGCACCAGCGCTGCCCGGCGCGCGGCAATGACCGCCGTGGACAGCTGATCTGCCACCCCCACCTGACTCTCGACACCCGCAGCAGATGCCTGATCCACCAATCGTTCCGCCGCAGCTTCCTCAGAACCGAAGTACCGACTGACACCACGCGCGCTGAGCACCAACAAACCAGGACGGAGTACCTCGACGCCCGGTGCCACCGCGTCGATGGCCGCGGCCACCGGCTCGAACAATCTTGCATCGCGTTCCGGATCTGCCATCGCCACATACAGTTCCGGGCAGCGAGCCTGCGACTCGCGTCGGCGCAGGCCTCGTCGCACTCCCTCCGCACGAGCCGTCGCCGAACATGCGATCACCCGATTACCCGAAGTGACCGCGACGGGATGTGTGGCCGGAAGATCGGCAAGCGCTGCCGCTGCCACCGCCGGCCAGTCCGGGCACCACAACGCCAGAACTCTGCTCACAGTGACACCACCTGCGACGACACCACCTGCGACGACACCACCTGCTCCGACACCACCTGCGACGACACATCCTCGACCGGCCGAGAAGGTACCCACTCGACCCGCCCGGCTGCACTGCAGATGTCCAGACGCGTGGTCCGGGGCTGGAACGAGCGCCCCCGAGCACGAACCGCGAGGCTCAGGGAACTGAGCCGTCCACGCCCCAACTCCCGGCCCTGACCGAACCCACCATAGCCATGAACCCGAGCGTCCAACCGAACCTCGGCTCCGTCCCAGTGACCTTCGGTGACAACAAGAGTCGAGCCCTTGCTCCGAGCACGTGCGACCACCGCCCGAGCACGCGACGGGGATACCGACGCACCCGCCAATCCCAGAATCACCAGATCCATACCGTCGAGCAGCACGGCGGCGATCTCGACCGGATCCGGCCCAGGCGCCGGAATGAGTGCCAGACGTTCCAGTTGCGCACCCATCTCGTACGCCGCCAGCAATCCCAGTCGAGGCTGCCCGATGACTGCAACATGTCCTCCGGACGCCGTCACCGACGCGACCAATCCCAAAAGCAAGGACGCTGCGCCCTCGACGGACACCACGGTTCCGCGCACCAAACCGCCCTGCGGTAACAATGCGGCGATACCCTCCGGCACCGGGAGGACACCGGCTTTGTGCGCACGGTCCACGACCGGCCTGTCCCGGTCGGCAACACTCTCGGAGGCCGCTGCACTTGTCCCGGAAACACCAGCCACAGAAACACCGGCCACAGAAACACCAGGTCCGGAAACACTCGGTCCCGAAAACGACGTATCGCCTCGCGAGGGAATGGACGCGATCTGTCGGCGGAGCTGTGCCAGCCGATCCTGACGGGACAACCCCGCCGCATCTGCCGACAGCTCTACCAACTCGGTCACCTCGGTCATCCCCATCCTCCGGAACACCGGAAAAACTCACTCGGCAGCAATCCATAACCAGCCGGCAAACCGCGGGGAAGTCGGGTCTGACATGCATCCAACGAACAGCAATTTCGAACATATTTTCGAACTGTTTTCAGTAAACCGTGTCACCCCCGACACGTCAAGCAGAGCCAAAAACCCAGTTCACAGGAGCCTCGAGCGTCACAGTGGCATCAATCCATTAACCTTGAGATGTGACAGCTCAAGAGCAGACCGGGAGGGGCATCGGGCCCGAATACCTGCTGGCGGGGCGGTACCGACTCCGCTCCAAGATCGGCGACGGAGGGATGGGCGCCGTCTGGCTGGCCCGCGACACCCTCCTCAGCCGTGACGTCGCGGTGAAACAGGTCACAAGCACGGAAGGCCTCGACACCGAAACGGCCGAAGAGGTCCGTGAACGTACATTGCGCGAGGGCAGGAACGCCGCAAAGCTCACCCATCCCCACTCCATCGCCATGTACGACGTCGCGATCGAGTCCGGCGAACCCTGGCTGGTCATGGAGTACTTCCCGGCTCGCAGCCTCGCCCAGGCCATGAACCTGGCGGACACGTTGCCACCACTCGAAGTCGCGCAGATCGGCGCGCAGATCGCTGCGGCACTCACCGAAGCGCACGCCGCCGGCATCGTCCACCGCGACATCAAACCCGGCAACATCCTGATCGCCGACCGAGGCAAGTCCCTCGGCACCGTCAAGATCAGCGACTTCGGCATCGCCCGCGCAAAGAGCGACGTGTCCGACACCCAGGACGAGGTCATCACCGGCACTCCCGCGTACTTCGCACCCGAAGTTGCCCGCGGCGACGACCCCACCGAGGCCAGCGACGTCTTCTCACTCGGGTCGACGCTCTACACGGTGATCGAGGGCCAACCGCCCTTCGGCATCGACTCGGACGCTATCGCCCTACTGCATCGTGTCGCCAAGGCCGAGATCTACCGACCCACCAAGTCTGGACCGCTCACCGATGTTCTCCTTCAGCTCCTCGAGCCGGACCCGACCCGTCGGCCGACGATGGCTCAGGCACGCGACGCGCTCGCCGCAGCCGCGACCGGCGGCGGCACGATCGATCAGTTGATCGACGCTCCCGTCTACTCGTCCGAGGGCGCCGTGCCGGCCTGGGCTCACCGCACCACACAACTCGCCGACCCACACCGCCGCAATCGCCTGACCGGCTCCACGGTCACCGGACTTCCTGCAGTGCAACAGAACACGCCACTGCGAAACGTTCCCAGTCCGATGGACATGTTCTCCTGGCCGCCGCGGATACCGACCGGACCCACCGATGCCAGCACCCGCGACAAGGTAGTCGCGTGGGCTCCCCTCGCCATGACCGGCATGGTCGCCGTCATCATCTTGGCCGCACTGATCGTCGTCATCCTGGTGTTCACGGCCTGACTGGTGTTCACGGTCTGAGCACAAGCTTCACGCAGGCAGAATATTTGCATTGAGGTGAAACACGTTGTCCGGGTCGTACTTCGCCTTGACTGCGGACAACCGCGCGTACTTCCCCGCGCCGTAGGAAGCTCGCACTCGGTCCTCGTCGACGTCGGTCATGAAGTTGACGTACCCGCCTTGGTTGGACGAGAACGGACGCAAGGCTTCCCAGGTCTCACGCACCCACGATCGATCCAATTCCAGCGTCCCGGCATCGGTGGCCGTCGCCGTCATATTGCACACGTAATGCGGTGTGCGAGAACCACCGAACGCTGTGTCGTCCTCGCCGACGGAAGTGAAAGCTCCCTGCAGCGGAAAGATCGGCATGAAGGACATCGGCGACGATTTCTTGCCCGCTTGTTCGGTCAGAACATCGATCACGTCGTCGGAGAAATCCACCAGGTCCAAAGCCTTCTCATAGGCGTACGCACCCCACGGTTCCGATTCGTCGAGCATCGACTGCAAGCCGACGTACGGGATCGGAGTGACGAACTCGAAAAGCGTCGGCAAGCCCTCTCGAATCGGCGCAATCGCGTTCGAGTGTTCTACTTCCGATCCGAAACCGGCTACCAGCAACGCGTATCCGGGCAGTAGGTGAAATTGATCCGGGACAAACGGCGCCGGCGGCGCGGACAAACTGACGGCAACCATCGCGCCCGCATTTCTCGGCAGGGCAGGCACTACCTCGCGGCACAGACGAAGCGCCGCGGGTCCGTCCTCCATCCCCCAGAAGAACAGTCCCAGATGCACTTCCGGACCGATCTCGCTCAGACGGTACTCGAACTCGGTGACCACTCCGAAATTTCCGCCGCCACCGCGCAGTGCCCAGAACAAGTCGCTGTGATCGTTCTCGGAGGCTCGAACGATCGAACCGTCGGCGAGCACCACCTCTGCCGACACCAGATTGTCGATCGCCAGGCCGAGCGTGCGGGTCAACCACCCCATGCCACCACCGAGTGTCAGGCCACCGACGCCGGTATCACTGATCACTCCGCCGGTCACCGCCAACCCGTGTTCCTGCGTCGCCTTGTCGAGGTCGGCGATCGTCGCACCACCACCGACCCTGGCTCGCTTTGCTGACGGGGCGACGCTGACTACGTTGATCGCACTGAGATCGATCATCACTCCGCCTTCACACACCGATGTGCCTCGGTAGGAATGCCCGCCACCTCTGACCGAAACCTCCAACGAATGGGCTCTGGCAAATGCAAGTGCCACAGCCACATCCGACGCCGACCGGCACCTGGCGATCACCGCCGGACGATGATCGATCTGCCCGTTCCAGATCGATCTGGCGTCGTCGTACTCCGGATCTCGGGGGCCGAACACAGAACCTGTGATCGCCGATTTCAGTGGCGCGAACTCGACCGTCGTCATCACGCACCTCCCCCACCGGGCGTCACGGTGACCAGCAGGTACTCCCACTCCATCGTGAACGGTTCGCTTCCGCTGCCGTACCTTTCCGCCAATTCGAGCAGATCGCGGTCCAGCGCCTGCGTTCGGTCAGGATCGCCGGCGATGTTCCGGTACACCGCGATGGTCGGCCCGTAATTCTTCTTGAAAAAATCACGGAACTCTTCCGGCCCGCTGAATGTGTCCACACGAAGTACGTCTTTCCTCGTGGCCACATCGCCGAGCAGATCACGAACATGGTTCTCATCGCCCCACAAAGGCGCCGGCTGCGAACCAGGAGGCGGCGGCGGTGCGTACGGCTTCATCGTTTTGAACATCTCGCCGATGAATCCCGTCGGAGTCCAACTCAGCACTCCGATCTTTCCGCCGGGTCGGCATACTCGCACAAGTTCGTCCGCGGCGCGCTGATGATGCGGTGCGAACATCACACCGACGCACGAAAGCACCACGTCGAACTCGTTGTCACCGAAAGGAAGAGCCTCGGCATCGGCCTCCTGCCAGTCCAATTCGACTCCGGCGAGGGAAGCGGCCTCCTTACCCGCTACGAACAATTCGGGAGCCAGGTCAGTGGCAATCACCTGCGCACCCAGCGCGGCCGCCGGAATGGCGGCATTGCCGGACCCCGCCGCGACGTCCAGCACGCGGTCACCCTTCTGCACACCGCACTCGCCGACCAGTACCGGCCCGAGTTCCGCAATGACCTGCGTGGCCACCGCCGGATAGTTACCGAGACCCCACATGGCCCGATGCTTGGCCTTCAGCTCACGATCCAGCCCGAGCGTTTCCGTCGATTCACTCATTACCGTTCTCCTTCAATATTTTTGGTACTCGGAGCCCAACAACCTCGGAGCCCGACAACATTCATGCCGTTACTTCGACGCTACGACGACGGTTCACTCCGCTCCAGTACGAAATCTGTACCGGAGCACTCCAGAGGCCTACGATCGAATGATGGGGTCCTCGTACCACCAGTTCTGCCCCGTCGCCAAGGCGATGGAGCTACTCGACGAGCGGTGGACGCTGCTTCTCCTGCGCGAACTGATGATGGGAAGCGACCATTTCAACGATCTCCGACGCGGACTTCCGCGAATGTCACCGACTCTGCTCTCCACGCGGCTGCACCAACTCGCGATCGCCGGCATCGTGGAGCGAGAAGAAACCGACTGCGTCGTCCGTTACCGATTGACCGACGCGGGCCGAGAACTGCGCCCTGTGGTCGAAGCTCTCGGAATCTGGGGTACCAGGTGGATCGGCGAGCTGGGCGATGAAGACCTGGATCCGAAACTGCTGCTGTGGGACATGCATCGACGCGTGGATCACTCCGTGGTTCCCGACGGAAAGACCGTGGTGCACTTCGTTTTCTCCGGAGTGCGTGAACATTCGCGAAACTGGTGGCTCGTCATCAATTCCGGGGAGGTGGACATGTGCGATATCGATCCGGGTTTCGACGTTGCGGTGTCGGTCTCTGCGGGCTTGCGACCGATGACCGAGATCTGGCGCGGTAACCTGACCTGGTCGGACGCCATACGGTCAGGTGACGTCACCATTTCGGGGCCTACGGCGTTGCGTCGTAGCTTGCCTTCGTGGTTCGAACTGTCGACTTTCGCATCGATCCCGCGCCCCGCGTAAAGCGCGCTCACCAGCCCCGTTCCGTCCTGTTACAGAGCTGTTTCAGACCGTGACACCGTCGACGAACGGCGACCACCTGACGGTGACACTGACCGAGCAGTCTCTGTTGTATGCCCAGCCACCGCGGAATAATCCGCCTCGCCGCACTCGGTGCAGTCGTACTCGGTGCGCTCACGCTCAGCGCATGCTCGTACACAGAAGAAGCAAAGCCCAAGAGTGGTAATTACCTTGCCACTCAGCCTGATTCAGGACCCGCAGGCGGCGAGATCGAGGACGGCATCAGCGTGCAGGATACCCATGTACCTGCACTGGCCCGTCTCGATTCCGCACTGCTCGCGGCGCTGCAGTCGGCAGCGGCCGACGCACAGGCCTCCGGAGTGAACATGCACGTCACCTCGGGTTGGCGGTCCGCCGCATATCAACAGCGACTGTTCGACGAAGCCGTCGTCAAGTACGGCAGCATGAACGAAGCGTCCAAATGGGTGCACTCCCCGAGCCTGTCGAAGCATGTCAGCGGACAAGCCGTCGACATCGGACCGACCGACGCCGACGACTGGCTCATCCAGCACGGCAATGATTACGGCCTCTGTCAGACCTATGCCAACGAGATGTGGCATTTCGAATTGGCAACCACTCCCGGCGGGGAATGCCCGCCCCAACTGAGCAACCCTTCGGACGAGAGAGCGGAAGGCTGATCATGACTCGAGTCAAACCCGCGAGACTGATTGCCGCACTGGCACTCCTGATCCTCGGAGTCGTCGAATTCGAACTGGCAGTCAACACTACTGGTGGTCAGATCGTCGACCAACAACTCATGGTGGGCGCGGCCACTTCCGAAGGACTCAGTGTGTTCTCCACCGAGTTCATCGGCCTCGTCACTCCGATACTGATAGTGGGAGGAGTGCTCGTGGCACTCATGATCACATTGCGCAACAACCCGATTGCGCTGGCCCTACGCGTCGTCGTCGTGACCCTCGGTCCCATCACGACGGCCTGGGTTCTCAAACAATCGTTGGATCGACCGGACCTGAACGGCCTGGTGATGCACAATTCCTTCCCCAGCGGCACGCTGACGGCCATCGCTGCTCTGGTCTGCGCAATCGTGCTCGTCACACCCTCGAGGTGGCGGGCAGTCGTTGCAGTCAACGGCGCGCTGATCACCATCGGGACCGCGATCTCGGTAGTCGTGTTGCAATGGCACCGGCCGAGTGACGTGATCGGTGCGCTACTGCTCGTCGGCTGCTACACCCTCGCCGTGTCGGCATTTCCGTTGAACACCAGCGTCGCACGGCACGCGGTGCTGGCGGACTCAGGCAACGAACGGCTCTCGAAAGTGTGACCCCTGTACCCTTGGCTGACCGAGATTCCTCCGACCGCAGAAGGCCCCTGATCATGGCGAGTCCAAGGTGAGCGCATGGTGAGCATTCTTTTCATAGAAGACGATCCAGCGGTGGCCGAGGCAATCACGTTGGGACTGAACCGACTCGGGCACAACGTCAGCCATCGGCCCGACGGTAACGGCGATTTCGACGACGTCCTCGGCTCCACCGACCTCGTCCTACTCGACCTCGGACTGCCGGGAGCCGACGGTTACGAGATCTGTCGACGCATCCGTACGCGCAGTTCGATCCCGATCATCATCTTGACCGCCAGATCCGACGACATCGACACTGTTGCCGGCCTCGAGGCCGGTGCCGACGACTACGTCGTCAAACCGGCCAGTCCGCGTGTCCTCGATGCTCGGATCAAAGCCGTCGTGCGGCGCTCGGCCCCCGCAACATCGCGTTCAGATGTGGCGCCGGGCGCAGAGAAGTTCGGCGACCTGGAATTGGATCGGTCGTCATTGCAGGTACGCAAGGCCGGGACGCTGCTGACCCTGACTCCGACCGAACTCCGACTGATACTGGCGCTGACCGAAAACCCCGGACAGGTTCTCAGCCGCAGGCAATTGTTGTCCGCAGCCTGGGACCAGGAATACCTGGGCGACTCACGAATCGTCGATGCAGCAGTGCAGCGGCTGCGCGGAAAGATCGAGGACGACCCAGCCGCACCGACCGTGATCGAAACGGTGCGCGGGTTCGGGTATCGCTTCAACACCAGCCCGGCCCGATGAGACCGACCTGGCTTCGGGTCGACGGTCTGCGGACCAGGCTCGTGCTCGTGTTCATCGCAATCGTCGTGATCATCGCCGGGGCAACCGCAGGCGTCGTCTCGTTCATGGCGCGGTCGTGGATCTATTCCAACGCTCAGGACGTGGCAACGGCACAATTTCGCGACGAACTGCAGTACAGCAACGGACCGCCGGTAGACGGGTTGACACCTGACACCCTCGACCAGATCTTCCAGTCCGACATGACTCTGATCGTCGACGGCGAAGTCATCCGACAAGGATCAGTGGATGCGGCAACGATCCCACCCAGCTTCGAAGAGGGTTTGGACAGTCCTAAACTGATCCGCTTCGAGAGACTCGACTCCCAGCGCATCATGTTGGGAATGTCGGTCAATGTCGTGGACATGACTGCAGACGACGGCTACGACAACGAGACACTGGTCAAAGCCGTCACCATCCGGCCGCTGGTAGGGGTGCAGGACAAGTTCGACGACCTGCTTCGAGCTGTCGGTCTCACCCTCGCGGCGGGTGTGCTGGTGAGCGGTCTGCTCGGACTCTGGATCGCGTCGACGCTGGTCCGTCCGCTCAAACGCCTGGACGAGGCCGCCGCCCGCGCCGCCGACGGCGACCTGAGCGTCCGGCTCCCCGAAGACGGAGTAGCCGAACTTGTCCAGGTCACAACAACTTTCAACAACATGGTCGCTCGCAACGAAGCGGTCATCCGAGGTCTGGAAGAATCGGAAGAACAGTCGAGAAGATTTGTCGCCGACGTCTCCCACGAGCTTCGAACGCCGCTGGCGGCATTGGTTCCGGTCAGCGAAATCCTCCGCGAAGAGATCCCTAATCTTCCGCCGGACGCCGCCGCTGCAGCGCGCATCGTGAGCAGTGAGATCGGCAAGCTCACTCGACTTGTCGAAGATCTGATCGAAATGTCGCGCCACGACTCACAACAGGCGCGTCTCGTCCTCGACGACGTCGACCTCGTCGAATTGACCGAGCGCACACTCGAGAGCCGAGGTTGGACAGAAACCGTCGAACTCCGTGCACCCGAAAGCGTCAGCGCCAGAGTGGATTCACGTCGAATCGACATAGTCGTCGCCAACCTCGTCGGCAACGCACTGCGCCACGGAGCGCCTCCGGTTCGCGTCGAGTTGAGCGCAGAACCCGGTTTCTCCGTCATCACCGTCGTCGACCACGGCCCCGGCATCTCACCCGAAGACCGGCAGGCGATTTTTCGGCGGTTCTACAAGGTCGACACCGCGCGCGGACGCAGCGAAGGCAGCGGACTCGGGCTCTCCCTCGCCGTCGAAAACGTGCACTTGCACGGCGGCACCATCAGCGTCGACCAGGTGGACGGGCGCACGATCTTCACGGTTCGCCTGCCCCATCGCTGACCCCTTCCCGAGCGAACGTACCTTTCGGCGCACCCAAGGCGATCGTCGTACCGTTCGCTCGAAAAGGGGTGGGCACTTCGCACCCTGGGCCGCCCAAGTTTGACCAAATAATGGGATTCTGGTTTCAACATGTGAAACTACGCGAGTAGCGTCGGCATCGTCGAACAGCGTAGAAATCGGAGGGCACCATGACGCAGGCGTCGCGGTTGGAAAAGACGGCCGTCTCCCCGAAGGCGTGGACGATGCTCGGAATCGGCGTCGCAGCCCAGGCCGCAGGCACCGTCTTCGTCAGCACCCCCGCCTTTTTGATCCCGCTGCTGCATTCCGAGCACGGTCTCTCGTTGACACAAGCCGGAACCCTGGCCGCTGCACCCACTTTCGGCATGGTTCTCACCTTGGTGGCGTGGGGCGCGATGGCCGACAGATTCGGCGAGAAATGGGTCATCTCCATCGGGCTCGCGCTGACGGCGATCGCCGCGCTCGCCGCGACCACCACCGACAACTACGCCCTCCTCGGGATCGCATTTCTATTGGGCGGAATGGCTGCGGCGAGCACCAACGCCGCCAGTGGGCGTGTTGTGGTCGGCTGGTTTCCCAAGGATCGGCGCGGCCTTGCGATGGGCATCAGGCAGATGTCACAGCCACTGGGCGTGACCATTGCGTCGTTGACCATCCCGACTCTCGCCGCGAACGTAGGAATCGGTTCGGCCGTCGGACTGTCGGTGGCGCTCAACGGCGTCCTCGCCCTGATCTGTGCCGTCGCATTGGTCAATCCCCCGCGACCGGCGGCGCGGCCCACAGATATCCCGGTCGAAACGATCAACCCCTATCGCTCGAACTGGTTCCTCTGGCGCATTCACGTCGTCTCGGCACTGTTGGTGTTTCCGCAGTTCACCCTCTCGACGTTCGGTCTGGTCTGGCTGATCAGCGAGCAAGGCTGGGACGCGGCGCCCGCTGGACTCCTGATCGGGATCTCCCAGTTCGTGGGTGCGCTCGGCCGCATCGTCGTCGGCATCTGGAGTGATCGCGCCGGAAGCAGAGTAGGCCCGCTGAGGTTGGTTGCCGTCTCCGCATCCGCGGTCATGTTGGCAATGGCAGCAGCCGGCGCAGCGCCTTGGGGCGTTCCGGCCCTGATCCTGCTGCTGGCAACCACCGTCAGCGTCGCCGACAACGGTTTGGCGTTCACATCCGTCGCCGAAGCGGCCGGGCCGAAATGGCAAGGAAAAGCGTTGGGCGCACAGAACACCGGCCAGTTCATTGCCGCGTCAGCAGTGGGCCCGGTGGTCGGTGCGCTGATCGGCGCGGTCGGCTACCCGCTCGCTTTCGCGATAGTCGCGGCATTTCCAGCCGCGGCAATCCCCTTGGTGCCCAGCCGAGATCGCGACATCAGCGTCTAGTCCCTCATCGGATTCGGTTGCACTGCAGGTCCCGTCAGATCACAATGCGGCTTGCACGCAACCGAATCCGCTTCCTGAACAGGCTCGACTGCCGGAGTACGAATCAGCGTCGCGGCGATCGCCGCACCGATCAACAGCAGCGCCACACAGATGTACATCGCATACCGGAAACCGTCGGAGAAACTCGACGGATCGACCAGACTCTCGGCATCGATACCCACCAGGGCAGGCAAGGCCGCAACCGCAAGAAGCTGGCTCGTGCGAGCAACGGCATTGTTCACACCTGACGCGATCCCGGACTGCTCCACCGGCACCGAGCCGAGCACCGCGGCGGTCAACGGCGCCACCATCACCGCCAGGCCGAGCCCGAAGATCAGAACTCCCGGCAGCACGACGGTCAGGTACGACGCATCCGGGCCGATCCGCGTCATCAACACCAACCCCACCGCGGCCACCGCGGGTCCGACCGTCATCGGCAATCGCGGTCCGTGCGTCTGCGCGTAACTGCCCGCGCGCGAAGACAACAGCAACAATGCCAAGGTGATCGGTACCGTTGCGACGCCGGCAGCCACCGGCGAGTACCCCGCGACCAACTGCAATTGCAGCACGAGCAGGAAGAACACACCGCCAAGCGCCGCATAGACCGCGAGAGTCACCAGATTGGCCGCGACGAACATCCGCGAACGAAACAGGGACGGCGGCACCAACGCACTCGGCGATCGACGTTCCACCACAACGAACAGGCACAGCGCGAGCACCCCGACCAGCCCGACTATCGGGTTGACTTCGATCAGCCCGTACGTCAGCGCCCCGAGACCGACTACTGCGCAGGCAGATCCGACCACGTCCAGGTGCTCGGGCGGATGCGGATCGCGGCTCTCGGGCACGTGGCGCACCGCTGCCCACACCACGACGATCACCAACGGAATGTTGAGCAGGAACACCGATCGCCATCCCGCCACTTCCACCAGCCAACCGCCGAACAGCGGACCGATAGCGCCGGCGACACCACCCAAGCCCGACCACAAGCCGATCGCCGCACCGCGGTCCTCCTCGCGAAGTGACGCGGAAATGATGGCAAGGCTGCCAGGCGTCAAGAGCGCAGCTCCCACTCCCTGCAGGATCCGCGCAATCACCAGAAATGTGATGTCAGGTGCAATTCCGCACAGCAACGACGCGACCGCGAACCAGACCGTCCCCCACACGAATACCCGCCGCCGACCCCAACGATCGCCGAGGGCTCCGCCGAGCAGTATCAGCGACGCCAATGCCAAGGTGTATCCGCTGAGAGTCCACTGCAGCCCGGCGACACCGGAATTCAAGTCCTCGCCTATGTGCGGCAGAGCAATGTTGACGACGGTGCCGTCGAGGAGAGCCATGCTCGAGCCGAGAACGGTGGCGGCGACAACCCAACGCCCGCGTCTCGACGCGAGCGCCAGTGGTTCCGTCATCGGTCCATGGTGCGCCTTCACTCGCAATCGCGAAAGGGTGCGCGGAAATTCAGTCGATCTGTCGGCGATGTGCCCAACGTGTCAGCGCATTGCGATTGGACTGCTGAGTCTTTCGCAGAACGTTCGATGCGTGAGTCTCGACGGTCTTCACGGAAATCACCAGGTCCTCGGCAATTTCACGGTAGGTGTACCCACGTGCCAGCAATCTGAGCACTTCGAGTTCTCGCGGAGTGAGCGAGTCGAGTTCCGGATCGAGTTGTGGCTCGGGTGCATTGGAGCGTCCGGTGAAGGAGTCCAACACGAAACCTGCCAGGCGCGGCCCGAACACCGCGTCACCACCGGCAACGCGTCGTACGCCCTCGGCAAGTTCGGATCCCGAGATCGTCTTGGTCACATACCCGCGCGCACCGCCGCGGATCACCGCGATCACGTCTTCGGCGGCATCGGAAACGCTGAGCGCCAGGCACACCGGGCCCGAATCGATTCCACGCAGAACTGCCACTCCACCACCGTCTGGCATGTGGACATCGAGCAGAACGACGTGCGGCTTCGTCGAGTTGATACCGGCGATTGCCTCCGCCACGCCGCCGGCCTCACCGACGACATCCATATCCGTCTCGCGCGAGAGCTCGGCCCTCACCCCGGAGCGGAACACTGCATGATCGTCGACAAGAAATACGCGGTACGGGGGCGGCGCAAGCGAAGTCACTGGGGCTGTTCCTCGGGGTTGTCGACACGGTCAGCAGTCTGGTCCCACTTTAGAGCAGAGTCACCGAGCGGCATGTGCACGCGGATTTCGGTGCCCTTTCCGATGTCGGATCGAACCACGACGCGGCCACCGCGCCGCTCGATTCGACCACGAATCGACTTGGCCAGCCCCTGGCGATCCTCCGGCACCGCGTCGACGTCGAATCCGACGCCGCGATCACGAACGAACACACTGACCTGATCACCCTCGACCTCGGCGAACAGATTGATTTCCTTCTCCCCCGAGTGCTTTGCCGAGTTCACGAGAGCTTCACGCGTCGCACCGAGGAGCGCGGTGAACGCTTCCTTGGGCAGGCCGTTCTCGACGCCTTCGCCTTCGAGTTGTACGTCGCCGACAGTGACGGGACGGACCGTGACACCGTGCTGGTCTTCCACTTCACCGGCGATGATCTTCAGGCCTTCCGTCAGGCTCGTGTGGTCGATGTCGCCGCCGCTGAACAACCACTTGCGCAGCTCGCGTTCCTGACCGCGGGCCAGGCGCGCCACCTCTTGTGGGTTGTCGGACTGTTTCTGAATCAGCGCCAACGTCTGAAGGACGGAGTCGTGTAGATGCGACGCGATCTCTTCACGTTCGTCGTTGCGAATTCGGGCCGCACGCTCGGCGCCGAGAGCACGCCACATCCGCAGCCACAGCGGCACCGTCAACAAACCGACACCGATCAGCGTCACGACCACAGCCAAGAGAGACGAGCGCAGTGCTTCGAGGTCGACCTGAGCAAGGACGACAACGCCAAGACCCAAGATGATCAAGGTGGCTCCCCCGACCACCCGCGCCCACGTCAGAACGGTAGGCCGCTGCGGCAAGCCGATGACAGTACGGGGACCGTCGGAGTCGAACTCGCGCCACACCAAGGCGGCACCGATCGCGACGACGAAGAACGGCGCGAGCACCGAACCCGCCGTGCCGCTGAACAACCAGGACAACGCGGCTGCGCCGCCCAATCCGAGTGCGATCAAGCCGTACGCCCGCTGCCGCTCGGCCGCGGACGGCTTCTGCGTGTCCGTGCCGGCGGAGGTGAAGATCCACAGGGCGCCGTAAATGACGATGCCGGATCCGGCCATCGCCGCAAGAATCGTGAAGGCGACGCGCACTTTCAGGACGTCGATACCGAGATGATCGGCGATCCCGCCCGCAACTCCAGCGACGATGCGACCGCCGGAGCGCCGCTCCAGCTTTCGCAGTGGCACGGCACCCGGAATGGGCACGCCCTTCTTCATGGGTACGGGATGCACCGGTACCCCGTTGACGGGCGGGCCTCCCGCAAACCCGGGAGCGGGACCGCTCACGAACGGCGGATCTGACAGATATTGCACATAGTCGATACTGGCACGAACCACGCGGACACACATCAGGGTCCAACCCTGAATCAGGCCGCCACCCTCACCCGCGATCACCACAAAGATCAGGGTTGGCCCTGATGCGCGGAGGCTGCCTCGGAAGCCAGGATTGATTCATGAACAATCCGACTTTCCAAGAACAGATCCAGGATCTGTGGCGGACCCGCCCCGTGCGTCTGCCGGCACAAGGTCACGTGGCTGGGGTATGCGCCGGAATCGGATACCGGTACGGCATCGACCCCGTTCTCGTACGCGTGGCGTTTGTCGCGTCCACCATTTTCGGTGGCTCAGGCATCCTTCTCTACCTCGCCGGCTGGTTGGTACTTGCCCGTGCCGGTGACGGATCGTCCCCCGCGCAGTCGTTGATGGGCCGCGGACACAGTTCCGATTCCAGTACCAAGACCATCGTCTTGCTGGTGGCCCTCGCCATCGCGGCTACGACTGTCGGCCCCGTCGGCGTCGGTCTGGGTGGTTCCGGACTGATCGGGCTGATCCTGATGGTCGGTGGCCTGTGGCTGCTCTACCAACGAGCGCCCATCCCGCCCGCACTGCCGCAGAACACGTCGCCTTATGTCGGCGCAGGTACCGCGTATCCAGGCACCGGATTCACGCCTGGGCCGTTCACCCCCGGATACTTCGCGCCCAATCAGCCTCCCGTGTACACGCCGTACACCAAACTCCCCGACAGCTATGTGCCCGAGGAACGACCGGCCGACCAGCCGCAGCAGTCACCACAATCTCAGGCCGCTCATCCGACGATCAACCTGTCGAAGGACCCGAGCGCTTCGGTCAGCACCAATCCGACCGAGGTGATCGGTGAGGCCGCCATCACGCCGCCGTCCTGGGATCCGCTCGGTGTCGCTCCGTTCGCCTGGGATCTTCCGGATCCGGCAGCCAAGGCCACACCGCTGCTCCCGTTGCCGCCACGTAAGCGTCGCTCGCGTTGGACGCTGACGGTCCTCGGACTCGCAATCATCGTCGCCGCCGTCACCGGGGCAGCGGGCGCCGCAACCGGCAACGAGTGGTTCACTCCCGGCCGAGTCGGTGCAGTCGGACTCGCCGTCATCGCACTCGGCCTGATCCTCGGGGCATTCTTCCGCAAGGGGTACGGCCTGCTGGTCGTCACCGGACCACTCGTGGGTTTCGTGCTTCTCGCCTCGCTGGTCTACCCGATCGAGTTCGACGCCTCGGGTGAGCAAAGATGGACTCCGGCAACAGCTTCCGAGTTGGATCCGTCGTATTCGGGAGCCTTCGGAAGCTTCACTCTCGACCTCAACGGGGTCAAGTTCACCGAGGACAAGACCATCGACGTCGCGGCGTCGTTCGGCGAGTTCACCGTCATGGTGCCACCAACCGTCAACGTCAAGAACAGCTGCACCGTCGTCATGGGTGACGGATCGGGTTGCCTCGACGGCGGAATACACCCGGGCAGTGATGTGACACCGGATTCGCCCACACTGACCATCAACGCCAAAGCCACGTTCGGCAGTCTGAAGGTGACGCAATCATGAGCGAGTACGACGAGACGACAGACCAGGACGAGACCCGAGAATCCAAGCGCCCCTCGGCACTTCTGCTGATCGCCGGACTGGCCGCACTACTGGTCAGCGTGTGGGCGTTGGTCGGGCCGTTCTCCCTGGCGCCGGCAGCGAACATTCAATTCCGTTGGCTGTTCGTCGGTGCCGCCGTCGTGGCGGGACTACTGCTGGTGATTCTGCCGAATCGGCGCAATCGCAAGTAAAACTACTGTGCGCCTTTATTAACCGCGGGGGGTTAATAAAGGCGCACAGTAGTTTTTTACTCCCACTCGATAGTTCCCGGCGGCTTGCTCGTCACGTCGAGGACTACGCGGTTCACGTCCGCCACCTCGTTGGTGATTCGAGTCGAGATGCGCTCGAGGGTCTCGTACGGCAGACGCGTCCAGTCCGCGGTCATCGCGTCTTCACTCGAGACCGGACGCAGCACGATCGGATGACCGTACGTCCGGCCGTCACCCTGCACGCCCACGCTGCGGACGTCGGCGAGGAGAACCACTGGGCACTGCCAAATCGTTCCGTCCAAGCCTGCAGACGTAAGCTCTTCGCGCGCAATGGAATCTGCATGACGCAGGATCTCGAGGCGATCGCGGGTGACCTCACCGATGATGCGGATACCGAGTCCGGGACCGGGGAACGGCTGGCGTCCGACGATCTCTTCCGGCAGACCGAGTTCGCGGCCCACTGCACGGACCTCGTCCTTGAACAGCAGACGCAGCGGTTCGACCAACTTGAACTGCAGGTCTTCCGGCAGCCCGCCGACATTGTGATGGCTCTTGATGTTTGCAGTTCCCGTGCCGCCGCCGGACTCCACGACATCCGGGTACAGGGTGCCCTGCACGAGGAAGTCGACGGTTGCACCGTGAGATGCGTTCTCGCCCAGAACATCACTGACTGCGCCTTCGAAGCTGCGGATGAACTCGCGGCCGATGATCTTGCGCTTGGTCTCGGGATCGGTGACCCCAGCCAACTCACCGATGAAGGTGTTTGCAGCATCCACGGTGATCAGACGCGCACCGGTTGCCGCGACGAAGTCCTGCTCGACCTGCGTGCGCTCACCGGCTCGCATCAAACCGTGATCGACGAAGACACACGTCAACCGGTCGCCGATTGCCCGCTGAACCAAAGCCGCAGCGACAGCCGAGTCGACACCACCGGACAGACCGCAGATGGCGTGTCCGTCGCCGACCTGCTCGCGAACCTGCTCGATCAGCGCATCGGCGATGTTCGACGCCGTCCACGCTGCCGGAATACCGGCGATCTCGTGCAGGAAGCGGCTCAGGACCTGCTGACCGTGCGGGGAATGCAGAACCTCGGGGTGGTACTGCACGCCGGCGAGCTTGCGAGCGCGGTCCTCGAACGCTGCGACGGGAGCGCCATCGCTGGTCGCAGTCACCTCGAAGCCGGACGGCGCTTCGGTGACGGCGTCACCGTGGCTCATCCACACCGGCTGCGTCGCGGGAAGTCCGTCGTGCAGCAACCCACCGGATACCGCGATGTCGGTACGGCCGTATTCGCGGGTACCGGTCTCGGCAACGGTGCCGCCGAGGGCGCCTGCCATTGCCTGGAATCCGTAGCAGATTCCGAAAACCGGGATGTCGTGATCAAAAAGTGCGGGATCGAGCTTGGGAGCACCGTCTGCGTAGACACTCGAGGGCCCACCCGAGAGCACAACAGCCAAGGGGTTCTTGGCCACGATCTCCTCGACGGTCGTGGTGTGCGGAATCACCTCCGAGTAGACCTTGGCTTCGCGAACTCGCCGTGCGATCAACTGCGCGTACTGCGCTCCGAAGTCGACGACAAGAACTGGTCTCTGCTGCTCGATATCTGCCACAGGTGCAGTCTAATCGCCGCAGCCAGCGCTTCTGCGCATGCATGGACTCAGCCCGCTCCTCGGCCGAGTGAGCGCGAGGTACGTCACTACAAAGGCCGACCCTCCGGACTGCGCGGCGACCTCGGGGCGAACTAGACCACCGTCCAGGTCAACGATGCCCCAATCGTCAGCACCTTAGCTTCGGCAATCAAAATGGCGACATCATCGCAGGCCAGAGCCCGAAATGGACGGAGGTGAATTTTCTGGACGTTTGACCGATTCGCCTGAACCAAACGTCCAGTAAAGGTAATCTCGCCCGTCAAGTGATCAGGATCACGATCGCAAACGGCCGGCGCCGCCGAACGGCGCTCACCTCGAGGAGGACCTGTGCGTCGATTCATACGACGACTCGCCATACCTGTCGCGGCTGTGACGGCTGCCGCCGGACTTCTAGTCCTCGGCACGCCGGCCACTGCTGACGAAGCCCCGCCGACCACCTTCACCGGCACGACCGACAATCTGATCTTCACGAAGAGTGTCATCGGGAACGCGGCAGTTCACCCGGGTGACACCGTCACGTACAAGACCGAGATCAAGCACAACGAAAGCGGCATCGAACGGTCGATCGCAAAGATCCGTGACATCCCGCCCGCAGGATTCGTCCTCGTGCCGGGCAGCGCCAAGGCCACCTACCTGGGTGTGACCAACCGGGCGACGATCAGCAACGAATCAGATGGCGGAGTCTCAGCGAAGTGCTCGAGCGGCTGCACCTTCCTTGTCGGTGGATTCGTCGTCAAGAAGAACCAACCCGTCACGCTCGAAGCGACCTACACGGTCCCTGTCGGCACAGCGTTCGGGACGTACGACAGCGGCATGCTCTTCGACGTCAACGCCTTCAGCACGCAGCAGGGCCTCAACCCGATCAACGTCAACGTCCAGGTCGTCGACCCGTCTGTCGCCACCGGAACCACTCTGGTTGCACCGGCAACGGCGAAGGTCGGCACGCCGGTCGACCTGACCGCGACGGTTGCGCCGTCCGACGCGAGCGGCACCGTCCAGTTCAAGGACGGCGGCAGCAACATCGGCTCACCCGTCCCGGTCTCGGGCGGTAGCGCCACCCTCTCCCACACCTTCGACAGCGTCGGCGCCCACGACATCACCGCCGCGTACAACGCCGGTCCGGGATTCCACAGCTCGACCTCCGGAGTCCAGACCGTCGACGTCTCCGCGGACACCACCACCACGATCTCGGCTCCGAACGCCGCATTGGTCGGTGACAGCATCACCGTGAGCGCCGTCGTCACACCGGCGAACGCCGTGGGCACGGTGCAGTTCAAGGACGGCGACACCAACCTCGGCGCACCGGTGGCCGTGGTCGACGGAACGGCTTCCCTGACCCGTAGCTACGACGCCTCCGGCACGCACAGCTTCACCGCAGTGTTCACCGGCGAGGCCGGCTACGGCGATTCAGTGTCCACCGCAACCCAACTCGACGTCAGCGATCCCGACTGGGGAACCACCACCACCGTTGTCGAACCGCTCACAGCAGTCGTCGGTGAACCGACCAACCTCTCGGCCACCGTCTCCCCCATCCCGAGCAGCGGAACCGTGACGTTCAAGGTCGACGGCGCCGAGGTCGGTACCGCACCCGTCGGCACGGGTGACGGCGTCGCGATCCTCCCGCACACCTTCGCATCAGCCGGTGCCGCAGCCGTGGTTGCCGAGTTCTCCGGCGGAACCGGATTCATCGGCTCCACGTCCACATCGTTCACGGTGAACGTCACCGATCCCGAGCCCGCCCGCGCGGACACCACGACTGTCCTGACTGTCAGCGGCTCCGCTCAGGTCGGAAAGGCATTGCAACTCAAAGCCACCGTTGCACCCGGAACAGCAAACGGAATGATCCAGTTCAAGTCCGGCACGACGCCCATCGGCGCACCCGTTGCCGTCGTCAACGGCGTCGCGACGCTCACGCACACCTTCGACGACGAGGGAACATTCGGCCTCACTGCCAACTTCGTCGGCGACGCCGGCTGGAAGAACTCCGTCTCCGGCCCGACGGTCGTGCAGGTCGGCACCGCGCCGACCGACGGCGGCGGCACCGGAAGCGTGGACACCGGTTCACTCAGCGGCCTCATCCCGCTCTTCGGAAGCTAGTCCCCCACATCAGCTTTGGACACCACTCCCGTACCCAGCTCAGGAGAATCCATGTTCGTGTACTCCAGACGTCGCATCGCGGCGCCGATCGCCGCCACGGCACTCGCCAGTGGCGTCATCCTCGCGGGAATCCCCGCATCAGCGGCCCCGGTGACAACAACTTTCGGAACGAGTTGCCTCGCAACCCCGTCCGCCGTCGCCGGTCCGACCACGCAGTCCCAGTCCGGTTCGGTCATCGTCGACGCACCGGAGAGCGTCGGAGCGGGTGAGACCTTCGAGGTCACCATCCAACCCGGTCCCATCGCCTTCCCCGGATCGGCTTCGGGGGCGACCGTCCAGAACGTCTCCCGCATCAAGGTCGACGTCGACGTTCCCGCGAACGCCACCCTGGTGGAAGCCACCATCGTTCCCGGAACTTCGGCAGGGCTCAGCGGTGTCGCGCCGAACATCCTGCGTGTCAACGAGAACGGCAACGTCGATCCCAACGGAACGATTCTGCGTCTCTCCGGAAACAACCAGGTCATCGGCAACAGCCCCAGCTCGAGCATCAACTCCGAGGGCGGCATCGTCGTCAAGGCGACCGGCAAGAACGTCGACGGCTCCAACAATGCCGACGGCTACACCCAGTTCCAACTCCCCCAGGTCAAGGCAGTTCTCAAGGCCGGCGATTCAGGGGACGTCGCGATGAAGGTACGCACCGGCGGCAGCGCGGGAGCGTGGAACAACGATCGCAACTTCCTCACGTTCCTCCCCAAGGCCACCCTGGTCATCACCGCCTGGGCACCCACACGATGCACCCCGCGTGACGCCGAGAACGGTCCGCTCAACAGCGGCGCAGGCCCCCTCGCCACGACACGGATCATCGAGGCGGACAAGGCAACCACCACCACTGTCGTCGGACCGGCCAACGCCAAGAACGGAACTCCTGTCACTCTGTCGGCCAACGTGAGCGGCGGCGCAAACGGTGGAACCGTCCAGTTCTTCGACGGCGACAACCCCCTCGGCGACGCGGTGCCGGTCACCGGAGGGTCGGCAAGCATCTCCCCGACCTTCACCGAGGACGGACCGCACTCCATCACCGCGAGCTACAGCGGTGCACCCGGATTCCTGGCGTCGACGTCGGCGTCGGCCAAGATCGTGACCGTCACGACCGATGCGCCGCCTGACTCCGTGACCACTACCGCAACGGTTTCGCCGTCTACCGCGAAGGTCGGTCAGGACGTCAACCTCACCGCCAAGGTCGATCCGCAGGGCACCGGCGGCACCGTCGACTTCATCGTCGACGGCACCGAAACGCTGACTGCCACGGTCGGAACAGACGGAGTTGCCATCGCTCCGTACACCTTCACCTCGACAGGAACGCACAAGGTTGTCGCGAAGTTCACGGGTTCACCAGGATTCGCGCCGTCCGCTGCCCCGGCATTCCCGGTCAGTGTCACGACTCCGGCTCCCGCTGACGTCGAGACGTCCACGGTTCTCGACGCCGTCGGAACTGTTCAGAAGAACACCCCGGTGACACTCAAGGCAACGGTCGATCCGGCCGGTGCCACGGGCAAGGTCCAGTTCAAGGTCGGTGACACCCTCATCGGTGGACCGGTCGACGTGGTCAACGGTGTCGCAACGGTACCGGCCACCTTCTACAACTCCGGGACCTACAGTGTCACTGCCGAATTCGTGGGTGCTTCGGGCTACACGTCCTCGGCCTCCGCGCCGCAGACCCTGACCGTCCCCGGTGATACCGACGGCGGACCCGGTGGCGGAACCGGCAGCCTCGACCTCGGCACCCTCTTCGGGTCGCTGGGCGGCTGACAAGGTGGGCTGACGATCTGAAACTGCAAAAGGGGCGTGCCGTCGAATCCTCGACGACACGCCCCTTTTCGGTTCGCGGTGAACTATCCGGCAGCAGGCTCCGCCGGAACAGCCGTAGCCGTCTTGCCGCCGGTGATCTTCACGATCGGCAGAACCAGCGCTGCCGGAGCCGACGCCGGCACCACGGGCGACTTGGGTGCAATCGGAGCCAAACGCTCGTAGCCGCTGCCCTGGGCGGGACGCAGGTCCGTCTCCCCCTTGTTCGGCCACAGCGAGGCCGAGCGCTCGGCCTGAGCGGCGATGGTCAGCGACGGATTCACGCCGAGATTGGCCGAGACCGCTGCACCGTCGACGACGCTGAGCGTCGGGTAGCCGTACACGCGGTGGTACGGATCGATGACGCCGTGATCGGAATCCGACGCGATAGCGCAACCGCCCAGGAAGTGCGCGGTCAAAGGAACGTTGAAGATCTCGCCCCACGTGCCGCCTGCGACGCCGTCGATCTTCGCGGCAACTCGACGCGTCGCCTCGTTGCCCTCGGGAATCCACGTCGGATTCGGCTGACCGTGGCCCTGCTTGCTGGTGACCTTGCGTCGACCGAACAGGCCCTTCTTCGTGTACGTGGTGATCGAGTTGTCGAGGTTCTGCATGACCAACGCGATGATCGTGCGCTCGCTCCAGTCCTTGACAGTCAGCATGCGCAGCATCTGGTACGGGTTCTTCGCGACCACACCGAGGAACTTGATCCACCGCGGTGTCGAGCCACCGCCATCCGTCATCAAGGTCTGCAGCAGTCCCATCGCGTTGGAACCCTTGCCGTAGCGGACCGGCTCGATGTGGGTGTCACTGCTCGGGTGGAACGACGACGTGATCGCCACTCCGCGGGTCAGGTCGAGTGCGGGATCGACCTTGTACTTGCCTGCGCCGACGATGGATTCGGAGTTCGTTCGAGTCAGCTCGCCGAGCTTGTCGGAGAGCTTGGGCAGCGCTCCGGTGTCCTTCATGTCGAAGAGCAGATGCTGAGTGCCCCACGTTCCGGCCGCGAGAATCACGTTCGCAGCCGTGTAGGTGCGGCGGTTCTTGCGTCCGAATGCACCGGTTCGCTCGGTGAACACGTCCCACGAACCGTCGCGAGCCTCACGAAGTCCGGACACGGTGGTCATCGGAATGATCTCGGCGCCGGCTGTCTCGGCAAGGCCCAGGTAGTTCTTGAGGAGAGTGTTCTTCGCGCCGTGACGGCAGCCCGTCATGCACTCGCCGCACTCGATGCAACCGGTGCGCTCGGGTCCGACGCCGCCGAAGTACGGGTCCTTCGCCTTCTTGCCCGGCTCACCGAAGTAGACGCCGACGGGCGTCTGGATGAACGTGTCGCCGACGCCCATGTCGTCGGCGACCGACTTCATGATCTCGTCAGCGGGCGTCATGTGCGGATTCTGCACGACGCCGAGCATCTTCTGAGCCTGCTCGTAGTACGGGGTGAGCTCACTTCGCCAATCGGTGATGTGCGCCCACTGCTTGTCCTGGAAGAACGGCTCCGGTGGCTGGTACAGCGTGTTGGCGTAGTTCAACGACCCGCCGCCGACGCCTGCGCCCGCGAGGATGAGGCAGTCGCGCAGCAGATGCACGCGCTGAATGCCGAAGCAACCCAGCTTCGGAGCCCAGAGGAACTTCTTGAGATCCCAGCTGGTCTTCGCGAAATCTTCGTCGGCATACCGTCGGCCGGCTTCGATGACGCCGACCTTGTAGCCCTTCTCCACGAGACGAAGCGCGCTCACGCTTCCGCCGAACCCGGATCCGACGATCAGTACGTCGTAGTCCGTTGCCCGTTGCTTGCCCATCAGGACACCTCCACCGTGAACCGTAGTTACCCGCCAGTATGCACCTATCCCTTGTGACTACCACCACAAGGGGCCCCATAAGCGTAACCGCAAGTATCAGGAACGGAAGAAAGTCCTGCACAACGAACTGTGGCCCCGGTTCACGAAGAACCGGGGCCACAGAAAGGTACAAACTACGCGCGGACCGTCAGCCCGACCTTCTGAAACTCCTTGAGGTCGGAGTACCCGGCCTTGGCCATCGACCGACGAAGACCGCCGACGAAGTTCAGAGAACCGTACGGATCGTCCGAAGGACCGCTCAGGACCTGATCCAGGCTCGGACGCTCGCCGTAGGAAACCGGAAGAAGCGCTCCACGCGGAACCGAAGGATGAGCCGCAGCGGACGGCCAGTACCAGCCGCCACCCGGCGCCTCGGCGGACACGGCCAGCGGCGTGCCCAGAACGGCAGCGTCGGCACCGCAGGCGATGGCCTTCGCCAGATCACCCGAAGTTGCGATGTCACCGTCGGCGATGACGTGGACGTAGCGTCCACCCGTCTCGTCGAGGTAGTCGCGCCTGGCTGCTGCAGCGTCGGCAATGGCCGTGGCCATCGGAACGCCGATACCCAGGACCTCACCGGTGGTGGTTGCACCCTCGGTGGAGCCGTACCCGACGATGACACCGGCAGCGCCGGTACGCATCAGGTGCAGCGCGGTGCGGTGGTCACTGACCCCACCAGCGACAACCGGAACGTCGAGTTCCGAGATGAACGTCTTGAGGTTCAGCGGTTCCTGCTCGGTGTGCACGACGTGCTCGGCCGAGATGATCGTCCCGTGGACGACCAGCAGGTCGATTCCGGCCTTGATCAGCTCGGGCGTCAGTGCGCGCGCATTCTGCGGACTGACCCGAACGGCAGTGGTGACCCCCGAATCACGGACCTGCGCCACCGCAGCAGCCAGAAGACCCGCCTGCAGCGGTGCCGCGTGCAGCTCCTGCAAGTAGCGGATGGCTGCGTCGACGCCACCGTCCTTCTCGGCGATCTCGACGAGACGCCGGAGCTTCTCCTCGACGTCGGGGTGACGGCCCCACAGGCCTTCACCGTTGATGACACCGAGGCCGCCGCGCTTACCCAGCTCGATCGCGAAGGTCGGCGAGACCAACGCGTCGGTGGGATGTGCGAGGACTGGGATGTCGAACCTGTAAGCGTCGAGCTGCCAAGCAGTCGACACCTCCTTCGACGAACGGGTTCGCCGGGAGGGAACGATGTTCACATCGTCCAACTCGTAGGTACGTCGGGCCGTTCGACCCATGCCGATCTCAACGAGGTCGCGCACGCGCGCCCCTTTCTCGTGTACTGGTTGCTAACGAGCGGTGTAGTTGGGTGCTTCGACAGTCATCGTGATGTCGTGCGGATGGCTTTCCTTCAAACCGGCCGCCGTGATCTGGACGAACTGAGCGTTCTGCAGGTGCTCGATCGTCGCCGACCCCGTGTAACCCATGGCAGCGCGCAGACCACCGGTGAGCTGGTGCGTCACCTGGGAAAGCGGGCCACGGAACGGAACACGTCCTTCGATGCCTTCCGGAACCAACTTGTCCTCGGAAAGTACGTCGTCCTGGAAGTACCGGTCCTTGGAGTACGACTTGGCCTCGCCACGCGATTGCATCGCGCCGAGCGAACCCATTCCGCGGTAGCTCTTGAACTGCTTGCCGCCGACCAGGATCAGTTCTCCGGGCGATTCAGCGGTACCGGCCAGGAGCGAACCCAGCATGGCCGTCGACGCACCCGCGGCAAGAGCCTTCGCGATGTCACCGGAGAACTGGAGTCCACCGTCAGCGATGACGGGCACACCGAGAGGCTTGCACGCGGCAACCGCTTCCAGGATGGCCGTGACCTGAGGGGCACCGACGCCGGCGATGACGCGGGTGGTGCAGATGGAACCAGGGCCGACGCCGACCTTGACGGCATCGACACCGGCTTCGACCAGTGCCAGAGCACCCGCACGCGTAGCAACGTTGCCACCGATGATCTGAACCCGCTCACCCAGTTCACGCTTGAGCTTGGCGATCATGTCGAGAACGTTGGACGAATGCCCGTGCGCACTGTCCACCACGAGTACGTCCACACCGGCATCGGTGAGCGCCATCGCACGCTGGAAGGCGTCGTCGCCTGCACCGACTGCAGCGCCGACGAGCAGTCGACCGTCACGGTCCTTGGTGGCGTCCGGATGCTGCTCGGTCTTGACGAAGTCCTTGACCGTGATCAGACCGGTGAGCTTGCCGTTGCCGTCGACGATCGGCAGCTTCTCGATCTTGTGCCGACGAAGAAGGCCCAGTGCCACGTCTGCGGTGACGCCTTCCTGAGCGGTGATCAGCGGCATCTTGGTCATGATCTCGACGACCGGACGATTCTGGTCGACCTCGAAACGCATGTCACGGTTCGTGACGATGCCGACCAGCTGTCCGGCGTCGTCGGTGACCGGCAGACCCGAGATGCGGAAGCGAGCGCACTTCGCGTCGACCTCACCCATCGTGTCGGTCGGCTTACACGTGACGGGATCGGTCACCATGCCGGCCTCGGAGCGCTTGACGGTCTCGACCTGTCCTGCCTGAACCTCGACGGACGAGTTGCGGTGCAGAACACCCATGCCGCCGGCGCGTGCCATCGCAATTGCCATGCGCGACTCGGTGACGGTGTCCATCGCAGAACTGACCAACGGAATCCGCAGACGGATGTCGCGGGTCAGTTGACTGGACGTGTCGACCTGGCTCGGGATGACGTCGGACGCAGCAGGCAACAGCAGCACGTCGTCGTAAGTCAGTCCCAGCATCGCGACCTTGTTGGGGTCGTCTCCTCCGGTGTGTACATGTCCTGCAGAACTACTCATGCGGTCAGGACCCTCCATGGACCTAGATTCGCCCAGGGCGACCGCTGTAGCAGCCGCCTCGAAACGGATTACGAAAGCTGGATATCGGATAGAAGGCGCCTGCACGGAAAGAAATTCCTGGCACCTTTTCCCGGCGTTGCACACCATGGTATCGGCTCACTCAAAGGTCCGAACCATCCCACCCACGCTGCGGGTACGCGTAACAAGTGGCGCTGACCCCCCTGACCTGCGTACCGTGGTGCTGTGCGTGATCAACTGCCCCCCGGTCTGCCGCCAGATCCCTTCGCCGGCGACCCAGCTGACCCCTCCGCGGCACTCGATGCCATCGAGCCGGGTCAACCACTCGACCCCCACGAACGCCAAGCGGTCGAGGAGGATCTCGCTGACCTCGCCGTCTACGAGGCGCTCCTCGCTCACCGCGGCATCCGCGGTCTCGTAGTGTGCTGCGAAGACTGCCAACAAGATCACTACCACGACTGGGACATGCTGCGCGCAAACCTGCTGCAGCTCCTCGTGGACGGAACCGTCCGCCCCCACGAGCCTGCCTACGACCCGATGCCTGAGGCATATGTCACGTGGGACTACTGCCGTGGATACGCCGACGCGTCGATGAACGAGGCGATGCACGGCGACGGTTTCGACAGCTGAGCGAAACCCCACCAGGTTCATACGAAAGTGGGCGAAAAAGAACGGCTTGTTTGGCACGTTCTTCTTGAATTGGACCGCAACGATGCGATCAGAGCGGGAACCTCAGGGTGGGGGTGAAGAAGAATCACCCGACGGCGACGAGGCCGGGGCCAGTGACGTCGTTGTCGTGGTGGTCGTCGTGGTCGTGGTAGTCGTCGTGGGCGATGATGACGGTGTAGACGACGCCGCGCTTGGACCAGGCGCTTGCATGATTCCAGGGTCGGGCGTTGTCGTTGTGGTCACGCCGCCAGACAACTGAGGGTTGGCCGGATTGACTGAAGTCCCCGGAATCGCCGTGGGAGAGGTGGCAAGCGAGGTTTGCTGATCGGACGTCAACGGCGGTACTGCGGGTGACGTGGTCTCCTGGACCTGCGTCATCAACTTGCCCCAACGCTCGACGAGATCCGTCTTGTCCTGCGAGTCCTTGACCGCATCGGCACGGTGAGCTGCGTTGTCCAGCACCATCTTTGCCGCGGGAATGTCCCCGGCGGCCAACAGACGCTCGGCCTTTTCCAGCTCGGATGTCGTGTCGATCTTCGCGACCGTCGAGTTGGCCTCGTCGGCGAAGACGACCTGCTTGACGCCCCAGAGGGCATCGCCGGGCTGGGCGTCGTACGCCATCGCTGTGGCACCACCGAAGACCACTGCTGCAACAGCTGCTGCGGCGGCGATCGGGCGGACCACACGCAATCGGGAACGGGAACGTGAACGCTGACGATCGGAGAAGCCGGACGGCGTCGCTGTGATTGCAGCGATGACATCGTCCAACAACGGACCCTCGGGCATCGGAGTCGCAACGACATCGTCACGCCATTGCGAGAGAATCAACGCAAGTTCGTACTGTTCGGTGCTATCGGTTGCTACCGGCCCGCCACTCGAAATGGACTCGATCAGCGCATCGTCACGCCGAACCGCAGCCAAGTCCACTGGCGTACCGTCGTCGGCGAGATCACCGAGATTCGAAGCGTCACGCCCCTCGTCTCTAGCCAAAGCTCTCACCTGCTTTCGTTACTTCTTTTTTCAGTTTCGCGATCGCCCTGTGCTGAGCGACTCGTACAGCTCCGGCGGTACTACCGACGGCGACGGCCGTTTCCTCGGCCGACATCCCGACCACCAGGCGAAGTATCAAGATTTCTCGATGCTTCTCCGGAAGTGTGCCGAGAAGTTCATGCATCTGTCTGCTGGACTCCGAATCGAGTGCTCGCTGTTCGGGACCATCATCCAGTGCTATTACATCCGGTACTTCGGAAACGGGCTCCGACTTGTTACGGGCGGAACTTCTATGTGCGTCCGCAACCTTGTGCGCGGCAATTCCGTACACAAAGGCCATGAACGGGCGTCCCTGGTCTTGATAACGCGGCAGCGCGGTCATCACGGCCAGACACACTTCCTGCGCGACGTCGTCAGCGGACAGGTGTCCCCGCTCGGCCGCACCCACTCGACCGCGGCAGTAGCGCACCACCATCGGTCGGATGTTCTCCAGAACCAAAGCTAGAGCTGTACGGTCGCCCTGCGCAGCAGCGGCGACCGCGGTGTCCAACTCATCGCTCGTATTTGTCATCGTCAGCGAAAATCCTGGCGTTACAGTGGCACCTCCCGAGCGGGTGTGCTCCCGCTCTCAGCGGAACCCTCTAAGAGTAACCATCCGGACCGGCTGGTCTCCGCATGCCCGCCCAGCAGTCGCGATATCAAAACGGCCCTGTGGGAATCGTTCGCGAGAGACTTCGGGTGGATCGATTACGACAAAGGTAGGAGTGATCCACCGCGCATCGCAATCAGATCGCCGATCTCACGGGCACTCGGCGAGGTCCTCCCGCCGCTCACGCCCTCGATCAGCAGCGACGACGCCCAGGCCAGGGGCAGCAGGCCGTATTGCTGACACCGCGCAAGCACTTCCGCTGCCGACTCCACGGCAGCGCTTGGGTCTGTTCCGGTCAGCGCGGCGCTGCGCAGTAGATCCGACTTCACGCGGTGCCGGACGGACTCCGATTTCCCCGACAATTCGACGGCGCGTTCTGCGTGTCTGCGGGCGCGCGCGAAGTCACCTCCCGCCAGCGCCAGTTCCGCCGAGACCCATTCGATCCGAATTTCCTGCCGCCACAGCCCGCCCTCGCCGCCCAGACGGGTCCGACACTCCCCCAGCAGGCGCCAGCCGAGCGGGAGCCGGCCACAACCGAGGGCGTCCGCGGCCAGACCGGTCAGAGCGTCACAGGCAGCCTCAGGATCGACTGGCAGACCGCCGACGATCGCCAGTGCGCGCCCGTCCCACGTCGACGCGAGTGCATGACGTCCACTCTGGCGAAGAAACGACGCCCTCGTGCTGGCAGAGAGAGAGGCAAGAACTCGATCCGAGTGCGTCGAGGACCCCGTCGTGAGCCGATCGAGGACATCCAATGCTGCCCGCGCCCTGGCGTAGTGCCCCTGACCACCCAGAATTACTGCCGTTGTCCACCAATCCCGGGTAGAGCACGGCGCCGGGAGACGGTCAAGGTCCGGATCCGCACCGAATGCGGCGGATTCGAGAGTCCCGGGATGGCCAGGTGACTCAGTGAACGAAGGCGATTCAGGGGGCTCAGGTGTCGACACAGGTAGATCATCGCAGCAGCGCCAACAGACAAGCGCCTGACCGATGCCGTTTGCCGCACGGGAAGACGAAAAGGCAAGTTTGTCGGAGTTAATCAGATATTCAACTGAGATTTGCCGAATGTACTCGTAATGATATTTAACGGGCATATATCCGTGACGTTAACTGCGCATTACTTATTGGACAGATGTCCTAGTTGAAACTTGGGCACTAAGTCCCGAAATGGAGTACGGCCCTGCCCGCGCAATATCGGACAAATGACGCAAACCGAGCCGGCGGGCTGAGTGTTTTCGCCGGGCGATCAGCAGCAAACATATCCCTGATCTGTGGGTTTCGCATCTCGAGCAGCCAGGCTTGCCTGCCACCACCTCGATCGACCCGATTTCAACATCGGCGCAGCACAACGCATGAGAGACCCGAAATGTAAATATATACTTCGTTAACTCTCGCATTTCGATATATGCCGATCGCCACTGAACGAGCCTATTGACGCGATTTACTCAGCACCCTTACGGTTAGCAAGCGTGAACGATTCAGAAGGCCCGGATAACCTCCGGGCAACTTGGTCCGCTCGTTGATCAACGCGAGCTTGCAGTAAGGAGTCAACATGCCTGCACCGAATCACCTTCCAGGCCCCAACGCAGACATCTGGGACTGGCAGATGCACGGTCTGTGCCGCGGAGTCGACTCCTCCATGTTCTTCCATCCCGATGGCGAACGCGGTAGAGCACGTGCCCAGCGCGAAACCCGCGCAAAAGAGATGTGCCGTCAGTGCCCGGTACTGATGCAGTGCCGCAGCCACGCGCTGACCGTCGCCGAGCCGTACGGCATCTGGGGAGGAATGTCGGAAACCGAACGTGAACTACATGCGCGCCACCGTCGCACCACCCGCATAGCTTCCTGATACACGTAGGTCGAGTGCACAAGGCCCCCGAGAGTTTTCGGGGGCTTTTGCTTGTGTACACCAGCTCCTGAAAAGAATTTCCGACTCCGACCCATCCTGTCGACAACCGACTCCGAATGCCTTCTGACAGTGCACCTCAGCACATCCCTTCAGGAAGGCAGACCCATGAACACCTCTACTCGAGTTCTGGCAGTCACCGCAGCAGCCTCTTTCGCCGTCTTCGGCGTCGTCGGTTGCTCCTCCGACGACAACGATTCGTCGACCGACACGTCCAGCGCCGCCATGACGTCTTCTGCCATGGGATCGAGCATGTCTCCCAGCAGCGCGATGGCGGAGCCTGCTTCTGATCTGGTCGGTGCCGGTTGTGCCGACTATGCAGCCGCAGTGCCGAGCGGCGCCGGATCGGTCAGCGGAATGGCCCAGGATCCGGTTGCCACAGCGGCATCCAACAATCCGTTGCTCACCACCTTGACCGCGGCAGTCTCCGGACAGCTCAACCCGGACGTCAACCTGGTCGACACTCTCAACGGCGGCGAGTTCACCGTCTTCGCACCGATCGACTCGGCATTCGCCAAGATCGACCCCGCGACGATCGACAGCCTCAAGACGGACAGCGCCACGCTGACCAAGATCCTCACCTACCACGTGGTTCCCGGCCAGATCGCTCCTGACGCGATCGACGGAACGCACCCCACCGCAGAGGGCGGAACGGTCACCGTCACCGGATCCGGTGACAACATCAAGGTCAACGACGCAACTGTCGTCTGCGGTGGAGTCAAGACCGCAAACGCCACCGTCTACCTCATCGATTCGGTGCTGATGCCGCAGTAGCCCCCACCTGCTGTGCGCCTTTATTAACCCCCCGCGGTTAATAAAGGCGCACAGCGGCCAACGGCGGGCCGAGAGAAAAGAACCGGACATGCACGCTACGGTTGTACGCGATGAAGCGAGACAACTCTTCGTGAGCGAGCCAGACCATGCGTCGGATGCGGCCGACGCATGCCCGACGGACAATTCTGCGGCCCGCACCGCGCGAATCGTGGAATCACGCGAGCTGGCAGTGATCCTCGCGAACGTGGCCGGTGGCGACCAGAGCGCCTTTGCCGAGTTCTACGACCGAACCAGCTCCCGTGTCTACGGCATGGTTCTCCGTGTACTCCGTGATCCAGGCTTCTCCGAGGAAGCGGTCCAAGAGGTCTACCTCCAAGCCTGGAAATCGGCCGACAGCTTCGATCCTGCCAAGGGGTCCGCACTCTCCTGGCTTCTGACGCTTGCCCACCGCCGCGCGGTGGATCGCGTGCGCTCCGAACAGTCGAGTTCGGATCGACAGGCTCTCTACGACACCACCAATGCCACTCCCGAGTTCGACGTCGTCAGCGACGAAGTGACACGAAGAGACGAGCATCGTGCTGTCACCGACTGTCTCGAAACGCTGACGGACACTCAGCGCCAATCGGTGACTCTCGCCTATTACGGCGGCCGAACGTACCGCGAGGTGGCCGAAGATCTCGGCGTGGCGATTCCCACGATCAAGTCGCGAATTCGCGACGGACTACTGCGCCTACGTGGATGTTTGGGGGTGATGTGAGATGGACGAAGAGCTGATCGACTACGCGTACGCCTACGCGATCGATGCGTTGGACCTCGACGAGCGCCGTGAGGTCGACAGACGACTTGCCGCTTCGGACTCCGCGACCCGCGCCGAATTCGACGCCCAGGTCCGACTCACCTCCGAAACCATGGCCGCGATGACCGTCGTCGACGCCGTCGAGCCCCCGCCGTCACTGCGCAGCAGCGTCCTCGCCTCGATCGCAGAACAGACCGCGGCTCCCAACGCCCCGGTTTCGCTGGCCGAGCGTCGTAACCGTCGACGCCCGTGGACCATGGCACTTGCGGCGGCCGCCGCAGTCGCAATCCTGGTCGGCGGCATCGGAATCGGACGCACGCTGTCCGACAACACGCCGCCGCAGAACCCCGCATCCGAAATCATGGCAGCACCCGACGTTCATGCCACGACGCGTGACATTCCGGGCGGCGGTAGTGCCACGACGCTGTTCTCGCCCTCCGAAGACGCCGCAGTCCTCGTGATGAACGATGTGACTCCCCCGAGTCCGGATACCGTCTACCAGATGTGGCTGGTGCCGGGCGACACCGACGACACCACGATGATCCCGATGGGGACGATGGCTCCGAGCGACGTCAAACCCACTACCCAGGTGGTGCTCGACGGCATCGGCCCGAACACGAAGTTGGCGTTCACGGTCGAACCGCCCGGCGGATCGCAGCAGCCCACCAGCGAGCCGTTCGCAACGATACCGCTCATCTGATCCCCAGACGAAAGAAGAGATCCCCCACCGGAATCCGGTGGGGGATCTCTTCTTTGTCGAAACTACGAGCAGCGAGCTAGTGGCTGTGACCGTGTCCGGTGTCGGCAACTGCCTCGGTCGGCTTCTCGACGACAGCGCTCTCGGTCGTGAGGATCATGCGCGCGACGGAAGCGGCGTTGACCACTGCCGAGCGAGTGACCTTGACCGGGTCGACGACGCCGTCGGCAAGCAGGTTGCCGTAGGTGAGGGTGGCAGCGTTGAAGCCTTCGCCCTTGGTCATCTCGGCGACCTTGCTGACAACGACGGATCCGTCGATGCCTGCGTTGCTGGAGATCCAGAACAACGGAGCGTTGAGGGCTTCACGGACCACGGCAACGCCGGTGGCCTCGTCACCCGACAGGCCGAGGTTCCCGATCAGAGCCGTACCGGCCTGAACGAGAGCCGATCCGCCACCGGGGACGATGCCCTCGGCAACTGCTGCCTTGGCTGCGTTGACCGCATCCTCGACGCGGAACTTGCGTTCCTTGAGATCGGTTTCGGTGGCTGCGCCGACCTTGATGACGGCCACGCCGCCGGACAGCTTCGCCAGACGCTCTTCGAGCTTCTCGCGGTCCCAATCCGAATCGGTGTTCTCGATCTCGCGACGCAACTGCGCGACGCGGGTCGCGATGTCGTCAGCGGTGCCGGCACCGTCGACGATGACCGTCTCGTCCTTGGTGACGACAACGCGGCGAGCGCTGCCGAGCAGGTCGAGGCCGGCTTCCTTCAGGGAGAGGCCGACGTCGGTGTTGATGACGGTGCCTGCCGTGACGACTGCGAGGTCGTCGAGGAATGCCTTGCGACGATCACCGAAGAACGGCGCCTTGACGGCGACGGCCTTGATGGTCTTGCGGATGGAGTTGACCACCAGGGTGGAGAGAACTTCACCCTCGACGTCCTCGGCGATGATCAAGAGCGGCTTGCCGGATTCGGCAACCTTCTCGAGCAGCGGCAGGAAGTCGGGAAGTGAGCTGATCTTCTCGCGGAAGAGCAGGATCAACGCATCTTCGTAGACGGCCTTCTGCGCATCGATGTCGGTGACGAAGTAGGGCGAGAGGTAGCCCTTGTCGAACTGAACGCCTTCGGTGACAACGAGTTCGGTTGCAACGGTGGAGGATTCCTCGACCGTCACGACGCCGTCGGTTCCGACACGGGTGAGTGCCTCGCCGACGAGCTTGCCGATCTCTTCGTCACGCGAGGAGACGGTGGCGACCTGGGCGATCGACTTCTCGCCCTCGACCGGGGTGGCCGCGGCGAGCAGTTCCTCGACGACCTTGTCGGCTGCGGCGTTGATGCCGACGCCGAGCGCCATCGGGTTCGCGCCCGCTGCGATGTTCTTGAGTCCGCCGCGGACGATGGCCTGGGCCAGAACGGTCGCGGTGGTGGTGCCGTCGCCGGCAACATCGTTGGTCTTGGTGGCGACGCTCTTGACGAGCTGTGCGCCGAGGTTCTCGAAGGGATCTTCGAGCTCGATCTCACGGGCGATGCTCACACCGTCGTTGGTGACGGTGGGGCCGCCGAATGCCTTGGCGAGCACGACGTGGCGTCCACGCGGGCCCAAGGTCACCTTGACGGCGTCGGCAAGCTTGTCGACTCCGGCTTCGAGAGCGCGGCGTGCGGTCTCGTTGAACGCAATTTGCTTGGACATCTGTTCTGTCAGCTCCTGAATCTTCGGGGCGTGAACGCATTCCGCCCCGGGATCCTGTGTGGACTCCGGGGCGGATCACGTGTGTCTTACTTGGAGACGACAGCCAGCACGTCGCGTGCCGACAGGATCAGGTATTCCTGGCCGGCGTACTTGATCTCGGTTCCGCCGTACTTGGAGTAGATGACCGTGTCACCCTCCTTGACGTCGACCGGGATGCGGTTGCCCTGCTCGTTGACGCGGCCTTCGCCGACTGCAACGACGGTGCCCTCCTGGGGCTTTTCCTTGGCTGTGTCAGGAATGACCAGGCCGGAAGCCGTCGTCGTTTCAGCCTCGTTGGCCTGGACGAGGATCTTGTCCTCGAGCGGCTTGATGTTGACGCTCGCCACGATGAGCCCTCCACTTTGGGGTATGTGCGTCCGAGGCGATCCTCGGACAGCTGTTTGGGTATGCCGTTTACGGCGCGTCACTGCAGTCCCGTCGTCGCGGGTGCCGGAACTCGATCAGCGCCAATTGGCACTCTATACGTGAGAGTGCCAACCCTCAAGGACTGGGCGCATTTTTCTCTTCGTCCAGAGCGAAACAGGACAGCCGTCCACCACGTTCACCTATTGTTCACTTCGTGACGAACATCAATCGCCGTAGTTTTCTGACCTTCGCCGGACTCGGCGCCGTCGGCGCGGTCAGCCTTGGCAAGCCGTGGGGCCTGCAATACGCAGGCGCGTCGACCATTCCGACGTCAGGTCCCGGCACCACTCTCGAGTCCGTGTCCACGCCCGTCAGCAGCAGCGGCTACACCAGGCTCACCGCCGGTCCCGGTTGGGCGAACATCGTGCGCAGCGAGTTGGCCGAGCCGAAGTCAGGACGCGAGGACCGACGCACCGCGCTCGCCTCACTCGTGCAGTTGACCGACGTCCACATCGTCGACGCCCAGTCCCCCATGCGCTTCGAATACGTCCATCAGATCACCGGCTCGGCGTTCCGCCCCCAGGAGACCTTGACGGCGCACGGGTTGATTTCGCTTGTCCGACGCGTCAATTCGATCGGGAGCGGCCCGCACACCTCGCGCCCCTTCGATGCCGTGGTCACCACCGGCGACAACACGGACAACAAGGAATTCGCCGAACTCGACTGGTTCCTCACCTCACTCAACGGCGGAACCGTCGTCGCCAACACCGGCGCCAAGGACCGCTACGAGGGTGTGCAGAACTCGGGTGCCGATCTGTACTGGAACCCTGAATCGCCGATGCTCGACATGTACAAGAAGGCCGGCTTCCCGGAGATTCCGGACTTCTTCGGGGCCGCGTTCACTCCCGTGTCGAGCCCCGGCCTGAACACCCCTTGGTACTGCGTGTTCGGCAACCACGACGATTCGGTGTCCGGCACGGTGCCCAGCGGCATCCCACCGCTCGAAGCGATGTACACGGGATCTCTCAAATTCGAGGTGCCCGGTTCACCGGAGCAGGCCAAGCAGATCGACATCGCCACCAAGTTCGATCCCAGTGCGATTCCCGGAATCCTGTCCGCCTTCACGACGCCGCCGCGCCAGGTCACCCCCGACCCGTCGCGCGCACCGTTCACACCCCGGCAGTTCATCGCCGCACACCTTGATCCCGCGCACACCGGCCCCGGCCCTGTCGGGCACGGTTTCGCCCCCGACGCCGGCGAAACCGGTATCGGCTACTACTCGTTCCAGATCGCACCGGGCGTCGTCGGCATCAGCATGGACTCCACCAACCGCGCAGGCCTTGTCGACGGTTCGCTGGGCGCCGCTCAGTTCCAGTGGATCGAGAACACCCTGCGCGCCGGCAGCAGCACCTACTACGACGCCGCGGGCTCTCGCGTCACCGAGTCGCGCAGTGACACCTATTTCGTGCTGTTCAGTCACCACACGAGCGACACGATGGACAATCTCATTCCCGACCCCGAGAACGTCCTCGAGCCGCGCCTGCGCGGTTCACAGCTTCTGGAGTTGCTGCATCGTTTCCCGAACGTACTTGCCTGGGTGAACGGACACACCCACGAGAACAAGATCACCCCGTGGCCCGGCGCGACCCCCGAGCAGGGCTTCTGGGAGATCAACACCGCCTCTCACATCGACTACCCACAGCTCGGGCGCATCATCGAGATCGCGGACAATCACGACGGAACGGTGTCGTTGCTTGCGACGCTCTTCGAAGCGGAAAGTCCCAATTCAGTCGAGTACAGCGACAAGTCGGCAGCCGGGCTCGCCTCGCTGTACCGCGAACTGTCGTTCAACGACATCCACCGCGACCCGAAGTTGACGGGTACCTGCGTCGACCAGAACGTCGAATTGTTGGTCCACACCGGACGATGACTCCGATTGCCGCAGTGTCCTAGGTGATTTCAGGTCCGCTCGAAGGCGAGCGGTGCGCTTTCGCCCACGACACTGCGGCAACCACGAATCGAACGCCGAATCCGATCAACACCAGATTGCAGACGATCTGAAGGCTCACGAGTCCCCTGGCAAGGTCCGTCTGTGCAGCGATGTCGCCGAAGCCGACGGTCGAGAACACCGACAGCGAAAAATACAGGGCCGCCATACGCGACAGCGGTTCGGTGAAACTGCCGGCACTCGCATGCTCGACCGAAAAATAGGTGATGGACACCAACAGCAAGTAGGTCGGCATCACGACCGCCACTGCTTCGACCGCCTGTAGAGAAGGCACATCGGAACGCAGAATTCGACGCACCTGCCAGGTCGTCACGGCAAGCACCGCTGCCCCTCCACCGATCAAGAGGAAAATCGCACCCACTGTGTGGACATCGATCCACGGCAGGAAGAAGTACGCACATCCGAAGGCGATCATCGTCAGCGTGGGTCGAAGCACCGCACCCCGGATCAGCGCGCGTCGTCGATCCCGGTCGATGTGGGGAGAATCGCCTTTTTTCCGCATGAATCAATGATCGACAATTTCGCAGGTAAAACCACCCTTTCGGTCCGAAAAGGGTGTCATGGAGACAAAAAGCACTGAGCAATCCTCACGAACCTTCTGTAACGTTCATATAACGGCGGTCGATTGAACATTGACCGGTATTGACTGTGAGGAGGTGCGCGATGAGTTGTTCACTGGGAATTTCCACTGGATCTTCCGGTGTCTATTCAGCACTCGTCGACACCGATACCAGCACAAACGCGCCAGGAGCGGTGCCTGCCGAGACTCGCTTCGTCTCGGCGGATCAGGCCAATTCCAACGTCGGTGACCTCGTCCGGGCGTCCATCAAGCTGATGACGACGCAGGTAACGGACGGATCTGAAGCGCCGCGCTCGATCGGTGTCAGCTATCGCACGGACGACCAGCTCGCGAGCATCAGGTCATCTCTCTCGCGCTCGCCGAAGCAGGTCCGTGCCATCCCCGAACCTGCCGCCGTACACGCGTATCTCGCCGAGACCGGGAAAACCGAGCGGTACGACACGACAGCTCAGGTGGACGTCGGCGATCAGGGTCTGACGGTGTCCGTCGTCGATCACACCGGTGAAGTTCTGCATTCCGACCGTATCGACGCCCTCGCGGGGGCCGGAATCGACCGGGCATTGGTCGACTTCGTGACGGAGAAGGCGCCAGGGCACCTGCGCCGGTACACCGACGCGGAGCTTCTTGCTGCCCGGTGCCACGTCGCGAAAGAGCAACTGTCCACCGCCGCCAAGGTGACCATCGACCTTCCCGTCGACGCAATGGCGATCACGCGCGACGAGTTCGAAGCCATCATCGCCCCGGATATCGAGCGCGCCGTCACCTTCATCCGTGAAGTCGTGAACGGCTCACCGCGGCCGGTCGGTGCCGTTGTGCTCATCGGCGGTGGCGCACACATTCCGGCCGTGCGGTCCGCCGTCGCCGCTGCCGTCGACCTCCCATTGGTCGAGATCGTCGAGCCCGAGACTGCGGCAACCAAAGGTGCTGCACTCCTGGCAGATTCGATCACCGCAATTCGTTTCCCCTTGCTGGGCTCCGGAAGTGACCAGCGCTCGGGATCCACCGCCAAGGTCTCGGGCGCTTTGATCGGTGCGCTCGTGGTCGGCGGACTGGTACTCGGTTACGGCGCAAAGGAATTGGTGCCGACCGACGACACCGCGGTCTCTCCTGTCGGAACCGGTTCGACCACGACGACGGTGAGCCCCGAAGCGACGCCGAGCACCGGATCGACGATCATCCCCTCGCATGATCCTCTGCCTTCGGTAGTGGGCAGCACTTTCCCGCAGTACGGCTATCCCACAACGCCGTTCGACTCACAGCCGTTCGACACGCACTCGTACACAACGCATCAGTACACGCTTCCGCCGGCGCCGATACCGGACACGTCGACGACAACCACACCGCCGACGACGACCACGACCACCCCGAATTGGCCGACCATCCCCGGAATCACGCTGCCCGATCCACCGGCGTGGTGGCCGACGCTTCCGGACACCGAGGCGACGCCCCCGGTCGATCCGACCGAGGCAAACCCCGGCGGCGGTCTCGGCCCGGGTGAGAGCGGCGGCGAAAACCCGACGACGCCGGAAAATCCTGGATCCGGTTCTACCGAAACCGAACTCACCACCCCCGGTGGTGATCCGACGACAAAACCCGGTGAACCGAATACCTCGACGCCCGAACCCGGCCCCGCGACCACACCGGATCGGGAACCGGTCCCAGTCGGTTGATTCTCAGCGCATCAACTGGCTGACCGAGACCGACAGCCCCGGGTCCGTGGCAACACTCAATTCCGAAGGGCCTGCACCGTTTCCGATCAGGTGGGCAGCCAACGAAGCGATCATCACGCCGTTGTCCGTGCACAGTCGAGGTTTCGGAATGCGCAACGTGATGCCGGCTTCGGCGCAGCGCTGCTCGGCGAGTGAACGGATACGTGAATTGGCCGTGGCGCCGCCGCCGAGAACCAACGTGTCGACCCCGACGTCCTCGGCTGCACGCACTGCCTTCATCGTCAGGACGTCGGCAACCGCTTCCTGGAACGAGGCAGCGATGTCCGGGATCGAAAAGGTCTCGCCTGCGCGCTCTTTCGATTCGACATAGCGGGCGACGGACGTCTTGAGCCCCGAGAACGAGAAGTCGTGCCGCGAATCGCGCGGGCCGGTCATCCCGCGGGGGAAGGCTATTGCGTTCCGATCTCCCTCTTGCGCAGCAGCATCGAGTGCCGGTCCGCCGGGAAAGCCGAGCCCGAGCAGTCTGGCCACCTTGTCGAAGGCCTCACCGGCGGCATCGTCGACAGTCGTGCCCAGTTCGACAATGGGCTTGCCCAGATCTTCGACGTGAAGCAGGTGCGTGTGACCACCGGAGACCAGCAGTGCAACGCACGAGGGCAACGGACCGTGCTCGAGAGTGTCAACCGAGACGTGACCGCCGAGATGATTGACCGCATAGAACGGGATGTTCCACGCTGCGGCATAGGCTTTCGCGGCGGCGACACCGACCAGCAGCGCGCCGGCCAGGCCGGGTCCGATGGTGACGGCAAGTGCGTCGGGCTTCTCGATACCGGCGGCAGCAAGGGCACGGCGCATCGTCGGCACTATCGCCTCGAGGTGAGCCCGCGAGGCTACTTCGGGAACCACTCCCCCGTACCTGGCGTGCTGATCCACGCTCGATGCCACCTCGTCGGCCAACAGGTCGCAGGTTCCGTCACCGTTCCAGCGAACGATACCGACACCTGTTTCGTCGCAAGAGCTTTCGACACCCATGACGATCATGCTTGCTGCTCCTCAATTTCGCGGACACCGAGCACGGCGGGCCGTCTCATCGTGTACGCATCTGCCCCACTGGGCTGGTAGTACTTCTTTCGTGTTCCGACGATCTCGAATCCTTCGCGCCGGTACAGCGCGATTGCAGGGTCGTTGTCGGTGCGCACTTCCAGGAACACCGGACACTGCCGTGAATCCGCCAGGGTCAGAAGCGCATCGAGCAACGCGCCGCCGATTCCCAGTCGCTGAGCCGAGGGATCGGTACCGATGGTGTGAACCTCGGCCTCCATGTTCGGCGACGCGCCCAACAACGCGACTCCGGCGTAGCCGAGGACGTGACCGTCGGGTTCCCTGGCAACGAAGTAATGATTATGTGCGCCCGCAAGTTCCGAGACAAACGCTTGCGCGCTCCAGGGTCCGTCGCCCGCGAACAACGCGCGCTCCAACTCCCCGCACCGTTCGGCGTCATCGACGTTCATCGGCTCGATGCTGTACTTCATCTGCTCGGTCTCACTTGCCACGTTCTGCGAGGGTCTTCGCGTCCGGGCGTCGGAGGTACAGCGGCTCGAGCGGGGCCGGAACCGATCCGGCCAGAATCTCGCGAGCAGCGACTGTGACCAAGCCGGCCGGTGAGGGTGTCTCCGCCGGGTCGACGGGCAGATCGAAGAAGTCCACGTGCGAAGCAGATCCGGCAATCAGCGTCGAAGGCGAAGGATCAACGTCGCCGGCGGAATTCACAGCCGGCCCTTCAACGCGCACTCCGCCGTCGTAGCGCGCCCAGTAGATCTCGCGACGCCTCGCGTCAGTCACGACGAGCAGGCTCTGTGTGGTCGGTACCGCAGCCGCGATGGCGTCGAGGCTGCACACGCCGTACACGGGAACACCGAGTGCATCACCGAAGGCAGCGCCTGTCGCCATGCCGACACGCAGTCCGGTGTACGGCCCCGGCCCGACACCCACGACGACGGCGTTCAACTCTGCCGGCGTGAGCCCGGCCTCGGCGAGGCATTCGAGGACGTGAGGGGTCAAGACCTCGGCGTGCGCACGAGGATTGACCGTGACACGCACGGCAAGCGTCTCCACTGTGCCCGGTGACTCGGTGCCAGGCGACTCGGTGCCCGGTGACTCTGCGTCCGGTGACGGAGCAGACAGGGAGACGACACCGGCAGTGACTGCCGGAGTGGAGGTGTCAATTGCGAGAACAAGCACGATTTCTCAGGGTACCCGCACGTGAAGAACTACTTCCGGCCCGGGAGGGTCACGACGTCCATAACACCAAACGCCGTTTCACGACGTCTGCGACACAAAACGCCGTTTCACGACGTCTGCGACACAAAACGCCGTTTCACGACGTCCAGGACCAACTCGCAGTCCGCACATCCGATTCAGGTTCCCGATGAAGCTGCACGCGCAAGTGTCGTTCGACGAGCCTTTCCACGACGTCACCACCCCATTCGACCACCACCACTGCATCGGTGAGGTCGGTGTCGAGGTCGAGGGCATCGAGTTCGTCGAGCGCATGCGGTCCGCTGTCTCCCAGCCGGTATGCGTCGACGTGGATCATGCCGACGGGAACTCCGCCGCCGGGGCGGGTGCCCGGACGATGCTCACGAGCGATGACAAACGTCGGGGACGTCACCCGGCCCTGCACTCCGAGCCCGGCGCCGATTCCGCGCGTCAACGCGGTCTTGCCCGCCCCGAGTGGCCCGTCCAGCACCACCAGGTCGCCGGCAACAAGTCCCGCCGCCAACCGTCGGCCGAAAGCCTCGGTATCCTCGGCCGTTTCCAACGTGATCTGTCCGGATTCGGGAAGTCCCGTGGCGTTCTCAGCCGACATCGGACCGCTCTTCTACCTGTGCACGCTGCACCAGCTTGTCGATTGCGTCCTTCACGATCGCCGGGAACTCGAGCTGCACCAGATGGCCGGCCCCGTGAACTCTCACGAGTTCAGACTCGGGGAGATCGGCAGCGAGACGCTTGGAGCTGATGAACGGAATCATCATGTCTTGATCGCCGCAGATCACGACTGCCGGTGTGTGCGCGAGCACCTCGAGGGACGCGGACTCGTCGTGCAGTTCCAACGTCCGCAAGAAATTGACGATGGTCACGACCGAGGTCCGGTCGAGCATGCCGTCCGACAGCTCATGCAGTCGTGGGCTGACATCGGTGCCGTACGACGCTGCACGCAGGATCGGCGTGATCAGTACTCGCGCAGCGCCCCGGGCGTGCTGAACCACTCCTGGCGAGGTGCGCACTGCCAACCGGAACCCGTCGATGATCGGATTCTGCAGATTGCGGGTCAGACCGGTCTCGGCCAGCCCTGCCGCCGTCGTCGCGACCAGCCCGACGCCGATGACTCGGCCCTCGAACCATTCGGGTCGCTGACCGGCAAGCGCGAGCACCGTCATGCCGCCCATCGAGTGGCCGACGAGAACTATCGGTCCCTTGGGCACTTTGGCCTCGACGACAGTCGCGAGGTCGCGGCCCAGCTGCGAGACCGTGCAACTCTTCGAACGCGGCATACCTGAATCTCCGTGTCCGCGCTGGTCGTAGAACACCATGCGAACCTTGTTGCCCCATCGCTCTTCGAGTTGGCGGCGCTGGAAATGCCAGGACAGCGCACTCAGGCAGTACCCGTGCACGAAAACGACTGTCAGCGGAGCGTCATCCGGTCCCACTTCGCGAACTGCCAGCTCGACGCCGTCCTCGGTGCGCACCGTGCTCTTGCGGTCGCGCGTCATGAGGTCGAAGTCCTCGTCCGCGTAGATTTCCCGGCCCGGACGCGTCGCGGTCTTGAATGCATTCACGCCGGCCATCGAGCCGAGCGCCACAGCACTGAGCAGGCCACCGAGAATGCTCATCTTTCCTGCAGTCTTCATGACGTCTCTCCCCCGATGTACGTACGCACAGTGCGTCCACGTATTCCGGTCACGACCTCGTAGTGAATGGTGTCGAGTACGTCGGCCCAGGCCTGCGCGTTGGGTTCGCCGTGATCGCCGTTGCCGAAGAAGATCGCGGTGTCGCCTTCGCGAACTCCGTCGCCGTCCGGCCCCAGGTCCACCAACACCTGGTCCATGCAGATCCGCCCGACGGCCTGGCGACGCTTGCCGCCCAACTGCACTTCGAACTTGCCGCTCAGTAAGCGAGTCAGACCGTCGGCGTAGCCGACGGGAAGCAGCGCAAGAGTGGTGTCGTGCGGTGCGACCCACTGATGCCCGTAGGAGACGCCCTCTCCGGCGGCCACCTTCTTCACCAGAATCACCTTCGCTCGCAGCGTCATCGCCGGTCGTAAACCGAAATCTCCGAGTTCGGGCACCGGAGACAATCCATATATCGCGATTCCGGGTCGAACCATGTCAAATTGCAGGTCAGGACGGGTGACTGTAGCGGCGGAGTTGGAAAGATGAACAACTTCGGGTTCGAATCCGCGAGCGCGGACGTCGGCAACCGCTTCGATCAAACGCTGCTTCTGCATGTCGATGACGTCATGATGCGGTTCGTCCGAGTGTGCAAGATGGGAGAACACTCCGCGCAGCCTGATCGTGCCCTCGTCCCGGGCAGTGGCGAGGTCGTCGAGCATCTGCGGCCACTCGGTTCTCGAGACGCCGTTGCGATTGAGACCGGTGTCCACCTTGAGCGTCACGGTCGCCTGTTGTCCCAGAACCCGTGCCGCGTCGACGACAGCAGCCAGGTGCCGCGGCGAGGACACGCCGATCTCGACGTCGGACCGGATCGCCGAGGAGAAATCGGCGTCGAGGCCGTGCAGCCAGGCCAGGACGGGAGCGGTGATGCCTGCCTCGCGAAGGACCAGTGCCTCCGCGATGGTGGTGACGCCGAGTTCCCGGGCTCCGGCCGACAGTGCCGTCCGCGCAACCGCAACTGCGCCGTGGTTGTATCCGTCCGCCTTGATGACCGCCATCAACGCTGCATCACCGGCAAATTCACGCAGGACACGCACGTTGTGCGCGATCGCGTCCAGATCGACGACTGCCTCCGTCTGCGGCCCTACTGCGTCGTCGAGTCGGCTCGCCTTCCCCTCCGCAGGCTCCTTCGGTGCTCTTCCCTGGGCAAGCGTCATGGCGACAATCCTGCCACCCGCGCAGAATCGGACACGTGTTCGGGTTTGAACACCCTCAATCAAGGGCAAAAGAGCGAAGCACACGCACCGACTCGCGCAGACCTCCCAGCAGCGGCGAAGCCGAAATCGGTGCTCCGGCGACATCGCTCTGACCGCCGGCAGCGGCGATGTTCGCAGCCAACGCGTGAGCCCGCGCCCCGACGGCCCCGGCTTCGAGAGGGCTCAGACCCGCCGCCAGCAACGCGCCGATCACACCGGAGAGGATGTCACCCGAGCCTGCGGTCGACGCCCAGGAGCCGCCGGCGTCGTTGACCAGGACCTCACCGCCGGGATCCGAGATCACCGTCGTATGGCCTTTCAGCAGAATCGTGACTCCGAGGCGTTCGGCGAGAGCACGCGTGGCCGCGATTCTGTCGTCGCCGAGTGGTGTGAATCGTGCGAACTCGCCGGCGTGGGGCGTCAGAAGAGTCGGCGCGGTCCGGGCTGCGACAAGTTCGGGACGTTGAGCGAGGAGGGTAAGTCCGTCCGCATCGACGACAACGGGTACATCGGTAGCCAGTACCGACGCCAGAAGCCGCGCGGCGTCGTCGTCGGTACCCATACCGGGTCCGACCACCCAGGCCTGAACCCGCCCGGCGGCTTGGAACGTCTCACTCGCAATCACCTCCGGGAACCGGGCGAGCACCTCGGCGGCGCCGTGCCCGGCGTAGCGAACCAGTCCGGAGGTCGCGGTCACCGCGGCGCCGGTGCAGAGCACTCCCGCGCCGGGATACTGCTCACTTCCCGCAACGATGCCCACCACACCCTGCGAGTACTTGTCGTCCTCCGCGCCTGGCACCGGCCACAGCGCACCGACCTCGGCCGGATCAAGCGAACCGAACGCCGGTTCGCCGACGCTCAATCCGATATCCACGAGTTCGACACGACCACACAGCGGAGCCGCGAGTACGTGCACCGGCTTGAGCGCACCGAATGTGACCGTCACATCAGCGGTCACCGACGGGCCGTCCACTGCGCCGGTGTTCGCGTCGACGCCGCTCGGAAGATCGACCGCCACGATCGGTGCCTCCACCTGGCCGACGAGCTCAGCTGCGTCAGGCCTCAGACCGCCGTGCCCGGAAATCCCGACGATGCCGTCGATCACCAGATCCGGCGACCCGACTTCGGCAGCGACTCGGCCACCGGCCTTCAGGAGAGCGTCGAGGCCCGACCGATGAGCGCGCGCCGGATCGAGCAACACGGCCCGAACACTCACACCTCGTTTGCGGAGCAACGCACCCGCCCACAGGGCATCACCGCCGTTGTCGCCGGTACCGACCAGAAGCGTCACCGACCGATGCGCGACCGATCCTGTACGGGAACGTAATTCGTCCGCGACGACTCGCGCGAGACCGTACGCCGCTCGACGCATCAGCACTCCGTCGGGCAGCTTGTCGAGCAGCGGCGCCTCCGCTGCTCGCACCTGATCGGCTGTGTAGTACCCACGCATGTCGGAACCCTTCAGTTGCCGTCGCTACCCTCGAAACCATGAAATCACGTCTTCGCCCGGCAATCGCGGGACTCGTCCTCGCTCTCGGTCTGGTCGGGTGCAGTTCCGGCACCGACTCCACACCATCTGCGGCCGAAACGACGGCGAGCGGACCCGTGGTGACCATCTCCGGGATGGCGTACTCCCCCGCTTCCATCACCGTGAACGTCGGCGACACCGTCACGTGGGTATTCGACGACAACGGAATGGCCCACGACGTCAACGGCCTCGGAGACGCCAAGGGCAAACTCCGCAGCCCACTCAAGAAATCGGGAACTTACACCTACACGTTCACCGAACCCGGAACCTACGACTACACCTGTACACCGCATCCCGAGATGCGCGGAACCGTCGTCGTCGAGACGCCGTAACGCACTCGGGCCCCACAGTCTTTCGACTGCGGGGCCCGAAATTCCCTACGAAAACTATTCGACCGTAACCGATTTCGCCAGGTTACGCGGCTTGTCGACGTCGTATCCGCGTGCCGCGGCAACCTCGGCCGCAAAGATCTGCAACGGAACCGTGGACAGCAACGGCTGCAGCAGAGTCGGTGACGCCGGAATCTCGATCAGGTGATCCGCGTGCGCCGCGGCGACGGTGTCGCCTTCCTCCGCGATCACGATAGTCGTTGCCCCGCGCGCCTTGATCTCCTGAATGTTGGACACCAACTTCGAGTGCAAGACGGCGCGACCCTGCGGCGACGGCATGACGATGATGACCGGAAGGTCCTCCTCGATCAGCGCGATCGGGCCGTGCTTGAGCTCACCGGCGGCAAAGCCCTCGGCGTGCATGTATGCAAGCTCCTTGAGCTTGAGCGCACCCTCGAGCGCCACCGGGTAGCCGACGTGGCGCCCCAGGAACAGCACGGTCGACGCGTGCGCGAACTGGCGTGCCAACGCGCGCACCGGTTCTGCCGTCTCGAGCACCTTGCTGACCAACGCGGGCATAGCTTCGAGGTCGGCGTACTCGCGCGCAACCTCGTCCGGATACTTGGTGCCGCGAGCCTGCGCCAAAGCCAAACCGACGAGGTAGTTCGCGGTCACCTGCGCCAGGAAGGCCTTGGTCGACGCAACCGCGATTTCCGGTCCCGCCCGCGTGTAGAGAACGGCGTCGGCTTCGCGCGGGATCTGTGCACCGTTGGTGTTGCAGATCGCCAGGACGCGTGCCTTCTGGTCCTTGGCGTGCTTGACAGCTTCGAGTGTGTCCGCCGTCTCCCCCGACTGCGAGATCGCGACAACAAGCGTCGAGCGATCCAGAACCGGGTCGCGGTAACGGAATTCGCTGGCGAGTTCGACCTCGACAGGTAGACGCGTCCAATGCTCGATCGCGTACTTCGCCAACAGTCCGGAGTGGTAGGCACTACCGCAGGCGACGACAAACACCTTGTCGACGTCGCGCAGTTCCTGATCGGACAACCGCTGCTCGTCGAGGACGATCTTCCCGTTCTCGAAGTGGCCGAGGAGCGTGTCGGCGACAGCGGTCGGCTGCTCTTCGATCTCCTTGAGCATGAAGTAGTCGTGACCACCCTTTTCGGCGGCCGCGAGATCCCAGTCGATGCGGAACGGGCGCCCCTCTGCCTCGTTGCCCGCGAAGTCGGAGATCCGATAGCTGTCGGCAGTGATCACCACTGCCTGATCCTGTCCGAGTTCAACCGCATCGCGTGTGTGCTCGATGAACGCAGCGACGTCGGAGCCGAGGAACATCTCGCCCTCACCGACACCGACGACGAGCGGCGTCGAGCGGCGGGCGGCGACAATCGTGTCCGCGTGGTCGGCGTGCGTGAAGACGAGCGTGAACGCACCTTCCAACCGACGAACCACCGACAGCGCACTCTCGATGAAATCACCTGCCGTCGGCCCGTGGGAGTACGCCCGGGCTACCAGGTGAACTGCCACCTCGGAATCCGTGTCGCTCTGAAGCTCGACGCCTGCAGCCTCGAGCTCCGCACGCAGCGGGGCGAAATTCTCGATGATTCCGTTGTGAACGACAGCCAGCTTGCCCGACGCATCACGATGCGGATGCGCATTACGGTCGGTCGGTCGCCCATGCGTCGCCCACCGGGTATGACCCATACCCGACGTACCGACAAAGTGATCCGCGCCGTACTCGCCGAGCTCCGCCTCGAGGTTGGCCAACTTACCGGCCTTACGCTCGATCTCGACCCCACCGGTTCCGTCGAGAATCGCGATTCCCGACGAGTCGTACCCGCGATACTCCATTCGCCGTAAAGCCTCCACCACAACGCCCAGAGCTGGGCGGTGGCCGACGTATCCCACGATTCCGCACATGGTGACTCAGGGTACTTGGACATCGGCGGTGGGCGCATTTTGCGGTTCCACAGACATCCCCCAGCCGGTTGCAGCGTCGGCTCCGCATACACGAGACGGCTCATCGGATAACGTCTTCAACCGTGGCACCGAAACTGAAGACACTGACCCGTGAGCTGTCCAAGCGCGGCCCGCACCGAGTTCTCCGCGGCAACCTCGCCCTGGCCGGACAGCCGGGTGTCGTGTACACGCCGGAAACCGGTTTCAATCTCCCCGCCGTTGCCTTCGCGCACGGGTGGATGGTCGGGTCCCACAAGTACGAGCAGACACTCCAGCACCTCGCTTCCTGGGGAATTGTCGCAGCGGCGCCCGACAGCGAACGCGGTCCGGTCCCGTCCCATCTCGGCTTGGCTGCAGATCTTCGAGCGACGCTCGACATCTGCGTCGGCGTACGACTCGGCCCCGGCCAGATCAGCGTCCAACCCGATCGGGTCGCCTTTGCCGGTCACGGCATGGGCGCGGGCGCGGCGGTGCTGGCCGCAGCGCAGCGCGGGGATGTCGGTGCGGTAGCCGCGCTGTTCCCGGCCCCGACAGCACCCAAGGCGGAGAACTACGCGTCGAAGATCACAGCGCCCGGATTGATACTTGCCGGCGAAGACGACGTCGATTCCTTGACCAGCAATGCCCGCCCGCTGAGCGTGGAGTGGGGCGGTCCCGTCGTCGCACGCACCGTGAACGACGGCCAAGACGCCGGACTGATCGAAGGCCGCCGACTCCTCGGAGCCCTGGGCCTCGGTGGATCCGAGCGCAAGACACAGTCCGCCACACGGTGCCTGCTCACGGGCTTCCTGTTGTTCCATCTGACCGGCGACAAGAAGTACCAGGACTTTGCTGATCCTGATGTCGAGATTCCACACACGGCGCCGTTGCTCCCGGTTGAACCTCACTCCGACGCGCGGGCCAGCCAGCTGTTGCGTAAGTAGGAGTCCGTGCCCGCCCCCGACTCCGGCGGCGAGCACGGCTTCGGCGGCGTCGTCGTCGGCTCTGACGCGGATCGCAGATACGGGCCGGATCTGACCGACCCTTCCGTGTCGTTATCGGCAGACGTCGTTTCGGACGGCGGCTCCTGGCGCGATTCCTCGCTCGCCGCTGCCGCTCTGCGCTCACGGAAGTCCTCGAGCGCTCTGCGCTCACGGAAGTCCTCGAGTTGAGAATCGAGAGTTCGACGGATCTCTTCGAAGGGCGCGTGAACGGACTTCACAGCGGACCAGCTCCGGCCAGCTCAGCGCCCGTCTCTCCGTCGGGGCCGGCGATCGACTCGTCCGGGACTGTGACAGGCGGCTCCGGGTCCGGCGCGGGCGAGACTTCGGCGGTGGTTTCAACCGGTATCTCGGGCTGGGGATTATCGGGCTGGGGATTATCGGGCTGGGGAATTTCGGGTTGAAGTGTCGCGGGCTGGGACGCTTCTTGCGGGTATGTCTCCTGCATGACCGCCTCCTGACCGGCATCAAAAACTATTCTCGGCCAACCGTTTTCGTCCAACTCCACGGCGACCGACACAGAGTTCCCGTCAGCACCGGCGACATCGAGACTCACCCCACGACCGTCGGGCGCAATCGAGAAGCCCCACGTGTTGCCGCCGATCGAGAAAGAGATCGGCGCAGCCGCGGCACCGGATTCGATCGTCTCGGCGACCGGCAAGGTCGACGGGAAGGCGTCTGTCACCCACTGAGTCGCGGCATCAAAAGCATCGCCTACCGCGCTCGCACACTGCGCGCACGCCCTGTCGAATTCGTCGCGGGCATCCAGATACGCCGAACGAAAAACGGTGTCCAACCATGGCGCCGCGCCACGACCGCTGGAAGCGACGTGAGCCAGCTGATCGATCTCCCCCGCACCCAGACCGCCGATGGTCGCCCGGTCGAGGCTGGCCACCTTGAAAGCTTTGTCTGCCAAAGCCGTTCGAACAGTCCGCGCAAGTTCGTCGGCTAGCGTGATCAACAGTGGCGCCGAATCCGCATCGGACCGAGCTTCGCGCCGCGCGGCGAAGACCTGATCGACGACCACATCCACGCCGGAAACATTCCACACTGCAGGAAGATTCTCGGCCAGGACCGTCAGCATCGCGATCTCCGCGACCGAACTATCCACCGCCGCAGCCATATCCGACATGTCTCGCTTCAGTGCCCCGATATCGATGCCCGCCTCTGCGCGATATGCATCCTCGTAGGAGGTAAGCATCCGTTCTTCGAAACCCAACCGAGTGGCCAGGTCGTGAAATCGGCCGAAGAACTGCAGTCCGCTAGCGCCCGCTTCCAGAATTTCGTCGGGATGAGCATGTGAATCACGCAGTGCAAGAATATCTTCGAAAGAACATGGGCCGTTCGGTACTGCCTGGGCTGTAAGGCTGTTCGGTATCACGAGGCCGACCCGCCGGAGTCCCGCACCCGCCGCGCACCCTCACGATCCACCTCAGTGATTGCCTCAGCCGAAGAGGAAAGCCGGCGCGCCAACGTATCGAGAAGATCCGCACGGCCAGTCAAGCGAGAATTCAGGACCGCCAATGCCGACGCCAACGCGGCTCCGTGCTCGGCGTAGTCACGGCCCGAAGCGGCACCGCCCCATCGCAAACGCTTGATCGGCTCGGCAGAATCGCGCAGACCCTGGGCCACCGACACCGCATGACGTGCCAATTCATCTGTTCCAGCGCGGTCGACATCCACGAGCGCCCCCAAGTTTCAACGGAACCACTCGCACGTCGAGCGGCCTTTGACTCCTTGGACGCAGCAGAGCGCAATTACGTTCCCTCAAAACGCGAAGGCGTAATGAGGGGCTACACCGAACCGACGATCTCGGCCAACTCGTCAGCCAGCTTCTGCGCGAGCGGCAGTTCGGTGGCCTCGACCATGACGCGGACCAGTTGCTCTGTCCCGGACGGGCGCAGGAGCACTCGACCACCGTCACCGAGAACGCGCTCGGCGTCCGCGACTGCTGCAAGTACCGACGGCGACGCTGCGACTGCCGCCTTGTCCCCGACCTTCACGTTGATCAGCACTTGCGGGAGGGTGGTCATCGTTGCAGCCAGTACCGATGCCGACTTACGCGTACGAGCCATGCGTCCGAGCAGCCTGAGACCGGTGAGAATTCCGTCGCCCGTGGTGCCGAACGCCGGCAACACCACATGGCCTGACTGCTCGCCACCGAGGCTGTATCCGCCCGCGCGCAGTTCCTCCAAGACGTAGCGGTCGCCTACGGCAGCAGTCACGATGTTGATGCCTGCCTCGCGCATCGCGATGTGCAAACCGAGATTGCTCATGACAGTCGCGACGAGAGTGTTCTCGACCAACTCCCCGGCCTCGTTCATCGCGATCGCCAGAACAGCCATGATCGCGTCACCGTCGACCACCGCGCCGGTCTCGTCGACGGCCAAGCAACGGTCGGCGTCGCCGTCGTGCGCGAGGCCTAGGTCCGCCCCGTGATCGACTACGGCTTTCTGAAGATTCTCCAGGTGCGTCGATCCGCAGCCGTCGTTGATGTTGAGGCCGTCGGGATCTGCGCTGATCGCGATGACGCGAGCGCCCGCTGCTGCGTAGGCAACCGGTGCGAGCGCGGAAGCAGCGCCGTTGGCGCAGTCGACGACAACGGTAAGTCCAGCGAGCGGCTCGCTCGCCGCGCTCGCCAGATGTGCAAGGTACAGCTGCGCGGCGTCGTCGACCGCACGGACTCGGCCTATCCCGGCACCTGTCGGAAGGACCGGCGGCGCAGTGCCGTCGAGTGCGTCCTCGATCGCCACCTCGACAGCGTCATCCAACTTGTGACCACCGGCCGCGAAAATCTTGATTCCGTTGTCCGGCATGGGATTATGCGATGCAGAAATCATGACACCGAGACTGGCGTCGAGCTTTGCCGTCAAGTATGCAACTGCCGGAGTCGGGAGGATACCCACGTCGAGCACGTCGACGCCTGCGGAACTCAACCCGGCCGTCACCGCGGCTTGAAGCATCTCACCGCTGGCGCGAGGATCGCGGCCGATCACGGCGGTCGGACGGGCATCCGAGGTGCCGGCTGTCAGTACGCTCGCCGCGGCAACTGCCAATCTCAATGCAAGATCTGCAGTCAGATCCGAATTGGCAAGCCCACGAACACCGTCAGTACCGAACAACCGACCCATAGAACGACTCCTGAATCCTGTGAACCTCGAGAATGAAACTCGAGAATGGAATTTCTCCGAGAAACACAAGAGCGAGCGTCCGGTAACGATGGACGCCCGCTCTTGTGGTGAACAGGTGCCGAAGCAGACCCGTCGGGTCAACCTCGGCAAAGCATCAGCGCTTGGAGTACTGCGATGCCTTACGGGCCTTCTTCAGGCCGTACTTCTTACGCTCGACCGCGCGGGCGTCACGCGTCAGGAAGCCTGCACGCTTGAGGGCCGGACGATCATCAGGGGTTACCTCGATGAGTGCGCGCGCGATAGCCAGACGCAGTGCGCCTGCCTGACCGGACGGGCCGCCACCGTGCAGCAGTGCAATGATGTCGAAAGACTCGGGACGCTCGACGAGCACCAGCGGAGCCTTGATCAGCTGCTGGTGAACCTTGTTGGGGAAGTAATCCTCCAACGTACGGCCGTTGAGCTTGAACTGACCGGTACCGGGAGTCATCCGGACGCGAACGACAGCCTCCTTGCGGCGACCGACGGTCTGGACCGGGCGATCGAGGACGATCGGTGCGAGCGTAGCTGCAGCAACCTCTTCGACGACCTCGACTGCGTCAGCGGCGACAAGCTCTTCCACTGCTTCGATGTTCTCTTCGGACACGTTCTGCTCTTCCGGCGATGTCACTGTGCGACCTGCTTGATCTCGAACGGCACCGGCTGCTGCGCGGTGTGGGGGTGATTCGGGCCCGCGTAGACCTTGAGCTTGCTGCTCATTGCGCGGCCGAGCTTCGTCTTGGGGAGCATGCCGACAATGGCCTTCTCGACGAGACGATCGGGGGTCCTGTCGAGGACCTCACCGACAGTGCGGGACTTCAGGCCACCCGGGAATCCGGAGTGGTGGTAAACGTTCTTGCCCTGCAGCTTGTTGCCGCTGATGGCAACCTTCTCAGCGTTGATGATGACAACGAAGTCACCACCGTCGATGTGCGGCGCGTAGGTGGGCTTGTGCTTGCCACGCAGCAAGTTCGCTGCCTGAACGGCAAGACGGCCGAGCACCACGTCAGTGGCGTCGATGACGTGCCACGAGTGGGTCACATCTCCGGCCTTCGGGGTGTACGTAGACACAGATCTTCCTCGTCTTAATTCATTCCACTGCTGACCATGTGCGTATCGCGTAAACGATCCTCGGCGGCCAGTTGAGACCCGAGAACCGCCGGTCTCCACGCATTTCTGCCGGAGCCCTACGGCACGCCACCGATAGACGATACCGGTCTACCCGCTGCCAGGTCAAAGCGCAGCCATCTCCGCCGACAATGCCCTCGTCGGGAACCAGCAGGTAAGCGATCGACACCCCGACTGCCCCGGCAACCTGACGGTACCGGGGCAGTCGGGGTGTCGTCACGACATGAATGTTGTCAGCGACCGAACCCGTTTGCGGCGATCCGGTCAGCTTCCTGCATCTTCTCCGAGCCGCTCGCCGTCGCTCCGGCGATCTGCGCGAGAACCATGTTCAGTTCTTCGGACGCCTGGGCCCAGCGGCGCTGTGCGTCGTTCCAGGCTTCGGAACCTGCCCCTTCCCAGCCTGCTTGCAGCTTGTCTACGACAACCTTGATGTCGCCCTGCTTGTCGTTGATCGCTTTGGCCTGCTGTTTCATCTGATCGGACAGCATTGCGAGGCCGCCGAAGTCGTACTTGATCCTGTCGGACATAACTGCTCCCGGTTCGGTGTGACTGGAGAGAACTTTGTGAGAACTACTGGCTGAGGACTGCTTGATCGAACGGTGAAGAGCTGACGGTCAGGACATGTTCACCGTCGCGCCGCGAAGCGAGCTGACGTTGTCGTCTTCGGTCGAGTCGAAGGTTCCCGCAGCCTGTTTGATCTGCTCGCAGATGTCGGTCAGAGCAGTGTCCAGCTTCAGGGCCGCGCTGTTGTATCGCTCCATGATTCCTGCGTATTCGACCTGCGCCGCACCGTTCCACGAATTGTGCGAAGCGTCGGCCTCCGACCGAACAGCGTTGACCAGTCCCCTGATGTCACCGAGATGTCCGTCGATGGTCCCCGCCGAATCGATCAATTCAGCGGTAGTTGCGGTAAAGCCCATGTCGTCCCCCTGGATTCGGTGAGTACCGTTCGGTATCGGCGACCACGACGGCTTGTCCGTCGGATGTGCACCGGGGTCGAGCGGAACTCCCTGATGTGCGCTACACATACTTTGACGCGACCTCCGTGCCAACGGTTCCGGCCCGATCGAAGAATGTTTTCAGAACCGACCGATCCGGTCAGGGCGTGAATTCGAGTGACTGCCACATCCGCAGGCAGTCCGCTTCGAGACTGTTCCACTCACCGACCAGATACTGGCAGCCGATACTCACTTGCCGACCGTTGTCGACGTACACGTGCCAACGCACCTCGGAGAAATCGTCCGGAAACTCGACGTACACCACTGCCTGTTTTCCTGCGGCATCGTCGATCACAGAAAACTCTCCGAACCGCAATGGGTCCTCGAACGCCGAAAACTGCTGACGCAAAGCGGCTTCGACGGAATCGAATCCAGCACCTTCCGCAAGACTTTTCTCGATGACCACGATCTTGCGATCAGCGCCGGAACTGGGTATCAAATCGGTGCGCCCGCTCGAGGTCCCTCGTGACAGAAGCTTCCAATCGGAAGGCAGCTCTGCTGCAACGCTCCCCACCTCCACACGCGTGAGTTCCGGCGTGACACCGGACTCGATCGACGGAATCGAAGTCTTCGGCGCAGGCTTTTCCTGCTCTTTCGACGCCTCCACGATCTCGGCTTTGCCTTCCGCCGTAGCTGCAACCGAGTCCGCCAACCGAGAATCGCCTCGATCGCGAGTCGACACCACGACCGTTGCCGCGACCGCAGCGACGACGGCGAGCACTGCAAGCGCCGCCGCGAACCATCGACGGCCTCCGTGCCACCCGCCGACTCGACGGGGCGAGGAGGCAGTCGAGTGCACGGAAGGAATCGACATCGCGCCATCCGGATCGCCTACCCACCCGGCGCCAAAAGCTGAATTGTCGACGATTCGACCGGAACTGTCCCGCGCAGTTGTCTGGCGAACGAGCGTCCGAGGATCCACCAGAGACGACGCCACCCGACTCTCGTCCAGAATTCGAATGCTCGCGTGGCCGTGGACATTCGTCGACCCACGTTCGAGCGAAGCCGCAACGGCATGCGAGCGCGGCCCGACCAACACCACAGCGTCCCGAACCGACAAGTCCCCGATTCCGGAAAACAACCCCGCAGCGTCTGCGATCGCCGAACTTTGTGCCCCGTCGATTCGGAGTTCACCGTCGACCTCGCTGACAACAGAAGCGACCACCATTCCGCCACGCAGTTCGAGGACGACACACCGTGATCGCCAGGCTGTACGAGCCGACCTCGCCGCCGCGACCGACGTCGGAACGAGGACGACGTCGTGCGCCACTCGCCGTGCGGCATCGAGCAATCGCCGCCTACGTGGGGCACCCCAATCCGAGGGATGGCTGAGATAGAGGATGTCTGCATCGACGATTCCGCACCCGTCCATCGCACTGGAGATCAGCCTGGCCAGCTCCAAGACGGTGGGGACAATCCGACCATCTACGTCGACATAATCGTCGTCGACGTAATCGATCGCATTTTCACCGGTCGTACCGGGACCCGACGCCGGTTCGCGTCTGAGGTCTGCACTGCAACAGAATTCGCGTTGACCCGAGACGACCCAGATATTGGATGCACCCCAATGTAGCGAGACCGACACCAAGGACGGAACGGTCACAGCGGTGGCATCCACGGAACTTGGACAAGTTGGGTTTGCGATCGAGAAACGTAGACCCCACGACCTTCCGGCAATGCCGACGCGCGGACGGTGCCGACGAGATTTCCCTCGTCGCGACTTCCGCTCATGATCAATCCGGCCGGTGCCATGTCGCGAATTCTCGCAATGACCGGCTCGTAGAGTGCTCTGGCCGCGCCACCGGAACGGCGGGCAATCACCAGGTGCAAACCGATGTCCTTGGAATGCGGAATGTACTCGAGCAACGGCGCCACCGGATTACCACTCGGTGTGGCCACAAGGTCGTAGTCGTCGATCAGTACATAAATCTCCGGCCCACTCCACCACGACCTTTCCCGCAATTGCTGCTGTGTTGTTTCGGCGTTCGGCATTCTGGCGGCGACGATCCGAGCCAAGTCGACCATCAACTCACCGAAGGTCGTCGACGACGCCGAGTAACCGCCGAGGTGATTCCCTTCGACCACTCCCAGCAGGGAATGCCGATAGTCACCGATAATCAGCTTGGCCTGCGCCGGTGTGTTCGACGCGATGATCCCTTCCGCTATTCCGCGCAAAAGAGATGTCTTGCCACACGCGGTGTCGCCGAATATCAAGAAGTGCGGGTGTTCCCGGAAGTCCATGTACACCGGGGAGAGGTCGGTCTCACCGAGCCCGATCGGCACGGTGAGGCACCGACCGTCGGCCGCACTCGGTGAGGGCCACCGGGTTCCGACAGCTTCGAGAAGTTCTACCCGCGAGTACGAATCCGGAAGCATCCGCACGGTGGGCGCCGGGCGCGAATTCGACATGGCTGCAATATGTTCGACCGTCGACGCCACAGAACCACCGGAATTCTCACTACCTGGCGAACCGCCGATTCGAGGTAGTGCGGTGAGAAGGTGAAGCCCGTCGCGCGTGATGCCACGACCCGGTCGACCTTCCGGCACCAGGCTGGCTTTCTGGCGACCCGCATCCGAATCTCCCGGATCACCCAATCGAAGTTCGACGCGAGTACCCAGTTGATCCTTGAGTGCCGGCCGGATCTCGGCCCACCTCGACGTCGTGACGATCACGTGCACACCAAAGGACAAACCTTGACCGGCGAGCATGCTGATCTGAGGCTCGAGTGATTCGAAATCCGAACGAACGCTGGGCCAACCATCGACGACGAGGAAGACGTCACCGTACGGGTCATCTCGGAGTCCCGCCGCCACACCTTCCCCGGCGGGATCAGCTGTTCGCAATCCTCGGAAATCGGCCATGGAGTCGATGCCGAGGTCACGAAACAGCCGCTCCCGTTTCGCGACCACACCGAGTACCTCGGCGACCGTGCGGCGGACGCGGTCGGAATCCAAGCGGTTTGCCACCGATCCGACGTGCGGCAGATCTTTCAATCCGAGGAGCGTTCCACCGCCGAAGTCGAGGCAGTAGAACTGAATCTGTTCCGGCGTGTGCGTCATGCTCAGAGACAAGATCAACGTGCGCAAGGCCGTCGACTTTCCCGACTGCGGGCCGCCGACGATCGCGAGGTTGCCCGTTGATCCGTTCAGATCGGCGACGAGAAGATCGCGGCGCTGATCGAACGGCCTGTCGACTACGCCGAAGGGTGCGCTCAGATTTCCGCGAGGTTGATCACCGGCCGCCCACCGCGGCAACAACTGGTCAAGCGTCGGGGATGCCTCGAGCGGCGGTAGCCACACCTCGTGCGCGCGTGGACCGTGGGCGCGCATGCGGTCGACGAGGACCCCCATGAGAGTACGTGCATCGTCACCGATTTCACCCATGTCGATGACATCGGGCTCGACGGGAACGACAACAGCCTCTGGCCCGACCACGGGCGTCGCGGTAAACGGCATCGGCGCGAGTTCGACGGGGGAATCTACCGAGAATCGAGTGGGCGCTATCCGCTCGCCCTCGTACGGGCCTGACACGTATGCACCTTGGAAGCGAACGATCTCCGCAGAATCGGACTTCAGGTATCCCGCACCGGGTGTGCCCGGCAGGTGATAAGCATCGGGAACGCCGAGAACGGAACGAGACTCGTTCGCCGAGAACGTTTTCAAACCGACGCGATACGAAAGATGGCTGTCGAGACCCCGAAGCTTTCCTTCGTCGAGCCGCTGACTGGCCAGCAGCAGGTGAATGTGAAGTGACCTGCCCAATCGCCCGATGGCCACGAACAATTCGGCAAATTCCGGCTGTTGACTGAGCAGTTCGGAAAACTCGTCGACAACCACGAAGAGTGCAGGCAACGGATCGAGTGCAGCGCCGGCCAGCCTCGCCTTCTCGTAATCGGACACGTTTGCGAAGTTTCCTGCCGCACGCAGCAGTTCCTGTCGACGATTCATTTCGCCGGCGAGTGCGTCCTTCATACGATCGACCATCGCCAATTCCTCGGCAAGGTTGGTGATGATCGCAGCAACGTGCGGCGCCTCCTCCAGGCCGAGAAAGGTTGCACCACCTTTGAAGTCGATCAGGACGAGATTCAGTGCGTTGGGTGAGTGCGTCGCGATCAGGCCGAGCACCAAGGTTCGCAGGAACTCCGACTTACCAGAACCGGTGGCTCCGATACACAGCCCGTGCGGACCCATACCGTTCTCGGCCGACTCCTTCAGATCCAGTTCGACAGGGTTTCCATCTTGTCCGACACCGATCGGCACGCGGAGTCGGTCGCGCCCCTGACGTGGCAGCCAGCCATGCTCAGGATTGAACCTCGCAACATTTCCTATCCCCAACATCTGGCTCCAGGTCCGAAGGGATCGGTCGTCGTCAGTCGCGTCCACGGCGTTCTGCGATGCCGCACGGAACGGTGCGATGCGACGTCCGAACGACTGCGCCAGGCTCGTCGTCGCGGCGTCAGGCGTCGCAAAATTCTCGACTCCTGCGCTGCTCACCGCGCCGATCTGATCGCTACCGACGACCAGTCGCAAACCACGCGCCGCCGCCAGCCGCGGGCAGAACCCGCACAGGTCGAGGACGGTCACCGAGTCGAGCCCGGATTCGGACAACAGGCCGGTGTCACCTTCGAGCAAGCCACCGTCCACGACCAACACGAGATGCGGAACGCCCGCACTCGCCGGAGTGTTGCGAGCAAATCGAGCACGCATCGAAAGCGTTTCCCCGAGGGAACTTTCGAACTCGAGATACGAACCGAACACCATGCGTGAAGTGCCGGCGCCGTCCTGAGACTCCGGGTGTTGTACGTGTGGGAGCCACTTGACCCACTCCCACTCGGCTTCGGCATCGGGACCGCACACCACTGCAACTTGGACGGTGTCCGGACCGTGAAAAGTGCACAGCTGCATCAACATCGAGCGGACGAGCGCTCGAGCGGAATCCCTCTGCCCCTCAATGGACATCGCAGCAAATCCGCGAAGCGAGACGGCGGTCGGCAGGTCTTTTACAACCGAATGCGCACGGACGAATCGCCGAAGTGAGACAGCAGCGACGGGTTCGAGATCCTCGACCGGCCCCGTCTCCGGAGATACAAGCCTGGTGGCCAATCGCTGTGTACCCAGACCGACCCGAACGTGGCAGTAGTCCGAGTCGGTGATCTGACGTTCCCACATCCGCACAGTCCCGGCCAGTGTCCAAAGCTGCGACGGCTCGGGATTGCTCCACTCGAGAGCAGCACGCTGCGCACCAGACGTCGCAGCAACATCGCTGCGCATCTGATCCAGGTACCGCAGGTAGTCCTTGCGGTCCTCGTTCGCTTCGGACGCTCGTGCCCCACCGCTACGACCGCCCCCGGCGAGCATCCCGAGCATCGACACCATCATCATGACCGGAAACAGCAGGGACATCGGATTGCGCGCCATGCCGGAAGAGAACATCAGCGCCACCATGCCGATCATGGCAACCACCATGATCACCGGAAGTAGTTTGGTCAGTAGGTTTCCCGGCGTGACGCGAGGAATCTCCGGTGGGGCCTGAAGCGTCACCTCGCCGCCCGGTGTACGCGGCGATTCACGGCGCGCTCGACGCGCAAATCTGACAGTGCTCAATTCACCCACCCCCATCGGTGCTGCAGCTGTTGCCGCCACGCGCCTCGTCCGACTACCGCCGGCCCGCCCCCCAAGGCGTAGTCACGCAATTGCAAGAGAGTAGATCACAACACCGACACTCGGGTCGGTGCCACCTGTTGTCTGCGCTGTCGCCGACACAGGCGCACAGTTCATGTCGTATTGTTCGGGTGAACTGGGGTGACGTGACAGGGGAATCGCGTCATGGGAGGGGACAGATCTTGACCAGCACCACTGAAACCAGCGCTGCGCACACCGCAAACGGACGACGCGCGACCCATTCTGCCGAATTGTGCAGGTTGACGGTACTTTCAGCCCATTCGCAGGTGGATCTTGCGGTGCCGCTTCGTGTTCCACTCGCGGTGGTCATTCCGGGCATTGTGGACACAATTGTCAACCACAGCAATTTCAACGAGTTCGACCACAGCGCCGAACAATTCGAGCCCGTCGACTGGACTCTGTCGAAAGTCGGCAGGGCACCGCTGGCACCGACGCTGTCGCTGCACGAGCATGGAATCCGCGATGGGGAATTGCTCGTACTCGCGGCCGCGGACACCGCTGCCCCGCCCCCACTCTTCGACGACATCATGTACACCGTCGCGGCGACGGATGCAGACATCTACCGACGCTGGACTCCGATCACCGCGCGCATTGTCGGCTCGTCCGCTGCCCTCGTCGCTGCGCTCGTCGCGGCCCTCGCCCTGGTCCTCGGCGATACAGGTCTGATCGGCGCTGTCTGCGGTGGAGTGACGTCTTTGGTGCTCACCGTCGCCGCCGTCGTGGCAGCGCGGGTGTACGGAGACACTGCAAGCTCCATCACGCTCGGATGCACAGCGGTGCCACTGGCGTTCGTCTCCGGCGCCCTCTGCGTACCCGGCACTGTTCTTTCTGCTCATCTCCTTCTCGGTTCGGCATTCGCAGCCGCGGTGACTCTGATCTGCCTCCGCTTGTGCGGTGCCGGATTAGCCGTCTTCACCGCACTTCTCGTCGTCCTCCTTGCTGCGGTGGGCACCTTCGCCGTCGCGACGACGCTTCCCGAGGCGCGCACCGCAACCGTCAGCAGCGCGGTGATTGCCGCAGCATTGATCGTTCTCACGTTCACCGCTCGACTGTCGATGCTGTTCGCGCGATTACCGCTTCCCCCGGTTCCGACGCCGAGTAATCCCCTCGACGACGATCGCGACGGACTGCCCGAGCCCGAACTGCCCGGGCTGACCGAGTTGACTGAAAGGGCAGGGCGGACTCGTAGCTACCTGACCGGACTGATCGTGGCCACGTCAGTGGTCGCGCTCACTGCCGCAGTCACGCTCGCGTGGTCCTGGCCCGGTCAGGGAATCGTCTGGCCGAACCTTGCTCTCGCATTCGCGACGGCCGTCGTGCTGATGTTTCGCGGGCGCACCTACGCGGGCGCACATCAGGCGGCCCCACTCATCTCGGCAGGCATCTCGGTGGTTCTCGCTCTCCTGGGCGGCATGGCATGGACCCATCGCGACCATGCATTGGTCGTCTTCGCCATCACGATGACTGTTCTCCTCCTGTCACTGATTCTGGGAATCCTCGCCCCCCAGAACACATTCAGCCCCGTGATGCGACGCGCGGCCGAACTGTTGGACCTCGCTGCGATTGCAGCAATCGTTCCGCTGATCTGCTGGGTCAGTGGGCTCTTCGCGCTCATGCGCGGTCTCTGAGCGATCGGATCTCGATGGTGATTCGACGCGCGACGAACATCTGTGCCGCACTCGTGATCGTTGTCTTAACAGTCCTCGCCGGGGCGGGTGGCGCATCGAGTGCGGTTCCTTCCCCCATCGATCCTGCAATGCTGCCGGAGGACGGTCCACCCGCGCCTCCCCAACCCACCGAACAACGAACCCTGTGCGTCCCCGCCGTAGCGGGCGGTGACGGCGCGGATATTCCACGTTCTCAACAGGATCTCGGATTCGATTCGGTGTGGTCGATCACCCGAGGGTCGGGGCAGCGAATTGCGGTCATCGACACCGGCGTCAGCAGACATCCCCGGCTACCGGCCCTCGAAGGCGGCGGTGACTATGTCGGGACCTCCGACGGCACCGACGATTGTGACTCACACGGAACAGTCGTCGCCGGTCTCATCGCCGCCGAGCAGGTCGACGGTTCCGGATTTTCCGGAGCTGCGCCGGACGCACAGATCATCTCGATCAGGCAGTCCAGTGCCGCTTTCTCGGTGGCCGGCCAACGCGAAGGCCCTGCCGTAGCCGAGAATTCGTCTGGCTACGGAAACGTCGACACCATGGCACTGGCCGTACGTCACGCTGCTGACTTGGGTGCAAGCGTTATCAACATCTCCGAGGTCGCTTGCAAGCCTGCCGGGGACGGGATCAACGACCAACGACTGGGCGCTGCAATCGAATACGCCACGATCGCGAAGAACGCCGTAGTCGTCGCTGCTGCAGGGAACGTCGGATCCGGAGGTTGCAAGAACCAGAATCCACCGCCGGATCCCCTCGATCCACAAGCTGATCCATGGAACTCGGTTACGACGATTGCCAGTCCTGCCTGGTACGACGACTATGTCCTCACCGTCGGGTCGGTCGACCCCAATGGCACCGCCAGCTCCTTCAGCCTCGGCGGTCCATGGGTCGACGTTGCGGCGCCCGGCACCGGAATCATCTCACTTCACCCGACGTCGCCTGGTCTGACCAACGGAGTCTACGGCTCCGACGGCGCCGTACAGTCGTTCAACGGGACCAGTTTCGCTGCGCCCTATGTCGCGGCAACCGCCGCGCTGGTCCGGTCGGTTCACCCGGAACTGACTGCACTTCAGGTCATGCAACGTATCGAAGCCACCGCCCACGCTCCGGCGCAGGGTTGGAATCCCTACGTCGGTCACGGCGTCATCGATCCACTCGCCGCGGTAACGGGCGAATTGGCACCGGGGGAACGCGTCAAGGTCAATCATCAGTCGGTAACGATCGATCCCCTACCCACGCCGCCGACCCCCGACAACCGATCTCGCGACGCGGCACTCGTCGGAGCCGGAACGGTCGGAACCCTAGCCCTACTGACGCTGTTGGCGTCGATGCCCATTCGTCGAGCAATTCGTCGGAGACTTCCCGAACGACGGGACGTCGATCTCTGAACCGTCAACGGTGTTCAGTTCACCGGAGCGGCCGGCGTTGAATCGGGGGCGACTCCGTCGTGAGCTATCAGTGCATTGCTCTTCTCGAGCGCCGGACCTGATGCAAGTAGATCTAGTATCTGCCAAGGCGCGCGATCGGGCGTTCGCGTCAATCCGAGCGCGCGAGCGGAGGTTTCGTCCGGTACTCCGTATTTCACACCGGTATCCGCTACGTAGAACACTCCGTCGTGTCTGGTGCTGTTCGTCTCGATTCCGGTCGCTTGAACAAACCCACCGAAGCCCTGTTCGACGTGGACGCTGTCGAGATTGTCGCCCGATCCGTCCGCCTGCGCCAAGGACACCAACTTGCCACCCTCCGGGATCGGAACCTGCAATCCAGCGACGAGTTTCAATGTTGCAGAACTACTTTCGCCGCCGTCGACTGCAGGTGAGGGAGCCCATTCCAGACAGCCGACAGGTGCGTCGTGATCATCGACGATCTCCGGAACCACCTGCGGCAACGAGTCGGCGGCCAGCTCCCTCACCGAGGGGATACGACTGATGGCATCAGGGGTGACGCTCGCGATCCCGGTGGCGCCCTGCGAATCCGAGAAGTAGATCAGTTGGGCGAGCGCCGCACCGACCTTCTGGATACCGTTCTCGAGCACCACGTAGTACTGCAGGTCCGCGCCCACCGAAACCTGAACGACGGAGCCGACAGTCTTGTTCTGCAGCGGGAACCGGGGCGCTGATCCCAGTTCGCGGATTCGCGGGGCCTCGATGCGCGGAACTTCGGGGATCGAATTGAGAAATCCGGCACTGATCGGTCGCGCCTGTGCTCCTTCCAGCCCCAAAGCCCGCATGATCGCCGGATTGTCCACATCGATTTCCGCTCGCTTCCCGTCGTATACGAGAAAGTGATCGGAACCCGACTTCACCAGGAATGCACGGTCCCTCGTCAGATATGTCGTGTTTTCACCGACATTGGACGAGCCGACCAGGACCGAAGTCGTCAACGATTTTCTCCCGTCGGATCCGACGGAATCGCATACCGTCCACAAGGCGTTGCTCGGGTCGGCTGATTCCGGCAGCGCGGACGGTGCGCCGGGAATGCCGACGAGCGCGCCCCTCGGTTTCGCCTCGACCTCAGACGCCTTGACTATTGCCGGTTTTACTGGCGAACCCAGAATCAGTCGGGCGGAGGCCAAGTTCAGCACAGGGCGAAAAGTACCCTCCATGGCGACGAACATTGCGCCAGATTCCTTTGCAACAACGATTTCTGCATCGCCGATTTTATCCTGAGGTCGAAACAGAGCGAGTACCGCGCAACCCGCCAATCCCAGTGCAGCGAGGACTATTCCGACGGTGAAGGCGCGGGACTGTGACCGCATCGGATCGTGAAGCATCCGCACGTCTCGTCTGACCAGCGCATGTTCCATCCGCCTGACCAAGAATCGGTACCCGTTGACCTGCCAGCGCGTGGTAGGTGTTGCAGCCATCATTCCCCCCGTGCCTTACATCCCCTTGCGAAGACACAGTACAGTTTGGCTGGGGCGGAAATTTTCGGGTAGTTCGCAGGTCAGGTATCGGGGAGGAACCGTGGACCGATCGCGGTTGAAGCATTGGCCGTCGTCACACAGGATTTCGACGCACGAATTCGTGTCGGCACAGATTCTCGGAATCAGTGCAGGCGGAATCGCGATGGCCAGTGGGCTGGATTGGCTCTGGGCGCTGGCAATCGGTTGTGTGGTTGCCGGATCAATGCTCCTCCATGTGGGCGGTTGGTCGGTAATGTCCTGGATTGTCAAGTACTTTCGCTATTTGCGCCGCAAGGACGTCGACGGCAGCACGATCGTCAGTTTTCACACTCCCTCCGAACAGTCGATCGGGCTCCGCGTGGACGGATCTTCACTCGTCGCTGTCGTCGAGATCGCTCCCCCACGCGACTACCTGACCAGGATCGGGCGTCATTCATTCGACGCTTCCCCCCTTCTGCCCACAGCAGCCCTGGTCAATTGTCTGCATCAGCACGACATCTCACTCACCGGCATCGACATTGTCAGTCATGGATACCGCGCCGCATCAGGAACGCCGGCCACCGAAGTCTACGAACGTCTCATCGGGCCACTACCAGCCACCGCCACCAGAAGTGTTTGGCTTGCACTACGTTTCGACGCTTTGGAGGGTCGTGCAGCAGTCGAACGCCGAGGCGGGGGCGAACAGGGCGCGGGCCGCGCGATCGCTGTTGCCGCCAATCGTGTCATCCGGGTGCTCGATTCAGCGGGATGCAAGGCGCGGATCCTCACCGCACCGGAGATCGCGTCGTCCACTGCCCAGGTCACAAGAGGAGTCGCCAGCCACGAGGTCACCGAAACGTGGCGAAGTACCCCCTTGCCTGGTGTGTCCAACGTCGGATACGGAATCGAACCCCGTTTCATCACCAACTCGACCCTGACCCGAGTATGGGCAGTGGCAACGGTCGGGACGTCCGTGACAATTCGGTTGCGCCCCACGGGCGAACGCGGAGAGGCGAGGGTCAGTGCGACATGTCGCTTCACCACGCGCAATCCACCTGAGAACGCACCGCTGGCCGGTTTGGTCTCGCTACGTGGGCGCCAGCGCGACGGATTGCTGACCAACCTGCCAACCGCATTGGCCGCGCTGGACCGCATCACGCCGCACATTCGCATGGACGGGGGCACACTCGACTCACTCGCTCTACCTCTTGCCGGGTGCGGCCAGCTCATCGGCTCGGACCGAAACGGGCACGGTGTCGCGGCCAGAATTTCGGGGTCGGGCGTCAACACCGTTCTTGTCGCCGGCGAACTCTATCTGGCTCAGCAATTGATCTTTCGAGCCATCGCGACCGGCGCACTGGTACTCATCCACACCGATCGACCGGAAGCATGGACCGCGCTCACCGACTCCATGGGAGTGCCTGACCGACTCCGCGTGTCCGGGCAGGGTGGTGGGCTCGAGGGCGCTTTCAACACGGTCGTGTTCGACGGAGTCGAGGGGTTACCGCCGCGTGCCGGCGTGACCGCGATCTACGTGTACGGACATCCACGCCAATGGCCTCGGATCGACCCTGAAATATCGATAGTCCAGCCATTCGCACTCGGTGACAAGATCACAGTCGAAACCGGCCGCACGCGCGTCGAACTGACTCTGGTAACCATTGCTTCCGAGACCTCGTTCATCGGCCGTCCTCGAGCCGGCGACGCTCACCAGATGGCGTGATCGCGTATGTCCAAGTTCAGCCAGGATAGGGATCACTCGCACGCTGCATCCGCAATCCACTCCCCCACCAATGCAATTCACGAATCATCTTCTCGCTGGCATCGATCGCGATCGAATCGACGCCGTACGGCTCGTGTCCGAATTGCTTGCGTACCCGGTGAATGGTCACGCTTTGACGCACCGAGACCATGTGCAGCTCCGCAACTACCTGCCTCAGTTGTTCGACGGCCCGAACACCACCTGAAATCCCGCCGTAGGACACGAATCCGATCGGCTTGGCACGCCACTCGTGTTTCACGGAATCGAATGCGGTCTTGAGGGCAGCCGGGTACCCGTGGTTGTATTCGGAGGTCACAGCAACAACAGCGTCGGCTCGTCCGATTCGCTGGCGGAAAACCTCCGTGGCAGGTGAATCCGAGAAATCCTGGGGCAACGACAGCTCTCTGAGGTCGATCACCGATACGTTCCACGACGGGTTCGCGGTTGCGCGCTCGACAAACCAATCCGCCACTGCTCGTCCTATTCGCCCCTCGCGGACCGAACCTACGATGACTTCGACCTTCAAAGGTGCCATGAACGTCGATGCTAGCGACTCGTCACGCAGTGATCCCGTCCGTGATGAGTGCGGCCAGTTCCCGATACGCGCTGGCATCGTCCAACCCGGTAGCCCGATAGACCGCGCGTTGCTGGATCCGAACCATTGTCGCTGCGGCCGCGTCAGCGACAAATGACGCGTGTACCCGCCGGAATGCGCCCGAATCCACTCCCTCGACGATGAGCGCTCGCACACGATCCGCGGCGATCGACGTGTTCTTCTCGTAAACCTGACTCGCCGACACCGATTCAGCCAGGTCTTCCATGAATTGACGGGACGCCGCGGTCAGTTGATCACCGACTGCTTCGAGATACACCGCGACTCGACGAGTCGGTGCCGCTTCGGCAGCGACGGCACTCTCCACCGCATCGGCCGCCGCACGGAAGAAGTGCACCGTCACAGCCCGCACCAGATCCTCTTTGCCGGCCGCCACGGTGTACAAGGTGCTCTTGGAGCAGTGCAGACGAGCTGAGATCTCGTCGAGCGTGAGGTGGGCGAAACCCTCGCTCAAGAACAGTTCGACCAATTGATCGAACAACTCTGCCCTGCGCGCAGTCGTCTTGTGAACCAGCCTTGCCATACGCAAGACAGTACTGCAGTATCGTTCTCAGTACTACTACCTAGCTAGGAGCCGACCGTGCCCGTCGAACGCCTGATGCCCAGCCAAGAAGCTCGCGATCTCATCGAACTGACGCGTGATGTCGCGGACAAGGTACTCGCGCCCAAGGTCAACGAATACGAGAAGGCCGAGAAGTATCCCGAAGGCGTGTTCCCCGCACTCGGACAGGCAGGCCTGCTGAGCCTTCCGTATCCCGAGGAATTCGGTGGCGGCGATCAGCCGTACGAGGTGTACCTCCAAGTCCTCGAAGAGATCGCCTCGCGCTGGGCAGCGGTTGCAGTGGCGGTGAGCGTACACAGCCTCTCGTGCTTCCCACTGTTCACCTTCGGCACCGACGAACAGAAGACCCGCTGGCTGCCGGACATGCTGGGCGGCAACACCATCGGCGCGTACAGTCTTTCCGAAGCGCAGGCCGGATCCGACGCCGCCGCATTGTCGTGCAAGGCGACGGCCACCGACGGTGGCTACCGCATCAACGGCTCGAAGGCCTGGATCACCAACGGCGGCAAGGCAGACTTCTACAACCTCTTCGCCCGCACCAGTGACGACGGCTCTCGCGGCATCTCCTGCCTCCTGGTGGACAAGGACACCGAAGGCCTCAGCTTCGGCAAGCCCGAGGAGAAGATGGGACTGCGCGCGGTCCCCACTGCATCCGCGAATTACGACGACGCCTTCGTCCCTGACGAGCGGTTGATCGGTCAGCGCGGCCAGGGATTGCCGATCGCCTTCAGCGCGCTCGACTCCGGCCGACTCGGAATCGCTGCTGTTGCCGTCGGAATCGCTCAGGGCGCGCTCGACGACGCGGTCGCCTACGCGAAGGAGCGCAAGGCATTCGGCAAGCGGATCATCGATCACCAGGGCCTCGGATTCGTGCTCGCGGACATGGCGGCCGCAGTTGACTCCGCTCGAGCCACATACCTCGATGCAGCCCGCCGCCGCGACGCCGGAGTTCCGTACTCGCGCAACGCCAGCGTCGCCAAACTCGTTGCCACCGACGCAGCAATGAAGGTCACCACCGACGCCGTTCAAGTGTTCGGCGGGTACGGCTACACCCAGGACTTCCCCGTCGAGCGCTACATGCGCGAGGCCAAGATCACGCAGATCTTCGAGGGCACCAATCAGATTCAGCGTCTGGTCATCGCGCGTCAACTGGCGGGATAGTCGTCTACATGAAATGCCCTCCCACGCAGAGTGGGAGGGCATTTTGTATCAAGGCGGTCAGTCCCCGCAGCACCCGCCCGAAGACGGAATCTCGCGGGTTTCACGGGTAATCGCGTTGCGGGCAGCCAGTTCCGAGTAGTCGGGGTAGTCCACGCGAACCAACGAAAGTCCGTGCGCCGGCGCAACGAGGATCGAACTCGACCGCGACGTTTCGTCGAGCAAACCTGCCACCCAGTCGGCGGTGCGGCGTCCCTCACCGACCGAGAGGACTGCCCCGACAAGACTCCGGACCATCGACCAGCAGAACGCATCGGCATTCACGTACGCCGTGAACACCGTGCCCTCCTGCGCCCAGTCGAAGCGTTGCAGCTCCCGCACCGTCGTAGCGCCTTCTCGACGCTTGCAGAATGCCGCGAAGTTGTGCAGGCCCAGAAGCCGATTCGACGCTTCTTGCATCGCTGCGAGATCGAGTGGTTTGGGGTACGACACCGTATCGCGCGCGCGTAGGGGTTCCACTCCGAATGCCGCGTTGGTCACCCGATACTCGTAGTAGCGTCGCATCGCCGAGAAGCGCGCATCGAAGTCACCCGGAACCACCGAGATCTGTTTGACCCGAACGTCCTTGGGCAGGAAGCGTGCAAGTCTGCGCACGAGTCGCGACGGATCGTCGGGGAGCAACTCGCTCGGGACGTCGACGTGCGCTACCTGCCCCGTGGCGTGAACGCCGGCGTCCGTGCGACCGGCAACAGTCAGCTGAACCGGTTGCCGTAGTACCGTTCCCAACTTGTCTTCGATCTCACCGCACACGGTGCGCAGATCGGTTTGACGGGCCCAGCCCGAGAAGTCGGTGCCGTCGTAGGAGATGTCCAGCCGCAATCGAACGAGCCCGCCGTCCCCGATGGGGGCGGCGGGCTCGTTCGATTCAGCGTGTGCCGAAACCAAGGGAGACTAGTCCTTCTTGGCCTCTTCGGCCTCGGGAGCGTCGGCCGCAGTTGCGGTCTCGTCCTCGATGGCCTCGACGACTGCGTCAGCGTTCTCGACCTCAGCCTCGGTCGCGTCGGCCTCTACGGCCTCGACGACGTTCTCTGCGGCGGGAGCTTCCTGCGAGGACTTGACGCGACGAGCGCGGTCAGCCTCGGAGGTGACGGTCTTTTCCTTGACGAGCTCGATGATTGCCATCGGAGCGTTGTCGCCCTTGCGGGGGATCGTCTTGATGATGCGGGTGTATCCACCGTTACGGTCCGCGTAGAACGGGCCGATCTCGGCGAACAGGGTGTGAACGACATCCTTGTTGCGGATGACCTTCAGCACCTCACGACGGTGAGCCAGCGTGCCGGCCTTCGCGTGCGTGACGAGCTTCTCGGCGTAGGGGCGCAGTGCCTTGGCCTTGGACTCGGTGGTGGTGATGCGACCGTGCTCGAAGAGCGCGGTAGCCAGATTGGCGAAAATCGCCTTCTGGTGGGAAGCCGACCCGCCGAAGCGGGCACCCTTCTTGGGCTTGGGCATGATGATCTCCTAGTAAAGGACCTGAGCTGCTACAGCTGTTCGGTCTCGGCGTAGTCCTCGGTACCTTCGGCATCGCCGAAGGAACCGGCATCAGTGTCACTCCACGTTCCGGTGGCGGCGTCGTAGCCGGCAACGGTGGTGGGATCGAAGGATGCGGGGCTGTCCTTGAGGGACAGGCCGAGCGAATGCAGCTTGACCTTGACCTCGTCGATGGACTTCTGTCCGAAGTTGCGGATGTCGAGCAGATCGGACTCGGTACGGCCGACAAGCTCACCGACGGTGTGAACACCTTCGCGCTTGAGGCAGTTGTAGGAGCGGACCGTGAGGTCCAGATCCTCGATGGGGAGTCCGAAGGAAGCGATGTGATCGGCCTCGGCGGGCGAGGGTCCGATCTCGATTCCTTCTGCTTCGACGTTCAGCTCACGGGCCAGGCCGAAGAGCTCAACCAGGGTCTTGCCCGCCGAAGCGAGCGCGTCCCGTGCGGTGATGGAGTTCTTCGTTTCCACGTCGAGAACGAGCCGATCGAAGTCGGTGCGCTGTTCGACGCGAGTGGCCTCCACCTTGTAGGTGACCTTGAGCACCGGCGAATAGATCGAGTCGACCGGGATACGGCCGATCTCTGCGCCGGACGCCTTGTTCTGGACGGCGGGGACGTAGCCACGACCGCGCTCGACAACGAGCTCGATCTCCAGCTTTCCCTTGTCGTTCAGGGTGGCGATGTGCAGATCAGGGTTGTTCACGGTGACGCCTGCCGGGGGCACGATGTCGCCTGCAGTAACAGCGCCGGGGCCCTGCTTGCGGACGTACATGGTGACCGGCTCGTCCTCTTCGGAGTTCACGACGAGGCCCTTGAGGTTCAGGATGATGTCGGTGACATCTTCCTTCACTCCCGGGACGGTGGTGAACTCGTGGAGAACGCCGTCGATACGGATGCTGGTGACAGCAGCGCCGGGGATCGACGAGAGCAGCGTGCGGCGCAGCGAATTGCCGAGCGTGTACCCGAAACCTGGCTCCAGGGGCTCGATGACGAACTTCGAGCGGTTATCAGCGATGACCTCTTCGGTCAGCGTGGGTCGCTGAGAAATGAGCATTGGTATTTCCTCCTGTACGGACGTCCACTATTTGACGCCCACGATGGGAAAGGGCCTGCGGCCCTGTGAGTGGTTGAGGAGTCCGGAGACTCCTCAACCACTCACGGGGTGCGAAGCGCCTTACTTCGAGTAGTACTCGACGATGAGCTGTTCCTGCAGAGCGATGTCGATCTGCGCGCGCTCGGGAAGCTGGTGAACCAGGATCCGCAGACGCGAGCCGACAACCTGCAGCCACCCGGGAACCGGGCGATCGCCGACGGTCTCACGCGCAACCTGGAACGGAAGCGTGGAGAGCGACTTCTCCTTGACATCGATGATGTCGTACTGCGAGACGCGGTAGCTCGGGATGTCGACCTTCTTGTTGTTCACGAGAAGGTGACCGTGCGTGACCAGCTGACGTGCCTGACGGCGCGTGCGAGCGAGGCCTGCGCGGTACACGACGTTGTCGAGACGCGACTCGAGGATGCGAAGCAGGTTCTCGCCGGTCTTGCCGGGGCGGTTGTTCGCCTCCTTGTAGTACAGGCGGAACTGCTTCTCCATGACGCCGTAGGTGAAGCGAGCCTTCTGCTTCTCCTGCAGCTGGAGCAGGTACTCGCTCTCCTTGATACGCGCGCGGCCGTGCTGTCCGGGCGGGTACGGGCGACGCTCGAATGCCTGGTCGCCTCCAACGAGGTCGACGCGCAGACGACGCGACTTGCGGGTGATGGGTCCGGTATAACGTGCCATTTTCTTCTACCTATCCTTCCCGCTATACCCGACGCCGCTTGGGCGGACGGCAGCCGTTGTGCGGCTGGGGGGTTACATCGGAAATGGTGCCGACCTCGAGGCCAGCAGCCTGGAGGGAACGGATTGCGGTCTCGCGACCGGATCCCGGTCCCTTGACGAAGACGTCAACCTTCTTGACACCGTGCTCCTGCGCCTTACGGGCAGCGCTCTCAGCAGCAAGCTGAGCGGCGAAGGGAGTCGACTTACGCGAACCCTTGAAGCCGACGTGTCCCGAAGACGCCCAGGAAATGACATTTCCGGCGGGGTCCGTGATGGACACGATGGTGTTGTTGAAGGTGCTCTTGATGTGAGCGGCGCCGTGCGGGATGTTCTTCTTATCCCTGCGACGCGTCTTCTGGGTCTTCTTCGGACCGGTGCTACGTGACTTCGGGGGCATTACTTCGCCTTCTTCTTGCCGGCAATGGTGCGCTTCGGACCCTTACGGGTACGGGCGTTGGTCTTGGTGCGCTGACCACGCACGGGCAGACCACGACGGTGGCGCAGGCCCTGGTAGCAGCCGATCTCGATCTTGCGACGGATGTCGGCCTGAACCTCGCGGCGAAGGTCACCCTCGACCTTGAGCGACTCCTCGATGTACTCGCGGAGCTTTGCCAGGTCCTCGTCCGAGAGGTCCTTGCTCCGGAGATCCGGGCTGACGCCGGTGGCGTCAAGGATTTCCTTGGAGCGGGTACGGCCGATGCCGTAGATGTATGTCAGTGCGATCTCCATGCGCTTTTCGCGAGGAAGATCAACACCAGAGAGACGTGCCATGGTGGCATTTCCTTATCGGTGTGCGGAGGTCTGCTCCCAGCCCTTCCCCTGTGCCTCTTGCCGAGTACCGACGCCCGAAGGCGCAGATGATCTCATCAACTAACTCAGTGGGGCCCCGGCCTCCGTGCCGGGGGTGAACCATTGTCCGACCTTGGCGATCGGTGAACGATCGCGTGGGGTCTCGTCAACAATGGCTGGTACTGGGAGGTCTTCTTTGCTTGTTGCCAAGCAGATCTTCGAAAAGCTAGATCTAGCCCTGACGCTGCTTGTGACGCAGGTTCTCGCAGATCACCATGACTCGACCGTTACGGCGAATCACTTTGCACTTCTCGCAGATCTTCTTGACGCTCGGCTGAACCTTCACGTCTTCTGATCTCCTGTTTTGTCGCAGCCCGCCGCGATGAACCGCGGCAGACATACTTCTCCCTGACCCAGGTCAGGTCCGGGAAGTTCGTTACTTGTAGCGGTAAACGATGCGTCCGCGCGACAAATCGTAGGGCGAGAGCTCCACGACAACGCGATCTTCCGGGAGGATGCGAATGTAGTGCTGACGCATCTTTCCGCTGATGTGGGCGAGGACCTTGTGGCCATTCTCGAGCTCAATGCGGAACATCGCATTGGGCAGCGGCTCGACTACTCGTCCTTCGACCTCGATGGCCCCGTCTTTCTTAGCCATATCCTCCGCGATCCGTTTGGTTTGGCATGCTTCGTGCATCGGCTTCCGTTACATTGGCACGCGATGGAAAGATCGTCGGCACTTCGGGGGCCCGATCCCGGAGCGATCCGGGCGTAGGCACACGAACTATCGACGCGCATAGCGCACCGCCTAGCCATGTTACGCGATGTAAACGACCAGGCCAAATGCGCCTCCGGTCAGGGTGACGACGCACACCGCTCCCCCATCGAAAAAGTCCCAGCCTCGACATGAGGCTGGGACTTCTCGAACGTGAATCATGCTCGCTGCCAACACTTGTCAGCAACGGCGTCAACTACTCCGGCCGGAGTGTCAGAATCCGCGGACCGTCCTCGGTCACAGCGACAGTGTGTTCCCAGTGCGCCGCACGGGACCCGTCGGTCGTCACAACAGTCCAGTCGTCGTCGAGAATCACCGTGTCGGTGGTGCCGAGCGTGAGCATCGGCTCGATCGCGAGGCACGATCCGACAACCAGTTCAGGACCCTTACCCGGGGCACCTTCATTGGCGAGGAACGGATCCATGTGCATTTCCCGACCGATTCCGTGTCCACCGTATCCGTCGACGATGCCGTAGGAACGACCGTGCAACTTCTCGGCGGCATGAGTACCGACCTCGATCGCGTGCGAAACATCCGTCAGACGGTTACCGGCGATCATCGCCGCGATCCCGGCTTCCATCGAAAGCCGAGTGGCTTCGCTGAGTTCCTGATCGGCGACGCTGATCTCACCGACACCGAACGTCCAGGCAGAGTCACCGTGCCAACCGTCGAGGATCGCGCCACAGTCGATGGAAACGAGGTCGCCTTCAGCCAGGATGTCCTGAGCTGAAGGGATCCCGTGAACGACGCGATCGTTGACCGAAGAGCAGATCGAACCGGTGAAGCCGTGGTACCCGAGGAACGAGGGCACGGCGCCGGCGTCACGAATGACCGATTCTGCGACCGCGTTCAATTCCAAAGTGCTGACACCGGGCTTTGCCGCAGCACGCACCGCCACCAGCGCCGAACCCACGATCGCACCGGCGGCAGCCATCGCGTCGAGTTCGCCCGCGGAGCGGAACGGAACAACCTTGCGTTTACGCCCGAAGACCATTACTTACCCAACGCTGCCAGTGCGCGTGCGTTGACCTCTTCGACCTCGCCGATCGCGTCGACGGAGACGATGCTGTCCTTGTAGTAATCGAACAGCGGTGACGTCTCGTCGCGGTAGACCCGGAGTCGGTTGCGAATGACGTCCTCGGTGTCGTCTGCGCGACCGCGGGCGAGCATGCGCTCGACCACGATGTCCTCGTCGACGACAAAAGAGAGGACACCGTCGAGCTTGGTGTCGAGATCCTTCAAGATTCCCTCGAGTGCCTGAGCCTGTTCGACCGAGCGCGGAAATCCGTCGAGAAGGAAACCGTTTGCTGCGTCCGGTTCTGCGACGCGAGCCTTCACCATGTCGTTGGTGATCGAACTCGGTACGAGTTCGCCGGCGTCGATGTACTTCTTTGCTTCCACACCGAGAGCGGTGGCCTGACCGATGTTCGCGCGGAAGAGATCACCCGTGGAGATATGGGGAACGCCGAACTTCTCGGACAAGATAGCGGCCTGGGTGCCCTTGCCGGCACCGGGAGGACCAAGGAGGACAAGTCTCACTTGAGGAACCCTTCATAGTTACGCTGCATTAGCTGACTCTCGATCTGCTTCACGGTGTCCAGGCCGACGCTGACCATGATCAGCACCGCGGTGCCACCGAACGGCAGGTTCTGCGCGCCGCCGCCATTCCCGATGTCGAGGAACAGGTTGGGCAGAACAGCAATGGTGCCGAGGTAAATCGCACCCGGAAGGGTGATGCGACTCAGCACGTAGTTGAGGTAGTCCGCGGTCGGCTGACCTGGTCGGATACCGGGGATGAAGCCGCCGAACTTCTTCATCTCGTCGGCGCGCTCTTCGGGATTGAAGGTGATGGCGACGTAGAAGTACGTGAAGAAGACGATCAGGCCGAAGTAGATCGCGATGTACACCGGGTTGGCCGGGTTCACCAGGTAGGTGTTGATGAGGCGCTGCCACCAACTGGGGTCGACCGCTGTACTGGCCGAAGTCAGCTGTGCGATCAAGTTCGGGAGGTACAGCAGTGAAGACGCGAAGATCACCGGGATGACGCCGGCCTGGTTCACCTTCAGAGGCAGGTACGTCGAGGATCCGCCGTACATCTTGCGTCCGACCATCCGCTTTGCGTACTGAACCGGGATCCGGCGCTGACCCTGCTCGACGAAGACGACACCGGCGATGATCAACAGCGCTGCGAGGCAGACGAAGGCGAAGACCAGCGGACCGCGGCTGTCGAGAATCGACTTGCCCTCGCTCGGGATACGCGATGCGATACCGGCGAAGATGAGGAGCGACATACCGTTGCCGACGCCGCGTTCGGTGATGACCTCGCCGAACCACATGACCATGGCAGCACCGGCAGTCATGACCAGCACGATGATGGCAAGACCGAAGATCGACTTGTCGGCGATGATGTCGTCACAGCCCTGGAGCAACTGTCCGCGTGCCGCAAGAGCGACGATGCCGGTCGACTGCAAGATTGCCAGAGCGATGGACAGGTAACGCGTGTACTGCGTCATCTTGGCCTGACCGGACTGGCCTTCTTTTCGAAGTTCCTCGAACTTCGGGATCACCACGGTCAGCAGCTGCACGATGATGCTTGCCGTGATGTACGGCATGATGCCGATCGCAAAGATCGACATCTGCAGCAGAGCGCCACCAGAGAACAGGTTGATCAGCGAGTAGATACCTGCTGAGTCACCGGAGTTGGCGATATCGATGCACTGACGCACGCGGCCGTAGTCGACACCTGGGGACGGAATAAGAGCGCCGACCCGATACAGAGCCACCAAGCCGAGGGTGAAGAGGATCTTCCGCCTCAGGTCTGGGGTCCTGAGGGCCGAGACGAAGGCGGAAAGCAAAGATCCTCCTGGCACGACGGTAGGGAGACAGATCGTTTGACCTGTCGAACTTTTGAACTCTAACAGTGAGCATTTGGGAACTAAGCGGGCAGACCACGAAAACCGGGTAAGCCGAAGATACATTTGCCACTCGGTGACCAGAATACTGGCCCATCCGAGGCATGCACGACCAATCTGTGACAAGACCTGGTAGACGCCGATGGCCGCAGCGCAGCAAACGCTGCGCTGCGGCCATCGGACTAGCTACGCGTGATTACTCACAGCTCGGTGGCGGAACCACCGGCAGCAGCAATCTTTTCCTTGGCGGAACCGGTGAACTTGTCGACGGTCACCTGAACGGCAACTGTCAGTTCGCCGTCGCCCAGAACCTTGACGAGCTGGTTCTTGCGAACTGCGCCCTTGGCAACGAGATCCTCGACCGTGATTGCTCCACCTTCGGGGAACAGACGGGCGATGTCGCCGACATTGACGACCTGGTACTCGGTGCGGAACGGGTTCGTGAAGCCCTTGAGCTTGGGCAGACGCATGTGAAGCGGCATCTGTCCACCCTCGAAGCCCACGCGCACGGTGTTACGTGCCTTGGTGCCCTTGGTACCGCGACCTGCGGTCTTACCACGCTTGCCGCCCTCACCGCGTCCAACACGAATCTTGTTGGACTTGGATCCCGGAGCGGGGCGCAGGTGGTGCAGTTTGATGGTCATGGTTAGACCTCCTCAACTGTTACGAGGTGGCGCACCACGTTGATCAGACCGCGGTTCTGTGCGTTGTCCTCACGAACAACGGTCTGACGGATGCCCTTGAGACCGAGCGTGCGCAGAGAATCCTTCTGGTTCTGCTTGGTCCCGATGATGCTCTTGATCTGAGTGACCTTGAGATCTGCCATTACTTCACACTCCCAGCAGCCTGTGCGCGAGCGCGAAGCATGCCGGCGGGTGCAACCTCTTCGAGGGTGAGGCCGCGGCGAGCCGCAACTTCCTCGGGACGCTGCAGACCCTTGAGCGCAGCAACGGTCGCATGCACGACGTTGATGGCGTTGTCGCTACCGAGCGACTTCGACAGGATGTCCGCGATACCAGCGCACTCCAGCACGGCGCGCACAGCGCCACCGGCGATAACACCGGTACCGGGGCTTGCCGGGCGAAGCATGACGATGCCGGCAGCAGCCTCACCCTGAACGGGGTGAGTGATGGTGTTGGCGATCATCGGGACGCGGAAGAAGCTCTTGCGAGCCTCCTCGACACCCTTCTGGATGGCCGCGGGAACTTCCTTGGCCTTTCCGTAGCCGACGCCGACCAGTCCGTTGCCGTCTCCGACGATCACCAGAGCGGTGAAGCTGAAGCGACGACCACCCTTGACGACCTTGGAAACGCGGTTGATCGTGACAACGCGCTCGATGAACTGTGACTTCTCCGCAGCGTTTCCGCCACGGCCACCGTCGCGACGGTCACGGCCGCCACCACGGTTGTCCCCACGAGCGTTGCTGTTGTCACCGCTGTTGGGGCCATTCTGTCCGGCGGGTCCGCTTCCGCCGTCACGCCTTTGACGTCCCGGCATCAGGCTGTCCTTCCGTTGAAAATGTTGGTCATCAGAACTTCAACCCGCCTTCGCGAGCCGCGTCTGCCAGGGCCGCGATGCGACCGTGGTAGCCGTGTCCGCCGTGGTCGAAGACAACTGCTTCCACGCCGGCAGCCTTGGCGCGCTCGGCGATCAGCTGACCGACCTTCGCGCTCGCAGCCTTCTTGTCGCCTTCTGCCACGCGCACGTCTGCTTCGATGGTCGACGCGGAGGCCAGGGTGTGGCCGGCCAGGTCGTCCACGAGCTGGACGTGGATGTGGCGCGAGGACCGGTTGACGACCAAGCGGGGACGCTCGGGCGTGCCGGAGACCTTCTTGCGGAGACGGAAGTGACGACGCGTCTTCGAGAGACGACGCTTGGTGGACGCATCCTTGCCCAGCGGAATCCGCTTGGCTTTCTGGTTTGCAGTCTGGCTCATATCACTTACCCGTCTTTCCGACCTTGCGGCGGATCTGCTCACCCTCGTAACGCACGCCCTTACCCTTGTACGGGTCCGGACGACGGAGACGACGGATGTTGGCCGAGATCTGCCCGACCTTCTGCTTGTCGATGCCGGACACCGAGAACCGGGTGGGCGACTCGACGACGAAGGTGATGCCTTCAGGAGCCTCGATCGGCACCGGGTGGCTGAAGCCGAGCGCGAACTCGAGGTCCTTGCCCTTCAGTGCCACACGGTAACCAACACCGTGGATCTCCATCTTCTTCGTGTAACCCTCGGTGACACCGGTGATGATGTTCGCAACCAGGGTCCGCGACAGACCGTGCAGCGCGCGGCTACGACGCTCGTCGTCGGGGCGCGTGACGCTCAGCGAGCCGTCCTCTGCCTTTTCGATTGCGATGGGCTCGGAGATGGTCAGCGCGAGGGTGCCCTTGGGACCCTTGACGGTGACATCCTGGCCGCTGATCGTGACGTCAACGCCCGCGGGGACGGTGACCGGAATCTTTCCAATACGCGACATTGTGGTGGCCTCCCTTACCAGACGTAGGCGAGGACTTCCCCGCCTACTCCTTGATTGGCCGCCTGGCGATCGGTGAGCAGACCGGACGACGTGGAGATGATGGCCACGCCGAGGCCTCCGAGGACCTTGGGCAGGTTGGTGGACTTCGCGTAAACCCGGAGACCGGGCTTGGAAACGCGACGCACGCCGGCGAGGCTACGCTCGCGGCTGGGACCGTACTTCAGATCGACGATGAGGGTCTTGCCGACCTCTGCGTCTTCGGTACGGAAATCGGAGATGTAGCCCTCGCGCTTGAGGATCTCGGCGATGTTCGCCTTGATCTTCGAGTGGGGAAGCTTCACCTCATCGTGGTACGCCGTGTTGGCGTTGCGCAGACGCGTCAAGAAGTCTGCGATGGGGTCAGTCATGGTCATAGGTCGACCTCGACACCTTTCTCGCTGTGGTTCCCATGCAACACCGGACGAATCCGATCGTGGGCCTCCAGCAATTCGGCTGGGCCGTCCGACTTGTGTCAGACGGCGTAAGTTACCGCACCGAGCTGAACGCATGCGTCAGCCACGGCAACCGCTCTAGTGTAGGGAACTTTGGCGCAGGTGTCCACCGGGATGCCACGTCAGCTCCCCCACCGCCACCCGAAGGTCGCCGATCGGGAAGGTATCGACGCACCCCGAAATCTGAACTGTTCGTTCGGGACCGAAGAACGACATCGACGAACGATGACTGCTTTCAACCAGAGTCGCAGCGGGACAGTTCTTTTCAGGATCGGCGCGATACACAACTCGATGGAAACCACGAATGGACGTGGGTTCCAAAGGAACCCACGTCCATTCACATGCGTGGTGTGACGAAGCCCGAGGGCCTCAGATCACCAAGAGCTCTTGCGAACTCCGGGAAGCTCGCCGGCGTGAGCCATCTCGCGAACGCAGATACGGCACAAGCCGAACTTGCGGAACACCGAGTGCGGGCGACCGCACCGCTGGCAGCGGGTGTAGGCGCGAACCGCGAACTTGGGCTTCTTGTTGGCCTTGTTGACCAATGCCTTCTTAGCCATGCGCTCAGTTCTCCTTGAACGGGAAGCCGAGGTGCTTGAGCAGTGCACGGCCTTCTTCGTTGTTGGTTGCGGTGGTCACGACGGTGATGTCCATACCGCGGGGGCGATCGATCTTGTCCACGTCGATCTCGTGGAACATCGACTGCTCGTTGAGGCCGAACGTGTAGTTGCCGTTGCCGTCGAACTGGTTGCCCGAGAGACCGCGGAAGTCGCGGATACGGGGCAGAGCGACAGACACGAGGCGGTCCAGGAACTCCCACATACGGTCGCCACGGAGGGTGACGCGTGCGCCGATGGGCATACCTTCGCGGAGCTTGAACTGCGCGATGGACTTACGTGCCTTGCGGATCTCGGGCTTCTGGCCCGTGATCAGCGACAGGTCATGGACTGCGCCGTTGATCAGCTTGGCGTCACGGGCAGCGTCGCCGACGCCCATGTTGACGACAACCTTGACGACGCCGGGGATCTGCATGACGTTCGAGTAGTCGAACTCGCTGTTGAGCGCGTCCTTGATCTCAGCGCGGTAGCGTGCCTTGAGGCGCGGCTGGACCTTGTTTTCGGTGGAGGTCATGTCAGATGTCCTTCCCGTTCTTCCGGGAAATCCGAACGCGCTTGCCGGACTCTTCGTCGGTGCGGTAGCCCACGCGGGTGGGGTTTCCGTCCGAGTCGACGACTGCAACGTTGGAAACGTGGATCGGGGCTTCCTGCGTGACGATGCCGCCGGAGGATGCTCCGCGCTCGTTCGCGGAAACCGCGGTGTGCTTCTTGATTCGGTTCACGCCTTCGACGAGGACCTTGTCGGTCGCGGGGTAGGCCTGAATGACCTTGCCCTTCGCGCCCTTGTCCTTGCCGGCGATGACCAGAACGGTGTCACCCTTGTGCACCTTCATCACAGCACCTCCGGGGCAAGCGAAACGATCTTCATGAACTTCTTCTCGCGCAGCTCACGGCCGACGGGTCCGAAGATGCGGGTTCCACGGGGATCACTGTCAGCCTTGATGAGCACTGCAGCGTTCTCGTCGAACTTGATGTAGGAACCGTCCGGACGACGGCGCTCCTTGGTCGTGCGAACGATGACGGCCTTGACGACCTCACCCTTCTTGATGTTTCCACCGGGGATTGCGTCCTTGACGGTGGCGACGATGACGTCACCGATCCCGGCGTAGCGACGTGACGAACCGCCGAGAACGCGGATGCAAAGGATTTCCTTGGCACCCGTGTTATCAGCGACGCGAACTCGCGACTCCTGCTGAATCACTTGATCTCCCTAGACCTGGAATTTCGTGCGCAACGGATTACCGACCCGGTGCGCGCGGTCATTGTTGCCACCTGCGTCGTGTCTGAGCTGCAGTCCCACCGACTGACGTCGGGAGACGATCACTGCAAGCACCGTTCGAGCTGCGCACGTGAAGACACACCTCTGCCACAGGCAACCGTTCTATTGTAGGGAAGGGTTCACCGAATACCAAATCAGCCGTACTCGACGCAACTCGAACCCTTCGCCCGGAAAGCCCAGAAAGCCCCCGGAAAGCCCCTGGAAAGCCGAATGGCCCACTCCCCCAAGGGGAAGCGGGCCATTCGGTGATACTCGATCAGCTCGAGGATTCGATCAGGCTTACTTGGCCTTTTCGAGGACCTCGACCAGACGCCAGTGCTTCGTCGCGGACAGCGGACGGGTTTCCATCAGCTGAACGCGGTCGCCGACGCCGGCAACGCCGTTCTCGTCGTGCGCCTTCACCTTGGTCGTACGGCGGATGATCTTGCCGTAGAGCTTGTGCTTGACGCGGTCTTCGAGCTCGACCACGATCGTCTTTTCCATCTTGTCGGACACGACGTATCCGACACGGACCTTACGGCTCGCGCGCTCTTCTGTGCTCACTGCTTTTTCCTCACTCATGCCGCGTCACCTGCATCCGGACCCACAGCGAGTCCGAGCTCACGCTCACGCAGGACGGTGTAGATGCGCGCGATCTCGTGACGAACGGTGCGCAGTCGTCGGTTGTTGTCCATCTGGCCGGTAGCCATCTGGAAACGAAGGTTGAAAAGCTCTTCCTTCGACTCACGGAGCCGGGTGACCAGCTCGTCTTCACTGAGCTCGCGGAGCTCTGCTGCTGGGGTTCCAGTAGCCATCAGAACTGCTCCTCTCTGGTCACGATCCGGCACTTGCACGGGAGCTTGTGCATCGCGCGGCGCAGGGCCTCACGAGCAATCTCCTCGTTGGGGTATGTCATCTCGAACAGAACGCGTCCGGGCTTGACGTTGGCAATCCACCACTCGGGCGAACCCTTACCGGAACCCATTCGGGTTTCGGCCGGCTTCTTCGTGAGGGGGCGATCCGGGAAGATGTTGATCCAGATCTTGCCGCCACGCTTGATGTGCCGAGTCATGGCGATACGAGCGGACTCGATCTGCCGGTTGGTGATGTAGGCAGGCTCGAGAGCCTGGATGCCGTAGTCACCGAAGGTCACCTGGGTACCGCCCTTGGCGGCACCCGAACGGCTCGGGTGGTGCTGCTTGCGGTGCTTGACCCGCCGTGGGATCAACATGCGTCAGCCCTCCTGATTCTGTTCAGTTGCGGGAGCATCGGCGGTTGCGGTCGCTGCGCGGCCGGCCTCGGTGCTGGTCGCAGTGGTACCGGTGGCACCGGAACGACGCGGACGGCTCGGACGCTCACGACGCGGGCGATCCCCGGCCGGTGCGGCCGTGTTGGCGGCGAGCTCACGCTTGCCACCGACGATGTCGCCCTTGTAGATCCAGACCTTGACGCCGATGCGACCGAAGGTGGTCTTGGCCTCGTAAAGGCCGTAGTCGATGTCCGCACGAAGCGTGTGCAGCGGCACACGGCCTTCGCGGTAGAACTCCGACCGGGACATCTCGGCGCCGCCGAGACGACCGGAGCACTGAACGCGGATTCCCTTGACGTTGGGCTGACGCATGGCCGACTGGATGGCCTTGCGCATTGCACGACGGAAGGCAACGCGGTTCGAGAGCTGCTCGGCCACACCCTGTGCGACGAGCTGTGCTTCAGCTTCTGCGTTCTTGACCTCGAGGATGTTCAGCTGAACCTGCTTGCCGGTCAGCTTCTCGAGCTCGGAGCGGATGCGATCGGCTTCGGCGCCGCGGCGGCCGATGACGATGCCCGGACGTGCAGTGTGGATGTCCACGCGAACACGGTCACGGGTGCGCTCGATTTCGACCTTCGCGATTCCTGCGCGCTCCATGCCGGTGGCGAGGAGCTTACGGATCGCGACGTCTTCCTTGACGTACTCCGCGTACTGCTTGTCTGCGTACCAGCGAGACTTCCAGTCGGTGGTGATGCCGAGACGGAAGCCGTGCGGGTTGATTTTCTGGCCCACTACTGAGCACTTCCCTTCCGGCGATTACGGGTCGATGTTCCGGTCTTCGGCAGGCTCTCCACGATCACGGTGATGTGACTGGTGCGCTTGCGAATACGGAACGCACGTCCCTGTGCACGCGGCTGGAACCGCTTGAGGGTCGCGCCCTCGTCCACGAACGCCGTAGCAACGACAAGCGTGCTGGGGTCGAGGTCGAGGTTGTTCTCGGCGTTGGCTGCTGCGGAGGCGATCACCTTGGCGACCGGCTCGCTCGCTGCCTGCGGCGCGAACTTCAGGATGTTCAGGGCGTCTTCAACCGAGCGCCCGCGGACCAGGTCCACAACTCGACGTGCCTTCATCGGCGTAACGCGAACGTGCTTCGCTACAGCCTTGGCAGTCGGGTTGGCGGTTTCGGTGTTGCTCATCGCCTCTTCGCCTTCCGATCATCCTTGATGTGACCCTTGAACGTGCGGGTCGGTGCAAACTCTCCGAGCTTGTGTCCGACCATGGAGTCGGAAACGAACACGGGGACGTGCTTGCGGCCGTCGTGAACTGCAAACGTGTGGCCGATGAAGTCCGGGATGATTGTCGAACGACGGGACCAGGTCTTGATGACCTGCTTGGTTCCCTTTTCGTTCTGTACATCCACCTTCGCGAGGAGGTGGTCATCGACGAACGGGCCCTTCTTAAGGCTGCGTGGCATCCTTCACTCCCTCCTAGCGCTTGTTCTTGCCGGTGCGGCGGCGACGGACGATCATCTTGTCGCTTGCCTTGTTCTTGCGGGTACGGCCTTCAGGCTTACCCCACGGGCTGACCGGGTGGCGTCCACCTGAGGTCTTGCCCTCGCCGCCACCGTGCGGGTGGTCGACCGGGTTCATCACGACACCACGAACGGTCGGGCGCTTGCCCTTCCAACGCATACGGCCGGCCTTGCCCCAGTTGATGTTCGACTGCTCGGCGTTGCCGACCTCGCCGACTGATGCGCGGCAGCGCACGTCGACGCGACGGATTTCACCGGAAGGCATACGCAGCGTGGCGTAGCTGCCTTCCTTACCGAGGAGCTGGATGCTGGCGCCTGCGGAACGAGCCATCTTGGCTCCGCCGCCGGGACGCAGTTCCACACCGTGGATGGTGGTACCAGTCGGGATGTTGCGCAGCGGCAGGTTGTTGCCCGGCTTGATGTCGGCGCCTGCACCGGACTCGACCGGTGAACCCTGCACCAGGCCCTTGGGGGCGATGATGTAGCGCTTCTCACCGTCTGCGTAATGCAGGAGTGCGATGTTTGCTGTGCGGTTGGGGTCGTACTCGATGTGAGCGACCTTTGCCGGGATGCCGTCCTTGTCGTTGCGACGGAAATCGATCAGTCGGTATGCACGCTTGTGTCCGCCACCCTTGTGACGGGTGGTGATACGACCGTGTGCGTTACGTCCACCGCGACCGTGCAGCGGGCGAACCAGCGACTTCTCGGGGGTTGACCGAGTGATCTCGGCGAAGTCCGAGACGCTCGAGCCACGACGGCCCGGTGTTGTCGGCTTGTACTTACGGATTGCCATGAGTCTTCTCGTCCTCTATGTCTCGTCAAGTCCCGGCGCTTACGCGACCGGTCCTCCGAAGATCTCGATGGGCTTGCTGTCAGCGGACAGGGTCACGAGCGCGCGCTTGGTGTCCTTGCGCTTGCCGTAACCGAATCGGGTCCGCTTACGCTTGCCCTGACGGTTGGCGGTGTTGACGCTGGTCACCTTGACGCCGAAGACCTTCTCGACGGCAATCTTGATCTGCGTCTTGTTCGAGTCCGGGTGCACCAGGAAGGTGTAGGTGCCTTCCTCGATCAGTCCGTAGGACTTCTCGGAGATGACCGGAGCGAGCAGGATGTCGCGGGGGTCAGCGATGGTGCTCACTTGGCGTCCTCCTTGTTCTGAGCGCTCTCTGCGGGCCCGTGGATGAACGCGTTGAGTGCCTCGACGCTGAACACGACATCGTCTGCATTGAGCACGTCGTAGGTGTTGAGCTGGTCGGGTGCAATGGGATGCACGCCTTCCAGGTTCTGCACGCTCTTCCAAGCGGCTACATCCTGGCGACCCACGACGAGCAGCAGCTTCTTGCGATCCGAAATCTCGCCGAGGAACGCGATTGCGCCCTTGGTCGAAGGCGTCTGCCCTGCAACCAGTTCGGTGATGACGTGGATGCGCTCGTTGCGTGCGCGGTCAGAGAGGGCTCCGCGAAGAGCGGCTGCCTTCATCTTCTTGGGGGTGCGCTGACTGTAGTCACGCGGCTGCGGGCCGTGAACGGTTCCGCCGCCGACGAACTGCGGTGCGCGAGTCGAGCCCTGGCGTGCGCGGCCGGTGCCCTTCTGGCGGTACGGCTTCTTGCCACCGCCGCGGACGTCGCCGCGGGTCTTGGTGGAGTGGGTTCCCTGACGAGCAGCTGCGAGCTGCGCGACGACAACCTGATGGAGAAGCGCGATGTTGGCCGGAGCGTCGAAGATCTCAGCGGGGAGATCGACGGTGCCGTTGGTCTTGCCGCCGGCGACCTTGACGTCCAGGGTCAACTTGGTCTCGGTGCTGGTCATGCCCGTGCACCACCCTTCACTGCACTCTTGACGATCACGAGGCCGCCCTTGCGGCCGGGGATCGCACCCTTGATCAGCAGCAGGCCGTTCTCGGCATCCACCTTGTGGACCGAGAGGTTCTGCGTCGTGATGCGGTCGCTACCCATGCGTCCGGACATGCGCATGCCCTTGAACACGCGGCCGGGAGTTGCACAGCCACCGATGGAGCCCGGGCGGCGGTGAACAGCCTGGGTACCGTGCGACGCGCCCTGTCCCTTGAAGCCGTGACGCTTCATGGTTCCGGCGAAGCCCTTGCCCTTGCTGGTTCCGGTGACGTCGACGTATGCGCCGTCCTCGAAGACCTCGGCGGTGAGCTCCTGGCCGACCTCGTAGTCGGAGGTGTCCGCAACGCGGAGCTCCACTACGTGGCGACGCGGGGTCACACCAGCCTTGGTGAACTGGCCGGAAGTCGGCTTGTTCACCTTGCGCGGGTCGATGGCGCCGAACGCGAGCTGAACGGCGCTGTAGCCGTCACGCTCTTCGGTACGGATCTGGGTTACGACGTTCGGCCCAGCCTTCACGACGGTGACCGGGACAACCCGGTTGTTCTCGTCGAAGACCTGGGTCATGCCGAGCTTGGTGCCCAGGATTCCCTTGATCTTGGTATCAGTCATTGTTTTTGTCTCCGCCGTCACTGAATGTTCACGTCGACACTGGCCGGAAGGTCGATGCGCATGAGCGCGTCAACCGTCTTCGGCGTCGGGTCGAGAATGTCGATCAGCCGCTTGTGAGTACGCATCTCGAAGTGCTCGCGCGAGTCCTTGTACTTGTGCGGCGAGCGGATGACGCAATATACGTTCTTCTCGGTCGGCAACGGCACAGGTCCAACGACGCGGGCACCCGTACGGGTTACCGTCTCGACGATCTTGCGCGCTGACGCGTCGATCGCCTCGTGGTCGTAGGCCTTGAGCCTGATGCGGATCTTTTGTCCCGCCACGCTTAGTGTCCTTTTCTTGCCGCGTTTCGTAGCCCGCCTGGTCAGGCTCGAGCTACCTCGTCTGCACAGTCCTTGCCTGGACGATGACACGACGAACACTGAAGCGATCGGGACCAAGTCCGAAAGTTCGGAAGACCGTGTTAGCGGTAAACCGAGCATCGGATCAGATCAGGATCTGCTGCCGCTGTTCGTTTGTCATTGTTCTCCGGTACACGCGGTCGGGCGTGTCGCCTTCTCACTCATCCTGCGCCGGACAATCTTTCGATCATCTGGCGCGTGATGCGTACCGGACGTGTTCGATGTCGAACACAAAGTAGGTACTGCTTCCGTCCTGCATTACTTCTCGTCTTGCATGTCTTGCATGGTCACAGTCGTTGACCCGATTACCCTGACGGGATCTGCGATCGATCGTCTGTGACGTCTTACCCTTACCCGATCACGGCCGCAAACGACCGCGTCCCGGACAAGGCAACCCGACCAGTATGCCGTACCTGGCCCGATTCCTCAACTCCCCCGAACCAGCCTTTCCGAGTGAGCTGCGCGACAACAACCTTACTCAGAAGTAAGATAGTCCGATGACTACTTCCAGCCCCACCTATCGCGGATGGCAGAAATTGCCGGACAACGCCCTCGGACATGCAGTTTTCTCGGCGGCGATGTCCATTCGCGTGCCCTACTTCGCCTCCGTTCTCCCCCGGGTGACCAAGTTGGAACCGGGCCTGTGCGAGGTCCGCTCCCCCAAATGGTGGGGCGTCCACAACCATCTCGGCACTTTTCACGCGATCGCAGCATGCAATCTCGCGGAGGTCGCAATGGGCATGCTGAGCGAAGCGACGGTTCCGAACTCGCACCGCTGGATCCCCAAGTCCATGAAGGTCGACTACCTCGCCAAGGCCGAGACCGGCCTGCGGGCGGTCGCCCGACTCGAGACTTTGCCGGACTTCGCGGCGATCGAGAGTGGCACGGAACTTCTCGTTCCCATCTCGATCTTCGATCGGTTCGGCAAGGAAGTAGTCCACGCCGAAATCACCACCTGGGTCTCCCCCAAGTAGGCACTCACGAACCCGCCTGCATCGCAACCTGATTCGCCCGCCAAACAGGTTTCGCGGAATTAGGCACCACCGCAGGTTTCGGCGAATGACGATCGTGGAACACCTCCCCGAACGGCGATGGTCGGTCGGGGTGCCGGTGTCCGGAGGTGGGTTGCGTTCCGGGCACCACATTGTCGACCTCGCGTCACGCCGAGCACCGGGAGGCCTCGTGGAAGAGTTCTTGACCACAACGAGTTCCGAAGCAGGCACGCAGACCTCGTCGTATCCGGACGAGGCCGAGGGATTGGACAGCTTCCGGCGCGACCTCGACGCCATCGACGCTCTACTTCTCGAGACGGTGCGGCAGCGGCTGGAACTCTGCCTACGCATCGGCGAGTGGAAGCGCTCCCGCGAGGTTCCGATGATGCAACCCGGCCGTATCCGCCTCGTGCAGGAGCGGGCGCGTGAATTCGCCCGTAGACACGACCTCTCCCCCGACTTCTTCAACGCCCTGTACGAGCTGATGATTGCCGAGACCTGTCGACTCGAAGACCTGGTGATCAACGCACCTGTTGAGGAGGAGGACACTGTTCGGGAATCCGTCGGACCGAGATCAGGATCATCGACATGAGTTCCCGCACCCTTCTGGTGGACAATTACGACTCGTTCACCTACAACCTGTTCACCCTGTTGACCGATGTCAACGGGGTTGTGCCGACTGTGGTCCGCAACGACGCGGATTGGGATTCCATCGATCTCGCGTCATACGACAACGTGGTCATCTCCCCAGGTCCCGGCCGGCCGGATCGCGACCGTGATTTCGGAATCAGCCGCCGATTCATCGAAGAAGCGCCGCTCCCACTTCTCGGTGTCTGTCTCGGCCACCAGGGCCTGTGCGAGTTGTTCGGCGCGGACGTGGTGGTTGCGCCCGTACCGATGCACGGCCGAATTTCGCTGATCGATCACGACGGCTCGGGCATCTTTGCCGGACTTCCGTCGCCGTTCCGAGCTGTTCGCTACCACTCGTTGACCGTCGAGAATCTGCCGAACGCCTTCGTTCGTACCGCGTGGACGTCCGACGGACTGCTCATGGGTGTCCGGCACCGGACCAAGCCGATGTGGGGCGTTCAGTTCCATCCGGAGTCCATCAGTACCGAGTTCGGCATAGATTTGCTCGCGAACTTCCGCGATCTGTCCGTCGGACGCACTCTGGATTCGGTGATCCGACCCGAACCGACTTCGCAAACACCCGACCTGCGGCCGGCGATCAACTACGACGTCGACGACGTGATTCTCGATTTTGCAGTGGACCCGTCGGCGGCCTATGCAGCACTGTTCGCCGACGGTCCGAACGCGTTCTGGCTGGACCGCGCGGCAACCGCAGAGCCGAGTGCGCGCTTTTCGATACTCGGCGATTCGTCGGGGCCGCTGGCCGAGTTCATCACGTACGACGTGCAAGCCGAGGTACTGACTGTCAGCCGAAAAGGCTTGTCCGACGAGCACATTCGAGTTCCGTTCTTCGATTACTTGGACGCACAACTCGCGACGCGCTTCGTGCCCTCGCAGCCGGAACTCGACTTCAACCTCGGCTACGTGGGCTACCTCGGCTACGAACTGAAAGCACAGACCGGAGGAAGGGCAGTCCATCCGGCACCCACTCCTGATGCCGCTCTGGTGTTTGCCGATCGCGCCGTCGTCATCGATCACACCGCGGGCCGCACTCACGTTTTGAGGTTGCGCGAGAAAGTCCGGGACGCCGGCTATGACGATTGGCTCGAATCGACCGTCGACACCTTGGCGCGGATCGGCGCGGACCTTCCGGAACGCACCCCGGTTCCGCTGATCAGCGACACCGTCTGGACGCAGGCTCGCCTTCGGCATGATCGCGATCAGTACCTGTCGTTGATCGGAACGGCCCTCTCGGAGATCCGGGCAGGTGAGTCCTACGAGGTGTGTCTGACCAACATGGCGAGCGTCGACGAGACGATCGATGCACAGCAGGCGTTCGAGTATCTGCGCTCGATCAATCCGACGCCGTACAGCGCACTTCTCGACTTCACCGGCATCTCGGTGGTCTCGGCCTCGCCTGAGCGGTTCCTTCGTGTCGACTCGGACGGCAACGTCGAGTCCAAGCCGATCAAAGGGACCCGTCCGCGCGGCGTCACCCGAGCGCGTGATGCTGCGCTACGGCAGGACCTGCTCGACAGCGAGAAGGACCGCGCCGAGAACCTGATGATCGTGGACCTCACTCGCAACGACCTCACCAAGGTCTGCGTTCCGGGAAGTGTCCACGTTCCGAGGCTGTTCGCGATCGAGTCGTACTCGTCCGTTCACCAAATGGTGTCGACGGTGCGTGGACATCTGAGTCCGGGGTCGTCCGCGGTGGACTGCGTCCGTGCCGCGTTCCCCGGCGGATCGATGACCGGCGCCCCGAAAGTACGGACGATGGAGATCATCGACCGCCTCGAATCCGGCCCACGCGGGGTCTACTCGGGATCGATCGGGTACTTCGCCCTCGGTGGCGCCGCAGACCTCTCGATCGTGATCCGGTCGCTGGTCTGCACCGAGAGCGGCGTGACCTTCGGAATCGGTGGTGCCATTACAGCGTTGTCCGACCCGGAAGAAGAATTCGACGAGACCACGGTCAAGGCGTCCACTCTGCTCCGTGCACTCGATGCGGTGTCCTCGCGGGTCCTCGAATACGGCGGGTAGATCCAGCCATGACGCCGGCATCAGGCACCGCGACGGTTGTCGGCGGCCTGGGTGCCGTCGGATCCATGTTCGTCGAACTGCTTCGCGCCGGGGGGTCGACGGTCACCGTCGTCGACCCAGCAGGCAGCGATCCTGACGGAGATGTAGTCGTCGGAGACATCACGAAACCCAGTGACCGGGTTCTCGCACACGTGGAGTCCTCGAGCGTCATCGTGCTCGCGGTTCCCGAACAGGTCGCTCTAGCCGCACTACCGAGCCTTCGAACATTCGGTGCTCTCGTTGTGGACACACTGTCGGTCAAATCGCGGATGGACGCAGCAATCGCCGACGCCGGCCGAGGAGGGGAGTTCCTCGGACTCAACCCCATGTTCCGTCCGTCGCTCGGACCGCGCGGTCGGGCCGTCATCGCAGTGCCGTACGTCGACGGTCCGCAGTCCGCCAGATTCCTCGACGTCGTGCGCTCGTGGGGAGCGTCGGTCGCGGTGATGGACGCCGATCGTCACGACCGGTTGGCCGCGGCTACCCAGGTTCTGACACACGCGTCGGTGCTGGCTTTCGGCGTCGCCCTGGCCGAACTCGGAGTTTCCGCGGACGAACTCCTCGCGGTCGCCCCTCCCCCACATCGGACCTTGCTTGCGCTCCTGGCGCGTGTGGCCGGCGGCGAACCGGAGGTGTACTGGGACGTGCAAGCGGGCAATCCGTATGCAGGTGCGACACGAAAAGCACTGTTCGATGCCACCGCACAGGTGGACAGGGCGGCCGAGTCCCTCGGCGACTTCACGACGCTGATGAAAACCGCCGACGCAGCGCTCGACAATCGCTCAGGCGAATTGAACGCGGAGTGCCAGAGCTTGTTCGATCGCATTGCCGAAGGGCACAGAGAGATTGCCGAAGGGCACAGAGAGTAGGGCACGATGAGACCTGGAGTGAGTCCGCCCAGCCTCCCGGAGTACGACGCCTCGGATCCGGTCGAGAGTGCAATCGTCAGTCGGCTTGCGAGCAATTGGGCGCGCCGGGCAACCGTGAAGAAGGCGGAGCCGGAACTGGACGATCTCTTCGATTCGTCGTTGTCCGACTACCCCGAAGCACTTCTCCCGTTCGCGGAGCATCCGACCTACCTGGCATTGAGTCCCGAGCAGAAGCAACGCCTGCAAGCCTGGGCATGGATCGCGTTCAACAAGAACGTCATGGACATCGAGAAGTACGTCGTCAATCCCGGCTTCGACGTTCTCGCCGAAGACCGACTCGGCGTCGGACTCGGAGATTGGGCTGCAGTGGCCGTCAATCAGGCGATGGTCGACGAGCAATATCACACGCTCATGCACTTCAATGCCAGTTCAGCGACCCGTCGAGGCAGGGGCTGGGGGCTGCCGGCGAAGGCACTGCCAGACGTCCTGACGGTCCGCACGCGGGCGCAAGCCCTCGACGCAGCCGAGGGGCCTCGCAAGATCGCCCTGACACAGTTGGCGTTCATGACCGTCGCCGAGGTGTCGATCACCGCTTACCTCGACCTGATCTCGGACGATCCGGGCGTGCAGTCGATAAACCGCGCGACAATCCGGTTGCACGCTCGCGACGAGTACTGCCATGCCTCGATTGCCGGGGAACTAGCCGTGTTGGTCTGGGATTCCCTGGATCGTGGAGATCGCAGCTATCTATTGGAAGGCTTCGAGGGCGCCATGCGCGCTTTCAGCGGAACCGACTTCGGCGCTTGGCGCGCAATCATGGAGATCGAAGCCGTAACCGGCGGACAGAAGATGCTCGACGACATCGAATCGGGACGGCGCAACAACCTGTTCGTCCAGGACTACAGCGGTATCGAGAGGTTGTACAAGACCTTGAATCTGGACAGGATATCGCCGACTCTCACGAATCCACGGGCATAGTGCGGGCTCCGGAACCTGACAGCAGTTTCCGCCATGACAACCGATCGGTTTGCCGGTCGTACATTCGGTACGCCGGCCACAACAGAGCATGCAGAATTGACGTCTTGAGAATCATCAAACGAAGTCGTGTAGTCATAGCCTGGTGATACTCGAGCGTTGTCACCGAAGCCTTGTTGTATGACAAAAACTCGATGGGTCCAGTCTCTCCCCTTCGACCGGAGATTTCGCTCCGCATGTCCAGGTCAGTGCCGAACTGCATCCCTGCCTTCACCAGGCACAGCGACAGATCCACGTCTTCGTGAATGTCGGTGCGATCACTGACCTTGTCGCGGATCGAGCGCCACGACGTCGCCCGAATCGCCATATTCGAACCAGTCAGTGCGTGCGCCGGTTTGATTCCGTGGAAATCGCCACGGGCCTCGGCTTTCTTCACCGCTGCTCGCTGAAGACCTGAAAACGGTGACTCGTAAAACAACGAGAAACCGGTAACGGCATCAAGATCATGAGAAGCGAAGGAACTTCGAACCGCTCGCGCCCACCCTGGTGCGACACGCGAATCCGCATCGACCCTGCCGATGAATTCACCCACTGCGATGTCGAACCCGGCATTACGTGCATGAACAACGCCTTGACGCGGTTCTACAAGATATCGAATTCGAGAATCCCGCTGCTCGAAAGAACGCGCGATTTCAGAGGTGCGGTCGGTGGAATTGTTGTCGACAACAATTATCTCGAGGATTTCGTCCCCTTGACGAGCGAGGGACTCCAAACACCCGGCGATGTAGTCCTCCTCGTTGTACACGGGAACCACCACTGACAACGTGCCGATATCCATGAGCAGTAGGTTACCTCGCCAGAGGGAGTCGACTTGATGATCGAGTCAGGGGTGCCCGTCGATCGAGTACGAACTCGTAGTACTCGACGAGCACTCAGCACGCGCGAACACGGTTCACACCTGTCGGCGACCCGAAATCACGCCCGGTATCGGACACTGTGCGATATCGCACAGTCCAGTCGGTCGGCCTGACCGCGGCTTATCTCCAAGCTGCACATTTGCATCGATCCCCACCGCGCGAAGGCCGGAACGAGGTTGTCCCTCCGGTAACATCCACTGTGCATCCGGAGATAGACGTACAAGGTTCCCGCAACCACTGGGGTCCTTACCAGTGACTCCGGCTCGGGCTACGACTTGCTCGAGAAAGGACACGGCCGAGAAGCCGTGTCCAAGCACAGCTCGGCCCGAACATCCATTTAGACAGCGGAGAATTGATGCCCTTATCGACGGACGCGGCGGTAGTCGTGGAGGACGTTCACAAGTCCTTCAAGGATGTGCACGCATTGCGTGGCATCAACTTCCAAGCTCCCAAGGGCACAGTGCTCGGCATCCTTGGACCCAACGGCGCAGGTAAGACCACCACCGTCAAGGTTCTGTCCACGTTGATTCGGCCTGACCGCGGCGTCGCAATGGTTGCCGGATACGACGTCGCTCGCAACCCAGCCGACGTTCGCCGTTCGATCATGATGACTGGCCAATTCGCCGCACTCGACGACGCACTCACCGGACGCGAGAACATCGAACTTTTCGCTCGCCTGATGGGCCTCGATCGTGCATCCGCCAGGCAACGAGCCGTGGATCTTCTCGAAGAATTCGATCTCGTGGAAGCTGGGGGGCGAGTTGTTGCAGGGTACTCCGGCGGCATGCGACGACGCATCGACATTGCGTGCGGATTGGTGGTGAGGCCAGAAGTCGTATTTCTCGACGAGCCGACGACTGGACTGGACCCTCGCAGCCGCCAGAGCGTGTGGAACCTCGTGCAGACTTTGAAGGAGCAAGGCATCACGGTTCTGCTGACCACTCAGTACCTCGAGGAAGCTGACCTCCTCAGCGACAACATCATTGTCATCGACAAAGGATCCGTCATCGCGGAGGGGACCGCCAACGAATTGAAGGCACGAACCGGCGCGAGCTTCTGCGAAATCGTTCCCGCTGAGACAAGCTTGCTGGGACCAGCAGCCAACGCGTTGGGTAATTTGGTTCCGCCGGACTTCCGCTTCGATCTCGCAGTCGAGAACGGCCGAATTGCAATTCCCGCACCCCGTGGTTCTGCAACCCTTGCAGAAGCCCTGCGGCGTCTCGATCACGCACGGATACCACTCGCGGACATCGCCCTGCGCAGGCCTTCACTTGACGACGTGTTCCTGTCGTTGACGGGGCAGTCACGTCCGAGCGAAACAAGCGATGCGCCGTGACCACGACGACGAAGTACGCAACTCAAGATCTTGCCTTGAAACAGGTAGGTCAACGGTCCATCACGGTGCCGAATGCAGCTCGCATCGGGCGCCATCGTCGTCCGCAGCCGTCCGCTGTAACACAGTGGTGGACACTCACCGGCCGTACCGTTCGCGCAATGATCCGCCGGCACGAATTGCTAGTCGCAATCGTCGCGCCATTGATCTTCACTGTCGGCTTTTATCTGCCCCTCAAGTTCGTAATGCAACTGCAGGGCATCAATTACGCGCAGTTTTTGATGCCGATCATCGTCTTGCAGGCGATGGCCTTCACTTCGATCTCAGCGGCGCAGATGTCGGCGACCGAACGCATCACTGGCTTCAGCAGTCGGATGCAAACTATGCCGGTATTCGGCCCGGTTCCACTGTTTTCGCGGATGAGTAGTGGATTCCTCCGGTCCGTCGTCTCACTGACAGCAGCTCTGATCTACGGATACGCGATCGGATTTCGCTTCGTCGGTGGTCTGTCACAGGCCGTGCTCTTCTGCGTGATCGCGTTAACATTCAGTACGTGTTTGTCGCTCGGGGGCGATGCAATCGGCTCACTATCGAAGAGCCCGCAAGCAACCAGTCAGGCATTGACACTTCCCCAATTGATCCTCGGGATGCTCTCGTGTGGATTTGTTCCGGAGAGCGGATTCCCGGAATGGATCAGACCCTTCGTACGCAATCAGCCCGTATCTCAGTTCTCCTACGCCATGCGTGACCTGGCTGCCGGCAGCCTCACGCCGAATACCTTGGTACCAGTCGCGGCTTGGTCGATCGGGTTGATAGCGGTATGCGGGCCTCTCGCATACTGGGCAAGTACGAGGCGTGTGTGATGAGTTCTCTTGAAAAGAGCGAGGAAATACGCAGCGGGCGGACACTCGCTTTCCCACTACCCGACGCTGCACTACCCGAGAGTTCGGCTGGTGCGCTCTGGACACACAGCCTCATACAGGCGAAACGCCTTCTGATCACTTGGGCGCGCGATCCTTCGACCACAATCCAAGCGCTCGTTTACCCCGCGTTGACCTTGATCATGTTTCGCGTTGTTCTGGGTAATTCCATCACCGCTGCCACCGGGCAATCAAGTATCTATGGGACAGTCCCGCTCATCATTCTCGTGGGAGCGATGTTCGGTTCGATCGCCAGCGCAGTTGGCTTGCGGGGCGAGAGGAAGAGCGGTCTGCTCGCTCGTTTCTGGACGCTACCCGCACACCGCGCATCGGGCCTGGTGGGCCGGATGATGGCCGAAGCCGTTCGAGTTCTACTGACCACGATCGTCATCATCGGCGTAGGTTATGCCGTCGGGTTCCGGTTCACTCAGGGCCCGCTTGCGGCAGCGGCAATGATACTTCTACCCATCGCATTCGGCATTGGGTTCGCGGTAATGGTCACGGCTCTCGCCACGATGTCGGAAAATGTCCCGCTCGTCGAATTGGTTTCCATTGGGTGCACCTTGTTGATGTTCTTCAACAGTGGTTTTGTCCCGACAATGGCATATCCGGTCTGGCTTCAACCCGTAATTGCCGCACAACCGATGTCCGTCGCAGTCGACGCTATGCGCGGACTTTCGCTCGGAGGCCCGGTCCTGGTGCCAGTTCTGAAAATGCTTGCCTGGTCAGCGGGAATGATCGCTGTTTTTCTATATCCTGCGATTCGGGGTTACCGCCGGGCTGCGGAGACTTCATGACAGACGCATCCAGCGAGTGTGGCCTTATACCAGAATTTGAATATCTAAATACGGTAACAGTCCACAAACAATAACCGACTCAATTCTCTGAATGCGACAAGGTCGCAATCGACAATGAATCAACCGAAAGGTATGAGGTCTTGACGCGAAATTCCACGACCTGGCGACGCACCGTACAGATCGGTGCATTGGCCGTTGCCGGCTCACTGCTCACAGCCGGTCTCGCGCAGGCCACCCCCGCGCGCGTCGGTGGCGACTCATCCGAAACAGCGTCGACGGGCTCCTACATCAAATCCGTCGAGAAGGTCAATGACCGTCAGCTCGTCGTCAACGTCTATGCGGCGTCGATGGACAAGGACGTTCCGATTCAGGTGATCACCCCGGCCGACAACTCCGAACCTCGCCCGATCGTCTATCTGCTGAACGGTGCCGGCGGCGGAGAAGATGCCGCGACATGGGAACTACAAACTGATGTAGTCGATTTTTTCGCTGACAAGAACGTGAACGTCGCCACGCCTGTCGGTGGGCGTCTCTCCTACTACACCGACTGGGAGAAGGACGACCCCAAGGCCGGACGCAACAAGTGGTCGACCTTCCTGGGCAAAGAATTGCCCCCGTTGTTGAACGAAGAGCTGGGGAGCAACGGTAAGCAAGCCATCTCGGCCATCTCGATGTCCGGTACGTCGGTACTGAACTTGGCGATCGAGTACCCCGGTTTCTACAGTTCTGTTGCCGCTTACAGTGGCTGCGCACAGACCAGCGATCCCCTCGGACAAGCATTCGTCCGGACGACCACGGAATGGATCGGCGGCGTCGACGACATCACGAATATGTGGGGACCATTGGACGGACCGGGATGGGTCGAACACGATCCGCTCGTCAACGCAGAGAAGCTGCGTGGTACGCCCATCTACATGAGCACCGGAAACGGGCTTCCTGGAATTCCGAACGACACATTCCTCAACCCACGTCTGAGTGATGGTCGCGCATATACGGAGAACCAGATCATCATCGGCGGCCCGATCGAAGCAGCGACCAACCTTTGCACTTCGAACATGGCCAAGCGCCTGTATGAATTGAATATTCCGGCCGTTGTCGACTTCCAGCCGGTCGGGACCCACTCGTGGGGCTACTGGCAGGATCAGCTACACAAATCATGGCCGTTCATCGCCGGTTCGCTCGGAATCTGAGACAACCGCAGGAACATTCTCAACCAGCCAGCCTGTTCTTCTCGATCAAATGCGAGAAGAACAGGCTGGCTTTCCTCTATACCTCAGTCCGTAGGTACATGGCTTGCGGAATAGCTGACATCAACGAGGGCTTCGCCAGAAAAAGTGACTGAAGTGATCGAAGTGTGAGCCACATCGCGTTCATGCTGCCGACGCCACAATGATTCGCTCCTCAACGAACGCCGCATGGTACAGATGGGCAGCTCGTGGCTGAAGCACACGCCCTCTTTGCCCGCGCTCCGACGCCGAGCCGAATCCAGGGCAGCAGACATACGTCTGACCATCGATTTGTAGCTCTCCCCCCACGAAGGCGTCACTGGATTCCACGTTTTGAGCAGCAACCCGACCGACGGCTTCAGTCTCGGGTCTCCCGCTGCGATCCCGTCGAACCTTCCCTCCCACTCCACAAGATCTTCGTTCTTCTCGATGGGTAGATTCAACAAATCGGCTAGCGGAGTGGCAGTTTCAATCGCGCGTTCGAGCGGGCTGGAGAAGATCGAAGAGATTGGACGATCACCGAGAATCTCGGCGACTGCCTTCGCTTGGCGATTGCCCAATTCGGAAAGCGAGTATCCGGGTAGCCGGCCGTAAATTACTTTCGACGGATTGAACACCTCTCCGTGACGTACAAAATGCACGACAGTGCGAGGTTCGGCCGACCGAGCCGGGGTTTCATCAGTCATGACGAGCGCTTCTCCTGCGTACGTAGGTACTCGGCGACGATCGGCCCGATCAACTCGAGCTTGTCCGGATGCATCATCGACGTGTGATTGCTGTCGATATCGATGTCAGTGATCTGTCCACCGATCACCGATCTCCATTCGTCTGTCACTGTGAAGTCCATGTCCATGCCCGCAGCTGCCCGGAACATCACCACGTCGCCATCATATTTGCGCGGCTCATACCCGGAGATCAATTCACCACTCGCCGAAGCGAAGTCGTAAAGTGCGCCAATCTGTGTCTCAGTCATGAACGACACCGAGTCCAGCGTTTTACCGATGGCGATGATCTGGCTGCGATCAAGAGAATTGACGTCGGCACCTTCACCGAGTTCCACTCCCCAACTAGCTGCCATGTCACGGGTGTTCTCGAGCGCTACATCATCGTCGACCTCCCTCGGATGACGTGGATCCACCATGAACAGAGAGACCTCGAAACCTTGCTCGCGTAGAAGAACAGCACATGCATGGCCGATGAACCCTCCAACTGAGTGGCCGATTATGTTAAACGGCCCAGTCGGATTCACATCGATCATCTCACGCACGTAACGGTGCGCTAGCTCGTCGACAGAGGTCGGTAATGCCCACGCCTCCGTCATTACGGGAGTTTGCAGGCCGTAGATCGGTGTATCTGCCTCTAGATACGGAGCGAAGCCCGAGGCCTTCCACGCCAGACCACTCATTGCATGGATATAGAAGAGCGGTGGCCGCTGTCCTTCGATGCGAACGGGAAAGAGCACGCCGATCGCATGATCGTCCGGTGTCGCCGAACCTGATTCCCGAGCCTCTTCGATCCTGGCAGCGAGTAATTCGGGTGTCGATGCACCGAAGAGCATGCGGACAGGAACATCGAAATCGAGTGAGCTGCTCAAGTTGGCGGTCAATTTCATCGCGATGAGGGAGTTGCCACCCAACTCGAAGAAATCATCATCCAACCCCACCCGATCAACACCCAACACACCCACAAACGCCGACGCCACCACCAACTCCACCGACGACACCGGAGCCCGAAACACCCGAGCCTCGAACACCGGCTCCGGCAACAACGCCCGATCCAACTTCCCCGACGAATTAAGTGGGAACGCATCCAACACCACCACAGCAGCCGGAACCATATAACCCGGAACCCGCTCCCCCACAAACCCCCGCAACACACTCACATCCACAACCGACCCCACCGCCGGCACCACATACCCCACCAACTGATCACCCATCACCGACCCACGCACCACCACCGCAGCCGACAACACCGACCCATGCGACACCAACGCCGCCTCGATCTCCCCCAACTCG
>NZ_JBYTAP010000001.1:1010978-1245917 GCF_058788335.1 Rhodococcus sp. FW305-130 | reverse complement strand
CACGATGCCCGGCTTGACCGTGAACGACAAATCGTCCACCGCTTTCGTCGGTCCGTAAACCTTGGTCAATCCCCTCAACTCGATCATGAGGACCAGTCAACCATGAAAACCGAACTGTCGGAACTTTCGGACGCCAACAGAGAAAGCCGTTGCGTGCGTTCACCGTCGGCGCTAGTATCGAATGTATGTTCGACACTACTGGGGGGTAAAAGTGACGACGAAAGTATCTGAACAGGCGATATCCAAACAGACGATATCCGAAGAGACGATCGGACAATTCCGAGCGTCACTCGTCAGCATGGATCGTTCCATCGACAACGCAGCTCGCGTGGATCTACTACGCGCACTGGAAGAGCTGAAGGCCAGTTGCGCTGGGGCCCAGGCATTGCTGGCTGCCGATCTCGACACGGTAACCCGCAAGGACCGCGGCGAACGGGGAGTTCCGCGCTCGTACCAGGGCCGTGGAATCAACGCACAGATTGCCCTCGCACGGCGAGAGTCGGCATGGTTCGGAACTCAGCATCTCAACCTGGCCCGCGCACTGAACGACGAGATGCCGCACACACTTCGACTACTCGTCCGTGGCTCCATCAGTGAGCATCAAGCGACAATTCTCATGCGTGAAACTGCGTGTCTCACAGTCCAGGATCGCGCTGCATTGGATCGCGAGTTCTGCTGCGACGCTGCGATCTTGGACGGATGTGGCACCCACCAACTGACAGAAAGAATCCGCGCACGCACTGCGGAAATAGACGCCGACAGTGTTGCCAGACGAGCACGCAAAGCCGTACGAGACAGACGTGTGACGTCTCGGCCTGCGCCCGACACGATGTGCTGGCTCAATGTCCTACTTCCCGCTGCCGCGGGTACCGTCGTATATGCCACGCTCGGCCGCGATGCAGATTCCGTACTTGCCGGCGGGGACGAGCGCACGCGAGCTCAGATCATGGCTGATCTCCTGGTGGAGCGGGTCACCGGAATCGGCCGCGCCACACCGACACCCGTCACGGTGAATCTGATTGTCTCCGACCAGTCACTACTCGGCGACGGTTCCGACCCTGCCCACGTCCACGGGTACGGACCTGTTCCAGCAGCCATCGCACGTGAATGGATCACCTTGTCCGGCGAGGACTCCGAAACCATGACAACGGTTCGAAAGCTCTACGCACGCCCCGATACGGGCGCACTGACCGCAATGGAATCCACCGCGAGAACCTTCCCGAAGGGGTTGGCACGATTGATCGAACTTCGTGATCGAAGCTGCCGCACTCCGTGGTGCGACGCGCCGGTTCGTCACCGCGACCACATCCGCGATCACTCCAGGGGTGGCCTCACCAGCGCAGCCAACGGTGCCGGGTTGTGCGCGGCATGCAACTACGCGAAACAGGGCTCGGGCTGGTCTGCCGAACCTGTACCAGGTACCCGGCACACCTTCACCACGACGACGCCTACCGGGCACCGATATTCGTCTGAGGCTCCGCCACTTCCGACCCCCTGGGCCGGTCCCGACGCGGCCTGAGTTCCTCGGTGTCGCTCACGATCCTCGGTGAGCCAGTGCGTTCACAAACACCTCGGAAATCTCCGAGGGGTCACGAGCGATGTACGTCGAACCGCCCGTCACGCGGGAGATATCGGCGAGCGCCGCCGCATCGGCGTCATCGGTGATGCCGATGGTGACGATGATGACCGGACGCGCCGGATCCTGCTCGCGTGCAAGAACATCGAGCAGCTGTTCACGGCTGATGCTGTCGGGATCTTCGTTGGCACCGTCGGTCAAGATGATGACGCTGTTGACCGCTCGCGGATCGTACGATTCCTGCACCTTACGGAAGGCGGCCAGCGTCGTGTCGTACAAACCGGTGGCGCCACGCTTGAGTTCGGTGAGCCGGTTCGCCTGATCAGCCATCAACTTTCGCTGAGTCACGCCGTCGACGATGGTGTCGTAGCGCCTGATCGGCACCAATTCCTGAAAGTCCTGGGTTCCGTTCATACCTTGGGAGAACGCCCAGAGACCGGCAGCGACACTGTCCGGGAAGACCTGATTGCCGGCGAGAGCGGCAGCAGTGGTCAACTGCATGCGCGTCTTGCCGCCTGCTGCCGGGTAGTCCATCGACGCAGACACGTCGATCGCAACGAGTGTCCGGATCGGCTTGGCCATCAGAGCCCAAGCGCCCAGCGTTTGATCGGCCACCGACTGTTCGGAGACCGTCAAGGCCGTCACGTCACCAACTCCACCTTCGACAGCTCCACCCCCGGAAGTACGGAAACCGCTGCGTGTCAGCACTTCCTGAGCAGATTCACTGTGCAACAGGTCGGCTATGGCGTCACTCTTCTTCGCTGCCGCGTAGTGCCGATCCGGCGCCGAGGCACTGACAACCAGGGGGTAATCCATGATCATGGTTCCAGTCGCCGGTACTGTCGCGGAAATCTTCGACTCGGCTTTCGTGAACTCGACGACCTGTTGCTCGGTCGAAACACCGACCTTCCCGGAGCTGACCAATTCGGTGAGCATCTTCTGCCCTACCGGCTGATCTTCGGTACGAACGCTCTCTGCTTGGGCATGGGGTACCAGGGCCGCTCGAACCGATTCGGAGGTGGCCCCTGTCTCCGCGAGGGCTCCGAGAATGGGCGCCGACGCAACCCCGGTGAACAACGGATTGCCCAGCGCGAGATCGGGAACCTGAAGCGCCGTGAGCCAACTGGCAAACTGCTCGCCACCGCCGGAGGCGAGGACGACAGGCGAGGTGGCGATCGAACCGCCGGCGGCAGCAACCGGTCCCTTGGCCGTCAGTGCAGCTTTGCCGACCCACGCTGTCGAATCCGGTATCCACATGTCCGGTGCGTCCACGCCCTTGCCCAGGGTTCCCGCTACGTCGCCTGGCAACGCAGAGGTGACCGTGATCCGCGAACAGCCTGTCTGCTCCGGCGACGATTCTGCGAGGATCTCCGTGACTGCAGGCGCGATCGCAGGATCTGCTGCCAGCGAGTACTCGTCGACGCTCTCGCAGGAATCGGACTGTGTTGCCTTGAAGACCACCACCCCGGTAGCGACTACCGCGACGGCAACCAACCCACCCACTGCGTAGAACCCGATCGATCGCCCGCTGTCAGGACTCGAATGCCGTCCGCCCGCCATGAAATCTGCCCTTCCGAGGCCACTCGCACTAGGACATACCGACGGCATGCGTGCGACTGAAGCTATCCCTACCGGGCGGTAGTGTAGCCAAGAACACAGAAATTCCAACTAGCGCTGAATCGTCGGAGAACCGACGAGCCCATATTCCGGGACAGTCCGACCGAAGTCACGAACCTTCAAGCGTCACAGCGACTTTTCAGCAAACCGCTCTTCTCAGAAGAGCTCGCGCTTCTGGACCTTGCCCATCGCGTTACGCGGCAGAGTCTCGGCGAAGCGAACCTCACGGGGACGCTTGTGCGCCGACAACTCAGCCCCGACCAACTCGACCAATTCAGCTTCGGTGACCTCGGGGCTCCCGGGCTTACGGACTACGACGGCGATGATCCGCTGACCCAGATCGGCGTCGGGGACACCGATCACCGCAACTTCGGACACCGAAGGGTGCCCGAGGATGGCGGTCTCGATCTCGCCGGCGCCGACTCTGAATCCACCGGTTTTGATCAAGTCGATGGATTCGCGGCCGACGATTCGGTGGAACCCACCCTCGTCGATGACGGCGACATCACCGGTCTTGAAGTAGCCGTCCTCCGTCCAGGACTCGGCGGTTGCGTCTGGACGGTTCAAGTAGCCGTCGAAAAGCATCGGCCCACGTACCTGTAGACCGCCGATACTCTCGCCGTCGTGTGGCACGTCGTTGCCCTTCTCGTCACGAAGACGAGTCTCGACTCCGCGCAGCGGCACGCCGACCCACCCTGGGCGTTGCTCGCCGTCGAAACGTGTGCTCAGAGTCAGCATCGTCTCACTCATGCCGTATCGCTCGATGGGCGTCAATCCTGTTCGGTCCCGTAGCTTTTCGAAGACAGGCACAGGAAGCGGCGCACTACCGGAAACCAGAAGTCGGGCACCGGACAACGCGCGGGCAGCTTCTTCGTCCTCGGCGATACGCGACCAGACGGTGGGAACACCGAAGTAGAGGGAGCCTTTCGCCCGGGCGTAATTTTCCGGCGTCGGCTTGACGGTGTGGATCACCCGGCTGCCGATCCGGAGGGGGCCGAGGATTCCGAGGATCAGTCCGTGCACGTGGAAGAGCGGAAGCCCGTGCACGAGCGTGTCTCGCCACGTCCAGTCCCAGGCCTCGGCAAGCGCGTCGATCCCGGCTGCGATGGCCGAGCGACTGAGCAGAACGCCCTTCGGTGGGCCAGTGGTTCCGGACGTGTACAGGACGAATGCTGTGGACTGCGGTGCCGGTTCCGGATAGCTGTGCCACGAGCGAGCGTGCAACCGGACGGGAACTACCGGCAGAGTGTCGCAGTGGTCGTCCGTTTCACCGAGCCACGCTTGAGCACCCGAGTCACGCAGAATGTGCTCCCGCTCAGCCTTCCCCGAGTCCGGCGGGACCGGCACAACGGTGACACCGGCAATCAATGCCCCGACGACGGCGAGGATCGTTTTTGCTGTGGGAGTTGCCAATACGGCAACCCGATCGGCCTGCGCCACTCGTTCCGCGACCGAGGTCGCGGCACCGAGAATGGCACTCCGCGAGAGAACCGTGTCACCGATCGCCACGGCGTCGTCGAGGTCGTCACCGCGGGCGACAGCAAGGGGGTTCAGTGATCTCAGCAGCACCACGACAGCATCTCACAGGGCCGATGGTCGCAAACTTTCTCCCGCCCGACGCGCGTCTATCGAGTGCGGAGGGAACAGCGTCACCAGCGCCGCCCCCAAAAGCGCCCCGGAAAGAACGGCGAATCCGTGCGCATCGTCGACCGTCACCAGGGTTGCGCCGCCGACGACAATCACGGCCGTCAGAACAATCTCAGGCATTCGCGGGCGCACCAGAACACCGATTCCGGCGGCCGCCGCTGCCAGAGCAAGTGTGGCACCGGAGTTACCTGCGCCGGTCGACGGAAAGACTGCGGTGGTGAGCAAACCGAACAACAGTTGACCGAGCAGGAAGAGAGCCCAGCCGCGTGCGGCGCCCCAGAGCCGAAACGCAGGCGGTGCAACCACGGCCAGCGTCACGAGATTGGTGACGGTTCCTGCGACCCCTCCGTCCTGGACGAGCACGGAGGTCAGAATGCGCCACCATTGACCGTCGCGAATCAACGCGGGATCACGACGAAACATCTCGAGTAGTCCTGGTATCAGCGACTGCAGGATGGACGGCACCGCAACCATCAGCCAGAGGAGAGCTGCCGAGCGTGGGAATTCTCCGAAAACTCGACGACTTTTCAACCACACGAGCATCAGTGCAACCGAGGCGACAACGACAGCAAAAATCAGTACCGCGTCCAAGCCGCCGGTCCCTGAGGTGGTCACAGCGCGACCTTACATCGGACCGATACCGACATCAGGGAACCTGACACCTGGGAAAGCACGCAGTTCAGGCGGAGAGGCGCTTTGCTGCCGCGGCGATTCGTTCGTCTGTTGCAGTGAGCGCGATCCGCACGTGCTTGCTACCGCTCGGTCCGTAGAACTCACCGGGGGCAACGAGGATCCCACGATCGGCGAACCAACTGACCGTCGCTCGACATTCCTCGCCGCGCGTCGCCCAGAGGTACAGACCCGCCTCGGAGTTGTCGACGGTGAATCCGGCGCCTCGAACAGCTTCGATCAACACACTGCGACGCTCGCGGTACCGCTCGCGCTGGATGTTCTCGTGTTGGTCGTCGCCCAAAGCTGCGGTCATCGCCGCCTGGATCGGCAGCGGCAGGATCATGCCCGCGTGCTTTCGCACCTCGAGCAGTTCCGACACCAGAGCCGGATCACCGGTGACGAACCCGGCGCGATAGCTCGCGAGATTGGACGTCTTCGAAAGCGAGTGGACCGCAAGCAAACCGGTCAGATCGCCGTCGTTGACCCGGGGATCGAGAATGGAGAGCGCATCCGCTTCCCACGTCAATCCGAGGTAGCACTCGTCGGAGACGACGATCGCGCCCCGCTCGCGCGCCCAGGCCACGACCTTCTGCAAGTGCTCGAGGCCGAGCACTTTGCCGGTGGGGTTCGACGGCGAGTTCACGAAGATCATCGCCGCCGACTCGGGACCGAGCTTGTTCAAGCCGTCGGCGCGCAGGACGCGAGCGCCTGCCAGCTTCGCCGCGACCTCGTACGTCGGGTATGCCAACTCCGGAATGACCACCAGATCGTCGGCTCCGAGACCTAGCAATGTCGGCAGCCACGCGATCATTTCCTTCGTGCCGATCGCCGGCAGGACCGCTGCCGGATCGACGTCGGGAATGTTGTAACGGCGATCGAGTGACTCCGCTACGGCCTCGCGAAGTGCGAGCGTGCCGTGCGTCGTCGGATATCCGGGTATCTCGGCAACAGAGGACAAAGCCTCCTGGATCACCGGATCAACGGGATCAACCGGCGTTCCCACGGACAGGTTCACGATGCCGTCGGGATGAGAGTGCGCCTTCGCCGTGACGTCGGCGAGCGAATCCCACGGAAAATCAGGAAGCCCAGCGGCCACCGGAGTACGAGACAAGATCTCTATTCCTCACCCATGGGAGGCAGCGCCTTGATGAACGGCGTGTCGTAGTCGACCTTGCCGAGCTTGGCCGCTCCACCCGGCGAACCGAGATCGTCGAAGAAATCGACGTTGGTGCTGATGTACGCGTTCCACTGGTCCGGGACGTCGTCTTCGTAGAAGATGGCTTCGACGGGACAGACAGGCTCACACGCGCCGCAGTCGACACACTCGTCGGGGTGGATGTAAAGCATGCGTCCACCCTCGTAGATGCAGTCGACAGGGCATTCTTCGATGCACGCCTTGTCCATCACATCTACACACGGTTCAGCAATCGTGTAGGTCACTGCCGATCTCCCTGCCTTCCTGTCGTGCATCGCCGCCGCAACACGCAGTTGCAAGGGGCCGAAAATCCGATACGACTCTCACGTACCGCGGGAACAGCCTATTATCCCCCTGCCAACCGACTCTGAGCAGGCGGGGGTAACACATTTCAGCCTACTGCGGTGATGTTCCTCGACCGAATCGCGATCCACTTCTCCCCCGCAGCAGCAGCGCGGACCAAAGCGCCGCGCTCACCGAGATAATCCGCCACGACGCCGACCACCGGAATCTTGCCGAAAATCTCGTACGGTTTTGTCCGCGACGGCCGCTTGTGCAGCTCGTCCGTGATGGCACGAAAAGTCTTGGACGTGCGCCACAAGGTGCCGATGAGCGCGAACGGGCGCCAGGTCTCGTCGGCACCGCTGACCGACTTTTCGGCGAAATCCTCACCGGCGAGCAGATCTCGGGACTTGGTCTCACGCCGGCACAGCACCGACGCCAGGAGGTCCACCTGCTGATCCCGCTCCGTCACTCCGTGTTCACGGGCAACCGCAACGAGCACAACGGCCTGATTCGCGAATGCCAAAAGGTCCTGGATCGGCAGCCGATTGAGGAGGACGCCGAAGATGCCGGGGAACGCGACGGCAACGGTGTTGAGTGCACCCAACCGGGTCGTCCACCACTTCGAGCGCTGCTCGTCGGTCATCACCGACCACGCCGCCGTCCCGGGGAACTTGACGACGTCGAGGACCCAGGCCGCCGCGTCCAACACCATCGCTGCGGCATTTCGCTCGGGATCGGTCGGCTCGAAGGTCCGACGCTTGATACCGAGCGGATCGCTGTAGGCGAGATCGAGAACCGGGTTGATCCCCCATACCGCTCGATCGAGAACCTCGACGACCTTGCGGTCCCCCAGAACATCGGCCATCAGGCAATCGCTCCTTCGCGTCGTGCATGTGTGGTGGTTCGTTCGCGCGCCGGGCGTCCGATTCCCTCGGCGATGGCGCGCAGTTCCGCGACGGTCTTCTCGGACCCGTGTTCGGAGCCTGCCATCCGCGAGATCGTCTCCTCCATCAGCGTCCCACCGAGGTCGTTGGCTCCGCCGTTGAGCATCATCTGCGTTCCGGTGATCCCGAGCTTGACCCAGCTGGTCTGGATGTTGGGGATGCGACCGTGCAGCATGATGCGTGCCAGTGCGTGCGCAGCGCGGTTGTCCCGGTTGGTCGGCCCTGGCCGTGAAGCGCCCGCCAGGTACAGCGGCGCGCTCTGGTGAACGAACGGCAGCAGCACGAACTCCGTGAATCCACCTGTACGGTCCTGAATTCCGCGAAGAACATTCAGGTGCCCGACCCAGTGGTGCGGCTGATCGACATGCCCGTACATCATCGTCGAACTCGATCGCAGCCCCACCTCGTGGGCCGTGGTGACCACTTCGATCCACTCTGCCGTCGGCAGTTTGCCCTTGGTGAGGATCCAACGCACCTCGTCGTCGAGGATCTCCGCTGCCGTACCGGGAATGGTGTCCAGGCCCGCCTCACGCAGCGCAGTCAGCCAATCCCTGATGCTTTCACCGCTGCGCGATGCACCGTTGACGATCTCCATCGGCGAGAACGCGTGGACGTGCATCGACGGCACGCGCTTCTTGACGGCCCGGACCAGGTCGGCGTAACCGGTGACGGGAAGTTCCGGATCGATACCGCCCTGCATGCACACCTCGGTCGCGCCGGCGACGTGCGCTTCCCACGCACGGTCGGCGACCTGCTCTGCCGACAGCGTGAAGGCGTCGGCGTCGCCCTTGCGCTGCGCGAATGCACAGAACCGGCAGCCCGTGTAGCAAATGTTGGTGAAGTTGATGTTCCGGTTCACCACGTAGGTGACGTCCTCGCCGACGGCATCCTTGCGTAGCGCATCCGCCAGTGCCACAACAGCTTCCAGGCCCGGGCCCTCCGCCGTGGCAAGGGCAAGGTACTCGTCGTCGGAGCATCCGGCCGGGTCGCGTTCGGCACTGCGGAGCGCAGCCAGCAGATCGGTGTCGACGCGAATCGGAGCACTGAGTTCGAGGACCTGTTCGCGCACGGTCTCCCAGTCGCCGAACGCACTGCCCAGGTCACTGCGGGTCTCGGTGTTGCGCCCGTCCGTGTCGATCTCGGTATTGAGATCGACGCGTCCGCTCGATTCCCACGACTCGTCCGGTTCCTGCCACGGCCGGCCCACCGGCTTGGTGTCGGGCAAGGCGAGACCGGTCTTGGGATCCGCCAGCGCCTGCACGTGACCCGCAATACGCGGATCGATCCACGGAGCCCCGGCCAGGACATATGCCGGCTGAGCCGCAGTGCGTTCGGTCAGCGTGAAGCCGCCCTCGGCGCTGATCTCGGCCAAGGTCTCGAGATTCGGCCAGGGACGCTCGGGGTTGACGTGATCGGGGGTCAACGGTGACACCCCGCCCCAGTCGTCCACGCCTGCGCCGAGCAGCGCGAGGCACTCGCTGTTCGAGACGAGATTCGGCGGACTCTGAATCCGCATCGTCGGCCCGAGCAGCAGGCGTGCGACGGCGATGGCCGCGAGAAACTCGTCGAGTCCAGCATCAGGCGTATTGCGCATCGCGGTATCGGGCTTGGCCAGGAAATTCTGAATGATCACTTCCTGGATGTGGCCGAACGCCTTCTGCGACTTGCGTATCGCCATGATCGACTCGGCACGTTCGAGGAAGTTCTCCCCGATGCCCACAAGAATTCCCGTGGTGAAGGGGATGTTCAGTCGGCCTGCGTCGGTCAGGGTGCGTAGCCGAACCGCCGGGTCCTTGTCCGGGCTGCCGTAGTGGCACTCACCCTTGTCGGTGAACAGCCGGGTAGCGGTCGTCTCGAGCATCATGCCCATCGACGGCGCAACGGGCTTGAGCCGCGAGAGTTCCTGCCAGCTCATCACACCGGGATTGAGGTGTGGGAGCAGGCCTGTCTCCTCGAGTACCCGGATCGACATCGCTCGCACGTAGTCGAGGGTGGAGTCGTAGCCGCGTTCGTCCAGCCATTGCTTGGCTTCCGGCCAGCGAGCCTCGGGGCGATCCCCCAGCGTGAACAACGCTTCCTTGCAGCCCAATTCGGCGCCTGCCCGGGCAATGTCCAAAACCTCGTCCGGTTCCAGGAACATGCCGTGCCCAGCGGCACGCAGCTTCCCCGGCACCGTGACGAATGTGCAGTAGTGGCACTTGTCCTGGCACAGACGGGTCAGCGGAATGAAAACTTTCCGCGAATACGTCACGGTGTTCGGCCGACCCGCTGCCAGCAGACCGGCATCGCGAACCTTGGCCGCCGAAGAACACAGATCGGTCAGATCGGTTCCCCGTGCCTGCAGCAGCGTTGCCGCCTCGTCGACGTTCAGGGTCGCTCCGTCGCGTGCACGACGGAGAACTCGCCGCATCGCCGACGCTGACGGGCCGGGCGACGGACTGGACGAGGCGGACGCGGAAATACCTGGCATCGGAAGCATGGTGGGTTTGCCGGAGTCATCACCAGTTCGGTTCACCTAGCGATCATGCGCCATGTGGGACGACTAGTGCCACCCGGTGCCAGAAGTAGGCGGCCTCACCGCCCCGACACCGCCTCGATCACGACGGCCGGTAGTCGTCGTCGACCGCAACCTCGACTCGTTGATCCACCACGTCAGCCACTGGCGCGTCGAGCGGAATGTCGGTCAGATCGGGTTCTTCAGGGGCGTTCGGATCTACGGGTGTCGATTGTTCGAGCGCATCTGATTCCGGAGCCTCCGGGTCGAATGTCGCATCTTGTTCGGTCATCACGTGCTCCCTTCGCGGTCGCCACACTCCACGATAGGGCCGATGTCGACAGATCGCCCCTCACTCGACCAAAGTAGTGCCCATGACTGCGCCGCAACCGCTGACCATGGCCGACCCCTTATGGCGACCCAGCACCAAAGCCCCGAGGCTGTGGGCAATCACTGCCTCACTGTTCTGGGTACCCGTCATCGTCGCCGAAATCGTCTGTGCCGTCTTGATACCCGGAATCCCGTCCTGGGTGGTCGGCACCGTATTCGCAGTCACCGTGCTCTTCGCTGCCACCTACATTCTGATGGTCCCGGCGTGGCGGTATCGCGTCCACCGATGGGAGATCAGTGACACCGCGGTGTACACCCGCACCGGCTGGTTCACCCAGGAGCGACGCATCGCACCGATCTCGCGCGTGCAGACCGTGGACACCGAGCGCGGACCGATCGACCGCATGTTGGGTCTGGCAACCGTCACGGTCACGACAGCGTCGTCGGCCGGGGCCGTGAAGATCTCCGCACTCGACCAGGAAGTCGCCGACCGCACGGTGGCTCAACTGACGGAGATCGCGGGTACCAACGTGGGAGACGCGACGTGAACGAGAAACAGTTGGGCGACCCGACCGCGATCGAGATCCCGGTAGAGGCGGAAACGGCAGCTGCCGAGGCCGCGGAAGAGGAACAGCCCTGGCTCCGCCTCGACCGACGCATGCTTCTGGTCCACCCCGTCAACGAAGTCGTCAAACTGCTCCCGGTCCTACTCGTCTCAGTAGTTCTCGGCAGCCAATCCGGAAACCACTGGTGGGGACTCGGCGTCGTCACTCTGCTCGTCATCTTCGGTTTGTTGCGGTATTTCACCACCACGTACCGAATCGGACCCGTCCACGTTCAACTGCGCACCGGGGTCTTCCAGAAAAAGCTGCTCTCCGTCCCGCGTAGCCGCATCCGATCCGTCGACGTCGAGGCCGGGGTCATGCACCGGTTGCTCGGACTGTCGATCGTGCGCATCGGTACCGGCCAGCGCGCCGGGAGCGGCCACGATTCGAACAAGTTCGAGCTCAACGCCCTGTCGACCGCCCTGGTTCCGGACCTACGCGCCGCACTGTTGGCCGGCGCCCAGCAAGCACGGCGACTGGAAACCCCGGGCACGCCGGTCGAAAGCATCACCGAACCGGTCGACACCGAAATCGGTCACTGGGAACCGAGTTGGGTTCGCTACGCCCCCTTTTCGTTCACCGGAATCGCCATCATCGCAGCGATCATCGGCATCTCGTTCCAATACGGCATCGGCACTGCCGTCGCGAAATCCTCGGCAGTGAGCGACAGCTTCGACTCACTCGAGAGCCTCGGCATCGCACTGATGGTCGTCATCGCACTCGTCGTGCTGCTGGTGCTGTCGAGTGCACTCGCCTGCGTCCAGTACCTGATCGCGTTCGGCAACATGAAACTCACCGACAACGGCCGCATCCTGCATGTCAGTCACGGCCTGTTGAAGACTCGGCAAACCACACTCGACCGCGCCCGCCTCCGTGGCACGACGCTCAAGGAACCGCTCCTGCTGCGATTGGCCCGCGGCGCGCGTCTCGACGCCATCATGACCGGGGTCAGCGCCGAGAAGAAGGAATCTTCGCTACTACTCCCACAGGGACCACGCAGGGAAGCCGAGCGAGTGATGGCCACCGTGATCGGTGACTCACGCCAGGCGTCCGCCCCGCTGATCCCGCACGGCCCGGCCGCGCGGCGTCGCCGGTACACCCGAGCACTGTTCCTCGCCGCGGTGGCGTTCCTGGTCTGTGTGGCGTGCGCGGCTTCTGGACTCGATGTACCGATCTACGCGTGGTTCGGGGTCGCCGTACTCGCCATCGGTGGCACTGTCCTCGCCTTCGACCGATACAACGGCCTCGGCCACGCAGTACTACCCGGATGGTTGATCACCCGAAACGGCTCGCTCGATCGCCAGCGTCACAGTCTCGAATCCGAAGGTGTCATCGGATGGACGGTGCGCGAGACGTTCTTCCAACGACGCGCGGGAGTGGCAACCGTCGTCGCCGCGACGCCCGCCGGCACCGGAAGCTACGAGGTGATCGATCTCCCCGCCGAGAACGCGTGGGCATTGATCGAAGCCGTCACTCCGGGCGGTGGCGACGTGTGGGCAGGTCGTCGATGATGAGCCGCGCCAGCGAACCGAGACGCGATCGCTCCGGCTGGATGGTCGGAACACCGAGGAGTTCCAGCGGGGCGGCCGTCACCGGTCCGACGCAGTAGGTCGGTACCGGTCCGCGCATCGCTGCGACGAACCGCTCCAGCTCGCCCATTTCTTTTGCCGTGCTGAGCATCGAGGAGACCGCGGGGGCACTGGTGAAGGTCAGCGCGTCGATCGCACCGGAACGAACTGCAGCGACCAACGCGCGGACCGGCGACTGATCCGGCGGCCGGATCCACCGATAGACCGATACCGGAGTGACAACCGCGCCGATGTCGGCGAGGGAGGCGCTCAGGTCCGTCAACGGCTCCCATTCGGTGATGGTGCCGTGCAACTGGACTGCGATGCGCAAGCCTGCCACTCCCTCGCTTCCGAGATGTGCCAGAACTTCCTCGGACGACTCACCCGAAGGCGACCATTCCTCGCGCAGTCCGGCGCCTCGGATGGCACCCGTCGCCTTGGGGCCGCGGGCGATGATGCGCGTGTGGGCGAGAGCCCCGAGGAACTCCTCGGTCAAACCCCACGAGGCGACGGCGTCGAGCCAACCCCTGAAGCCGATCCCGGTACTGATCACGACCAATTCCGGAGGATCGGCAATCAAAGCGGACGTCTGAGTCCTCAGGTCTCGATCGTCCACCAACGGCAGCACATGGATCACCGGTGTCCGCACGATCTCCGCGCCTCGACGTTCGAGGAGCGTCGCAAATTCTTCGACACGCCGTTCTGCGGTCAAGGCGATAGTCGCACCCGCCAAATCATGTTCAGCCACAGGCTGAGTGTCCCTTATGCACGGGTCAGTTTCCTACGCGCGCGCCGAGAACTATTGCGAGCTGAGGGTGGCGAGTCTGTTGATCGCCACCTTGAAGAGGAAAACGGCGGCCGGAGCGATCGCACCGACCAGCAGCAGGAAGGTCAGAGGGGACGAAAGCACGAGCACGTCGCCGCCGGGGCCGCCCACCATGCACACCAAGAACCCGACGATCCAACCGGCGAGCGGCAATGCGGCCCTACCCGGCGTCGTAACCGTGCGGGCGGCGATCACCAATACGAGGTTCGCGGTCGCGGCTACGAGAATGCTGATGGGAAATGCCGTCGTACCGAGATGAGTCGGCAAGAACAGGACGGACAACACCGCGCACAGAAATCCGTCGAAAATCAGGACGCCGAGGATGACAGGGTCGAGCCACGACAGCGACGTTCCTGTCGAGGCGTCCGTGTTGTTCTCGACGGTCGTCATGGTTTTGATAGTGGTCTATCGGTCGTCATCGCGCGAGCGCGGGGTCCCTCCCGACAAGCACCCCGGCTCGCGCCCGAAAAGCACGAAGCTGATCAGGGAACCGGCGGGAACCCGAGCAGAGTCAGCAAATGACTCTGCTGATCTGCGAATGCGTATAGCGACCCGTAATACAAGTCGTGGTAATAACCAGCCATCGGACGCAACGAATCGACGAAGGCGACGATCTGGTTCTGCAGGTCCCAGTTGTACATTTCTTCAGCCCCCAGGCTTTGCTGTTACCGAAAGGACCACCCATCCGGTGACACGCATCACACACCACTACGGCGTCGATCGCAATGCCTGTGAGCCGACGCCCAGGTCAGCTGTGCAGCCCGCCGAACAGATCGCGCTCGCGGCCGTCCTCACCCACCGGACCGAGCGCGCCGGCGGCCAATACGAAATGCTCGACCGTCAGGATCGGTTGGACCACGTTGTTCGACAATGCGAACTCGGCTCGGCTCGGGGCTACCGTCACCTGAGTGGCGTGGGCGCTCAATGCCCTCGCCTTCGCATCGATGACGCCTCGAACGTCGATTGCCGTCGTCACGTCTGTGTCCTCGACGCTCGGCAATTCCCCGGGCTCGGGCAGACGCCAGTTCTCCGGGAACTCGGAAATCGCCGCGATGCCGCGTTCGAGTCCGCTGCGCTCGGTCACGGTCCAGTAGAACTTCGGAGTCGACCACGGCTCGCCGGTCTCGGGATACGCGGTCGTTCCTGCAGCTTCGACGGCCGCTGTCGTGATCGCGTGCGCCTGGATGTGGTCCGGGTGCCCGTAGCCGCCGTTGGGGTCGTACGTGATCACGACGTGCGGCCGAATCTCACGAATGACGGCGACCACCGCGCCGACTGCTTCGTCGAGTCGAGCATTGACAAAAGCACGGGGATTGGCGGCCGAAGGTGTGCCGATCATTCCGGAGTCGCGATACCGACCGGCACCGGCGAGGAAGCGAGGAGCGGCACTGCCCAAAGCCGACAAAGCAGCGCTCAGTTCCGCGATCCGGTAGCCACCGAGTTGATCGGCCTCGGAAGCCACGAGCCCGGCCCACGCATCACCGATCACTTCGCCTTCCTCCCCCAACGTGCAGGTGAGGACTGTGACCTCGACGCCTTCGGACGCGTATCGCGCGATGGTGCCACCGGTGGTGATCGTTTCGTCGTCCGGATGTGCGTGTACCAACAGAAGTCGCTTCGCCGACGCGGTCACTTTTCCACCCTCACCCAGTCCGTAGCGTTTCCGAATATCCCCACCTGCACCGGCCCGTCGAGGACCACGCCCTCGACTCCGGTCCCGACCGCGACCAGCGCTCGGCTCTGCACGATCGGCAAAACCGCCGCAAGATCCCACAGCTTGGGTTCCGCATCGGCGATCAACGACCCGAGATCCCCGATGCCACTGAGCGCTTCGTCGATCCGACCTTGCAACGCCGGATCACACAGCCCGGACAGGTTGCTCGGAGCCTCGACGCTTGTCGTTCGGATGGGCTCCGGTGTCTGCGACGGCGTCGGTGCGGGCACTGCCGAACTTGTTGCCGGAGTGGAAGGTGCGCTCGGGCAACTGAACCGCGAGGCCAGCGAAGTGGCCGTGTCGGCGCCTGCCCGGCTCCAACCGACGATCATGTCGACGCGTCCTGTCGTCAGGTCCTCGCCGTAGAGTTCCTCCGGCGCCACCGATTCGACGGTCGCCAGGATTCCCACGTCACGCAATTCGTCGGCAGCGGTGTTTGCCACGGCGATCGCGATGTCGTCGTTTTCGGGAGCGCCGATCAGCAGTGTCAACTGGGCGCCGTCACGGACGATCGATCCGACCGTTCCAGTGCCCGTGACGATTCCGGTGGGCGGTGCCGTCAGGTAGCCGGCTGCGGTCAGCTCGCCCAGTGCTTGCTCCCTGGTCGGTTTCGGCGGCGCGGTGGGCGCATATCCCGGATCCGACGGAGCGAGAATCTGAGCTTTCACCGGGGCCGACGCCGATTCACTCCCTGCCGCCACCACGGCGAGCAGGTCCGGATCGAGCAGTCCCAGAACACCTTTACGCACCCGAACATCCGCGAAGTTCTTGCTTCGCCCGTTCACGTTGATGTCGAGAGTGCGCGGAACGTAGGAGAATGCCGTCCTGACACCCGGGATTGCAGACAGCTGAATATCCGTGGCACTACCCGAATGAACCTGCGCCACTTGGGCATCGTCGGTACGCAGCGCATCCGCCAACTGCGCAGCCGTTCCTCCGCGTCGCAGAACTATCTGATCCGGGTCTGAAGGCTTGCCCCAGAATCGGTCGTTGCGTTCGAGCACGATTTCGTCCCGGCCGCGGTCGACCGAGCGCACGTGAAAGTGGGCTCCCGACACCGGAATCCCCTCACTCAGGCCGGTGCTGAAACCGCCGGGAGTGTCCTTGATCAGGTGGGACGGAAGAATATCGGTGAACAACTCTCGCCATGCCGGATACGGCGCACGCATCACGACGTTGACCGTTTTGCCGCCGCCGGACGAGTTCACGTCGTCGATCATCTGATAGCCCGCGGGATTGACCACACCGGGAACCGAGATCATCTGCTGCCACAGGTAGCGAAAGTCTTCTGCCGCAATGGGAGCGCCGTCCGACCATTGGGCTTCGTTGCGCAGTTGGTAGCGAATCGTGAACGGGGCCTCCGACGTCACTTCAGCGGAAACGAGGAAAGAATCGTCGATCGCCCACTCCGTCGCGCCAGGTTGTGTGGGCGAATTGATCGGGCGAAACGCACTGGGCAGTACGAGGTTGCCGACTGCGGAGTTGACCGGCGACTGATCCGCGAGCAGGTGCGGGTTGAATCCGCCTCCCACCTCGTCGATTGCCACAGTGACCTGCTTCATCGCCGGAACGACCGGAGTCGGTGTGGGCTTGACGGTTTCGGTGCTCTCGACCGGAGGCGGCGGATCGGCTGTACATGCAGTCAGTGACAACGCCGTCACTGCCACTGCCAACGCCAGGTAGCGACGTCCTGAGGCCACAGACAATTCCTTCCGTACGGGGCCGCGTCGCCCCTTTGCACTCGATTCCCTGGCAGATCTTTCGCCTGGAAACCATGAAGGCGAATGTACCTTTCCGCCGAAAACTCGGCTGAAAGGCACATCCGCCTGTCAGGTTGTAACCGACGAAAGACTACAGAGCAGCCTTGTCGCGTGCCTTGCTACGTGAACGCTCGCGAGCGCGCTCGGTTGCGTTGAGGTGCACCTTGCGGACGCGGACGTCCTCCGGGGTGACCTCGACGCACTCGTCGCTGGAGCAGAACTCCATCGCTGCTTCGAGTTCGAGCTTGATCGGCTTTGCGAGGGTCTCCATCACGTCTGCGGACGACTGACGCATGTTGGTCAGCTTCTTCTCGCGAGTGACGTTGATGTCGAGGTCTTCCTGACGCGGGTTGATACCGACGACGTGTCCCTCGTAGGTGTCTGCGCCGGGCTCGACGAAGAAGGTTCCACGGTCGGCCAACTGGATCATGGCGAACGGCGTCACCGTGCCGGAGCGGTCCGAGACGAGCGAGCCGGTGTGGCGCGCACGGATCTCGCCGGCCCACGGACCGTATCCGTCGAACACGGCGTTGGCGATACCGGTTCCGCGGGTTTCCGTGAGGAAGTCCGTGCGGAAGCCGATGAGGCCACGCGAAGGAACGATGAACTCCATGCGAACCCAGCCTGCGCCGTGGTTCGACATCTGGACCATCTTGCCCTTGCGGTTGGCCAGGAGCTGCGTGATGGCGCCGAGGTACTCCTCGGGGCTGTCGATGGTCAGCTCTTCGAAAGGCTCGTGAACCTTGCCGTCGACGAGCTGCGTGACAACCTGCGGCTTACCGACGGTGAGTTCGAAGCCCTCACGACGCATCTGCTCGACGAGGATGGCGAGCGCGAGCTCTCCACGACCCTGGACCTCCCACGCATCGGGGCGACCGATGTCGAGGACCTTGAGCGAGACGTTACCGACGAGCTCCTGGTCCAGGCGGGACTTGACCATGCGTGCAGTCAGCTTGTGACCCTTGACGCGACCGACGAGCGGTGACGTGTTGGTGCCGATCGTGACCGAGATTGCCGGCTGGTCGACGGTGATGCGGGGCAGTGCGACCGGGTTCTCCAGATCGGCGAGGGTGTCGCCGATCATGATGTCCGGGAATCCTGCGACGGCGCAGATGTCACCGGCGACGGCGACCTCACCGGGAACGCGCTCGACACCGATGGTCGTGAGGAGTTCGGTGATCTTGGTCTTCGTGACGACGGGCTCGCCGTCGACCTCGCGGCACCAGGACACGGTCTGGCCCTTGCGCAGCTCGCCGTTGTGGATGCGAACGAGTGCGAGGCGACCGAGGAATGCGGATGCGTCGAGGTTGGTGACGTGAGCCTGCAGCGGTGCGTCGACCGAGCCCTTCGGCGCGGGGACGTACTCCATCAGCACCTGGAAGAGTGCGGTGAGGTCCTCGGCGTCGGGAGCCTTGCCGTTCTCGGGCTGCACGGTCGATGCCTTGCCTTCGCGACCGGACGCGTAGAGGACGGGAAGTTCGAGTGCGAGCTCAGCGGCTTCGGCGGCCTCGTCGGACAGGTCCGATGCGAGGTCGAGGAGCAGGTCCTGAGCCTCGGTGACAACCTCTTCGATGCGGGCGTCGGGGCGGTCCGTCTTGTTGACGACCAGGATGACGGGCAGCGAAGCGGCGAGTGCCTTGCGCAGCACGAAACGCGTCTGCGGCAGGGGTCCCTCGGAAGCATCGACGAGCAGGACGACGCCGTCGACCATGGACAGGCCGCGCTCGACCTCGCCACCGAAGTCGGCGTGGCCGGGGGTGTCGATGACGTTGATGACGGTGATGGAACCGTCTTCGTTGACCTTATGTACTGCGGTGTTCTTCGCGAGAATGGTGATGCCCTTCTCGCGTTCGAGGTCGCCGGAGTCCATAACGCGATCGACCAGCTCGGCGCGCTCCTCGAACGCGCCGGACTGACGAAGCATGGCGTCGACGAGGGTGGTCTTGCCGTGGTCGACGTGTGCGACGATGGCAACGTTACGGAAGCTGGTGATGGTCACGCGATGGCTCTCCTGGCTGAGTTGATTCGGCCACGCGAAAGTCAAGTCGCACGGCTCTTCTGGTGGCCGCTGCACGAGTGTGTGATCCGAATCAGGGCACGAATCGCCTGAGAAGGCACCGCGGCCTAGTAAATACTACTCGCTCCGGGCTGATACTCCTGCATTGTGCGGCCTCTATCACCGCCCCCACCAGCGAATAGTGATCTGCACCACGCCGATGCGCGTAGGATTACGACCTGGAGAAACAGGTCATTTAAGGGTACGCTAACCTCGTTCCAAGAGCGGGCTCTCCGCCGTAGTGAAACAGGAAAGCCGCAGCGTCACATGGGAAAAGTCAAGGCAAGCAAGGTCTCGCAGCTCAAGCCGAAGAAGAAGTGCTGCCGCAAGAAGACGCGGTGCATCAAGTGTCCCGTCGTCATCATGCGGATGAAGAAGCTCGAGAACGAGGGCGCATCCAAGAAGGAACTGAAAGCGGGTCTCAAGAAGGCTCGTGCGGCGTAAGCGCGCTCAATTCCGCGAGTAACTCGGGGATCCAGGCTCGATCGTTGTCCACCAGATCCATCGACAACAGTTCTTCGGCGTCGACCCATGTCAATTGAGCATGGTCGAGCGCGACCGGTTCTCCCGACACCAACTCCGCCCGGTAGGCCCGCAGGACCAACCCAGGCGACAGTGGCACGTCGACGCCGATTCTGGCGCCGCATCTCACCTCGACCGCCAGTTCCTCGAGCAGCTCCCGCGCCAACGCGTTCTGTGGCGATTCGAATTCTTCGACCTTCCCGCCCGGCAGCTCCCAACGACCGGCCAAAGCCGGCGGACTCGTCCGCTGCGCGAGGAGCAGCCTTCCCTCGCGGAAGATCGCACCGGCGACAACTTCCCGATCCCTTGCAGGTGCATCACTCATCGCACCATGATGGAGTATGGCCACTTTGTTGTCCGACTCCGCGATCCAAAACGCTCTCGACGAACTGCCCGCCTGGCAACTGTCGCCCGGGTCGATCACTCGCACGGTCGACTCCGCGACATTCCCGGACGCCATCGCGCTTCTTCAACGCATCGCGGCAGTCGCCGAGGCCGCGGATCATCATCCCGACATCGACGTTCGCTGGCGAAAGGTCACGTACACGCTTTCGACACACTCGGCGGGCGGTCTCACGGAACTGGACTTCGACCTTGCCCGTCGAATTGACGTACTCGTCGACGATTCGGTCCGTTTCGACTGATCTTCGAGTGAACAAACCTCGCAATCTGACGTAACAGTTGCATCAACTTTCACATAGATCACTTCAGTCACAGGTATGGTCGCCGTAAATCACGATCGAGGCCGGTCATGCCATAGACTCCCTCCGGTGCGTAGCTGCTCAGCAACTGAACAGCTGTACAACCCGGGGGCTCTGTACATAGAGTGACCCCTCGAGCCGTCAAACGCGGAGCTCGCCTAGGCGCCCGCGCGGTATGACTAAGGATGGGGAAACAGTGCTTCGAACCCGAGGTATGCGAAAGGCGTTCACCGCCGTCGCTATTGCCGCAGTAGCAGGACTGGCATTGCCGGCACAGGCAATGGCCGATCCGGCAGCACCGCCCGCACCCGAAAGTGTGCCGATCGAGTTCCTCGCATCGTTTGCGCCCGCCATCATCGGCGCCGCCGCAGGTCCGGCCGATGTTGCAGGCGGACCGCAGCAAGCGTTGCTCGACCAGGCTCGCGCGATCCTGAACTCCCCAGGCATTCCGCCCGAGATCAAGGCCACCCTCGAGAAGGTCATCACCTTCCTCGACGGCAGCGGCGGCGGCGGACCGGCGATCCCGGACGAGAACGCCCCCGTCATCGCGCAGTTCCTCTACCCGACGCTTGGCAAGGGCTGCATCTCGGCCACCGCCGATTCGGTCGGAACCGCACTTGCCGTTCCCGGCCCGGCTCACCTGCCTCCTCCCGGTCCCGCTGCCGGTCAGGCCGGATTCGTCTTCACCGCTCTCGGTACGGCTCCCGCCGTCGACGACCAGCCGGTGCCGATGACCGTCACCTGGGTCAACATCGACAACCAGCGCAGCGCCACCCAGAACTTGACCAACGCCGCACGCATCAACCCGGACGGCCCAGCCACTCTGTCGGCTATCGCCGATACCGGCCCCGGACGCGTTCTCTCGGTGATCAGCGGTTCGCTGACCACCCAGCCGGAAGGCGCAGATCGCATCACCTGCAGCTTCCTTCCGACCGTGGGCATGTTCGCGGTAGCTTGATCGAAGTCTTGTGAAAGGGACCCACCGAATTTCGGTGGGTCCCTTTTGCATCTCCGATCACCGTGATAGACCCGATAGATGGGACATCTACGAGTGGACATCACGCACGGTCGTCCAGAGAAGAAATCCGGCCCAGACCAGTCGATACGGTCACACAAGTCGACGCGATCGATACTGTCCATCCGATCCGAGGGGTCCATTCTCTCGATCGGATCGGCGTACTCGATCCTGTCGATCGGTAGCGTCGGCTCTTTTCTTTCGATCGGAAGCATCGGGTCTACGGCGTCGGTCCTGAGTTCGGGCTCGTTCGCCAGTCTCGGGTCCGCGCTGTCCGGTCTCTCACGTTGGTCACTGCTCTCCTGGCGTGGAAATCATGCAGCCCCCGAAGAACACCCGAAACTTGTTGTCATTGCGCCGGAATCGGATTCGAGCGATCCGGACCGCTCACTACGATCCGTCTCGCACTCTCAGACCTGATTCGGTCGCGGCCATTCGCGGCCTTCCAGCGCTTCGACCGAGGTATTGAATTGCCGCAGTAGGTCACCGAGCGCGAGACGCTGCTCCGGCGTCCACTCGCGGAGGACCTTTTCGACACCGGCTGTCGAATGTTCGCGATCAGCACGAAGTTTCGACAGCCCCTGCGCCGTCGGCCGGACCTTTCGCGCGAGCCCTCCGTCCGGATCCTCCACTCGCTCCACCAAGCCCTGACGCCTCAGCGCGCCGATCTGCCGGTTGATGGTGGAGATGTCGAGCGAGAAAGCGCAGGAGAGTTCCTTGAGGCTCATGGGATGTTGCAATTCCAGTCGACCGAGCAGTAGATACGCCGACCGGTCCAGATGAAGTTCGGCCCGTTGTGCGAGCGCGTGGTAACGCGAGAGCAGAGTCAACTCGTACTCGATATTCACCAGATCAGGGTCCCGGTCCATCCTCATATTGTGCAGACTACACACGATGTGTAGCGTGCACACTGGGGCGAACGCACCGAAACCGAACACGCCATGGCGGGAGCCGAATGTCCGTTCACGCAGATTCGTCGAGCGTCGACGAGAAATCCCCGGACAAGAAAACCACGGCCACGAACTACGCCCCTTCTGGTCCCGTACTCACTGTCCTCGGGCTGTGCGGAATCGTCGTCGCCTTGATGCAGACGCTGGTAGTCCCCATCATTCCGCAGTTGCCTCACCTGCTGAACTCCACTCCCGCCGACACCTCGTGGGCGGTCACCGCAACGCTCCTCGCCGCCGCGGTGATCACGCCGATCAGCGGGCGCCTCGGCGACATGTTCGGCAAGAAACGAATGCTGCTCGTCAGTCTCGGGATGGTCGTTTTGGGCTCGGCCATCTGTGCGATCGCACCTTCACTGATCGTGCTCGTTGTCGGCCGCGCTCTTCAAGGAGCATCGGTCGGGGCAATTCCATTGGGCATAGCCATCATTCGTGATGTTCTTCCACCGAAGAAAGTGGCCGGAGCCATGGCGGTCATGAGCGCCACCCTCGGCGTCGGCGGTGCGATCGGACTGCCGATCGCTGCGGTGATCGCTCAGAATGCCAACTGGCACTTCCTCTTCGTCACTTCGGCAGCGTTCGGGCTGATCTGCATCGCACTGGTTGCGTTCGTGATTCCCGAATCGACGGTACGACGCCCGGGACGCTTCGACTTCGTCGGAGCGTTCGGCCTCACCGTTGGTCTGATAACTCTGTTACTCCCCATCACCAAAGGCGGAACCTGGGGATGGGGCGACCCGAAAACCCTGGGCCTCCTGGCAGTTTCCGCTCTCAGTTTCCTCGTCTGGGGATGGTGGGAACTTCGACGCAGCGCACCGCTGGTAGACCTCCGCGTATCGGCCCGGCCTCAGGTTTTCTTCACCAACTTCGCCTCGATCGCCGTCGGTTTTGCCATGTACGGCAATTCCTTGACGCTCCCCCAACTCCTCATGGCACCGACGTCCACCGGCTACGGACTCGGACTGTCCATGGTCGCAGCGGGACTCGCACTGGCCCCCGGTGGACTCGTCATGATGGCGCTCTCACCCGTCTCCGCTCGCATTTCGGCGTGGCGTGGCCCACGAATCACGCTGATGCTCGGCGCCCTCGTCATCGGATTGGGTTATGCCTTTGCATATTTCACGGTGTCGAGCGTCTGGCAGGTCGCCGTGGCCGGAATGTTCATCGGCGCGGGCGTCGGGCTCTCTTACTCGGCCATGCCCGCCCTGATCATGGGAGCAGTCCCCATCACGGAATCTGCAGCCGCGAACGGACTGAACTCTTTGATGCGATCGATCGGCACGTCGACGTCTGCCGCGATCGTGAGCGTCGTTCTGGCCGGAATGACCATCACCGTCGGCACCGCAGTGATCCCCTCGTTCGAGGCGTTTCGTGCCACGTTCCTGATTTCCATCGCCGCCGCCGCTGTGACGATGGTGTTCGCCGGGTTGATTCCCAAACAGAAAGTCACGTAAGGGAATCAACCCGGCAGAGGACTCACTTCTCCGAAGAGCCTTCGATGCTGCCAGTCTGCAACTTCGACAAAAGTGTGTAGATGAAATTGATGATGATCTCCACGTGGTGCCCTCTCACATAATGGGTCCCCGACCCGTCAACGACGGTACCGCAGAACTCTTCTGCATCGAATCACCGACAATCAATTCTGCAACGTGTTCTAATCTGAAGCGACGACAAACCGAGGAGCCCTTCATGACCTGGACGCGTACCGAACTCGAAGACGCCTTCGCGGGGTACCAGAACACCGTTGTCGAGTGCACTCGTTCCGGCGATTGGAACGCCTTCGCGGACATGTTCACCGAGGACGTCGTCTACGTGGAACACGCTTTCGGAACCCTCAATGGCCGAGAAGCTGTACGCAAGTGGGTCACTCGCACGATGACAGAGTTCCCGGGGCACCGCATGACCGAATTCCCGGCCAACTGGTTCGTCGTCGACGAGCAGCGCGGATGGATCGTGTGCGAGATCGACAACCCGATGGAGGATCCGGGCGACGGATCCAAGCACGGAGCCGCCAACATCACGATCCTGCATTACGCCGGCAACGGATTGTGGTCTCGCGAAGAAGACGCCTACAACCCGATGAACTTCCTGTCGATGGCAAAAGCATGGTGCCTCGCCGCCGAAGCGGCGGGCACCCTCCCCGATGACGCCAAGGCCTGGCTCGCCAAATTCGGCGCTATGGTGCGATAGATCCTGTCGGTAACGAGGAACCAACCGGTTGGGCCGGCCCGACCGAGCCGGCCAACGACCACTGCCCGTAGTCGCGAGTGAGGATCGAGTTCAGATCCACGCCGACGCCGTCGACCTTGCGCTTGTCGATCTCGAACTGGTGCAGGTTTGCCCTCGGGTGCACATATCCTGCGGGTGAACCCCAATTGTGCTGCCAGAACCAGGTTCCGACGCCGGCGCTGATCATTGCGTCGATCACGCGCGTGTTTCCGTAGATACCGAGTGCTCCGTTGCCGACGACCGAGGCCCACCCCTCGAGGTACGGCGAGATCAGTGTAGTGATTTCGGTACTGGTCGGGTTGTCGTCGATCGACGCGTAAATCGGCCGACCGGACGGCCCACCAGCCGCAGCGTGTAGTTCGAGGCCACGGGAAGCATGACGCTTGCCTGCCTCGCGAGCCCCGCGCCAGTCCGCCGTTCCGCCCTTGCCGAATTGATAGCAGGAAACGACTTGGAGTCCGGCCGCCGTCAACGCGTCAGTTTCCCGCGCCAGTACGGGCTTGCCGACCATCCAATCGGCTCCCGGGCGCCTATCCGAGACATATCGAATGGCGCCTGCATACCCGGCGGCCTTGATTGCCTGAGCGGACGGCACACCGGCGGCGTAATCGAGCAGGGTCCCCAGCGAACCGGCATTGGCCACCGACGTCGTACCGCTCAATGCAGCGAGTCCGGCAGCTGCCGATCCAGCCGCTGCGTACTTGAAGAGGTTTCTTCGCGAGACGTGCACAAAGCTCCGATCATCGGCGTGTCCCGCTGGAAGTGGCGGGCAGGCAAGCTATCTTCTTTCGCTCGCATTCCACCACAGTCACATCAACCCCGCCATGCACTTGGCCAACAATGCTCACATTGTCACCAAATTGGACGCTAGACAGATAGTCAGACAGACAACAGTGGCCCCCGAAGACATCGTCTTCGGGGGCCACTGAGTCGGCCTAGCGGCCGGAAGCTATCAGCTGAGCGAGGTGAAGAAGCTCAGAGCGCTGAAGAGATCAGACGCGTTGCTGAAGAAGTCGTTGAGGAAGGTGAAGGCATCCGAGAATTCTGCGCTGCTCATGCGATGTGCTCCTGTCGAAGATACGGTCCAGAGGATTGCCGCCACGTGAGTGGCTGCTGGCGATAAGAGTAGAGGTCTTCCGTTACTTCCGCGACACCAAATGTGTCCGGGACGTTACATTTCGACCCCTTCGGGACACGGACATACACACAGGTGACGCCCACCGGCAGTGATCAAACTGTCACCTACGGACGATTTATTGACGTATTCCGAACATCGTTCCCGATAACAGCTATCTCGCAGCATCAAACCTGTAGGCGGACCACAAGATTGGCAAGCCTTACTTAACAGAGGGGGCGTTGCTCCCGCTAGAGCGCGTACCAGCAGATTGGCCAAATCCCTCGCGGCAATGTGGCCACGCGAGCTTAGTCCGGGCGCAAACATTCAGCCACAGTTCGAGTTAGCGAGATCTTTACGCCGAAAACGACCATCCCGACTGACCGCGGGACCGTACCTAGCGGTCATCATGGTGACGCTATTCACACCGATTTGCGGAACTCCAGGCTCCGATAGCAGCCCTATCTCGCCACCAATCGGACGTTCGAGGGCACAGTGGAGTTCATGAACCTCACAAAAAAGAAATCCTGGAGTGAGCTGTCACCCGCGCAGCGCCGCGTCGTCTCCCTGCTCGCAACGATTCAGTCCCTGTTGGCGATCGCAGCGTGGACCGACCTGGCGCGACGCCCTGCCGATACGGTCAACGGCAGCAAGAAGAAGTGGGCGGCGATCATCTTCGTCAACTTCTTCGGACCGCTCACCTACTTCCGCCGAGGCCGGATTCAGTCGAAGTAGTCCCAGAACTGCAGCCACTTCACGGAGGCGAAGAGCGTCAGAGTCACGACGTACACCGCAATTACCGCTGCGCCACCGCGCCAGTTGGTGCGGGGAACGGCGCCGTCGACCGGGTCGAGCCAGTGGCGGAACCACCTGGTGACCGTCGGCATCAGGAACCACGTCATGGCGCCGACGCTGACTATCTGGCTCAACCACATCGACAGCCATGGAGGCGCTCCGATCCCGTCGAGCAGCGGACCGAGAAATCGCGACAGCGTCATCACTGTCGGATAGAGAACGAGCAGGATGATCATCGCCGTTTTCCAATTCGGCGTCGCACGGGTCTGCCCGTTCTCCGTGCGCAGAATCGTGCCGAACGGTGTCGACCGCGTGGTCTCGGTGAAGTCCTCGGCCAACTCGGCTCGCAATTTCGGCAGTGCCGCGGCCCTTTCGGGCGACGCCATCCACTCCGCCAATTGCTGCTCAGTCCGGAACCGAAGGACGGACTTCCACTGGGTGGAGTCGGTGACCGACCGCAACAACATCACCGACTCGTAGCCGGAGAATCGCGAACTGAGATCGATGAGATGGCGTTGCGTTCGCAGAAACTCGTTCTCCTTACCCACGACGACGACGTGGTCGTACACGCCGATACCGGGCGGCGGCAGAACTCCGTCGACGAGGACCAGATCACTCGTCTGTGCCAGAATTCCCGTTGCCGCAGCAGCTCTTTCGAGATCGCGGCGATCACTCGACTCCAGCCAACGGTGAAGATCGTCGGCACTGTCGAATGTGACAGACATGCCGTGCGACACCGGTTCCGGTTGATCACTGATGCCACAGCTCAGGTAGCCGTCGAATCGACCGGCGGTCTCGGCCGCACGCTCGACCCACGCCCGGAATCCCGAACTCGTTCGGTGATACCCGGTGATGGCGGTTGCGGACACGTCAGCCCGACACCCGGCGCCCTTGCACGTATACGTGCGCAATCGCGGGCTCGCGCATCGCCATCAGGAGGCCGAAGAGCGTCTGGTCGCGGGCGAGTATCGGATCATCCGAACGCGTTCCGTGGTTGACGAGCCCGGCGAGCGGCGGCCACCCGGAGGGATCGATCACCAGGAAGTCGGCCTCTTTGCCCTCGTCGAAGTTGCCGATCCGGTTCTCCATGTCCAGCGCGCGAGCACCGGCGAGTGTTCCGGTGAACAGCAGTTCGGCGGGGTGCATCGACACTCCGTCGTCGCCGGCTTCGGAGATATGAACCTTGAAGGCGTCGCCGAGGACTCGGGTGAGCAGGCACTCGTCGCCGCCGCCGAAGTCCGATCCGATCGCGATGTTGACCCCTGACGCAACGGTTCGTTTCCACGGCATGGTGCCTGAGCCGAGAAACTGCTGGGACGTCGGGCAATGTGCGATCGAGGTTCCGGTCTCGGCCATGCGTGCGAGTTCGGAGTCCTGGCAGTGCACCGAGTGCGCGAGTATCGCGCGCGGACCCAGAAAGCTCTTTCCGCCGACCTGTGAGCCGGGGAGGAACTTGCCGTCGTACGTGTCGAGATAGGTCTCGACCTCGTACTCGGCGAGTGTGGTTGCCACCTCGCCGGTTCCCGGCCGATTGTTCTCGTTGAGGTGACTGTGGAAGTAGACGCCTCGGTCACGGACCGAGTCGTACAACTCCCCCAAGTCTTTCAGCGTCCGTGTTGTCACCGCGAGGGAGAAGCGAGGAACCACTGCAACGTGAATGAGTGCGGTGTTCACGTCGCCGGTGTCGGCCGCGTGCCACTTGTCGATCTCCTCGCGGGTGAGTCTGATCGCGTCCTCTTCCGAGGTGATCAGCGCGGCAGCGGACGCCGGGCCGGTGGTCTGAATCCCGCGGCCGCTGACCACTCGAAGGCCGCGATTCAGAGTTTCACTGAACAATGCGTCCTGTGCGTGCGGGAAGGCCGATCCGAACACCATCGCGGCCGTCGTTCCCGTGGCGATTCGGCGAGCGCAGAAGGCCTCGGCAGCGTGCTGGGCGAACTCCGGATCAGCGAATCTCGATTCGGAGGGAAAGACGCACAGGTCGAGCCACTCGAGGAGTTGGCCGCCGCCGTACGCATCGCCGGCGTAGGTCTGCGGGAAATGAATGTGGGCATCGACGAATCCGGGCAGCAGGAAACCCGGTCGATGATCGTGAATTTCGCCGCCCGCGAGGTCTCCGGGGAGCGATTCGAATTCTCCGCAGTAGACGATCGTTCCGGCATCGTCGATCGCCAAGACGCCGTCGGGGATCGAGACGAGCGACTGCGCCGCATCCTCAACCGTCGGACGACCGGAAATGTGGAAGACATGGCCTCGATGAAGGTGCGTCACTTACTGAGCAAAGCACAAAACTACCCGGCGCCGCGCGGCGAATGCTGTCCTTTTTGTCAGATATTGGGATCAAGCAAGAGTTGCATGCCAAACAAGAGCCGCAGCCAGCGCACCTGCACCGTTCAACGACCAATGCAGAGCAATCGGCGCAATGAGACTGCCGCTGCGATGACGAAGCCAGGTGAATACGAGACCGGCCGCAGCGGTGGCGAGAACGGCTCCGAGGATGCCGGCGACCTGGCCGACCACTCCGGTACCGAGAAAGCCGGACAGCCCCTCGTTACCACTGGTCAAACCCATCGACGACGCGATGTGCCACAGTCCGAACATCAGAGAACCGGCAGCGGCGACGCCGCGGAATCCACTGACCCGGTTCAACGTGCCGTGCAGGACCCCACGGAAAGCCAACTCTTCGGGAATGACGGTCTGCAGCGGGATCACGATCATCGACGCGACGATCGCGCCGGAAATAGTGGCGTAGCGATCCGCCATGAAGAAAGGACGTGTGAGCGGAAGCAGAGCGCCGACGGCGACAACCGTCAGTACCAGGCCGACGGCGGCAAGCGCGTACTTCGAACCTCGCCGCAGGTCACGAGGGGACAGCCCCAATTCCGCCCACCCCATTCCCCGGCGCTTGGTGAGCGCCAACAGGACGAGAGCAGAGATGGGTACCGTCGCGATGCTTGCCCAGGCGGTGGTGAAATGCGCGATCAGATTGGTTCCCACCAGCACCACGATCACAACAGCGATATCCACGTATGCATGCATCCGCGGAAAACGAGGAGCGGTCGCTTCGATCTCCACTGGAGCGATCTCCACTGGGCCGCCGCTCGTTAGCTGAAAGTTCACTTTTTCCAGTGTACTGACGCACGAGAACTGCCCGCCACTGTTTGCGAACACGCTCACAGTGACGGGCAGGTCCCGAAACACCTCTGATCAGGCGCCGAGCGTGCTCGCAAACTTCGGAACGGCGTTGTCGATTGCGTAGGTCAACCCCGGTACCGAGCCACTCGAGAACGCATTGACGAGTGCCGGGTCATCGAGGATCAACAGATGTCCCTCCTGGGCCGACGGGATTGCGCGCAGCAGCGGATCGTTCGCAAACGCACTGCTGTCGAGGAAGATCGGAAACAGAACCGTGAGATCCGCGTCGAACAAGTTCAGGTTCTCGTTGGCGACCGGGATGTAGAAGTTTCCGGTGGCTTTTTCGGTGATCGCCGTCGGGATCGTGAAGCCGAGGCGCGTCATGAAGTCTGCGCGTGCGTCGCCTGGTACGTACGCGCCGTAACCATCGGAACTGTAGGCGCCGACGGCCGCTGTCTTACCCGCAAAGCTCGGATTGGCGGCAATTGCAGCGTCGAACTTGGCGTCCAGGCCGGACAGTAGCGCCTTTCCTTCTGCTTCCTTGCCGAGAGCCTTCGCGACGAGTTCGGTCTGCTGCTCGACCGTCGTCCCGTACGCAGTGGCCAGACCCGGGGGCGGCCCGACCGTCGGCGCGATGGCGCTGAGCTTGTCGTAGGTGGCCTGCGTGTTGTCGCTTCTCGTCCACAAAATCAGGTCCGGGTCGAGAGCAATGACGTCCTCGATGCTCAGGTCCATCGTTCCGAGGATCTTCGGGTCCGTGGTGAACTCGTCCGCAATCCAGGGTCCGACACCCTTGCCACCGAACGCCATCCAGTCCGCGACACCGACCGGCTGTGTTCCGAGGGCAAGTGCTGTCTCGGCGTCCGACCAACCGAGCGCGACGACGCGCTGCGGGTTGGCCGGGACCTCGACGTCGCCGAACATGGTCGAGACGGTTGCTCCCGCCTCCGCGGGTGCGTCAGCGCTGTCGCTGCTGCAGCCGGCAAGCCCGGCGACGGCGAGCGAGGCCGCCAAGGCGGTGACTGCAATCTTCATTCGAGAGACTTTGATTCGCATGGTTACCAGCACTCCTCCAACGCTCCAGCGAGAATTAGGGAAGGCTAGCATCAGCTAACGAAGACTGTCGCCCATCGGCCAGATCGTATTCAGGATGCGTCTGCGGCCCGTTCGAGCTCCGCGATGTCGATCTTCTTCATCTTCATCATCGCGTCCGTGGCGCGTTGTGCCTTGGCCCGATCCGGATCCTTCATCAGTTCGAGAAGACGATTCGGGACTACCTGCCAGGACAATCCGAACTTGTCCTTGGCCCATCCGCACGGGCCGTCTTCCCCACCTTCGGTCAGCCTGGACCAGTAGTGATCGACCTCAGCCTGATCGACGCACGGAATCTCGAATGACACTGCTTCCGAGAACGTGAACATCGGTCCGCCGTTCAATCCGGTGAATCGCTGACCGCCGAGCTCGAAGCTGACGGTCATCACCGATCCCGCCGGCATTCCGGAAGGCGATCCCTCGACGTATCTTTCGATTCCCAGGATCTGCCCGGAACCGAACACCGAGATGTAGAAGTTTGCTGCTTCTTCTGCTTGGTTGTCGAACCACAAACAGGGAGTGATGGAAGGCATGTTCTGTCCTTGTCGATGAGGTTACGAATCAGGTGTACAGGGTTATAGACCCGGCCCGAAGCGGAAACTCATCGCAAGGAATTACTCAAGCCGACAACGCAGAGTCGAGCATCGGCCAGGAGCGAACGAGTTCGTCGCGCCAGTACGGCCAACCGTGCGTCCCCACCGGTTGAGCGCTGCGGGTGACATCGACTCCGCGATCGCGCAACACCTGCGTGATCTGGTCGGTGCACAGGTTCGATCCCAGTTCCATGACCCCGCCAACGACCAGTACCCGGCCCAGGGCAGGAGTATCGAGAGTTTCGTGCGGGCCTGGTAGTCCCGATCCCGAGGCGAGATACACCTTGGTGCCGCGCAGCTTGTCGGCATTGGCGAAAATGTCGTGCTCTTGCCAAGCCTCACTGCCGGCCGGACCCCACATCTGCTCCGAACGGGCATTTCCGTTGATGACCACAAGATCGGTCAACGCCTTGCCGAATCCTCCGACGGTTGTGTAGCAGCCGCTGTAGCCCGCGACCGCGTCGTACAACCCGGCCGAGCGTTGGGCCAGGATCAGCGCGGCCTCTGCACCCATCGAGATCCCGCCGATTGCGTTGTGCCCGTTGGTTGCGAACCTCGTGTCGATCAGTGAGGGAAGCTCTTTCGTCAGGAACGTCTCCCATTTCAGACGACCGAATTTCGGGTGGTCTTCCTGCCAATCGGTGTACATGGTGCCGGTTCCACCGATGGGGAGTACGACGTTCACATTCTTGTCGGCAAAGAACGGGACGATATCGCCGTTAGCCGGGGCCAACCAGTTGTTCTCCTCGATCTGCCCGGAATTGCCGTCCAGGAGATACAGCGTCCCGCGCGGTTCCGAGCGGTCGGCAGGAAGCAGCACTTTCACCTGCATGGTGCGCCCCATGGCGGGACTCGCGACGTCGAGAATCACCAAGCGCGAAGACAGTTCGGTGGCGCTCGTTATCCGGGGAGTCTCGTCGGCGAGCGCGGCCGAAGGCGGCGCCAGTACTGAAATCAAGGCGAGCGCGCCTACGAGAACGACGCTTCGAAGACTTGCTCGTTGGGGCCTCACACGCCGAGCGACGCGGCGATCATCGGCCACGAGTCGTGTAAGTCGTCTTCCCAGTATCCCCATGAATGCGTTCCTGCCGGCTTGAAGTTGTAGCGAATCTTGTTCATACCCAATGCGTTCGTCCTGTCCGCAAGCTGGGTGGTGCAGTAGTTAGTTGCCGCCTCGATTCCGCCACCGAGAACAAGCTGCAACGCCAAATCTGTGACGTCGTTGCCGATCCGCGGATCGGCAAGTGTGTCGTACGGACCCGGAATTCCGGTTGCGGTTGTGATGTACATCGGGATTCGAGGTAGCTTGTCCGCGTTGACAACCGGATCGTGAGCCGGCCAACCCGGACCATCGTACGGACCCCACATGTTTTCCGCGTCACCCCCACCGACGGCGACCACGAGTTTCACGAAGTCCTGCCCGATGCCCGGACTCGTCATCGCGCACCCGCTGAAGGACCCGACACTCTTGTACAGCGCGGGCGCCGCCATAGCCAGATCCAGTACCGACGTGCCTGCCATCGACAGGCCTGCCAGTGCGTTCTCGCCGGTCGTCCCGAACGTCGAATCAATGACTGGCGGTAGTTCTTCCGTCAGGAACGTGGTCCACATGTTGACCCCGTTGTTGTTGCCGGATTTCGCGAGGCCGGGGTCCGGCCGCTCCCAATCGGTGTAATAGCTGAATGCTCCACCGAGAGGCGTGACCACGTTGACGTGCTTGTCCGCGAAGAACTTCGGTGCGTCGGTCCGCACCGACCACGTCGCGTCGTCTTTTCCTCCGTCTACTCCGTTGAGTAGGTAGAGCGTCGGAGCAGGCGTCGAAGTATCAGCCGGCCGCAAGACCTGCAACGGAATGTCGCGCCCCATCGACTGTGAGTACACCGAGATGTCGACCAGCCTGCTGTCCGCCGACTGAGCGTGACCCGGTGCGGTGAGGAGCTGGAGCCCACACACTGCCGTGGCCAACGCCACGAAGACACGGAAAACCGTTCGTAACGCACGAGTCTCGATCATCCGGGTCACTCTCTTCCGCAGCGGAACCTTTCGAACGGTACCGCCTGAAACAGGCAAACCCGACGTGATCGGAAATACTCGATCCGGTCGACACGGAAAGGCTCACGCACCGAGTGCGTGAGCCTTTCTCGTCAGACGACGCTTACTTGGGCGTAACCGTGCCGCCGCTGAGCGTGGTCAGTGCGTCGACGAGACGCTGACCGAGGTTGTTGACGCTTCCGATGGCTTCACCGAGAGATCCCATGAGTTTCCTCCTGCAGTTTGTCGAAATTGAAGTAACTACACCCGGAGCGGGCGTGGCAATGTCGCGCTGAATTAGGGGGTGGGGTCCTTGGAGATGGTCTCTACCGATCCCATGAAGGTCTTGAGCAGACCGTCAGCACTGAACAGTGATCCCAGGCCCTGAACAACAGCGCCGAGAATTCCTTCCATTGAACCCATGTGAATCTCCTTGAGAGGTCAGAGGTCAGCTGCCAAAAGCACCCGACAGTGCTGTGACAGCTGCGTCACATCTGTAATGTATCCGTGACGTGGGTAACAGTAATCATACGAACGACCAGTTGGCAAAGGATTCCGACAATGGGGTCATTATTTCGACTAATAAGGTCTGCTACTGAAAAAATTCCGGCCAATCGGTCGAATTTGACCAATTCTGTCGCCGCATTGATCAACCGCCCCAAATCCTGCGGTTACCCACCAGTAAACTGAAATCATGTCTAGCGCAACCTCACTCACGCAGGTAGCTAATTTCCGGTGGCACCGCCATCAACTCGACCGAGCGGTTGCCGGTGACGCCAATCACAGCGATTGCAGCATTCTCGATCTCGGGATTCAGAACACCGGACCTGACGGAGCCGCCTGGGCCCTGCGGATCCGCGGCGTCCGCGTCGACGCCACTGAGCTCGCTCTTGCCTGGACGTTGCGCGGAGCCCCCCACTATTACCGTCGGGGCGACCTGCCTGCCGTCGCCGCCGCCACGTCGCCGTTCAGCGAAGCCGATGCAGCCAAGCGCATTTACGACGCCAATCGGCCCCTGAAGGCCGCCGGCATCCCGACGCTGACTGCCCTGCAAACAGTTGCTGCTGCGATGCGGGACATCGTCTCGAAACCAACCGTCAAGGGCGAGATGTCCGCGCAATTGACCACGCGGGTCACCGAGCCCTATCTGAGATTCTGCCGCCCGTGCAATGCCACTCATCTGTACGAGATGCCGTTCCGGCTCGCGGCACTCCAGGCAGGCCTCGAGCTACAGCCGAACACATCTCCCCCAGTGCTCGAACGCATTCCGGGTTGGCGCCGACGCCCATTCAGCGCCACGGGCGCAGACGCAGATTCCCGCTTCGACGTGATCCGGGGTTATCTGCGGTTCTACGGCCCCGCGACTCCTGCTCACGTCGCGTCGTTTCTCGATGCTCCGGTCAGGGACGTCAAAGCCCACTGGCCAGTCGATGCCGAGGAGATCGAGGTGAACGGCGAGAAGCGGTGGATTCTCGAACAGGACCGCGAAGACTTGTTCGGCTCCCCCACCGATTCGAGAACGCGCTTGCTCGGGCCTTTCGATCCGTATGTACAGCTCAAGGATCGGGAGACCCTGGTTCCCGATCCGACCGCCCAGAAGACGGTGTGGCCGACCCTCGGGCGACCGGGCACGGTGGTGGTCGGTGGCACGATCACCGGATTGTGGCGACCACGAGCAGCCGGAAAGAAGCTGAAGGTCGCGATCACCCCGTGGGGACCGTGGTCACGATCGGCCCGCGCAGCAGTGGCCCAGCAGGCCGAAATACTTGCCGAATTTCGCGGCGTCGAGCTCTCCGAACTGGTCGAAGTATCTTGATCGAGCCAGTGGCATCCGGATAATTCCAGCTCACACCCGCCCCGATTCGGAGAAGGAAACCCCCAACGATAACCTGAATGCGACCTTCGCACGCACCCTTGTTCAGGAGAGATGATGGCCGACTTCCTCTATGAGGACCTGTTGCCGATCGGTGATGACACCACCGAGTACCGATTGCTCACCACCGAAGGGGTGTCAGCAGTCGAGGGACCGGACGGCCGCACCTTCCTGCAGGTCGAGCCGGAAGCGATGCGCTTGCTGACCGAAACGGCGCTGCACGACATCTCTCATTACCTGCGCACGGATCACCTGACGCAGCTCGCGAGCATCCTCGACGATCCCGAAGCGTCGAACAACGACAAGTTCGTCGCGCTCGATCTGCTCAAGAACGCCAATATCGCCGCTGCCGGCGTTCTGCCGATGTGCCAGGACACCGGAACCGCCATCGTCATGGGCAAGCGTGGACAGCATGTGCTCACCCCCGGCGACGACGAGAAGTCCATTGCCCGCGGTGTCTACGACGCCTACACGCGTCTGAACCTGCGCTACTCGCAGAACGCCCCCATCACGATGTGGGACGAGAAGAACACCGGCAACAACTTGCCCGCGCAGATCGAGCTGTACGCCGATACTGCTGCCGGACATGAGAACTCGTACAAGTTCCTCTTCATGGCCAAGGGCGGCGGAAGCGCCAACAAGTCCTACCTGTACCAGGAAACCAAAGCGATCCTCAATCCCGACTCGATGATGCAGTTCCTCGAGGCGAAGATCCGCTCACTCGGCACCGCAGCCTGCCCGCCCTACCACCTTGCAATCGTCGTCGGCGGTACTTCGGCCGAGTTCGCGATGAAGACGGCGAAGTACGCGTCGGCGCACTATCTCGACGAATTGCCCACCGAAGGCGCCATCACGGGTCGCGGCTTCCGCGATCACGAGCTCGAGAAGAAGGTTTTCGAGCTGACGCAGAAGATCGGTATCGGAGCACAGTTCGGCGGCAAGTACTTCTGCCACGACGTCCGCGTCGTCCGACTCCCCCGCCACGGCGCTTCGTTGCCCGTCGCCATTGCGGTGTCCTGCTCGGCAGATCGACAGGCGAAGGCCAAGATCACCCCGGAGGGCGTGTTCCTGGAACAGCTCGAATTCAACCCGGGCCGTTTCCTGCCCGAGGTCACGGACGCTCAGCTCGACGAAGAGACGGATGGCATTTCGGGTACCGGCAAGGGCGCTGCGGTCAAGATCGATCTGACCAAGCCGATGGCCGAGATCCTCGCCGAGCTCTCCAAGCACCCGGTGAAGACTCGTCTCTCCTTGACCGGTCCGCTCGTCGTGGCACGCGACATCGCGCACGCCAAGATCAAGGAACGCCTCGACGCAGGCGAAGAGATGCCGCAGTACCTCAAGGATCACCCGGTGTACTACGCCGGCCCCGCCAAGACGCCCGACGGTATGGCGTCCGGTTCGTTCGGCCCGACCACGGCCGGCCGTATGGACTCGTACGTCGAGCAGTTCCAGGCCGCCGGTGGCTCGATGATCATGCTGGCCAAGGGAAACCGCTCCAAGCAGGTCACCGACGCCTGCAACTCGCACGGCGGTTTCTACCTCGGGTCGATCGGTGGACCGGCCGCTCGCCTGGCGCTCGACTGCATCAAGAAGGTCGACATCCTCGAGTACGCCGAACTGGGAATGGAAGCCGTCTGGAAGATCGACGTCGAGGACTTCCCCGCGTTCATCGTCGTCGACGACAAGGGCAACGACTTCTTTGCGCACACCGGTGAAGTGACCCTGACGATCGGCAAGCGTCCGGGTCTGTAGACACGTCAACAGCAAAGAGCCCCGGCGAGTTTCGATCGCCGGGGCTCTTTTGTGTCTTTGTCAGGTCCAGAGCGCGGCCACGAATACGGTCACGATCGACAAACCGCCGACGACGTGTACCAGATTCGGATTGGGCTGGCCCTTCTTCTGCTTCGCCCGGGTGATCTCGGCAAGCGCCACGATGACCAGCGAAAGCACCAGCTTCACAGCGATCTTCGCGTGAATGTAGTTCTTGTCCAGGGCGCCTTCGCCCAACCCGACGATGATCAGGCCGGACACGAACTGCATCCTGGCACCCCACACCATGACCTCGGTGATCGAAGGAGCCTTGAGGACGGTGAAGTAGCTACCGACCAGGGCAGCCATGCCGAGTAGGTGAATCACTACAAAGACGTTGTATAGAACAGACATACAAGCACTTTAACTTGTACCTTGTTCTGGCCGAACGGAACTGCGACTTCTCTCAGAGAATTCCGGCTTCGGATGCGGCGGAACGATATTTCGCTGCCAAGGTGTCCACCGTCTCGTGTGCGTTGAGACCACTGGGATTGGGCACGATCCACAGTTTTGCCCCCTCGAAATCACGGTCCTGACGCCCGGCCTTCGCCTTCTTGTCACCGAAAGCTGTTCGATAGGCGGTGATCCCGGCGAAGGCAACGACTACTGGATTGGTTGCGCGCACGATGTTTCGGACCCGAACTCCGCCAGTTGCGAGTTCCTCCGACGTCAATTCATCGGCGCGCGCAGTTGCCCGCACCGCCAAATTGGTGATGCCCACTCCCCGATCGATCAGATGCTGTGTGTCAGCGTCCGACATACCCGCGGAAGGATCGATCGCATGCTCGATTATGCCTGCCCGCAGCAGTGCCGGATAGAACCGATTACCCGGTCTGGCGAAATGCGCGCCGGTCGCCGCCGTCCACAGTCCCGGATTGATACCGACGAACAACAGCCGGCAATCCGGCCCGATCAGATCCTCGATCTCGGCGTCTCGGAACGATTCCAGTTCGGCGCGCGTGAATCCCATGCAGCCAGTACATCAGGCCGTCACGACAGCGCTTCGCGCACCTCGTCGATCGCGTCGTGCATCATCTGCTCGTACACATCGATGTCCGGAATCGAGGCCGGACTGCTGGTGATGCTGATCGTCACAGTGTCCCCGATCCCGTGTACGCCGTGGGTCAACGACATGACCGGCGACAAACTCGGGAAGCCCGCTGTGAACCGAACGACGCCGCCTCCGAGCACCAGATCCGCGTCACCGCGCGCGACACTCGACACCACGGTGTTTCCAGTGACCTCGTCGGGTACTGCCGTGAAATCGTATTGCTGCACGCCCCAACGGACCAGCGGGCCGGGAACCGCGTTCAGCGCGAGATCCGACGCTGCGCTGGATGGATGGGACGCACGTGCGCGACGCTCGTCCATCGACTCCCTGATCAATTGGGCTCGCTCACGAAGATCATCGACTTCCGGGAACAGCCCGACACCTGCATTGCGGAAGTGATTGCGCGCCGTGGGTGTACCTGCCTTGGCGATGGTCACCTCAGCTCCCAATTCGGGCGGTACCGAGCCGTCTCGCTCGGTGAGGTAGTTCGCCATCGCTACCGAGATGGCTGTCATCGCTCCGACTGTGACGGATACGCCGTCGCCACGGAAATCTGCGCTGTCCCGCACGACCATGCGCACCAGTCGGTGCGGTCCGGGAGGGATGTTCGAGCGCACCTTGGGACGGCTCGCCGCCTGCGGCGCAACAACTCCCGATTCGGTGTCCGCCTGCAGCTGTAACTGCGCGCGGTGCCCCGCCCGGCCGTCGCGGAACAGCGAAACAAGTTGGCCCGGAAGGCGCAGGGCGGCGCGGCCCAGAATCTCGGCTGATCCGCTACGCCGCACGTCCGTCTTCTGCTTCGCGGGCGGTTGCGGCGAGAACAGCTGGCGAGCAATCGCCGACGCGCGTTTGCCGTCCGCCAGAGAATGAGCGACCTGCAGAACTGCGATCAGCGCCGGGCCACTGCAGCGCGGCACGCCGGTGACGCCGTGAAACAGGTGCAGCGTCCACGGGGACTCGCGCGGGTCGACGTGGTTCTCGAGTAGTTTCTCGATTCCGTGAATGCACGAGAGCCACGAGTTTTCGGGCAGCTCATGCACTCTCACCAAGGAGGCGTCGACCGGCATGGGCTCCCACACCGGATAGTCGAGGTGCCACGGTGATTCACGAATCCGAACATTGAGATCCGGAACGAGCGACGCTCTTTCCACCACCGAGCGTCGTAGCTCGTCCATGTGCTGGCTCTGCCCGTCGAAACAGTAGAGCAGCAACTGATCGTTCGGGATCTTCTCCGAAATCCAGAAGGTTTGGGCATCGGTGGGCGTCATCCGTAACACCGGGAGACGGTACCACCGGCTTGTCAGCTCTTTTCTGCAGCAGCTTTCAGCTGGGACAGGCCCTTCTCGAAATCCTTTCCGACAAGCTTGTCCATGCTGAAGATGAAACCGAAGATCTTGAAGAACAGATTCTTCTTTCCGGTCATCTTCCACGTCACCTGAACTTCACCGGAATTCGGCGAGATGAGAAACGTGGTGACGTTCTGCGCCTTGAACGGCTTGAGGAAGGCCAGGTCCAAAACTACTCGTTCATTCGGGACGGATTCGGTGATCACCATCGAACCGGAGCCCGCCTTCTTGTTTCCCGCCCAGGCGTACGAAGCCCCGACGCCCGCGTCAGGCCCCGCGTACGTACGCTGCATCGCCGGGTCGAGACCTTCCCACGGCGACCACTGAGTCCACTGATGGAAATCGTTGATCAACGCGAAGACGACCGGTGCTTCTGCCTTGACGATCTTCGTACGTTCTACCAGGAATTCGTTGGAATTCTGCGAAGCCATCGTCGATCTCCAATTCTCGGGCGTGACAAGTGTTCGGAATTATCCACGGTCGACGAGATCGGAGCGAGTCGACACTCAGTCCCGCAGGCACAGGCAGAAATAGTGACCGACCGGGTCGCGGTACACGCGGAAAGTCTGATGCTCCGGAATGTCGGTCACCCGCTGCGCTCCAAGGTTCGTCACCCAAGCCTCGGCGGGGTCGAGAGAATCCACGAACAGATCCAGATGGATCCCGACACCGGAGGTCGGCCAGTCCACCGGAACAAAATCCGGAGCGAGCTGAAACGCGAGCCGCTCCCCGCCGGGCCCTTCGATCACGTGCCAATCATCCTCGTCGCGAACACTTTTCCACTCGAGGACCTGGACGTAGAAGTTGGCCAATGCAGCCGGATCCGGGCAGTCCAGGACTGCGTAGTCCATACCGATGTTCGGGCGCGTCACTGTGCCTTCTTCTCCTGAACTTTCTTACGCACGAACAACAACGGAAGAACCAACGTCGCAACGGCGGTTACCAGCCACACGACGACGGTTCCCAGAATCCACGTCGAGACACCGGAGATCGACAGATTGGAGAAGAGCGACGCCACCAACAGCGCGACAAATGTCGACACCAATCCGATTCCGCCGAGAAATGCCGGTGCATGGCGCTTTGCCACCGTGGCGATGAACGGCGCCAGGACCGACTGCGCAATCGCAAAGATCACGACCGCAACGATGAATCCGGATGTGGGCGCCGAGAAGCCCGAAAGAATCAACGACGCAACTAGAAGCCCGACAGCGGCAGAACCCAGGAAGATCGCGGCGCGAATCAGGAAGCTGATCATTTGTTGATCCTATATGTCGGATATCGAGGAGAACAGATATTCACAATCCCAGAGATTCCTGCACCTCTCGCAATGTCCGGGCAGAAGATCGGAGCCCCGAAGCCTCTCTTTCCGATAGCGGTACTTCGAGGACTCGGCCGGCACCAGCACGACCAACCATCGTGGGAAGGGACAGGCAAACGTGCTCGAGTCCGTGGACGCCGCTCTGCAAAGTCGACACCGGCAGAACCCGTTGTTTGTCCCGCAACACGACTTCCGCGATGAATGCGCTCGACAATCCGATGGCGAGGTTGGTCGCACCCTTACCCTCGATGATCTCGTAAGCACTCTCGACTACAGACTTCGCTACTTTCGCGCGTAGGTCGGGGCCGAGGACGCCAGCCGACGGTCCCACGAACGAGGTTGCCGGCACTCCGCCGATGGTTGCGCTCGACCAGAGTGGAATCTCGGAATCCCCGTGCTCGCCCACGATGAAGGCATGAACGTTCTCCACCGCGACTCCGAGTTCGGTAGCCAGCAGGAATCGCAATCGGGCCGTGTCCAGCACGGTCCCAGATCCGAAAATTCGGCCGCGGTACGACGGTCCCGCGGCCTGGATCGCTGCGTAGGTCGCCACGTCGACCGGGTTGGTGACGAAGAGAAGGACCGCGTCCGGTGACACCGCAAACAGTTGTTCGGTCAGTGTCTGCGCGATCTTGACGTTCACCGCGGCAAGTTCGAGCCGCGACTGACCGGGATGCTGTTTGGCGCCCGCGGTGACGACGACCAAGTCGGATCCCGCGGTGACCGAGATGTCATCGCCTCCGTCGACAGTGCACGGCGGTGTGAACTGGGTGCCGTGGTTGAGATCGAGAACTTCGGCCCGGACCTTTGCGCTGTTGGTGTCGTAGAGGGCGAGCGCGTCGGCCGATCCGCGTATCAGGCACGCATACGCAATTGCGGTGCCGACGCTTCCCGCACCGACAACGGACAATTTTCGTCTGGATGAACGATTCGGCGTCGTCATGGGTAAATGGTGCTCGCTCGATAACGATTTCGCAGTACAACGGATTGCCAGTCTCTTCTCAGGGTTTGGATGCAGACCTCTCAGAATCGACGTGGATGATCGCTGACATGGCTGAGGTAACCGTTCTTGCAGTTGGCGGCACCGGCGAATCCCACGTCGGCGACCACGGCGCCCGTGTGCGCGGACTCCTCAGTGCCGTCACCGACGAACTCGACAGTCGATTCGATTCTCGCTGGGTCGCTTATCCCGCATCGTACGGTCCGGTCGCCGACGGCGGCCTGAGCTTTCGGCACAGCACCGCGATGGGTGTGAAAGCCCTCACCGCCGAAATCGCACAGACAGACGGCCCGGTCATGCTGATCGGATACTCACAGGGATGCACCGTGATCCGCTCGGCACTTCCGACGCTGAACAGCGCCAACGTCATCGGAGTCGGACTGATCTCCGATCCTCAACAACCGGCGGGCGTGATCGTAGGTTGTGAGGGACACGGAGTTGCCGGCGACGGACCCGAGATCCAGCCGTGGATTCCGGTCAAGTGGATCGGGCACCCGCAGGACATGATCTGTAATGCCAGCGACGACAGCTACATTCGCGATATCGCAGACTTGACGCGCTGGATGTCCTTCTCGCAGGCACGCGTGTGGGCAGGAAAGGTTTGGGAACTACTTCGTAGCAATGCTTTCCAGAATGCGCAGAAGACTCGTTTCAGTCCCAAACAGTGGCGTACCGATCTACGACGTATTCGCACCGCGTTCCTCGAAGTACTTGGTTACCTGCCGACGAAGTTGAACCTGAACCGATTTCAGCTCAAGAACCCTCGCGGCGGTAGACACATCAGCTACGCGATCGAACCTCTCGACGAGAGCGGACTGACCGGGTGTGAGCTTCTGGCGTCGTGGATGAAGGTCCACGCGAGCGGCGTCGGGCAGCGCATTCACGCGGCCTGACCTTTACCGTTAGTTTACCTAACGAACCCCGGCGAGCCATTCGACGCCTCTACGTTCCTTTCATGCAACTGAGCAGAATATTGTCGTGCGCCGCCGTGACCGTCGCACTCCCCCTCACCGCCCTGGCGGCCCCGGCCGCCGCATCGCCAACCGGCAGTCTCGACTGGTCCGGTTCGTTCGGTAGTTCAGCGCCCCAGCCGGTTTCGACGTTCGACGTCCAAGCCCACCGCGGCGGGCTCGGCCTGTACACGGAAAGCAGCCTGGCCGCGTTCGCGAATGCCCTCGAAATGGGCGTCAGCACACTGGAACTCGATACCCAGATCACCGAGGACGGGATCGCTGTCGTCACGCACGATCGTAAGATCTCGAACAAGAAATGCCTCGACACCGAGCCCGCAACTGCGGGTGACCCGGAGTTCCCGTACGTCGGCAAATTCGTCAACACGCTGAGCCTGCAGCAGATCAAGACCATGGACTGCGGCACTCTCCCCCTTGCCGGATACCCTGAGCAGCAGAATGTTCCGGGAGCGAAAATGCAGACGCTCGAAGAAGTGCTTGCCCTGGTGAAGTCGTACAACGCACCCGGAATCAAGCTCAACATCGAGACCAAGGTGGAAGCGGGAGCGCCTCACGAGACCGCCCCGCGTGAGCAGTTCGTCTCTGTAGTCCTCGATACGATCCGGGCAGCCGGATTGTTGGACAGCGTCACCATTCAGAGCTTCGACTGGGGCTCGCTCATGCTCACCCGTCAACTCGCGCCGAGTGTCCCCGTCGTTGCGCTCACAAACGGCGACTTTCTCCAGGTAGGCAAGGACGGAGCGTCACCGTGGCTCGGCGGTCTGGACATCGATGATTTCGGTGGCGACGGCATCGCGGCGGTAGCAACCTTTGGTGCCTCCGCCTACTCCCCCGTCCAAGGAACTCCGCAGGGCGGAAAGGTCGGGGATCCCGGTTTCACCCTCTATCCGACAGCCGACATGATCGCGAGCGCACATGCGCGTGGCATGAAGGTCATCCCGTGGACCGTCGATGATCCCGCCACCATGCACGCCCTGATCGACCTCGGTGTCGACGGGATCATCACCGACTACCCCGATCGTCTCCGAGCCGTTCTGGCCGAGCGAGGCATGCCACTACCTGCACCTGCGGTCAAGAAGTAGCCTCCACCGCGCACCGAAGCAGGTACCTGAACAGGTACTACGGCCGATGTCCCCGGGGTCCCGTCGGCCGCATCCTGGACAGGTACTTGCTCGGGTGATCGGAGGTGAATTCTGATGATGTCTTTGAAGGATCAGTTGGACAACTGCGAATACCTACTTGCCGACGCGGAAATGGCCGGCGACTGGAATGCTGTCCGGCGATTCAGGGAATACCGGCTCAGGCTCGTTCGACAACTGTGCAGGCAAAGGGCCGCCGGCCTCTGCGCCTAGAGGCCCGACCTCAACCGTATCTGAGCTGGTCCCTCTGGGCGGTTACGATCCGCCGTCGCCCGAGTCACAGTCGGGTGCTCTCACCAATTGAGCTACAGAAGGTATGGCCCGCAGTGCTTTTCGACTGCGATCTTTCTCTGCCGAACCATACGGGCCCGCATCTCGTCCGCGCTACTGATTTTCGAGTAGACGATCTACACCGACCACCGCTGTGAGTTCGGTTTCCGCGTCCCCGCGGGGACGTCCCCGTCGAGGCCACACCGAATCACCGCTGACCAGTAGTCGATGGGATGATGACCCGCGTGTCCATGTCCCCACCGCTGCCCGTCAAGAACGGGGTTGGCCCGACGCGCCTACGCATCCCGCTCTCTGGGCCGTGGGCGACGATCGCCGAGTACGTCGTAGCCAAGTTCGACCATCTGGACGCCGAGAACCTGTATCGGCGGTTCGACGACGGCGAGTTCGTAGATACCGACGGCCACTCGATCTGCCGGAGCACAGAACTCAGCGCGCACCGGTTCGTCTGGTACTACCGTGAGTTGCCGGCGGAGGACCCGGTGCCGTTCCACGAGGAGATCCTGCACACCGACGACGATCTCGTCGTCATCGACAAGCCACATTTTCTCCCGACCACTCCGAGCGGGCGATACCTGCGTGAGTCGGCGCTCATCCGCCTGCGGGTTCGTCTCGACAACCCAGATCTGACCCCGATCCATCGACTCGACCGCGGCACCGCAGGGGTGGTGATGTTCTCGGCCCGCCCCGCGACGCGCGGCGCGTACCAGTCACTGTTCGAGAAGCGGCAGGTCACGAAGGTCTACGAGGCGGTGTCGGCGCGACCCACCCGGCGGGGCCAGGATTCACCAGCGCTCGACGTCCCTCTCGTTTACCGCAACCACATCGAAGCTCGACGCGGCGAGTTGCGAGTCGTCGTCGACGACAGCCGTGAACCCAACTCCGAGACCATGATCGAGGCGCGAGGGATGGGCGTGAGCGCCTCCGGACGTACAGTGCTGCATACGGTTCTGCGTCCGCGGTCCGGACGGATGCACCAGTTGCGGGTGCATTTGGCAGCTCTCGGCGCCGGGATCCTGGGCGACCGGCGATACCCCGACCTACTTCCCGACGCGCCGGACGATCATTCTCTCCCACTCCAATTGCTCGCGAGGGAACTCGAATTCACCGACCCGTTGTCGGGGAGAGCGCGGCGGTTCGTCACCCGTCGGACGCTCAGCGAGAGTCTGACGGCTAAAGCGTCCGTCTGCCGCCTGTGCCCTCAGGCACCTGGAGACCGTCACTGGCCTGGCACCAGGCGAAGTCACGGTGGTGGACCGGCGGCGACCACACCGTCCTCGTGAAAGACGCTGGGAGATCCCGCGACGGCCGGACTGCTCGAGATTCTCTCGGAGCATGCGGGGGCGATCATCGCCCCGATTAATCAAACGGCGTGGTTGTTCCTGGTGTGAACGTGCACCTCAGCCTCTCCCGACGCCGACGGCAAACCCCGCAGAGCCGCAGAACCCGCGGAACCGCGGAACCGCGGATGACTTGTTCCGGACTCTGCGGGTACTGCTGCGGACGGACGATGAATAGGCCGCTGACCAGTGTCCTTAAATATTGAATCGGAACGCCAGTACGTTCCGGCACACATAGGCATCTGCCGGCGACGAATCACGTGGACGCGGCTCATGAGGCACTCCAGGGGTGATCAGTTCGACGTCGGCGCACACGGAGAAATCTTTGTTGTTGCGGGAAGTGCACCGTTGTTGCGGGAAGTGCACGCAACCCGAGCGGTCTGGTCGGGCCAGCCTTCGCAGGCCCTGTTCTGTCGCACCAACCCGTCATAATGACGTTGTTCGGGCTGCGCGAGGTGAAGTGAGGTCAGCAGGTGAGCGAAGTGGACGCAACCGCGCGTCGGGTTCGGTTCTATGGCGTACATGACATGGCAGCAGCTTGGCACGTCCCGCGCGTCGCAGAGCTTGCTGAGGGGTTCGACCCTAAGAGTGTCCCCACGAGCACTGAGGACATGCTTGAGCTCCACAACGTTCAGCAGTATCTCGAACATGGTTTCTTGCCGAACGCCTACTCCGAGGAACAGCGCAACCAAGCTAAGGCACTGATTCCTCAGATCCACAGTGCGGTGGCGCGGTACTTTTCGTCGGTCGACAACACGAACTTCGCAGCCACAGTGGCTGGTGTCGGCCACGACTATCACGGGGATCTTCTGCACTTGCTCGGCCGGAACAAGGCCTTCGAACGTTGCGACAGCGCGACGGTCCTTCCCGCGCTCTCCGCGGCAGGTGTGCACCTAGGGGAATTGCTCGCGAGCAAGAAGCTTGTGCAGGCCTATGACGCCGAGATACGGGATGAGTTGCGTGCTTCCTCTCGTGGTGCTGAGCATTTGGTTCGAAAGTACCTGCAGGACGATGTGAAAGGAGAGATACATCTTCCACCGAGCTTCACTCAAGTCGACGCTCGCGAACTGCTGGAGGGCTACGTCGACAGCGAGGACGCTAACCCCAACTACGTTGGGCTGATTGCGACTGCCAAGGAGTGTTCTCTGTCCGGAATCGACGCCAAGCTCAAGCTGCGTGCGAAGCGACGCTCCGACGAGATAAGCGCGAACTTCTTCAACGAGAACCAGGGCTTCAAGACTGGATGTGAGGTGGGCATCTCCGAAACCCAAGATGATCCAGTTGTGTTCGAATTGGACACCTCGGAGGAGTTGGTCTGCCGGTACATATACAGCGGTCGGTGGCTGGAAGAAAGCAGCGACAACCCCGGTATCCTCAACAACTTTCTGCACCTCTTCGAGTTCGCTGACCTTCAAGCGCTGCTGCTCCTTCCGTCCTACCCGGCGTATTTAGGCGTCATGGAACGGTTCATGGGGGCCACAGGAAAGAACGAGTACAAGATCGGCGCAGCCTTTCGAGCCATCGACATGAGCACCCTGCTCCAGACGCGCCTCTACCACTGCTTCCTAGAGTCGAAGGACATCGACCTGGAGCAGGTCATCTCTTGGTTCTTCGAGGAGTACCTCGTTAAGGAATTCGGCGCCTCAAACTTCTCGTTCACCCCGTCAGACAGGGGGTCGTCATACCTCCAGAAGGTGAGGCACCTTTTCGCCGAGATGGAAAGCGTCGCAAATCAATTCACCCTGTTCGCCAGAGACGGCGAACTCGACCGCGATCTGCTCGCCATGGGATCTGAGCAGGTCAAATACAAGGAGATACCAAGCCTCCTCGACGGTAAGTACGTCTGCTCATCCGAAAGTGAGGAAATTGCTGGCATCCTCCACCACCTGTTCTCCGACCAATCGAGGCTCCACTACATCAATGAGTCCCTGAACGCGGACAACGCAGCAACGCTTCTTCTGGAGAACCAGATTGCGTACGACGACTTCGAGGACTACCAGAAGCCAACCGTCGACCACCTGATCAAACTGGGAGTTCTTGAAGATACTGGAGCGCGAGTTCAGCTCGCGAACTCGGAGCAGTACCTCATCCTCAAAGCACTGTTCGCCACTCAAGCAGCTAGCTACTATCACCTCTCAGATGCCGGGCGGGCGACGGCAGACGACATGGTGACGAAGGGCTGGACAACGCGCTCCTCCTCGTTGCTGACAGATGCGGAAGGGAAGTACTTCAACTACTTCCTCAACGGGGTGGACTTCAGCAACGGACCTCAGCTGCGAAACAAGTACCTTCACGGGGCACAAGCCGGTATGGATGGCGACGATGCCCACTTCAGGACTTACATCACCGCGCTACGACTGACCGTGGCACTGGTCATCAAGATAAACGACGACTTCTGTCTCGCAGCGCCCGAGGATGACGATGGCTAAGAATCACTGCTCTCACGTCCTGGCTCTGCGTACATTCGCATGGCTTCGCAATGTCGCAGCAGGCAACGAGGTGGGAGCTAGCAGCAAAGCCGAACCGCATGATCTCCCAGACCTTGTGCCCTGCGTTCCAACTATCTGGACCCCTGGAACGAACTAGATACCCCGCGAAAGTCAGTCCCCAGCGCGTCAACGATTCTAGCCACGTCCGCTGCGGGCGCTGCGCGATGGAAGTGAATGCTCCCGGCAGCGCTTTCGCGACTCGGAGCCTGCGAGTGCGAAGAGCCCAAGCGCCCGCTCGGAGCTCAGAAGTACGCTGGCTGACAGACCCCGTCAGCCCGAGCCTGTGTAGATGGCGCGAAAGGACTGACTACGCGGAGCTTTCGCCTCTTTCGCTCCCCACGAATTCGACTGTGAGAGCTGCGAACTCACGCGCGGAGGAGTCGATGCCTCGGAAGTAGTCGACATTCTCACGGGCGCCGCTTCGTTGACGCTCGCGAAGAGAAAGTTTAGGAACAGAAACCTGCTCCGTGTGTGAGGAACAGAGCGGCCTCGTATCGCTGCCACAGGGGCCACGCCACCAAAGCAGCACCTCAGACCAATGAAGCACTAGATCGCCTTCGCCTGAAAGCTCGGGTGAGACGCCGGAGGGCAATTGTGCAGCCGCGAGGACAGTTCTCCCTGCGGCTGCACAATTGCCCTGCAGCAGTACCGCGGATTTAGACGTTGAAGCGGAACTCCACCACATCGCCGTCGGCCATGACGTATTCCTTGCCCTCCATGCGGACCTTGCCGGCAGCCTTGGCTGCGGCCATGGAACCCGCCTCGACGAGGTCGTCGAAGGACACGATTTCAGCCTTGATGAAGCCACGCTCGAAGTCGGTGTGAATGACGCCGGCAGCCTGGGGCGCGGTGTCACCCTTGTGGATCGTCCAGGCGCGAGCTTCCTTCGGACCAGCCGTCAGGTAGGTCTGCAGTCCGAGGGTGTGGAAGCCGGTGCGCGCGAGAGCGTGCAGGCCCGGCTCGGTCTGACCGATCGAGTCGAGCATTTCCTGGCGGTCTTCCTCGTCGAGCTCGAGGAGTTCCTGCTCGACCTTCGCGTCGAGGAACACAGCGTCGGCCGGTGCGACGGATGCGCGCAATTCCGCAACCTTCGCTGCGTCGGTGAGCACAGACTCGTCGGCGTTGAAGACGTACAGGAAGGGCTTGGTGGTGAGCAGGCTCAGTTCACGCAGCAGCGAGAAGTCGAGCTTGTCCTTGACGCTGAACAGCGTCGTGCCCTCGTTGAGGAAGGCCTGGGCCTTGAGTGCCTCGTCGTGGGCCGGCTTGAGCTCCTTGTTCTTGCGAGCTTCCTTGTCCAGACGCGGGAGAGCCTTCTCCAAGGTCTGCATGTCCGCGATCACGAGCTCGGTCTCGATGACCTCGATATCGGAGGCCGGGTCGACCTTGCCGTCGACGTGGATGACGTCGTCGTCGGCGAAGACGCGAACTACCTGGCAGATGGCGTCCGCTTCACGGATGTTGGCCAGGAACTTGTTGCCAAGGCCTGCGCCCTCGGACGCGCCCTTCACGATTCCCGCGATGTCGACGAACGACACGGTCGCGGGGAGGATGCGCTCGGAGCCGAAGATCTCGGCGAGCTTCTGCAGCCGCGGATCGGGCAGCTCGACCAGGCCGACGTTGGGTTCGATGGTCGCGAACGGGTAGTTCGCTGCCAACACGTCGTTGTTGGTCAGTGCATTGAAAAGGGTGGACTTGCCGACGTTGGGCAGTCCGACGATTCCGAGGGTAAGGCTCACGGTCTGTGGATTCTACGGCCTCGCAGCGACGTGACGGGTACTCGCCCCACCGTCACGTCGCGGCAGGTGATCAGTTGTAGGTATACGAATCGACGGACGACACGATCGCAACCAGGAAGATGACGTAGAACGCGATGAACAGCACCCAGCAGATGACGGCTATGAGGAGCGAGATCTGCCCGAGCTTCTTCACGCGCTCGGACGCGTACTGCGCGCCCTGGTGATCGCCCATCGCCCACTTCGGGTAGATGTCGTGGAGATGGTTGAACGCGGCGAACGCGATAGGCCAGAAGAAGATGATCGACGCGACGGCCCATCCCGCGTTGGACTTCGGCGGACCGTACTGAGGCGCCGCGTACGTGGGTGCGGCGCTGTACTGCTGGGTCGCGCTGTACTGCTGACCGGTCGGATACTGCTGTCCGGCTGAGTACTGCGGGTCGGTCGGGTACTGCTGGCCCGTCGGATACTCCTGGCCGGCTGAATATTGCTGACCGGCTGAATACTGCTGGCCCGCCGGATACTGCTGTTCCTTCGGATACTGCTGCTCTTTCGGATCCTGCGGGTCGGTCGGATATTGCGGTTCGGTCATCATTCCCCCAAAGAGTCGGATTCGGTTCTCTATCGCAGAACCTAGTGGAGACTTACCGCTGCCGTGTCACAGTGGGCGCCTACGCTCTCGAGGTGACTCGGATGCTGATCGTGCTCTTGATATGGATGGTGGGTCTCGGCACCGCCGCGCTCGCAATTGTCGCCTCGCCCGGATGGTGGGTGATCGCTGTCGTCACTCTCGCGCTGGCGGCGATGGGCACCTACGACCTCACTCAGAAGTCCCACAGCATCCTCCGCAACTATCCGGTCCTGGGGCACGCGCGATTCCTCCTCGAGAAGATTCGACCGGAGATCCAGCAGTACTTCGTCGAATCATCCACCGATGGAATGCCATTCGATCGCGAAACGCGGGATCTGGTTTACGAGCGGGCAAAGGGAACACTGGCGGAAGAGCCCTTCGGGACCGAGCGCGACGTCAATGCGATCGGCTACGAGTTCATGACGCATTCGATTCGCGCACGGACCGCCCCCGACACCGTTCCGCGAGTTCGCCTCGGCGGACGCGATTGCACGAAGCCGTACGACATCGCTCTCTTGAACGTCTCCGCGATGAGCTTCGGGTCGTTGTCCGCCAACGCAATCGAGGCCCTCAACGCCGGCGCCGCCAAAGGCGGCTTCGCCCACGACACCGGCGAAGGCGCGATCAGTCCGTATCACCGCAAACACGGCGGCGATCTGATCTGGGAAATTGCCTCGGGATATTTCGGATGCCGAACCGAGGACGGCCGATTCGATCCTGACCGTTTTGCCGAGCGTGCCGGCCTCGATCAGGTGAAGGCCATTTCGATCAAGCTCTCGCAAGGTGCGAAACCCGGGTTGGGTGGCGTGCTTCCCGGAGTCAAGGTCTCCCCCGAGATCGCTGAAACCCGCGGGGTACCCGTCGGCCAGACCGTGATTTCGCCACCCGCGCACACCGCGTTCAGCACCCCGGTCGAACTGGTCGATTTCATCGCGACCCTGCGCAAACTGTCGGGCGGCAAGCCGGTCGGGATGAAACTGTGCGTCGGCTCGCGTCGTGAATTCCTCGGAATCTGCAAGGCGATGATCGAACGCGGCATCACGCCCGACTTCATCATCGTGGACGGTTCCGAAGGCGGCACCGGCGCTGGTCCGGTGGAATTCGAGGACCACATGGGAATGCCGTTGACCGAAGGCCTGATGCTCGTGCACAACGCCTTGGTGGGAACCGGTCTGCGCGCTCTCGTGAAAGTCGGCGCTTCCGGAAAGGTGGCGAGCGGTTCCGACATCGTCAAACGCATCATCCAAGGCGCAGACTTCACGATGGCTGCCCGCGCAATGATGTTCGCAGTGGGCTGTATTCAGGCCCAGATGTGCCACACAAACCGCTGCCCGGTCGGCGTTGCCACTCAGGATCCGGCGCGCACCCGCGCACTCGACATCCCCGACAAGAGCGAGCGCGTCTACCGCTTCCAGAAGGCAACTGTCGCCAGCGCACAACAGATGATCGCGTCGATGGGCATCGATTCGTTCGACCAACTGCAACCGGGAATGCTCAACCGCCGCGTCGACGGTCTCACCACGCGTACCTATGCCGACCTGTTCGACTGGCTGATGCCGGGCGAACTGCTCGACTCCCCGCCGCAGAGCTGGCTCACCGATTGGATCGACGCCGACGCTCACCGATTCTGACGCCGGTCGACTCCCGCGCCACAGATCGCGCGGATTCACCCGTCTGGTCCTACAGTGACAGATGGCCCGCTGTGACGGCGGCCACACTGCACTAGTGGACGGAGTTCGACGATGAGCTTGACGACTGCGCCGGAACCAAATGTCGAGTACCTGAAAACCGATCCTGACCTGCCACCTGTCGGCGTCATCGACAAAACACCCATTTCCACCACTGCGCGCGTCGTCTTCCTCGTTCTCGGACTGGTCGGCGCGGGCTCCTGGTACATGATTGCGATCGTCCGCGGTGAACACATCAGCGCCGTGTGGTTCGTGTTGGCCGCAATCTGTACCTATCTGATCGCCTACCGCTTCTATGCGCGGTTGATCGAACGCAAGATCGTCAAGCCCCGCGACGACGTCGCAACTCCCGCCGAGATCATGGAGAACGGCGCCGACTACATGCCGACCGACCGTCGGGTGCTGTTCGGTCACCACTTCGCGGCAATCGCCGGTGCCGGTCCCCTGGTCGGACCCGTCCTGGCGGCGCAGATGGGATATCTTCCGGGAACGATCTGGATCATCGTCGGCGTGGTGTTCGCCGGGGCGGTGCAGGACTTCATGGTCCTGTGGATCTCGTCGAAGCGCCGCGGGCGCAGCCTCGGTCAGATGGCCCGCGAAGAACTCGGCCTCGTCGGCGGCGTCGCCGCATTGATCGGCGTGTTCGTCATCATGATCATCCTCATCGCGGTGCTCGGACTTGTGGTCGTCAATGCGCTCGCCGAGTCCCCGTGGGGTGTGTTCTCGATCGCGATGACCATCCCCATCGCCCTGTTCATGGGCGTGTACCTGCGGTATCTGCGGCCGGGCAAGGTTTCCGAAGTCTCCCTGATCGGCGTCGTCCTGCTTCTCCTGGCCATCGTCTCCGGTGGTTGGGTAGCCGATACCGGTTGGGGCGCAGACTGGTTCACACTCTCGAAGGTCACCATTGCGTGGCTGATGATCGCGTACGGATTCGCCGCTTCGGTGCTGCCCGTCTGGCTGCTCCTGGCACCGCGCGACTACTTGTCGACGTTCATGAAGGTCGGCACCATCGCGCTGCTGGCCATCGGAATTCTGGTCGCACGACCCGCGCTGAACATGCCTGCAGTGACGCCGTTCGCCTCCAACGGCGAAGGCCCGGCCTTTGCCGGTTCACTGTTCCCGTTTCTGTTCATCACCATTGCTTGTGGCGCACTCTCGGGCTTCCACGCGCTGATCGCGTCCGGCACGACGCCGAAGCTGCTCGAGAAGGAAAGCCAGACCAAGATGATCGGGTACGGCGGCATGCTGACCGAATCGTTTGTCGCGATCATGGCTCTGGTCACCGCCTGCATCCTCGATCAGCACCTGTACTTCGCACTCAACGCTCCCGCGGCGCTGACCGGTGGAACACCGGAAACCGCAGCCGAATACGTCAACAATCTGCCCCTCGGTACCGCCCCCATCACACCGGACGTGCTGACTCAGGCAGCCGAGGCCGTCGGGGAAGAATCGATCATCTCGAGAACCGGCGGCGCCCCGACCCTCGCGTTCGGCATGTCCGAAGTGCTCAGCGACGTCTTCGGCGGTGACTCGCTGAAATCGTTCTGGTACCACTTCGCGATCATGTTCGAGGCTCTCTTCATCCTCACCACGATCGATGCCGGCACTCGCGTCGCTCGATTCATGCTCTCGGACTCGCTCGGCAACTTCGGCGGTCCGGCAAAGAAGTTCAAGGACCCGTCGTGGCGCATCGGCGCGTGGCTGTGCTCGCTGATCGTGGTCGCTGCGTGGGGCGCGATCCTGCTCATGGGTGTCACCGATCCACTCGGCGGAATCAACACGCTCTTCCCGCTCTTCGGCATCGCCAACCAACTTCTGGCCGCGATCGCACTGACGGTGGTCATGACGATCGTCATGAAGAAGGGCCTGTTCAAATGGGCCTGGATCCCCGGCGTGCCATTGGTGTGGGACCTGGTCGTGACCATGACCGCGTCGTACCAGAAGATCTTCTCCGACAACCCCGCCATCGGTTACTGGGCTCAGCACAACGTGTTCAAGGATGCGAAGGCCGCAGGTGAGACGGCGCACGGTTCTGCGAAGACTCCGGAGGCCATCGATGCCGTCATTCGCAACACCTTCATTCAGGGCACGCTCTCGATCATCTTCGCGTCACTGGTGATTGTCGTGGTCATCGCCGGGATCATCGTATGTGCCAAGGCAATCCGAGCGGGCGGGCTGCCGACCACCGAGTCCCCGGAGGAACCGTCGAAGATCTTCGGTCCCGCAAGCTTCATTCCGACGCCCGCGGAGAAGGAAATCCAGAAGGAATGGGACGAGCTCATCAAAGCCGGGAAAGTCCGGGCACCCGGCGCCGCGCACGGAGGTGGGCACTGACCATGACCATGACGGCAAAACTCACCACAGCGTTCCGCGGAACGCTGTGGTGGGTTCGCTCGGTGATGGGTGATCTCGACTATCAGCGCTACGTCGAGCACACCCGACGCCACCACGCCGACTCACCGGTGATCAGCGAACGAGAGTTCTGGCGCCGCCGGCATGCAGCAGCCGACGCCAACCCGGGCGCCCGCTGCTGCTGAATCCGGTCAGGGGCAGGTGGCCTTCGCGAGTTCGTAAATGTGGCCGGCCTGCTCGTCGGTGGGTTTGTTGCCGTTGTTCTCGGCCAGGTCGGTGATCTTGGACTTGACCTCCGCCTCGTCCGTGCCGTTGGCGACCTCGGTGCACGTGGTCGTCAAGATCTCCTCGATGTCTGCGTCGTCGCGGTTCTCCGCCAATGGTGCGTAAGCCCCACGGAAGGTGGCGACGAACAACGCCGTCTTGCCCTGGTCGATGGCGTTGCCCGCTGACTGCTTCGCCGTCTCGAGCGCCTGTTGCCCGCTCGTGACTGCCTCGCTGATCTTGTTCTGCGCGTTGTCCTGATCCTCGGTGCTACACGCGGTGAGCCCGAGAACGACGATTGCTGCTGCCCCGACTGCTGCTGCGATTCTCATGACGGAAATGTTAGTCCGCCTGGCATGCTTCAAAACACAGTATTGAAGCGCAACACACGAGTTATCGCATGCAGTCGTTACGATCAGCTCAGCTAGATCACCGGATTCTCACATCGGCGAGGAGATCCCTGCGCCGACGGAAAGGACGATCAGTGAGCGAGCAAGACAAGGGGACGTCCGCAGGGGTGCGAAAGCGCGACCGCGGCGAGATCATCGGGCAAGGGGGTATGTGGCTCGCAAAGTGGTCGTTGGTGTTGGCGTCGATTTCGCTGGGCGCCTGGATTTTCGGTTGGCTGATCGAAAAGCTCTGGGTCATCATCCTGCCGGTGGCTCTGGCTATCGTCGTTGCGACAGTCATGTGGCCGCCGACCCGCGGAATGATCAAGCGCGGTATGCCACCGGCCGCGGCAGCCGGCATCACCCTGGTCCTCTCGATCGGAATCTTGGCCGGTGTGATCGCAGGCATCGTTCCGTCAGTGGTCAGCCAGGCCCCCGAGCTCGCGAACAAGACCACCGAGGGCATCAATCAGGTTCAGGACTGGCTCCAGGGTCCGCCACTGAATCTGAAGGACGACCAGATCGACAACGCAGTCCATGCCGTCATCACGAAGGTGCAGGAAAGTGGAACCGCCATCGCTTCAGGCGTTTTCAGCGGTGTGAGCACGGCGAGCTCGTTGTTAGTCACGCTCGGTTTGGTCCTGATTCTCGCCTTCTTCTTCATCAAGGACGGACCGAGGTTCATCCCCTGGCTGCACGCTGTCGGCGGCGGCCGCGCCGGTCGGCATCTCGAAGAGGTCCTCACCCGCATGTGGGACACGCTCGGCGGATTCATCAGGACTCAAGCACTGGTGAGCCTGATCGACGCGGTCTTCATCGGCGCCGGACTGCTGATACTCGGGGTCCCGCTGGCACCGGTGCTGGCAATTCTGACGTTCATCGGTGGATTCATCCCGATCGTCGGTGCGTTTGTCGCCGGCGCCCTGGCCGTGTTGGTTGCGCTGGTGGCAAACGGCCTCACCACCGCCATCATCGTGCTGATCATCATCCTGGCCGTTCAGCAGATCGAAGGAAACGTCCTTCAGCCTGTGCTGCAGAGCAAGTCGATGAAACTCCACGCCGTCATCGTGCTGCTTGCCGTGGCCGCCGGTAGCTCGCTGTACGGCATCGTCGGCGCCTTCCTCGCAGTGCCCGTCGCCGCGGTGGCAGCAGTTGTCATCCGCTACATCGGAGAGCAGATCGACGAACGCGCAAGCGACAACGAGCCGATGCCCGCCGGCGATGCCTCGGACATCCTCGAAGATCAGGACGACGACGCCGAGTCAGAGGTAGAGAACAAAAAGGCCTGATCAGCCCGCGATCACCTTCACCGAGGAGCCTGCACGTCCGCGAATGACGTGCAGGCGACTCGGGATTCGCTGCCTCATCTCGTCCACGTGACTGACGATGCCCACCACTCGTCCTCCGTCGCGAAGCTCGTCCAACACAGCCATCACCGAGTCGAGGGTGTCGGCGTCGAGGGTGCCGAATCCTTCGTCGATGAACATCGTGTCGAGAACGATTCCGCCGGACTCCGCCGCAACCACATCGGCGAGTCCGAGCGCCAAAGACAATGACGCCAAGAACGATTCACCGCCCGAGAGCGTCTTCGCCGAGCGAACGACGCCAGTGAAGTCGTCCCGGATGTCGAGTCCCAGACCGCCGCGGCGACCCCGAGATCCTGCCTCGTCACTGTGCACGAACTCGTACCGTCCCCCGGACATCCGCTGCAGACGAACCGATGCCGACACGGCGATCTCTTCCAACCGCGAAGCGAGCACATACGCTCGCAGCGACATCTTGCGACTGTTCTGACCTTTGCCGGCGATCACGTCTGCGAGGGCAGCGAGTTCGTCGTGCAGTTCACGCTCAGGTGCAACCGCCTCGTAGGCCTTCTCGAGTTGTGCGCTGAACCGTTCGAGATCCGACACACGGTTCTCGGCCAGGGAAGCGGCCGCAACAGCGGAGTTCACTACCTCGGCGCACTGAAGCGCGAGGCCGCGAGGGCCGTCCACGTCGACGGTCTCGACTTCACCCACCGCAACAACCTCGGGGTCGTCGAGGACAGTCCGGGCGGCAACCTCGAGGTCACGCGCCTTGGCGAGTTCCGTTTCGATCGCCGCGATTCGGGCAGGCGATCTCACCCCTCCGATCGCAGCCTCGACCGAATCGAATCCGGCAGCGGCCGCAGCAGCGGACAGTTTGGCCGACAGTTCCGCCGATCGGGCCTGCGCACGAACGGCGTCGTCGCGCATTTCGGACGCCGCCGTGGCAGCGGATGCAAGGCCTTCGAACCGCGAGCGCCGAGCAGCGATGGTCGAATCTTCTCCCACCGCAGCAACGATCGCCGCTCGAATCTGCTCGACCGTCGCTGACAGAGTCGTCCTACGCTCGGCAAGTGCCGCCAATTCGGCTGTCAGAGAAGCAGATTCCTGTTGTAGTTCGGTGTCACGCCCATTGAGTTGCGCAAGTTTTTGTGCCAGCACTCCAACCTGACCGGCAGAGTGTGTCGCCTCGTCGACGGCGTTCCGTGCCTCGGCGCGGAGCCTGTCGAGTTCTTCGGAATCGCCGTCTCCGCCGCGCGCGATCACCCGGTCGATGTCACGTTCGACGGTTACCTGGCGATCGGCCACCTTGCTGAGGGCTTTCTCGGCCGCACGCTCGGCCGCTGACGCGGCTTCCAGATCGGGCTCGGTGACCGTGACGACATCCGACTGAGCCAGCGCAGGGTGTTCACGCGAACCACACACCTGGCATGGGTCACCAGGCGCGAGTGAACTCGCCAACTCCGCCGCCATGCCCTCGATACGCTTTTGCACGAGGTCGAGCCAGCGCCCGCGAGCACTCTGATGGGCGTCGCGCGCATCCAACACCTGCACACGAATCTTCTCGGCTTGTGCACGCAGAGAAACGATTTCATGGGCCGCTGTCGCGGCATCCGACGCTTTTACGAGTGCAGCCTCGAGGCCAGGCAGAGCCGCGTGAGCGCGTTGCGCATCCTCCAGTCGTTGGCCGGCCGAGCGCACCAGTTCTGGCAGTTGTGTGCGTTCAACCGCGATGGCATCGATGCGCTCGGACAGGGAGTCTCGCCGAACTCCGAGTTTCTCGATCTCGGCTTCTGCCGCATCGGCTCGTCGAGCGTCCTCCGCCATTGCGTCCAGGCGAACGATCTCGTCACGCCAGGTCCGGATCCGAGCTACGACGCGTTGACGCTCATCGTCGGTGGGTGGCCACACCTCCGGCACGAAAATCTCCGGACCGTCGAGTGCGGAGTAGGTCGACATCGCTGTGGTCATCGATTCGAGTGCGGCAGCGAGGTGCAAGCCGGCAGCGTCCACATCGCCGGCGACAGCGGCCACCGGCAGTGCGCGCTTGGCGGTCTCGAGTTCAGCGCCGATCACAGCTCTTTGGGCGGCGCCCGTATTGAATGCTGCGAGCTCAGCGGTCGCACGATTACGGCGAGCTACCAGATCTGCGGTTCGCTGCGCCGCCGACAGAACCCGATTAGCCTCGGCTGCTGCATCTTTCGCGGTCACCAGCTCCGCGAGACTTGCATCGCGGGTGTCCTGAGCCTCGGCGAGGAGTTTGCGCGACCATTCCAGTGGGTGTGCCTCGGCGCCTACCTCGAGTCCCGCAGCTGTCTCGACCTTCGCGAGCAGCAGCCGCACGGATTGCTCCCTGGCCGCGAGCGCGGTCGCACTTGCCTTTCGCTTGGCGTCGAACCATGCCTCGACGGAGACAAACCGCTTGGTGTCGAACAGACGCTCGAGCAGTTTGCCTCGCTCGTCGCTCTCGGCACGCAAGAATTTGGCGAACTCACCCTGCGGCAAGAGCACCACCTGGAAGAACTGATCAGCGCTCATGCCCATGAGGCGGTTGATCTCGTCACCGATGTCAGGGATGCGCGAAAGGTTTTCGCCGCGGCCGTCCAACCACGTCAGTGTGGCCTTTGCGTTCTCCGTGATCGAACCGGTGCCACGCTTCTTCGGGCGCGAATACTCTGGACTACGAACAAGTTTGATTCTGCGACCACTGATGGTCGCTTCGAGTTCCACGCGCGGCACCGAACCGGCAGGCGCATGATCGGACAGCAATCGCTTGCCCTCGTTGCGTGCACCCGGAACCCGCCCGTACAGGGCAAAGGAAACCGCGTCGAGGATCGTGGTCTTGCCTGCACCGGTGTCGCCGTGCAGAAGGAACAGCCCGTCAGCACCCAATCGGTCGAAGTCGACCTCGACGGTGTCGGCAAAGGGCCCGAAAGAGCTGACTTCGAGTTTGTGAAGCCTCACGCGGTTTCACTCAGTTCTACCGTGGACTCCTCGGCGCGCGCGGCAGCGCTGAGCGCTTCGGCCATCAACGTCACCTCTCGCTCGGATGGGTCACTACGCACGGCCGAGACAAAGCCACGGGCGATCTCCATGTCGGTTCGACCCCGTACCGCGTCGCGATACTTGAGATCCGATTGTCCTTCCGGCCTTTGCCATTCGAGATGAACGGCAAAGGGGAAACGTGCCTGGAGCTGCCTCATGGCATCGACGGGACGAACCGGATCAGTGAGCAAAGCGGAGACGTAGCACTGCTCGGAATCGGCGTACTTCGACTCGGTGAGAAGTTCTTCGAGAGTTCCCGTCACCTGGCTCAGCCCTCGAATCACCGGAAGATCGAGGCGCTGCACCGACGACAGACCGGCTGCGTCGAGTTCGATCAAAAGCGCAGCCTTGCGGTGGCTGCGCTCACCGAACGAATACGGCAACGGTGAACCTGAGTAGCGAACGCTCTCCGAGAGCATCTGGGGCGAATGCAGATGCCCCAGCGCAACGTAGTCGACACCGGCAAACTCGCCCACTGCGACAGTCTCCACTCCGCCGACCGAAATGGAGCGTTCCGATTCAGACGCCTCACCGCCCACGACAAAGGCATGCGCGAGCAGTACCGACCGAGTCGACGGATCGGTAGCTGTTCGTTCGGCGAGGTCTCGCCGAACACGCGACATCGCCGCACCGAGGATGTCGGAATGAGTACGAGCCCGGGGCACGTCCAACTCGACGCGCGTGATCTCCGGCTCGAGATACGGAATCCCGTAAAACGCGACAGGTCCGAACTGATCACTGAGCATCACCGGAGTACCGATCTGGCCGACTCGGGTGATCAAGTGCAATCCGCCGGCAGCTGCAAAGGACGCCCCGGCACCGAGCCGCACCGCGGAATCGTGGTTGCCGGACGTGGCGACGATGACCGCTCCGGCCGCCCGGATTGCCTCGAAGCCTCGATTGCACACCGTGACCGCGTCGGAACTGGGAATTGAGCGGTCGTAGATGTCACCGGGCACGACCACGACGTCAACACCGTGTTCGCGGACGGAATCCGCGATGGAACCGAGCACACTAGCCTGATCGGCCAACAGATCGACGCCGTGAAACGTGCGACCTATGTGCCAATCGGAGGTGTGCAGAATCTTCATGAATCCGACGGTAGAGCAGCCCACCGACACTGCCGATCTCCCACGCTGACGGCTTCGACGGTGTGCCCCAACCCACGAACGTCCGGTGACCCTGCACACAATCCGTCCGGTTCGTTTGGCGAAGAACCCGAAACCATCGCGCCATCGCGCCGATAAATGCGCCAGCCACGACCCGCACAAACACGGCCGACAACGCAAGAACCGCTAATGTCGTTATGTGTCTGCAACCCAACGTGCTCGCTCCGGGGTACCGCTGGACAAGCGATCGCTCATCGTGACCGTCCCCGGCCTGCCCTGGTGGGGAGTGATCCTGCTTGCTGCCGGTGTCACCGCCGTCGGCGTACTGATCGATGCAACCGGAGGCGGCGGCGAGCTCACCGCGGTGTTCTCGACGTTCTACTTCCTGGGCTGTCTCTTCGCTGTGGTTGCCGCTTCGAACAAGGCTCTTTTCACCGCGATGGCCCAACCTCCGTTGCTGCTCTTCGCTGCGGTGCCGATCGGGCACACGCTCATCGGCAAGGACAACAGCACCGCACTGCGCGACATCGCGATCAACATCGCGTACCCGTTGGTCAACCGCTTTCCGATCATGTTGGCCGCAACCGTCGTCGTGCTGATAATCGGCGGTTTCCGGTACTTCCTGCTCAATCAGCGTCCCACCGGGCCTGCGCGCTCGACCCGCTCCCGCCGCTCGGCGACCGCCACTCGAGACTCCTCTGCGGCTGCCACGCGAGAACAATCCGCACCCGAGACCGGGCGTCGCCGCAGAGTCTCGGACGCGCCCGTCCCCGGGCCCCCGCGTCGCCGCGCCCCCGAGGTGGACGAACAGCCCGCTTACCGAAGCGCTCCCCGGCGCGAACCGATCGAAGACGATCGCCCGCTGCCGCCCCGGAGAAGCCCACTGCCACCCAGAGTCGATCGCACGCACCAACCGCCTACGCGTCGCCCTCAGCCGGACAGCAGACCGACAGCAGACGACGACTACCCGTCGTACGGTCGCCGCCGGGCGCCCGAGCCCAGTCCGTCGCCCAGGCGTGAGGAGCGGATGGAGCCCTTCTTCGCTTCGGGTGACGACGTATCGCCGCCGCTGCCCCCTCGCCGCCGCCCACCCGGAGTCGATCTTCCCGCGTATCCGCCGCCGCGAGTTCGGTACCGCGATCGCGAAGAGCCCTGACAGACGAGCCCAGTAGCAAAAAATGCGGGGCACCTTCCAGATGGAAGGTGCCCCGCATTTTCTTGTTCTAGGACGTGCGCGCTGCTCGCAATTCACGGGGAAGAGCGAACACCAAGGTCTCGTTGGCTGTGGTGACGGGCTGAACGTCGTTGTATCCGTGCTCGGCAAGAAGTTCGATCACGCCGCGCACGAGCACCTCGGGCACTGATGCGCCCGATGTGATGCCAACGGTCTGGACACCCTCGAGCCACGCGAGATCGACCTCACGGGCGTAGTCGACCAGGTACGAAGCGGCAGCGCCCGCCCCGAGTGCGACCTCGACGAGGCGAACCGAGTTGGACGAGTTCCGTGAACCCACCACGATCACGAGATCGCACTCGGGAGCCATCGCCTTGACCGCGACCTGACGGTTCTGCGTGGCGTAGCAGATGTCGTCGGACGGCGGGTCCTGCAGATTGGGGAAACGCTCACGCAGGCGCGCGACGGTCTGCATCGTCTCGTCGACGCTCAGTGTGGTCTGGGAAAGCCAGATGACCTTCGACTCGTCACGAACCGTGACCGCGTCGACCGAATCCGGGCCGTCGACGATCGTGACGTGATCGGGAGCCTCACCTGCGGTGCCCTCGACCTCCTCGTGGCCTTCGTGGCCGATGAGGAGAATGTCGTAATCGTCGCGAGCGAATCGCTTTGCTTCCTGGTGCACCTTCGTGACCAGGGGGCACGTAGCGTCGATCGTGCGCAGGTTCCGCTCGGCAGCCGAGTCGTGGACGGCCGGAGACACACCGTGCGCTGAGAACACGAGGAGTGATCCTTCCGGAACCTCGTCGGTTTCGTCGACGAAGATCACGCCTTGATCTTCGAGCGTCTCGACGACGTGGCGATTGTGGACGATCTCCTTACGCACGTAGATGGGTGCGCCGTGCTTCTCGAGCGCCTTCTCGACGGTCTCGACCGCGCGGTCGACGCCGGCGCAGTAGCCGCGAGGCTCGGCGAGGAGCACGCGCTTGGCGCTGCCCTTGCGGGTGGACGGCGAATCAGCCGAGTGCGCGATACCGAGATTGAGAGGAACAGCCGAAGACATGTGACCAGCCTACTGGCACCTCGAACGTGAGACACTCCGGCAAACGTGAACACCTCGGTTTCGGGCTCCGATCGAAGGTTCCGAAGTAAACGAGTACGGCCGTCACAGGCAAGTCGGCTACCGATTGTCGGAGCTTTGCGGCAAGCTGTGGGAATGATCCGACCACCGTTCGTGGCGCGCGTTGCCGCGGGACTCGCCGTCACCGCGATGGAAGAGGCAAAGAAGTTGCCCACCACCGCTGTCGCCCTGCCGATGACCGCCGTGAGCCAGATGCTGCAGACAAGCATGCGCGTGCAGCAGTCGATCACCTCGTTGGCGATCAAGGGCGATCAGGCATTTGCACTGATCAACTGGTCTTCCGAGGACGAACAGCCCGAGTGGGCGGTCTTCGACGAGGACGCCGACGCTCCCGCGGACTCGGCGTCGACCACCGGCGCGACCACCGCTGACACCCCGACCAACGCCGGGCGCTTCGCGCTCTACTCGCTCGAGCCGACTGCCCCCATCGAGGAGCCCGCACCCGGCGCCGAGTCCGAATCCGCGGCAGCTACGACGGACGGACCTGCCGAAGAGCCCGAGATCGTCACCGAACTCGACTACCCCAACCTCACACTCGCACAGCTCCGTGCGCGTATCCGGACGCTCAGCATCGACGAGCTGACCGCCGTCCTGGACTACGAGAATGCGACGCTCGCCCGCGCACCGTTCCAGACCATGCTCACCAACCGCATCACCACAGCCAAGGCAAAGTGACTTCCGCAACGCCCCCCGCTTCATCGCAGCGATCGTCCGGCGCCAGCAGCGCTGAGCAGCCGTGGCCGGTCCGCACGGTTTCCGCCAAGGTCGCCGGCTGGATCGATCGACTCGGCAGCATCTGGGTCGAAGGTCAGATCACACAGATCAATGCACGCCCCGGTACCCGGACGGCCTTTCTCGTTCTGCGTGATCCGTCGGCAGACATGTCGCTGTCGATCACATGCTCACCACAGTTGTTGCACAACTCTCCGGTGCCGTTGACCGAGGGCTCGCGTGTGGTGATGTTCGGCAAGCTCTCGTTCTACACCGGACGCGGAACGGTGTCGTTGCGTGTCACCGAGATTCGCGCCGTGGGTATCGGTGAGCTGCTGGCCCGCATCGAGAGACTGCGCGCCTTGCTCGCCGCGGAGGGCTTGTTCGATCCGAGACTCAAACGGCCTCTTCCGTTTCTGCCCGGCACGATCGGCCTGATCACGGGCCGAGCCAGCGCGGCCGAAAAGGACGTCGTCTCGGTCGCCCACCGTCGCTGGCCCGCAGTGGCTATCGCGGTTCGTAACACCGCGGTGCAGGGCCCCACTGCTGTTCCCCAGATCATCGAAGCGCTGAAGGAACTCGACGCCAACCCGGTAGTCGACGTCATCATCCTCGCTCGCGGCGGCGGTAGCGTCGAGGATCTCCTGCCGTTCTCCGACGAGGCGCTGTGCCGCGCCATCGTGGCCTGCACGACGCCGATCGTCAGTGCCATCGGCCACGAGCCGGACAGCCCGCTCAGTGACCACGTCGCCGACCTGCGCGCAGCCACACCCACCGACGCGGCCAAGCGCGTCGTACCCGATGCGGTTGCGGAAGCTGCTCTGGTTGCCGATCTTCGTGACCGCAGCGCTGCGGCACTGCGCAGCTGGGTCAAGCGTGAGTCTCATCTGATCGAACAGTTGCGCACTCGACCGGTCATGGCATCACCGCTGCTCGCGGTGGACCGTCGCGCCGAAGAGGTCGAAAGGCTCCAGGCCGCCGGGCGACGCGATGTAACTCGGTTGATCGACTCCGAGTCCCGAACGATCGAGCATCTGCGCGCCCGGCTCACCACTCTCGGCCCCGCCGCGACGCTGGCCCGCGGGTACGCAGTCGTGCAACGTGTTGTCGCCGACGGCGATCCGGAGGTTCTGCGCTCGGTCGAGGACGCGCCACCCGGAACCCAGATTCGAGTTCGACTTGCAGACGGCGCCGTTCGCGCCGCAGTGATGGGAAGAGAAAAATGAGCAACGCCACCGACACCGACATCAACGAACTCGGCTACGAAGCAGCCCGCGACGAATTGGTGAGCGTCGTGAAGATTCTCGAACAGGGCGGCCTGGACCTCGACGCGTCACTCTCACTGTGGGAGCGAGGCGAAGCGTTGGCCAAGCGCTGTGAAGAGCATTTGGCCGGCGCCAGGGCTCGCGTCGAAAAGGCTCTGGCCGAAGCGGACGAGTAACGTCCGCTCCGACCGGAAATCCTATGGCGTGATCGGCTGCGCTGCGCCGACCTTCTCGGCAAGAATCCGGAACTCGTCCGGCGTCGCCGCGCCCGTGAGCAACAGGCGAACATCCCCGACGTCCGTGACCCAGATCGACTCGACACCCTCGCCGCCGAAGACGTTCCACGTGTCGGCGCCGACGGTCTCGACTCCGGTCGCGAATCGCTGTCCACCGGCAACGTGTGACACCAACGGGAATTCCTCGGCGTTGCTCTGTGTCAGCTGAATGTAGCGACCGCTGGTCGTGATGAATCCCACAGTGCTCGAATCTCCGCCACCGTCGCCGGAGATGATTTTGCGACTGCCGGAGTTCGGGGTCCACCCGTCCGGAACACCGGGATTACGGATGGGAAATCCAAGTTCCTTCGCGTCGTAGTTCAGAGCTGCGTCCACGTCGACGCTCGGGATAGGCCCCTGCGTCGGGCCGCCAGGACTGAATGTGCACTGGCTGGCGATGCCCGCAATGATGATGCAGAACAGCACCAACGGTACGAGAGACCAGACCATGTCTTTGTTGTCTTCGAGAATGCGGGGTTTCTTCGATGCCACACCCCCAGTATCCAGGTACTGCGCAGTAGATACGATTCCCGGTCCCCTTCGAGCGAGACAAAACGTCGCAGCAGCGACCCGACAGCGCACGTAGCCGCTCCCATCTGGGACAATGACGCCTGAAGAAACCACTGCGTCGACACACCCCGTCGACCGCGACCGCGCCAGGAGGCACCGCACATGACGGCCAGCAGCACTCATCGTGAGACCCCGGACCGTAACCTCGCACTCGAATTGGTCCGAGTCACCGAAGCCGGTGCTATGGCTGCCGGCCGCTGGGTAGGCCGCGGCGACAAGGAAGGCGGCGACGGAGCAGCCGTCGACGCTATGCGTCAGCTCGTCTCCTCCGTCTCGATGCGCGGCATCGTCGTCATCGGTGAGGGCGAGAAGGACGAAGCGCCGATGCTGTTCAACGGCGAAGAGGTCGGAAACGGCGACGGCCCCGACTGTGACTTCGCCGTCGACCCGGTCGACGGCACCACCTTGATGTCCAAGGGCATGCCCAACGCGATCTCCGTTCTGGCTGTTGCCGAGCGCGGCGCGATGTTCGATCCGTCGGCCGTGTTCTACATGGAGAAGATCGCTGTCGGACCGGATGCTGCAGATGTCATCGACATCAGCGCACCGATCGCCGAGAACATCAAGCGCGTCGCCAAGGTCAAGAAGGCGTCGGTCTCCGACATCACGATCTGCATCCTGGACCGCCCGCGTCACAACCAGCTGATCCAGGACGTGCGCGACACCGGCGCTCGTATCCGTCTGATCTCCGACGGTGACGTTGCCGGCGCCATCGCCGCAGCGCGTCCCGAGTCCGGCACCGACATGCTCGTCGGCATCGGCGGAACGCCTGAGGGCATCATCGCCGCAGCAGCCATGCGCTGCATGGGTGGATCGCTGCAGGGCAAGCTCGCACCCACCGACGACGAAGAGCGCCAGAAGGCCATCGACGCCGGTCATGATCTCGATCGGATCCTGACCACCGAAGATCTCGTCTCCGGCGAGAACGTCTTCTTCTGCGCCACGGGCGTCACCGATGGTGACCTGCTGCGCGGTGTCCGCTACTACGGCGGCGGCGCCAGCACGCAGTCCATCGTGATGCGTAGCAAGTCCGGCACCGTTCGCATGATCGACGCGTACCACCGTCTCGAGAAGCTGCGTGAGTACAGCTCCGTCGACTTCGACGGCGAAGAGGGCGCGGTTCCCCCGACGTTCTGATCGGCTCCGCCCCGTGAGCGGTTAGGGAGTCCCTGCACTCCTTAACCGCTCACGGGGGACGTAGTCCCCTACCCGCCCTCCAAAAGTGGCAATGTGGAGCCATGACGGAGAGCAACGATCAACAGTTCCGAATCGAACACGACACCATGGGCGAAGTTCGGGTGCCCATCGACGCGCTGTGGCGGGCACAGACCCAGCGTGCAGTCGAGAACTTCCCGATCAGCGGGCGCCCACTCGAGCGCACCCAGATCCGCGCAATGGGCTTGCTGAAAGCAGCGTGTGCGCAGGTCAACAAGGACCTCGGACTGCTCGACGCGGACAAGGCCGACGCAATCATCGCCGCCGCGAACGAGATCGCCGAAGGCAAGCACGACGATCAGTTCCCCATCGACGTCTTCCAGACCGGCTCGGGAACCAGCTCGAACATGAACGCCAACGAGGTCATCGCGTCCATCGCGAAGGCCGCCGGCGTGGACGTACACCCCAATGATCACGTCAACATGTCGCAGTCCTCCAACGACACCTTCCCCACCGCCACGCACGTCGCAGCTACCGAAGCAGCGGTCACCGATCTTGTTCCGGCACTGGAACATCTGCATGCTGCGCTTGCCACGAAGGGGTCCGAGTGGAAGACCGTCGTCAAATCCGGACGCACCCACCTGATGGACGCTGTGCCGGTCACGCTCGGTCAGGAGTTCGGCGGTTACGCACGTCAGATCGAGGCCGGCATCGAGCGCGTCAACGCAACACTCCCCCGCCTCGGCGAGTTGCCGATCGGCGGAACAGCAGTCGGCACCGGTCTCAATGCTCCGGATGGATTCGGCCCCAAAGTTGTTGCCGAGCTGGTCAAGTCGACAGGCGTCGACGCGCTGACTCCGGCGAAGAACAGCTTCGAAGCGCAAGCCGCGCGCGACGGACTGGTCGAAGCATCGGGCGCGCTGCGGACCATCGCCGTCTCACTGACAAAGATTGCCAACGACATTCGGTGGATGGGATCGGGTCCGCTGACCGGACTCGGCGAGATCGCACTCCCCGATCTGCAGCCGGGTAGCTCGATCATGCCCGGCAAGGTGAACCCGGTCCTGCCCGAGGCAACCACTCAGGTTGCGGCTCAGGTGATCGGAAACGACGCCGCCATCGCGTGGGGTGGCGCTGCCGGAGCTTTCGAACTCAACGTGTACATCCCGGTCATGGCACGCAACCTGCTGGAGTCGTTCACCTTGCTGGCCAACGTCTCTCGACTGTTCGCCGACAAGTGCGTCAGCGGACTGGTCGCGCACGAGGAGCACCTCAAGACACTCGCCGAATCTTCGCCGTCGATCGTAACGCCCCTCAACTCGGCGATCGGTTACGAGGAAGCCGCGGCCGTCGCGAAGCAGGCGCTCAAAGAGAAGAAGACGATCCGTCAGGTCGTCATCGAGCGCGGACTCGTCCCGGACAAGCTGAGCGAGGAAGAACTCGACAAGCGTCTCGACGTTCTGGCGATGGCGAAGGTCAAGGACTGAACAAACAACAGAGTGGCGGTTTCCACTTCGGAAACCGCCACTCTTTTCCCTACACCGTAGTGGTTGCGCGCCACTCGTCGGTGCGATCGGGGCTCGCCTCGGCCAATGCCTTCAACGTCGCTTCTCGATCGAAGTCCTTGCCGTACACCGGAGTTCCCGGCTGCTGACGCCAGGAATCGTCGATCGTTCCCGCATCGACAGGATCGAAGCCCAACTGATTGATCAGATCGAACACGACCTGCTTGTTCGCGTCGTCGTCGCCGGCGATGGGTAGCGCAATGCGCCCCTCTGCACCTTCGGGAAGCCCCTTCTCGAGGAGATGCTTCCACCAGATTCCGTTGAACGCCTTGAATACCGGTACACCCAGGCGCTCCTGCACCCATCCGCTTTCGGTCTGTCCGTCCTCGATGGCCGAGATCAGACCGTCACGCTGTTGCGGGTAGTAGTTGTTGGTCTCGATGACCGGGGCACCGGCGACCGCACCGCTGAGGATCCCCGCCGGTAGATCGACCACGTTCTTCTGCGGAATGCTCACGATGACCAACTCGGCGCCCTCGGCGGCCTCGGTGCTGCGGACTGCCTTCGCGCCCGTCTCCGCTTCCAGTTCTGCAAGGGTGTCCGGTGTCCGCGAATTCGAGACGCGCACGTCGTGACCGAGCGCAGCGAGCCTACGTGTGAGCGTGCCACCGATCTGACCGGCTCCGATGATTCCGATGCGCATGACCCTGCTCCTTCGTCGTGTGCAGTGGCGATCGCGCCACCGCTGCATTCGTCAACGACGAGAACGCACCGGGTCATTCCGTACCGACTACTTCAACTCCCGTTGATTCAATCGGTTGACGGATCGAGTTCGAGCCTGATGCGAACACTGACCGGATCGGTCTGCAATCCGCGAAAGGCAGAGGCCGTCAGCGCCGATCTGAACTTCCCCGACGTGAATGTCTTCACCCGCGCCGGGACGTCGTCGTCCGGCATGATCTGGGCCTGTCCGTCCACCCACTCGCCGCGGCGACGGATCCGAACCTTCGGCGTCGCAGAGATATTGGCGCCCCAACCCCTGTCGATGCCGTGCTGCGCGATGACCCACGCCTCGTCGCCGTCGTAGGTGATCGCAACGGGCACTCGGCGGGTCAGACCGGTTCGGCGTCCAACCGTCTCGATCTCGGTCATCAACGACGGCATCAAACCGATCCGATTCAATCCGGTGACCAGCGGATTGGCGAAATACTTCCCGACTGCGACTTCGATTCTTCGTTTTCGTGCAACTGACGTCGGTACCGGCATGCCGTTTCCTCTCCTCCGGAGCTGGCGCTCGAAGCAACAGCTCTATACCGAACGATATAACCACTGATCCGGGAGTTTTGCCACCATGAATATCGATCAATACCCACTACCTGCACACAACACTTGACTGTGTCTGTCGGTTACATCTAGTCTCAGATTCGTTCCTATACCGATCGACATACTGGGAGGCAGTGATGAACACACCTCGAGACACCTCGTTGCCATGACCGGCCCGCAGACGCGTTGTCCGATCGCCGCAGCGCGTCGCAAGTGGGGAGTACCAAGAGAATCAGCGGCACCAGATGAATCGAACAGCTCTGCGATTGCATACGATGGCGGGATGGCCGACTCCGATTCCCGCACTCTGATGCTGGTCGGCGCCATCAACGCCTTCCGTGAACACGGGATCGCGACGACCTCGCTCACCGAGATCGTCGAACGCTCGGGAGCTCCCCGCGGGTCGGTGTACCACTACTTCCCCGAAGGCAAAGGACAGCTGGCCGGCGAAGCAGTTGCCTACTTCGGCCGAGGCGTCAGCGCCGCCATCAGTTCGATGATCGCTCAGTCTTCCCCACCGGAGATCATCGACGCGGTTGTCACAATATTTCGAAACAGCTTGGTAGAGAGCGATTTCACCTCCTCCTGTCCGGTCGCAGCCGCTGCAGTGGAGGGCGCGTCGACGCCGGCGGCATTAACTGCTGCGGGCGAATCCTTCACCTCGTGGGAATCGCTTCTCACATCGTTCTTCTGGCAGCAGGGACAGCCGTCCGAGACTGCAGCACAGTGGGCAACCGTCGTGATCGCGTCGATCGAAGGCGCGACTCTGATGGCAAAAGCTCAGCACACCACCGCGCCTCTCGATCGGATCGGCGCGCACCTCAAGGCTCTGGTCTCGGCCCCGAGCTGACCAACCCCTCTACTTCCAACCGCTGCTGCCGTCCGCGCAGGAGCAGAGATGGCGTACCAACATGTCTCACACACTTGCACCGGCGCCCTCGGCGCCCATGATGACCAAGTCCCGTCGATTCACTGCGCTGATCTTCATCTGCCTCGCCGAACTCCTTGTCGTGCTGGACAACACAGTGGTCAACGTCGCACTGCCGACGATGAGCGTCGACCTGTTCGCCAGCGTCAGTGACCTGCAATGGATCGTCGACGCGTACACGTTGACCTTCGCCGGGTTCCTACTCACTTTCGGCCACCTGGGTGACCGCTTCGGACGCCGCCGAGTGATGATCATCGGTCTGATCGGCGTCGGCGCGATGTCGCTCGTCGGCGCTTTGGCTTCCAACCTCGAACAGGTGATCATGGCGCGCGCTGCCATGGGTGTCTTTGCCGCAGCGGTCTTTCCTGCCACCCTGGCCATGATCACGAACATCTTCACCGACGCCAGAGAACGAGCCATCGCCATCGCTGCCTGGACCGCAATGGCCGGCTTCGCGATTGCCATCGGCCCGACGGCAGGCGGTTGGCTTCTCGAGCACTTCTCCTGGCACTCGGTGTTCTGGATGAACGTTCCGGCTGCGTTGCTGGTCATCGTCGGTGTGCTGCTGGTTGTTCCGGAATCGAAGGCGCTTCACGTCGGCCGATTCGATTTCGTCGGAACAATCTTGTCGCTCCTCGGCATCGTCATTCTGGTGTGGACCATCATCGACGCACCACATCGCGGATGGGTGTCGCCATTCAGCATCACGGGATACCTCTCCGCAACAGTGTTGTTGGCGGCATTCGTCGCATGGGAACTGCGCACCGATGCGCCGATCCTGAACATGAATCTCTTCCGAATCCGGCGGTTTTCATTCCCCGCCTTGGCTATTGCGGTCAGCTACTTCAGCATGTTCGGGTTCTTGTTCCTGATCACGCAGTACTTCCAGGGCGTTCGCGAATACTCGCCACTCGAATTCGGCATCCACTCTTTGCCTTTCGCCGCCGCTGTTGCGGTGGGCGCCCCAGTTGCCACCTTGGCGGCACAGAAACTCGGCACGACCGCAGTGATGGTGTTCGGCCTCCTCGTCCTCAGCGGCGGCATGTTCCTGGCCGGCCAGACGACCGTCGAGACGCCCTACCTCGGACCCGTCGTGATCTCGATGGTTCTCATGGGCTTGGGCCTCGCAATTGTCCAGGGACCGGCTACCGACTCCATCATGTCCTCGGTGCCCCTCGACGAAGCCGGCGCAGGCTCGGCAGTCAACGACACGACGCGTGAACTCGGTGGGACCCTGGGCGTCGCCGTCATCGGCTCGATCGTCGCCTCGTATTACACGTCCAAGGTGGCTCCGATCGTCGACGCCATTCCCGACGCCGTGATGTCGGCACAGGAGAAGGGCTTCGCTCGTGAGTCGGTGCTCAGCGTCATCGAGATCCGCTCGCGCGACATCAGTCCGCTCTTCGAGCAGCAGAAGGACAGTCTGATCTACACGATGAAGACCGCGTGCCTGGAAGGCTTCGCCATCGCGTCGTACTTCACGGTCGGCGCAGCACTGATCACCGCGCTGCTGGTCGCGTTGTTGCTCCCCTGGAAGCCGGTCACAGAAGGCTCCATTCTCGGCAGTCTGGCGACCAAGACCCCGAAGTAGCTACAAGGTTTCCCGATTTGTCCGTATCTCAGCCCGCCGTTCCCCGATACTGGATTGACCGAGTGGTACCGACGACAGCCCTGCTAGGGAGAATCTCGTGTCCATCACCAGTAGAAACAGCTCGCGACTGTCGGCTGCGGCGGTTCCGGTAGTACTGACGGTCGCCCTGCTCGCCGGATGCTCGTCCGATTCAGACACCACCTCAGCGCCCGGGCCGGTCGTCAGCGACGCCAGCCCCGGTCTCGACGCCGGGGTGCCGATCCCGGACGGGCAAATCGACGACGCGGTCGGGAAGCTCGACGGCCTCGCGAACGATCTCATGGCAAGTTCGGGCGTCCCCGGCATGGCTGTGGCCGTGGTGCACGGCGGTAAGACTGTGTATGCAAAGGGATTCGGGGTTCGCGAGTTGGGTAAGAGCGCCACCGTCGATGCCGACACCGTGTTCCAACTGGCATCGGTGTCGAAATCGGTAGGAGCCACGGTGGTCGCCCACGAAGTCGGAATCGGGACCGTCGACTGGGACACTCCGGTGATCTCGAAACTGCCGGGGTTTGCGCTTGGCGATCCGTGGGTGACCGACCACCTCACGATCTCCGATCTCTACACGCATCGGTCGGGATTACCGGACCACGCCGGCGACGGGCTGGAGGACCTGGGCTACAACCGGGCCCAGGTGCTCGAGAAGCTTCGCCAACTACCGCTCAATCCATTCCGAATCACATACGAGTACACGAACTTCGGCGTCACAGCCGGCGCTGAGGCCGTTGCAGCTGCGGCGGGCACCGATTGGGAAACGCTGTCGCAGAACACGATCTACGGCCCGCTCGGTATGACATCGACGTCTTCGCGGTTCGCCGATTACCAGGCCCGAGAAAATCGAACAGTGGGCCACATCCTCGAAGACGGAAAGTACAAGGTAGGGCCGGTTCGGGACGCCGACGCCCAATCCCCCGCCGGTGGAGTCAGCTCCTCCGCGAACGACTTGGCCAAGTGGTTGGACATGGTGCTGTCCGGCGGTCAGTATCAGGGGCAGCAGGTCGTTCAGACGGATGCGCTCGTGCCCGCAGTGAACCCGGAGATCGTCTCGCGCCACGCGCAGGAAATCGGGGAACGCTCCGGCTTCTACGGCTACGGGTTCAACGTTTCCGACAGCGCCGCAGGCCGTGTCACCGCCAGCCACTCCGGCGCCTTCCTGGTCGGAGCCGGGACAAATTTCGTGACGATTCCCTCCGCTGACGTCGGCATCGTCGTTCTGACCAACGGCACGCCCACCGGCGTCGCGGAGACCTTGACCGCCGAGTTCGCCGATCTGGTGCAGTTCGGGAAGATCACCCGCGAGTGGCGCCCGCTGTACGAAGCAGCGTTTGCCTCACAAGCCGATCCCGAGGGCGAACTTGCCGGGAAGACACCGCCGGCCACTCCCGCTCCTGCCCCACCGACAAACCAATTGACCGGCGACTACGGCAACCCGTACTGGGGTCCCGCACTCGTGACGCAGCAGAACGGTGCGCTGACCTTGACGATGGGTCCCGCGGCGGTGACGTATCCGCTGACCCACTGGGACGGAAACACCTTCACGTTCCCGCTCAGCGGCGAGAACGCACCGGCCGGGACGGTCTCGAAGGCCACCTTCGACGGAAACTCGCTAACCTTGGAGTACTTCGATCACGATCATCTCGGTACCTTCATCCGGGCAACACCGGCCGAATAATCAGCCAAGGACACCCCATGAGTAGTTCGACAGCCACGGTGAACGCAATGTTCGCGGCCCTCACCGATTTCGACGTGGACGCAGCAGCGGAATTGATGACAGACGACATCGTCTGGCAGAACGTCTCGCTCCCCACACTGCGAGGCAAGAAGACCGTCGTGCGAGCGCTTCGTCTGGTCACCAAGCCTTCACTGAAATTCGAGGCGGAGATGCACCACATCGTCGGCGACGAGTCCACGGTGCTCACCGAACGCACCGACATCCTGACCGTCGGGCCGCTGCGCATCGAATTCTGGGTGTGCGGAACTTTCGAACTGCGCGACGGCAAGGTCTCCGTCTGGCGCGACTACTTCAGTCTGCGAGACGTCGCGTGGGGTGTGGTGACCGCGGTCGGCCGTGCAGTCGTCGGGAGCGGGACACGAAGTAGGCTTGCTCCGGCCTGAAATCACCTGCCGAAAGCGAGCGAACCTGCCATGCCCGAGAACACCACGCCTGACTCCTTCGACGCCGGCTTGGCTGTGCGCACCGAAGTCATGGGGGCCGATTTTGTCGACGCCGCCTTCGAGCGCACCCGCGGCACCGACAGCGAAGAACTGCAGAACTTCGTGACGGCCAACGTCTGGGGTTCGGTATGGACGCGTCCCGGACTGGATCGCCGCAGCCGCAGTCTGATCAATCTGGGGATGCTGATCGCGCTGCGCGCGGAGAACGAACTCAAAGGCCACGTACGCGGAGCACTACGAAACGGCTTGACGCGCACCGAGATCGTCGAAACCGTGATCCACGCGAGCGCGTACTGCGGTGCTCCGGCCGGACTGGCGGCAATGCGTGTGGTGCAGGAAGTTCTCGACAACGAACTCGGACCGCTGCAAAACTGAACTACTGAAAACCCAAGAACCTCCCCGTGCAGACCGAAGTCCGCACGGGGAGATCGCTTCTCAGGAAGTAGGGCCGAACTCCTCGAGCATGTCGGTCACCAACTCGGCGATCGGCGACCGCTCACTGCGCGTGAGTGTGATGTGCGCAAAAAGCGGGTGCCCCTTGAGCTTCTCGATGACGGCCGCAACTCCGTCGTGCCTGCCCACTCGCAGGTTGTCACGCTGCGCGACGTCGTGCGTGAGAACCACCCGCGAGCCGGTTCCCAGACGAGAAAGCACTGTCAGCAGAACATTTCGTTCGAGTGACTGCGCTTCGTCGACGATCACGAACGAATCGTGCAGCGACCGACCGCGAATGTGCGTCAGCGGCAACACTTCCAGCATTCCGCGGGCGAGAACCTCTTCGAGAACCTCTGGCGAAGCCAACCCGTCGAGAGTGTCGAAAACGGCCTGAGCCCACGGGCCCATCTTCTCGCTCTCACTACCGGGAAGGTAGCCGAGTTCTTGTCCGCCAACGGCATACAGCGGACGGAAGACGACGACCTTGCGCTGGGTGCGGCGCTCGAGAACGGCTTCCAAACCTGCTGTCAGAGCCAAAGCCGACTTACCGGTGCCTGCCTTGCCGCCGAGAGAGATGATGCCGATGCTCTCGTCCATGAGGAGATCGAGCGCAATGCGCTGCTCGGCGGAGCGGCCGTGCAGCCCGAAAGCCTCACGCTCACCGCGCACCAACTGGATGCGCTTGTCGGGAGTCACCCGACCGAGGGCGCTCGACGAACCACCGAGCAGACGAAGACCCGTGTGACACGGCAGATCTCGTGCTTCGTCAAGGTCCAGGAAACCCTCGTTGAACAGCTCGTCGATGTCCGTCGAGGCGACGTCCAGCTCGGTCATGCCCGTCCATCCGGATGGCACGACGTCGTGAGCGTGGTACTCGTCGGCAGGCAGTCCCACCGCGCCTGCCTTCACACGAAGCGGAATGTCCTTACTGACGAGGACTACGTCCTTGCCCTCCGCCGCAAGGTTCAGCGCGCACGCCAGAATCCTCGAATCGTTACTGTCCGTGCGGAATCCGACGGGCAGGACCGCAGGGTCGGTGTGATTGAGTTCGACCTGCAGTGTCCCGTTCTCGGTGCCGATCGGTACCGGACGGTCGAGGCGGCTGTATTCGATCCGGAGATCGTCGAGCATGCGGAGCGATTCTCGGGCGAACCATCCCAGTTCGTGGTGGTGTCGCTTGCCTTCGAGTTCGCTGATCACGACCAGTGGCAGTACCACATGGTGTTCGGCGAATCGAGTGACAGCCCATGGATCGGACAGTAGTACCGAGGTATCCAAGACGTACGTGCGAAGTGCATCTCCCGAATGATTCCCGGCTGATAGATCAGCCCGGGCCGAGTGGGCAGAGACGGAGCGTGATGCAGTCACGTTGGGCTCCTAGGTCTGCGCGGCACCCGCGCAAACTCAGCTCGCTGGGCCGGACGGCTCTGGTGTCAGGTGACGCTGTGTCAGCTGAAACAAGGGCCGGGCGCCGGCCCTCTCGTACTGAGTGTTTCAGTCACGATCAGAACCTCCCGCACAAGTAACTTCTGGTTACTAGTTACTGCCGACGGTACTGCGGATCGGACACTCGCGCCACGGAACGAGCCGCACATCTGGTGAACGCCAGGTAACAAAATGCCACTCGTGTGATTCATCGTCACTCAGGACTCGATCAGACCCCACTTCGCGGCGCGCACCGCTGCCTGAACCCGCGAATTGGTTCCGGTCTTGACGAAGATGTTCTCGAGGTGGGTGGCGACGGTGCGACGGCTGACGAACAACTCCTCGGCGATCTCGACATTGCCCGCGCCCCTGGCCACCAATTGCAGTACTTGGATCTCCCGTGGGCTCAGATGGACACGATCGAGCGCCACCTGGTCCCCCACGACGCGCGAGCAGGCCGCGCTGGACGCCGCCACCACCTCGCGCACGCGATCGACGACGCCGGAATCCGCGAAGCTCATGTGCAGCAATCCGGTCACCTCACGGCCGGAGAACCCCAATGCGACCGACGCGCCCTCGGCGTACCCGGACGGCCGCAGCACATCGGTAACCATCTCGACCTGCTCGAATCGTGGCACGTCCTGCCAGAACACTGGTACGCCCGAAGCCTCGCGAATGATGCCGAAGAGATTGCGATCGGCGACGAAGTCGTCGAGCAGGAACTCGAGCACCCTGGCGTCGTATCCGGAACTCGCCAGAGCCCGATGCCGTCCGCTCGACGGGTCCCGGTACGTGACCGCCGCAGCCGAGTACGCGAGTCCACGTGCGCGGAGTTCTTCGGCGCACAGGCCGAGAATGCCGTATGCCCCGGCCGCCGGCGATCGCGGCGCGAACATGTCAGGTCCAGCGCCGCGATCAGGCAGTACAGACGTCATCACACCAATCTAGCCAATCGTGTGAGCTAGGCCACCACCAGTGAATCGGCCGGCTTCCTGTCCGCCCACGGACGCACCGCTTCGAAGTTCGCGGCAGTCCGCAGAACCAGTGCGTCCTGGCGGTGGCGTGCGGCGATCTGCAGCCCCACCGGTCGACCGTCGGCGGTGAATCCGGCGGGCACGGTGATCGCGGGGTTGTTGAGCATGTTGTACGGGTAGGTGAAGAGCCAATCGAGCAACTGCTCACGCAGCGACGCGCCTTCGAGCCACGACGGCGCGAACTGACTGAGCGGGAACGTGGCCGAAGCCAAGGTCGGCGAGACCAACACGTCGTAGTCGTTCATGAACGTGGTCCACGTGTCCCACATGACGCCGCGGAATGCGTCGGCCCGCCCGACGTCGACACCGGTGAGCCGCTCGGCCTCGTGCATGATCTCGATCAGGTTGTCGTCGACCTCGCCGCGCTGGTTCTCCCAGTCGAGCAAGTCGTATTCGGAAGCGAAACCGGGAACCCAGATGCCGTTCCACATCGACTCCGACGGATTTCCCCACTGCGGGGTCGCCTCGGTGATCTGGGCACCCAATTCCTCGAATGCCGCCAGCGCGTCGAGGCACACTGCCAGCACCTCCGGATCAACATGGCCGAGGCCGAGATTCGTCGACCACGCGACGCGAAGCCCCTTCACGTCACCCTTCGCCGCTTCGACGTACGAGGTCTCCGCACGCTCGATCGAGAGCGGATCCGCATTGTCCGGCCCGGCCATGATGTCGAGCATGAGCGCGTTGTCGGCGACGGTCCTGGTGATCGGACCGTGGTACGCCCAGTTGTAGAACCGCCCGGCCAGAATGGTCTGCGGAATGACGCCGGTGGTCGGTTTGAGCCCGACGACCCCGCAGAGCGCCGACGGGATACGCACCGATCCGGCGCCGTCACTGCCCTCGGCAAGTGGCCCGAGGCCTGCAGCCACGGCAGCCGACGCACCTCCGCTGGACCCGCCCGCGCTGTTGCCGAGCTTCCACGGGTTGTGCGTCGGCCCGTACAGGTGGTTGTCCGTGCCACCGTAGTAACCGCTTTCGGGAGTGTTCGTCTTTCCCAGGAACAGCCCGCCGGCGCCGCGCAGCCTGTCCACGACGACGGCATTTCCCGTCGCGATGTTGTCGGCCATCGGCTTCATCCCGAACGTGGTCGGCAGCCCGTCGACTGCCGTCAGATCTTTGATCGTGAACGGAACGCCGTGCAGCGGGCCGAGTTTCTCGCCCGATTCCTGTTGCCGTGAGAGTTCGGCCGCGTCGCGCGTGACCTGCTCGCGATCGAACTGCACTATCGCGTTGATCGACGGATTGACTGCGTCGACGCGCTGGATCATCGCTTCGGCAATCTCGTTGGGCGAGAGACTGTTCGACGCGACCGACGCCGCCATCTCGGTAGCGGAGAGCCAATGCAGATTCTGTTCGGTCATGGGGTTTCCTTCGCCGGAGGGGTGATGCTCTCAGGCTAGGAAGCGCCGAACTCGGCCACCATCGGTCATGTGACCGATGCCACAATCCGCGACTGGCAAAAAAACCAGCGGCCCGGCCCCTCGAAAGGGACCGGGCCGTCGGTGAAGGAATACCTAGACGTTCTTGCTGAGCAGGCCCCAGTTCTCGAGACCGTCGTACAGCGGAAGGTCGAGGGCGAGCTTGGCGACGCGCGCACGCAGCGCCGGCAGATCCGCGTTGCCGGCCAGAGCGGTACCGATGATGTCGGCGACCTCGGTGAACTCGGCATCGCCGAATCCGCGGGTGGCCAACGCTGCTGTACCGATACGCAGACCGGAGGTGGTCATCGGCGGGCGGGGATCGAACGGAACAGCGTTGCGGTTGACCGTGATGCCGATTTCGTGCAGAAGGTCCTCACCCTGCTGGCCGTCGAGCTGCGAGTTACGCAGGTCCACGAGAACGAGGTGGACGTCTGTGCCGCCGGTCAGGACGCTGATGCCCTGGTCTGCGACGTCCTTGTTGCCCAGACGCTCGGCAAGGATGCGCGCGCCGGAAAGGGTGCGTGCCTGACGATCCTTGAACTCTTCACCGGCAGCGATCTTGAAGGTGACGGCCTTGGCCGCGATGGCGTGCATGAGCGGTCCACCCTGCTGACCCGGGAAGACAGCGGAGTTGAGTTTCTTGGCCCACTCCTTCTTCGCCAGGATCAGGCCGGAACGCGGTCCACCGAGTGTCTTGTGGACGGTCGAGGAGACGACGTCCGCGTACGGGACGGGCGAGGGGTGCAGGCCTGCGGCAACCAGTCCGGCGAAGTGAGCCATGTCCACCCACAGGTACGCCCCGACCTCGTCGGCGATCGCACGGAACGCCGCGAAGTCCTGCTGACGCGGGTATGCGGACCAACCGGCAACGATGACCTTCGGCTTCTCGGCGAGGGCGATCGAGCGCACCTCGTCCATGTCGATGCGGTGATCTTCCTTGCTGACGCCGTAGGACGCGACGTCGTACAACTTGCCGGAGAAGTTCAGCTTCATGCCGTGCGTGAGGTGACCACCGTGTGCAAGGTCGAGGCCGAGCAGCTTCTCACCCGGGTTCATCAGTGCCATCAGAACAGCAGCGTTGGCCTGTGCGCCCGAGTGCGGCTGAACGTTCGCGAACTCTGCACCGAAGAGTTCCTTCGCACGGTTGCGCGCCAGATCCTCGATGACGTCGACGTGCTCGCAACCGCCGTAGTAACGACGTCCCGGGTAGCCCTCGGCGTACTTGTTGGTCAGGACGCTGCCCTGAGCCTGCAGAACCGAGCGGGGAACGAAGTTCTCCGACGCGATCATCTCGAGCGTGTCGCGCTGACGAGCCAATTCACCAGCCATCGCCTCGGCGACTTCGGGGTCGAGTTCGGCGAGTGATGCAGAGTTGACGTCGGAGCCGGGCACAGCGGTCATCGAGGAATCTCCAAGCTGGATGCGGAAACGAATGCGTCCAGTCTACGAAGTTCGCTCCCGCCGTCTCCACCCGGCACTAGGCAGCACGCAGAGAGCTGGGGACCAGCGGCTCGTCGAGCAGCCTGCGGAAGCGTTCGGTGCGCTCTGCGCCCACCGGCACCTCGTCCAGCCAGCCCCCGAGCAGCCGGTATCCCTCGACATACGTGCTGGTGTACGCCCGCCACAGCGGTGAAGACAGGAACTTGAGCGATTGGCGAGCGCGTTCCGGCGTCGACAGCGACCACCGTTCGAGGAACAGTGCCACGTCGTCGAGGCTGCGCCCCTCGTCGTGCAACATCAGAGCGGCATCCTGACGAACACTCAGCAGTTGCCCCGACGCGGCGGAGAGCCGTTGCGCCTTTTCCCCGTCGAAAGACAAGCCGAGATCGGCGTAGATGTCCTGCGCCCACAAGCCCCACTCCGGACCGACGATCGCTTCCAGCGCCAGATCTGCGAGGCCTTCGGCCATGATGCACTGCGGCGTGTTGACCAGGAACAGTGTCTGCTCGAGCTGACCCGAACCGACCAGACCGGCTTCCTTACGGCAATGCTCGGTGTGATGGCCGGGGTAGGACTCGTGCGCGATCAGCCGCGGCAGGTTGGCCATGAACTGCGGCAGATCCGAATTGATCGCAACCTTGGAGCGGTAGTCACCAAGGTAGTAGTTGAAGCCGGACCACGGCTTGTCCCCCACCACTTCGTATTCGACGGTTTCCGACGCCGGAAGCCCGAACGTGCCGCGGACCAGATCGCGCAGCGCACTCGACATTGCCTCGACGCACTCGTTCAGTCTCGCCGCGGGGATCTCGTCGGCCTTGCGATGCGCCTGCACTCGCTGCGCCAGCGGTCCCGGACCGGGCAGAACTTCACCCATCAACCGGTGCGCGTCGCTGTAGGCGTCCTCGTTTCCCTTTTCGATTCGTACGTCGAAGTACGCCTCCACCTCGTCCACGAAGCCGATGTCCTCACCCGCGAACTTGCGCCCGGAGCATTCCAGGGCGCGAAGGTGAACGTCGATGAAGTGAGCGCGCTCGGCATTCAGACCACTTCCGGCCAGCTCGCCCCGCAATTCACGTGCCGTGCGGGCAAGTTCACGCGGATCGGGCTTCGGGGCGCTCTCGATCTGCTTACGCAGCGCCGGGTCACCGGTGAACGCGTCGACGAACCCGTCTTCGAGACGGTCGAAACCCAGTCCGAGCAGCAGATATTGGCGAACAAGTGTGTCTGGATCCATAACGACCGAGCCTAGCCGCTCGCTCCGGAATGCCACCCGGCGAAAGTCCCGGACGTGGCACCGAGCACAATCCGACTATGCACTCGGATCGTGCGCACACGCGCCTGGCTTGCTCGCATAGCTGTTTCGTCCGCCGGGCCCCGGGTTCACTACATGCCGGTGAGCTGGGCTGATGGCGCGCACCAACGAATCGAGTCCCTACGTCGAGTTCGACCGCAAGCAGTGGCGGACACTGCGTAAGTCGACGCCGCTGGTGTTGACCGAGGACGAGTTGTACGGCTTGCGTGGTCTCGGCGAGCAGATCGATCTCGAAGAAGTTGCCGAGGTTTATCTCCCCCTCGCACGTCTGATCCACCTGCAGGTGGCGGCACGCCAACGGCTGTTCGCGGCCACCGCGACGTTCCTCGGTGAGAAGCATCCCGACCGTCAGGTGCCCTTCGTCATCGGTGTCGCCGGTTCGGTCGCGGTCGGAAAATCCACGACTGCTCGTGTGCTGCAAGCTCTCCTGGCCCGCTGGGATCACCATCCGCGCGTCGACCTCGTCACCACGGACGGATTCCTCTATCCGACCAGGGAACTCCAGCGTCGGGGCATCATGCACCGCAAGGGTTTTCCCGAAAGTTACGATCGCCGCAAGCTGTTGCGCTTCGTCACCGAAGTCAAGTCCGGGGCGGAAGAGGTAGCGGCGCCGGTCTATTCGCATACGTCGTACGACATCATCCCGGGCCAGTACCACCTGATCCGCCAGCCTGACATCCTCATCATCGAGGGCCTCAACGTCCTGCAGACCGGCCCGCGTCTGATGGTCTCCGATCTGTTCGACTTCTCGATCTACGTCGACGCCCGTATCGAGGACATCGAAGCCTGGTACATCCAGCGGTTCCTCGCGCTACGCAACACGTCGTTCGCCGATCCGAACGCTCACTTTCACCACTACTCCGGCCTCTCCGACCGTGACGCGACCATCGCGGCGAAGGAGATCTGGAACTCGATCAATCACCCGAACCTGGTGGAGAACATTCTCCCCACCCGCCCCCGCGCAACCCTGGTACTGCGCAAGGACGCCGATCACACGATCAACCGGCTGCGCCTGCGCAAGCTCTGAGACGGCTCAGGCGCCGAACCGGCGGTGGCGCGCCGCGTAGTCACGCAAGGCTCGAAGAAAGTCGACTCGACGGAACTCGGGCCAGTACGCCTCGGTGAACCAGATCTCCGAATAAGCGCTCTGCCACAACAGGAATCCGGAGAGCCGCTGCTCGCCGGAGGTGCGGATCACCAGATCCGGATCGGGCTGTCCCGACGTGTACAGATGCCCGTCGATGCCGTCGACCGTGACGGCCTGGATCAGTTCGTCGCCGCTCAGGCCCGCACCGATCTTGTCGCGCAGGAGCGATTGGACGGCGTCGGCGATCTCCTGACGCCCGCCGTATCCGATCGCGACGTTGACATGTGTCCCGGTTCGGCCGCTCGTCCCCGCCGCCGCTTCCCGCAAGCGCCTGGACTGCTCGGGAGGCAGAAGATCGAGAGCACCGACGATCTGCACACTCCAGTTCTTGCCGGGCCCGGAGATCTCTTCGACGACGTCGGTGATGATCTCGAGGAGGGTGTCGAGCTCTTCCGGCTCGCGGCGCAGGTTCTCGGTCGAGAGCAGGTAGATGGTTGCCATCTCGATTCCGGCGGCGTCGCACCACTCGAGCAATTCGGCAATTTTGAGCGCGCCCATGCGGTGCCCGTGACTGACATCGGTGAAGCCGTTCTCGCGAGCCCATCGCCGATTTCCGTCACACATCACGGCTACGTGCCGTGGGTGCGCGAGACCGTCGAGATGACTGAGGAGCCGTCGCTCGTAGATGCTGTACAGCAGTCCGCGCAGATTCACCGTGACATCACCATGGTGTCAAAGACTACGCCCGGCAGTGACAGCCACATGCGAGCGCCGTCACGCTTTTTGTACGCGTCGAAAACCCGCAGGTAGGTTATGCTACTGGTGCGTAACCTACGGTACCGTAGGTTACGTAGTTCGCAACAGCACGGAACGAGAGGGGTTGCACATGACGGCATTCGGGCTCGACGAGCTTCCGGTCAAACCACGCATGCGCGGTTGGATCCATCTGTGGGCACTCGGTGTCTCCGTCGTCGCGGGCATCGTTCTCGTCTCCGTAGCCGGCGCTCAGGTGGGCGCCAAGGCGGCTTGGGCAACCGCGATCTACAGCATCACGATCTGCGGCCTCTTCGGCATCAGCGCGACGTATCACCGCATCCAGTGGCAGACCGTCAAGGGCCGTACGTGGATGAAGCGTGCTGACCATTCGATGATCTTTCTCTTCATCGCCGGCAGCTACACACCGTTCGCCATGCTCGGCCTTCCCACCCACACCGGCAAGATCATTCTTGCGATCGTGTGGGCAGGTGCACTGGCCGGCGTTGCCCTCAAGATGCTCTGGCCCACCGCGCCGAAATGGGTGGGGGTACCGCTCTACCTTCTCCTCGGCTGGGCAATCGTTCCCGTCGTCGGTGAACTGACCCACCAGGTCGGTGTGGCGCCGATGGTGCTGCTGCTCGTCGGCGGAATCTTCTACAGCGTCGGCGCAATTCTGTACGCGACAAAATGGCCCAACCCGTGGCCGACGACGTTCGGGCATCACGAGTTCTTCCACGCTGCCACCGTCATTGCAGCGATCTGCCACTACATCGCGGTATGGCTCGTCGTGTTCAACTGATTCGCCAGTTCCACCACCGTCGTCACCGGCCGATCACACACGAATCCCCGACAGATGTACGCGGCTTCACCGTCGTCGACAAGGGGGCGATCTGCAAACAGCGGTGAAGAATCCGGCGCTCCGCCGACAACCACTGCACCACCCGGGGCAAGCCGGCGGGCATCGGCCAACAGCGAACCTTCCCCGACGACGGCAACCTGTATCGGACCACGCAACGACGCTTCCGCCACTGTGAGCCAGTGTCCCGCCGACCGAGGCGCACGCTCGAGCGGCAGCGTGGCCCTCGCCAGCGCGTCCGCCGCGGCCTGGGCGTAACGAGAGGATCGATCGGCATCGGTCAACGCCGCCGCGGTCAACAGAGCCTCCGCGACGCTCGACGCACCGGACGGCGTCGCGCCGTCCAACGGGTCTCGGGGCCGTGTGACGAGGGACTCCGCGAAATCGGCCGTGTCGAACCAGCTTCCCGGCTCGGCCGGATCGGCGAAGTGGTCGAGCGTGACGTCGAGCAACTGCTGCGCCGCATCGAGCCACCGCGCGAATCCCGTTGCCTGGTAGAGAGCCAGGAGGCCGGTGGCCAACATTGCGTAATCCTCGAGCACTGCCGTCGGGGTGCCGACAGCCCCGCCGAGGGAAGCGCGACGCAAATGACCGTCCACCAGGTGAAGGTCGAGAAGAGCGCCAGCGCACTCGGCCGCCGCCGCGATCCAGTCGGATCGATCCAGGGCAAGTCCCGCTTCCGTCAAAGCCGTGACGGTCAACCCGTTCCAGGCCGTCACCACTTTGTCGTCGCGGCCAGGCTGTGGACGCTGAGCCCGGGCGGCGCGTAGAGCGTCGGAGACCGTCTGCCAGCGCGACCAGTCGTCGGGGTCACGGAGCAATTGCAATACCGACGCACCCTCTTCGAAGGTTCCGGTATCGGTGACCCGGAACAAGTCCGCCGCCCACTGCCCGTCCTCCGCACCGAGTACCTCGACCAGCTGCGTCGGCGTCCATACGTACGTGAGGCCTTCGACGCCGTCGGTGTCGGCATCGAGAGCCGAAGCGAAGCAACCGTTCTCGGTCAGCAAATCGGAGAGCAAAAACCCTGCGGTCTCACTGGCGACGCGGGTGGCCAGGTCCGATCCGGTTCGCCGCGCCAAGTGCGCGTAGAACCGCAGGAGCAACGCATTGTCGTAGAGCATCTTCTCGAAGTGCGGAACCACCCACTCGGCATCGACCGAGTAGCGCGAGAACCCCCCGCCCAACTGGTCGTAGATACCGCCGCGTGCCATTGCTTCGGCGGTGCGCTCGATGCCGCCGAGGATCTCGCCCGCACCCGTTCGCTCGAACTGTCGGAGCAGCCCCTCCAGTAGTGCCGACGGTGGAAACTTCGGTGCCCCACCGAATCCCCCGCGCGGGATGTCCTCGTCACCGAGGATCGTTCGACCCGCCGCGTTCAGCAGCTCGGCGTCGATAGGCGCTCCGCCGTACGGAATTCCGCCAGACGCGCGCTGAAGTTCCGTGACGATCGACTGCGCCGCGTTGTCGACCTCGTCGCGCCGATTCGTGAAGGTGTCGGCTATCGCTTCGAGAAGCTGTGTGAACGACGGCATTCCGCCGCGAGGCGTCGGCGGGTAGTACGTGCCGCAGTAGAACGGTGAACCGTCGGGAGTCAGAAAACAGGTCATGGGCCAGCCGCCCTGACCGGTCATCGCGACCGTCGCATTCATGTAGACGGCGTCGATGTCGGGACGTTCTTCGCGGTCCACCTTCACACAGACGAAGTTCGCGTTCATGACGGCCGCGATCTCGTCGTTCTCGAACGACTCGTGCGCCATGACGTGGCACCAGTGGCACGCCGAGTATCCGATCGAGAGGAGGATCGGCACGTTGCGCTCGCGCGCCCACTCCATCGCCTCTTCGCCCCACTGTTGCCAGTGGACCGGATTGTCGGCGTGCTGACGCAGGTAGGGGCTCGAGGACCCACCCAGGTTGTTCCGCAGCCGTGGGTCCATCGTCGCTACCTCGTTCGTCTCAGGATTCTTGCTTCGGCTTCTTCTCGGTAGAGACGTTCGGTTCCGCCGGGCTCGGAGCTGTGATCGCTCCCCGGTCGGTGCCTTCGTCTGCCTGCTGATCGAGTTCGGGATGATCCGGTTCGAACGTTTCCGGCAGCTTCTTGAGCTGGCGATTCATCGACCGAACCAAGAGGATCACACCGATGAGCAGCGCAAGAATCACCAGCAGGCCGACCGGAGACGACTTTCCGAACTCCGGGCCGGATGGGTTACTCGGGGTCTGAGCAAGAAATTGTGTGGTGCCGAGAACTACCTCGGCGGACAGAGCATTCACTTCTGAGCGTCCTCTTCGAGACCTGCAAACAGGTCGGTTTCCGGAATGGACGTGGTGACCCGCGTCTTGGCGAGCTCGAATTCCTCGGTGGGCCAGATCTTCTGCTGAATATCGAGCGGCACAGCGAAGAACGAACCGTTGGGATCGATCTGCGTCGCGTGCGCGCGCAGAGCGTCGTCACGCTGGGGAAAGTAGTCGCCGCACGTGACCTGAGTGGTCACCCGGACCATCATGTCGCCGCGCTCGGTCTTCCACTTCTTGAGCCAGTCCGCCATCGGGAACGGCTCACCGCGACGCTCGTACTCCTCCTGGAAGAGTTCGAGGCGCTTACGGATGAATCCGTGCGAGTAGTAGACCTTCTTGATTTCCCACGGCTGACCGTCCTCGGGGAAGTACTCGGGATCGGCAGCGGCCTCGTAGGCAGCCATCGACACCTCGTGGCACCGGATGTGGTCCGGGTGCGGGTATCCGCCGTTCTCGTCGTACGTCGTGACGACGTGGGGACGGAACTCGCGAATCACCTTGACCAGAGCGCGCGTCGACTCTTCGAGCGGAACGAGGGCGAAGCACCCTTCGGGCAGCGGAGGAAGAGGATCACCCTCGGGGAGCCCGGAATCGACGAAACCGAGCCAGCGCTGCTTCACGCCCAGGATGCGAGCGGCCTCGGCCATCTCCTCCTGGCGAACTTCGCTGATTCGATCGCGGACACCGGGAACGTCCATGGCCGGGTTGAGAATGTCGCCACGCTCACCCCCGGTGAGCGTCAGGACCATCACTTCGTGGCCTTCGGCTGCATAACGGGCGGTGGTGGCCGCACCCTTGCTCGACTCGTCGTCGGGATGGGCATGGACGGCCATGAGCCGGAATCCGCTCACGTGTTCGTTCACCTCAACTTCACCTGTAGCCGTTGCCGGCAGTTCACTTGTAGCCGTCACCGGCAGTCTTCGAGTCACACGCTGTGCACCGCTCGGATTACTCCGGGTGGTTGCCGTCAAACGTACCGACTGCCGACAAACCTACCGACGGCGCGACGGGACACGTCCTCTATAGTTCCACCCGAGAGTTCCTGGCGCAGCCGTGACCCCTTCGGTAATTCGGCGGGACACAGTCAGTTGCTGCACGACACGTGAACTCGAGTCTTCGAGAGCAGAGTGATGAGCAAACCGCTTCCCCAAGATCGGTACCCGAGCACAACTCGCACGAGCAGTCCCCGCAAGTGGATGGTGTGGGCTCTGACCGCACTCGTCATCGTCGTAGGCGGCGGAATCGCGTACTACGCGTACGGAAAATTTGCGGTCAAGGAAATCGAGACCGAGACCATCTCGTTCGACATCGCCAACGACTCCACGGTGAAGATTCGCTTCACCGTCACACGCGACGACTCGTCACGTGACGCGATGTGCATCGTGCGCGCTCGCTCGAAGGACGGATCCGAAACCGGACGACGTGAGGTCTACGTCCCGTCCTCCGAGCATCAGACCCTCGAGTTCAACACCGAGGTCAAGACGTCCCAGCCGCCAGGCATGGCCGACGTCTACGGCTGTAGCTTCGACGTTCCGGAGTACCTGACCAAGAGCTGACCTCGGAACGCATCCACCCTGCCGGACGTTTGGCGCCGGACAGGGCGGGTAGTCATGCGTGATAGAATTGCCCGATACACGGTTCCGGGTGGAACCGTGTATTGCTGCATTGACGCAAGGTTTGACGGCAAGGTTGCATCCCTGGTGGTGCTTCCGAGTCGTTGTTCGCTGCTGTTGCAGCGATCGTCGAGGGAGCCCCCGGCTCCGACTACTAGGGAGTGATCGAGATGACCGAGACCCAGGTGACCTGGCTTACCCAGGAATCACATGACAGGCTCAAGAACGAACTCGACCAGCTCATCGCCAATCGCCCGGTCATCGCCGCCGAGATCAACGAGCGTCGCGAAGAGGGTGACCTGAAAGAGAACGGCGGCTACCACGCTGCCCGCGAAGAGCAGGGTCAGCAGGAAGCCCGCATTCGCCAGCTCCAGGAGCTGCTGAACAGCGCAAAGGTCGGCGAGGCCCCCACTCAGTCCGGTGTTGCACTGCCCGGATCCGTAGTCAAGGTCTACTACGACGGCGACGAGAGTGACACCGAGACGTTCCTCATCGCTACCCGCGAAGAAGGCGCACGTGACGCCAAGCTCGAGGTCTACTCCCCGAACTCACCGCTGGGCGGCGCGCTGCTCGAAGCCAAGGTCGGCGACACGCGTGAGTACAACCTGCCCAACGGCAGCACCATGAAGGTCACGCTGCTGAGCGCGGAGCCTTACCACAGCTGATCGGCTGTACCAGCTCTGAAAAGAAGCGCCACCCGACTCGGTCGGGTGGCGCTTCTTGCTCTGTCGGCGTTGCAGTTCCGGCCCACTCACACCACGCGGCGAGCCTTCATGCCTGCGAAGATCGGGCCGACCTTCACCACGTCACCGAATGTGGGTGCGTGAAGCATCTGTCCGTTCCCGACATAGATCGCCACATGGCCGGGACCGCCTGCCTGCCAGTTGCCGAACAACAGGTCACCGGGCTGCGCCTGATCCAGCGGGACCTCGACGCCGACGCCCCACTGTGTCTCCGAGGTCCGGGGCAGAGTCACTCCGGTGGCCGCGTGGATCGCGTACGACGTCAGACCCGAGCAGTCGAACCCGCCCATCGAGGGCCCGTTGATGTTTCCGCCGCCCCACACGTACGGCAATCCGAGAAACTTCAGACCGGCCTCGACGACGCCGCCAACGGCAGCGGCGAGGTTGTTGTAGTCGAAGGGTGCGAGCATCAGAGCGAACGAGTCCTGCAACGATTTGATCTGTGCGACAAACGGAGCGGCGACCGCCTGCTCCGCGGGAACCTCGCCCGCCTTGTCGGCGGGGACGCCGCCCGCTTCGCGAACTGCGTCCGGCCCGACGTCGTAGGCAGCGAGCGCGAGGTCGACGGTATCGCCCTCGACCTCACCGGACTTCTGCCAGGACTGCGCTTGCTTCACGAGATCGCACAACCGGTATCCGGTTGTCATCACCGGATCGGCAACGCCCAGGATGTCCATCTTTCCGTCGCCGTCACCGTCCTTGCCGTATGCCGTCCACGCTGCGGTGGTGAAGCGGCCAGGCCCGCGCCCACCTTCCGGTGAGATGTCGGTATCGGGTCCGTACTTGAATCCGTTCTCGACCGAGTACAGCGAAGCGATCACCGCGGGCGTGATCTCCGAGCACAGAGCACCGGCCTTCTTGATCCACGGCGCGAACACCGCCACCGCTCCAACGGGCGCCAATGTCGCTCCCGGAAAGTTGGAGGGTACGGAAGGCACGATTCCCTCAGGTGTGTCCTGAGTTCGTGCCGGTCCGTTCCAGGCTGCAAGTGAGACTGCAGCATTCGAAGACTCGTTCTTCTCGACTTGTGCGGGCGCTCCGAGAGTTCCACTCATCACGCCCAGTGCGGTGCCGATCGACACAGCGATCGCCAGGACACCGACTGCCATCCGAACCTCCGATAAACCTCTGAAAATCTACGTACGTGGTCGTACCCGAAACTTGTCGGTGCGAACATCTACCCTTTCGAACATGCATTCGACACGGCTCAGTCTCGCGACTCCTGTAACCAATGTCTCATTTATCTCGGTGGGCGTTACGCAAATGACTACAGACACCAAGGCTTTTCTCAGGTTCGGCGTGCAAGCTGAGTGCATGAGCGACGATCGGCCACGACCCGCCCGGGGACGCACTACGGTGTATCGACCCGTTCGCCTCGCCCTCGCAGCCACGGCTGTGGCGGGAGCGCTCGCAAGCGGCGGACTTTCACTCGTTTCTTCTCCCACTGCCACGGCACTCGCGCCGGACACCTCGGCTTCTCACACCAAGAATCCCGTAGCGAAGCGGCCCGTCGTGGTCGCCGGATTCGGAACCCCGGACGCCGTCTCCAACGGTTCGTGAGCACTCCGCGCTCGGCCTCCGAGTGGCTCACGTGGGGTGTGCAGGCCCGGGTTGTCGTCACCGACCCTGATGTCCTTCCCTCCGCGGCCAGCCTGGTTCGCGGATACCTCACCGCTGCCGACGCTGCCACCAATCGAGATCGTGCCGACTCCGAGATTCGTACCTATGTCAGCGCCGCGAGCAACGTCGACGGCGTCGCCGTGACTCCGATGTTCGCGCACTTCCTCGAAGACGCGTTGGCCGTCGCACGACTGACCGACGGCAAACTCACACCGACGGCCGGGTCGGCAGACCCTCACTCCTGGTGGAAGATCCGCGTCGAGAACAACCGCGTGTACAGCCCGGACGACGTCGTTCTCGATCTGTCCGCGACGGCCCGCGCCAGTTCAGCGGACCACTGCGCGGCATCGACCGCCACGCTTCTCGGGTGCGGAGTACTGGTCGGCCTCGGCGGGGACATCGCGGTTGCCGGCCCGGCGCCGGAAGACGGCTGGCAGATTCAGGTTCAAGACCTGCCCGGCGACCCGACGTGCCAGGTAGCGCTTCCTTCCGACTGCGGGATCGCCACGGCCAGCACCGTCAAACCACTACACCGCGAATCGACGGCGACGCCGATGTGGCGCACGGTGTCGGTGATTGCATCTTCCTGCGCCCAGGCCGCCGCATTCAGTCGGGTTGCGGTCGGCATGGGCGGTTCGGCCATCGACTGGCTACATCAACTCGACGTACCCGCCAGGCTGGTCGACCAGGAGTACCGCGTAACGGTTCTGGGCGGCTGGCCTGACGAGTAAGTCGCGTCAGTTCTGCAGTCGTACGGCGTAGCCGGCACGGTCGAAGGCGGTGAGAAGTTCCGCCTTGTTGTCCGGACCCCGCGTCTCGACGGTGAGGAAGACTTCCACTTCGTCGAGCGCGAGTTCGCCACCGGTACGGGAATGGATGACGTCGACCACGCTGGCGCCGTTCGCTCGAACCACTTCGAGCAACGAGACCAGTGCGCCCGGCCGATCGTCGATGGTGATGTGAACGCCGAGGAACCGTCCGGCCGCTCGCAGACCGTGCGAGATGACATGCGTGAGAAGTAGCGGATCGATGTTGCCGCCGGAAAGCACGGCGCACACCGGCCCTGTCAGTCCCAGCTCCTCCGGAGAGCAGGTCATCAAGGCCGCAACGGCCGCAACGCCGGCCGGTTCGACGATGAGCTTGGCGCGTTCGAGGCACAGCAGGAGCGCTTTGGAAAGCGCTTCCTCGCTGACCGTCACCACGGCATCGACATGGGCGGCAACTTCGGCGAACGGAACCTCGCCAGGGCAGCCAACGGCGATACCGTCTGCCATCGTGGACATCGACGCCAAGGCGGTCGGCTTCCCGGCTGCCAACGACGCCGGCCAGGCAGCCGCCGTCTCGGCCTGCACTCCGACGATGCGGACCTGCGGGCGTACAGCTTTGACTGCTGCGGCCACTCCGGCGATCAACCCACCGCCGCCGGTGGGGACGAGGATAGTGCCGACCTCAGGCAGTTGCTCGAGGATTTCGAGCCCCACAGTCCCCTGCCCCGCCACGACGTCCTCGTGGTCGAACGGGTGGACCAGAACTGCTCCCGTCCGGTCCGCGAATTCGCGAGCGGCCACGAGCGCTTCGTCGACAGTCGAACCGTGCAGGTGGACCTGAGCTCCATATGCCTTGGTGGCCACCAACTTCGGCAGCGGCGCACCCGTCGGCATGAAGACGGTCGACTTGATTCCCAGTTCTGTTGCAGACCAGGCAACCCCCTGCGCATGGTTACCGGCACTGGCCGCCACCACGCCCGCTGCCCGTTCCTCTGCGGAAAGATTGGCAATGCGGTTGTACGCACCGCGCGGCTTGAAAGAGCCGGTGCGCTGCAGGTTTTCACATTTCAAGCTCACGGCGAAGCCGGTGGTTTCGGACAACACTCGCGAGGCCACGACCGGGGTGCGTCGCATGACCGGGGCGAGCAGTTGCTGTGCAGCCTTTATCTGTTCGAGATTCACGCATGCCTCCAGAAAGTGCGCCTCCACACCCTCGTGAGGTGTGAAGGCGCACTGCAGATTCGAAGTCGAATTACTGTAGAGCGAAGATCAGGACAGCGCTTGCTCGATGTCGCCGACCAGATCGGAGGCGTCTTCGATGCCGACCGACAGGCGAACCAGATCGTCGGGAACCTCGAGAGCGGAACCGGCCGTCGAGGCGTGGGTCATCGCGCCGGGGAACTCGATGAGAGATTCGACGCCGCCGAGAGATTCTGCCAGCGTGAAGATCTCGGTGCGCGAGCACAGGTCGAGAGCTGCCGCCTTGCCGCCCTTGAGGCGGACGGAGATCATGCCGCCGAAGCGTCGCATCTGCTTGGCCGCGACCTTGTGTGACGGATGCGAAGCCAGGCCCGGGTAGATGACGCTGGCAACCGCGGGGTGGCCGTCGAGCAATTCGACGACCTTCTCCGCGTTGTCACTGTGACGCTCCATGCGCAGCGCCAGTGTCTTGATTCCGCGCAACGTCAGGAACGCGTCGAACGGGCCGGGAACGCCACCGGATCCGTTCTGCAGGAACGCAAACGCGGTATCCAGTTCTTCGTCGTTGCAGACGAGAGCGCCACCGACCACGTCGGAGTGTCCGCCGATGTACTTGGTCGTGGAGTGCAGCGCGATGTCGGCACCGAGCTGCAGCGGCTGCTGCAGGTACGGCGACGCGAAGGTGTTGTCCACCACGATCTTTGCGTTGCCCTCGTGGGCGACCTCGGCAAGGAGCTCGATGTCACCGATATTGAGCAGCGGGTTCGTGGGCGTCTCGACCCAGACCAGCTTGGTGTTGGACTTCATCGCCGCGCGCACCGCATCGACGTCGGACACCGGAGCCGGGGTGTACTCGATCCCCCACTGCGTGAACACCTTGTCGATGAGACGGAAGGTTCCGCCGTACGCGTCGTCGGGGATGACCAGGTGATCGCCCGGTCGAAGTACCGAACGGAGCAGGCAGTCGGTGGCCGCCATTCCCGAACTGAACGCTCGGCCGTAGGTTCCGGATTCGAGCGCGGCAAGGTTCGCCTCGAGCGGGCGACGGGTGGGGTTGCCCGTTCGCGCGTACTCGAAGCCACTGCGCATTCCACCGACACCGTCTTGGGCGAAGGTGGAACTTGCGTAGATCGGCACGTTGACCGCACCGGTCAGCGGATCGGGTTCGTAACCCGCATGCACCGCTTTCGTGGAGAAACCCTGCCAGCTGATGTTGTCGGCCTTGCTGCGTTGCTCACTCATGGTCCCCAGCCTAATGGCGCCGGCACCGGCGCAGGAATCCGTACTCAGGAATCCGAACTCAGGAAACCCAGGAGATCGTGGCGCGTGATGACACCGACCGGCTTGCCGTCGTCGACGACCATGAGTGCGTCGGTGTCACCGAGCGCCTTCGTGGCAGCCGAGACCGGCTCGCCGGAACCGATGAGCGGGAACGGCTTGCTCATGTGCTTCTCGACGGAATCCGCAAGGTGCGCACGGCCTTCGAATACCGCGCTCAGCAGATCTCGCTCGGACACGCTTCCGGCGACCTCGCCTGCCATGACCGGCGGTTCTGCACCGACGACGGGCATCTGGGACACGCCGTACTCGCGCAGGATCTCGATCGCGTCGCGCAGAGTCTCCGACGGGTGAGTGTGAACGAGGTCCGGCAGCTCGCCCGACTTGCCGCGCAGGACGTCGCCGACGGTGGGGACGTTGGTCTTGCCGTCGAGTGGGGTGCGCAGGAATCCGTACGACGCCATCCACTGATCGTTGAAGATCTTGGACAGGTAGCCGCGGCCACCGTCCGGGAGGAGGACGACGATCAGAGCGTCGGGGCCTTCGCGCTTGGCTACTTCGAGGGCAGCGACGACTGCCATACCGCAGGAACCGCCGACCAGCAGTCCCTCTTCGCGGGCGAGGCGACGCGTCATCTCGAAGGAATCGGCATCCGAGACGGCGATGATCTCGTCCGGGATGGACGGGTCGTATGCCGACGGCCAGAAGTCTTCGCCGACGCCTTCGACCAGGTACGGGCGACCGGTGCCGCCGGAGTAGACGGAGCCTTCGGGGTCTGCGCCGATGACCTTGACCTTGCCGCCCGAAACTTCCTTGAGGTAGCGGCCGGTGCCGGTGATGGTGCCGCCGGTGCCGACGCCCGCGACGAAGTGCGTGATCTTGCCGTCGGTGTCGGCCCAGATCTCGGGACCGGTGGTCTCGTAGTGGCTCTCCGGTCCGCCCGGGTTGGAGTACTGGTTGGGCTTCCAGGCGCCGGGGATCTCACGGGTGAGGCGGTCGGAGACGCTGTAGTAGCTGTTCGGGTTGTCCGGTGCGACGGCCGTGGGGCACACGACCACCTCGGCGCCGTAGGCACGCAGGACGTTGCGCTTGTCTTCGCTGACCTTGTCTGGGCAGACGAAAACGCACTTGTATCCACGCTTTTGCGCCACGAGTGCCAAGCCGATTCCGGTGTTGCCCGAAGTCGGCTCGACGATGGTGCCGCCAGGCTTCAGTTCACCCGAAGCCTCGGCTGCGTCGATCATCTTGACGGCGATGCGGTCCTTGGAGCTACCGCCAGGGTTGAGGTATTCGACCTTGGCTGCCACCGTGCCGAAGTTTTCGCCCGTGACGGACGTGAGCTTGACGAGTGGGGTGTTGCCGATGAGGTCGACGACGTGTTCCGCGATGCGCATTCGTCCATGTTCCCAGATGAAAGAAAACGGTGCGCGCGGACGTCGGGCGAAGGTGGTGCAATCCGGCTAGATTGGCAAGTGTGAGTCGAACCGGACTGAAAGCGTCGGTGGCCACGGTGGTGGCCGGATCGAGTGCAGGCACGCTCTCCTGGTTGGGCTACAACTATCTGATGTCGCAGGCGGGGGCGGCCCGCGGGGTGATCGGTCGCAATATCGCCAAGCCACCCGAGGCGGACGGGGTGTACGCACCCGGCGCCGACAGCCCGGAACTCTGGTGGCGGGCCGTGCCCTTCGATCTCCACTTGATGATCTTCGGCGATTCGTCGGCGGCCGGCGTCGGCGCGCTGACGGCGTCGGAAGTTCCGGGTGTGCAGGTCGCGAAGCTGCTTGCGAGTGAAACCGGGAAGCGAATCCGTTTGAGCACCAAGGCCATCGGCGGCGCCACCTCACGCGGGTTGAGTGGGCAGGTCGACGCCATGTTCGTCGCCGGCCCTCCCCCGGATGCTGCCGTGATCCTGATCGGCGCCAACGACGTCACGGCGAAGAACGCAATTCATGCTTCGGCAAAACGCCTCGGCGACGCGGTACGACGGCTACGCGAGAGTGGCGCCGTCGTTGTTGTCGGCACCTGCCCGGATCTGGGGGTGGTCACGGCTATCCCACAACCACTGCGCTCCGTGGTGCGTGAATGGGGTCATCGTCTCGCGCTCGCCCAGGCGTCCGCGACCAGAAACGCCGGGGGTCATCCCGTTCCACTAGCCGACCTGCTGGCCAAGGAATTCCTGGCCTCGCCCGACACGATGTTCTCGGCTGATCGTTTCCACCCGTCGGCGGCCGGCTACGAACTCGCGGCGAAGCAGATCGTCCCGGTTCTCGCGTCGGCTCTGGGTGAGTGGCAGGGTGGCCCGCTACCCGAACTCCCCCATGTCTCGGAGGCGGCGCAAGCTCGCACCGTCGCGGCCCGACTGACGGCAGCGGCAACCCAGTGGAAAGCCTTCGCGAGACGCACCAAACCCGCAGTTCAGCGCCCCGACGTCAACTGAGTGAGACTGCGTGACCACCATCTGGGAGCGGCAACGTAAATTGTAAGTCGAAGCTGCATTCAACTTGCCCTGCTCGACGGCGTTTCAAGCCGCCCACGAGCAGTACACAAAAGGAGTTTTCATGCCCGAGGCAGTAATCGTCTCAGCAGTACGGTCGCCCATCGGCCGCGCAATGAAGGGTTCGCTCAAGGACATCCGCCCGGATGACCTCGCAACTCAGATGGTTGCCGCCGCGTTGGCAAAGATCCCCGAGCTCGACCCCACCGAGATCGACGACCTCATGCTCGGTTGCGGCCAGCCCGCCGGCCAGTCGGGCTTCAACATCGCCCGCGTCGTCGCCGTTCAGCTCGGCTACGACTTCCTCCCCGGTGTGACGGTCAACCGTTACTGTTCCTCCTCGCTGCAGACCACCCGTATGGCATTGCACGCCATCCGCGCAGGCGAGGGCGACGTCTTCATCTCCGCCGGCGTCGAGTCCGTCTCCAGTTTCATCACGGGCAACGCCGACGGCCTACCCAACACCAAGAACCCGCTCTTCGACGCAGCGCAGGCTCGTAGCGCCAAGCTAGCCGAGGGTGGAGTCGCCTGGACCGATCCTCGCGAAGAAGGCCTGATCCCCGACGTGTACCTGGGCATGGGCCAGACCGCCGAGAACGTCGCTTCGGCCACCGGCATCACCCGCGAAGACCAGGACCGCTGGGCAGTGCGCAGCCAGAATCGCGCCGAGGAAGCCATCGCTCGCGGCTTCTTCGAGCGTGAGATCACGCCCGTCACGCTCGCCGACGGCACCGTCGTCTCCAAGGACGACGGCCCCCGCGCCGGCACCACCTACGAGGGCATCAGCGGCCTCAAGCCCGTCTTCCGCCCCGACGGCACCGTCACCGCCGGCAACGCCTGCCCGCTCAACGACGGCGCAGCCGCACTGGTGATCATGTCCGACACCAAGGCGAAGGCACTCGGCCTGACCCCGCTCGCTCGCATCGTCTCCACCGGCGTCTCGGGCCTGTCCCCCGAGATCATGGGCCTCGGCCCGATCCAGGCCGTCAAGAACGCCCTGAAGATCGCCGGCAAGTCGATCTCCGACATCGACCTGTTCGAGATCAACGAGGCATTCGCCGTGCAGGTCCTCGGATCCGCTCGCGAACTGGGCATCGAAGAGGACAAGCTCAACATCTCCGGTGGCGCGATCGCCCTGGGTCACCCCTTCGGTATGACCGGTGCCCGCATCACCAACACCCTGATCAACAACCTGCAGGAGCAGGACAAGACCTTCGGCGTCGAGACCATGTGTGTCGGCGGCGGACAGGGCATGGCAATGGTGATCGAGCGCCTCAGCTGATCCCCTGAGCACGTCGAAAGCGGCCGCCCGGCTTCTGCCGGGCGGCCGTTTCGTGTGGTCGTGTTTCAGGTAGTCGTGAATTTCCGAGCAAAACTCCCCAACTCGCGAATCAACGCTCGGGCAGCGTCGTCCTCACGCTGCACAGCGGCGCGGGCGTCGTCGGCCCAACCGTGGCGGAGCAGTCGCTTGGCGGCAAGGACTGCCGGTCCGATGTTGGCGGCAATCTGCTCGGCACTCTCGCGGGCACGTGCCTGTACCTGGTCGGCCGGTAGGGCAGCGGTCGCCAGTCCGTAGGCGGCAGCTTCGATGCCGCTGAGCCACCGGGCCGACAGGATCAGCTCGGCGGCGCGCTGTGTTCCGATCACCTTGGGCAGCAACCAACTACTGGCAGCTTCGGGAGCTGTACCCAGCGACGTGAACGGTGCCCGCAGACGTGCGTCCTCGGCAACGTAGACGACGTCGCAGTAAAGCAGCATGGTCAGGCCGATACCGACGGCAGCGCCGTGTACCGCGGCGATCAAGGGCTTCGGGAACTCCACCAGCGCAACGATCAGCGGCGCGAATGCATTGCCGAAGTCTGAATTGTCGGTGCCTGGTTCGGCGAGTGCGCGTAGGTCGACGCCACTGGAAAATGCCTTGCCTGCGCCCTCGACGATCACCACGGCCACGGCTTCGTCCGACGCCGCGTCGTCAAGCGCCTTGGTCAACGCTCGAAAGCCGGCCGCATCGAAAGCGTTCAGGCGGCTCGGATTGTTGAAGGTCAGCGTTCGCACTGCTCCGGCATCCGCCACCAGCACGGGTTCCGTGTTTGTCGACATTCGCTCCCCTTCGCCCTAAACCAAGCAGTTGCTAGGTATCCAAGCACCGTAACCGCCCACAGACGACAAAAGAAGGGCCCCGACTGGGGCCCTTCTTCGTGTTAGGGAACGACTCGAGAACTAGTCGTTGTTGAAGTAGCTCAGCAGACGCAGGATCTCGACGTACAGCCAGACCAGGGTGACGGTGAGGCCGAATGCGACGCCCCAGGCTGCCTTCTCCGGGGCCTGTGCGCGGATCAGCTGATCAGCGGCGTCGAAGTCGAGCAGGAAGCTGAAGGCTGCGATGCCGATGCAAACGAGGCTGAAGATGATGGCGAGCGTTCCGCCGTCACGCAGTCCCAGCCCGCCGTCGACGAAGAAGCTCGCGACGAGGTTGCCGAGCGCCAGAACGACAACGCCGATCAACGCGCCGATGATCATTCGCGTCAGACGCGGTGTCACCCGAATCGCGCCGGTCTTGTAAACCACGAGCATGCCGAAGAACACGCCGAATGTTCCGAGGACCGCCTGAGCGATCAGTGCCGATCCGCCGACGCCACCGAATTGAATATCGGTGAACATGAACGACAGCGCACCGAGGAACAGACCCTCGGCGACGGCGTACGCCAACACGATTGCCGGGTTGTCCATCTTGCGACCGAACGTCGCGACCAGAACCAGAACGAGGCCGACGAGACCGCCGCCGATGACCAGCGGGGCTGCAAGGTCGGCGTTGTTGTTGACGAGGAAGTACGACACCAGCGCCGAGATCGTCAGCACACCGAGCGTGATGCCCGTCTTGGTGACGACGTCGTCGATCGTCATGGCCCGCGAGGTGGGACCGGTCTGGTACGGCTCGGCCGGAGCGTACTGCGGCTGACCGAACTGCTGGGTTGCCTGCGAGGCGCCCGCCGTCGCAGATCCGAACGAGGCGTATCCGTTGCCCTCTTGCTTGGGCAGATTGCGGAACACCGGGTTGCTGGTGGTGCGCACCGTGATCATCCCTTCATCGTGGTGGCCTACGACGGGTGCGTCGCGGGTTCGCCGTACGGATCCGAGTTTCCGACACGGTCCGTGTACCTAACTAAAAGTAAAGCACTCGTAATTTACAACGTCGAAGCGTCGGTTGTAGTTCCCGGCGCATTTCCGGAAGATCAACACTCTTCGATACTAGGACGGTTTGACCGACTTCATCACGATGAACTTCGCGTTCTTCGCCATCGCCTCGCTCGGACCCACCGCGGCTTTCAGCGGTTCGCGATACCCCAGATGCGCGTTGTGAACAGTCCACAACTCGCCACCCGGACGCAGGACGCGACCGGCGGCTTCGAACATCTTGAGTGCTCCGCCGGTGTGCACCGCCGCGCCGACGTGGAACGGCGGGTTCAACAGAACCAGATCGGCACTCGCACTGGGCAACGAACTCACGGCGTCGTCGCGCAGGCCGCTCACCCGATCGCCGACGCCGTTTGCAGTTGCGGTCGCCAGAGCCGAAGCGACGGCTGCCGAGGACTGATCCGTTGCGATCACGTGGACATCCGGGAACTTACGCGCGATCGCCGCCGCGAGAATGCCGCTGCCACAACCCAGATCGATCACGTCGCTCAGCGGATCGACCGCAATCTTTCCGAGGTTCTCCAGGAGCAAGCGGGTGCCGATGTCCAGGCTCGCGCCGGCAAACACGGCGCCGTGAGCAACGACGTCGAGGTCGAACTCGTCGAGGCGTTCGATCATCGGGAACGTGACGACGACGTCAGCCTTCGGTTCCGACGCTTTGAGTACGCGGGACTTCTGACGCCCACGCGAGGCGCTGACGTCGGAAAACGATTCGCCGAGAACCTTGTTCATCGCCGGGGTGATGTGCTTGTCACGCCCACCGGCGAAGACACGAACCGCCGGGTCGGCGTGCAGCGCGATCAGCTGAGCGATCTCGGCAAGTTCAGCGAGGCTACGCGGCAATTGCATGAGCACGACGCGGGCGCCGCTGAGCAACTCCTCGTCCAGTCCGTGGGAGGTGAAGGCGTCACTGAAACCGAGTTCGCGCGCATTGTTGGCGAGGGCCAACTCTCCGGTGAGTGGATCCTGGTGAACCCGCACGCCGGCGATTCCGTGAACGAGCGCAACACCGGCGGTCAGCGCACCGTAGTGATCGCCGATCACGACGACGGTGCCCGCCGGTGCCGCGGCAAGAGCGTCGGCGGCCTCGTCGAGGATCAGACGATCAGCCGCGTCGACGGCAAAGAGATTGGGTGCCTCGACATCGGGAAATCGGCGCAGACGATCGAACAGTTCGGGTGTGTCGGACATGCCACCAGTCTTTCAGGTGGAACTACGCAACACTCAATCCCCCGACCAGCAGGTGATCAGTTCGACATCCCCATCAGTTCGACATCCACTGCACGACGTTGTCGACGGTTTCGCGTTCGGTGCGGAATCCGTTCACCGGGTGGTCGGTATCGGGATATCCGAACGAGATCGCGCACACGACCTTGCGAGTGTCGTCGATGCCGAAGTGCTCGTGAATGAACTTGGAGCTACCCGCGAGCGCCGCCTGCGGAATGGTGGCCACCCCCAGGCTCTGGGCCGCGAGCAGGAAGCTGTTCACGTACAACCCACAGTCGACGGCGCCGTAGGTGCCCAATGCCTCGTCGGTGGTGATGATCGCGACGTGGGGAGCGCCGAAGAGCTCGAAGTTCTTCATCGTCTGTGCCGCGGAACCGGCGCGGTCACCGTGCTCGATTCCGACGCTCGAATAAAGCGCCATCGCACAGTCGAACCGACGCGACTTGTAGATGCCCTGGTACTCGCGGGGGAACTCGAAGTCCGACTCCTGGGCGTTGGCCATCACGTACTCACCGAGGCCGGCGCGGAATCGTTCGGTGCCCTCTCCTTCGGTGATCGCAACCTGCCACGGTTGCGTGTTGCACCACGAGGGCGTCTTCTGCGCCAGCCGAAGGATCTCCTCGATCACCTCACGTGGCACCTGACGGTCCTCGTAGGCGCGGCAGCTGATCCGGGCATCGAGCAACCCTTCCAGGCTCGTATCCACGACGATGCTCTCGGTCATGTGTTCTCTCCTCGATCAGGCTGCACTACAACACTTCGCACGATAGAACTATCGCTTCAACGCAATAGTCATCGGGTCACCTTTGCGAAGGCCGACACCAGCTCGCCGAACTCCGACATCGCCGTGTCCGGATCCGGATCAACAGCTGCCAGCGCGACCAGCACATCGGTAGCACCGGATTCGAGCAGCTGTTCGGCACCGATCATCGTCGCCGGGAGATCGATCGAACCGTCAGCCCCGCGAACAACGGTCAGTCGCCCACGGACCTGCAATTCCGCTGGATCGCGTCCGAGATCCGCCATGGCCTTCCCGATGACATCGATCCCTTCACGTAGGTCGTCGTCCGCGGCGCCCATGATCGGAATCCACCCGTCACCCCAGGTTGCGACGCGTCGTACGACGGCTTTGGAGAGCGAACCGGATACCCAGATCGGGATTCCAGCGGCTGGACGGGGCGCGCAATACACGTCGTCGAACTTCAGACGAGGAGTGTCGATGCTCGCCGGCGCCGAACTCCACAGGGCCCGGCACACAGCGAGAGCGTCGTCGAGCAACGGTCCTCGTTTACCGAAGTCCATACCGACCGCGTCGTATTCGCGTTGCTGCCAACCGGTTCCGACGCCAAGGTCGAGGCGGCCACCGGACAGCAGATCGAGTGTCGCGGCAGTCTTGGCAAGTACCGCTCCCCCGCGAAGCGCCGCGATGACGATTCCGGTCCCCAAGCGAATTGTCTTCGTCTGTCCGGCAACAAAAGCCAGGACGGTCAGCGGTTCGAGCCAGTTGGCGTCAGGCTCGGTGGGGAACGCCGACCACGTGTATGCCGAGTTGTCCGAGCCCATCACCACATGATCGGTGACGAGGACCCGGTCGAAGCCGGCAGCTTCCGCGCTCTGACAGACCTGCACGAGTTTCCCGTAGGAGTTCTCCGCGAGAGTCGTGCCGAAATTGGGAACGTTCAGACTGAAAGTTGTCATGTGTCAAGCCTTTCGGGGCCGGTTGGTCCAGCCGCCTTCTTCGGTGGGGAACCAGCCTCCGGCAGCGTGCGAGCCGCCGTCGACGTGGATGACGGTTCCGGTGATGTATCTCGCCAGGTCTGAAGCCAGGAACAGCGCGGGGCCGGCGATGTCGACCGGCTGGCCCGGTCCACCCAACGGCGCCCATGCCGGCCACTTGTCCCAGTCGTCGGCAGGGACGATCCTGCGATACGGCACCTGTACCGACTCGATCAGATCCGGGGCAATGGCGTTGACGCGCACTCCGGTTCGACCGATCTCCACACCAAGACTTCTGGTGAACTGCGTCAGCGCGGCCTTGTATGCCGAGTACATGGTGTGGCCCGGGATCGCTCGATGCGCCTCCACCGTCGTCAGGTTCACGATCGATCCACCGGCTCCGCGATCGATCATGCCGGGAAGCAGGGCATGGGTCAGGCGCACGACGTGATCGAAATTGATGTTGCCCGCCTCGGACCAGAATCCTGGATCCGTACCGGCGAACGCTGTCGGCGGGTTCAGGAAATGACCCACATTGTTCACCAGAACGTCCGGCGCGAACTCGGTCAACGCGACGGGGACCTCCTGCGCACGCACGTCGTACTCGAGATGGTTGATCGAACCACCTGCAGCTGAGTCGAATTCGACCTCGCCCAGCGGTGCCATGTCCACAACCAGAACTGACGCGCCATGCGAGGCAAATGCTCGAACGATCGCTGCGCCGATTCCCTGGGAACCGCCTGTGACCACTGCCTTCTTACCCACCAACATCGGCCCTGGGAAGTACGCCGATCCGACCACCACGAAGACACCCTTCTGCAGTTCGATGTGAATCACTTCGGCGTACCGTCACACATCGATCGCCAAAACGGGCGCAAAGTTCTCACTCAGTGGTAGCCGCGACACCCAGCCTGCTCGGACCGCCTGGTCGCTCATTCAAATAGTCCGGAATCTCGGCTGCCCGTATCGGCATTCCCTCCAAGTACCCCTGGATCACGTCACATCCGCACTCCGTCACTATCGCGCGCTGCCTCTCCGTCTCCACGCCCTCGGCAACGGTGTCCAGCCCGAGAGATTTGGCAATCGCGATGACGGCTCGCAGGACAGCGAACCTCGAATTCGAGGGATCCGCGTCCAGCGGTGCGACGAACGCCCGATCGATCTTCAACCGATCGAGCGGCAGCCGGGCCAAGCTGGCAACCGAGGAGAACCCTGTACCGAAGTCGTCCATCGCAATCGCGATTCCGAGCGCCGAGAGCTGTACCAACACATCTCGGTCGGCGTCGTCGATGACCAGCGATTCGGTCACTTCGATCTCGAGTCGGCTGGGGTGGAGGTTCACCTCGTTCAGTGTCTGGCGTACCGATTCGACGTATCGACTCGAACGCAGTTGCACCTGAGAAACATTGACGGCAACCCGAATGTCCTCCGGCCACGTTGTCGCTGCCGTGCAGGCAGCCCGCAAAACACCTGCACCGATCGGCACGATCAAGCCAGTTTCCTCGGCGACCGAAATGAAGTCTCCCGGCGAGACGAGACCTGACGTCGGATGGTTCCACCGCAGCAGAGCCTCGAACCCGACAACAACTCCCGTCGCGGCTGAAACCTGCGGTTGATAGACCAACTCGAACTCTTCGTCGATCAACGCACGACGAAGATCCAACAGTGCTCTGGCCCTACCCGTCGCACGATCCCGCAAAGTCGCATCGAAGGCGCGAATCTGGTTCCGACCGCTCTCCTTTGCGTGGTAAAGCGCGAGGTCCGCAACAATCACCAGGTCTTCGAGGCTGTCGGCGTCATCGGGCATCGAGCCGTACCCCAGACTGGCACGAATGCGAATCTGGTTGCCGACCAGTGAAAATGGTCGTTCGAATGAGTCGAGAATCGTTTGGAATCGTTCCTCAACCTCATCTGCACTCGCGATGTCGTCGAAGGCGGAGTCGTCGAAGGCGATGGCAAACTCGTCACCCCCCAGTCGCCCACAGATCTCGTTCGATCGCAGAACGCTGTGCAGCCTGCTCGCAACATCGCGAAGCACGTCGTCTCCGACGTGGTGTCCCAACCGGTCGTTGATCGACTTGAAGTTGTCCAGGTCCAGAATCGCCAACCACACTCTGCGTCCGTCCCGAAGCCTCGACGAGAGCTGAGAGTTGAAGCTGTACCGATTCCTGAGTCCGGTCAGCGAATCGACTTCCGCCAGTCGCAAGATATTTTGACGCTGGTGATAGGAGTGCGTGATATCGGATCCGACACCGCGCCACCCGTAGTCTGCCCCGTCGCCGCTGCCCGGGTGACCTGACATCGACCACCAGCGAGTATCGCCCCTTACGACAACTTGCATGGTGAGGTCCCGAAACGCCGTCCCGGCTTGAAAATTCGCGGTGAGAAGATCAAGGGACTTCCTGCCCGCATCTGTTCGAGATGCGCCGATCCCGATCAGGATCTCGTGCATGGTGCGGCCCCGAATCTGCGCTGCCGGTAAACCGACCTGCTCGGCAAATCGGTACGACACGGTACTGGCGATACCGCGCGAATCGGTTTCCCAGAGCCAATCCTGTGCTCCGTCTTCGAGATCGTTGAGCAACAATTCGACGAGATCTCGTTCGTCCTCGGCTACGAGTTCGGCGCGTAGCCGTCTCTCGAAGAGGTTGGCCAACAGCAAAGTTCCGCTGTAGAGCGAACCTACGAAGATGACCAGCACCCCGATCAGCACGAAACGCGATGTGCCCGGTTCCGTCCAGAACGCCCCGGCCAGCCCGACTCCCACCAGGCTGATCCAGACGACAGTGATTCCGCGAAACATCATGGTGGGAAACACGCCGACCGCGATCCCACCGATCAAGGTCGAGCTCAGTACCAATTCGTCACCAGGATCGAGCATCGGAAAGAGAACGAGAGCCAAGCATGCCAGGAGCACTCCCCAGACAATGATTTCGACTGTGAGCACCACCAATTCGGTGGTCTGGGACTCTGAGACTCCCATACGCGAGCGCCGGAGCCAATAGACACTGAACCCAGCGCTCGACAACAGCATGACACTCGACCAGGCGAAGCTGAACCATCCGGCATCCACCGGCAGGAGCACCACGATCGCTGACAACGCAACCGCTGCAGTCAGAAACGACCACGGAAGTACGCGCGCGGTGAACCGCAGGCGTCGATCGAGTAAGCGACGGCGATCGTAATCCGAGAGGTGTTGTTCCGTGCCGCTGCGACCGAGCTTGCGCACAGACGTCTCGACACGACGCCTACGGAGTGCCGCCGGGTCATCCACGTCGGCCTGCTACCGCCGCTGCGACCGCGTCGACCGACATGACCCCGCCGGCGATGTATCCCTGAACAGTCCTCACCCCTGCAGCGGCCACGGACTTCAAGTCCTCCTCACCGTCGACTCCCGAGACGACGACCTCCATTCCCAGCGCGTCGACCAGATCCACGACAGCTTCGAGAATCGGCCGTCCACCAGGCGCCGCACCCGAAATGGAGCGTTCTATCCGGACTCGGGTGAACGGAAGGCCGGACAGTGATGCGAGCGAGGAGAATCCGGCACCGAACTCGTCCACGGTCAGCGCGATTCCCATGTCCGCGATCGCGTGCAATGCAGACTTGGACTCGTCGGTGATCGCCGAGGATTCGTTGAGTTGGAGCTCGAGCTGATGTGCGCTGGCGTCCGATCGTCGAAGCGAATCCCCTATCGAGTCGACAAAGGAATCCGATTCGAGCTGACGCGTCGATACCGCGACGGCTACCCGCAGGTGATCAGGAAGACGCGACGCCGCCTCGCACGCCAGCTCGAAGACGGTCGTTCCTAGTGAATAAGCCAAACCGGTGTCGTCTGCGACGCTCATGAATTCGGCGGACGTCACAGCTCCGAGGCGGGCGTTGTGCCAGACCACGCGGACCTCCACGGCCACGATCTCGCGGGAGAGCACGTCGATCCTGGGCAGCAGCTCGAGTTCGAGGTCCTTCTCCGCGACGGTGTTTCCCAGATCTTCAAGCAGGCGGGCCCGCCGATCGGCCACGGACTTCATCGAGTCTCGATATTCACGCACGGCCCCGCGCCCGGATTCCTTTGCAGCGAACAACGCGAGGTCCGCAGCGCCCATCATTTCGTCGGCGGAGGACGGCAGTTCGGCGGGGAGGTAGTACCCGATGCTGCATCCGATCTCCAACCGCGTGCCGGCCACTGTGATCGGCTCATGCAGAGTTTCGATGTAGCGGCCGAGCAGAGTACGAACTTGCGAACTGTCACCTACATCGGTGAAAAGAATCGCGAACTCGTCTCCACCCAGACGTGCGAACAACTGTGACATTCCGCCGGCTTCGGACAGGCGATCCGCGACCTCTCGCAGAACCGCGTCGCCAACGGTGTGACCCAGTGTGTCGTTGACCGATTTGAAGTTGTCGAGGTCGAGCATGGCCAACGCGAGACCACTTTCGCTTGTGTACGGATCGCGCAGCAGTCGCTCCAACTCGGTCCAGAAGCTGTGCCGATTCGGCATGCCGGTGAGTGCGTCCACCCGACCCATCCGCACGATCTCGTCACTCTGCAGTTTCACTTCCGTGACGTCGGAACCGACTCCCCGCCAGACGAACTCGTCGGGCGCGCGGCCGGGGCGCGGGCGTCCGGAGATCTGCCACCACCGGATTTCACCGTGCACTCGGACCGGAACGAGCACGTCGACGAATGCGGTCTTCGTGTGGCGGGCTTTCTGCAACTCCATGAGCGCATCGATTCCGCCGGGGATCCGTAGGGTGCCCAACTCCATGAACAGGTCCTGCCACGCCGTTCCCTGCAACTCGGTGGAGTCCAGCCCCGCTTCGACCGCGAGCCGCGTCGGGATTCGGTTGAACTTGCCTTTCTGGTCCGTCTCCCACACGAAGTCCCCCGCGTTGCCTTCGAAATCCTCGAGAAGCATCTGCACAACCGATCGTTCCGACGCGGCGCTCAATTCAGCTCGGTAGCGAGATTCCAGGTTGCCCGAGACCACTATCGTGCCGCCGATCAGAGCTGCGCCGTAGGCGATCATTCCAATGAGAATTCGTTCGAACTCGGGCCCCGGTTGAAGCCAGAATGCCACCCCGAGGATGACCATATTGGACAGGATCCAGGTGACCCCCACCATCCGCAACATCGCGGTGGCCACGGCTCCGGCTCCGGTGATGGATGTGGTGACCGCTATCAGGATCAGGTCGCCGGAATCGTCCAGGATCGGGTACAGGACCAGGGCGAGCGAGGAATACAGGATCCCGACTACAGCAAATTCGACGATGAGAAACGCGTAGGACATCCGGTACGTGGGTGCGATCAGGTTGAAATGAATGGCGAGACCGACGCACATCCCCACCAACCCGATCACTCCGGACAGGAATGGCCACAGACGCGGCAACGGTCCGCTGTCCGGCGGAATCACATACAACGTCAGCCCGAGTGTGACGACGAGGTGGACAGCAGCGGCCCACGGCAGCACGCCGAAGGTGACGGCCATCTGCTCACGAGTGACGTCATCGCGCTGCGCGGGCGTCAATCTTTCTCTCTGGTGGGGTTGCAGAAGAGACAGGACCGACATCACTTACCTCCCGCTCCCACGACGCAATTCGAATCGGACGTCCGACTCAGCAATTCTCTCGTAATTAGGCACTGCGGTGTCAACCAGTACGTCCGACCTATTTCGGAGTCAGGTCTGCCCACAGACACAGTAATCAGCAAACTACTGGTCTGCCGGTAGTTGGTGCGGCAAGTTTGATGCCGATGGGTTGAAATCAGACATGAGGGACAATGGCCGGAGATCGCCGATCACGTCGGTGGAGATTCCTCGACGGGTAACACGATCGGACTCATTCGAGTTCAGACAAGGACTATCACGATGGCAATCGACTACACCCGACGTTCCGGCGAGTCCACTCCGTCGCAAGCACCGGTCAGCCTGAGCAAGATCACGCTCACCAAATCGGCACCGACGGTCAACCTCGCGAAGGCGGGTGAACGACAAGGCAATATGCGTGTGAACCTCAACTGGTCGCAGGGAGCACCACCGAAGAAGACCGGTTTCCTCGCCAAACTCGCCGGCGCAGGTTCTGGCGCGGTCGACCTGGACCTCGGATGCCTGTACGAACTTGCCGACGGGTCCAAGGGAGTAGTTCAGGCCTTGGGCAACAGTTTCGGTTCACTGACTTCTCCGCCCTACATCTCCCTCGACGGCGACGACCGAAGTGGTGCGAACACCGGCGGCGAGAACATGCACGTCAATCTCGGTGACCCAAGCGCTTTCCGGCGAATCCTGATCTTCGCGATGATTTACGACGGCGCCCCCAACTGGGCGGCCGTGGACGGCGTCGTCACCCTGTATCCCACCAACGGCCCCGAGGTGGAAGTGCGGCTCGATTCGGCCAGCAACCAGGAGCGGTTGTGCGCAATCGCTCTCATCCAGAGTTCAGGTCAGGGCGTGACGGTGACCCGCGAAGTTCAGTACATCAACGGCAGTCAGTCAGATCTCGATCGGGCCTACAACTGGGGAATGAAATGGGCGGCTGGACGAAAGTAGGTGTCGCGGGCGGGGTGTCCCCCATCCGAATGACAATGTCTGAATCGTCCACAATGTCGCAAATTACTGGATAGTGTCGAGAAGTGGGGTCGGACATGAGGGGTCACGCTCGACACCGATAGTGGGTCGGTGACGCTATGTGCTTGGCGACACCGACGTTCGACCGGAAAGGCCCTCGATTTCCCCCGAGATCGAGGGTCTTTTCGTATCTTGCGTCACTGTTCGGACCCCTTTTATTAGTTGATCGTTAAACTAAGCGTTCGTCCAACATGTACCGATGGAGAACGTGAATGTCCACGAATTCAGATCGACGCCCGCGCCTGCCCGTGAGAATCGCCTATCTCACCGCGGGAGTTCTCTTTGTCGCCGCCATGCTCCTGCTGGCAAGCGTCGTCAATCCTGACCGGGACCGCGATTTCTCCATGAACCACGTCCCCGCGGGGACGTCGGTGACTTCCGTCGTCGCCACCACTGACCTCGGCTAACGAAGGTACTGGTACGTAAGTGGCGCGCGTCACGAACTGTGGGTACCTTCAACGCCAATGGTTCGCCGTAGGTCGGTATTGAGAGGGACGGCCAACCACTGCCCTGCTTGGTTGCCCCACCCAAGCAGGCAGGGCACCCCTTCAACTCCATCGACTTTTCTGCGGATCCACGCCGACGCACTCTGGCGTCCGGACAGTTTCACCGCAGCGCCTGCAGTAATGGGTCCGATGCCCGCCATTCTCGGTCGAGGCACACCCGCACACCTCCCAGCCGACGAGGCACGTATTGGCCGTCAGCGGGTGTCCGTTCGGGCAGCGGTCCGGGGATCGCTCGGTTAGCCGCATCTCCACATTTTCGCACACACGTTCGACACCTTGGTACTGCACACTGCAAATTCGATTGCACCGGCCGCTCCGGTCAGCCCGAGCGCAACTATCCCTTCTGTCACTTCGGTCTGCTTTAATACGAAGGCTTTGTCGGGGGTTTACCAATGTCCGAAGTTGTCGAGTTTCTGCGAGCACACGCAGGCGAACACGGGGTTGAACTATGGGTTTCTTCAAGAAGGCGGCTGTGACTGCTCTAACGGTCGCTGCAGTCGGAGCATCAACAGGGATCGCATCAGCTGATCCGTCGACCGACGTGAATTACGAAGCGAAGATCGTCGACAAGTCGATCGTCACCACTATCGACGCCGGGCTGTTCAAGGTATCCGGCGACGGCCACTCCGTCGTCTTGCAGGACGGCAAGGGAGCCGACCTTGTTTCCCTGCCTCTCGCATACAACCTCGGGGATCTGCAGTTCCCCTTCGATCGCACGATCAGTGAAGACGGTAAGACCCTCACGCTGACACCGATCACCGATTCGGCGAAGGCAACACCTCGACCCGAGAGTGCGCCTGCGGCAAAGGAATGGACGCCGGTAGCTTCGCCCGAGGAGAATGATCGGGCGATTGCGCACTTCCAGAGTCAGCTCGGTCTCGGCACTCAGGTCGGCAGCCTGCTCGGCACCATCGTCGGCGCCGGAATCGGTTGCGCGGTCGGTGCTCCGCTGGGCTTGACCATCGTCGGACTCCCCGTCGCTGCGGCACTGTGCCTGGGTGGTCTCGCAACAGGAGCAGGAATCGGCGGTGTGGCCGGAACGATCCTCGGTGGCGGCGGCGCGGCTGTCGTAGCCGGCATCGATCTCGTCAACACACTGAATGCGCCTGCAGGAACGACCGTCTGGGCCCAGTAGCCACTTGGTGGTCAGTCGTTGCTCCACGGAAAACCCCGCCCGCCCGAAGAGGACGAGCGGGGTTTTCCGATTCAATGTGCAGGCGGATCTACGTGGTGCCCCCAGTCGGACTCGAACCGACACTTGACGGATTTTAAGGACTTACGGTCCGCTAGTTCGGGTGCGACGCGACCTCCGCCAATCCGTTCAAATTCAGACCGTTACACCACTTCAGAACCGGTTTCTATCCGATCGAATACGATCCGAGTACCAATCAAATACGACCGAGATACGCCGCACGTCACGGCCTTTTCACGGCCCTAAACCGCGACTAGACGACCCCGCCCCTCTCGAGTACGCTCGATTCGTACGTCGGATTCCCGCTAGTTAGCGACCCGACAAACACGATGCTGCAATTCCGTCGAATGTGGTCTCATTGTTTGGTCGTAGATCAGGTTGAGAACGCTCGCATCGTCCTCCAAACTATGGGTAGTCGATGTGTCGTACGGTGCTGGTAACTTCCCTACCGTGGAGGATGATGAAGTTACTGAGACAGTCACCAGCTTGTTCGGCATAGAGGTACAGCGAAGGAAGGACCATATCGAGTCACTTCCTGGCACACGACTTCGCAATGATCTCGATGCCTTGAATCGATGTTCCTACACTATCGGCACCAATGGACAAGAATTGATGGACCATATGTCCACGTTCATCGAATCGCAGATCAATGTACGCTCCCTGTCGGACCAATACGTTATGGAATTAGTCAGGCTGCTACATAACTACCTCATGGCCGTCACCACACTAATCGACGCCCAGCGAGTGGTGATGCGACATCGCTGGCCCGTCGAAGGGAAAGACGATAAGCGGTCGGAGTTTGAGAAAACTGCGTACTCAGAGCACCTACAGAAGACGTTCGATCCGGGCGAAGCTGCGTTCATGGTGAAGCTTCGGAACTACACCACCCATTACTCAATACCACTGCCTGGCATTAGTACAAATGTGAGCTGGCAAGGCGCAGGTCCGTTGTTACACGTCAATCAGTTGCAGCTGGACAGAGATTCGCTACTTCTCTTTGATGGATGGTCTGCGCCAGCACGTCGATTCCTGCAAGCCCAAGAAGAAAAGTTTGACTTCACGCCGATAATTGAACGTTATTCTAGTGCCGTCCGAAAATTCTATCAGTGGTTCTGGGATGAAATTAACTCTCGCAGCGCTGAGCAGATTGACGAAGTCCTCTCAAAGGCAAGAGAGATGTTCCTTTGGTACGCCGAACACGACTTGCACCCAGATTGGCTCACCTCCGGCGGCGAGCCGCCCGCAGACTGGAACGGCAGGAAGTTCCGAGCTTCAAAACGCCTGGAACGATACGAGCATGGCACAAAGGGCTACCGACCGATAGTAGTCAGCTCATGCGGTTCAGCAGCGATGCATGACGACGCAGATGCGTGGCCACTATTTCCCCGGTAGGTCACGAAATAACGAAGGGACGCGGGGCAAATATCGCCGCACCGCGTCCCTCCAACAGACCTGGCGGGATTTGAACCCGCGACCACTCGAGTTTCAATCGAATGCTCTACCACCTGAGCTACAGGCCCATGCACGGCGAACCGTGTAGGAAATCAGGTTAACATCCACCGATCGCTTGCGGCAGTCTTTGTAACGCACGTCACGGCCTTTTTACGGCCCTCAGGAGATTCCAAGGCGCAGTAGAGTCGCGGTACAACTCATCTACCTGGTCTTTTTGGTGCCCCCAGTCGGACTCGAACCGACACTTGACGGATTTTAAGTCCGTTGCCTCTGCCAATTGGGCTATGGGGGCCTTGACGCACCCGACTGGTCGGGTGCGTCGGGAATCAGACTATCGGGTGGGTCTGAGCTATCGACATCGCGATGCCGTCGAGGATGTCGTGTTCGCTGACAACCAGTTCGGTGATCCCGGCTCTGGCTTCGAATGTCTGAGCCAGCACCGTGGTGATGATCGCTCCGCCGCCGATGACGTCCACCCGCCCCGGATGCATCGGTCCGAAGGCGGCGCGATCAACCCGAGGCATGGCGGTAAGTCGCTCGCACACCTCGAAAAGTTGCTTGAACGGAATCCTCGACAGGTGCACCTTCTCGGCGTCGTACTCCGGAAGTTCCTGAGCAATCGCGGCCAGCGTCGTCATGGTTCCAGCGACACCCACCCAGGTGTGCGCCTTCTCGACGGGGACGGCCTCGAACGCCTCGGCAAGTTTTGCAGTCGCAAAAGTCGTCGCCTCGGAAACCTGCTCTGCCGTAGGCGGATCCGACGGTAGGCACCGCTCAGTGACGCGCACACAGCCGATGTCGGTGGAGTACGCAGCCTGGACGCCCGACGCGTCGCCGAGGACAACTTCGGTGGACCCGCCGCCGAGATCGACTACCACAAAGGGGCCCTCGGAGGGATCAAGTTCTCCCACAGCACCACCGAACGAGAGTCGCGCCTCTTCGTCGCCGGTGATCACCTCCGCTCCGGATCCGGGAATCACCGCACCGAGCACGTCCCGCGTCATCGTGAAGAAGTCTTCCCGATTCGCAGCGTCGCGAGTAGCCGACGTCGCGACCATTCGAACGGCGGTTGCTCCGGCATCGGCGATCATCGACGCGTACTCGACCAGCGCGACCCGGGTGCGTTCGATGGCCTCGGGCGCGAATGTCCCTGTCGCATCAACACCCTGACCCAGTCGCACGACGCGCATCTCGCGCCGGACATCCACCAGACGGCCGTCGTCGCCGACGTCGGCGATCAGCAGTCGAATGGAGTTGGTACCGCAATCGACTGCGGCAACACGGCGAGTCACCGGTCGGCGGTGTCGGCGTCGTCGATGCCAGGCCAGTCCGCGGGAATTGCAGTTCCGCGGAGCTTTCCGTGGCCGGCCAAGGCAACGGACTCGTCACCGAGCGGATTGACGCCGGGACCCTTGGCAAGCGAATGCGCCATCAGCACGTGCAAGCACTTGACGCGATCCGGCATCCCGCCACCGGCAAAGTCGGTTCCGAGAGATTCGATCGCGTCCCGCTCGGCAAGGTACGACTCGTATGCCCGCCGGTAGGCCGCGGCAAGTTCCGGATCCTGGGTCAGGCGTTCGGTCATTTCACGCATGACGCCGGCGGATTCCTGACGGCTCGCTTCGGCCGTCAGTCGCGGGTCGGTGAGGTAGTACAACGTCGGGAACGGTGTTCCGTCCGGAAGTTTGGGGGCAGTCTTGACGACGCCGGGCTGACCGTCCGGGCTGCGGTACGCGATCTCGATCACTCCGCGTGGCTCACGGCCCAATTGAGCGGCAACGGCGTCGAGATCCGCTTGTGAAACCTGTGGGGAATTTTCGGACGTGTTGCTCACCCGGTGGGTACTCCTTGTTCTTCTGGCTCTATCGGCGCCAACGGCATCGGGGCCGGTGTCGTCGTCTCGGGAACCACTGGCGGTTCCGAAATCGTTTGCCACAGATCGCGATACCACGGACCTGTCAGCGGTGTTTCCTTTTCCTGCTTCTTCTCGGGTTCCTTGTAGTCGCCGGGAAGCTGAACCTGAAACGGGGTCTCGCCCGGTTTGACGTACCGAAGGCGTTCTCGTGCAAGAGCTTCGATGTACGCAGGGTCGTCGAAGCGCGCGTTCTGGCCCTGCAGCTTTCGCAGTTCTTCCTCGAGCACCTGACGTTCGGCCGCCACCTGCGCGGCATCCGAACGCTGGCTGATGTACGTGCGCAGCGGCACTGCCAGTGTCAGCGCCAGCATGAGCACAACCATCGCGAGCACAACGGCCCGACTGGTGGACAAGCCGAAAATGGTGTTGTCCGACTTCGGAAGCCGAGACCAGAACTTGTTGGTTCCGCTCTTTCCCCGGGCCGACTTCGACCCACGCGCCGACGCTTTCTCGGCGGAGACACCCGGTTGCGCGGGGTCTGTCACAGCGGAATCAACTACTGCCGGATCGACCGAAGGTGCCGGTTCCGACGCGCGTGGGCGTCGAGCGCTGTCACGACGCGCGCGCGACGGTGTGTCCCCACGACGGGAACCACGACCCCCCGGACTTCCGCCGGGGGATCGTGGCTTACCGCGCTGTGCAGACACTACTGAATCTTAGATTTCCGTCAGGCCTCGAAAGCGAAGCGCGGGAACGCAACCTCGCCGGCGTAACGTGCTGCGTCGCCGAGGTTCTCCTCGATACGCAGCAGCTGGTTGTACTTGGCAACGCGCTCGCTGCGGGCCGGAGCACCGGTCTTGATCTGACCGCTGCCGACGGCAACCGCGAGGTCGGCGATGGTGGTGTCCTCGGTCTCGCCGGAACGGTGGCTCATCATCGTCTTGTAGCCGTTGCGGTGAGCGAGATCGACGGCGTCGAGAGTCTCGGTCAGAGTGCCGATCTGGTTGACCTTCACCAGGAGTGCGTTTGCCGCACCCTTGACGATGCCTTCTTCGAGGCGCTCGGGGTTGGTGACGAAGAGGTCGTCGCCGACGAGCTGGACCTTGTTGCCGATCTGATCGGTGAGTGCGACCCAGCCGTCCCAGTCGTCTTCGTCGAGCGGATCCTCGATGGAAACGAGCGGGTAGGCGTCGATGAGCTCGGCGTAGAACGCCGCCATCTCGGCCGCGGTGCGGTTCTTGCCCTCGAACTTGTAGCCGGTGCCGTCGGTGTAGAACTCGGTGGCGGCGACGTCGAGAGCGAGCGCGACGTCGGTACCCAGCTTGAGGCCGGTCTTGTTCACGGCGATCGTGATGAGGTCGAGTGCTTCCTTGGTGCCCGCGACGTCGGGAGCGAATCCGCCTTCGTCACCGAGACCGGTGGAGAGGCCCTTCTCCTTGAGGACCGACTTCAGGGAGTGGTAGACCTCGGCACCCCAGCGCAGCGATTCCTTGAAGCTCGGTGCGCCGATGGGAGCAACCATGAACTCCTGGACGTCGACACCGGTGTCTGCGTGCGCGCCACCGTTGAGGATGTTCATCATCGGGACAGGGAGAACGTGAGCGTTGGGGCCACCGACGTAGCGGAACAGCTCGAGGCCCGAGGACTCGGCAGCGGCGCGAGCCACGGCAAGCGAGGCACCGAGCAGAGCGTTTGCGCCGAGACGCGACTTGTCCGGGGTGCCGTCTGCGTCGAGCAGCGCCTGGTCGACCGTGCGCTGCTCGGTTGCGTCGATGCCGATGATGGCCGGAGCGATCTCGCCGAGCACAGCCTCAACGGCCTTCTCGACGCCCTTTCCGCCGTAGCGTGCGCCACCGTCGCGCAGTTCGACGGCTTCGTGCTCACCGGTGGAAGCACCGGACGGCACCGCAGCCCGGGCGAAACTTCCGTCTTCGAGCAGAACCTCGACCTCAACCGTGGGGTTGCCACGTGAATCAAGGATCTCGCGAGCTCCGACCTGCTCAATACTGGCCACTGTGTGGTTCTCCTTCGAATGGGCTTCGCATTGGGGCACGCTCTGCGTGCTTGACACTTGGGCTCCGACCCCTCCGGTCGAAAGAGGACCACGATCGCGGCTGGGCCTCTGCAGTGCCAGCACCTCTGTAGTGCCAGCACACAGCCTAACCGCACGGGCCGAAGGCTTCTTTATCGACGCGCGGTCACGGGCCCGACCTGCGGATCGATCACCGTCAGTCCGGCCGTACCCCGACTGAATACGCCGACGCACGATCACGAACGAGCGCGAGATAGTCGCCCGAGAGGTTGTACGCCATGAGCGCCTGCTGCCACCCGGCAGCGGCAGTGAGGTCTCCCCCGCGTGCACACAGGTAACGAGCGGCGGTGAGGGCAGCGTCGTCGATGTTGTCCGGGTCCACCCGGCCGTCGCCGTTGGCGTCGACTCCCCATTTGAGCCACGTCTCAGGGATGAACTGCATAGGCCCCATCGCACGGTCGTGCACTGGATCGCCGTCCATCGCCCCGCCGTCGGTGTCGGGGATCTCGGCAACTCCCGGGCCACCGTCCAGAGGGATTCCCCGAATGGCCGGGGCGACCTGGCCGAACGCATCGACCGACGAACCGTCGTAGGTCCCGTGGCGGCTCTCGACGCTGCCGATACCGGCCAATGTCGTCCACCCGATTCCGCAGCTGGGAAGCGTCTCGGCCATGACCGCAGCGGCGTACCCGTATGCCTCGAGTGCCGTCGTCCCGATCCCGATGTCGTCCGACAATCCCGCGGCCCAGTCGGCGAGTTGATCAGCACTGCGGCCGGGGGCATTGATGTCGATCGGCGGCGTCGGAGAGCCTGTACCTGGGGGTATGCCCTCCGGAATGGCTACTTTCGGTTCGTTCGATCCACACGCCACGATGCCTGCGCCCAGCAAGGCTGTTCCGGCAGCTACTGCGGCTACGACTCTCGAGAGACGCCGGGGACTTCTGCGGGCTGCGGGAGTTCGGTACACCCTTCCATCATCCACATGCGAGCGAAGTACTCCCGAATCCATTGGTAAAGAACAGCAAAAGTACAGGTCAGGGCGTGGTTCACCACCGATTGTGGAGTATCTTCTTCTGAGTTAAGGCTGGCCTAGCCTCATACGTTCGGCAGAAGCTGTCGCACTCACTCAGTCAGGAGTCGCCCGTGCCCGTGTCGGTACTCGCTGCCGCGAGCACACCATCAGTTGCCACCCAGTTATTCGGTAGTGGCCTGATCGGTCTGCGCGAAGGCCTCGAAGCGGGCATCGTGGTGATGATTCTCGCTGCCTACCTCGTGAAAGCTCAGCGCAGGGATGCACTCAAATGGGTGTGGCTCGGCGTCGCGATCGCCGTCGCAATGGTGGCGATCATCTTTTTCGCGATCCACTACGGAACGTCGACGGTCGACGGCCTGACCGCAGAGATCATCGCGGGCGTTGCCTCCCTGGTCGCCGTCGTCATCGTCACGATCATGGTCCTGTGGATGCGCACGGCTGCGAAGAACATTTCCGGCGATCTGAAAGCGGGGATGGAGAAGGCGTTGATCGCCGGCCCCGTCGCCATCTTGTCGCTGTCGTTCTTCGCGGTCGGTCGTGAAGGCGTCGAGACAGCGTTGCTCATGGTCGGATACGCCGAGAACACCGCAGGCAGCTCCTGGCCGTTGGTCGGACTGCTCCTCGGAATTCTCCTGGCCGCCGTCTTGACCGTCGCCATGTACTTCGGCGCCCTCCGTCTCAACCTGACGACCTTCTTCCGGTACACGGCGATCTTCCTCATCGTCGTAGCCGCCGGAATCCTCTCGTACGGTGTTCGCGCTCTACAGACCGGAAATGTGCTTCCGGGCGGTTCGAATCTCGCGTTCAACCTGACGCCCGGCTACGACCCGTCGACCTGGTACGGCACCGTCCTCGCCGGAATCTTCAACTTCCGCCCGGATCCGACGGTCCTGCAAGCCGTCGCGTGGGTCGTCTACCTCGTAGTCGTCCTCGCACTCTTCCTGCGTCCCCTTCCGTCGAAGCCAACCGAGCCGACGGCCCCGCCTGCGCACGACACACACGTTCCCGAAAAATCCTGAGAGGCATTGCCGACATGCGTAAATCCACCCTCGTACTGGCCACGGCTGCGGTACTTCCCTTCTCCCTCGCCGCGTGCACCGAGAAGACGACGGCGAGCGACGGCGACATCGTCGTCACGGCCACCGACGATTCGTGTGACGTCAGTGCCACCACCGGGACCACTGGCAGTTCGACGTTCCAGGTGACGAACAACGGCTCGAAGGTCACCGAGTTCTACGTCTTCGCCGAGGGTGATCGAGCGATGGGCGAAGTCGAGAACATCGGCCCCGGCCTTACCCGGCAGCTGATCGTCTCTCTCCCCGAGGCTGCGACCTATCAACTCGCGTGCAAGCCGGGCATGGTCGGAACCGGCATCCGCCAGGACTTCGTCGTCACGGGCGATTCGCAGGCGGCCACCGACGAGAGCGGACAACTCGCCGAAGCTGCCGACGGCTACCGGCGGTACATCCGCAGCCAGATCGTCGCGCTGCAGGACACCGCAGCTCAGTTCGTCGCCGCCGTCCAGTCCGGCAACGTCGACCAGGCGAAGGCACTGTTCCCGATCGCACGTACCTACTACGAGCGCATCGAGCCCGAGGCCGAGAGCTTCGGCGAACTCGATCCCAAGCTTGACCTGCGCGAAGCGGATCTGGAGCCCGGTCAGGTCTGGACGGGATTCCACCGCCTCGAGAAGGATTTGTGGGTCACCGGATTTCAGCCGGATACCAACGCAGTCGCCGATCAACTGCTCGAAGACATTCAGTATCTTGCCGATCAGGTGAACGCCGAGGACTACACGATCGACCCAACCAAGATCGCCGGCGACGCCCAAGGACTGCTCGACGAGATCTCGACCTCCAAGATCACCGGAGAGGAAGACATCTTCTCGCACACCGACCTGTGGGATTTCCAGGCCAACGTCGACGGCTCACAAGCGGCGATCGCGGCACTGAACCCGATTCTGCAGGAACGTAATCCCGAGCTCGCCCAGCGCATCGCGGACCGATTCGCCGACCTCGACGCCGCTCTGGCGCAGTTCCGGGTCGGCGACGGATTCGTGTACTACGACACCGTCACCGAAGCGCAGCGTCAAGAACTCTCGCGTAATATCGATGCTCTGTCCGCCGAGGTCAGCCAGGTCCAGGAAGTAGTCGCGGGACAGTAGATGACTGATTCACCAGAAGGCACACCCGCTGCGGAAAACGCAGCACCGCATGCGGTCTCACGGCGCCGACTGTTCGGCGCCGTGGGGGCCGGCGCCGTCCTGGCCGGTGCCGGTGCCGTCATCGGGCGGGTGACCGCCGACGAGAATTCCGGCACCGATCACGCAGACGTGGTGGCATTCCGCGGCGAGCATCAAGCAGGCATCACGACGCCGGCCCAGGATCGCATGCACTTCGTCGCTTTCGATGTGACGACGAAGTCGCGCGACGAACTGATCACGCTGCTGCAGACGTGGACGGCGATGGCCGAACGAATGACGGCAGGTCAGGAAGCAACCGAGGACGGAGCGACCGGCGACGGTCCGTACGCGCCACCGAGCGATACCGGTGAGGCACTCGATCTCGCGCCGTCGCAACTCACCCTGACCATCGGATTCGGACCGTCACTTTTCGACGACCGTTTCGGGCTCGCAGACAAGAAACCTGCTGCCCTGCTCGATCTCCCCCACTTCCGCGCGGACAACCTCGATCCGAATCGCAGCGGGGGCGACATCGCCATCCAAGCGTGCGCCAACGATCCCCAGGTTGCCGTCCATGCGATCCGCAACCTCGCGCGAGTCGCTTTCGGGACCGCGTCGGTCAAGTGGTCACAACTCGGGTTCGGGCGAACGTCCTCGACCTCGACGACGCAGGCGACACCACGAAATCTGTTCGGGTTCAAGGACGGAACAGCCAACATCAAGGCGGAAGATCCAAACGCACTCGCCCAGCACGTCTGGGTTGATCCCACTGACGATCAGGCCTGGATGGCAGGCGGATCATTCCTCGTCGCCAGACGAATCCGCATGCTGATCGAGCAGTGGGATCGCGCAGTACTCAAGGAACAGGAAGCTGTCATCGGCCGCTCCAAACGCAGCGGAGCGCCACTCGGCGCCAAAGACGAGTTCGACGAACTCGATCTCGATTCCAAAATGGGCCACGACTTCGTCATCCCGGAGGATTCACACGTGCGCCTGGCCTCTGCCGAGGAACTCGGTGGGATTCAGATCTTGCGCCGCGGATACAACTTCACCGACGGCTCCGACGGCTTCGGCCACCTCGACGCGGGACTGTTCTTCGTTGCGTACTGCCGGAATCCGGTCGAGCAATTTGTTCCGATGCAGCAAAACCTTTCACGACACGATGCGCTGAACGAATACATCCAACACGTCGGTTCTGCCGTCTTCGCGTGCCCCGGCGGTCTCGCGGACGGCAAGGACTGGAGTTCCCAGCTGTTCACCTGATGCGAGTCTCCGGGTTCAGTATCTCCACGAACGCACCAAATTGACCGGTGCCCGATTCCGCTCGGTCAGTGGATCGATTGCCTTGGTCGTGGTCGGCGGCAACAACTCGGCGGTAGGTACCGGCGCGACAATCTCCGTTGTTTGGGTCAGCGGTGGTTCCGCCTGCGCAGGATCCGAGAACGGGCGCAGCACCGCCCACGCGAGGAAGCTGGTCAGTGCAACCAGCGAGAACCCAACGCCCACAAGGATTTGCATTCTCCCAAGCCCACCAGAAGGCAGCGAATCCGATTCCGTGCCTTCCTCGGTTTCACCGACACTGCGCACAACGGCCTGATCGGAAGACATGTCTACCGCATCCGTTGCGATTTCCGAGTCGGAGACGCCCGAAACCGAGACTTCCGAAACCGCGACTTCCGAAACCGAGACTTCCGAGCTGTGGTGCTCCTGATGTAAGACCTCGGCTATCAATGCTGCACCCTTGGCCGAGGCGAGCTCGGGCTCGGCCGGCCTGATCACCGGTACCGAAAACTCCCGCTCGAGTATCTTCTCCACCAGTGAAATTCGGGCGCCTCCTCCGACGAGAACCAAAGCGTCAGGGACACACCGGGCTCGAGCCGCAACTTCTCGGATCACCATCAGCGTGTCTTCGACTTCCCGCGTGACAACCGAATCAAAACGGATGCACATGGATTCGGGAACGGGCATCACCTGCGCACGACGGGAGCCACTGGCGAGGTATTCCTTGACTTCGCGGGCGTCGAACGCTGCATCAGCGTCGAGGGCTGCATCAGCCGTGGTTGCCGAGAGTAACTCCACGACTACCCCGTCGAGTCTGTCACCAGCGAGCGCCGTCGACCGCGTGGACGCGATAGTTGTCGCGGTTCCGATCTCGATCATCGAGACAGTCACCCCGGTTCGACCGATATCGAGAACTGTCAGTAACCGAAAACCTTCGGCCGCACCCGAAGTCCGTACCAGCGCGACAACGGCCACCGCTTCCGAGACCGTGACAGCACCCTCGATACCTCGGGCACGCAGTTCTGATTCGAGCGCCACGTTCTGCCGCTCGTCAGGAACCGCGATGACCATCCGTGACGTGTCCCCGCGAACCGCAGCAACTAGGTGAATCGCGGCTGTCCTCACCGGAGAGGCGTCGTATGCGTCTACCGTCCGAGTCAGGAATCGACCGCTCGCGGATCCGGTTTCCGGCTGAGAGTCGGCCCGAACAATACGAACCGATGCAGCGCCCAACGACGCACCGAACACTGGATCCATCGCTGTACGCACCCCCATATCCAACTCTTGCACTGCTTATTCGTCGCAAAACATACTTGCGGTATGTTATCCGTAGCGGGAAGTTTACCGGATCCTCGGGAAACCGGAGAACTACGCGAAACTGGCAGGCTGAATCAATGTGTGGAGAGGTCCTTGAACAAGTCGATGGCCAACATGACAAGCGCGATGTCCGCACTACACGTCCCTCATCTCTCCCCGCTGGAGACCACCCCTCGACACTTCCGCCACCGCCAGACACCGACCGGGATTCGCACGATTGACACTTGGATTCCAGGCCCAGGCGATAGGGCTCTGTTCGCCTCGCTTCACCTGCCTTCGGATGGTGCCGTGCGCGGCGCCGTCGTCATATGTCCCCCCCTTGCGAAGGAACACATCAGCGCTTACCGGGGACTACGCCAACTCGCCCAAGAACTTGCCGAGCACGGATTCCTCGCGCTTCGTTTCGACTATGCAGGACAGGGTGATTCATCCGGCCGCCAGGACGACCCGCTCGCAGTTTCGCAATGGCAAGCCAGCGTTGCGGCAGCCGTTGCGTACGCGCGGCGCGCGGGCATCGAGTCCGTTGCCGTCACAGGTTTGCGCGCAGGGGCACTGATCGCGGCAGCCACCGTCGATACGCTTGGCGACCTACGTGCGATGGTCTTGTGGGATCCGGTCATATCCGGTCGGTCCTACGTTCGCGAACTGACTGCGCTGTACCGCGTTTCGGTCGACGACGACCCTCACCACGACGATTGCACATCCATCGTCGGCGGCGTGCTTGATTCCGCTGCGGTGAAAGACCTTTCCGGACTCGACCTCAGCACCTTCGATCCGGGTTCCTCGACGAAGGTCCTCGCCGCGATTCGCCCTGAATTCGCTGCTTCGCCCCGCACTGTTCGGATGCTCGAGCGATCCGGCGCAGAACGCATGTTCGTCGAACGCCAGAATCAGTTCGTATCCCCCAGCAGTTTCGTACTCTCGGTACCAACGCACGACATCAAACAGATTTCGAGTTGGGTGTCACGTCAATTCGGCGAGGACAAGACTGTCGTGGACCCAGAGATCACGTCGGCGGCGCATGTCGCGACGGCTGACGACGGCGAAGAAGTCTGGGAAACCTTGGAAAGACGGTCCACCGGATCACTCTTTGCAATCTCCACCGCCTCCCGCACGACTACGAGTCACGCTGCCACTGCGGTCTTTCACAGCACCGCGAACGAACACCGGATCGGGCCGGCCAGGCTGTGGGTCGAGTCCGCTCGAACTCTCGCAGCGCACGGCATCCGCTCGGTTCGCTTCGACAGGATGGGCACAGGAGACAGCGGAACTGTCCTCACCGACGAGAACACCCCCATCGTGTCTCCGGAAGCGCGCCGCAATGTGTTGGATCTGATTGACACTCTCGACGTACCGCCGTCCCGCCGGATGCACGTCGGAATGTGTTCCGGCGCATGGATGGGTGCCTACGTGGCAAGCCAGCGCGGCGCACGGTCCGTGGTGCTTCTCAACATCGTGAATTGGTCGATCAACAATCGACGACCACCAGTGAAGAAAGCACATGTCGATGCAATGGAGTCTGACGTTGCAAACCGAATTTTCGTCGTGGCCAGAACAATTCGCAATGCCGGACGACGAGCCCAGCGGTACGTGCCTTACCCGGTGTGGCTCGGTCTCGGCTTCCTCGGACTGGTCAACGCCCCTGAGTCGATGCTTCGCACCTTGACCCGCCGAGGGACGAAGACCGCAGTGTCCCTCGCGCCTGAAGACGAAGCGTGGTTCGAGTCGAACAGAGGCAGACAAGGTGTCACGCGTCTTTCGAGCTCGAAGAATCCCCCGCACGTCTTGTTCTCAGGCTCCGGTGATCACAACCTGTTCCATCGCAGTTCTCGAGAACGCGTCGGCCGGTTGATAGTTGCCTCTGCACTCGATGCGTTCGGAGACCGAAGACTCGCCGTGTCGAAGCACGACAAGGAGGGACTCGGAGCATGATGCGCACGTCTACCCGGGACGGAATTCGAACGTCGTCCTACGTATTCGTAGTCGTTGCAGCGACAACCGCGGCGCTTCTGACCGGTTGCGCTTCCGACACAGCGCCCGCCGAACCGGCTCCGACGTCCGCACCTCTTCCCTCGATCAGCGCCGACGCCGTCGCGGCCAGAGGCAAACTCGAAAGCACGTCCGCGTTCGACAACGTCGATCCACTGATAGCCGGCGTGGGCGCGACTGCCCACCAGATCACGTACCGATCAACTTCAGGCACGGACGGAAGCTCAACGATCGTCTCTGGAGTCGTCTTCGTTCCGGAAGGCGATCCACCACCCGGCGGGCGGTCTGTCGTCACCGTCGGTCACGGCACAACGGGAGTGACTGCGGAGTGCGGACCTTCGATGCACCCGGATCTCCTGGGCTACGCGAGTACGATCGTCCCTTTGATGAAACTGGGATTCGTGGCAGTCATGACCGACTACCAAGGGTTGGGTCCGGCAGGCGGCATCAACCCGTACCTCGATCCGAACACCAGCGCGTTCAACCTGATCGACGGAGTTCGCGCGGCGCGAGAAATGGTCCCGGACACGTCCGGGAAATGGGCAGGACTCGGCGTGTCGATCGGTGGGCAAGCTACATGGGCGGCGGCAGAGTTGTCCGGTTTCTACGCGCCCGAATTGAATTTTGTCGGATCGGTAGCACTGGCTCCGGCCGCAGATCTTTCCAAGCTCGCCGACTTGGCCCAGTCGCAGTGGCTGACGCATGAACAGCAGATCATGATGTCGTACGTAGTATCTGGGCTGACCGTCGCTCGACCCGGCACCGATCCAGGCAACTACCTACACGGTGCGCTGTCGAGTAACTCTGAGATGTGGTTGGCGTGTGCGGGCCCGGCGTTGAAAGAACGCGGCGAACAAGCATCACGACTGAATCCCGCCGATACCCTGCCGAGCTCCGACGAGGCCGGAGCAGTCCTGCACGACTGGCTCACATCGATCACCCTTCCGCAGCGTCCAGCCGGAGGACCACTGCTGGTCATCAACGGCGACGCTGATCAGACGATCCGCCCGCAGTGGGTGCAAGAGGCCGTCGACAATGCCTGTGCGTTCGGCGATTCGGTGCAGCACATCGTCAGGGCAGGCCAAACTCACAACAATCTGGATCCGGGGTCCGAGACCGCAGTCTGGCTCCAAGCGCGCTTCAGAGGCGAGCCACCGCCGTCTGACTGCTGACTATCGTCGAAAACTCGAATCGACCAGGTACTCCATGTTCTGAACCGCAGGAGTGGATGCGACGTCGGCATGTGTCTTCGCCGAAGACACTTCCGTCCCGTTCCGAACCACGCTGACCGAGACGGCGCCGACCGCCGATGGAACCGTGCAGATGTCCATCCCTGTATCGGCCCTGCACGTGGTCGTCGTACCGCCGACCGTAACTTTCACTTCGGCACCATCGACCAAGAAGGTCAAAACCTCGATCGTGTCGCGAACCGGGGACGACCCCGCACGCAGAATCATCGGCGATACCGAGGGTAGTGCGGGTTGCGCGGACGACAGCTGGTTCCGATAGGTGACGTACGCGATATCACGTGTAATCGCCGGTGCCGTTCCGGTCTTGAACCAGTCGACAAAATATGCGTTCAGATCGAGCAGCGCACGACCGTGCCCCTCGCTCGGTGCAAACGCCGTACCTTCGCTGTAGTCGTTCCACGAAATTAGTTGCACCCATTCGCTATCCGATTCGCGCGCAATCTGCCAGGTGTTTCGGAGATTCCCAGTGTTCTGCGCTTCGTCGAAAACCGATTGGCTGGGACGCGCATCCTGGAACGAGACCGACTGCATCCATATCTTGCCGAGAGCGTGCGCTCGGTTCACCTGATCCAGTGGCGAGCCGATCCCGGTGTCCGTCACTGGATTGAAGGAAGGGTTACGTCCACCCCACGTCGACATTCCGTAGCTTATCGACGCGAATGAATCCATATTCGTGGTGGAGTTCAGGAAGAGTGGAACGAAGGCCACCTCGATCCCGTAGCGGGCCTTCATGATTTCGAGAAACTGCGACCACCACGCCGGGTCGTGTTTCTCGGCAAGAAACGGCGAAATCACCACCCGGTTGTCCGTCAATCGAAAAACCGACGGGGATGACGCGTACTGCGACAACTCGCCTGCCAGATTCGCGGGGTCCAATGTGCCGAGTTCGCCGTTCATATCCGGCATCAGCATTATTTCGAACGCAGGATCAACCGCAGCCGAAGCGGCGAGAAGTTCGGACGGAACGGACGAAGACCACAACGGGTTCGACGACTTCGTCAGAATGTCAACCGAGAACCCACTGATTCCCGCGCCGATTGCCTGCCGCACTTCATCTTCGAGATCTCGCTGCCTCCACTGTGGGTCAGCTGAAACAGGCCGTGGTTGCGGCCGGTCTCGAAGAAACCCTCCGAATGCGGCGTATGAACCTCGTTCACCGTTCGGATTGAGATACTGAGTGGCGTAATAGTCTTCGCCCGACGGTAGGTTGTCGATCGAAAGGGGATACGGCGGGAAGTAGTGCGCAAAGACCATTTTGCCGGTCGACTGTCCGTTGTCCGGAAGCTCGACGGCGGGATGTGATGACACCGCCGCGTCAACCCTCGCGTTTGGGTCCACTCCACCAGAGAGCCTGAGGCCGGACGCTACGAGAAGCGCTGACGACACCAGCGCAATGCCGATTGCAACTGCACGAAATTTCCTGCCCCGCGAACCTTCGATACTCACCCGTTTCCGTTTTCGAGCATCGGCGTTCACCGAATCAGCCACCCCTTCTCACACACGGCCTTACGCCGCAATGTCCGGTGACGTTGACATCCCGGACCTGGAAATCGAATTCCAATTCAATTCTGCTGCACAGAATCCGAAGCTTGCGTGGGGTGACTCGACATGGAATCGGAATCGCCGCTTTCACCAGGTGATCTTACCTACCGCTCATCGGTCGGCAACTCGTCGCTCGACCGGTTTACCTTCGGCGCGACTTTCGTCCGGAGCATCGAGCGCGGGATCGCCACCGTGGGACTGTCCAGATCACTCCGCGTGTAGCGCTCTTCGGTCTCTGCCGGCTCCCATTCGTCGAAATCGATTCGCACACCGTCGGCAATAGATTCACCGGAATCGGCCGAATCATGCTTGTCCACTTCATTCTTCCCGGTCGAGCCCGTGCCCGGTTCTGTATGGACCGAATGCGCAGCGGCTCCCCGTTCGACGGGGGGCCACGCGCCGACTCGTTCATTCGATGCATCATTAACCGGAGGCTCGCTCGGCGAAGGCTTGTCGACCACGCTCACTCGGCTGCGGCCCTTGACCGAGCCACTACGTCCGGCACCCGTCAGCACAGCACCCAACAAGTTCGCGCCGGCAGCGCGCAGAGTGGCCACTGCCCCTTCCACCTCGTCCACCGACGAAATACTCTGTGTTGAAACAAGAACCACACCGTCGACGACTGAGCCGATCACAGTCGAATCGGTATAGAGCGATAAAGGTGGGCCCACGACGATCGTGTATTCGAAATTCTCGGTGACCTCCAAAAGCACCTCGCGTGCTGAGACCGATGCGATGGCGTCACCGGAATCGGATCGTATCGAGCCGGCGGGCAGCAGGGTCAATGAGCGACCAGGTACCTGAACGAGCGCGTCCACGAGCGGAATTGCGCCGGCAAGAACGTCGGAAAAGCCGGCTGCCGGTTTCATCCCCAAGTATGAATCCAAGCTCGGCGACCTCAAGTCACCGTCCACCAACAGTACTCGACGTCCCGATTCGGACAGGACAACCGCGAGATCGGCTGCGATGCACCCCGCAGGCTCCGAGTACCGAGGCGAGGCGATAAGGACCGAACGGATCGCGTCGGCACTCGGGCCGGCGAACTCGATACCTGTCCTGAGCTTGCGTATCGACTCGGCATAGGCGGTCGCGCCGTCGGCGGGGAATGTCAACGCGTGAGATCCCCGCGAAGCCGATTCCGGAACTGTCGCCAAAATCGGTACACCCGCAACGGCCGAGAGCATGGAAGCGCTTCGAACGGATCGATCGAGCCGCCCGAGGAGCACCCGGACGCCGACGCCGACGACCAGGCCACCGACGAGGCCGAACAGGGACGTCATCACGAGATTCGAACCCCCACTGGCATCTTCAGCGTTCGCCTCGGTGACCACCTGGACAGACGTATTCGGACGTCCACCACCGTTAGGGGTCTCCAACTGCCCGACATATTGTGCAAAATTCTTCGCATACGCATTGGCGATACCAGCCGATCCTTCGGCCGTCGAATCCGTGACAGAGACCTGCAAGAGCACAGTTTTCTCCACTGCTGCCGCCGAGACCTGCGAGGCCAACTCGTGTCCGCTCATTGGAAGACCCAGGTCGTCGATCACCTTGACCGCGAGATCGTCGCTCGAAAACAATTGGGCATAGGTCGCCGCTCGTTGTTGAGAAAACAGATCGCCCTGATATGCACCGGCCGAGTCGGCGCTGATCGGCGAGCCGATGAACAGCACAGTTGTCGACGTGTACGAAGACGGACTCGAAATGGCCATGAAAGCACCGAGGATCAAGCCGAACACCGCGAAGACAGGTATTGCCCACCCCCGCCTCAGGATTCGCGCGGCAGAGCTGAGTGCATTCATGTGTTCGCCTTTCTTGGAGACCGCTGTGTGCGTGTGTCTCCGTCGCGCCGTGGCGTGTGACTTGCCACCGAGTCAGTTGTTTCGGGCCGACCGCCGGGCAACACTGCCCCTCGCTGCCCTCGGCGTGTGGTGGTCAGGAGGACCGAACCTTCGATTTTCGCACCTGCGATTTCCAGATCGTGAATCTTCCTCATCAAGTCCTGCCTGTTCGTCGAATGAGACTGAACGACAAGGATTATCGAACGACACACCTTGGCCAATCGGCTCGAGTCAGCGTACTGCGTCCCGCCGGAGTCGAAGACAACCACAACGTCGAACCTGGCACTCAGATCTCGCAACATGCGTCCGAACGACTCCGACTCGAAGACTCGCTCGGGAGTTTCGGTCGGCGAACCGCTCCGGAGGAGAGTCGGCTGCAGCGGTGTCGAGATCAGAACATCGTCGAGGACGCTGTCCGACATGACGATGTCGGTGACCCCCAACTCGATACGAGCACGCGAGGATCGGAAGTTGCAGTCGACGAGAACCACCGAATACCCCAGAGCGCAAGCAGCATCGGCGATACCGCCAGCTGCGAACCTGCTGATCTCCCCCTCGTCGGCAGCGGTCACGAGCACAGGTGATGCCGGCGTGCCTGACCCGATGAGATCTCGGTTGAACTGCAGTCTCTCGAAAGAACTTCTCGATGCCGACTGAGCACCTTCCTCGGCGGACAGTCCCCTGTCACCGAGGTACGGGATGGACTCGAGCACAGGTAGACCCGTCCAGGCCGCCAATTCGTCGACACCCTGAACTGCTCTCGACCTCGCAGCAGCCAAGATCACACCAGTCACTCCAACCATCGATCCGACGACCAACCCCAGAAGAAGGTTCGGAATCGTCTGCGGGCCAGACGGGCTCGTCGGTGCTGACGCCGTGACGACAGTCAGCGGCTGAACCGTCGGGATCAAAGTCCCACTCGGCGTCTCGAGCCGCCGGATCGTCTCGTTCATCTCATCCGAAGCCGCGTTCGTCAGTTGCAGCGCCCGATCTGCACTGTCGGCGGTCCCAGAGATTTCGAGCAACACGGTGTCGGGCACAACGCGAACCGAAATGCTCTCGACGTCACGAAGACCACTCTCGCCCAGACGACTTGCGACACGGGCCGAGAAGTCGGCACCTTCCGCCAGACGCGTGTACGTACCGGCTCGTTGCTGCGAGAACTCGTCACCTTGGAAAGGGCTCGAATCGGCATTGCCCAGGGTGGTCGGTGTTCCCCACCCTGGCGTGGTGAGAAAGAGTTCGGTCGAGGACTTGAAAGTGGTCGGCGTGAGCATTGTCAACAGAACGCCTACCAGCAGGCCGAGCACTGTCGAGATGCCGACGACAATCCACCTGTCACGAAGGACTTCGAAGAAACGGGACGGGTTCATCGGAGAATCCCACCATTGGGCGCGCCGTCGCGAATCACACCGGAGGCAGTCAGCGATTCCACCAGCTTCTGAGCAATCACTGCATTCCCCACCGCATTCGGATGTACACCGTCCTCGAATTTCAGTGATTCGAGGTCGACGTCGGCGTACCAACCGTCTGCAACGGGATCGATCACGGTCGCGGCAACCGATTCCCCGTAACTTCGCAGCGCTGACACGAATTGCTCGTATCCTTCGTACGGCACTGGTGTGACGTATGTCGGCACGATGATCACCAGACGCGCATCCGGCCATGCATCCCGGACGGCGTCGATGTACGACGTCATGACGGGAAACAAATCCATCGGACTCATGTGCAGATCGTTTCGCCCACCGTCCACGAAAATGATGTCCGCTCGATACCGCTCGATCGACACCGGTAGTCGATTCGCGAATCGTGTTGTAGTTCCCTGATACTCCGGTGCGCCGTCGTTGGCGAAACCGGTGCTTCCCTGTGCATCGACATTGCAGTCCCACCCCATCCGGACGCAGATGATTCTCGGGTACGCCCCGAGCCCGATTCCGTTGATGCCCGCAGTGAAGCTGTCGCCGAACCACATCGATGCCGGCGCTGTGTCCGGCGGCAACTGAGGAACCGTGGTCGCTGAGGTGAGGGCGGACCGGCCGTTTTCGGCAGCCGAATTCTGACGCACGGCCAGCGTCGTCGCACAGACGACCAATACCACCAGTAGAGCAAGACCCACGAGTTCCAGCGGGCGACGGGCAGAGATTCTCGACGAGAATCGGCTCGTCCGAGTCATCGAGTCGCCTCCCGTCGTGAGACGAAGAATGCACAGCCGATGATGACGAGGAAGTACGACATCGCTTGCAGCAGTGACCCTCTGAGAAGAATGATCAGGTAGAAGGGCAGGATGCAGGCAAGAATCGTCGGCGCCCTGGACTGGCGCAGCGACATTTCGATTCTTCTGTCCTGAATCCCTGCGATCAGGCCCAGAGCAACCATTCCGGCTATCAACGCGATCCACCCACCGTTGACGAACAACTCGGACCACAACGGCGCAGAAAGGTTCTTGACCGTGTAGTTGCGGCTCTCCGCGAGCAGGATGCCGGTGTCCGTAGCTTTGCCGGGCCAGATGGTCCGCGGAATCCAGAAAAGAACAACTCCGAGTGCCTGCTTGCCATCGGTAACCCCGTGCGCATTCACAAAGTTGACGGTGTTGTTGACCTGCGCAAATGCATCGTAGTCCGGAGACGTGAGCGATTCGAGAGGCGAGCTTGTCTTGAACTGTGCCGACGTGCTGTACCTGAACGCATCGGCGAGCGGAAAGACCAGGACAAGTGCCGCCACGGCAAGCAGGGCAACCACACGGAATCGAACGCGGGTCGCGAAGAGTCCGAAAAGTGCCGCCACGGCGAGTGCTGCAGTACCGAACAGATACCTCGCACTCGAGATCGGATTGAACGTCAACAACAACACGGCTCCGAGCACGATGGCGCAGAGAAGAAACAGACGATCCGCTCCGGGATTCTGATCACGGTATTTGACCACCGCGATGAATGCGACGAGCAAGGACATCATCGCGACGGCGCCGATGATGCTGGCGACCGTGGATTGCCCCAGCGAAGCACTCGCCTGCTCCACCACGGCACTTCGGCTCGACAGAAGCGTCCCTACACCGAGTTTCTTGATGTAGTACGCGTTGGCGACCAGGGCGCAACCGGCAAGAATCAAAACCCGAACGGGATCCACACGCACGCTCGTGGCGTTTCCCCATCGCGTGTCTCTGATTCGACGCCAGACCGCACCGGAGAACACTAATCCCACCAGGAAGCCGACGATCCCCAGAAGGACGATCGAGACCGCCGTCGAGTTGAGGGACGGATCCACTCGCGGCGTCGTAGGAGGAATCTCTCGCAGGCGGAGCTGAGCAAGTGGTGCAAGACCCATGAAGACATAGGTGAAGACCCAGAACGACATCTCGACGAGCCGACGAAAGCCCTCGCCGACAATCCACGCGTAGCGCAATCCCGAAATCGTGGTGACGGCAAGTACCGCCATCCACACGCGCCCTGGGGGTGTCGGAGTGAACTCGACGACTGCGAAAGGCACGATGATCACCATGATCACCGCGGTCCAGATCGCAATCAGTGGTGGCATCAACGAGTCTCGCCGATTGACGTCGAATTCCGCGAACTCGTGAGGCTTTGTCCGCCCGCTGGAAATTGTTTTCACGTGGTCGTCCCGGCCAGTGCGCCTGTTCGTGTTCGGCGCAGGTCGCCGGGTTCGGAACGATCAACAGTGGACGGCACGATCACAGGGCTTTCGCGGCCAGAGTGCTTCCGTTGGGCAGCAACCACCAGGCAGACTGCGACCAGGATGGATGAGAGCGCCAGTCCGATCGCGACTCCGACCGCGGTTCCAGTGAGGGCTGCAGCCGCACTGCAGATGACAATTGCCGTGAGACTCTGGACGATTCGCAGTTTGAGCAGTCGTCCACTGGCTCCTTGAGTGCGGTAAAGATTGTAAACGCCCGCTATCCAACAGATCGCCGCGTACTCGAGTCCGAGAAACGGCAGGACATGGCGCGCCTCGGCCCAGGACTCTCCGAGAACGACCCGGCCGAGTGCATCTGGAAGGAAGGGAGCGGCAAATCCGATCGTTGCCGCCATCGCGGATGTGAGCCACGCTGCATAGCGCAGTGTGCTCCACACCTGGCGCGCGGTGTGGCCGGCCCGAACGGATTCGGGAATGACGATCAGTGGTAGCGAGCTGATCAGCACGGCGAACGGACCCAGGACGGTCACTGCTCCGCGCAAAGACGCGGCAGCCACCGTTCCGATGAAGGCTGTGGACACCGCGACGATCACGATTGCGGCCAGTTGGTCGATACCGCTCTCGAATCCGAACCGGATTCGATGGGTCCAGAACGACGTCCACCAGCGATACAGACCAGTCAGTCGCGGTAGCGTCTGTACGCGAATCATCAGGTAAACGAGTGCAAGCGCTCCGGCGAGGGACCACAGCCAGATCATCTCAGCGATCGAAAGTGCCTCTGGTCGAAGCCAAGTCACGACAAGCACACCGAACGCCACACTGGCCCACAACGCGTCGCTGAAGAACGCATGTTCCGGTTCTCCCATCGACATCGCGGTGAACCGCAAGGCATCCTGCGCGAGGACAACCGGTGCGGCGACGGCGTATGCAATCCCCACCTGCGGTTCGTGCAGGAAAACAGAGACTCCGAGGGCAACGATCCCGACTACGATTCCGAAGAAGGCCGCACCCGAGATCGCATGTCTGCTCTCCGTGCGAATCCTGTTGCGGCTGTATGCACTCATCAACAGCAGCGGTGTGCCCACTGCGCCTCGAACGAATCCGAGCGCAGCCGTGAGGATGGAGAAAACGAGGATCGCCAGACCGAACTCACTCACGGACGACGGGCCTGCCATCGCGAACAGAATCAACGCGTTGCTGACACTGGACAGCACCTGATCACCCGCGCTGAACAGCACGCGCAGTTTGAGACCCGCCACGTCTCTCACCTCCCCCCCTTGCGCTCCCTGCATTCCGAGACTTCGATGTTCCGCGACCAAGATTTCAAGACCGAGATCGATTTGAAACCATCGGTCGGCTCAGTTCACTCAAAACAGTCTATAGGATTGTTTACTGCGAAGTAGCCGAGGAGTACGAAGTGCCTGCAGACGCACCGTGGGACGCAGGTTTCCGCTATCGCTCGCCGAAGTGAAATCCTGTTTCCATCGTGACGTCGGCACCCGACAGGCCAGCGGCAGCCTTCACCGCCGCCATCAGTGAGGCCTTCGCGACATGTCCACCGGAATGACTGAACGTGCAATCGGAGACGTTCCCAGTCGCCCGAATGTTGATCGACAGCGCGTTCGGGGCGTAGGTCTGCATGCCACCGGAGTACACGAGTCGGCCATCCAGCTTCGCATACGGTCGATCGACTGGGAGACGAAAACACGACATACTGGTGGTCAGAGGCTGTTCCACAATCTCGTCACCTTCGCCGGCCCCACCGCTGGATCCGTGCCTGTAGTCAGCTGCGCGCGCGACCACCTCGCCTACTGATCGACGGATCAGCGCCTCACCCGACCGAATTCGCGACGACAGTTCACGCGCTACGTCCGCAGGGTCATCGACCGACCAATCGGCCCGAAATGGTATGTGACTGAACGCATTCCCATCGGTGAGCCCGAGAACCGGGGAATACGAGCGAAGGTCCGCCACCACGTGATGACTCTCGTGAGCCCCACGTCCCAACGCGGCGAGTAGTGCGCAGTAGAAGTAGACCGACGGCAATTTGCGATCAGTACTGCCCTCGAGCCGAGCGAAATACCACCACGCGCGTGAATCCAATGCATCAATGCCCGACTCGTCCGGGCGAGCAACAGGACGCGGAACCTCGTTCCGCATACCGACAATCTGCCGTATCGCGCCGAAAGATGCTTTGGGACGAGCGACGGACATCCGAAGTCCGCCCTCGACGATCCTGCGCGCAGTCAACGGCCGCCGGTCCTGACGATCGGGCGCACAGTCAGGACTCAACCCACTCAATGCCAGAAAGAGTCGTTCCGACTTCGGCATGAACACGGTCTCGTCACCGAATCGGTGCGAGTAGATCAGTCCGAGCATTCCGGCACTTACGACCAACACGATTGTCGACGGGTCGACGAGGCGACTGTTGTGGAAGAAACTCACGAAGACCTTGTTGAATTCGTCGACATCGACGGTGTCGAACTCGTCGGGGAGATCGCCTGCCACGTCGTCGAGCACCAGATGCTCGGGTTCGATTTCGGATTCATCGACTCGGCGCACCAGCACGACGCGCACACGGATGTCGTCCGCGGGATCGAAAACATTGCTGATCCACACCGAAATCGCGTCGTCGACTACTGACGGTACAACTGTCGCAAACGCCTGCTGAGTATTGCAGCAGTAGATGTTCCCCCACGGATCAGACCTCATCATTTCCCCTCTGCCGCCGAATACACAACAAACCGCAAGACGGTCAAAGTGCGATCGAACATTCACGCAGACCATTGCATGAGCACAGAATTGCACATGGTGCGAGAGCGCAGAATCTGGACCCGCCCGGACGCACACCACCCACCTCGACGCAACTATCACCAGAATCACATCCACCCAGTTATTTTTCGGCTAAATCAGTCGTCCAGACGGTTGCATGTCGGAATCCACCAGGGCGATTCGCCCATTTTGTCGAGTCCATCCAGCTGACCAGGTTGATAAACCGCCCTACTGGCGCTTAAATAGCTTGAATAAAACCGTTTGACTGTTTAACGCGCATTTTCCCAACCGGAGGTTCGTCATCAGTACACAGACCGACCAGATGCACGAGCACCCTGTCGACGATTCGGCGATTCCCGAGTTACCGACAAGTGCCACTGTCGGCTCGCTGAACATCACAATCCTCGGCATCAACTACGCGCCGGAAACCACGGGGATAGCTCCGTACATGACGGACCTTGCCGAATCGCTCGGTGAGCGCGGACACGTGGTGCACGTTGTCACCGGGTACCCGCACTATCCGGCATGGGAAATCGACGCTTCGTATCAGGGACGGTCGATAGACGAGGTCGTGAACGGCGTTCATGTTCACCGACGCCGCCACTTCGTGCCGAACCCACCGAACGCATTGGGACGAATCAAAATGGAGCTGAGTTTCGGCGCACGTGCCGCCAGCTCCGGGTGGAACACACCTGATGTGATCGTGTGTACCAGTCCGGCATTGCTGGCCACTGCGATGGTCCTCGGACGTGCTCGGCTGACGCCCAAACGTCCGGCCATCGGGGTCTGGGTCCACGACTTGTACGGACAAGGCGTCGTGGAGACCGGCGCGATGACAGGCCGCAGTGCCCGCGCAACGTCGAAGCTCGAGGCGGCTGTCGTGAAGTCCGCCGACGGAATCGCCGTCGTCCATGACCGTTTCGTCGACCACGTCGTCAACGAACTTCACGTCCCACGCGAACGAGTCACCGTCGTTCGGAACTGGACACATGTGGCACCGATCGATGTGGACGATCTCACCGCCGCACGCACCAGATTCGGGTGGTCGCCCGACGAAACCATAGTTCTGCACACCGGAAACATGGGCGTGAAGCAAGGTTTGGAGAATGTGGTGGAGGCGGCTCGACTCGCCGACGAGCAGAATCTGCCCATCCGATTCGTTCTGGTCGGCGACGGCAATCAGCGACCGAACCTCGAAGCCGCGGCAGTGGGAGTCAATCGAATCGACTTCGTCCGTCCACTCGACGACCAGGACTTCCGTACTGCCATGGCCGCCGCTGACGTTCTACTGGTCAACGAGGCACCCGGAATCGTCGGGATGGCAGTGCCGAGCAAGTTGACGTCGTACTTCAGCAGCGGTACCCCCATTGTCGCCGCGACCGACGTGGCATCCACGACTGCTGACGAGATCCGTGCTTCCGGTGCCGGCGTCGTCACGCAGAACGGCGATCCCGCAGGCCTGCTCACCGCGGCCCTACAACTCGCGGGCGACGCGGAGACCTCCGCCAGACTTGGCGCCGCCGGGGTCCGGTACTGCGCTACCGCGGTCGGTAAAACCGCGTCCATCGACAAATGCGAACAGTGGATCCGCGACCTGGTGGCCGGCCGGAGTCAGCACGCGAGCCACTCGAAACAACACGTCACACATCTCGACGCACATCTCGACTCGGATCCGAAGACGACGAACACAGACAAGGCAGCTGACGCTCGATGACCAAACGCGCACTCATCACAGGGATCACCGGACAGGACGGTTCCTATCTGGCAGAACTGTTGTTGGCCAAAGGTTATGAAGTACACGGATTGATCAGACGCGCATCAACTTTCAACACGTCACGCATCGATCACCTCTATCAGGACCCTCACGAACAGGGCGCACGGCTGTTCTTGCACTACGGTGACCTGTCCGACGGCGCACGACTCGTCACGCTCTTGTCGAAGATCGCACCAGACGAGGTGTACAACCTCGCTGCGCAGTCGCACGTGCGGGTCAGCTTCGACGAGCCCGAACACACCGGCAACACAACCGGAATCGGGTCTATTCGTTTGCTCGAAGCAGTCCGCATGACGGGATTGCAGTGCCGTTTCTACCAGGCTTCGAGTTCGGAAATGTTCGGAGCCAGTCCGCCTCCACAGAACGAGGACACCCCGTTCTATCCGCGATCGCCGTACGGTGCTGCGAAGGTGTACTCGTACTGGGTCACCAGGAACTATCGCGAAGCGTACGGAATTCACGCGGTGAACGGGATCCTCTTCAATCACGAGTCACCCCGCCGCGGTGAAACATTCGTCACGAGAAAGATCACGCGTGCAGTCGCGCGGATCCAGGCCGGGATCGAAGATTCGCTGTACCTGGGCAATTTGGACGCGGTAAGGGACTGGGGCTACGCACCCGAGTACGTCGAGGGTATGTGGCGGATGCTTCAAGTCGACGAACCAGATGACTACGTGTTGGCCACTGGAGGAAACTTCACGGTCCAGGATTTTGTCGTGGCCTCATTCGAACATGTTGGTCTCGACTGGCAGAAGTACGTCAAGTTCGATCCTCGTTACCTTCGCCCGACAGAGGTGGACGCTCTGGTCGGCGACGCAGGCAAGGCCGAGGACAAACTGGGCTGGAAAGCGACAGTACAGACCCCAGAATTGGCTCGAATCATGATGGACGCCGATATCGCAGCATTGGCACATGCCGGCACACCGTGGATCGACACGCCACATCTCCCTGATTGGAAGATCTCGCTCTCATGATCACGACGAAATCGATTGCACCTCTTGATCGCAGCGCCCCGACATACATCGCCGGACACAAGGGGCTAGTGGGATCCGCGCTGTGGCGCAAGCTCGAGCAGAGTGGCTTCACCGACCTGATCGGCCGCACATCTGCCGAACTCGATCTGCGAAACCGCGCAGACGTGTTCGCCTTCTTCGAAGCCACCACACCGTCGTGCGTTGTCTTGGCTGCCGCGAAGGTCGGGGGAATCGTCGCGAACAACACATATCCGGTCGACTTCATCTCCGACAACCTCCAGATCCAGACCAACGTGCTCGACGCAGCACTGCGGCACGGCGTGCGTCGATTGCTGTTCCTCGGGTCCTCGTGCATCTACCCGCGCCTGGCACCACAGCCGATCACCGAAGATCAATTACTGAACGGCCATCTCGAACCGACCAACGACGCATATGCGATCGCCAAGATTGCGGGAATCATCCAGGTCCAGGCTGTTCGCAGGCAGTTCGGGTTGCCCTGGATCTCGGCGATGCCGACAAGCCTGTACGGACCCGGCGACAACTTCTCGGAGAATGTTTCGCACGTACTTCCTGCGATGATCCGCCGTCTCGACCAAGCCAAGAAGGATGGAGTTGAATCCGTCACGAACTGGGGTTCTGGGAGCCCACGTCGAGAATTCCTCCACGTGGACGACTTGGCCGACGCACTCCTTCACCTACTCGACACCTTCGACGAGTCCGGGCACATCAACGTCGGTACCGGTCACGACGAAACCATCAAAGATCTCGCAAACATCGTGGCTGAAGCAGTCGGATACGAAGGCCGAATGGACTGGGACACAAGCAAGCCCGATGGTGCACCGCGCAAACTACTCGACGTGTCCACACTGATGGCCACCGGTTGGCAACCCCAGATCTCAACCCGCGAGGGCATCGAGTCGACCGTCGCCTGGTATCGCGAGCACGTACAGGACTCGTCTGCAGCGGTCCGACTGTGAGCACAATCCGCACTCTGTCCGGATTCACCGGTGCCGGATACGACAAGGGACGCGGTCCGCTGGTTCAAATCTCCTGGCTCGCGATTTCCGGTGTACTGCTTTCTCATTGGTGGTGCCCCAACGGGATACGCGTTGCAGTTCTCCGGCGGTTCGGTGCAGACATCGCCGACGGGGTCCTGATTCGGCACCGCGTCCGTATCCACTGGCCGTGGAAGCTCACGGTCGGAGCAGACTCGTGGATCGGCGAGGGAACCTGGATACTCAATCTCGAACCCGTCACGATAGGGGCGAACACGGCTATCTCGCAGGATGTCCTCCTGTGTACGGGCAGTCATGATCACCGAAGTCCCACATTCGAGTTCGACAATGCCCCCATCGTCATCGGCGACCAGGCATGGATCGCCGCCCGCGCGACGATACTCCGAGGGGTAACGATCGGGGACAACGCAATCGTCGGCGCGACGGCTTTGGTGACGTCCGATGTTTCCGCCGGAACCACGATGTTGGCGCCACGGGCCGGCGCTGCACGATGAAGATACTGCAGATCGTCACTCTCTTCTCACCGGACGCCGCTTACGGAGGGCCTATCCGGGTCGCCCTCAATCAGTCGAAAGCATTGCAGGACAATGGCCATGACGTAACTATCGTCGCAGGTGAGCGTGGGTACGCGGTGCCCCCGACACGCGAGCAGGGTATCGCTCTGAAATTGTTTCCGGCGCGAACCGTGATCCCCAAGATCGGGTACGCGGGAATCGGCGCGCCGTCGATGCTTGTGTGGCTTCGCAAGCACATCCGAGAATTCGACGTCGTGCACATTCATCTCGCGCGCGACCTGGTGACCCTTCCTGCCGCCAAGTTGGCTCTTGCATACGGCATTCCAGTTTTCGCACAGACTCACGGGATGATCGACGAAACAGACAAGCTGCTGGCAAGACCGTTGGACGCTGCTCTCACGATCCCGGTCCTCAAACGCGCACGGACAGTGTTCTATCTCACCGAACGAGAACATGCAGACCTGCAGTCCGTTGTCGGAGACGGTCGCCTCAACTTGGTGGAACTCAACAACGGGATTCCGGAGGCGGAAGGCCTCGAGTCGCCGCCTGTGGACAGATGCGACCCGCCCGAGGTCCTGTACCTCGCACGATTACAGGCAAGAAAGCGACCCCAGGTCTTCGTCGAAGCCGCAAAAGAGTTGTTGGACAGCGGACACACGGCGCGCTTTTCGATAGTCGGACCGGATGAGGGCGAAGCAGAAGCCGTCAACCGACTGATCGAACGCTCCGGGCACGGCAGTGTCATCCGGTACGAAGGCCCACTTCCGTTCGACAAGTCTGCCGCACGATTTCGTCAAGCCTCGGTATACGTCTTGCCCTCCGTGAACGAGCCGTTCCCAATGTCCGTACTCGAAGCGATGGCCGCTGGACTGCCCGTAGTCGTCACCGACACGTGTGGCCTCGCACCACTGATTCGCGACGGTCGCTGTGGCCTCGTGATCGACAACGCCACCGAGTCACTGACTGCGGCGATCTCGTCGCTCTTGAAGGATCCCGTCGTCGCAGCAGAGATGGGCGCCCGCGCGCGAAATGTTGCTCGCGAACGACTAGGAATGCCTGCTGTTCGTGCGGTGCTCGAAACCCAGTACGGGCTCTGAGCGGCTCCCACATCTGCACTACAGGAAGTAATTGTGAAATCCACTCGCCCCAAGGTCCGTCGACGCATACTCGTTCTCAGCGGGATTGTCGGCGGACTTACTGCAATCACTGCCGCCGGCTGGCCGGTCTACGTCGATCCGGTGATCGACACACCCGAAATGGCCGACGCGATAGTTGTTCTCGGCGGTGATCACGACGGCAGAGAAGAGTACGGGCTGTCCTTGGCCGAGCAGGGCTACGCGCCCCAGATCATCTTTTCGAATCCGTATCGAAGCAATGATCCGAAGATCAACGCGATATGCGAGGGAACCTACGACTTCGAGGTCAGCTGTTTCAAGCCAGATCCGTCGACCACGCGTGGTGAAGGACAGGAGATTCGGCGTCGCGCAGAGGCACAGGGATGGAAGCGCGTCATCGTTGTGACCTTCGTTCCCCATGTCTCTCGCAGTCGCTACATCATCAACCGTTGCTGGGACGGTGACATCGACGTAGTCGCGGACCCCCGACCACTTCCGGTCTGGGTCTGGGCCGCGAACTACGTGTGGCAAACCGCCGGGTATGTTCGCGCCCAGTTCCAGGAATGCTGACTGCCTCTGGCAGGTCAGTACGCTCCGTCACTCCTGAGCACTGCGGATACGGTCTTGGTGATGATCGAGATATTCTGCGCCGCAGACCAATTCTCCACATACGACGAGTCGAGACGAACAGATTCTTCCCAGGAGAGATCACTGCGACCACTTACCTGCCAGAGGCCGGTGATGCCAGGCTTGACCAGCAGGCGCCGGGCAACCTCGTCGTCGTACATCTCGACCTCACGCCGCAACGGCGGCCGCGGACCGACAACGCTCATCTCGCCGCGAATGACGTTGAAGAACTGTGGTAGCTCGTCGATGCTCAATCGACGAAGGATCTTGCCGACGGACGTGATTCGTGGATCCTCCCGCATCTTGAACAACACGCCTCCCGCGCCTTCGTTGTCCCCCATCAGATCGACAACCTGCTGATCGGCGCCTTCCACCATGGTACGAAACTTCAACATAGGGAACGGTTTCCCGTTGAGGCCGATGCGTTCTGCCTTGTAGAACACCGGACCTTTCGACGTGAACTTGACCGCAGCGGCGGCGGCGACCATGACCGGCGCCACGAGGAGGATCATCAGCATCGAGAACACCGCGTCGAAAACAGCGGGCGCAAGCCGGTTGGCGCCCTGGTAGCGCGGTCGCGCAACGTGAATCAACGGGAGTCCTGCCGCCGGGCGAAACATCAAGCGAGCCTTCGACACGTCGGCTACGACCGGTGAAACCACCATGTCGACGCCCTCGGCTTCGAGATCCCACATCAGCTTGCGTATGCCCACCTGCCCGAGGTCTTCGGTTCCGGTGACGATGACGGTGTCTGCGCCGCTTGCGCGCATCGCCTCGACCACCTCGAACTCGTTGCCCAATACCGGGACCGCTGCGCCGTCGACGACGATGTGATCGTCCAGCGCGGTCGCCCGACGCGGAATGCACGCTCCCACAACGTCGTAGCCTGCCGAGGAGTCCCGCACGAAGGCTCGCGTAGTAGCAACGACGGACGCGTGTCCACCGACCAACAGCACCGAGTTGCGGCAATCCCCGCTCGCACGCTTCTTTCGAATGTCGCGTCGCCAGAGGTAGCGCCCGAGAAGCAGCGCAGCGAGCCCGACGGGCAGTGCGATCATGAGATAGCTACGCGCGATTCCTACGCCGAGAATGATCCCGGCCAATGCGCCCACTCCGAAGACTTGGCCGGTAGCGAGCAGCACCTTCTCGTACTCGTCGCTGCCCTCGCCCAGCATCGACTGATGACGGCTGCGTCCGCGTGCGAGCGCGATCATCCACAGCCCTCCCAGCGCTGCAGACGCAATCACCTTGAGTGGTGTCAGCCACTCGATCGGATGCGGCCACATGCTGCCGATCTGTGCGAGCGCGATCACGAACAGAACCGTGATCGAATCGCTCACGGCAATCCGCTTCCGGTATGCCCGACGCCAGTCGGTGCCGACATGAGCGGAATCCCGCAATGCTGCCGACCGGCTCTCCACCTCAGCATGAACGCTCATTTGCCATCAGTCCTTCTAGTCATTCGAACGACTTCAGCGGGTCGAACGGATTCAGCGGATCGCTGATCGGTAGCCACTGCGAGCCTCCAGGTACGGCAACACCCCGCCGGTTGCCGTACCTCGCTGCTCGCAGTGCAGAAACGAACCGTCATCGGACCCCCCTACATAACTGCCGATCAAGGGCCACTTCGTGCGATAAAACGACCCAGTGTTGCTCATTTCGTACGTAAACATACCTTAGGTTTGTTTCAACTGCACTCACCGAGTCCAGGCTATTTTTCGGTTGCCAGATGATTACCGGGCAATTACGTCAAAGTGGGCTAATCCTCCACGTTTTGGAAACGTCTTCCCTCACGAATCCGAATGTCGGCGATCAGCATGTCCAGGGCGTCCAGGAGTGCAGTGTCGGCTCGTCGGCACTGTTCGATCAAAGCTTCCAGATCAGCTTCGTCGGCGCTTTCGACCACACCGGCTTTGGCGGCCCTGCTCAGTACTTTTTCGGCGAGGAGCAACGGCGGCTGCGACCGAGCGATGCCGTCCATTGACGACGCGCGCGCCTTCTCGGCAGCCTTCAAAGCGTCCCACGCCCGCTCCTGCTCAGCGATGTCGACCACTCCGGAACTGACCAGGTGCGGGCTGCGGTGCACAAGTTTCGCGATCAATGCGCCGGCCACGTCGTCCAATTCGAAAACGTCGTGAGATTGAGCGATCCGCGAGTGGAACAACACCTGGAGCAACAGATCGCCGAGTTCCTCACGGAGATCGCTCTCGTCGTCGCTTCGAATCGCGTCTAGTACCTCATAGGTCTCCTCGACGAGGTAAACCGAGAGGCTCTCGTGCGTCTGGGTCGACTCCCAACCGCCGCGATTCCACAACCGGTCCATGATCGACGCCGCTTCCACCAGTCGATCGCCGTGAATGGGTTCGGCGCGAATCATCTTTACCCCAGCGGCAGACAACGCCTCGATCTTCGGCTCGGCGGTGTCCATCATCACAGTCACCGCGGCGCCGGGCGTCGTGGCCGGCAGTGCGCCGCGTACCGAGTCGGGAACGTCCGGGTCGATATCGATCGCGCCGGACAGGAACGGGAGCGCCTCCAGCGGAAAGACATGCGGCCGCAAAGGATCGAGCAGTACGACGACGGGCGATTCGTTCACCGTGTGCTCACGCCTCGACCAGGACGGCACCGGCGGCGCGCCCGTCTATCGCCAGGATGAAGTCCGCGATGTACTGAAGTAGTTCGACGTCCCGCAGGCGATCCGAGCCGACTCCGCCGGTGCGAGGCAGCGGGAGTTGCACGAGCCCGGTCGTTGCCCGGTACTGCGCGCTCGGATAGATCCTCTTGAGCCTGATCTGCTTGGAATCGGGCAGTGACATCGGCGAGATCTTGAGCTGAGTTCCGGTGACGGCGACTTCCTCCAGTTGGTACTCGCGGCAGAGCAGTCGAAGCTTGGCCACCGAGATCAGCCGTCGAACCTCTTCGGGCAGTGGGCCGTAGCGATCGACCAGTTCTTCGACTACGGCAGCGATGCCGTCGGAATCAGTTGCCGCAGCGAGCTTGCGGTACCCCTCCAACCTGAGCCTGTCACTGGTGACGTAGTCGGGCGGGATGTGCGCGTCCACCGGTAGGTCGATCCGGACTTCCTTCGTGCCCTCGTCCATGGTGATCGGTTTGCCGTCGGCTGCAGCCCGGAAGGCTTCGACCGCCTCACCGACCAGCCTGACATACAGATCGAACCCGACCCCTGCGACGTGGCCGGACTGCTCTGCGCCCAGAACGTTTCCGGCTCCACGGATTTCGAGGTCCTTCATCGCGACTGCCATACCAGCGCCGAGGTCCGAATTCTGCGAAATCGTTGCCAGTCGATCGTATGCCGTTTCCGTCAACGGCTTTTCGGCCGGGTACAGGAAGTATGCGTATCCACGTTCACGACTACGACCGACGCGTCCGCGAAGCTGATGTAACTGCGAGAGGCCAAGCGAGTCCGCACGTTCGACGATCAGTGTGTTCGCGTTCGAGATGTCCAGACCGGTTTCGATGATCGTGGTACAGACCAACACGTCGAAGTCGCGTTCCCAGAAGCCCTGCACGGTCTTTTCGAGAGTATCCTCGTTCATCTGACCGTGCGCGACGACGACGCGAGCCTCCGGGACGAGTTCACGGATCTTCTTGGCCGCCTTGTCGATCGAGCTGACACGGTTGTGTACGTAGAAGACCTGACCGTCGCGCAGAAGTTCACGCCGGATGGCCGCGGCAACCTGCTTGTCCGCATACGCGCCGACGTAAGTGAGGATCGGATGACGTTCTTCCGGCGGTGTGAGGATCGTGGACATCTCGCGGATCCCGGCCATGCTCATCTCGAGAGTACGAGGAATCGGGGTAGCCGACATCGTCAAGACGTCGACGTGGGTGCGTAGTGCCTTGATGTGTTCCTTGTGCTCGACTCCGAATCGCTGTTCCTCGTCGACGATCACAAGCCCGAGGTCCTTCCAGCGAATACCGGTCTGCAGCAACCGGTGAGTACCGACGACGATGTCGATCTCGCCTTCGGCCATGCCGGCGATGATTTCCTTCGAGTCCTTGGCGTCGGTGAAACGGGACAGCCCTCGCACCTTCACCGGGAACGACGCCATTCGTTCGGTGAATGTCTGAAGATGTTGCTGTGCAAGCAGAGTCGTCGGGACCAGTACCGCCACCTGCTTGCCGTCCTGGACTGCCTTGAACGCGGCACGAACGGCGATCTCCGTCTTGCCGTACCCGACGTCACCGATCACCACCCGGTCCATCGGAACCGGCTTCTCCATGTCGGCCTTGACCTCACTGATGACGGTCAACTGGTCGATGGTCTCGGTGAAGGCGAACGCGTCTTCGAGTTCCTTCTGCCACGGCGTGTCCGGGCCGAACGCATGCCCCGGGGCCGCCTGACGCGCAGCGTAGAGCTGAACCAACTCACCCGCGATCTCACGAACCGCCTTGCGGGCCTTACGCTTGGTGTTCGCCCAGTCGGATCCACCGAGCTTGCTCAGCGCAGGCAACTCTCCACCGACATACCGGGAGAGTTGATCGAGCGATTCCATCGGGACGAACAGACGATCACCCGGGTGACCACGCTTGCTCGGCGCGTACTCGATGACCAGGTATTCACGACGCGCCCCGCCGATGGTGCGTTCGACCATCTCGACGAACCGGCCGATACCGTGCTGATCGTGCACGACCATGTCCCCGGCAGACAGCGCGAGGGGATCGACCTGATTGCGGCGCTTGGCCGGCAAGCGCTTTCCGTCGCCGACCGCAGCAACGCGGTTGCCCGTCAGATCGGACTCGGTGACGATCACCATCCCCGGCGTCGAGTCGTCGCCGGCGAGTACCAGTCCGTCGTGCAGAGACCCGCGGAGCACCGCGACCTGTCCGCGGGCGGGGGTCGCTCCGCCGTCGAGCATCTTTGCGGGCACTTCGGCTTCACCGAGTCGCTCGACGACTCGGCTTGCTGTGCCGGCGCCTGCCACCACGATCGCCGCGCGACCGCCCGTGCTCACGTGTGCCCGGAGGCTGACGAACAGCTCGGCCAAGAGGTCGTCGGAACCACGTACCTGCGGTGCCGCCTGAACCGGGATTTCAAGTTCTTCACCATTTCCCGACGCCAGCGGGCTGACCGTCCACCACGGACGGCCGGCAGCTTCGGCAGATTCGCGAACATGACGAAGCGACCGGTATGCGGAGGCACCGAGATCGACTCCCCCGCCGTTGAGGATCGACGTGTCGAGCGGTGCAGCGCCGCCGATCGACGCCGCCGTCCACGACGCTTCCAAGAATTCCTGGCCGGTGCGCACCAGATCGGTGGCGCGGGTGCGCACCTTCTCCGGATCGCACAGAAGGATGTGCGCCCCTACCGGAAGGACATCGGAAAGTAGTTGCAGTTCACCGGGTTTGAGAACCGGGAGCAGAGCTTCCATCCCCTCGACGGGGATGCCTGCCGAGATCTTGTCCAGCATCTCGACCAACGAAGCGTCAGCCTGATTCTCAGCAGCGAGTGCCGCAGCTCGATCGCGAACATCAGCTGTCAGAATCAGCTCACGACACGGCGGCGCGATCACGGAATCGACGTCGACGTCCGGTAGCGAACGCTGATCGGCGACAGAGAAGTACCGAAGCTCCGATACCTCGTCACCCCAGAATTCGATACGTACCGGATGATCCGCCGTCGGCGAGAACAGGTCGAGAATGCCGCCGCGGACCGCGAACTCACCACGCTTTCCCACCATGTCGACACGGCTGTACGCCATCTCCACCAGACGAACCAGAACAGAATCGAAATCGATCTCGGTGCCGACGCGCAACGTGATCGGCTCGATCTCGCCAAGACCCGGCGCCATCGGCTGAACGAGAGAGCGCACCGTGGTCACGATCACCCGAAGAGGCGAGCCGTACGAGGCGTCGTCTGGTCTGGCGAGTCGGCGCAGTACCTCCACCCGTCGCCCGACGGTGTCCGCGCTCGGCGACAGTCGCTCGTGCGGCAATGTTTCCCACGACGGGAACTGCGCGACGCCTCCACCGAGCATCTCGGTGAGTTCTGATGTCAGATCGTCGGCTTCGCGACCGGTGGCCGTCACCAGCAGCACCGGAGTGCGCGCGGCAAGTGCAGCGGCGATGAATGGTCGAGCCGGCTTCGGCGCCACGATGTCCAGGGCAGGCGCACCGATCGAGTCGATCACTGGAGTGAACGCGGCGTCTGCGAGGGCGACCTCGGCGAGTCCAGCGAGCGCAGTCTGGGCAGAGGACAAGGAAGTCAACGAACGCGCTCCTGAACAGTGATGACGGGTTGCGGACGCACAGCCCGAGCGCAAGATCTCCACCGAGGCAGAGTTGTGCGCCGGTTCGATTCTATCGGTGTGCGATCTCGCAGCGCAGTCCGATCCGTTCAGTTTCCCGTAACGCTCGGCTTCTTCGTCGTCCGCTTGGCCGGTGAAGATCGGGTGGCCGGTGAAGATCGGGTGGCCGGGGCGCTCGGCGGTGCCACGGCCACGCTGGTGTGAGAGTTGAGCGCCCGAACCCGGCCGATTACCTTCGTCGCCTGGCTGGTTCTCCGTAGACGTACAGTCCTGCGACCGTTCGGCGCGAGGTGGAACCAGGAGTCTTCGGGCTCGAAGCCCTGCAGTTCGAGGGCAACGTATTGGGCGGAAGCATCCGTCGAGACGTCGACTACCCACTCTTCGTCGCCGACGTTGCGCGCCGTGGCGACAAGTCCGACCGACCGCTCGAGGGGCCGTGCCGGACTCCCCAGGAGGTGCACCACTTCGTCCACCATCTCTCCGTCTTCGTCTTCGAGTGTGACGGTGACGGCGTCGTATGTCCGCGCCCCGAACTGAAAGACGTGAGTGAGGTCGGTGAAACGGCCGACAAGGCTGTCCACGGACCAGGTCAGACTCGAGTGCGATTCCACCTTGACCGGTAGCGCGACGTCGACTGGGACGACACCTGACCGACTGTGCGCTCGAAACCTGATCTCGCCGACGACAGGTTCGGCAGTCTCGTTGATCGCGTCGAGCCTCAATCCGTCCATACCGTCGTCCGTGACCAGGAGCGCGATCGGTTTGGCGCTCCTACGGAGCACGAACCACGGAGCCTTGGGGCTGCCGCTCCAATCGAGGACCCCCCATCCCGGTCCGGGCTCCAGGTCTCGCAGTGCGAGTGTCAAGGCGCCGTCGCACCGAGAATCCGGGCGACGCCAGTAGCCGAGCGTCGAGGCGAACGCCTCACATACGGCTGCTCGCCCCAGGTCGAGATAGCGTTCCGGGTCGGACCACCGGACTTCACGAGCGTCTTCGCCGAAAAGCGCGTGGACATAGTGATCCCGAACATCCTCGAAATCCCACGACGATCCGTTGTCCCGCGGCACCGCGGCTTTCCATGCCGGGTGGTGCCCTGCGACGGCGAGCGAACCGAATTCGTTCTCGATCACGGCATTCGACGGTGGAATCGAAAATGCCAATGATTCGGTCGCAAAACGTACTCGCGCGCTGAGCACGTCGGCCAGTGGACGACGATAGGCACCCACCCCGAAGTAGTGAGCGACCCCGCTTCCGACATGCGTTGCCAATTGCTCTCCCCCGCGAGGCGCCGAGGGCGACGACGTCACGTATTCGAGTTCAGGTGCCACCGCTGAGATCAGCTCCGGCAGTCTCGAATGAATGAGCGGGATGTGTTGATCGACCAAGCCCAGCATGGTCGGCTGCTGTTCGGTCTCGCTGCCGCCGCAGAAGACTGCCAAAGCGGGATTTCCACGCACTCTGTGCAAGAACGCGGTGACCTCTGCTGCAACGAGTTCGAAGAATTCGTCGGTGTCGGGCGGATCAAGCGTCGCCAACATCATGTCCTGCCACACGAGAATGCCCAGTCGCGCGCATTCCTCCCAGAAGTGGTCGCTCTCGTAGACCATCGTCCCCGGGATTCGAATCATGTTCAGGCCCGCCTCAGCCAGGCGTTCCAAGACACGAGTGGTGCCGGCGTCGTCTTGAAGCGAGATCGGGTCGGTCGGCACCCACACCGAACCACGGCAGTACACCCGGATGCCGTTGACATTCAAACGGAATCCACCATCGGATCTGTCGGCCTCCACCGTCCGGAAGCCCACTGAACCGAGATGCTCGGAGACTCCGATCGTTTCTATCGTCACCGGATACGTGCGAGGAGCGCCATGAGTGTGCGGCCACCACAACTGCGCGTCCGGCACTTCGACGACGCCGGACACCTCGAGGAATCCGTCCGGTCCGGCAATTACAGCCAATTGTCGCGAGTGTTCGCCGACGCGCACGGTCACGTACTCCAGCGAGGCCGGCAATCCGGTGAGCCGAGCGCTGACGGCAACGTGACCGGTTGTGCCGTCAACACTCGCGTGCTTGACAGCCGAGACTACGGCGGCAACTCCCTTGTCCAACAACCGGATACCCCGCCACGGTCCCACCGGTACCGGAACGCCACTGAATACGGGAGCCATACCGAGCATCGTGGTTCGGATCCACCGAAGACCCTGTTCACGGACCATCGACGAGCGCCAACGTCCTCGAGGACGCCTCGATCTCAGAATCGCGGACAGAGAATGAAAATGAATAGCGACCTGGACGCGTTTACCAGCGCCGACTACGGCCGGAATGCTCACTTCCCCAGGCATGAACATGGATTCAGTGGACGCGACATGGACGCCGCCGATCCAGACATCGGCAAACGCCGTCACACCGTCGAACTGGAGCAGCCACGACCCCTCACCGGTCGTGGCCACGGTAGTCACGAACCACCAGTCCGATGATGCAACAGACGATGATGAAACCGACGACGATGCAACGGACTTCGTGCGTCCGGCGTCCGTTTGCGCCGCCTGTATCGCACCAACGACTGTCCCAGGCACAGACGCTGCGACCCACTCGGTCACGGTTTCGAGGGCATCCGGATCAGATATGGATCCGGGTTCGGTTGCAGCGCATCGCCATATCGCGCCGGCCAGCAGGTCTGCTGACGAACGAGGCACTGTTAGACCAACCTCAAGTGTCGATGCGAGTCGACGCCGACTGTGTCGGCAACGACTTCCATCGCTCTCTTCCACGACACGGCCATCTCGTCGAGTTGCTCACGCGGGTCCACCGCGCGGCCCCTGGAGGCACGCGCCATCTGAAACTGCACGCTCTTGGCCCCGGACGCCACTTTGCGGAAATCTGGCGCAGCTTCGCCTGTCCCGGAGAAACCTGCAGTGTCCAAAAACTCGCTGGCGTCGGCTGCCAGCTCCGCGCTGGCACCACACTGACGAAGTAGCCCGAAGGACCAGAGGTGAAAGGCATCCATACCCGCCCCCTGCACCCATTCGAGGTCGTCGATCACCCGGCGTCCCAGCTCTCGCACGGGATTACCCGCGGCTCGAACCGCTACGTTCCGCCGAGCCACTTCGGCGATGTTTCCGGCGTTGGTCGCGTGAACCGGATTCAACCTGATCTGTTCGACGTAGGGCACGAACGAAGGAAGTGAGGAACGATCGAGATCGAAGACACCGGAGAAATCGTCGCCTCGCAGCAAGTAGTACCCGCTGTTGTGGAAGTATTCGAGCTCGCCGGCAACGCGATCGATCCGATTGGGCACGATCGTGGTCTTGGTGTGCCCCTCGTGATAACTCGTTCCGAGAGTGTCGGGAAGCCAGTATCCGTCGACTTCAACCGTCGACAGCATCCCAACCGCGAGGTTGTCCTCGACATGGATCAGCGGGGCCCGCCAGACGTTCATCTCGGCGACTTCGATTCCGTACAGCGCGTAGATGTCCTCGGCCTTGAGCTTGAGGAACGTCCACTGAGTCCCGTCGAACCGCGATGAGAAGGCACATGCCAGCGCCGGGACGGGGTCCAATCCCAGCGAATGCAACACTTCGATCCACAGATCCGTATAGCAGTTGGTCTGCGCCCACACCCGGTCGTCCTGGTGCAACGAATGGGGTTGGTAGCGATCAGGTGAAATGTCGATGAGCCGGGACATCAGATGCCCATTCGTTCGCGTACGGAGGTTGGCCACGCAGCCACATCAAGACCATGAGTCCGCAACAAGGACAACGCGATTCGCTCCATCCCGAAGCCGACGCACGAGCTGTGCGCCACCTCCCCCTCCGCCGTTCGGATGTCGAAGTTGACACCGAAATGGTCGAGATGGTTGTTCGAGGACACGATCGCCGTGCCCTCGTCGAGATCTCCGTAGAGCCGAACCGTCAGTTCCGTCTTGAGATTCTCTTCACGCTGGTTGGCTGCAAGCATCTTTCCGGCGCGTCCGAAGAAAGGATCGTTGGCAATCACCGGGGTGGCGTCGAGTTCGAGCCGGCCGAGCACCTCGAGCCCCCGCTCGATCCAGTGCTCGCGATGCGCTCGCGCTGCCGCGGCGTCACCGATCGTCACGAACTCGTGCATCCGAAACGCTTGCATGCGAGCCGGATCGATCGCCGGTTCGTGCCGGAAGCAAAAACCGTAGATGTCCAGCAGCACCCCGCCTTCGGGGAGAACTCCGGTGTATCGCGCATAGGCAGGATGGCACGCTGCGGAGACGAGCATGGTCTCGGTCGGCTCGAGGTGGCGATCCCACGATTGTCCGTCGGCGCGATCGGCCAGCAGTCGCGCGTGATCGCGATTGGAACCAGCGAAGGTGTTGATGGCGCCGGTGAGGTTGGGAAACGAAGCGATGTAGTCGGTGCGCTCGAAACTGCTACGCGGGAACACCGGCGGGAACCGCAGCCGAGTCGCGGCGGCGCCTGGCCCCGCTGCAACCACCACTCGGTCGATACCGTCGACGATGTCCTCGAACACGCCGGAACGCCCGTAGAGTCCCGGTACCTCTGTCTCGACTAGTAGTCCTTCGACGAGCAGTTCGCGTTGAAATGCAGCCCGAGCCCGATCCAGATCGGTCTCGCCTGTCACAGTCTCGGTTGTCACATTCTCCGTCGTCATAGCGTTCCCCGGTATCCGATAGCCATGTGCGCTGAACCTGCCATGATTCGATCGTTGTTCACCATCACCGCTGCGCCGTGCGCGTCACGAAGGTGCCGACCGAGTGAAAATTCGGTGTCCTCGCGATATCCCGAGATGCCACAGATCAGCATTGTCTGCCCCACGATTTCCACCACCGCGGTGGAGGCTGTGACTTTCAGGTTGTTCATCGCGAGCGAAAAGCCCACCGCTCCCGTCGCCTCGAAATCGGCGGCGCCTTCCGCAGCGTGAACTGCGCGGTCGTACCTGCGTGCAGAGGCGTCGACAAGATCGGCGAATTGTTGTGCCGAAGCAGCAACTTCGGCGAGCCGCAGCGCTCCGGGGGAAGTGACTCCGGGCTGCTTGCGGGCGGCGGCACGCACGTACTTGCGTGCCTTCTCGACTGCAGCGTCGGCAATTCCCAACCACACCGAACTCCAGACGACGTGCGAGACCGGAAGCATCGTATGGGTGGAGATATCGGAATACGGTACGTCGGCGACCATCTCGGGCGTCGAGGTGGCCCGAAGGATGTAACCAAGACTGCAAGTTCCCCTGAGTCCCAGCGTGTTCCACTCGGTGGTGCGTTCGAGCGTCAGGTCTGGGGTACGACACACAACGAGAACCTGATCGTTCGGCTGACTCTCCGGGGTTCGCCGAGCCGTCACGACTATCGCGTCGGAGTGTTCGCCGTACGAAATGACAGGCGCGTTCTTGATCAACAGCAGATGACCGCCCAAGTCTTCGACCGCGCAGTAACTCCGGCTGACGTCACCACCGATTCCCAGCTCAGTGGTTGCCGATGCCAACAGCAGTTGCTTGTCGACCGTTTCTTCGACAAACCCGCGTAGCGCTTCGGTGTTGCCGTGCTTGACCAACGAGTAGATCTGCGTCTGATGCATCGCGAAGATCATTCCGCTTGCTGCACAGCGTGTTCCGATCACACGGGCGATCTGCGACACTTCCTGCAGCGAGAGTCCTTCGCCGCCTAGTTCCCTCGGCACAGCTACCGACAGCAGCCGTTCGCTTCGCATGGCGTCGACAGTTTCACGCGGAAACCTTGCCTCGGCATCGACTTCGTCGGCCCACACCGCTGCAACTTCGTCGGCCAACCGTGTGGCCCGCTCGAGGGCTGTCCCGGTGGCGCACTGCGATTGCGGAGCGTTCATGCAGCACCCAACTCCGTCAACGCACCCTCGATCGCCTTGACGCTTGCGAAGGTACTCTTCCGCAACAACTCGTCAGGAAACTCGATGTCGAACGAATCCTCCAGCGCCAACATGACATTCACGCTCGCGTGCGACGTCAAACCCAACTCGTAAAGATCGGCCTCTCCATCGATCGTGCTCACGTCGACTGCCAGCCGACCGTGCTCGACGAGCACTTTCCGAATTGCCTGATCAATCATCAGCGATGTCGTCCTTCTTTTCGATGCGAGCGCCCGAGCGTGTTGCGATCACCATTGCGATGGCCACGTCCGCTTCGTGCGAGATAGATACTTGAAAATCGTGCAGATCCTGGGCCCGCGCGAGTTCCGCGGCATTGCCGGACAGCGTCACCCCACAACCACCCCACTCGGCCCGAGTGATTTCGATGGAATTCCACGGGACGGGAACGTCACCCGGCCTGAGCACCTTCACAACAGCCTCTTTGGCGGCGAAGCGTGCAGCCAATCGTTGATCCCGCGCCGGCCCGGCGCACGTCTGCAATTCGTGCGGGGTGAAGGTCCGATCGAGATACCTCCGCCCGAAGAGTTCGATACTTCGAGTGACATCCACGACGTTCACTACGTCACAGCCGATCCGCGGGCCGATATCGAGCATCGGCGTCGGCGCAGTGTCACCCATCTGTTGACTCCCCATCTGGGGTCGTACACGCCGGGCAGCCCCCTATGCTGCCCGGTGCGCCGACGCCGTCACCCTGCCCTGACAAACCTTCATTCTCAGCAATTCTTCAGCTACCGGTAGAACATACCGCAATCCGAAGATGATGGGCAAGATCAGACTTCCAGATTCCCATCAACACTATAAACATACTCTTAGTTTGTTTCGAATGCAGAACAAAGAGAACAATGTCGCTACCAGGACATTTGCAGCAAACTGGCCAAGGAGCAGTGCGGAGAGTCAGTGATTTCAGTGATCGCTGGCAAGGCGGCGGGCCGCGAATTGCCTGAAGTACTCCACTTTCGATTCCGGGACCACGATCGGGAGTATCAGGTTCCACGATGCCTTCATGGAGTCCGAAAGCTCACGAACGGTCCCGGTCGCGGCTGCCATCAGCCGAACTCCGGACGCCACTTCCAACAGGAAACGAGCGATGTCAGCAGAATCCGCGTCCGAACGCAGATCACCTTCGTCTGCCGCACGGCTGGCAAGTTCACGGTAAATATCGAGCCACACGTCCAGAGTCGCCGGCCCGGAGCCCCGATAGTCCCCGATCTCGACCAACAAGCGGAACGTCGCTCTAACCATGGCGTCATGCGCACCGATGTCGACGATGACCGACGAAATACCGATCAGCGACTCGAGTGCGGGAGTGCGACGGTCCAACCAGAGCTCACATTTTGCGTCGAAACGCGCCGAACCCTCGTCGATCACCGCCCGCGCGAGTTCTTCCTTGGACCCGAAATGGAAGTACAGCGCGCCTTTGGTCACCTGCGACTCGGCGATGATCTCGCTCAAGCTGGCATTGGCATAACCCAGGCGCAAGAACACACCCGCTGCTCCGCGCAGCACCGAATCACGGGTGGCTTCTGCCCGTTCTTGCCTCACCATCGATCCGGCCTCCAATCACCACACATCGAACGAATCCTTGGTCTTACCCGTTCACAGCGTCAAAATGGAAGGCACGGTTCGGCATTCAACCCACCCTGCAAACAAATGAGACATTTGCCCATCAAACGATCGTGATACAGCGAACACAGCTTAGACCGCGATCCATCTCTGCGCGGCAGGCGCGCCTGGTTAACCCTCCAATTGTGGGTCGGCTTCCAGATTCGTCAGCCCATTCCAACACAAATTCACAAGGTGAGCGGCGACAACTTCCTTCGACGGAGTCCGTTCGTCGAGCCACCAAGTAGCCGTAGTGGACACCATGCCGACAAGCGCCTGTGCGTACATCGTTGCTAGTCCGGGGTCGAAACCGCGTCTGGAGAAGTCCCCCGCAAGCAGGTAGCCCACCTGACTGATCGCATCGTTGAGCAAGCTCGAATACGTCCCACTGGGCGCGACGACGGACGAATCGCGCACGAGTATCCGAAATCCGTCAGTGTGCTCTTCCACGTAGGTGAGCAAAGCCAACGCAACCCGCTCGACTCGAACTCTCGAGCGATTTTGCGAGAGCGACGACGTGATCATCTCGAGGAGTCGCGACATCTCCCGGTCCACTACTACGGCGTACAGCCCCTCCTTGCCGCCGAAGTGCTCGTACACGACCGGCTTGGACACGTTTGCTCGCTGGGCGATCTCCTCGATCGAGGTCGCTTCGTATCCCCGTTCGGCGAACAATGCCCGCCCGATCTCGATCAGTTGTTGCCGACGTTGGGTACCGGTCATCCGGATCCGTGTCACTCGTTCGGGAACTGGATCCCCGCCACCCGAACCGGACACCGCCGCCATTGTCTTCCTCTCGCCGACACACAAATTACTGCTGTGGACGCTCAGCCTATCGGGACTTCGGGGACCCAATCAGAGGAGCGGTTCGACCTACGGCGGGTCGGCATGCGATTATTCTTGCGCGCGTTCGGCCGCAAGGCTCGGCAATGCGTGGCAATCCGCCGTGGTGTAATGGCAGCACCTCTGATTTTGGTTCAGATAGTTCAGGTTCGAGTCCTGGCGGCGGAGCTGGTGAACAACATGCATTTTCCGAGCGGAAATGCGTGTCTTGATCGACAGCTTGATCGACAGTTTGATCGACAGAGGGAGCTCAAACCAGTGCAGACCGCCGTGATCGTTCTCGCAGCGGGTGCCGGTACACGAATGAAGTCGAAGACTCCCAAGGTCCTCCACACTCTCGCCGGACGCAGCATGCTGGCACATTCGCTTCACGCGGCAACCTCACTGAACCCCACGCACCTGGTGACCGTCGTCGGTCACGATCGTGAGCGTGTCACCGAAGCAGTCAACGCAGTCGCGGGTGAACTGGGCCGACCCGTCACCGTCGCCGTTCAGGACGAGCAGAAGGGCACCGGGCACGCCGTCAGTTGCGGACTCGAGGGTCTGCCGGCGGACTTCGCCGGAACCGTACTCGTGACGGCCGCCGACGTGCCGCTGCTCGACGGCAAGACCATCGCAGACCTCCTCGCTCAGCACACTGCCGCCCCCGCGGCTGCGGTCACGGTGTTGACGTCGACTGCCCTCGACCCCACCGGCTACGGACGGATCCTTCGTACGACGGACGGCGAAGTCAACGCCATCGTCGAAGAGAAGGAAGCCACCGATTCGCAGCGCTCGATCACCGAGGTCAATTCAGGTGTCTACGCCTTCGACTTCGAGACTCTGCGCGATGCGCTGGCGTCTCTCGACTCCAACAACGCACAGCACGAGTTCTATCTCACTGATGTGATCATGATCGCCCGTCGCGCAGGCAAGCGTGTTCGCGCGCAGCACATCGCGGATTCGGTTCTCGTCGCGGGCGCCAACGACCGCGTGCAGCTCTCGACGCTCGCCCGCGAGATGAACCGTCGGATCCTCGAGACGTGGATGCGTGCCGGCGTCACCGTCGTCGATCCGGCGAGCACGTGGATCGATTGCGGCGTGCACATCGCACAGGACGTGACGCTCCTGCCCGGAGTTCAGTTGACCGGCACAACCTCGGTGGGCGAGGACGCCGTGATCGGCCCCGACACCACCTTGGACAACGTGAGCGTCGGGGAGCGCGCGCAAGTCGTCCGCTCCCACGGGACCGACTCCGTGATCGGAGCCGACGCGACCGTCGGTCCTTTCGCCTACCTGCGGCCGGCTACACGCCTCGGTGACCACGGGAAGATCGGCGCATACGTGGAAACGAAGAACGCGGACATCGGCGAGCATTCGAAGATTCCGCATCTTACCTACGTCGGCGACGCCACCATCGGCCATCACAGCAACATCGGGGCTTCGAGCGTCTTCGTCAATTACGACGGCGTGAACAAGAGCCGTACTGTGGTGGGGTCGCATGTGCGAACCGGCTCCGACACGATGTTCGTCGCCCCGCTCACCGTTGGTGACGGCGCATACACCGGGGCCGGAACCGTTCTGCGAAACGACGTACCGCCAGGGGCGCTTGCCGTCTCGGGTGGTTTGCAGCGCAACATCGAGGGCTGGGTTCAGAAGAATCGTCCCGGCACGCCCGCGGCCGATGCTGCAGCAGCAGCTGCACAACCTGACGGCCCTGCAACAACCTGACAGCCCTGCACTACCTGACAGCACAGATCACCACCAGATCGACCGGCAAGTACAAAAGGATGGCATGAACCAGTGACTGCGAATTGGATCGACAACCAGAAGAACCTGATGTTGTTCTCGGGTCGCGCACATCCCGAGTTGGCGGAGCAGGTGGCGAAGGAACTCGACATCAGCGTCACCCCGCAGACCGCGCGCGACTTCGCGAACGGTGAGATCTTCGTTCGATTCGAAGAGTCGGTTCGCGGCTCCGACGCGTTCGTCCTGCAGAGTCATCCGGCACCGCTGAACACGTGGGTGATGGAGCAGCTCATCATGATCGACGCTCTCAAGCGTGGATCGGCCAAGCGCATCACTGCCGTTCTTCCGTTCTACCCGTACGCCCGCCAGGACAAGAAGCACCGCGGACGCGAGCCGATCTCCGCTCGCCTGATCGCTGACCTGCTCAAGACCGCCGGCGCCGATCGCATCATCACGGTCGACCTTCATACCGATCAGATCCAGGGCTTTTTCGACGGCCCCGTCGATCACATGCACGCACACAGCCAGTTGGCCAACCATATTCGCGCGGGCTACAACCTCGAGAACATCACGGTGGTCTCCCCCGACTCGGGCCGCGTTCGTGTCGCCGAGAAATGGGCCGACTCGCTCGGCGGAGCGCCGCTGGCGTTCATTCACAAGACGCGCGATCCCTTGGTACCCAACCAGGTCAAGTCCAACCGCGTCGTCGGTGATGTCGAAGGTCGCACCTGCATCCTGATCGACGACATGATCGACACCGGCGGAACCATCGCCGGCGCGGTCAAGGTACTCAAGGAGGCCGGAGCGGGTGACGTCGTCATCGCTGCAACCCACGGCGTCCTCTCCGACCCTGCTGCCGAGCGCCTGTCGACGTGTGGCGCAAAGGAAGTTGTTGTCACCAATACACTTCCGATCGACGAGTCGAAGAAGTTCCCGACGCTGACGGTGCTGTCCATCGCACCGCTGCTGGCTCGCACCATCAAGGAAGTTTTCGAGAACGGTTCTGTGACTTCGCTGTTCAACGGCAGCGCCTAGTCTCACGCTGCTCTACGGGCGCGTACCTGTGACTTCACGGTCACTGGTACGCGCCCGTCGTCGTCTTCGTGAACACCACAGAAACAGACCACCCGGTCATCATGAAACCACCTGTGGGACACACGAATACCACCGAATACGGCATTCAGCATGATCTTGATCACGCCCACGACCAGAAACCCAGGTCGATGTTGGGGTGGTGTTCACCGCGCCGCAATCTTCGCCTAGTGTGGCTCGTCGTGATCGACGCGCAAACCCTGGAATCCCGGCCCGAATCTCATTCCCTGAATTCATCAGTTCCGACGATCCGGCGGTGGCGCCCAGGATCTTGTGTCTGGTGCGGAGACGACAACTCCGTGGACATGTTCCGCAACGAACCCCGCTGTGGAAAATGTCGTGAAAACGAAGGCATCATCGACGACGCGAAGCGCTTCCTCGGTATGTACGGTCTGCGCCCGCTCGGCGGCACGCTGCAGTCCGACGACGACGAAGAACGCGAGTACCGCGTCAACGCTCGCGAGGCTCGCCGAGTTCTGAACGAGATCCGCATGGACGTCCTTCCCGATGCGGCCGCCGTTCGCAAGGCGATTCGGCCCCGTGCCGCAACGGTTGTCGCCGACACGTCACCCGCACGGGCTTCCCGCCCCGCCAGCACGGGCACAGCGACGCGCGTTGCCGCTCCGGTCAAGACGGACACCGTGGACATCGACACGCTCCAGGCTCGCGTCCTAGGGCTTCTCGATCAGCTCGGTTCGATCGACGAGCAGATCAAGGTCGCCGAACTCGCACAAGGGTTGCCGGCGCGCGCGCGACTGAGCGATCTCAACAAGCAGAAGGCCACGGTTCTTCGCACGCTGGCCGCTCTCGAGAAGGCTCGCATCGCCGCCTCCAACTAATTCCTTCGCGTCCGTCCCACGGCCCCGTCTCCCTTGCGAGACGGGGCCGTTCTGTATGAGCAGGTACCTTTACGAATCGTGAATGACATCACCATCACCTTTGTCGTGCTTGCACTGGTCGTGGCGCTGTTCGTGATCGGCCGAATCCCGGTCGGCATCATCGCGATCGGCACTGCCCTGGCGCTCTACGCCACCGGTGTCATCACGATGGAGCAGGCGCTTGCCGGATTCGGCGATCCCACGGTGGTGTTCATCGCCGCGCTCTTCGTCGTCAGCGAAGCCCTCGACGCCACCGGTGTCACCACGTGGGCGGGCGAGAAATTGCTGGCAAAAGTCGGTGAATCCCGAGTCCGTCTCTTGAGTGCGATCATGTTGCTGGCGGCCGCGTTGACCGCATTGATCAGCGTCAACGGAGCCGTAGCCGCGTTGGTGCCGATGGTGGTCGTCTTGGCAGTGCGTCTCGGTAAGTCGACGTCACAACTGCTTCTGCCGTTGGCATTTGCCGCCCATGCCGGTTCGATGCTCACCTTGACCGGAACACCGGTCAACATCATCGTTTCCGAAGCCGCCGAGGAATCCGGGGCCGGTGCTTTCGGGTTCTTCAGTTTCACCTTGGTCGGTGCGCCGCTCGTATTGGGAACGATCGCGATCGCCGTACTTCTCGGTCCTCACGTCCTCCCCCATCGTGCGGGGACGTCGATGTCGCCTGACCTGAGCCGGCACGCCAAGACCCTCGCGAAGCAGTATCAGTTGATGGGCAAGGATGCGCCGTCCGCAGAGCCCTTGATCACCAAGCACGACGGTGTGGTCGAAGTGATAATCCCGCCGCGCTCGGAAATGATCGGCGACAGGGCTTTTCCCGGCATGGTGACCGACAGTGGCGATCTGGTGATCCTCGCGGTCCAGCGTGCCGGTGAGGACTGCGGCCCGAAGGGCGTCAAGTTGGCGGCAGGTGACACGCTCCTCCTGCAAGGCAGCTGGGACGATCTCGACACGCACACCGCGGTCGATCCGAACGTCCTCGTGGTCGACGCACCTGGTCAGATCCGTAAGCAGGCAGCGCCGTTGGGAACTCGTGCGGTCATCGCCCTCGTCGTCGTCGCGGCGATGGTCGTGATGTTGACCTTCGGATTGGTACCGTCGGCGATAGCCGGACTCCTCGCGGCGTGTGCAATGGTTTTGTTACGAGTGATCAGCGTGGAGCAAGCGCATCGGTCCATCTCGTGGACCACGTTGATTCTCGTCGGCGGAATGATCCCGCTCTCGACCGCGATCCAGCAGACCGGCGCAGCCGAGAAACTCGCTCATGCCTTCGTCGACGTCGTCGGTGGTGCAAGCCCGTATGTCGTCGTCGCCGGACTCTTCGTCGTGACGGCGACGCTGGGTCAGCTGATCAGCAACACCGCGACCGCGCTGATCATCACGCCGATCGCCATCTCGGTCGCCAGCGAACTCGATATCTCGGTGCTGCCCCTTCTGATGACGGTGACTGTCGCTGCCGCAGCCTCCTTCCTGACGCCCGTCGCCACTCCCGCGAACATGATGGTGATGGGACCTGGCGGATACAAGTTCGGCGACTACTGGAAGCTCGGACTCCCGATGTTGTTGTGGTTCCTGGTAGTTGCGACGGTGTTGATCCCAGTGATCTGGAGTTTCTGATGTGCTCACCGAAGGTGTTGTCGGAGGTCTACGAATCGATCGGACGAGAGGGCAGGAAAGTCAGCCGACGATCGATGTTCGCGGCGCTCGGCACTACTGCGCTCGGTGCGACCGTCGTGGCCGGCGCGGTGCAGCCCACTGCGTCGGCAGCGCCATCGGGTCGGACCATCGTCGATCTGACCCATGTACTGACGCCGGATTTCCCGGTGTGGCCGGGCGCGCGCTCGTTCGAGATGAGGAACCTGGCGAAGATCGCCGACGCCGGCGGGTCCATGGGCTCGCTCGGGTCCTCTGGTTTCGGCGGAAACTTCTACCTCAACGAACTCCGCCTCGAGGAACACACCGGTACGCACATCGACGCGCCCGCGCACGCCAGTGCGGACGGAATCACCGTCGAGAAGATTCCGGTCGCCGACCTCGTCGTACCGATTGCGGTCGTCGATATCAGCGCCCGAGCCGCCGTCGACCCTGACGCGTTGCTCACCCGCCAGAACATCCTCGATTGGGAAGCCGCCCACGGGACGATCTCTCCTCGCAGTCTGGTGGCGATGAACTCGGGCTGGGATACCCGGGCCGGTGCCGGCGGAGCCTTCACGAATCGAGATGCACTCGGCGTGCAACACACTCCGGGATTCGCCCCCGAAGCGATCGACTTTCTCGTCCGCGAGCGCAACATAGTGGCCGTGGGTTCGGACACCCTCAGCATCGACGCGGGCCGAAGCACCACCCACGGGGCTCACCGAAGCGCTTTGGGCTCAGGAAAGTACGCAGTCGAAGCCCTTGCAAACCTGTCCGCACTTCCGGCCGTCGGCGCCACGGTGATGGTGGGAGCGCCGACGCATGCGGGTGGTTCGGGTGGTCCGTGCCGGGTCATCGCCTGGTATTGAAGATCAGGGCGTTGGCGTCACCCGCAGCACCTTGTCGCCTGCTCCGTTGTCGGTGGTCACCAGGAGCGAGCCGTCCGGCGTCGGAGTCACCGAGCGCAAGCGCCCGAACTGGTTCACCAATCCGAAGGTCTGCGCGTCGACCGAGCGTCCGTCGGCACTGAGGCGGAGGAAGATCAGTTCCTTGCTCTTGAGACCACCCATTACGAGCGCACCGTCCCAGGCACCCCACGCGGCTCCGCCCGTGAAGGCAGCGCTGGCGGTAGCCAACGTGGAGCTACCCGAACGCCACACCGCCGCAATTGCTCCCGGCACTCGCACCGGATCGGTCATCGGCACGGATTCGTCGTACGTTCCGGGAAGCCGATCCGGGCGGTAGCCGTAATTTCCGCCGGGGGTAAGCAGGTTGACTTCGTCGTCGACGCTTGTGCCCTGTTCAACCGAGTAGACCCGGCCGGTTCCAGGTTGCACGGCCAAGCCTTGGACGTTGCGATGCCCGAGCGTGTAGACGGGGCTGCCTGCATTCGGATTCCCCGCTGCTGGAGATCCGTCGGCGTTGATGTGCAAGACCTTGCCGCCCAGCGAATTCGGATCCTGCGGAACGCTCGGCGTCGCGGTGTCACCCGTCCCGACGAACAGCGTTCCGTCCTGGGCCGCCAGAATTCGGCAACCCCCGTGACGCCCGGACGAGACCGGGATTCCTGGCAATACGGTTCCGGTTCGAGTGAGGGCGGTCCATCCGGCGTCGACGGTCCACGAGATCACTCGAACGTCCGTGACTCCCCCAGCGCTGAATCCCTGGCAGGTGTAGAGGGTGCGCGACTGAGCGAAGTCACGGGCAAGCGCGATGCCCATGAGCCCGGTTTCGGACTGAGCGTAGAGATCCGAAAGGTCAGCAGAGACTGGACCTGTCGTGTTGTCGCCTCGGCGAACGAAGAATCCGCCGGACCGTTGTCCCGTCAGGATCGCGCCGTCCGGGGCTGCCACGACGTCCCAGGGGTGGTCGAGTCCGTCGACGAGTGTGGTGACCGACAGCTGCGGGAGGGTGTTCTCGATGGGGATGTCCGGGTCGTCACCGCCCAGCGATCCGGTGCTTCCGTTGCCGAAACTGCCGGGGTCGAAGGGGAAGGGTTGAGCCACGCTCTGCGTTACCGGCATCACCAGTACTGCAGTCAGGGCCACGGTCAATGCGGCGAGCTTCGGATGACGCACGCGTTCTCCTCGGGTCGGAAACCGTTCTGCGCCTCACTATAAACAGACAAATCGGTCTGCGCTGCCGGAACCGAGCGCACAGAAGTCGTTCCCAGACGCGGAAACCCGCGTTTCGAGTCGATTAGTGAACGCTCACGCCCGCTGCGCGCACAACAACGCGAAGCGCTGATCCTGATCCGTCCACACCTTCCGTACCCCAAAGCCCGCGGACGCGAGCTCCGCGGCAATCCCGTCCTCGGTGAACTTCGCCGAGATCTCGGTGCGCAGCTGCTCGCCCGCTGCGAAGGTGATCTCCAGATCCAGGTCGTCGATATGCACCGAGAGTGCACGAAGTGCTTCCAACCGCATTTCGATCCACTGGTTCTCGGCATCCCAGAGCGCGACGTGACGGAAGTCTTCCAAGGGAAAGTTCGCTCCCAGTTGCTTGTTCAGGACCGCGAGAACGTTGAGGTTGAACTGCGCAGTCACGCCGGCAGCGTCGTCGTAGGCGGGCACGAGAACAGCCGGATCGATCACCAATCCCACACCCAGGATCAGGTTCTCCCCCGGAGCGAGCACCGCTGCGATCCCCGAGAGGAACTCGGCTCGTTCTGCGGGAACGAGATTACCGAGAGTTCCGCCGAGAAAAGCGACCGCGCGCCGTCCACCACCGGGCAGATGATGCAGCGAACCCGTGAAATCGCTGACCACTCCGAGCACGTCGATTCCGGGAAACTCGGCACCGACTTGCTGCGCCGCGCCTTCGAGGGCCGTCACCGAAACATCCTGCGGTACATACGTTCGCAGAGTTCCGCGAGCCGTCATCGCGTCGAGGAGTAACCGCGTCTTCTCCGAGGAACCTGAACCCAGTTCGATCAGGATCTCGGGTTCGGTCAACGCCGCGATCTCGTCGGCGTACTGCGTGAGCAGGCCGCGTTCGGTACGGGTGGGGTAATACTCGGGTAAGGCCGTGATCTCCTCGAACAGTTCACTTCCACGCGCGTCGTAGAACCATTTGGGCGAGAGCCACTTCGGCGTTGCGCTGAGCCCCTCCCTGGCCTCGGCTCGCAGTGCGTCGACCGATTCGGCCGGTGTCAGATAAACCTCGAGCGTAGGGGTTTTCATTTTTCTCCCATCGGGATCGGGGTGATGATCACATGGCCGGGACGCGCGCAGACGATGTGCCGGTCCGGCACCTGCTCCCAGTCCGGGGATCGATCGAACGGTTCGGAAACGATCAGGGCCCGCGACTCGTCGACCCGCGTGTACAACGTGTGGCCCCACGCCGTGGCCCACAGTTCCTGCCCGTCGCCGAACAGGAGGTTCAATCGTGAATCCGGCGCCGCCGCAGCCACATCGTGAACGAGGCTCGTCACGGCGACCTCCGCGGGCTTCGACTTCAACCGATGCCGAAGCACTGTCCACAACAAGGCAGCATCCGTCGGGGCGGGCATCTTCAGCAGTTCGACGGCCGGAACTTCTGCCGCCAAGTCTGCGAGTGATCCAGGCCAACCGGATACCGCTCCGTTGTGACTGAAAGCGTAGGTTCCGTCGACGAACGGTGCGCAGGCACCGATCTCGACGGCCATCCCCTCCGTCGCGGAACGCACGGCGGCGAGGACGGCTCCGGAACCGATGTGGGACAACGTCTCGTCGACTGTCGGGTCCGACCAGATCGGCGAGATACTGCGGTACCGTCCCTGTCTTCCACCGTTCCACCACACCGCACCGAATCCGTCGGCATTGATGGTCCCGCCGCCGCGCATCTCGCGAGGTGCCCACGACTGTCGCATCAGTGAGTTCTCGCCGTCGTGGATGAGTTCACGAACCGAACGTGCCGGCCCGAGATACCCGAGGTGCCGACACATGTCAGGGTCTACCCGAAATCGTTCTGGCGCAACGAAAACCCGAGAAGATCTGGCGCCTGATCGGATGGTCCCAGTTACGGAACGTCCCACGACAGGCAACGCTGTCGGTCCCGAACGATCCCCCTCGCAACACCTTGTAGTCGCCGCCGAAGAATACCTCCGAGTACTCCCGATACGGGAATGCCCGGAAACCCGGATACGGATGGAAACCCGAAGACGTCCACTCCCATACGTCGCCGATCAACTGCTCGACACCCGCTGCTGACGCCCCTGCTGGGTAAGAACCGACGCCGGCGGGGCCGAGATGGCGTTGACCGAGATTGGCGAGATTCTCGTCTGCGGACACGTCCCCCCAGGGGAACCGTCGTGATCTTCCGGATTCCGGATCCCAGCGCGCGGCCTTTTCCCATTCCGCCTCGGTGGGAAGCCGTTTGCCTGCCCAGCCGGCGTAGGCCTCAGCCTCGTAGTAGCTCACATGCACTACCGGCTTGTCCGGCGGAACCGGAGCCTCGACGCCGAAAGTCTCGTGCCACCAACCCGAACTGTCGTGTTCCCAGAACAGGGGTGCACGAAGTTTCGCGTCGACGCGATGCCGCCAACCGTCGCGAGACCACAGTTCCGGTCGGGAATACCCGCCGTCCTCGATGAATTCGACGAACTGCCCGTTCGTGACCGGGAATCTGTCGATCGCGAAGTCGGTGAGATAGACCTGATGCGCAGTGCGCTCGTTGTCGAGTGCCCACGGTTCGTCGTCGGTCCCCATGACGAAGGGGCCGGCCGCGATGGTGACCTCGTCGAGTTCCGGCATGCGGGCCGCTTGCGGAGCGGGAGTCGCAACGAGTGCCGTGGGTCCCGAACGCAATTGGTGGGTCGCGAGCATGGTCTCGGCGTGTTGCTGCTCGTGCTGCGCGATCATCCCGAAGGCAAAACCGTCCACGTCGAGTTCTGTGCGACCGAACGTGCTGGCTTCGAGCACATCCCAGACCTTTCCACGGACCGTACGTACGTATTCGCGCGCCTCGGCCGGGTTGAGCAGGGGAAGTGTGGGTCTCGACGATCTCGAATGCTTGAAAGCGTCGTACAGCTCGTCTATGTCGCTACGCACCGGATCGCGGCCACCGACGTCGCGCACCAACCAGAGTTCCTCTTGATTGCCGATGTGAGCCAGGTCCCACACGAGTGGACTCATCAACGGGGAATGCTGAGCGATCAATTCGGTATCGTCGACGCAGTCGGTGAGCAGAGTCGACCGCTCACGCGCTCGCAGAAGTACGGCTTCGACCGCTTCCTTGGTGATCTCCCCCGTCATGTGTCGCTCTCACCGGGCACGATTGCGCGACAACACCGTTCGGCTGCGGCATCGAGAAGACGAACGAACTGCGGCTCCGGCGCGTACGACGCGGCAAGCGACATCAGAGAGGTTGCAGCCGAGCGCAGTTCGACATCGTCCAATCCGTACTCCGCCGCGTCCCGCCACCTCCCGGCCGTCGATGCTGCAGCATCACTGGCCTCCCGCATCACGGCAGGCCCGGACAGCAACGCGTCGATCGCTGCTACCGGTACTCGCCACAGATCTCCCGGCTGCGCATCGATGTAGCGAACCTCCAGATGGCCGACGGCGCGAACCGGCGGGAACAGCGTGGACAGGTGATAGTCCAAGTCTGCCCAGACGGGTCGGCGTCCGATCTCGGCATCCACAGCGCCGTCTATCCAGTCTCCGAAGGTGGCACCCCGCGGAGCCGTCCAATCGTCACCCTCGTTTCGCACACACATCAGCGGAACATCGAGCGCCCAGCCGGCGTAGTCCTGCACTTGCGGGACTGCGACCGTTCGCCAGGAATCGAGTTCGAGCCACGTCCGCATGCGTTGGGACGCCCAATCTCCCTTCGGAACCCCTTGCAAGCGTGGAGAACACGCAAACGCTGCGATGAGAGCCGGGCCCATGTCCCCGAGGAGCCGCCAACGCTGGGCGATGGACTCCGGGCTGCCGCCGGCATCGACACTGATCTGTACTGCCGCGGTATTGCACATCATCAAGGTGCCGTACGGTCCTATCCCGGCGAAGCGGGATTCCATTGCGCAATAACGCGGCAGCCGGAGAATCCGGGAAGGTGGGCGGGCGACGTCGGCCGCCGCCGAACTGATTTCGATGGAGTACGGCGCGAGGAGTGTTTCGAGAGTACGACGGTCGTCGTCGAGGCAGTCACACAGTTCGCGAGCGGACGTGCGCGGCGCTGAGGAGAGTTCTATTTGTCCGCCAGGTTCTACGGTGACGAGGCTGCCACGAGGAAGCGGTGCCGCCGGTGAATCAGGGTCGATGCTGGTGGGTGCATGTCGCCCGAGTGCCCTTGCCAGAGTCGCGGCTGACGGCCTCTCTCCACCGGGAACGTGGCTGGTCAGCCACTCGAGCTCAGCTCCTACCAAGCGGGGTGGCCCCTGTTTGAAGCACACACCACCGACGTAGGCCTCGGCCGCAGGACGCGAATCCACCTGCGTGGTCTGTGCTGCTGTCAACGCTGCTGTCACCATTCGACTTCCCCTTCGGGCGGTCTTCGCGGTCGCTACCGACGATAGAACGCCAACGTCCGAGATGCACCCTTTGTGGTGTTACGTGTCGTTGAATTTCTTCAGTCGTATCCACCGGTACCCACAACCGGCCAGAACAACACCTACCCCCGAAACAACCGCGATCCACGGAAGTGTGACCACCAGAACGACACAACCAGCCGCGCCGACCGCTTGCAGCCACTTCGGATACATCCGGTCCACCCCGCGCTGGCTGTACGCACTCACGTTCGCGACGAGGTAGTAGAGCAGCACTCCGAACGACGAAAAGCCGATCACCCCACGAAGATCGGTTGTCGACACCAAAACGATCACGACAGCACCGACCACAAGTTCCGCATGGTGAGGTACCTCGAACCGTGGGTGGACGGCTGACAGGGCAACCGGCAGATCACGCTCGCGTGCCATCGCCATCGCCGTACGGCTCACCCCCGCGATCAGAGCCAGCAGCGCCCCCGCCGACGCCGCCGCGGCACCGATCACCACTACGGGAAGCGCCCAGTTCCACCCGGTCGCGCCCACTGCATCGGCCAAGGGCCGTGCCGAGTTCGCCAGCCGATCAGGTCCCAACGTCACCAACAGCACCACTGCTACCAGTGCATAGAGGATGACGGCGACGGTGAGAGCAATCAGGATCGCCCGCGGAATCGTGCGGCGCGGATCGCGCACTTCCTCCCCCAGCGTCGCGATCCTGGCGTAGCCGGCGAAGGCGAAGAACAGCAGCCCGGCCGATTGCAGGATTCCGTACCACGACCCGAACGCGAGATCCGGGAGCTCGCGCACTGCACCAGGACCGACGACGGCAACCAGCAGCGCTACGCACAGCGCTGTCGCCGACACAGCGACGATCACCCTGGCCATGTGCGCCGTCCGCGTCACTCCGCGGTAGTTGACTGCAACCAGCGCCGCCACCACCAATACCGCGACGGGAACACGCCAGGCGGTAGGCGCAACATACGTCGCGAAAGTCAGGGCCATTGCCGCGCAACTCGCGGTCTTCCCGATCACGAACGACCAGCCTGCGGCAAACCCCCACCAGGGTCCGAGCTGCTCACGTCCGTAGACGTAGGTCCCACCTGACGTTGGGTATCTGGCCGCAAGCTGCGCCGACGACGTCGCGTTGCAGAATGCGATGAACGCTGCAATCGCCAGGCCCACAAGCAACCCGGTACCGGCTACTGCGGCAGCGGGCGCGAACACCACGAAGACTCCGGCGCCGATCATCGCGCCGAGGCCGATCACCACGGCATCGACCGTGCCCAGCCTTCGCTCCATCGGGACAGCTTCGTTCACAGGTAGTTTGAACCACACCGACATGAACGGAAGGTGCCATGTTCGATCTCGACACGATCCGCCGCGACACTCCCGGATGCCTCGACAAGGTGTTCCTCGACAGCGCGGGATCCTCGCTCCCGCCCGAGCCGGTGCTGACCACGATGATCGAGCACCTGCGACGTGAAGCCGACGTCGGCGGATACGTCGCAGCTGCTCGTCAGAGCGGCGCCCTGGCTGCTGTTCCGCATTCGCTGGCCCGGGTCATCGGCGCTCAGGCAACCGATATCGCGTTGACGGACAGCGCGACCCGCGCGTGGAACGACTTCTTCGCCTCGGTTTCGCTCGGACCTGGTGATCGAATCCTCATCAGCGGAGTCGAATACGCGAGCAACGCCATCGCTGCCCTGGGGCGGGCGCGTTCGACCGGCGCCCACGTCGAGATCATCCCGAGCGATCAGTGCGGACGCATCGACCTCGACGCACTCGAGAACATGCTCGACGATCGGGTTCGCCTCGTCTCCGTCGTCCACGTCCCCACCAACGGCGGCCTGATCAACCCAGTCCGCGAGGTCGTCGAATTGGCCAGAGCCCATGGCTCTCTCGTTCTGCTCGACGCGTGCCAGTCCTTCGGCCAGTTGCCCATCGACGTCACCGAACTCGGCATCGACGCCCTCAGCGCCACCGGCCGCAAGTGGCTCCGCGGGCCACGCGGAACCGGATTCCTGTACGTCCGCCCCGGACTCGTCGACGCGCTCGAACCTGCTGCGATGGATCTGCACGGAGCGGAATGGACGAGCGAGAACAGCTTCGTCCCTGCACCGGACGCAACACGATTCGAACTCTGGGAGACGAGTGTCGCTGCGCGCCTGGGTCTTGGCGTCGCCGCCGATTATCTGCTCTCGATCGGCACCGACACGGTGTGGGCACAGATCGAATCCAGAGCAGTCGCGCTGCGGCAAGGGCTGGCATCGATTCCCGGAGTCGACGTCCACGATCGAGGGACCCAGCTGAGCGGCATCGTTTCCTTCACCGTCGAAGGTATTTCCGAGCACCTCGTGCGGGATCAGCTTGCAGCACAGAACATCACCGTCACCGTCAGCGGTCGCGGGTCCACGCTCCTCGACATGGATGCACGCGGGCTCGACGCCGTGGTTCGCGCATCGCCGCACTACTTCGTCGACGAAGCGGACCTGGACGCATTCCTTGGCGCGGTCAGGAGATTACAAACCTCCCGTTGACCGGGACCACACCTGATCCGCGGAAGTCGAAACTGCAACTGTGTGGCGATCAGTAGTTTCGTCTTCCGAAAGGACGCTTCGCATGGCCGACCCGACCGTCAGACCGATCTCCGCTGCAGACATCACCACCTGGGACTACGAGGCCGACGTCGTCGTCGCGGGATACGGCATCGCCGGCGTCACCGCTGCGATCGAAGCAGCGCGTGCGGGCGCCGAGGTGCTCGTCCTGGAGCGGACGGGCGGTTGGGGCGGAGCCGCGTCACTGGCTGGTGGATTCATCTACCTGGGCGGTGGAACGCCGTTGCAGAAGGCGTGCGGGTTCGAGGACTCGGTCGAGAACATGAAGACGTTCATGAAGGCAGCGCTCGGCCCCGGAACCGACGACACGAAGATCGACGCGTACTGCGAGGGCAGCGTCGATCACTACAACTGGCTCGTCGACGCCGGCGTCCCGTTCAAGGAATCGTTCTGGGGTCAGCCCGGCTGGGAACCGCCGTACGTCGACGGCCTCATGTACTCAGGCGGCGAAAACGCCGCACCGTTCAACGCGCTCGTCGATCCCGCGCCCCGCGGACACGTCCCGCAGATGAGCGAGAAGAAGACCGGCGAGCAGGGCGGCGGCTACATGCTGATGAAGCCACTCGTCGAGACGGCCGAAAAGCTCGGTGTCCGTGCAGAATACGATCTGCGTGTCCAGACTTTGGTGGTCGACGGCGATCGGGTCGTGGGAGTTGTCGCCAAGCGCTACGGCAAGGACGTCGCGATTCGTGCCCGCAAAGGCGTCGTGCTTGCGATGGGCAGTTTCGCGTACAACAACGAGATGGTGCGCTCGAACGCACCGCGTATCTTCGGCCACCCGGCGGCCTCGATCGAAGCGCACGACGGCCGCGCAATCCAGATCGGTCAGGCTCTGGGCGCCGACACCGCACACATGGACGCCACCGAGGTCGCGTTCTTCTGCGACCCACAGTTGATGGTGCGCGGCATTCTTGTCAACGGCCGTGGTCAGCGATACATCCCCGAAGACACCTACCCGGGCCGCATCGGACAGGCAACACTGTTCCAGCAGGACAACCAGGCATTCCTCGTGATCGACGAAGCTGCGTACGAGGAAGGCATGAATGCCGAATCGTCCAGTGCGCAGTTGCGGGCGCAGCCGACCTGGGTGGCGGAAACCGTCGAGGAACTCGAAGCCGAGATGGGGCTTCCCGCCGGATCGCTGCAATCGACCGTCGACCTCTACAACCGTCACGCGGCTGAAGGGTCCGACCCGGTGCTCGGCAAGAAGTCCGAGTGGGTCAAGCCGATCGTCGGCCCGTTCGCGGCAATCGATCTACGTGGCCGCACAGGCGGATTCACGCTGGGAGGATTGAAGACAACCGTCGATTCCGAGGTTCTGCACGTCTCGGGTGCGCCGATCCCCGGACTGTTCGCAGCGGGGCGCTGCACGTCCGGTGTCTGCGCAGGTGGTTACGCCAGCGGAACCAGTCTCGGCGACGGCAGCTTCTTCGGACGTCGTGCCGGAATCAGCGCAGCGCGCTAGGTCACCACAACCCGCACGCCGTCGGCAAAGCGGTACGGCTGAGTCTGCAGAACCGCGCCGAGGTGTTTCCTCAATCTGGACACCTCGGCGCGCACTGCCACCACATGCTCGCGATCACCGAAGAGCACTTCGCTCAGGCCTGCGGCATCCACGCCAGCCGATCCCACAGCTGCCAGCGCACGCAAGATCTGAGCGTGACGCGGCGAAAGCGCGCGCGTCCAGTTTGCATCACCACGGACCGTCACCTGCGGCGATGCACCGAGTGACAGCTCGAGCTCGATCACCGGCCCGCCGACGCCGGTGCGCAACAGCCAGCCGTCACCGAGCGGCTCAGGCAGACACATCCCAAGACCTGGCACGATGACGGGCTTTCCCGCACTGGGTGCCGCCACCCGGTCAGGTGCGGCAATCCCGCTGGCGCCGGCCACCCAGCCGAACTCGTCGACCACCAATGCCGGACCCGTGCCCGCCGCGAACAATGGCGCCGCCCGCGAGCGCAGGCGATCGAGCTGAGCTGCATGCTCGCGCCACAGCGTCGCCTCCGCGAGGCGAACCGCGGTGCGAACCAGCGCGACAGTGGTGGGATGCACCGAGGCTGCGGACCCGCTGATGTCCACCACACCCAGGATCTCGCCTGTCCGGGGGTCGTGCACAGGCGAGCCGGTACATGACCAATTGTGATGCGTCGGCGCATAGTGCTCGGCCGAGAAGAGTTGCACCGCAGAATCTTCGATCAGCGCGGTACCGATCGCGTTGGTACCCACCGACTGCTCCGACCAGCGCGCGCCTTCGGCGAACCCGAGTGCGTCCGCCGCACGTTTGACGGTCTTCGCCCCTTCGCGCCAGAGCAGGACACCGTCGGCGTCGGCAACGACCACGATGAAGCCCGCGTCCTCGGCGACCTCGGTGAGCGTGGTTCTCAGTTCGGGCAGAACGCTGCGCAGCGCGGTACGCGAACGCCTCGACTCCAACTCGGAGAAATCGGCGACAGCGGACGCGCCGCAATGATCGGGCGCGAGCCCACCCGCGGCCACCCGCGACCACGATCGCGCCACGACGGTCCGCGGCTGCGCCGGTGGTTCCTGCCCCGAGAGAACTGCGTCGTGCACCCGGCTCAGTAGGCGCGCATGCTGCGACAGGTCGGTACCCGGCACGACGGCACCGAGCCGACTGCCTTCGGGAGCGCTCCCCACGGTGGTCACTCCGTCAGGCTACCGCTTTCGATGTGACGCGAACCACGTCCACACGGCCAGGTCCCCACCACCTGCGATTAGCGGCGGGGAGCAAACTCCGGTAACGTATCCAAAGTTGTCTCGGCGAGGGTGAATCGCAGCAGTTCCACACGTTGCAGGTTTACCGTGATCGACGCGGCTACGGCTCAGCTCGAGCGTTTCGCTCCTGGCCGTGTGCGCGCCTGTCCGCCTTGCCGCAGGCAAAACCACACGTCAGTAAACCGAGCACGAACCCCGTGAGTTGTAGGAGCCGTTTCATCATGTCTGAAGAAAACAACCTCGTCGCCGTCGTCCGCACCGAATTCGGCAAGGGCGCAGCTCGCCGCGCACGTCGCGACGGCCAGGTCCCCACGGTTCTGTACGGCCACGGCGAAGATCCCCGCCACCTCAACGTGCCGGCTCGCGACTTCGCTCGCATCCTCCGCGCACAGGGCACCAACGCCATCCTCACCCTCGACATCGAGGGCACGGAGCAAGTTGCACTGACCAAGTCGGTCGTCGTGCACCCCATCCGCAGCTACATCGAGCACGCTGACCTCCTCGTCATCAAGAAGGGCGAGAAGGTCACCATCGACGTTCACGTCGTAGTCGTCGGTGACGCTGCTGCAGGCACCATGGTCGCGCAGGATGCATCGACCATCTCCATCGAGGCAGACGCCCTCCACATCCCCGAGCAGATCGAGGTCTCGGTCGAGGGCCTCGAAATCGGCACCCAGATCCTGGCAAGCCAGCTCGAACTGCCCGCCGGCTCCGTCCTGCAGGCTGACGCCGACACCCTGATCGTCAACGTCGTTGCTGCACCGACCGAGGCTGACCTCGAAGAGGGCGCAGAAGCTCCCGCCGCCGACGAGGCTGCAGAAGAGGCCTGATCCTCTCGGTTCCAACAGAACTCACTGCGCGCGGCGCGTCATTCCGATTCGGAGTGACGCGCCGTTCGTGCGTAGCAGGAAAAACAAGCCAGAAAGTAGCGTCCGTTGAGCACAGATACCGCCCTCGTCATCGGCCTGGGTAATCCCGGCCCGCAGTACGAGAAGACCCGGCACAACGTCGGCTTCATGGTCGCCGGCACCCTTGCCGGGCGCATGGGCGGAAAGTTCAACGTACACAAGAAGAGTGGCGCCGAAATCGTCGAAGGTCGCCTCGCCGGCCGACGTGTGATTCTCGGAAAACCACGCTCGTACATGAATCTCTCGGGTGGCGCGGTCGCCGGTCTCGCGCGATTCTTCTCGGTCGATGCCGCGAACATCATCGTCGTCCACGACGAACTGGATCTCGATTTCGGGACCATCAGACTCAAACTCGGCGGCGGCGAAGGCGGACACAACGGTCTGCGGTCCATTTCGAGTTCGTTGACCACCAAGGACTACCTGCGCACGCGCGTCGGGATCGGTCGCCCGCCGGGCCGAATGGACCCGGCGGACTACGTTCTCAAGCCGTTCTCGTCCACGGAGCGAAAAGAACTCGATCTCGTGTGCGAAGAAGCTGCGGATGCAGTGGAGCTACTGCTCGAACTCGGGCTCGAAGCCGCACAGAACCGCTTGCACTGACAGTCAGTTACCCAGCAGGGCAGCCGAATTGGCGCGGCGGAGCTTTCCCGACGACGTCTTCGGAATACTGCCGGGGCCCAGAACCGCAACGGCGCGAGGTCGGACACCGACGTCGGCAACCACGGCGTGGACCACTTCGCGCTCGATGCGCTTGACCTCTTCCGGATCTTCGAAAGCGTTGGTCTCGACGGCGACCGCAAAGCTCTCACGCTTCTGGCCGGCATCGAGACGGATTGCGACGGCATTTCCCGGGCGCACACCGGCAACGCTTCCGGCCGCCCGTTCGATGTCTGTGGGGTACACGTTCCGGCCGCCCATGATGATGACGTCCTTGACTCGCCCGCACACCACGACCAGTCCTTCTTCGGTGAAGTACCCGACGTCACCGGTGTCGAGCCAACCGTCGGAGTCCTGCGCCGGCTTGTGACCTTCCACCGTGACGTAACCGGGGGTCACTGCCTTGCCGCGAACCTCGATGATTCCGACGCCGCGGGCCGGAAGTACCTGGCCGTCGCGGTCGACGATGCGTCCCTCGAGGTCAGGCACCATCTTTCCGAGTGTGGCGAGGGCACGAGCGTTGGGGCGATTGGACGGCACCGCCCGAGACATCGACTCGAGGAAGTCGGGATCGACGTAGTCGAGGACCTGACCTTGATCGGGATCCGGAATCGACACGGCGAGCGTGGTTTCCGCCATTCCGTACACGGGAGCGAGCGCGGTCGGGTTCAAACCGAAACGCGCACCGGCCTCGGCGAGGGCATCCATCGTGTCGGGATCCACCGGTTCGGCGCCGTTCCACATGTATCGGACGCTGGAGAGGTCGACTGCCCCGTCTTCTGCCTGTGCGAGTCGACGAGCCAAGAGCGAGTACGCGAAGTTCGGTGCGGCGGTGACAGTTCCGCCGTACTTGCCCATGAGTTCCGCCCACAGCACCGGGGTGCGCAGGAAATCCATCGGCGTGATGCTGATGACCTCGGCGCCCACCTGCATCGGAACCGTCAGGAAGCCGACCATGCCCATGTCGTGGAAGAGCGGAAGCCAGCTCACCATCACGTCGTCCTCGATGGAGAACTTGATGCGGTTGATCATCGCGTACGCATTTGTGTAGAAGTTCTCGTGCGTGATCTGCACGGCCTTGGGCGAACCGGTGGAACCTGACGTCAACTGTTGGAGTGCGATATCCGATTCGGCCGTCTCCACGGGATCGATCGACGTTCCGCCACGAAGCTCGTCCACCGTCACGACGGTGATGCCACGCTCTTCGAGGAGCGGCCTGGCCGCGTCGAATGGTGCACCCAGAATGACGGCTTTTGCGGAGATCATGTCGATCACCGTCTCGGTGTCCTGAGCCCAGACGCCCAGATCCGTTCGGGGGGTCGGCTGATGCAGCATCGTCACCGACGCACCGCGCATCCACGTCGCCTGGCAGGCAGGCGCGATGTCGACGGGCTGTCCGGCGAGAATGCCGATCGCGACGCCGCGATCGATGCCGACCTCGGCCAGGCCACCGGCCATGCGCCGAGCTTCCTGGTGGATGTCGCCCCAGGTCTGACGGAAAGCGTTGTCGGGCTCTCCCGTCACCAGGCCGCGGTCGGTGACTGCGGCGGTCGCGTACATCTCTTCGGTGAACTTGCTCAACGCAACTCCTCGGTCAGTGTCACTCTTCGATTCAGTGCAACTCTTTCGCAGGACACAAATGGCTGTGTGTTCGAACACACACATACATTGATAATCAGCGATCGTTCGCCGAGTGTTACGCCGCAGTGGCTACTGCCTCGTGGTCTGCGAGTATCCTTTCTCTGTTGTGCTGCCGCACTCTCCACCTGTCCGCGCCCCGGCACGTCGCCGGCACCGACGCCCACTTCGAGAGGTTCTTCGTTGACTACCCCGTCCGACTCGACCGTCCCTTCCGACTCGACTGTCCAGTCCGACACCGAAGGCCCCGATTCAACCGAGAGCGGGGCGGTCGCGGTCACGACGACGACCAAGGGCTTGTCCGCCGAGGCGGAGCGTCGCCGCACCTTCGCCGTCATCTCGCATCCTGACGCCGGTAAGTCGACACTCACCGAAGCGCTGGCACTGCACGCGAAGAAGATCTCCGAGGCTGGTGCCGTCCACGGCAAGGCCGGCCGCAAGTCGACGGTCTCGGACTGGATGGAGATGGAGAAGGCCCGCGGCATTTCCGTCAGTTCCACCGCACTGCAGTTCAACTACCACTCGTCCGAGACCCCGGACGAGCAGATCAACGTCATCAACCTCGTCGACACCCCCGGTCACTCCGACTTCTCCGAGGACACGTACCGCGTCCTGACCGCCGTCGACGCAGCCGTCATGCTCATCGACGCTGCCAAGGGCCTCGAACCGCAGACGCTCAAGTTGTTCCAGGTGTGCCGTCACCGCGGCATTCCGGTCATCACGGTCATCAACAAGTGGGACCGTCCCGGCCAGACTCCTCTCGAACTGCTCGACGAGATCAGCGAACGCATCGGCCTCACGCCCACTCCCCTGTACTGGCCCGTCGGCATCGCCGGCGACTTCCGAGGACTGTTGCGGCGCGGCGAAGACGGTGAGGCTCGCGAGTACGTCCGCTTCACCCGTACCGCAGGCGGCGCGAAGATCGCCCCCGAAGAGGTCATGGACGCCGACGCGGCGCTCGCCAAGGAAGGCTCCGAGTGGGAGACCGCGGCCGAGGAGAGTGAACTGCTCTCCGCTACCGGCCAGGACCACGATCAGGAGATGTTCCTCGCCGGTCAGACGTCCCCGGTGATCTTCGCGTCCGCGATGCTCAACTTCGGTGTCCGCCAGATCCTCGACACTCTCGTCGAATTGGCGCCGCCGCCGCGGGGCCGCGAAGACCTCAGCGGCAAGCCGCGCGAGGTCACCGATCCGTTCAGTGCGGTCGTCTTCAAGGTGCAGGCCGGTATGGACACCGCGCACCGTGACCGTCTGGCGTTCATGCGCATCGTCTCCGGCGTGTTCGAGCGCGGCATGGTTGTCACACACGCCCAAACCGGCAAGCCCTTCACGACCAAGTACGCGCAGACGGTATTCGGCCGTGAACGTTCCACCGTCGAATCCGCGTTCCCCGGCGACGTCGTCGGCCTCGTCAACGCCACCGCACTCGCACCCGGCCACACGCTGTACACCGAGAAGAAGGTGGAGTTCCCGCCGATCCCGTCGTTCGCGCCGGAACACTTCTCGATCCTGCGCGCCGAAAGCGCCGGCAAGTACAAGCAGTTCCGCCGTGCAGTCGATCAACTCGATTCCGAGGGCGTCGTCCAGATTCTCCGCAACGACATCCGCGGCGACGCCTCCCCCGTCATGGCTGCTGTCGGCCCGATGCAGTTCGAGGTCGTCGCAGCGCGCATGAAGGCCGAGTTCAACGTCGAGGCCAAGATGGAACCACTCGGCTACGCATTGGCCCGCCGTACCGACGCCGCGTCCGAGGTCGAACTGAACCGTCAGCGCGGTGTGGAGGTCTTCACCCGATCCGACGGTGTCCTGCTCGCCCTTGTCAGTGACAAGTGGCGCCTGCAGTACATCCAGAAGGAACTCCCGGATCTGACGCTCGAACCCCTCGTCGCTGCTGCGGACTGATGAGCCTGATCGAGGCGCTGTTCGACGCTGAACTGCACATCGGCAGCGCCACGATTCTCTGGCGAGAGATCATCGGAAACGCGTTCGGAATAGGCTCCGCGATCGCGGGCGCGCGACGCTCGGTATGGGCGTGGCCTGTCGGTATAGCCGGAAATGCCTTGTTGTTCACGGTCTTCATGGGCGCACTTTTCCACACGCCGCAAGAGCTCAATCTCTACGGCCAGGCCGGCCGTCAGTTGTTGTTCATCACCGTCAGCGTCTACGGGTGGACCCAGTGGCGACGTGGGGCACGTGACTCCGGTCGCGCAGTCCTGCCCCACTGGGCGACAACTCGCGAGCGAGTCGCCATGATCGCCGTCATGGCAAGCGGCACAATCGCTTTCGCCTGGATCTTCGACCTTCTCGGCTCGTACGGAGCGTGGGCGGAGGCCTGGATCTTCACCGGCTCGATCCTCGCGACGTACGGGATGGCACGCGGCTGGACCGAGTTCTGGCTCATCTGGATCGGCGTCGACGCTGTCGGCGTTCCACTTCTATTCCGGGCCGGGTACTACCCGTCGGCCATCCTCTATCTGGTCTATGCATTCTTCGTTCTGTGGGGCTTCGCAATGTGGCTGCGCATTCAACGCCGAACTCCACAAGGGGTGTAACAGTAAACAGACTCCTGGTATGTTTGCGTCGATTAAGCAAACCAGCGGTCTGTTTACGGGCATCAGGAGCGAACAATGGAAGACAAGAATTCTCACGGAATAACGGGCGCCAACGGTTCCGGCAACGGATCGAGAGCCAGTAGTTCCGCGAGTAATGGTTCTGCGAGCAACCTTTCCACGGGTAACGGTTCTGCGAGCAACCTTTCCACGAGCAACGGTTCCAGCAGTGCCACCGCCACAGCGGATTTTCTGTCGACCGCACCCAAGCAATCGGATGCATTCACGTTTCCGCTTCCTGCCCGAACCACGGCCGCACACAGCAGCGGAGAGGACCTTTCAGTGCCAGCTTCAACACGCGAATCATCGAGGACACTCGAGACTCGGAGTCGCACCGTCGTACGGCGCGACGCGATGGGCGTAGCCGCCGTTCGAGTGGCCGGTCGACTCACCCACACCGAACTCATCGCGAATCAGGCCTCACCCTCGAGCACGCATTCCTCCGATCCCACGATGGATCTGGACGAGTTGCTCACGATGCTCGGCAGCTACCTGTTGTCCTCGGGGTTCGAACATCCCGAAATCCACGCCAAGCTCGGTGGACAGTCGATCGTCGTCAACCTCGTGTCGCCGGAGATCAGCGCCAGCTGATCTCGACCCAGCTGTTCAGGGCCACAGCACTGCTCGTGTCCATGCTCGGTCCGAGCCGCGCCGGTACAACCATCGCTGATGCCGACGCCCGGAGTCTGCCTGCCAGAACTCGACAGACTCCGGCTCGAGGCACCACGCACGCCAGTCCTTCGACACGAACCCCGGGTCGTCACTGATTCTTGCTTCCGCAGCGGCTACCGAGGCGTCGTACGCCCCTAAGTCTTCGAGCACCTCGCTCTGCTTACTTGCCGTCGCCACCGCCCTCGCAGTGACGGAGCGTTCGACGAAGTCTCGGCTTCGAAGTGCGTCGTCGCCCTCGCGAACCAACCCGCGAATCCGGACCTGCTGGCCCGTCTCACGCCAGTAGAAGGCGAGCGATGCTCGCGGATTTTCTTTCAGCTCAATGCCTTTCGGCGAAGCAGCTGAACCAGAAAACCAGAACCCGCCCTCGGTCACGTCCTTGAGGATGAGGAAGCGGGAATCGGGCATACCGTCACTGTCGACGGTCGCGAGCGCACACACGTGTGGCTCGACGACGCCGAAGGCCACGGCCGCACGGAGCCAGTCGAGGAACAGCTCTCCCGGCTTTTCCGGAAAATGTTCAGGCGCGGGCGGCGGAGTTCCGGTCAGTGCGGGGATTCCGCGAATCCACGTCCGTACGTCAGGCAGCGAAAAATCTGCATCAACCATGAGCCGACTCTAATCGCCGGCGGCCTCAGGAGACGTTGCGAACTACCGAGTCGCCGAACGACGGTTGCTGCAGCAGCGCCCACTTGTTGGACGTCAATCGGAAACTCGGCATGTCGGCGAGCGCCACCACCGATTCCCAGGTCCGCTCGTAGCTCGTGTGGGAGATTCGCCATTCACCGTCGCTGCAGCGGGTGTATCTGTCGTGATAGAAGGCCGATCCGCGAAGAAGCATGCCGTCTTCGGGGATCACCACAGTGTCCGCGAGGCACCAGATCCCGGTTGCGGTGTCTCCGTCGACGTCGATCTCGGGTTGCCCGCACTGATGTTCAGTGATGACGTGTGATCCGAGGGTGTTCTCGAGGAAGGAGACGAACGAATCTCGGGAATCGAAACTGAGTTGTTCTCCGTAGATCGCGGTGGCGTCGACGGTCAGAGTGTCGGCAAATTCGACCCACGATTTGGTGTCCAAGGCGCGTGCGTATCGGTACTTGAGTCTTTGGATGAGAACAATCGCTTCGAGATCCATGATCCCCGCCTCCCGGTGCAGCAACCACCCGTCCTATGTGTGCACATTAGCCTGTATCACGCCGAAACGGGCATTACTCTCAAAGCTAGTAGAAATGTCAGCCGATAACACGCTTTTCCAGGCCGTCGAGCATGATCGTGATCTTCTCGTCCAACCAACCTCGCCCGTGCCACGTCGATTCGTCGCCGATCCCCTCGACCAACGACTCCGACGCATTCCAACTCTCCTGATACGCCTGGCGCGCAGAACGCGAATCCGCGGAGCTCACGGTCTTGTCCATTGCCGCCATCATTGCGAACTGCGTCATGGTCACCTCGGAGATGAAGTCCACCGCCAGGACCGCGTCGTGTGGTGTGAAACCCTGCGCAGTCAACGAACCGACCAGTTTCTCCACGATCTCGATTATCGCCGGTGGCGTGCCCGGAACTGCGAGACCGACCTGGGCTAGACCTGGATAGCGCTCGAACGAGGACCACAGAACGTCGCACAAATCCTTCAGAAACTCACGCCACGGACGATCCGTGTCCGGCCATACAGTCTGACGCACAACGTGATCCGCGCAAGCCCGCAGCAGCGCTTCACGGTCCGCGAAGTAGCGATAAAGTGCAGAATGACTGACGCCCAGACGTTTTGCCACACTAGGCATGGTCAATTCACTCAGATCACCAGCCAGGGCGGCCTCGACGATGTCCACTGTCGACAACGTCGGCGGCCGCCCCGTCTTCTTTCCGGTTTGCATTCTGCTCAGCCTGCCACCTGCTCAGCCCGCTACCAACCGCCATCCCGACGCACGGTGGCGCTGGTTCCAGAACGCGGCGTAGTTCCCACCGGCTGCGAGCAGAACTTCGTGGGTTCCCACTTCGACGATCGAGCCGTCGTCACCGAGCACGATGATCTGGTCTGCGGCCACGACGGTCGACAGTTTGTGAGCGATGACCAGCAGTGTGCTTTCATTGGCGAGTTCCTGCATCGCACGCTGTACATGGGCCTCGTTCTCGGGATCGAGCGCGGCCGTCGCCTCGTCGAGCAGAACGATAGGTGCGCGTTTGAGGAGTGCGCGCGCGATGGAGACCCGCTGCCGCTCTCCACCGGACAGTGCCGTCCCACCCTCACCGACACGGGTGTCCCAACCCCGCGGAAGTCGCTCGACGATTTCCGCGACGCCCGCGATCCGAGCCACGTCGAAGACCTCATCGTCCGTGGCTTCGGGGCGACCCAGGCGGATGTTCGCGATCAACGTGTCGTCGAAGAGGTACACGTCCTGGAAAACCAAGGACAACTGCGACATCAGATCGGCACTCGTGAGGTCCCGCACATCGACGCCGCCGACACGTACCACCCCCGAGTCGACGTCGTAGAAGCGCGAGATCAGCCGAGTGACGGTGGTTTTGCCAGACCCTGACGGACCGACCAACGCCGTCAGCGACTTCCGCGGCACCTCGAAGGAGATGTCCCGCAGCACCTGCCCACCGTCCGCGTAGCCGAAGTCGACGGCGTCGAACTGCACGGCCGTCTCCCCCGTCGGCTGCCCGCTGGTATCGGGTTCTACCAGTGGTTCCACTTCGAGGATCTCGGACATCCGACGGATTTCGTTGCGTGCCATTCTGATTGCACCGCCGAACTCGCCGATCTCACCCAGCGGTTGGATGAACCGTGCGGTCAGGCCGAGTAGCGCGATCAACGTGACAGGGTCGATGTCGCCGCCGAGCGCGAGGAATGCACCCAGGATGATCACGGCAGAGAAGACGAATTGCAGGGCGATCCCGTTGACCACGGACCCGATCACCACGAACCACAGTTGTGAACGACCCGCAGTGTGTTGCGCTTCGATCGCGTCGTCGAGCGGTTCGTACACCCCGTGGGTGCGTCCGAAAGCACGCAGGACCGGTTGGCAACGAGCGTATTCGAGCACTCGATTGTTCGATTCGACGGCTGCGGCATGTGCCCGATCGTCGGCCTTCGCAGTCATCGTCGAGGCAAATCTGGCTGCCGCGAACAGAATCGGAACGCTGACCATCAGTGCCAGCCCGAGCCGCCAGTCGAAGAACAACATGCACACGACAATGGTTGCCGGGCTGGCGATTCCGGAGATGATCGGTGTCATGAGGTGCGCAGCCGCCCCCATCACCGAGATGGTGCCCTTGCTGGCAACCTGCGATACCTGGCCGAGTCGGCCGGCGCCGAACCAGCCGAGCGGCAGAGTGACGAGATGATCTCCCAGGCGCAGATGCATAGTCCTCAGCAGCGTGAGGGCCGACTCGAATCCCTTCATCGCCTGCAGGTAATGCGCAATCGAACTGATCACGGCGCACACGGCCATTGCGGCGAGCCACCGAAGGAAACTGCCCCAGTCCTGATCGAACAGTGCCTGCACCGCCGGGACCAGTAGCGCCACTGCCAAACCTTGCATCACGCCGTACAACACTGCCCACACCAGGAACTCGCGATAACGGCCCTGATTCTGCGGGCCGAGTATCCGGAAGAGGTCGCGAATCATGAGTTGGCCTTTCCTGCTGCGTCAGACGTACCAGCGATGCTGTCGGCCCGACTGTGACTCGCCCACATCCGGGCATAGGTTGAACCACTCGCCACAAGCTGATCGTGTGTGCCCTTCTCCACGATCCGTCCGGCATCGAGAACCACGATCTGATCGGCGCTCACGATCGAAGCCAACCGGTGCGCGATCACCAGCACGGTGCGCCCCACCGTCAAGCGCGACAACGCCTCCTGGATATCGGCTTCGGACTCCGGATCGGCGAAAGCGGTTGCTTCGTCGAGCACGAGAACAGGAGTGTCCGCGAGAATCGCACGCGCAATGGAGACCCTTTGGGCTTCACCACCCGAGAATCTGGCGTCGACCCCGACCACGGAGTCGTAGCCTCTCGGGAGCGCTTCGATTCGGTTGTCGATCTGCGCGGCTGCGGCAGCGGCCTTCACCTCAGCCGAAGTCGCCTGCGGTCGGGCAAGCCGAATGTTGTCGAGCACGGTCGCTTCGACCAGCTGCACGTCCTGCAGAACGAATCCGACGTGGCGGTACAGCTCGTCGGTCGCCACGTCCCTGACGTCGGCACCACCGATGGCCACGGATCCGGCACGCACGTCGTGGAACCTCGGAACCAGCGTTGCCAGCGTCGACTTACCCGAACCCGAAGGTCCGACCAACGCCGTCACCGTGCCCTCCGGCAGCGTCAGATCGATGTCGGTCAGAACGTCGGCGCCGTCGTCGTAGGCGAAAGAAACTCCGGAGAATCGAACTTCATTCCCCGCGGGACTTTTCGGATGATCGGTTTCCGGCAGCGCCTCGGTCGAGAACAGCGCAATCAGTCGCGCCGCAGCGGCGGCTGCCTCTCGGCGAGCCTGCATACCGAAACCGATGGTCGTCACCGACACCGGAATCACCATCGCGACAAGAGAACTGGTCAGCACATCGATGGGTGACACCCATCCGGAGTGGACGAACCACGAGCCGAGGCCAAGGTTGACCACCAGCACTACCGGTGCGCTCAATGCAATCGAGGCCAGCGCCTCGGTCCGGAGCATCGGGCGAACCCAGCCCTCGTACGAGAGTGCAAATGCCTTGGCGGCGTCGCGGTACCGGGAGTGTGACTGCTTGTCCTGACCGAAGGTCTTGACCACTGCGATACCGGTGACGAACTCGACGATGGTGTTGCTGATGGCCGCGATGCCCTCATTCATCCGGCTCATCTTGACGGCCATGTCCTTGGTCATCGTCGCGTAGGCGATCATGTAGATCGGGAGCGTGGCAATCGCGACCAATCCCAGACGCCAGTCGATCGAGATCACGTAGCCGAGTCCGACGAGCGGCACTGCGATGGCTCCGGTGGTCTCGACGGCGCTGTGCGCAACCAGGTAATGGAGATCGGAGATGTCGTTCTGCGCGGCTTTGCGCACGGTTCCGGACGAGTGGGAGGTGAACCAGCCCAGGGGAAGTCGACCGAGAGTCGCTGCGATTCGACGCCGCAGCACCGCCTGCAGATTCACATCGGCGAAGTGCGTCACGATCAACGCACCGCCTCCGAAGAACGCACGCATACCCAGACCGAAGACGACCACCCACACGATCGTCCAGACACGGGACGAGTCGACGTCACCGCCCACGATCAGCGTCTTACCCAGTTCGGCGATGGCCACGTACGGCACGATGGCGGCGACCGCGGCGATCACCTGCATCACCATCGCGATGGTGGTCCGCGTGCGCACTGGAGCAAGGAGTTCGCGAAGCGCGCTCTTGTGCTCCGCCGCTTCAGCTTTGGCTTGCGAGGCTTCGGCCGCCGCGCCTTGTGATACGTCGGCCTCTTCAGATGAAATGTCTGCTTTCGTGGCCTGTGTCGTCGTCATTTCGAGAACGCCTTCCATCGGGTAACTGCGTCGGCGTCGGATGCGATGCGTCCTTGGAGCTCCGCGCCGGTGAGTGTGCGATCGGCAAGTGCCTCGAGGTCTTCGAGGATCCAGTAGACCGCGAAGGGATAACTGCCGAACCAGAGTTCGCCGCTGACGTCTGCCGTGCGCCCGGCCTGCACCGCAGGGATCTCGTTGAACAACGGATTTGCGTGTACCAGTGCGCCGTCGTAGATGTTTCCCGAGGTCACGACCATCGCGTCCGCCGCGTGCTGCCCGACCTCCTCGCCCGACACCGAAGACGTGGCAACACCTGTGTTCGGTCCGATCTTCGCGTCGAGTTCGGCTTGTGGACGCCTGAAACCGGCTTCCTCGATGATCGAGGACATCGGCGACTGTGGGATGACGGTGTAGATGCCGCCGGAGAATCCCACCAGCACGGACAACATCTGCGGTTGCGCCTCGACCGTTCCGGATACTTCGGCAAATTTGGTCTCGAGCCTCGACACGATTTCGCGAGCTTCGGACTCTCGACCCAGAGCAGTCGCCGCGGTATTCAGAACTTCGCGCCACGGCGCCGCATAGGCGAGCACCGTCGTCGGGACAATCTCGTTGGCCTGAGCCGTGATCGACGTCAGCGACCCGACGTCACTGAGCAGGATTCTGTCAGGATCGACTGCTGCGATCTGTTCGACGTCGGGTGACTCGAAGAACGTCGGTTTGTCGACGACCTCTATGCCCTCGCTCTGCAAGATCTCCTTCGCCGCCTGTGATTGCAGGGTGGCAAAGACCGTATCGGGCTTGACCCCGAGCGTGAGCGCGTTGAGTGCTGCGAACTCGTCCAGTGCGCCCCACTGCTGCCGCATCCTTCTCTCCCCGCTTTAGTTACATACTGTCTCGATTAGGGGAGCCTACAATAACTCAAGCCGTTTGTGCAGCCCTCGTCACCGGAAGTGCGAACGCCGGCAGACACGCGACAACACTGATGACTGCGCCCATCACGAACGCCGCCCCGAACGAATCACCGGAAATACCGATCGCCAGGACTGCTGTGGTCACCGGCGCACCCACCGCCGACCCCACGGTCCTGATCACGCTGTTGACACCACTGGCCGCTGCCATCTCCGATGGCGGCACGATCGAAGCAACCAACAGAGCACAGACCGCGAACCCCACGCCGTTCCCCAACCCGACGAGGGAGAAGAACAGCACGATCGCAACCACCGAACTCGGCCAGATTGCAAGTCCGATCGCGCCCGTCGCCATGAGTGCCAGCGCTGTCACCGCCGGTACTCGCGGCCCGTATCGCCGCGCGAGAGCCGGCGTCAAACGCCCGCCGAGAAAGACGAGTACAGCGGCAGGCAAGAGCGCCAACCCGGTCTGCACGACAGTGAATCCGCTTCCGTACGTAGACGTGTCCGGCGCCTGGAGGATCCGCGGCAGGCAGAGGTAGAAGATGTACGGCACGAATCCGAACACCAGAGTGAGTGCGCTGGTGATCATCATCGGTTTGTCCCGAAAGACTCGCATGTCGACAATCGGCGCGTCGTGGCGGGAATCGACGGCAATCAGTGTCGCGAACGAAACGAACGCGATCACAACCAGACCCCAGAATCCGAGCGACAGAACTCCCCAGTCGGAGGCTTTGGTGATCGCCAGGAGCAGGCTCACCAACCCGAACGCGAGTGCTCCGGCACCGGCCCAGTCCGTCGGCATACCCGGCCGGCGATGCGAACCCGGAACCACGGCCACCACCGCGACCAATGCGAGCACGATCAAGATCCCGGTGATCACGAACAACCACTGCCAACTGAGATACTCGAGAATGACACCGCCGATCACCAGTGCACTTCCGGCACCGATTCCCAAAGTCCCAGCGAGCCAACCTATCCCCGAAGACAACTCGGGGCCCACTACCGTTCTCCGCAGTACTGCCATCGCGAGCGGGAAGCTCGCCATACTCACTCCCTGGACGGCCCGAACGACGAGCAGCACCCCGATGTTCGGCGCTGCCGCGGCGGCGAATGTGGCGATGGCAAAGATGATCAGAACGATCACCAGAACTCGCTTGTCGCCGAACCGGTCACCCATTGCCCCGACGATCGGAGCCATCACCGCGGCCGCCAACAGATAGGACGTAAGAATCCACCCGGTCACCGCCACGGACGTGTCGAAATGCTCACCCAACACCGGCAACGCCGGTACCAGCATGGTCTGCATGAGCGAGTAGACGAGTACCGCTCCAGCCAGGGCTGCGATCACCCGGCTCCCGGATCGCGTGGGCGCCTCTGCCAAGGTCGTCATCGACACCTTCCTCCAATCATGAATCGAATCGGAACGGAACACTCCGTTCCGATTGAGTAAACCATGCATTGCTAGCCTGTGGGAATGGCGAAAGAGAATGCGAGCCTCCCCGGACGCGCCCGAGAAGCCGCAGACAACGACGTCACCGTGCTGCGAGCAGCGCGCGAGATTTTTGCCGAACAGGGTTGGAATGCACCGGTATCGGCGATTGCCGCACGGGCCGGAGTGGGCGTCGGCAGCATCTATCGCCGATACCGAGGCAAGGAGGAACTGGCGCAATCCCTGCGCGTCTGGGCGATCGATCACCTCGCCACCCTTGCCCGAGAGTGCGTGAGCACCGCGAAAACCGATGAAGCCGTATTGAAGACGTTCTTCTCGCGATATCTCACCGAATCGGTGGGACCGCTCATTCCGGTCCTCGGCGGCAGACTGCCCGAACACGCCGAAGTCACTCGTGCCGCCGAAGAATTGGAGGACGCACTGCAATCCATGGTCGACGTCTGCATCGACGCTCACGAAGTCCCGCCCAGCTTCACTGCTGCAGACGTCATGCTCATGACAGTGCATCTGCGGCCGACTCTGCCGATCGATGGCGATCGAGCCACCGAAATACACACGCGCTATCTCGACTTCATGCTCGACGGACTTCGTGGCGGAACACCTCAACCATCGATCACTCCCCCGTCCTGGAGCGAATGGCTTCAGATGTGGCAGGGCACCTGACCCGGAGAACACCCGAACGGAACATCAGGTTAGGCTTACCTAGCTTAGTTCGCCATGTTCGGAAGGTTTTCATGAAACTCACCCGCCGGTTCGCCGGATTCGCCGCACTACCCGCCGTCGCCACACTCCTACTCACCGGTTGCGGAAGTAGCGACGCATCACCTTCTACCGAGACCAGATCTGCCGACCAGTCCTGGAGTTACACAACGGGATACGGAAACACGATCACCCTCGATCACGCCCCGGAGCGGATCGTCGTCGACGCATATTCCGCAGCGGCGCTGTGGGACTACGGTATTCGGCCGGTCGGCATCTTCGGTTACGGCGTCGGCAATCCCGACGTCACCGATCATGCCGACGAGTCGACCATGACGGTCGTCGGCCGTGAAGGCGAACTCAGCGCGGAAGCACTTGCGGCACTGGACCCCGACCTCGTCATCGGGTACGGCAACAGTGACGACCCGACGCGATGGACTTGGTGGGACGAGCCGATGGGCAACACCGTCAACAATGTTGCACCGTTTGTCGGCGTCAAGTTCTCCGGAGCCTCGACACCGGACGTGTTGAGCGAATACGCCTCACTCGCCGAAGCTCTCGACGGGAACACCGACACAGCCGCAGCACGCGAGGGCAAGGAAGCATTCGAATCCGGTGCAGAGCGAATCCGAACTGCCGCGGCCAAGGTCAACGACATCGAAGTCCTCGCCCTGAACGGTGACAGCTCCGAGTTGTACGCAGGCACAACGGCGCTCGCCCAGTTCGGTTATCTGAAGGAACTCGGCGTGAAGTTCACCGGACCGGGAGGCGACAAAGGCTGGGCCGACCTCAGCTGGGAGCAGGTCCCGGATTACCCGGCGGACATCGTGTTCCAGTTCGCGAAGTCGGCAGAATCATTCGCAGTATCACCCGTGTTCGTCAAGCTGCCCGCGGTGACCGCGAACCAGGTGATCGACTTCGACGACAAGCGTCCCAACACCTACGCCAATTACGGCGCCTGGTTCGAGCAGGTTGCACAACTACTCGACCAGGCCCGCAACGTCGCCTGAATTACTGCCCAGCAGTGATTCGCCCGGCCGCTTCCTCGAGAACGTCGAGGAAGATGGCCGCGGTGAGCGCAAATCCTTGGTTGTATCGCGCGTCGCTGGTCAACACGTTGCCCGCTTGAACTGCAGGCAACCGCTGCCATGTCGGCTGCGTCTTGATCGCGTCGAGTGCTTCCTGATCGCGAGCTTGGGCGATGATCACATCCGCCGGAGCCAAGGTGTCGAGTTGCTCGAACGACAACTCGAACGAGTTCTCTGCATTGTCGTCGTCACGGAAAAGCACGTCCAGGCCGGCATCGATCGCAACACTGATCCGCAGATTCCGCTGATGCACAAGGAATCCGGTCGGCGTCTGAACGCCGAATACGATCTTCTTTCCGCCCAGCTTCTCCTGCAACATGGGTCGCAGTCTCGCGAGCTTGTCGTCGTACTCCGCGATGGAAGCCTCGGCGATTGCCACACGGTCGAGTTGGCTCGCCTGCGCCATCAGCGCACCTCGCCAGTCGACCGGGTGTCCGGCGATCGGTTCGACGTCGTCGCCGACCACCAACAGTGGCGCGATCGAAGACAAGCGCTCGGTGCCGTACCAGTCACTCGTGTAACCGATCGCAGTGATCACGATCAGATCGGGTTCGAGAGCGAGCAGAGCCTCGAAATTGGTGGAGAAATCGCCGGCTACGTTGACGAAGCTCGCGTCCTCGATGGTACGGCCGGGAAACTGGAATCCTGCCTTGGCATCGGGGAACCAGAAGTTCCCCGAACCGACGATCGGGTAGTCCATCATCATCGCGAATTCGAGGTCGACGCGGCCGTCCAGCACCACAACGCGCTTGGGGTCGCGCGGAACGTCGCCGCTGAACTCGCCCCACGTGTACGGGAGAGTGTCACTGGCCGAGTCCGACTCGGCATCGGAAGTTCCACACGCACTCAGCGCCAGTGCTGCAGCCACACCGGCTGCGCCACCGAAGAATCGGCGCCGTGAAATGCGGTCGACGATCTGAGCCCACTCCGAATCGGTGACCTGCGTATCCAGGACGAGTGTCATACCTTTGCTCCTTCGATGTTTCGCTGACGCTCGCGTCCCAGCGGAATGACAAGTGGTGTGTGGGAAACCGGATCGTCGATGATGCGGCACGCCATGCCGAACACCTCCTGCACCAGTTCTTCGGTGATGATCTCCGCGGGCGGGCCTTCGGCGACCACGGCGCCGTCCTTCATCGCGATGATGTGAGTTCCGTAGCGGCACGCGTGATTGAGATCGTGAAGCACAGCCACCAGCGTGTGCCCGTCGTTCTCGTTCAGATCGCGGCACAACTCCAGAAGCTCGATCTGATGCGCGATGTCGAGGAACGTCGTCGGCTCGTCCAGCAGCACCAACGGAGTCTGCTGCGCGAGAACCATCGCGACCCAGACACGTTGGCGCTGACCACCGGACAGTTCGTCGACCGGCCTGGCAGAGAGATCCGTGACCTTGGTTGCCTCCATCGCCTTGATGACGGCGGCCTCGTCCTCTCGCGACCACTGGCGGATCAGCTTCTGATGCGGATAACGTCCTCGCGCAACCAGATCTGCGACCTTGATACCGTCCGGGGCGATGGATGTCTGCGGCAGAAGCCCGAGCCGCCTCGCAACTTCCTTGGCCGGGTACGACGTGATCGCTTTGCCGTCGAGAAGAACCTTGCCGGTGGTCGGCTTGAGCAACCGGGACAACGCACGCAGAAGTGTCGACTTGCCGCAGGCGTTGGGACCGACGATGACGGTGAAGCCACCGTCGGGGATCTCGACGTCGAGGTGCTCCGAGATGACGCGCTTGTCGTACCCGATCGTGACGTCCTCGGCGCGAAGCCGATTCGTCTTCTCAGCCACGACGCCCGCCGCACTTGCCTCGTTCACGCTGTTCCTCGTTCCTTCACCGATCACTGCTTACGGGCCTCTCGCGCGAGAAGCCATACAAAATAGATGCCACCGATGGAGACGGTGACGACGCCGACCGGCAACTGTGTCGGTGCAAAAGCTCGCTGCGCCACCCAGTCGCTGACCATCAGCAACGCGCCACCCATTGCTGCCGACGGCAGCAGGGTCACTCCGGCACTACCGGTCAATCGCCTCACCAATTGCGGAGCCGCCAGCGAGACGAACCCGATCGGTCCGGCCGCTGCTGTCACCATGGCCGTCAGAGCGACTCCGAGAACAACCAGGGAAAGCCGCGTGGGTTCGGCCCGGATGCCGAGCGCCTTGGCGGCGTCGTCGCCCATCTCGAGCATCTGCATCCGCCTGCCCAACACCAGGATCAGCGGAACGAGGATGGCCAGCACGACGACCACCGGCCACACCTGAGTCCAGCCGAGACCGTTCAACGAACCGGCACCCCACACTGCGGCGGCCATGGCGTCGTCAAGTTTCGCCTTGAGAATCATCCAGGTGTTGACCGAGCCCAACATCGCACTGATGGCGATACCGACGATGATCAACCGGAATCCCTGCACACCACGCTTGTACGCAAGGAGGTAAACCACTGCTGCGGTCGCGATTCCGCCCACCAGAGCACCGACTGCGATCTCGTAGTAAGTACCACCGATGAGGAGGATGACCACAAGAGCGCCCGTGTACGCACCGGAGTTGAAGCCGATGATGTCTGGGCTACCCAACGGGTTCCTGGTGAGCGATTGAAAGATCGCACCGCTCATGCCGAGTGCCGCACCGAGCATCAGCGCCAACAGAACTCGGGGCAGACGCCATTCCACGACAACCATGTGGATGCGCGCGGGAGCCTCGCCGAACAGTGCGCCGAGGACGTCCCCGATCGGCACCTGGTAGTCACCACTACCGAGGGCGATGACACCGATCGCCAGTGCAAGCGCAACGAGGATGAGGCAGACCGTGACCGTGCGGACGTCGATCCGCGCGGACCAGCCTTCTTTGGGTGAGCGCACCACCGTGGTGGGGCGCCCGAAATCGATGCTCACAGACCGCTCACCTTGCTTCGACGCACCAGCATGATCAGCACCGGAGCTCCGATGAATGCCGTGACGATGCCGACCTGAAGTTCACCCGGGCGCAGCACGATTCGGCCGACGACGTCGGAGAAGAGAAGCAGAATCGGCGAGCACACCAACGTGTACGGGAGAATCCATCGCTGATCCGGTCCGACAAACCATCTTGCGACGTGCGGAACCATCAGACCGACGAATCCGATCGGGCCGGCCGCCGCTGTCGCTGCGCCACACAGCAAGGTCACCGCGATGACACCGAGGATACGAGTGCGAGTGATGTTGGCACCGAGCGAACGTGCCAGATCGTCACCCAAGGCCACGGCGTTGAGTTGGCGCGCCAACGCGAGCGCCAGGAAGAGCCCGATGAGGATGAAGGGCGCAACGGCCAGAACGATTTCCAAGGAACGTCCGCTGAGTGAGCCGGCATTCCACTGGCGCATCTGGTCGAAGGCGGTCGGGTTGAGCAAGGTGATGCCGGACGAGATGCCGCCGAGCACGGAGCCGATGGCAACACCGGCCAGTGTTAGCCGAATGGGCGTCGCACCACCTCGACCGATCGAGCCCAGCGTGTAGACGATCGCCGTGGCTATCACCGCTCCGAGGAACGCGAACCAGATGTACGACCAGATGCTGGTCAGGCCGAAGACCGCGACGGCAACAACCATCGCAAAGCCTGCTCCGGCATTGACACCGAGAATTCCGGGGTCAGCCAAGGGATTTCGTGTCATCGCCTGGATGAGGCCACCGGCCACGCCGAGCGCCATGCCGACTATCAGACCGAGCAGAGTACGCGGCAGCCGCAGGTCACGGATGATCACGTGATCGTTCGAGTCGTCGTAGTTCACCAGCGCGTCGATGACCGTGCCGAACGGAATGGTCTTCGATCCCACCGCAATGCTCAGAAGGAGCACGGCGGCAAGCACCACCAGGCACACCAGAAGACCCGCCATACGACGAGAGTTGGTCGATACCAGGCCGTCCGGTTGCTTCTGCTTCTCTTGCAGCGACTCGTCGATCAGTTCTTCGGTGTGTTTGTCGACGGCTCTCTCGTCAGCCGCACTCTGGTCGACGGCACTCTTGTCTAATCCAACGGTCACAAGCCGGCGCTCTCTAGAGTCTTCTCGACCTCGTCGCGGATCTCTTCCTCGTCGCGGTCCGATTCCCAGGCCGCATCGAGTGCCGCGCGGACACTCTCGTCGAGGGCCTCGTACTTCGCGTTCCAGACCTCGGCCTTGTACGTCCAGTAGCCGATGACCTTGTACTGCTCACCCGGCAACTTCAGTTCGTGGCGAAGGTACTTGCGGATGTCACGGAGCATCGTGCTCTCGCCTGCCACCCACACGTATCCGAGTTCGGTGGGCAGGTTCATCGCGCGAACCGCGTCCGGGAGCTTCGACGGTGCAACACCGTTGCCACTGCCGACCAGCCAGATGAACTCGACGTCGGCGTCCGAGGTGATCTGCTGCTTGTGCGACTCGTCCACCACCTCGACGATCGCCTTGGCCGACATACCGGCCGGCAACTGTTCGATCAGACGACCGAGTGCGGGGAGTCCGGTTGCGTCGGCGACGAACACCTGCCAGCGTGCGTCGGCCGGCGGCTCGTAGAGGCCACGAGACTCGCCGATCGCCAACTTGTCACCGATCTCGGCTTTCTGCGCCCAGTCGCTGGCGATTCCGCCCTCGTGAACGACGAAGTCGATTGTCATTCGGCTGGTTTCGGCATCGAACCGTCGCACGGTGTACGGCTGGCACGGGGATGGTTCCTCGCCCTCCGGGTACCGCCAACCGCGCGGTGCGTCCGGATCTTCCGCCGGTAGAACGAACTCGCCTGTAGCCGGGACCGGGAAGTGGAGGCGCAGGTATTCGTCACCGGTACCGGTGGTTTCGAAGGCGGTCAGCTCCTCCCCTCCGAACACGATACGAACCATTCCCGGGGTCACGTACTCCTTGTGAAGTACCTCGCCGAACACAAGACTCACAACAATCTCCAACATCGATGGAACATGAACCGGACCCGAACACGAGGATCAAATCCGACTTCCGGACATAGTTAACCCGCGCTAAGTAAGGTAGACCTTAATTTATTGCAGTGTTGTCGATGAGTCGATGCCTTCTCAGCTGCAACGGGGCCAACTACTATCGCAATTCGGCCAACGCAATACATATGGCCTGTTCACGACAAGTATTGGCACCGGTGTGACTTCTGACTACCGCCCACGATCCCTAGCGTGGACCCAGTGCCTTCGACACCACTTCTTTCGGCCGAGACAAACGGTCCCCCAACCGGCCCGGCGATCACGCCGCGCCAGGTAATCACTCGCGCGATCGCTTCCGAAGGTCGCGGAGCCAAGCTGGCGGCGGCGTCCGTCGGCTTCACCGGCCACCAGGTCGCGGAAGCGTTGGTGCCGGTAGTGATCGGTGCGGTGATCGACCGTGCTGTCGCGACCAGCGATGCCGCCGCACTCGGAAAGTGGATCCTCGTTCTCGGAATTCTCTTCACCGGCTTGTTGCTCAGTTGGCGCTTCGCGGCACGCATCTCCGATTCCGTCACCGAGCACGGTGCGCATCGCTTGCGGATGGACATCGCGCGCCGAGGCCTCGATCCGCACGGCATGTCGCCGCGGCGCATGCCTGGCGAGGTCTACTCGATTGCAACATCCGACGCGGGTTCGGTGGCCGGATTCACCCACACGCTGAGCACAAAACTTGCGGCCGCCTGCGGAGTGCTGACCGCCGCGATTTCGCTTCTGGTGATCTCGGTGCCACTCGGCCTGCTCGTCATTCTCGGTACGCCCCCGGTGCTGGCTCTCATGCAGGTGGTCAGTCGACCGCTCGAACGCCGAGCCGAGACCGATCAATGGCAGGGCGCCAAGGCCGGTGCCCTGGCCGCAGATCTGCTCTCCGGACTCCGAATCCTCTCCGGCATCGGCGCCGGAGATGCTGCAGCTCAGCGGTATCGGGGAGCCAGCCGGACTTCGTTGGAAGCAACCCTTCGCGCACAGAGATACCAAGCGATGTACTCCGCCGCCAATGTTGCGATCGCCGGTGCTTTCCTCGCCGTCATCGCGTACGTGGGTGGACGGATGGCAGCGTCCGGGAGCATCTCGGTCGGTGAATTCGTTGCCGTGGTGGGTCTGGCACAGTTCCTTCGCGGTCCGTTGATCGACATCATCTACTTCGGCGCCGGCCTGGCACGGGCGCGTGCTTCCGCCAACCGCGTCGCAGCACTTCTCGGGACCACCGAGGCTGTGACTCCCGCGGGTGCACCTGTGCCCCTGAATCACTCCGAGTTCCTGACGCTGCGCGACGTCGTGTTGGCCGGAGCGTCACCAGTCGATCTCGACGTCAAACGCGGCGAGATCATCGGCATCGTCACCGAGAATGCCGCATGGGCGGATGCGTTGGTCGACGCACTGGCGCGTCGAATCGAGCCTTCGAGCGGAACAATTCATCTCGGCGACAACGCCATTCACGAGCTGCACATCGACGAACTTCGCACTCACGTTCTGGCAGCACCGCACGACGCGGCACTGTTCATCGGCACAGTCGGCGACAACATCGACGCCCTCGCACCGATCGGTCGCCGCAACGACGAGGCCATCGCCGCTGCCGCCGCAGATCAAGTGATCTCGGCACTGCCGCTCGGCCTCGCCACCCGAGTCACCGAGCAAGGGAATTCTTTGTCCGGCGGACAGCGTCAGCGCATCGCGTTGGCGAGGGCACTGGCGAGCGAAGCGCCCGTCCTGGTGCTGCACGATCCCACCACTGCCGTCGACTCCGTCACCGAAGCGCGCATTGCTCGCGGGATCGCCGAGGTACGCGGGGCGCACGCCACAATACTCCTGACCAGCAGCCCCGTGCTGCTCGATATCTGCGATCGGGTGATCGAGCTGTGAACGAACTACTCCCCACCGCAACACCGAAACAAGCTCGCCGCGCGGCACTTCGGTTGATGGGACCCCACCGGATTTCCGCGATCGCAGCAGTCGTCACCCTGACCGCCGCGACCGCGATCGGTCTGCTCACACCGCTGGTCCTCGGCGCCATGGTCGACGCCGTGACCGACGGAGACGGCGACGCTGTCTCTCGCATCGGCACACTGACTCTCGCGTTGGTCGGCATCGCGGTTGCCTCATCCCTTCTCGTCGGAGTGAGCAACTACCTGCTTGCCGGTGTCGGTGAACGTGTTGTCGCCGACCTGCGCGAAGAAGTTGTCGTCCGGGTTCTCGATCTTCCCCAGAGCGACGTCGAACGCGCCGGGCGCGGAGACCTGGTCTCCCGCATCACCGGCGACGTGCGGTTGGTGACTCGGGCCGTATCCGAAGCACTTCCGGTTTTTGCCACCGCGGCACTGACCATCGTGTTGACGCTGATCGGATTGGGTAGCCTCGATTGGCGATTCGCCGTCGCCGCGGTGATCGCCGCACCCATCCAGATCCAGGCGCTGCGCTGGTACCTCTCGAGGTCGGCACCGGTCTACCGCGAGGAGCGGGAGGCAGAAGGTGCACGTGCGCAACAACTCCTGGACTCGCTGAGCAACTCCGACACCGTCGGATCGCTTCGCCTGGCCCAGCCGCATCTCGAACAGATCGAATCTCGATCGATGGCCGCCGTCCGCCTGAGCTTGTTGACCACGCGTCTACGCACCAGGTTCTTCGGCCGGCTCAACATCGCGGAGTTCATCGGCCTGTCCGCTGTGCTGATCACCGGCTTCTGGCTGGTGAAGGACGGTCAGATCAGCATCGGTGCCGCCACCGCCGCAGCCCTGTTCTTCCACCGCCTCTTCGATCCGGTGGGCGCGGTTCTCAGCGTGTTCGACGAATTACAGGAAGGCACAATCGCGTTGGCTCGCCTGGTCGGAGTCACCCTTGCGCCCGTGCCATCCGCACCGACCGATCCGCAGGAACCTGTCGACAGCTCGGCGTCTTTGGAACGCGTCACATTCTCGTACCGAAGCGGCGACGCTCCTGTTCTGCGAGGCATCGACATCACCCTTCCGGCAGGAACCGTCACGGCACTCGTCGGCGCTACCGGAGCCGGAAAATCGACAGTCGCAAAACTGGTCGCGGGGACCTACGAACCGACCGAAGGCGTCGTGAAGATCGGGACGGTGCCCCGGAACGAACTGCCACCGTCGGCCTCTCGGAGCGTGGTGGCCCTCGTGACCCAGGAGGTCCACGTCTTTGCCGGCACGTTGGCCGAGGATCTGCGGCTGGCCGACCCGTCGGCAACCGACAGCGACATCATCGCAGCGCTCGAAACCGTCGGCGCCTCCGATTGGTTGCGGGCACTCCCGGACGGACTCGAAACCGTCGTCGGAGACGGTGGACACCGGCTGACCGCAACACAGGCACAACAACTTGCGTTGGCAAGAATCGAATTACTGGATCCGCCGCTGCTGATTCTCGACGAGGCGACCGCCGAAGCGGGCAGCGCCGGAGCCAAGGTCCTCGACGATGCCGCTCTGGCTCTGACCCGGGGTCGCACTGCTGTCACAGTGGCACACCGACTCTCACAGGCCGTCGACGCCGATCAGATCCTGGTGATGGACGACGGCCGTGTCGTCGAGCACGGCTCTCACGACGAGTTGGTCAACCTCGGGGGTCGGTACGCGGAACTGTGGGAAGCGTGGTCCGCGCCGCGGCGTTGACCGCGACAGTTGCACCGGGCACTTCCGCCCGGTGCAACCCAACTCAAGCGTGCAGGAGATACGGCACCGATTCGGGAGCCACGCTCCCCTTGTTCATCATGCTGCCGGGTGTCCGGCCGGTGACCCGGCGGAACACTGCGACAAAAGCACTCGGAGTTTCGTATCCGACCCGCCTACTGACAACCGAAACCGGCACGCCAGCAGCCAGGTACGTCAGTGCTGCGCGGACTCGAACCTGAATTCGCCACTGCGCAAAGGTCATTCCCGTACCCTGAGCGAACACACGCGTCAGCGTACGGACGCTACCGCCGGCCGTCAGCGCCCATTCGGACAGCGACCGCTGGTCTGCCGGATTGGCGACCAACGCTTCGGCAACGAACAACGCTCGCGGATCGGTCGGCATCGGAACCTCCACCGCAGCAACTTCGAGCGGCTGCAACATGTCGAAGGCCACCCGCTCGGCGCGACTGCGCGCCTCGTCGGGCATGTTCCGCCGATGCATGTGCAGGAGTACCTCACGCAGGAGAGCGCTGACACCGAACAAGCCCGGAACACCCGACGGCGCGGCGTGCGCCTCAGGCCGGAAGTACGTGCAGAAGAACTCGGTACCTGGGCCCGCCTTCACGGCATGCAACGCCCCGGCGGGCAGCCACAGTCCGGCCGAAGGCGGCACCTCCCAGGTGATGCCGTCAGCGACAACCGTGAGCATTCCACCGGAGTTTCCCCAGATCAGCTCATGTTCAGGATGACGATGCGGGGCCCACTGCCGCTGATGAGAGAGCTTCAGAGTCACCGTTGTCATCGAGTAGGGGTGATCGATGGAACGCGGCCCCACGGGCACCGAAATTCTCTCTGCCACAGCTGTCATGAAGACGAGTATAGGACTTTCGTTAGGCATACCTAAATAGGAACCCGAAAATTGTTGACTGTGACCCCAGAGTTACACATACCAGGCTCCCCGATATCGTGACTGCAACTCCCGGCTACGGGTCGGCAACGAGAGGTACATGATGGTTGACGCATCACGAATCCCGGTCATCGTCGGCGTCGGCGATCTGCGCTGGAATCCTGCCGACGGGCACCGCGAACCTCTTGACTTGATTCACGACGCCACCGTCGCCGCATTGAACGACAGTGGACGCGCTGAGCTGGGAACACAGATCGATTCCGTGTTCGCGATCAAGACGGTCAGCTGGTCGTACGACGATCTCCCCGGGCTGCTTGCCTCACGATTAGGCGCGACCCCCACTGTCACCTCTACCTCGCCGATCGGTGGCCACTGGCCGGCGGCACTCCTCGATCGGATCGGCGCGGCCATCGCTCGCGGTGAATCCTCGGCTGCTCTGCTCGTGGGCGGCGAATCGCACGCCAGCAGCACCGCGCTGCGAAAGTCCGGAGTCGCTCCCGACTCGATCGGGTGGACCGCTGCGCCCGGTGGGCCTCCCGGATTCGATCCGGCCGACCTGGGAAGCCCTGAAATGCAGCGCGCCGGTTTCATCGTGCCGACGCGCGTCTACCCGCTCTTCGAGAACTGTTTCAGTGCTTCCGAGGGCCACGGCGCCCGCGAATCGCTCGCCTGGTCCGCGAAGATGTACGCCGCATTCTCGGAACTGGCATCGAAGAATCCAGCCTCCTGGACGTCGGAGATCCGATCGGCAGACGAGATCGGCACCGTCGGACCTGGCAATCGGATGGTCTCCGAGCCGTACCCGCTGATGCTCAACGCCATGCCCTTCGTCAATCAGGCTGCGGCCGTTGTCGTCTGCTCGTTGTCGACCGCCCGCGAGTTCGGGATCGATGAAAGCAAACTGGTGTACCTCTGGGGCGGCGCTGGTGCGAGTGATCCGTTGGACATCCTCAGCCGCAACAGCTTCGACAGCTCGGCCGCGATGCATGACGCCGTACATCGCACACTCGATGGTGCCGGAGTCGGCGCCGACGCACTCGACATCGTCGATGCCTACAGCTGCTTCCCAATCGTGCCCAAGCTGTTGATCCGCGAACTCGGACTTCCCGATACCGCGATCCCAAGCGTCACCGGAGGTCACTCGTTCTTCGGCGGACCGCTCAACAGCTACACCCTGCATTCCGTCGCTGAAGTCACCAGGCGAATTCGCGACGGCGCGAACCTTGCCCTCGTCCACGCCAACGGTGGATTCCTCACATACCAGCACTGCGTACTGCTGTCGGCCGCCGCTCATGCCGACGGGTACGTCGGTGATCCCGACGCACGTGCTTTGACCGCGGAAGCTCCGGAACTGATCACCGATTACCAGGGCACTGCGGAAATCGTCACTGCCTCTGTCGAATACGGTCGCACCGGGGAGCCTGAGATCGGGTTCGTGATTGCAACAACGCCGGACGGCGGCCGCGTCGCCGGTCACACCGGTCCCGAGAATGCCGCCGAACTGACCCAGCTTCGCGGTGACAACCCGGCGGCGATCGGACGGACCGTTCATATCAGCGACGAGAACGGGAAGCTCACGCTCACGTTCTGACGGTCGACAGCCGTGAGCACCGGGGCATGTTTGTGCCCCGGTGCTCACGTCTTCAGTTGTCGCGATTCACGCCGCTGTGGGTGGGCTGTTCCCGCCGATCGGCTGCTGGTGCGGATCAACCGACATCGGTGGATAGAACACCGACTTCCGATCCGGACCGATCTCGACCCGCCACTCCGTATGATGCAGCGTCCGATGATGGTGACCACATAACAAGATCAGGTTGTCGAGATCTGTTGGGCCACCATCACCCCAGTGAACAATATGATGGGCATCGCACCACCCCGACGGAGTCCCACACCCCGGAAACGCGCACCCACCATCCCGGACCGCAAGAGCCCGCCGCTGCGGCACCGTTGCCGTTCTCGCTTCCTTACCGCAGTCGAGCGGAACACCATTCTCATCCAACAAGATTCGGGTGACGGTGCAGTCGCAGGCGAGCATCCGGGCGGTGTCGATACTGATGGGGCCCACCCAATCGGTCCACGCGAATCCCAGCTCCTCGGTGGACGGCAGGAGGTCTTTCAGAACTTTAAGGTCCGTCATGTCTTTCGCGGACGCGGTGACCGTGATGTGCGGTTTCACGCCGCCCTCGATCGGACCCAACCCCGCCCGCTCATACCGGCGCAACAATTCACAAAACCCGTCCGCACGCCGTAATGCCGGAGTACGCGTGTCCTTGACACCGTCCTTCTCCGGCGTCGGCGCCGACAAACTCGACAACAACGTGATCAGACGGGCCCCGTTCACAGCATCCAGATCACCCTTCACAGTGACCCGCCCGTACAAGCCTTTCGAGGCGTAGAACTCGTTCCGCTCCGAATCCTCGCCGACCGGAACACCGTCCTCACGCTTGCCGTACTGCTTCTCGATTCGGCGGATCGCCGCCCGCACCGCATCACAATCCGCGATGTTCTTCGACGCCAGACCAAGCAGAATCCCGCGAGCCTTGTCCACATCCGCCAGGGTCATGTTCTTCGGAGGATGCTGACAAAACGACGCCACCTGCCGCGCCTTCAACGCATCAACATCACCCCGGTGAAACGCATCGCCCACAACAGGTTCGAGCATCAACAACCGCGCCAACCCGACCAGCAGACTGCACTCACCGATCTCGAGATTCGTCGAACCGTGCAACCACTGCGCGATCGCCCGAAAACCCTTCCCCCCGAGAACCTCACGGGAAAACATTTCCACGATCAACAACACCAACCGCGACTGCAACTCGTGTCGGACACGCACCAGATCCAGAACCTCACTCTTAAGGCCCTCGCCATCCAGTTGCCACGCTTCCCGACTGTTCATGCTCAAAGTTTAATCGAACATATTTTCGATAGCCAGAGACAAAGCGGACAACTTCGGGAACATCAAGACTCGAGACCTGTTGAAGTACATCAACATTCACCTAGTCGTCCAATATCACGCGATAGAAGACATACCCCGCAAAACACACAATCGCAACAACACACAGCACGAGCAGGATGTCGAAAAAGACGACCATGCTTCACCCCCAAGTGAGTTCAACCCAGTTCAAGAACTTCTCCACGCGGAGAAGAACGTATCACGGTATCTTCTCTGCGTGGAGAAATCGACGCGAGAAGCACTTCTGGACGCCGGGCTCGACCTGCTGGGCCGGGTTGGGTTTCGAGCCTGGTCGATGAGAGGCGTCGAAGACGAGGCAGGCGTGCCACACGGCAGCGCACGGCACTACTTCGCAAATCAACGTGGACTGATAGTCGAGGTGGTGCGACACCTTCTGGACGGCGATCTTCCTCGCCCAGGCGAGACACCGAAGCAACAAGTGGCCCGGTGGCTGGGGCCTGAATCCGGCCGCACCCGGGCGCGTTACGAACTGATCATCGCCTCATTCCACGATCCCGACCTCGCAGTGGAACTGGTGCGTGGTCGGGATCGGTTTGTCGACATCTTGGTCGAACGCGGCATGACCTCGTCCGATGCAACGGAGTTGGTCGCAGCACTGGACGGGATCGTGCTGGACGCACTGCTACGCGAGCAAGCACCGGAGAGTGTGGATCCAGAGCGAATCTTCAAGAAGTTCGGAGCGAAATTCCCCTAGCCGTCCAGCTCGGCGAACAGCTCCATCCACTGCTCCTCGGCGGCTTCCTTGTCCGCGATGACCTGCTTGAGTTCAGCCCCGAGCTTCTGCAGCTTGTCCGGGTCGGTGGCTGCGTCGGCGAGGGAAGCGTGCAGCTTCTTCTCGCGGTCGTCGAACTTCGCAATGGACCGCTCGAGCTTCGAAAGTTCCTTGCGTGCAGCGCGATCCGCGGCACCGTCGCGGACCTGCTTGCTCTTCGACGCACCACTCGCCGTCGAGGCCACCGACGGGTTGTCGCCGTCCCCCATCGCTGCGCGTCGACGCAGGTAGTCCTCGATACCACCCGGCAGGTTGGTGAGCTTGCGGTCACCGAAGAGAGCCCAAGTGGTGTCACAGATGCGCTCGATCAGGTACCGGTCGTGCGAGATGACCACCATGGTGCCCGCCCAGCCGTCGAGCAGATCCTCGAGTTGCTGAAGCGTGTCGATGTCGAGATCGTTGGTGGGCTCGTCGAGAAGCAGAACGTTGGGCTCGGCCATGAGGACACGCGTCAACTGCAGACGGCGTCGCTCACCACCGGACAGATCACCGACGGGGGTACGCTGACGCGCCGGCGTGAAGCCCAGCCGCTCAGCCAGCTGACCGGCTGATACTTCCTTGTCCCCCAGCGTGATTCGCTCGGCTACGTCCTTGACCGCGTCGAGTACACGCATGTCGGTCGGCAGATCGTCGAGTTCCTGCTTGAGCCAACCGATGTGGACGGTCTGCCCCTGAATGCGCTTGCCTGCTGCCGGCTCGAGTTCACCGGCCAGTGTCCGCAGCAGAGTCGTCTTGCCCGAGCCGTTGACGCCGACCAGGCCTACACGCTCACCCGGAGCGAGACGCCAGGTCAGATCCTCGACGAGTACGCGGCCGTCCGGGGTCTCCAGACGCGCGTCTTCGAGTTCGATGACAACCTTGCCGAGTCGACGCTGGGCGAAGGACGCAAGTGCCACCGCGTCACGAGGTGCCGGAACGTCAGCGATCAAGGCCTCCGCGGCCTCGATGCGGTACTTCGGCTTCGATGTACGGGCCGGCGCGCCGCGGCGCAGCCATGCGAGTTCCTTGCGCGCAAGGTTGCGTCGACGCTCTTCGGAAGCGTCAGCCTGACGCGAACGCTCGGCGCGGGCGAACACCCAGTCGTTGTAGCCACCCTCGTAGCTTTCGACGCCGCCACCGACAACCTCCCAGGTTCGGGTGGCGACGGTGTCGAGGAACCAGCGATCGTGGGTCACGACGACAAGCGCGCTGCGACGCGAGACAAGGTGCTCGGCCAACCACTGAACACCTTCGACGTCTAGGTGGTTGGTCGGCTCGTCGAGCACCAGCAGATCGAGGTCCTGAACCAGAGCCGCAGCGAGAGCCACACGGCGACGCTCACCGCCGGACAGGCCGTCGACCTTGGCGTCCAATGCGGACCGCTCGCCGCCTGCGCCCAAGTTGTCGATGCCGATTCCCGAGAGCACTGAACGAATGCGCGCGTCGCCGGCCCACTCGTGCTGAGCCACTCCGAGCGGCCCCAGGACCACTTCACCGACCGTCGAGCCTGGAGGCAACACACCGCGCTGCGTCACGACGGCCATGCGCAATCCGCCGACGCGGCTCACGCGTCCCGAATCCGGCTGCTCCACACCCGCGAGGACTTCGAGCATGGTCGTCTTGCCGCCGCCGTTGAGGCCGACGACACCGATGCGCTCGCCTTCCTCCACGCCCAGGGAGACCCCGTCGAGCAACGGCTTGACGCCGAAAGACTTCGACACGTTTTCCAGATTGATCAGATTCGCCATCAGTGCTGTCCCTTTGCCGCATTGTCGAGTATTCGTGCTCCGGGAACGGGTCCGCTCGCCACGCGAACGGTGCGGCACACCCCCGCTCCCGCAAGTTCTGCGCTCACTTCCACCGCGGACTGTGCGTCGGCGCAGAGAAAGGCGCACGTCGGTCCGGAGCCGGAGACGATGCCGGCCAAAGCGCCGGCTTCGACACCCGCTCGCAGCGTCCGTCGTAGATCCGGGTTGAGTGAGAGTGCTGCCGCCTGCAGATCGTTTCCGAGCAGCGGAGCGAGCACATGAGGGTCACCGGTGGTGAGCGCGTGAATCAACTCGTCAGCGGTACCCAATCGATTCGGTGTGCCTTCGGCGCGAAGCTTGTCGAGTTCCCGGAAGACAACCGGCGTGCTCAAGCCTCCCTTGGCCAGCGCCAACACCCAGTGAAAGGTGCGGCGCGTCAAGACGGGGACAAGTTGTTCACCGCGACCGGTTCCGAGGGCAGTGCCACCGTGCAGCGAGAACGGAACGTCACTCCCGAGACGTGCCGCGAAGGCGTCGAGATCAGGCCGCGAGAAGTCGAGTTTCCACAACGAATTGAGCGCAACCAACGCGGCTGCCGCGTCGGCGCTCCCGCCGGCCATACCGCCTGCGACGGGAATGCCCTTCTCGATGACGATCTCGACATTCGAAGCCACGCCACCCTCGGCGGCCAGCATCTCGGCGGCGCGCCACACGAGATTGGTGCGATCGGTCGGTACGGCCGCGGCGTCGTCGCCGATCACCCGCACGGTCAAGGTGTCCGCAGGCGCCACCGTGACGGTGTCTGCCAGCGACAATGCCTGAAAAACGGTCGTCAGTTCGTGATAGCCGTCGTCTCGCAGGTCCCCGACGGCAAGGTGGAGATTCACCTTGGACGGGGCCCGGACAACTACGGGGCGAGGAACGACGGAGAGCACAAGGAACAACAATAGGCGCTGCGAACACCTGGGCGAAAACCTGCGACCGCCGCACCCCATCCGACAGCAAGCACACCCACGCTATTTCACCGCGCGCACGCCTATCCCCAGCCCGACCACAGCCACGCTGACGGCAGCGAAGATTCCTGCCAGAACGCTGCCCGACGCGAAGTCACCGGCAAAGAGAGCCCGCTCGGCGTCTACGACGTAGCCCAGCGGATTGATGTTCACGAGGACCTTCATCCAACCTGGTGCGTCATCGAGTGGAAGCATGGTTCCCGACAGGATCAGGAGCGGGAACATCAGCGTCTGCTGAACGACCCAGAACATCCAATCCTGCTCCCGCACAGCCAGAGCGAGAGCGTACGAGAGCGCACCGAGTCCGACGCCGAACACTCCCAGCAGGACGATTCCGAGCGCAGCGCCCGCTGCATTGACGTCCAATCCGAGCGGTAGCGCAACAAGGATGATCAGAATCGCCTGCGCCGCAAGCGGAACCATCTCCTTGCATGCCCTCCCGATCAACAACGAAGAGCGTCTGAGCGGAGTCACCAACATTCGCTCGTGGGATCCCTGCTGCATCTCCATCAGAAGGTTGGAACCGGTCATCGTCGTGCCGAAGATCGCGATCATCACCAATACACCGGGGATGAACCAATTCCATACGCCGTCACCGGTACCCGGGACCCCTTTGAGCAGAGGCCCGAACAGGGCCAACAGGATCAGCGGCTGGATGAGGCTGAAGATGACGCTGACCGGGTCACGCAACATCGGTCGCAGTTCACGGCCCATCACGATCGCGCTGTCTCGAACAATGTTGCCGTGCGCGCTACGTGGGGTATCGAGTGTGATTGTCATGGCGGATTCCTGTTCGTCGTAGTTCTTCGTCGTAGTTCTAGGAAGCAACCGCGGCGGCGCTCTCGCGCAGGCTGCGGCCGGTGAGAGTGAGGAAAACGTCGTCGAGAGTCGGCCTGGTGATGTCGGCAGTAACTGCGCGGGCGCCGCGGGCATCGGCTTCACGCAGCAATACCGGAAGCGTCGAATCACCCTCGCCGGCACGGATACTCACCGAGCTTGCCTCGACCGTGACGTCACGCACAGTGACAAGTTGCTCGGCCACCGACGCCGCGATGGCGGCCGCTTCGGCGTTGTCGAACGTGAGCAACAAATGATCTCCGGCAAGATCGGCCTTGAGTGCGGCAGCGGTGTTGTCCGCGATGACAGTGCCTTCGTCGATGACGATGACCCGCTCTGCCATCGAATCCGCTTCTTCGAGGTAGTGCGTGGTCAGCACGATCGTGGTGCCCATCTCGCGCCGCAACCGCAGGATGTGGTCCCAGAGGTTGGCCCGACTCTGCGGGTCCATGCCCGTGGTCGGCTCGTCGAGGAACAGGAGCGGTGGGCGATGGACCAGGCCCAGAGCGATATCGAGCCGCCGTCGCTGCCCGCCGGACAGCGTACTGACCTTTCGAGTACCCAACTCGGTGAGTTCGAGATCACGCAGCAATTCGTCGGCCCGGACCTGCGACTCGCCCTTGGGCATTCCGTAGCACAACCCCTGCGTCACCAACTCGTCGCGAACCCGCTGGTTGTGGCCGGCTCCGTTCCCCTGTCCGACGTATCCGAGGCTGGAGCGCACCTCGTTTCGTGCCGCAGCGATGTCGAATCCTGCGATCCGCGCAGTACCGGATGTGGGCTCGAGCAAGGTGGTCAGCATGCGCAACGTCGTCGATTTTCCGGCACCGTTCGGTCCAAGCAAGGCGACCAACTCGCCCTCCGCTACATCGAGAGTGACTCCCTTGACCGCTTCCACGAGCTTCTTGCCCTGGGCGAAGTGCTTGGTGAGCGCCTCCGTCTCGATCATCGGTCTGCCGTTGTTGATGCGACTCATGATGTGCCCCAATTTCTTCTCGACTGGTCGGATGTGGACCAACCTAATTTCAATTGAGGACGCATTGGGTCCTAAATGTTTGGCAGACTTCTTGCCATGAAGGAGACATCGGCTCGCCTACTGCGGTTGCTGTCACTGCTCCAGACACGTCGAGACTGGTCCGGTGCCGAACTCGCAGACAAGCTCGCGATCACCCCGCGCACAGTCAGACGTGACGTCGACCGCCTCCGCGATCTCGGCTACCCGGTCGACGCGACGGTCGGCGTCGGCGGTGGATATCGCCTGGGAGCGGGCGCGGAGATGCCCCCGCTACAGCTCGATGACGAAGAAGTGCTCGCGGTGGCGCTCTCGTTGCAGTCCGGAGCGACCGGCTCTGTGGTCGGCATCGGCGAGGCTTCGATGCGCGCGCTGGCGAAGCTGCGGCAGATCATGCCGTCGAGGCTGCGACACCGTCTGGAGTCGCTGTCGATCGACGTCGTGCCACGCGAGCCCGCCGCGAGCGCAGTCGATGCGTCGGTACTGTCCGCCATCGCGTCCGTATGCCACAACCACGAGCGTTTGAGATTCGACTACAGCACTCACGACGGCACCCAGAGCCGACGCGAGGTGGAACCGTACAGGCTCGTACGGTCGGGTGTTCGGTGGTATCTGGTGGCTTGGGATCTATCTCGCGAAGACTGGCGGTCGTTCCGCGTCGACCGGATGGAACCCAAGATTCCCACCGGTCCGCGGTTCACGCCGCGGGAACTACCGGCCGGTGGCGCGGCAGACTTCGTTTCGCGCGGCGTCGCCCGGGCTTATTCCTCCACGCGCGCAACAGTTCTACTGCATGCACCCGTCGAGCAGATAGCACCAATGGTCAATGAGCAGTGGGGATCAGTGGAGTCCACCGACGAAGGGCGTTGCGTCATAGTGCTTTCGGGCACTTCCCTACGGTCGATCGCAATGTGGCTCAGGGCTTTCGACGTCGATTTCACCGTTGTGAATCCACCCGAACTCCGCGAGGAATGCCGCGCGATCGCAGCAGAAACCGCAGTGGCCGCTCAGCGTTATCTCGATGCGTGAGAGCACTTTTCACCCAAAATGCAACAAGACCCCAACTCCGAAGAGTTGGGGTCTTGTCAGTACGTCATGCGTCGGTTGCCCGACTCACATGGACGTCTTAGACGATGGTAACGCCGGTGGCCTGCGGGCCCTTGTTGCCCTGACCGATCTCGAACGCCACGCGCTGGTTCTCCTCGAGAGTGCGGAAGCCGCCACTCTGGATCTCGGAGTAGTGAACGAAGACGTCAGCACTGCCGTCTTCGGGAGCGATGAAGCCGAACCCCTTCTCGGAGTTGAACCACTTCACGATGCCCTCTGCCATGTAAATCTCCTCTAACACAGTGTCAACAGGCAGTCGCTTCGACCGCCCGGGTCACTTACTACGACCGTTCTGAGACAAATCCGTGGAGGATGTCCAAACGCTCGCAACCTAACCATTTGCGAGCGTGGAAACACAAACACAAACACTTACGACCAACACAAGTAGACCACACATCCGCCCTGTTGTCTTCCCTGAGGCCTTCGTCACTGCCCAACCCGTTGACAGGCATACCCCCTGGGGGTACCTTCAGTCCCAGGGAGATACCTACACCGGGTATCCGTAAAATGAGTTTTACACAAGCGAAGGGATCTGCGATGACCACCGCCGAATACACCGTTTCCGGAATGACCTGCGGACACTGCGTCGGATCCGTCAAGGAAGAGATCGGCAACATCGCGGGCGTAACCGCGGTGGATGTCGAATTGGCGAGCGGACGCGTCGTTGTCACCAGCGATGCCCCCGTCTCCGCAGCCGACGTCGTCGCAGCAGTCGACGAAGCCGGCTACGCAGTCGTACCAAGCTGAGTCAGCCGTGCGCACCTCGACAACACTTGCCACCTACGCCGTAGGGTTGGTCGCCGTCTTCGGCGCCGCCCTCGGCGTGGGGGCCGCAATCGGAAGCCCGATAGACATGTCCACTACCCAGCACAGCACTCACGAATCAACCGCTGAATCGATGCCAGGCATGGATTCGGCGACACCCGCAGGGCTCGAAGTCTCTTCCGGCGGATACACACTCACCGACGTGACCGCACCCGGTCGAGCTGGGGAGCCGGGAACCTTGACCTTCCGGATTCTCGACAGCACCAACAAGCCCGTCGTCGATTTCGACCTCCTGCACGAGAAGAAGCTCCACCTCATCGTCGTCCGAAACGACACCAGCGAATTCCGCCACGTACATCCTTCTCTCGCCGCAGACGGCACCTGGTCGATCGACTGGACCTGGCCCGTCGCCGGCACCTACCGAGTCTTCGCGGACTTCGATCCCACCGACGGCACCCAACTGACACTCGGCCGAAACTTCGACGTGGCAGGCGAATTCACTCCTGCGCCGCTGCCCGCGAAGAGCGCGACCGCAACCGTCGACGGATACACCGTGACTCTCGACGGTGATCTGACCACTGCCGGCGGCCCGATCACGCTGAGCGTTGCTCGCGACGGAGCCCCGGTCACCGATCTCGATCCGTACCTCGGTGCCTACGGTCATCTTGTTGCGCTTCGCACCGGCGACCTCGCCTACCTGCACGTTCACCCCGAGGGTGAACCGGGCGACGGCGTCACTTCTCCCGGTCCTGACGTTTCCTTCCACGCACAGGCGCCGAGCGAAGGCACATACCGACTGTTCCTCGACTTCCAGCACGAGGGCGTGGTTCGCACCGCCGAATTCACTGTTGATGCAGGCACTTCCGCAGCTTCAGTTCCAGACAATCACGAGGGAGGGCACTGATGACGTCACCGACTGCGGTCGACAATGCTGCCAACTCGAGCAGCGTCGAACTCGCGATCACCGGAATGACCTGCGCCTCCTGCGCGTCACGAATCGAGAAGAAGCTCAACAAGATCGACGGCGTCACAGCCACGGTCAACTACGCGACGGAAAAAGCCAAGGTCACCTTCCCGGACGGGGTACCCGTCGAAGATTTGGTCACTGCCGTCGAGAATGCCGGTTACGCTGCCGCGCTCCCGAAACCGCCCAGCGCGCCAGACACCGTCGACCCGGATGCGGAAACCCCGCAGGATCGTGATCTGCGCGAGCTTCGTACCCGCCTGATCATCTCGACTCTGCTCTCCGTGCCGGTCATCGCGATGGCGATGATTCCTGCGTTGCAGTTCGACAACTGGCAGTGGCTCTCCCTCACGCTGGCCGCACCGGTCATCGTGTGGGCGGCCCTTCCCTTCCACCGGGCTGCCTGGGTCAACCTGCGTCACGGCGCCGCAACGATGGACACGCTCATCTCGCTGGGCACCATCGCAGCGTTCGTCTGGTCGCTGTACGCACTGTTCTTCGGCACCGCGGGCGAAGCGGGAATGAAACACGCGTTCAGACTGACGGTCGACCGGATGGACGGCAGCGCCAACATCTACCTCGAGGTTGCCGCGGGCGTCATCACGTTCGTGCTCGCCGGACGCTACTTCGAGCACAAGTCCAAGCGCACGTCCGGCGCCGCACTACGCGCGCTCATGGAACTCGGCGCAAAAGACGTCGCGGTATTACGAAACGGCGTCGAAGTACGAATCCCCGCCGAAGAACTGGCAGCGGGCGACTCCTTCATCGTTCGGCCCGGCGAGAAGATCGCCACCGACGGCATCATCACCGAAGGCCGCTCAGCCGTCGACATGAGCATGTTGACCGGCGAATCCGTCCCGGAGGAGGTCGGTGTCGGAGACACCGTCGTCGGGGCCACCGTCAATGTCGGTGGAACCTTGACCGTCGAGGCCACCCGAGTCGGGAGCGACACCCAACTCGCCCAGATGGCGGCACTGGTCGAAGACGCCCAGAACGGCAAGGCCGAAGTTCAGCGCCTCGCCGATCGAATCGCCGGCATCTTCGTACCGGTCGTCATCGCGATTGCCGTTGCGACACTGGGCTACTGGCTCGGTACCGGCAACCCCATCGAGATGGCATTCACCGCTGCGGTCGCCGTCCTGATCATCGCGTGCCCCTGTGCTCTCGGATTGGCAACGCCCACAGCTCTGTTGGTGGGCACCGGCCGCGGAGCCCAGATGGGAATCCTCATCAAGGGACCCGAGGTGCTCGAATCGACGCGCGCAGTCGACACCGTCGTGCTCGACAAGACGGGAACCGTCACCACCGGTCAGATGACATTGCTGGACACCGTGGTGGGCGAAGGAACAACCGTCGACGAGGTCCTTCGGCTGGCCGGCGCCCTCGAACATCGCTCCGAGCACCCCATCGCCGCTGCGATCGCGAAGGGTGCGACCGAAGCCGTGGGCGAATTGCCTGCGGTCGAGGATTTCGTGAACGTCGCCGGTCGCGGCGTGCAGGGAATGGTCGAGGGTCATGCCGTTGTCGCCGGCCGAGACGCGCTGCTCGCCGACTGGTCGATGCCGTTGCCGGAAAATCTCCGTGACGCGAAAGCTGAAGCAGAGAAGGCCGGGCGCACCGCAATCGCGGTGGGCTGGGACGGCAAGGCGCACGGCGTCCTCGTGATCGCCGACGCGGTCAAGGACACGAGCGCCGAAGCAATCGCGCAGTTGAAGGCACTCGGCCTCGAACCGGTTCTGCTGACCGGTGACAACGCCACCGTCGCCCGCACCGTGGCGGATCAGGTCGGGATCAGCACCGTCTTCGCCGAGGTCATGCCGGCGGACAAGGTCGACGCCGTCAAGAAGCTGCAGGCGGAAGGACGCGTCGTAGCCATGGTCGGCGACGGCGTGAACGACGCGGCGGCCCTGGCTCAGGCCGATCTCGGTCTGGCGATGGGCACGGGCACCGACGTTGCGATCGAGGCCAGCGACATCACCCTGGTTCGAGGTGACCTGCGGTCGGCAGCCGATGCAATTCGACTGTCTCGCAAGACGCTCAAGACCATCAAGGGCAACCTGTTCTGGGCATTCGCCTACAACACGGCTGCGATCCCGCTGGCTGCGGCCGGCCTGCTCAACCCGATGCTGGCCGGTGCCGCAATGGCATTCAGCAGTGTGTTCGTGGTGAGCAACAGCCTGAGGTTGCGGCGGTTCAAGTAAGGGGGCAAGCCCCTGTGCGCGGTTAGGGAGTCCCTGCACTCCTTAACCGCGCACGGGGCTATTCGCCTCCAGCCAGCCGAACGAAGGCTGCTGCGTCGAGCATCTCGCCACGCGTCTGTGGCTCGATGCCGGCAGCGAGGAGCCGTCGCTCGGCCTCGGCAGGCGAACCTGCCCACCCGCTGAGCGCGGCACGCAAAGTCTTGCGGCGCTGCGCGAATGCGGCGTCGATCGCCGCAAAAACCTGCTTGCGGTGTTTCTCGTCCATCGGCCACGGCGGCTCCGCGTACCGATCGATACGAACCAGTCCGGATTCCACCTTCGGCACCGGCCAGAACACGTTGCGTCCGACGGCACCGGCGCGGCGAACCTCGCCAAAGAAGTTGGCCTTGACGCTGGGAACGCCGTAGATCTTGCTTCCCGGATCAGCCGCCAGGCGATCGGCAACCTCGGCTTGCACCATCACGAGTGCGGTCCGCAGACTCGGGAGCGATGCGAACAGATGCAACAGCACCGGCACCGCGACGTTGTACGGGAGGTTCGCGACAAGCGCGGTCGGCTCGCCTGGAATCTGTGAAGGCAGCACACGCATCGCGTCCGCTTCGACGACGGTCAGTCGATCGGCAAGCTCCGGCGCTCGCTCGGCGACCGTCTTGGGAAGGCGAGCCGCAAGGTTGGGATCGATCTCGACCGCGATCACACGATCGACGACGTCCATCAGCGCCATCGTCAGCGAACCGAGACCCGGCCCCACCTCGAGAACGACATCGTCACGAGTGACGCCTGCCGTGGTGACGATGCGTCGCACGGTATTGGCGTCGTGAACGAAGTTCTGCCCCAACTGTTTCGTGGGCCGGACACCGAATTCCTCGGCGAGAGCGCGCACCTCGACCGGACCGAGCAGGGCTGCCTGCCCGCGCGGAGTAGCGATGGGTTCGTTCGATTGTTCGGCGTCTGACACCAGTAGAACTTATCCCAGTCCGAGGCGACCCGAGCACGACGGCCATGCGCCCCAGCCCTGAGTGCGCTGCGTTTGCGTCGCGATCGCGATCTGCTCTTCACGGGTTGCGAGGTCGGCGCGAGGCGCATACTTCAACCCGCCCTGCCGTTCCCACGTGTTCTGGTCGAACTGCACGCCGCCGTAGAAACCGTTGCCGGTGTTGATAGCCCAGTTGCCGGTGGCCTCGCACTGTGCGAGCGCGTCCCACGTCGAACCGTTCTCCACGGGCGGCACCTCGGTGCCCGGCTTCGTTCCCACGCGCACGACCTTCGGCTGCGCCGGTGTGGTGATCGTCTCCGATACCTGTGTACGTCCGGCCTCGACACCGTTGACGAGATTCACGGCGAACGTCACGTCACGCACGCCGGGAACGCCCGGATTCTCGACGATCGTGCGACTCTGGTTCATCGTCGGATCCTCGATGCGCTGATCCGGCGGATCGAGCGGCAAGGTCTCGACTTTGTTCTCGGTGCGGTTGCGCGTCACCGTGACCTCGAGGCCCTCGGTCAGCGGAGCGTCGGCGGCGGGAACCACCGTGTCCGACTGCTCGAGCGGAGTGCCGTTGGCCGTAAGGAACTCGCCCACCGTCGGTGCCGCGATACGCACGTCGGCCGCCGCGTTTGCGCCGTCGACCAGTTTTGCGACGACAGGTGTCAAGACGTCGAGCGCGGCGCCGTCGAGCGGGAGACGCTGCGAGCGCGACGCCGACACGTGCACATCCGCTGAGACATCCAACTGCTTGAGCGCGTCGTCGACGGTCAAGGCGGTGGTCCAGAGCTTCTGCGGCTGACCGTCGACCGTCAGCGTGATCTCACGAGCACGACGGAGCACCACGGTGTCGCCGTCGGACAGCGACGCGTCGGCCGCGGGAGCAACCGCGTCCTTGTCACCGATCGGGTAACCCGCGTCCTCGAGAGCGCCGTCGACGTTGGTCGACATGGTGCTCAGGTGAATCTGCTCACCGTCGACGTCGAGAGTGATGGTCTTGTGCCGGACGACGGCCAGAACGCCACCCACGAGAACCGTCAGGAGAAGAGCGGCAATCGCCGAGTACAACAACGGCGACCTGGTCGAGTTGATCTTGGCGAACGGTGACATGGGTTCCTGAGTTCTGTGTGGAGTGTCGGCGCGTCAGCGCAGGCCCAATTTGCTGGTGCAGGACGGCCACGCACCCCAGCCCTGACCGGCGCGGACCTTCTCGCCGATCGCGATCTGCTGTTCACGTGATGCGAGGTCGGCGCGCGCTGCGTACTGACCGCCGCCGAATGCTTCCCAGGTGCTCTGGGTGAACTGAAGTCCTCCGTAGAAACCGTTGCCCGTGTTGATGGCCCAGTTTCCGGTCGCTTCGCACTGAGCAATGGAGTCCCACGTCGACGCATTGGACACAGCGGGCGCGGAAGTCTGCTTGGTTCCGACCTTCACCACTGCTGCGACCGGTTCCTTGATCACGGTCGCGGACAGTTCGGTTCGTCCGGCCTCGACGCCGTTGACGGTCTTGACCTCGACGGTGGCCGTGCGCTCGCCGGCAACACCCGGGTTTTCGACGACGGTCTTGTCCTTCTCGAGCTCGGGATCTTCGACCTTGTTCTCGGGCGGCGCGATCGGCTGCGTCTCGACGCGAGTGTCCGTGCGGTCGCGGGTGACCTGAATTGTCAGGCCGTTGGTAACGGGTGTGTCAGCGGTGGGAACCACCGAGTCGGCCTGCTCGAGCGGCGCATTCTTGGCCGCGAGAAGATCACCGACGGTTACGGCGGCGAGCTTGATCTCGGCCGCCGGAGCACCACCGTCGCTGACGCTGACGGTCTTCGGGCTGACGACGTCGAGCTCGGTGCGTTCGAGGGGCAGACGATGCGAGCGCGAAGCCGAGACTGCGAAGTCGTCGGAAACATCTACCTGCTTCAGTGCCTCGTCGACCGTCAATGCCGTGGTCCAGATGGTCGTCGGCTGACCGTCCACGGTCAGCGCCAACTCACGGGCACGTCGCAGTACGACGGTATCGCCGTCGGACAGTGAGGAATCGGCGCTGGGAGCGAGCGCGTCCTTGGGATCGACCGGGTATCCGGCGTCCTCGAGAGCGGTACCGACGCTGCTCGACATCGTGGACAGCGAAATCATGTCGCCGTCGACGTCGAGGGTGATCGTCTTGTGCCGAACCACGGCGAGCGCACCTCCGACAATGAGCGTCAGAAGCAACGCACCCACCACTGAATAGAGAAGTGGTGACCTCGTGGAGTTGATCTTGGCAAAAGGCGACACAGGAAATCCCAAGGCAGACGACGTTCGATCACAATACGGTAACGACCGAGCGTTGTATCGGCAACCAAATCACAACGAAATGCGACTTTTGTCACGGAACGGCAACGGCGTGTCGTGTGTTCTGCACTTTCCGGCTCCGATACCCGTGTATCGATTCAGCTCTGGGCGCAGTATGTTCTCGTCTGGTTCAAAGCAGTCCGGCGATCCCGGGCGCGACAGAAGAAAGCTGGGCGATAGTGCGAAGAAGATTCGACAGACCACGTAATGCCAGGTGGCCGATCCTGGCCATCCTGCTGGCGCTGATCGCAGCGCTGTTCGCCCCCGGAATCGCGAGCGCGCAACCCGGTCGCACCTACACGATCGCCACCGATCTGACATTCGCCCCGTTCGAATTCGAGAACGAAGACGGCAAACTCGTCGGCATCGACATCGATCTCCTCAACGCGATCGCCGAGGACCAAGGTTTCAAGGTCGACATCAAGCAGCTCGGCTTCGACGCTGCGCTTCAGGCCGTGCAGGCCGGGCAGGCCGACGGCGTCATCGCCGGCATGTCCATCACCGACGCCCGCAAGCAGGTTTTCGACTTCTCCGACCCGTACTTCGAGTCGGGCGTGCAGATGGCGGTCCTCGAGACCGACAACGACGTGAAGGCGTACGAGGATCTGAAGGGCAAGCGCGTCGCGGTCAAGAACGGCACCGAGGGCGCCAGCTTCGCCGAGTCCATCAAGGACCAATACGGCTTCACCACAGTCTATTTCGCCGACTCCGCCAGCATGTACGACGAGGTCCGCACCGGAAACTCCGTCGCAGTCTTCGACGACTACCCCGTCCTCGCCTACGGCATCACTCAGGGCAACGGCCTCAAGACGGTCACCGAAAAAGAGGTGGGTGCGAGCTACGGCTTCGCCGTCAACAAGGGCCAGAACGCCGAACTGCTCCAGATGTTCAATGCTGGACTGCAGAACCTGCGCGACGACGGCCAGTACGACGAAATCGTCTCGACCTACCTCGGCCAGGGCGCGTCGACGTCGGACAACTCCATCATCGGCTTGATCAAGAGCACCTATCCCCAGCTCCTCAAGGGCCTGTGGTTGACGATCGTTCTCTCGGTCGTCTCGATCGCGATCGCTCTGGTCCTGGGTGCGATCTTCGGTCTCTGCCGCGTGTCCACCAACATGTTCGTCCGAGGTATAGGCACGACCTACGTCGACATCTTCCGCGGCACACCGCTGTTGGTGCAGGCGTTCTTCATCTACTTCGGCATCCCGGCAGCCCTGCATTTCCAGATGTCCGCCTTCACCGCAGGCATCATCACGCTCTCGCTCAACGCCGGCGCGTACATGGCTGAAATCGTCCGCGGCGGCATCTTGTCCGTCGACAAGGGACAGATGGAGGCGTCACGAAGCCTGGGCATCAGCTACATGAAGTCGATGCGAAAAGTCATCATGCCGCAGGCAATTCGCACGATGATCCCGTCGTACATCAACCAGTTCGTCATCACCCTCAAGGACACGTCGATCCTGTCGGTCATCGGACTCGCCGAGCTCACTCAGACAGGGCGCATCATCATCGCGCGCAACTTCCAGTCGTTCAACATGTGGCTGATCATCGGCGTCATGTACTTCATCATCATCATGGCGCTCACCAAGCTGTCGAACCGCCTCGAGAAGAGGATCAACAAGTGACCGAAACAGCCGTCAACATGGGCAAGTCCGACACCGAGGTCAAGATTTCGGTCAAGGGACTGAAGAAGTCGTTCGGCGACAACGAGGTCCTCAAAGGCCTCGACGTCGACATCAAGAGCGGTGAAGTGGTCTGCGTCATCGGGCCTTCCGGTTCGGGTAAGTCCACCTTCCTGCGCTGCCTCAACCGCCTCGAAGACATCACCGCCGGCTCCGTGCGCGTCGACCAGTTCGACCTCACGAACAAGGACGTCGACATCGACAAGGTGCGCCAGCACATCGGGATGGTGTTCCAGCACTTCAACCTGTTCCCACACATGAGCGTCGTCGAAAACGTGATGCTCGCCCCGGTGCAGACCGGGCGATCGACCAAGGATCAGGCTCGCGAGATCGCCGTCAAACTGCTCGGCCAGGTCGGTCTCGCGGAGAAGGCAGATGCCAAGCCCGCCAGCCTGTCCGGTGGGCAGAAGCAACGCGTGGCCATTGCCCGCGCACTGGCGATGAGCCCGGACATCATGCTCTTCGACGAGGCCACCAGCGCTCTCGACCCGGAGATGGTGGGAGAGGTTCTGCAGGTGCTTCGTGACCTCGCCAAGCAGGGCATGACCATGGTCGTCGTAACCCACGAAATGGGCTTCGCCCGTGAGGTTTCCGATCGAGTCATCTTCATGGCCGATGGATACATCGTCGAAGAAGGCAAGCCGGAGAACCTGTTCGGCAACCCCCAGCAGCAGCGCACCCAGGACTTCCTGGCGAAGGTCCTGTAGGGGCAAGCCCCCTGTGCGCCTTTTTGGTAGTGGGGACTACCGGAAAGGCGCACGGGTGGTGGCCAATTCGACGACAACGGCCGTCTCCATCCAGCCACGCCGACCGGCAACCAGCGACGACATTCCGCGAAAATGTGGTGGGACCTTCTCGACTCGAACATGATCGGTGCTTCCAGGCACCAACACCCAGTGTCTGGGTTCTTGTTCGACAAATTCCCCGCGCTCGAGTCGGATCGAGAGAACGATCCCGGCAGTAGGTTCCACGTCGTCGGGAAAGATTCCTCCATGAACCGACCCGTCGAACCACAGCGAGTCAGGTATCGGGTGCAAAGCCCACGAAGATTTTTCGCCGACCACCGGCAACGGTGCACAGCACTCGAATTCCCACGTTTCGATGCGGACTGTGACCACGTTGTAGTCATTCATCTGAAATACCCCGCGCAGTAGACGGACCGGGACACGACGATCCCGGGCGCGGAGTTACCTGTCGAACCAGAATAGCGTCAGATCTTGTAGACGCGCTCCGCTGTCGCCGTGGACGCCGCTGCCAGGGCCTGCGGATCCTCGCCGCGGATGTCTGCGAGTGCACGCACTGTGTACGGCAGGCAGTACGACTCGTTAGGCGCACCGCGGAACGGGTGCGGCGTCAAGAACGGCGCATCCGTCTCGACGATCAGCTGATCCGACGGCACCAACAGCGCGGCCTCACGCAGCGCCTTCGCATTCTTGAAACTCACGGTTCCCGAAAAACTCAACACGTACCCGGCGGCGATGCACTCCCGCGCCATCTCCGAATCCGAGGAGAAGCAGTGGAACACCACTGTCTCCGGCGCGCCTTCCTCGTTCAGCACCCGCAGCAAGTCCTGGTCGGCTTCGCGGTTGTGAATCATCAGCGTCTTACCGAGACGCTTCGCGAGGTCGATGTGCCACCGGAAACCGTCGACCTGCTCCTCGATCGTGGCGCACCCTTCGAGCTTGCCTGGCCAGTAGAGATCCAGCCCGGTCTCCCCCACCGCGACGACCCGCGGATCGGACGCCAATCGTTCGATCTCGGCCCTGGTGTCGGCATCCAGGACGTTCGCCCTGGTCGGATGGATTGCGACGGCTGCGTAAACCCTCGAATCCCAGTTCGCAGCGTCGACGGCAAAGCGTGCAGCATCGAGGTCGTCGGCCACCGTGACGACCCGTCCGACGCCGACGGCCTCGGCTCGATCGACTATTTCGGCCACGGTCGCAGCGTCGTGTGCGCCGCACGCGTCGAGGTGCGTATGGGCGTCGATCAGAGGCGACAAGGGCTCAGGGGTATCGGGGGCGGGACGGTCTTTGCTCACGCCCGATAGAGTAAGCCCACCATGACTGTGCCTGCCTCACCCTCCCAGACCCCGCGCCCGGACTCCGCCGCCCCGGAAGGCGCGGAACGATCGCCGTTCTACATCACGACAGCGATCGCGTATCCCAACGGCGCTCCGCACATCGGCCACGCGTACGAGTACATCTCCTCGGACGCGCTCGCCCGCTTCAAGCGTTTGGACGGTCATGAAGTGTTCTTCATGACCGGTACCGACGAGCACGGTCTGAAGATGCAGCAGACAGCGATCAAAGAGGGCATCGACGTACGCGAACTCGCGGCTCGAAACTCCGACGTGTTCCAGAACCTCGACAAGGTCCTGAACATCTCGTACGACCGGTTCATCCGCACCACAGACGCTGATCACCAGGTCGCCAGCAAGGCGATCTGGGAGAAGATGGCCGCATCGGGCGACATCTACCTCGACACGTACTCGGGTTGGTACTCGGTTCGGGACGAGGCCTTCTACACCGAAGCCGAGACCACGCTTCTGGAGGACGGCACCCGTCAGTCCACCGAGACCGGCACCCCGGTGGAGTGGACCGAGGAGTCGAACTACACCTTCCGTCTCTCGGCGTACGGGGAGCGTCTCCTCGCGCTGTACGAAGAGCACCCCGAATTCATCGCCCCCACGACTCGCCGCAACGAGATCGTCAGCTTCGTCAAGGGCGGCCTCAAGGACATCTCGATCTCGCGCACCACGTTCGACTGGGGCGTCAAGGTGCCGGGCGACCCGGACCACGTCATGTACGTCTGGGTAGACGCCCTCACCAACTACCTGACGGGCGTCGGATACCCGAACGTCGATTCGGAGGAGTTCAAGAAGTTCTGGCCCGCGAGCCTGCACATCATCGGCAAGGACATCACGCGGTTCCACACCGTGTACTGGCCGGCATTCCTCATGTCTGCCGGCATCGAACTGCCGGAGCGGGTGTTCGTCCACGGCTTCTTGTACAACAAGGGCGAGAAGATGTCGAAGTCCGTCGGCAACGTCGTCGACCCCATCGCGATGGTCGATCAGTACGGCCTCGACGCGGTCCGCTTCTTCTTGCTCCGCGAGATCTCGTACGGTCAGGACGGCAGCTACAGTCACGAAGCGATCGTGACGCGCATGAATGCTGATCTCTCGAACGAACTCGGCAATCTCGCGCAGCGTTCGCTGACGATGGTCGCGAAGAACTGCGACGCCCAGGTACCCACCCCCGGCGAGTTCACCGAGGACGACCTGGCGATGCTGGCATCGGCGGATGCCCTGCTCGCCAAGTGCCGCAGCGAGTTCGACGTGCAGGCTCTGCATCTCGCACTGGAAGCCATCTGGGGCGTTCTCGGCGAGACCAACCGGTACTTCTCCAAGCAGGAACCGTGGGTTCTGCGTAAGACCGATCCGGCACGCATGGCGACGGTTCTGTACGTGACGCTCGAAGTGGTCCGTATCGTCGGGCTTCTCGTTCAGCCGGTGATGCCCGACGCGGCGTCACGCATCCTCGATCTGCTCGGCCAGAGCGAAGAGAACCGGCAGTTCGCCGACATCGCGGTACGCATCGACGCCAACCGGAAACTGCCTGCTCCGGCGCCAGTTTTCCCCCGCTTCGTCGAGGAATGAGCTAAGCGAGAGTGCCGCACGTGGGGTCCGAGATATCCGGTTACAGGCGGATGTGTCGGACCCCACGTGCACACTCCAGCCATGACGACGAATAGAACATACATTCGAACCAGCGCTTCGGCGCAGACACTGCCATGGAACGGAGCGCGGGTGTCCACTCAGGAGGTCAGCCCTCAATCCGTTTCCGCGGTGCGAGATCTCGTTTCCGAACTGTCCGCGGCGTACGACCGCGGATGGCAGCCGGCGGATCTGATTCATCTGGCGCGTCGAAGCAAAGAAGCGTCCGACGCCGATCTCGCCGCCACCACCATCCTGTTCGATGCGAAAGCGTCGCGCGCCTCCGATCGCGCACCGCTCGAATGGGTGGGGCAGTTGCAGACGATCGGCGAGCAGTATGCGAAGTCTCGACGCATCGCTTCTCGAATCACCGTGGACGACGACGTTTTTCGCTCCCTCGCGGCCGGCCTTCTGTTCCAGGATCCCTACTTCCTTGTTTCGCAGATCGTCGACGTTGCGCGATCGTGGATGCGCCTACCTCAGTGGACGGTGTTGCTCGCGCCACCATCCACCTGGCCGTCGCAACGGACCGACACCAGCTATGCCGGCGTCGGCGATACCGAGGTCGACGCCAAGGTACTCAAGCGAATTCGTGGATTACTCGCCAAAGCGGAAGCCACCAACTTCGCGGAAGAAGCCGAGATTTTCACCGCGAAGGCTCAGGAGTTGATGACCCGGTACGCCATCGATTCCGCGCTGCTCCACTCTCGCGCCGGGGTCACCGACACATCCGTGAATGCCCGACGCATTCACATCGAGAACCCGTACGTGAAGGAAAAGGTTCACCTCCTGACCGAGATCGGCGAATCGAATCGAGTCAGGACTGTCTGGTTCAGCGACATTGCACTCGCGACCGTCGTCGGCACTCCGGTCGACCTTCAGCAAGTCGATATGCTGTTCACTTCCTTGCTCGTACAGGCAACCCGTGCAATGCAATTCGCCGACTCGAGCAATCGTGGCGGCTCACGCACCACCTCGTTCCGCAAGGGATTCCTGGCCGGGTTCGCCAGCCGCATCGGACACCGCCTGCGTGACGCCGGCACCAAAGCCACCGCCGAAGCGGCCGACGCGGCATCGATGGACGTCGCGGATCTTCTGCCGATCCTGGCCACCACTTCCGAGGCCGTCGACGCCGAATTCGATCGATTGTTCCCGACAACCCGCAAAACTCGCGGACGGTCCGTCGACGCCGAAGGCTGGCACGCCGGCCAGGCCGCAGCCGACGACGCCAACCTGCGTCCCGGCGCACCCGCCGTGAACCGCTCCCGCTAGTCCTTTCGAGCGGCCAGTACCGTCTCGTACAACTCACGCTTGGAGACTCCGGCCGTTGCGACCAGAGCACACGCGTCCTTCAATCGTGCTCCCCCCTCGACCAGCCTTTCCACCTCGTCGACCAGATCGGCAGGATCAGATGCCACCAGTACTGCGCCTTCGAGCACCACCGTGATCTCTCCGCGAACGCCCTCGGCCGCCCAAGTAGCTAACTCTCCGAGAGTGCCGCGCTTCACTTCCTCGTAGGTCTTGGTCAATTCCCGGCACACGGCCGCGCGGCGATCGGGCCCGAGAACTTCCACCGCATCTGCGAGGCAGTCGGCAAGGCGATGGGGTGCTTCGAAGAACACACACGCTCGCTGCTCGGTTGCCAGGGCCGAAAGCCAGGTCTTGCGCTGCCCCTGCTTTCGCGGCGGGAATCCGTCGAAGCAGAACCGCTCCACCGGCAAACCCGAGAGTGCCAGCGCCGTCGTGACCGCCGACGGGCCCGGGAGACACGTGACGGCGAGGTTCTCGGCTACGCAGGCGGCAACGAGGCGATATCCGGGGTCACTGACCGACGGCATGCCTGCATCGGTGACCAGCAGGACGGTCTTGCCTTCGGCCACGTCGGCGACCAACGCGGGCAGCCGCGAAATCTCGACCTGGTCGTAGAAACTGACGATCTTCCCGGTGATGGTTACCTCGAGCGCGGACGCCAGAGACTTGGTGCGTCGTGTGTCCTCCGCAGCGACGACGTCGGCGGTTGCGAGAGCAGACCGAAGACGCGGGGACGCGTCACCGACATCTCCCATGGGTGTTGCGGCGAGTACCAAACGACCAGTCATACCTGACAGCCTACGATTGCCAGGTGACTGTGCAGACGGACGAGCGGCCAACGCCCGCCACGAGCGATCGGGTAGTGCGTAGTCCCGGCCCGCTGGTACCGGATCCTGATTTCGGCCCGACCGACAGATTGCGCGGCTGGATCGTCACCGCTTTCATCACCGCCATCGCGGCGATCACCCGCTTCACGATGCTCGCCTACCCGACCGACGCCGGCACACCTGTATTCGACGAGAAGCACTACGTTCCGCAGGGCTGGCAAGTTCTGACCGGCGGTGGCATCGAGGACAATCCCGGTTACGGATTGGTGGTGCACCCGCCGATCGGTAAGCAGATGATCGCGATCGGCGAAGCACTCTTCGGTTACAACGGTTGGGGGTGGCGATTCTCGTCAGCCCTGGTCGGGACGCTGATGGTCCTGCTGATCATCCGGATCGTCCGCCGCATGACGCGGTCCACGCTGATCGGGGCGATTGCCGGAATCCTGCTCATCGTGGACGGCGTCACCTTCGTCTCCTCACGCCTCGGGATGCTCGACATCTTCCTGGCATTCTTCGTCCTTGCGGCGCTCGGATGCCTGGTGGTCGATCGCGACCAAGTCCGCGAACGAATGGCGAAGGTATACGAGGAAGGTCGAATCGGCGATTCCGCCTGGGGTCCACGGCTGGGTTTCCGGTGGTGGCGGTTCGGCGCCGGCATCCTGCTCGGTCTGGCATGCGGAACCAAGTGGTCCGGCATGTACTTCATTCTGTTCTTCGGATTGCTCAGTGTTGCCTTCGACCTGTCAGCGCGCCGCGCATACCGCGTGCAGCGCCCCTGGGTCGGCACCGCAGTTCGCGACATCGGTCCGGCTCTGTATGCGCTGGTGGTCATTCCGCTCGGTGTGTACCTCGCGAGCTACTGGGCCTGGTTCACCAGCGAGACCGGCGTGGACCGTCACGCCGTCGGTAACGAGATCGGTGAGGGCGGCACGTGGAGCTTCATTCCCTCCGCACTGCGTTCACTCTGGTACTACAGCGGAAACGTTCTCCAGTTCCATGCCGGTCTGACCAACTCCGCCGGAAACCACCACCCGTGGGAGTCGAAACCGTGGACGTGGCCGATGGGGCTACGACCGATGCTCTACTACTACGCCGACGGCGAGCAGGTCACCGGTTGCGGGGCCGCCAGCTGCGTCAAGGCCGTGATGCTGATCGGCACACCGGCGATGTGGTGGCTGGCACTACCGATGTTGGCGTGGGCGATCTGGCAGACGTTCGTGCGCAGGGACTGGCGATACGCCGTGGTCCTGACGGGCTACGGCGCCGCTTACCTTCCGTGGTTCGCGACGCTCGACCGCCAGATGTACTACTTCTACGCAGTTGCACTCGCCCCGTTCATGGTCATGGGATTTGCGCTGGTCCTCGGCGATGTTCTGGGCAAGGCGAGCGCGTCCGTCGAGCGTCGTACCACCGGACTTCTTGCGGTCAGTCTGTACATCGGTCTGGTCGTGGCCAACTTCGTCTACCTCTGGCCGATACTCACCGCCATGCCGATCACGCCGGAATCGTGGCAGAACCATCTGTGGCTGCCTAGCTGGAAATAGTGGGACAGACGAAGGAGGCACCGAACCTGGTTCGGTGCCTCCTTCGCTTCACGATTACTCTGTCGGCTTACCGACGCGACGTCCCCGCCTCGGGCGTAGGAGAGCACGTTTCTGCTCCTTCGCCGCAATGATGATCGGGTCGTGCGAAAGATCCTTGTACAGCGAGAAGCACAGTCCGATCATGACCAGCACGAACGGCGCCGCAGCGATGATCGTCATGGTCTGCAAGCCGTCGAGCGCTTCGGAGCCACCGGTCCACAGCAGAAGCGCTGCGACGCCACCGGTCAACATGCCCCAGAAGACCACAACCCAGCGACTCGGTTCGAGCGTTCCGCGCTGCGAGAGCGTCCCCATCACCATCGACGCAGCGTCTGCGCCGGAAACGAAGAACACTGCCACGAGCAGCATGACGAGGACAGTCGTCACTCCGGCCAACGGCAAATTGTCGAGCATGCCGAACAGTTGAGCCTCTTCCGAGCCTCGGCCGGACAAGCCGATTCCGTCACGTTCCTCGCCGATGCCCGCGCCGCCGAAGATCGCGAACCAGAGCAAGCTGACAGTCGTGGGAACGGCGATGACGCCGACGATGAACTGGCGGATCGTGCGGCCGCGGCTGATGCGTGCCAAGAACATGCCGACGAACGGCGTCCAAGACACCCACCATGCCCAGTAGAAGATCGTCCACGACGAAAGCCACGCGCCCGTTTCAGGATTCGACGACGCACCCGTGCGGGCGGACATCTGGGCGAGGTCGGAAACGTATGCGCCAATGGTCGTCGGGAGCAGATTGAGAATCAGCACGGTCGGCCCGAGAACGAACACGAACAGCGCCAAGATCAGCGCGAGCACCATGTTGATGTTGGAGAGCCACTGAATTCCCTTGGCCACACCGGAAACTGCCGAAGCGACGAATGCCAGGGTCAGCACCGCAACGATGGCCACGAGCAGGAATACGCCGGCTTCTTCCATCCAGCCGACTACCTCGAAACCGGAGCCGATCTGAAGTGCGCCGAGCCCCAAAGATGCTGCGGTACCAAAAAGTGTGGCAAAGATCGCCAGGATGTCGATGACCTTGCCGATCGGCCCTTCGGCCTTGCGACCGAGCAACGGAATGAAGGCCGAACTGAACAGTTGCTTGCGTCCTCGGCGATACGACCCGTATGCAATGGCAAGGCCCACAACGGCATACATCGCCCAAGGATGAAGACCCCAGTGAAACATGGTGGTGGCCATGGCAGTTCCGACGCCACCGTCGGTGCCGGGAGGCGGAGTCACGTAGTGCGCAAGCGGTTCCGCGACACCGAAGAACATCAGGCCGATCCCCATGCCGGCGCTGAACATCATCGCGATCCAGCTGACGGTTCGGAACTCGGGCTTCTCACCGTCCTTGCCCAGCGGAATGTCGCCGAATCGACTGACCGCGAGGTAGATGGAAAACAGCACGAAAGCCGAAGCTGCGAGTACGAAGAGCCAGCCGATGTTCGTCACCAACCAGCCGAGAACACTTCCGGTTACCGAATCGAGGTTGTCGGGAGCTACGAGGCCCCACACGACAATAGCCAGCACCGCGGCAGCCGCCACGGAAAACACCACGTAGTCGGTCCGAACGCCTACTCGAGTAAAGCCCGTCTCCGGGCGCTCTTCGTTGGCCCCGGAATCTTGTTCGGATCGATCAGATTTCGTCACCATAGATGACTACGTTCGTCACTTTATGGGCCAAAAGCAAGCCGGAAGGCGGGCTCAACGTCCGTTGAACCCGCCTTCTCACCCCGATCAAGCTGGGGTTTTAACCCAACCGTTGCCCTTGCCGATCAATCCGTCGATGCTGATGCGTCCTGCGCCGATCACAGCGATCAAGAGCGATCCGACACCGAGTGCGACGACAAGTTCGTAGCCACCGTTGTCGATGAAGACACCCTTGTCCGCGTGCACGATGAAGAACGCGCCGACCATGTCGAGGAACAGCAGCGCGCCGACGAGCGGGGTCAACAGACCCGCGATGAGCAAGATTCCGCCGCCGAGTTCGATGGATGCAGCCACAACCGCAGAAATCTTGGGGAGCGGGGCGCCCATCCCTTCGAACGCGGCCTGCGTTCCGGCGATCTTGTAGGTGAAGAACTTCTGCCAACCGTGGGCGATGAAGATGATCCCGAGGCCGACACGGGCGATGAGGAGTCCGAGGTCACGAGCAATCGACGAATTCATGAGCCAAGACTGACAGCTTTAAGTTGAAGCGTCAACTTAAACTTTGTGTCATGCACCTCTCAATGCCGACTCCACCATGGCGACGATCTCACTGTCGGAGTACCCGAGCGAGCGGACCCTATGCGCAAACGCGGTCGCCGCCTGCTCGGCCTGCGCCTGCACCGGATCGGTCCCCGAAGCGATGAATGTCCCTTGCTTTCCCCTCGTTTCGATGACGCCCTGATCGCTGAGCGCGCGATAAGCCTTCGCGACGGTGTTGGCCGCCAATCCCAGCTCCGAGGCCAACGCTCGCACCGTCGGGATCTTGGTTCCCGCGATCAATCCGCCACCGTGAACCTGCTCGATAATCTGTTGCCGCAGTTGGTCGTACGGAGCTGTGGAGGAATCGTGTTCGATTGCGATCTTCATCGTCACCCTCGTCGTATCTTCTCGGTCACAGGCCCTCGATCGCCTCGCGGATCGTATGCGGGCCGGAGGTCAGAACCAATGTCTTGCCGACGCTGGACGGCGCATCGATGAGCGCTTCGACGACCGCGGCTACATCGGCTCGAGGCACAGAGCCTCGATCGACGGGCGGCTGCGCAAGCAATACTTCGCCGGTCGGGTCGTCGTCCGTCAGAAGGCCTGGCCGAAGAATCGTCCAATCCAGCGAAGACCTTGTCTTCAGGTCTTCCTCCGCTGCCGTCTTCGCCCGCAGGTAGGCGGCAAAAACCTCGTCGGTGTTCTCCGGTATTTCGTCACCAGCACCCATGGCGCTGATCTGAATGAACCGACGCACTCCCGCTTTCTCGGCGGCATCGGCCAACAGCACCGCCGCAGCTCGGTCGACGGAGTCCTTGCGCTCGATCGAGCTACCAGGTCCGGCGCCCGCGGCGAAGACCGCGACGTCGGCACCGTCGAGTACCTTCGCAACTTCCTCGACCGTGGAGGATTCCAGATCGATCACCACGGGGAACGCGCCGAGTGTGCGGACCGCACCCTCGTGCGCGGAGTTGCGGATCAGCGCTACCGGCCGATCACCATGTCCTGCCAGCAGGTACGTCAGGTGCTGCGCGATCTTGCCGTGCCCGCCGGCAATGACCACGCGTCGTTCGTCCACACTTCGATGTTCCGTCATCGTTTTCTCCTCACACGTCGGTACTTCAAGTGCAGCACTCCGGAGCGGCCCGTTGTTCCCCTGTTTGTCCCACGAGTTCGGACGCAGAGGCAGAATGACGAACATGGCATCTGCAACCATCTTCCACAATCAACGGTGCAACACCTCGCGGACCGTTCTCGGGCTCATCCGGGAAGCCGGCATCGAACCCACCATCGTCAAGTACCTCGATACTCCGCCTACCCGATCCGAGCTGGAAAAACTCATCGCCGACGCCGGCCTCGAGCCCAGTCAAGCGGTTCGCAAGCGCGAAACGCAGTACAAGGACCTCGGACTCGCCGACGCTTCCGAATCCGAGATCCTCGACGCGATGATCGAGCACCCAATTCTGATCGAACGCCCATTCGTCGTCACTGACAAGGGCACGGTGCTCGCGCGTCCGGCAGCCAAAGTGGAAGAGATTCTCTGACGTCTACCGCTCACAGCGGATCGCGGGCGATCGGGCAGGACATGCAGCGAGGTCCACCGCGACCGGAGCCCAGTTCGGAACCCGCGATTCGCAAAACCTCGATACCCGAGGCCTCCAGCCTGGCATTCGTTTCGACGTTGCGCTCGTAAGCGACGACGACGCCCGGTTCGACGGCCAACGTGTTGTTGCCGTCGTCCCATTGCTCACGCTCGGCAGTGACCGTGTCGAGTCCGGTGTCGATCACTCGAAGTTTTCCGATTCCCATGGCGTCGGCTGCCGCTTCGAGGAACGGCGTCGCACCGCGAATACTCACCCCGTCGTCTTCCTTGCGAAGGGTGAACGCTGCCAATGTGTCCTGAATGGCCGGATACATGACGACCGCGTCGGCCGCGACCATGGTGCAGACCGTGTCGAGATGCATAGACGCTCGGCGTTGCTCGATCGGAACAACCAACACCGTGTGGGCGAGACCGTCGTCGAACACGCTACGCGCCAATGCTTCTGCGCCGGCGGGTGACGTACGTTCACCGACACCGATCGCGATCACCCCCGGCGCGAGAAGCAGCACGTCACCTCCCTCGACAGGAGCCGTGTGCGACTCGTACGCGCGGCGCACGCCTTTGAATCGAGGGTGATGCGCGTAGACGAGATCCGTGATCGAGGATTCGCGAGCTCGCGCTGACAACGCCAAGGACGTGATGATGACCCGTGGCCCGACCCAGAACGACGAATCGCGGGTGAAGAGCAAGTTGGGCAGCGGGTCGATCACGAAGTCACCGCCGTGATGCATCCTGCGCACCAACGAGGTCGAGCCGGCGTCGATCGGCAGCTCGTCGAACGTCATTCCGGCAGTAAGGATCGACGACAGCTCCTTCGGCTCTACCTTTCGCAGGTACGCAGCCAGGTGTTGCCCGAGCGCGTGGCCGATCTTGCGTGCGTCGACGGCGGCCGCGATTCCCTGGATCCTCGCTGCGCCACTGACCTCGAGCGCCTCGGTGAGGAGATCGGACAAAAGCAGTACCTCGACGCCGCGCTCACGAAGGACGGTCGCAAACTGATCGTGTTCTTCCTGCGCGCGGTCCACCCACGGCAACGCGTCGAAGAGCAGCTCGTCGTTGTTGCGCGGAGTCAATCGTTTCAACTCGTCGCCCGGACGATGAAGAATGACCGATCGCAATCGGCCCACCTCGGAATCGACACCGAGGGGGACGGAGCCAGAAGCGTTCATGAGTGAACACTAATCCCGTAGGCCCCACCCAGCAGGGATGAGCAGCTGCCATATCTTCCCGCGTAACGTCTGATCCGACGCAGGCGAGAGGACCACGCAATGAGTAGCACGGATCAGGCGGCGCTGGGCGGCGCCGGAATCGACAGGTTCACCGGGCGCTGGGTCGGCGCTGGAGCCGGACATTTCCCCACCATCGACGACTTCGAGTACTCCGAGGAGATCGAGTTCGCTCCGACTCCGAAACCGTTTGTCACCTACTCGTCGCGCACTCGAGGGCTCCCCGACGGCCGACCACTTCACATGGAATCGGGATACCTGCGCCCGACACCTGGTGGTGAGCTCGAACTGCTGGTCAGCCAGCCCACCGGTTTTGTCGAGATCCATCGCGGCACCGTCGACTCCGAAGGCACTCTCGCCTTGACCCGTCTCACGCTCGCAGCATCGCCCGACGCAAAACCGGTTCACGACGTCCGGCGAGTCATGCGCGTCCAAGGCGACACCCTGACCTACGACTTGTGGATGGCGCACGGCGACACCCCGCTGACGCATCATCTCCACGCCACCCTCCACCGGGCGACGGACCGGTAGTCGCCATGGAGATGCCGTCGTGGAAAGCCAAGGAACTTACGCCCGGCCAGCTCTCCGAGCGCAGCGGTGTCGCCGTCTCGGCCCTGCATTTCTACGAACGAGAAGGCCTCATCGTCAGTCGCCGGACCAGCGGCAACCAGCGTCGATACCAACGAGACACGCTTCGACGTGTCGCCTTCATCAGAATCTCGCAACGCGTCGGCATTCCGCTGTCGGAAATCCGGGAAGCCCTCGGCACACTTCCTGAAGGCCGTACCCCGAACCGCGCAGATTGGGAACGGTTGTCGACCGGATGGCGGCGCCACCTCGATCTCCGCATCGAGCAACTGGAACGACTACGCGACAATCTCACCGGTTGCATAGGTTGCGGGTGTCTCTCATTGGAAGGATGCGCCCTCGCAAACCCTCACGATCAACTCGCTGCCGCCGGCCCAGGTGCACGCGTTCTGGAGGTGGATTTCGGCGCCGACTCAGGCGAGAAATGACTCGACAGCGTCCCGATCGCGCCCCAGCAAGTCCTCGACGGTCTTCTTCAGCAACTTCTCGATCTGGCCGCCGATGATCGGCATCTTCACTTCGGCCGTCCCGTCGACGACCAGTCGCGTACAGGACTCGGCGGCGGTGAGGTCGAGCGTCGTCTCGATTCGTATCGGCAGTCCGTGCGCGATCCCGGTGACCGACCCTGCGGCCTTCCCGCCAGACAGAGGCCCCCAGTGGTCGACCCGTGTCAGACCGAGTCGACTCGGCGCAACCTTGGCGACCAGGTTAGGGAGGGAGGCGGAGTCGATTTCCTCGGACACGGATACTTCGATCGATCCGTCTCCAACTTCGATGTCCGAGGTGGCATAAAGGTCTCCGAGTCGGACTTTCCAATAACTCGGGTCTGTCAAAGTTCGATGCACGTCGTCGATCGGATATTTGAATTCGATATCGAAGTGAAAACTCTTCGGCATGACTTTGGTCCCTATTCGACTAGATAAAAGTCCCGTCGGAGTTAATGCTCATCGCTTGAGCAATTTACTGAACTGGTCGTTCGCTTTTTGCATCACGAACTCGTAAGGCGGGGCGAATTTGCGGGCCCACCAGTATCCGAATCGAATGTCATTGGACGTATACACGAGGTACGTGTTCTTCTCGATTCCCCGCAGAATGCACGAGGCCACCTTCTCCGGGGAGACCGCGCGCTTCTCGAACCGGTGCGTGAGCTTTTTGACCCGCGGGTCATCCCGGTCGATACCCGCGATCTCCACGGTTCCCACCAAAGGCGTCTTCACCCCACCAGGCACAACCAGACTGACGCCGATTCCGTGCCGCTTCAGATCGAATCGCAGCACCTCGGAGACCCCACGAAGGCCGAACTTGCTCGCACTGTAAGCGGCATGCCACGGCAGTGCCAAGAGCCCAGCGGCCGAAGACACATTGACCAGGTGCCCACCCTTGCCGGCGCGGATCATGGGCGGAACGAACGTCTCCATGACATGGATCGGTCCCATCAGGTTGACGTCAACCATCGACTTCCAGTGCCGATGCTCGAGGTTCTCGATAGTTCCCCACGCTGAAATGCCGGCGATATTCATGACGACATCCATCGGAGAGAATTGAGTGTGAATCTCGGTACCGAATTTCACAACCTCGTCGTAATCCGAGATATCGAGTGCCTTGGCCAAACTGACCGTGCCGCCTCCGGCACCAACCATTGCGGCAGTCTCTTGCAATCCACGGTCGTTGATATCAGTGAGAAACAATTCGGCTCCGGCCTCGGATACCCGCAGTGCAGTTGCGCGTCCTATCCCACTACCAGCGCCGGTGATCAGGCATTTCTTACCCTCGAGCGACCTTACTGACATGGATCGACACTCCCCCGCACTCGTACTGTGGACATGCGGGAAAGTCTACGCACGCGTTGTGCGGCCGCCCCGAAACACGCATTGCGGCCGTGAGCATGCCAGAACCCACGACCTCGGCGGCAGCCGCCGAACCCACCGACAGCTACAGACGCTGAGCCATCTGCTCTTGATAGCCCCTGACCGTACGGTCGAGTTCTTCCGCCGCTACATCGTCCCCACGCTTGCGTGCGTCGTGGGCTCGATCCTGGATTTCACGGATCGCGCGGCGCAGTTCGTCATCGCTCATCGTGTGTTTCATATCACAATTCTGCACCTACGCAGGGGGTTTAGCTAGCGCAGATTGCATTCCGGCAAACCGTTCAAGGTTCAACCCCGAAGTGATTCGAGCAACATCGCGAACAGTCGCCATAATTGCAACCGCATCACTCCACACCGTCACTGAACTGCGGTTTTCCTTTCGGAACACATATGAAAAACCAGGCTAACGCTTAGCTAATATCGCCAAAACGGGTAAAAGGTTTGATACTGGGCACATTAACCAAGTAATGGAAGGTTCGAATAGCGCGACCGTAGCTGCACAATCTTCGTGCGGCCGATACTCAATGTGCGCTGAGACATAGCTGAGCACTCAATGGCCGAACGAAACGAATCTCGGACACATTTGACAACTGGTCCACTAAACAGACTACGGTGAGCTACCGATCGGTTATCCGCGTGATACCGTAGGATTCACTGAACGGACAATTGCTAGCTAGAGAGGATTACGGGGCGGTTCACAATGGCTGACTTTGCAGAACGATTGAACAAACTGTTCGACAGTGTTCATCCTCCGGGGCGCAAACCCCACACCAACGCCGAGGTTGCGGCAGCGCTCATCGAAGACGGCCATCAGATCTCCAAGCCGTACATCTCGCAGCTCCGCTCGGGACAGCGCACCAACCCCTCGGACGAGACAGTCGCTGCGTTCGCCCGGTTCTTCAAGGTGAAGCCCGACTACTTCTTCAACGACATCTACGCTGCCAAGATCGATCACGACCTCGAACTGCTCTCGCAGCTCCAAGGTTACGGCCTTCGCCGCCTCTCGAGCCGCGCATTCGACCTGTCGGAAGAATCGCAGAATCTGCTCACCACGATGGCTGAAAAGCTCCGCGCGAGTGAGGGTTTGCCAGAGGTTCCGCCCGACGCGTCACGCTGATGCGAATGTGCTGAAGCACTGAATTGACATGGAGTAGGTCGACTACGATCGTCGACCTACTTTTGTCGTTTCATCGAGTTCCTTCGCCAACAACAACACCCATCGGCGCGCCGACATCTTCTCAGGTGGCGCAATCCATCTGGTGTCCAACACATCCGAGGCCAATGGATCCGCGATCCACCCCGCAAGTATTCCTGCATGGGCGGTAACTGCCCGGGGCGGTTCCTGACCACCGACGTCGAACATCCCGGCGCCGGACTGTATGTACATCGCATCCATGATCTGGGCGATCATGTCCGATGCCCGGAGTACTGACGTACTTCCGGCACTGTCCGCGTCGACAACCTCGGGGAATCGCTTCACCAGAAGCGCATGCATCCGCCGTAGGCGATACAAGTCTCGTCGTGCGCGCAACCACGTCTCGAGAAGCACCCACGTGATGCCCAGCGCTATCAGAACACTCGAGGCAGCGATGAACCACACCCCTGCGCCCGTCCAGATATCCGATTCGAGTGCGCTGGTGCCACCGATCGATTCGACCAGCATCACGACGACCACGACAAGCAAGACCGACGAACCTGTCACGATCAATGCGATTCCGCGCCCCAACGGCGCCCAGGCAACGTGCCGTAGCCCCGTCGAAATGACAAGGGACAGAGCGACGATGATAAAGATCAGAGCCGGCGCTGGGTATCCGAAGAAAACCGCGATCGCCACCAGCAGCCCCACCGAGTACAGCACCGTGGCGAGACCGCGCATGGCTGGACGCGACATCACCGGCCAGGCAGACACGGCGCCGACTGCGCTGGCCGCGGACAACGCGGTCCACAAGACGATGACGATCATCGCTGCGGCATGTTGCTCCGGCGCAATACGATCGACGATGTCCCACACCGCAGGCACCATGACCGTCGACGACAATGCGACCGAGAAGCCGGCGAAGACCATCGACATTCGCAACGGCGTCGCGGTGCGCGCGACAACTCGACCCAGTCTCGCGCCGGCTGCAACCCAGACGAGAAGGGCCACAGCCCAAAAGATCATCCGATCGCCTCGTCGTACCGCAACACCGACAGCGGTGTCCCACGGCCACTCATCGTTCGCAGACGCATGATCAACATCGACGCGAACGTCTCGGCTTCCCACTCCGCGATGTCATCCATCGGCACGGGTTCGTTGCGCCGCAGAGAACGTTGACTCAACATGTAGGCGATCAAATCGTCACTGACCTCGAGCGTCGCCTCGGCGATCTCGGCACCCTCGTGCCGAAACACTATGTGCCCCAACTCATGTGCCAGAGTTCGCTCGACATTGGGTAGCCCGGGAGCCAAAACGATGACGTCGTGGTCGTCGTAGGCCCGGCGCTGACCGCACACTCCGGTGGCGAGAGGGGTTTCCAGATCGATCTCGATCGGGCGCCCGCGCTCTCGGGCGACTGTCTGCACCACCGTAAGCAGTGACACAGCCTCCGACGACGCTGCTGCGTCACATACGGCATCCACCGCGGCCAGAACGCGGCGATGTGAACGTCTGTCCGGCACGACTCACGCACCTCCCTGTGATCCGGGTGCCAGGAATTCGGCACGTGCGGCAGCCAAACGTGCCTTCTGCAACGATGCTCCGCGGAAAGTCATTGCTCCCGCACCGGCCGCTACGACTGCCATTCCGCCCACACCGCCGGCGACGGCGGCAGCGTTGAGAATCGGCGGAAGGCCTTGAGTGAACGCCGTCGGGAATGCCTGCGGGTTCTCACTGGGACTCGCGACGTTCGGAGCGTTCGACGGTACCTGGGGAGCTACGGGAGCCGGTGCGGCCAGAACCTCGGGCGCGGACGGTGCTGCGACTGCGCCCGGCGCAGCGTTCGCCGGTCCACCGGCAGAGGGTGCAGGTGCTCCGCCGCCCGCTGACGGCCCCTGCGGATCAGACGGTCCAACCGGCGGAACCGCGGCCTCCGAGGATGGCTCGGAACTCGACTGCGACTCGGAAGGGGACTGCGTCGTCTCGGAGGCTGCTTCGCTAGATGAACTCTCAGTCTGCGAAGTTGCGTTGGTCGCAGGGGAAGCGCTGCTGCTCGGACGTTGCGACGCCGAAGGGTTGGTCGAGGCCTCAGTTGTCGTGGGCTCAGCCGTCGTCGTGGGCTCAGTCGTCGTGGGCTCAGCCGTCGTGGTCGGCTCAGTCGTCGTGGGCTCAGTCGTCGTGGTCGGCTCAGTCGTCGTGGGCTCAGTCGTCGTCGTGGGCTCAGTCGTCGTCGTGGGCTCAGTCGTCGTCGTGGGCTCAGTCGTCGT